>CAWHKZ010000008.1:0-677456 GCA_963830165.1 uncultured Acidimicrobiaceae bacterium
CCTCACCAAGCCATGCGACTCGGTGGGGATATCCGGTATTAGCACCGGTTTCCCGGTGTTGTCCCGGTCTTCGGGGCAGGTTGCTCACGTGCTACTCACCCGTTCGCCACTAGGTCTTCATCTGTATTGCTACAGACTGAACCTCGTTCGACTTGCATGTGTTAGGCACGCCGCCAGCGTTCGTCCTGAGCCAGGATCAAACTCTCCATTGAGACTCCGACCGCACCCGAGGGCACGGCCAAAATCGAAGAGCTGACCTCGAGGACACTGATCCTCTCGGTCAACTGAATACTGGCAAAGAACAGATCATTGTCCGTTCAATGCTTTGAATTGACTGGCGATCTCGAGTTTCCCCGCGATCGCCCGCACTGACTTTTGGCTATCACTATTCCGTTTTCAAGGAGCAACCGGGCACGCACCGAAACGGCGTTGGTGCCGGAATGACCGCAGACAGAGGCAAGGCCTCGGAACCGCAGTTGCCTGGTGCCACCCCTAGGGGCGTTCACCGGGACTAGTTACACTATCGCATGCGAGCCGGCGTGTCAATCGGTCCAGGTGACTGGTCCGAGAAGGGCGACCCCGTGCGAGGACGCAACTATACACACTTCCGGGCGGCCGTGCCTCGGTTCCGACCCCCTCGGGCCGCGCTCCGGCCCTGGCCACGCTCCGGCCCTGACCACGCTCCGGCCCTGACCGCGGTATCCGGAGTCGGCGCGGTGGTCGCCGTACCGGGTGGGCCCGGGCCTAGTAGCCGGCGGCCGTCGTGGTCGTCGTCGCGTTGGCGGCCGTCACCGGCGTGGTCGTCGTCGCCACCGGGATCACGTACCAGATGCCGCCGATGCCCTGGCCGTTGGCCTGCCCCGCCGCCGTGTCCCCGCTGTAGGTGTAGAGCGGCATCTTCTTGTAGGTGACCTGCAGGGCGCCGCCGGACCGGGCGACCGTACCCAGGTCGGTGGCCACCACGGCCGGACCGGCGGCCACCGCGGCGGTCCCGGTCGGCACCGTCAGCGGGGGCCAGGTCGTGGCGCACGCACCCGTGCAGGTGGGGGGCCCGGTGCCGTCCGGTGTGTACCGGTACAGCGTCCTCCCCGAGCTCGAGACCAGGATCTTGCCGTAGGACCCGACCACCGCGGCGTCGACCACGGCGGTCGTCGCCGCCTTCGTGGAGGAGGTCACGGGGGCCGCGGTCGTCGTCGTCGGGGACGAACTGCTCGATCCACAGGCCGTGAGCACGACGGCCAGCGCGGGTCGCGGCGGCCAGGGGCAGGGCCGCCCGGCGCGGCCGGCGGGCCCTCCGGTGCACGTCTGCGAGGTCTGCACCTGCGAGGTCTGCACCGCTGCGTCGCTGCATCGTCCGCCCTCCGTCGTCGTCCGCCACGTGCCGGTTCCGGTCTAGCAGCATCGCCGGAGGGCCGTCCGGTCAGCGCCTACCCGAACGTGAAGTCGTAGGCCTGGATGCCGGGCGGGACGGCCAGCGACAGGGTGCCGCGCTGGAAGGCCCCGGGACCGACCAGTTGGTAGAGCCGCGGTACGCCGGAGACCGTCACGGTCCGCGTCCGCACGCCGTCCACCGAGACCGCGATGGTGCCGGTCCCGCCGAGCACCAGGTAGACGTCGTCGGCCTGGAAGTGCAGGTCCAGCGTCGCTCCCTGCCCGGCCACCGCGGCCTCGGAGCCGATGTCCCACCGGCCGCCGAAGGCGTACGTGTCCTGGGGCAGCGAGCCCGGCGCGTCGTAGCCGGTCATGGCGTCCGGCGTCACGCTCTCCTCGTAGAGGTTGGGCTCGCTGTAGTGGTAGCCCAGGTAGCTCTCGGGCGTCGTCTGCACCTGGGGGGTCCGGTCGGGCACGTCGGTCCGGGGCGGCAGCACGATCGCCGGGTCGGCCGTCTTCAGGAGCTGGCGGATGAACGTCTCGGTCTGGGCGTACCCGCCCTCACCGAAGTCGACGTGGCGGACCGTGCCGGTGGCGTCGATGAGGTACTCGGCCGGCCAGTACTCGTTCTGGTAGTTGTTCCAGGTGGCGTAGTCGTTGTCGACGGCGATCGGGTAGTGCACGCCGAGTTGGGCCGCCGCCGCCGTGATGTTCCCGACGTCGTGTTCGAAGGCGAACTCGGGCGTGTGGACCCCGACCACGGTGAGCCCGTCCTTGGCGTAGGCGGCGTTCCAGGCCTCGACGTGGGGCAGCGACCGTTGGCAGTTGATGCACGAGTACGTCCAGAAGTCCACCAGCACGACCCGGCCCTTCAGTCCCGCGATGGTGAGCGGGTGGTCGCCGGGGGTGTCGAGCCACTTGGTGATGCCGACGAAGGCCGGGGCCGGGCCGCAGTCGGCCAGCACGGGACTGGACGGCGTGCAGTCCGACAGGGCGCCCCCGTGCGCGCCCGTCACCCCGGCCAGGGCCTGTCTGGCGGAGGCGTTGGCCTCGATGTGGGTCTGCAGGTCGTCGGTGTAGCCCGGGAGGGTCCGCTGCAGCCCGTCGGCCAGGTTCAGGGACAGCACCAGTGCGGTGACCACCAGCACGGCCCCGATGACCTTCCGGGCGGTGGCGGCATGGGTGCGGACGCCCCGCATGCGGGTGGCGAGGGCCTGGCCGGCCAGGGCGAAGACGAGCAGCGGGATGGCCACCCCAACGGCGAAGGCGGCGGTCAGGAGGACCGCCCGTACGCCGATGTGGTGCTCGGCGCCGACGGCGGCGATGGCGGCCAGTACGGGACCCGCACAGGGCACGAAGACCAGCCCGAGGCTGAGGCCGAGCACGAACCCGCCGCCTTCGGCCACCTCCCGGCCGGCCGTCATGCGGGCGAAGGGGCGCTCGAGGAGGTCCCCCACGGCGGGCACGAGGAGACCGATCCCGAGCAGGCCCAGCACGACGATGCCCAGCCAGCGGAGCAGCGCGTCCGGCAGCCCCAGGGCGCTGAGCAGCCACGAGCCGGCCAGGGTGGCCACCGAGAAGCTCACGACCAGGCCGGCCACCACGGCGAAGGGGCGCCGGCGGCGGCGGGCGGCGGCCAGCCGGGCACGAGCCGCCACCGCCGGGTCCGGTGGAGGCGCCTCCCCCGTCGTCCCACCGTCGGTCCCGTCGGGGTCCGCTCCCCGTCGGGCTCCCCACCCGCTGCGGGTCCGGCGCCCGGGACGGCGCCCACCGCCACCGGGGCACGGGCCGCGACGGTGCCGGTCGGCGTGGCGGCGGGCGGTGGGGGGTCGTCGAGGCCGCTGGCCGCCCCGGAGGCGAAGATCACCGGGAGCACGGGCAGGATGCACGGCGAGATGCCGGTCACCAGTCCGCCCAGGAACCCCACCAGGAGGAGGACGATCACCTCGCCAGCCTCCCACGGAGGACGGAAGATCGAGCGCGGTCCGGCGCCCGAGCCGCGCCCCACGGTCGTCCGGCCATCAGGGTGGTCCACACCCTGCAGTCCCCCGGGACGGCCGCGCGTTACACGGGCCCCAGCCCCCGGTTCAGGACAGCCCGGCCACCCGGATCCGGTCGGCCTCGAGGCGGTGGGCGAAGCGACCCATCTGGTCGGCCACCGCCTCGGGCCCGGCGCTGCCCGCCGTCGTCCGGCGGGTGACGGCGACACCGGGTTCGAGCAGAGCGACGGCCTCGCTCCCCAGGGCGGGATGGGCCTCGACCAGCTCGGCCAGCGGGACGTGGCGCTCGAGCGAGTCGTGGACCAGACCGCCGACCACGCTGTGGGCCTGGCGGAAGGGCATCCCCTGCTCGACCAGCCACTCGGCCAGGTCGACGGCGGCCACCGAGGAGCCGTTGGCCGCCTCCTGCATCCGGTCGGCGTCGAAGGTGATGGTGGCGAACAGCCCGGTCAGGGCGGCCAGCGCCAGGCGCGACTGGTCGATCGAGTCGAACAGCGGCTCCTTGTCCTCCTGCAGGTCCCGGTTGTAGGCCAGCGGCAGGCCCTTCAAGGTGACGAGCAGCGCGGTCAGGTTCCCGATGAGGCGTCCGCTCTTGCCCCGGGCCAGCTCGGCCACGTCGGGGTTCTTCTTCTGGGGCAGCATCGAACTGCCGGTGGCGAAGGCGTCGTCGAGGACGGCGAAGCCGAACTCCTCGGTCGACCACAGCACGATCTCCTCCCCCACCCGGGAGAGGTGGACGCCGAGCAGGGCCAGGTCGAAGAGGGCCTCGGCCACGAAGTCGCGGTCGGAGACGGCGTCGAGCGAGTTTTCGAACCGACCGGCGAAGCCGAGGTCGGAACCGGTCCCGTCCGGGTCGAGGGGCAGCGAGGACCCGGCCAGGGCCCCCGCCCCGAGCGGCGACACGTCGAGTCGGGCGACGGTGGCGAGAAGGCGGTCGACATCCCGGGCCAGCGCCCAGCCGTGGGCCAGCAGGTGGTGGGCCAGGAGCACGGGCTGGGCCCGCTGCAGGTGGGTGTAGCCGGGCAGGTAGGTGTCGCCGGCCTCCTTGGCCCGGGTGACCAGCACGTCCTGGAGCCCGATGACGTCGTCGGCCAGCGACGTCAGCTCGCGCTTGGCGTACAGCCGCAGATCGGTGGCGACCTGGTCGTTGCGGCTGCGCCCGGTGTGGAGCTTGGCCCCCACGTCGCCGGCCAGCTCGGTCACGCGGCGCTCGACCGCGGTGTGGATGTCCTCGTCGTCGGGCTCGAACACGAAGCTGCCGTCGTCGAGCTCGGCCTCCACCCGGTCGAGGGTCTCGAGGAGCACGGTCACCTCATCGTCGGCGAGCAGGCCGCCCCGGCCGAGGCCGCGGCACGTGGGCCCGCGAGCCGGTCAGGTCGTCCCGGGCCAGGCGGCGGTCGAACTGCAGGCTGACCGAGTAGTCCATCACCACATCCGCGGTACCACCGCTGAGCCGCCCGTGCCAGAGGGTCATCGCCCGGTACCGCCGCGACCTTCCTGGACGGCCGACCAGGTGGCGACACCGAGGCCCCACAGGCGCACGAAGCCCTCGGCGTCCTGGTGGCGGAAGGTGTCGGTGGCGTCGTAGGTGGCGAGCCCGTGGTCGTAGAGGCTGACCGGGCTGCGCCGACCCACCACCCAGCAGCGCCCGTCGTCGAGGCGGAGGCGGACCTCGCCGGTGACGTGCTTCTGCGACTCGAGGAAGAAGGCGTCGAGGGCCTGCTTGAGGGGGCTGAACCACAGGCCGTCGTAGACCAGCTCGGCCCAGCGGGGCTCGAGGCG
The DNA here is from genome assembly GCA_963830165.1 of uncultured Acidimicrobiaceae bacterium. Classification (GTDB taxonomy): domain Bacteria; phylum Actinomycetota; class Acidimicrobiia; order Acidimicrobiales; family RAAP-2; genus Bog-756. The sequence goes on from CAWHKZ010000008.1 coordinate 5,154, forward strand.
GAGCTTCTCGTGGTGGACGTCGCGTTCCAGGGTCAGGTCCTCGAGATCGGCGTGGGCCAGCAGCAGGGCCAGCGCCGCCGGGCATTCGTAGGTCTCCCGGCTCTTGATGCCCACGCGCCGGTTCTCGACCATGTCGAGCCGGCCGAAGCCGTAGGAGCCCACCACCCGGTTGAGCTCGGCGATGAGGGGCTCCGGCGTCAGGGGCACGCCGTCGAGGGAGACCGGGATGCCGGACTCGAAGCCGATGACGATCTCGGTGGGCTCGGTGGCCGTGGGCACGGTCATCGTGTAGACGTCCTCGGGCGGCCGGTTCCAGGGGTCCTCGATGACCCCGCACTCGATGGCCTTGCCCCACAGGTTCTCGTCGATGGAGTACAGCTTCTCCTTGGTCACCGTGAGCGGGATGTCCCACTTGGCGGCGTACTCGATGCAGTCCTCCCGGCTGAGGCGCCAGACGCGGGCCGGGGCGATGACGTCGAGGTCGGGAGCCAGGGCACGGGTGCCCACCTCGAAGCGGACCTGGTCGTTGCCCTTGCCCGTGCAGCCGTGGGCCACGTGGGTGGCGCCGTGCCGGCGGGCTTCGGCGACCAGGTGCTTCACGATGACGGGGCGCGACAGCGCCGACACCAGCGGGTACTTGCCCTCGTACTTGGCGTTGGCCAGCAGCGCGGGCATGCAGAAGTCCTCGGCCATCTCGGCCCGGGCGTCGACCACGATGGCCTCGGTGGCGCCGGCGGCCAGGGCGCGGTTGCGGATGGCGTCCCAGTCCTCGCCGCCCGACTCGGCCGCCTGGCCGACGTCGACGGCCACGGCGATCACCTCCACACCGTGGTTCTCCATCAGCCACCGCACGGCAACGGAGGTGTCGAGCCCCCCGCTGTAGGCCAGCACCACTCGTTCGGTCATCGCACACCCCTCGGGTCGTCGGTCGTCATCTCGGTCGGCATCTCGGTCGGCAGGTCGTCGGCGCCGTCACCCGGCTCGAGGCCGGCGAGCACGGCCAGCCGGTGGGCCACGGCGGCGCCGCCGGTGGCCTCGGAGGCCACCACCAGCACGGTGTCGTCCCCGGCGACCGTTCCGATCACCCCGGCGAACCCGCTCCGGTCGAGCGCCGAGCCTACGACATGGGCGGAGCCGGGCGGGGTGCGCAGGACGATCAGATTTCCGGAGTGGTCGGCCTCCACCACCCACTCGCCGAGCACCCGCTTGAGGTGGTCCTCGGGGGCCACCTGGTGGGACGGCAGCTCGGGTAGGGCGTAGGCCGTCTCGCCCCCGGGCAGTCGCACCTTGAGGGCGCCCAGCTCCTCCAGGTCCCGCGAGACGGTGGTCTGGGTGGCGTCGACCCCCTCCTCGGCCAGCAGCTCGACCAGGTGGGCCTGGCTGCCCACCGCGCTCGACTCCAGCAGCTTGGTGATCCGGTGCTGGCGCTGGTGCTTGGTCACCCGGGTCACGGACCCTCCTCCGCCGTCACCCAGGCCAGCAGCCCCCGCATGGCGTGCATCCGGTTGGCCGCCTGCTGCCACACGACGCTGCGGGGCCCGTCCACCACCTCGGCGCTGATCTCCTCGCCCCGGTGGGCGGGCAGGCAGTGCAGCACCACGGCGTCGGGGGCGGCCCGGCCGAGCAGGGCGGCGTCCACGGTGAACCCCTCGAAGGCCGCCAGACGGGCCCGGCGCTCCTCCTCCTGGCCCATCGACGTCCAGACGTCGGTGTAGAGGGCACAGGCCCCGTCGGCCGCCTCGGCCGGATCGTCGGTCACCAGCAGGTCGCCGCCGAGGGAGCGCACGAGGGCCAGGTCCTCGGTCGAGGGCTGGTAGCCGGGGGGCGAGGCCACCCGGGTGGGGATGCCGGCCAGGGCGGCGGCCAGGGCCAGCGACCGCCACACGTTGTTGGCGTCGCCCACGTAGGCCACGGGACGGTCCCCCACGGAGTCACCGAAGACCTGGCCCAGCGTGAGCAGATCGGCGAGCGCCTGGCACGGGTGGGCCCGGTCCGACAGCAGGTTGACGACCGGGACGGCGACGCCCGCGGCGTCCAGGGCGTCCCGCATGCGCTCGAGTGATCCGTGGTCCATGACCCGGGCGCACAGCACACGGTGGAAGCAGGCCAGCGTGCGGGCGACGTCCTCGGCCGACTCCCGGGTGTCGATCCCGACCTCGGCCCCCTGGATGTAGACCGGGTGACCCCCCAGGGCCACCACGGCCATCTCCGAGCTGTTGCGGGTCCGGGCCGAGGGCTTCTCGAACACCAGGGCCACGCCGCGGCCCACCAGTGTCCGGGGCAGCGTGGCCGGGTCGCGCCGGGCCGCCGCCAGGACCTCCTCGAGCCCGTCGGGGCCGAGATCGTCCACGTCCAGCACGTGCCGGGTGGCCCCGCGCCGGGGCGCGATCGGGTCGGTCTCAGGCATCGGGTCCGCCTCCTCCGGCCTCCTGGTCGGCCCGAGGGCCGAAGGCGGCCAGCAGCCGGGCCAGGATCCGGGACATCGTGGCCACGGCCCGGTCGATGTCGGCGTCCGACACCAGGAGCGACGGGGCGAAGCGCAGCACGTCGGGCCGCGGGGCGTTGATCACCAGGCCGCCCTGCAGCGCCTCGGCGCAGGCCGGACCGGCGAAGTCGTTGACCAGCACGGTGGCGAGCAGCAGACCCTCGCCGCGAACGTGGGCGACACCGGGCAGGCGCTCGAGCCCGGCCCGCAGCCGGGAGCCGGCCGCAGCCGCCCGGGCCGGCACGTCCTCGGCCTCCATGACGGCGAGCGTGGCCCGGGCCGCGGCCATGGCCAGCGGCTGGCCGCCGAAGGTGCTGCCGTGGTCCCCGGGCACGAACGCCGCCGCCACTTCGGAGCGGGCCCAGCAGGCACCGACCGGCATGCCGTTGCCCAGCGCCTTGGCCATGGTCACGACGTCGGGCTCGATCCCGAGGTGCTGGAAGGCGAACCACCGGCCGGTCCGGCCGAGACCGGTCTGGATCTCGTCGACCATGAGCAGGACGTCGCGGTCGGTGCAGATCTGGCGCAGGGCGCCGAGGTAGTCCGACGACGGCACGACCACGCCGGCCTCGCCCAGGATCGGCTCGACGAGGACGGCGGCCACCGTCGCCGGATCGACGGCCGCGTCCATGGCGTCGATGTCGCCGAAGGGGACGTGGGCGAACCCCTCGGGCATCGGGGCGAAGGCCGTCTGCTTCTCGAACTGTCCGGTGGCGGCCAGGGCGGCGAGGGTGCGCCCGTGGAAGGCGTCGTTGGTGGCCACCACGCCGAACCGGCCGGGCCCGGCCCACCGCCGGGCCAGCTTGATGGCACACTCGTTGGCCTCCGCGCCGGAGTTGGCGAAGAAGATCTGTCCCCCGGCCCGGTCGGTGCCGCCCCCGATCAGGCGGTCGAGGGTCGCCGCCACGGCGGGGCCGACGACGTTGCCGAACAGGTTGGAGACGTGGCTGAGCGTGCGGGCCTGGGTGGCGATGGCCTCGGCCACCTCCGGATGGGCGTGTCCGAGGGACGTCACGGCCAGGCCCGACAGGAAGTCGAGGTAAGGGCGTCCCTCGGTGTCGAACAGGGTGCTGCCCTCGCCCCGGACGAACGTCACCGACGGATCGGCGTAGTTGTGCATCAGGGCCGACCGGTCGACGGCGGCGGCACCCGGGTCCCCATCGGCCTGCGGGGTGCCCGTCACAGGTCGACCCCGACCATGGTGCCCACGCCCTCGTCGGTGAAGAGCTCGAGCAGCAGCGCGTGCGGCGTCCGCCCGTCCAGGATGTGGGCCCGGCGCACGCCGTGGCGCACGGCCCGCGCACACGCCTCCACCTTGGGGATCATCCCGCCGTTGGCCGCCCCCGAGGCCACCATGGCGTCGAGCTGCTCGGCCGAGACCCGGTGCAGCAGGGACTGCGGATCGTCGGGGTCGGCTCGCAACCCGGCCACATCGGTCAGGAACACCAGCTTCTCGGCCTTGAGGGCCGAGGCCAGGGCGCCGGCCGCCGCGTCGGCGTTGATGTTGAAGGCCTGGCCGGAGGCGTCGGTGCCGATGGTGGCCACCACGGGGATCAGGCCCTGAGCCAGGAGCTGCAGGACGATCGTCGGGTCCACCCCCACGACGTCGCCCACGAAGCCGAGGGCCTCGGAACGCGCCGTGGCGCTGATCAGGTTGGCGTCCTCGCCCGACAGGCCGACGGCCAGGGCGCCGTGGACGTTGACCGTGCTCACGATGTCGCGGTTGACCTTCCCGACCAGCACCATGCGGACCAGGTCGATGGTGTCGGCATCGGTGACCCGGAACCCGTCCTGGAACTCGACCTCCTTGCCGACCCGCTCCATCAGCGCGCCGATCTGGGGACCGCCCCCGTGGACCACGACGGGCAGCATGCCGACCGAGCGCATCAGCACGATGTCCTCGGCGAACGCCGCCAGGGCCCCGCCCTCGTCGACCGGCTGCTGTCCCGGCTTGGCCCGGAGCACGTTCCCGCCGTACTTGACCACCACCACCTTGTCGAGGAAGCGGCGGATGTAGGGCAACGACTCGACCAGGACGGCCGCCTTGTCCCCGGCGGACGGATCGGTGAGGGCAGAGGGGCTCACGAGGTCGTCCGGTTCTCGTCGATGTAGCCGTAGCCGAGCTCGACGCCCATCACGACGCCGGTCCCGGCGGCGAGGCCCAGTCCGCACTCGATGGAGACCGACGAACCGGCCATGTGGGCGGCCACCGCGTCCGGGTCGTGGGGGACCCCGACGCCGCCCCGGCAGACCGTGGTGCCCCCGTAGGCGATGGTGAGCCGGTCCATGTCGAAGTCGACGCCGGCCGATCCCAGCTCGCTGGCCACCCGGCCCCAGTACGGGTCGGAGCCGTTGACGGAGCACTTGACCAACAGCGAGTCGGCCACCTTGCGGGCCGCCCGGTGGGCTTCGCCGTCGGATCGGGCCCCGGTGACCTGGACGTGGAAGATGCGCGAGGAGCCCTCGGCGTCGGCCGCCATCTGGCCGGCCAGGTCGACGCACGCCTCGGTCACCGCATCGGCCACCACGTTGGGGTCGGCCGCACCCGCCCGGCCCGACGCCATGAGCACCACCGTGTCGTTGGTCGACGTGCAGCCGTCGACCGACAGCGAGTTGAACGAGTCGGCCACCGCGGCGCGCAACAGGTCGGCCAGGGGCCCGGGCTCGACGGCGGCGTCCGTGGTGAGGAAGGCCAGCATGGTGGCCATGTTGGGGGCCAGCATGCCCGCCCCCTTGGCCATGCCGGCCACGGTGAACGTCGGGTAGGTGACCAGCGCCTCCTTGCGGCCCGAGTCGGTGGTGAGGATGCCGGAGGCCGCGTCGGCCGCCGCCGCCTCGCCACCGGCACGCGCGGCGACGAGGGCGGGGATGCCCCGCTCGATCACGTCCATGGGCAAGGGGATGCCGATGAGGCCGGTGGAGCACACCAGCACCTCCTCGGCCGTGGCGCCCAGACCCTCGGCGGCGAGCCGGCACATGGTGGCGGCGTCGGCCCGGCCCCGGTCGCCCGTCGCCGCGTTGGCGTTGCCACTCGAGACGAGCACGGCGGCGGCCCGTCCACCGTTGGCGGCCATGTGGGCCCGGCTGACCTGGACGGGGGCGGCGCACGCCAGGTTCCGGGTGAACGTGGCCGCCGTCGGCACGGGCCGGCCGTCCTCGGTGGCCACCAGGGCCAGGTCGAGGGCGCCCGATGCCTTGATGCCGCTGGCCAGACCGGCGGCCGTGAATCCGGCGGGCGTGGTGATGCTCACGGGTAGGCCCCCACGAGCGGCAGGCCCGAGCCCTCGGGCAGGCCGAGGGCGAGGTTGGCGCACTGCACGGCCTGGCCGGCGGCCCCCTTGATCAGGTTGTCGATGGCCGACAGCACGACCACCCAGCCCGTGCGGGGATCCACCCGGACGGTCAGGTGGGCGGTGTTCGAGCCGCTGGCCGCCTTGGTGGACGGCGGAGCGTCGCCGACGACGACGAAGGCCTCGTCGTCGTAGCGGTCGTGCAGGAGTTGCATGGCGTCCTCCGTGGTCAGCCCACCGGGGTCGGCGGGACGGGCGTAACAGGTGGCCAGGATGCCCCGGACCATGGGGGCCAGGTGGGGCGTGAACAGGACGGTGGTGCCGAGCCCCTGCTCCATCTCGGCGGTGTGGCGGTGGTCGAGCAGGCCGTAGGCCACGAAGTCCTCGTCGACCGCGGCGAAGTGGAGGTCGGCCTTCGGGGCGCGACCCGCCCCGGACGTGCCGCTCGCCGCGTCGACGACCAGCGGTGGCCCCCCCTCGGCCGGGAGGGTGAGGGCACCGGCCTCGACCAGCGGAGCGAGGGCCAGCAGCGCGGCCGTCGGGTAGCAGCCGGGCGCGGCGATGCGGGTGGCCCCCACCAGCTCGTCCCGGTGCAGCTCGGGCAGGCCGTAGACGAAGCTGTCGAGCAGACCGGGTGCCCGGTGCTCCTCGCCGTACCAGGCCGGGTACAACGCCGGATCGGACAGGCGGAAGTCGGCGGCCAGGTCGACGACCACACCGACCCGGTCGACCAGGGCGGGCACGAGATCCTGGGACTGGCCGTGCGGCAGGGCCAGGAACACCACGTCGAGCCCGTCGAGGACGTCGGCGTCCGTCGGGCCGTACGTCAGCGTCGGGTAGGCGGCGGCCAGCGACGGGGTGTGGGCGGCCACCGCCTCGCCGGTGTGGGAGCCGGCGGCGGCTACGGCCACCTCGAGGTCGGGGTGGCCGGCGCACAGGCGGAGCAGTTCGGCGCCGCCGTAGCCGGAGGCGCCGACGATCCCCACGTGATTGACGCCCCCGGGCCTGTCCGACATCTTGCAAGTCTATGCACATTCTCGCATGAATATGCAAGTCAGCGATGATCGCCCGCCAGGGGTTCCGCATCGGTATCCGTTCCGAAACCCCAGCGGAGACCCCGACGATCCGGAGCGTTGCGGCCTCCCCATCGTCCCCCGCAGGTCCCACCGGGCCGACCGGTAGCGTGGCCGGAATGGACCGAGCCGCGGCGTTCGCCGACGCCCAGCCGCTCTCGTACTGGCTCGACGACCTGGCCGCCCCCGAGCCCACCCTCCCCCTCGTCGGGGCCGTGCGGGCCGACCTGGCGATCGTCGGCGGCGGCTACACCGGCCTGTGGGCCGCGTTGCTGGCCAAGCACGACGACCCGTCGCGAGACGTCGTGGTGGTGGAGGGCGACCGGTGCGGCTGGGCCGCCTCGGGACGCAACGGCGGGTTCTGTGCGGCCAGCGTCACCCACGGCCTCGCCAACGGGGTGGAGCGGTTCCCCGACGAGATCCGCACCCTCGAACGGCTGGGGCGCGAGAACCTCGACGCCATCGAGGCCACCGTGGCGGTCGAGGGCATCGCCTGTGACTTCGAGCGCACCGGTGAGCTCGACGTGGCCACCGAGGCCTACCAGGTCGCCGGGCTGCGCGAGGCCGAGGCCCTGGCCCGCGAGCACGGCGGCCATCCGGTCTTCCTCGACCGGGACGAGCTGCAGGCCGAGATCCCCTCGCCGGTCCACCTGGCCGGGCTGTGGGAGCCGGACAGCTGCGCCCTGGTGCACCCGGCCCGCCTGGCCTGGGGCCTGCGGGGGGCCTGTGTCCGGGCCGGGGTGCGCATCTACGAGCACACCCGCGTGGAGGGCCTCGAGCCCGCCGCGCCCCGGTCGGCGGCGCCGATGGTGGTGCGGACGACCCACGGGCAGGTCACGGCCGCCTCGGTGGTGCTGGCCACCAACGCCTCCCCCTCGCCCGTGAGACGTCTGCGGAAGTACATCGTGCCGGTCTACGACTACGTGCTCATGACCGAGCCGCTGAGCGCGGCCCAGACCGAGGCCGTCGGGTGGGCGCGACGCCAGGGCATCGGCACCACGGGCAACCAGTTCCTCTACTACCGGCGCACCGCCGACGACCGCATCCTGTTCGGCGGCTACGACGCCATCTACCACTACGGCAGCGCCATGGCGGCGCCGCTCGAGCAGCGGCCGGCCTCCTTCGAGCAGCTGTCGACCCTGTTCGCCCGCACGTTCCCGGCGCTCGAGGACCTCCGTTTCAGTCATGCGTGGGCCGGCGCCATCGACACCTGCTCCCGGTTCTGCGCCTTCTTCGACCGCTCCGCCGACGGCCGGGTGGCCTCGGCGGCCGGCTACACCGGCCTCGGGGTCGGGGCGTCGCGCTTCGGGGCCCGGGTGGCCCTCGACCTCGTGTCCGGACGGGACACCGAGCTGACCCGCCTGCGGTTCGTCCGCTCCAAGCCCATCCCGTTCCCTCCCGAGCCGGTGCGGTCCGTCGGGATCAACCTGACCCGTTGGTCGCTGGCCAGGGCCGACGCCCACCGGGGGAGGCGCAACCTCTGGCTGCGCGCCCTCGACTCGGTGGGGCTGGGCTTCGACTCCTGAGCGGGCCCGCCGACCGGGCGTAGGGTCGCGGCGTGGACGTCGGCCTCGTCATCTTCGACTGCGACGGCGTGCTGGTCGACTCCGAACGCCTCGCCGTCCGGACCGAAGCGTCCATCCTCGCCGATCTCGGGTGGCCCCTCACCGAGGAGGAGATCGTCGACCGGTTCGTGGGTCGGACCGCCGCCTACATGCACGGTGAGATCGAGCGCCACCTCGGCCGGCCGATCGACTGGGAGCAGGAGTTCGACGTCCGGTATCGGGAGGTGTTCGAGCGTGAACTGACCCCGGTCGACGGGATCGTCGACGTGCTCGACATGCTCGACCTGCTGGAGCTCCCGACGTGCGTGGCCTCGAGCGGCAGCCACGACCGGATGGCCATGACCCTCGGCCGCACCGGCCTCCTCGAGCGGTTCGACGGGAGGATCTTCAGCGCCGACGACGTGGCCCGCGGCAAGCCGGCTCCCGACATCTTCCTGTACGCGGCGGCGCGGATGGGACACCGTCCCGACCGCTCCGTGGTGGTCGAGGACAGCGCTTCGGGCGTGGCCGCGGCCCTCGCCGCCGGGATGCAGGTGCTCGCCTACGCCGGGGGCGTCACCCCGGGTGCCCGGCTGGCCGGCGACGGCGTCGTCGTCTTCGAGGACATGCGACTGCTGGCCGGCCTCCTCGGTGTCGGCACCTGAGGGCGGCCGGTCGCCAGGGACCGTCCCGCCACGGAGCTCAGCGCAGCGCGGCCCGGTGGGCCTCCTCGACGGCGGTGATGCACGCCGCACGCAGGGCACCGACCTCCTCGTCGGTGAGGGTGCGGTCGAGGGCACAGAACCGCAGCCGGAAGGCGAGGCTCCGCGTCCCCTCGCCGAGCGTCTCGCCCCGGTAGGCGTCGAACAGCTGGACCGATTCGAGCAGCTCGCCCCCGGCGGTGGTCAGCGTCGCGGCCACCGTGCCGGCCGGAACCTGGTCGGGCACCACGAAGGCCAGGTCGATGTCGGACGACGGGAAGCGGCTGATCGGCCGCGCCTCGAGCGACCGGCGGGGTGCCCGGTCCGGGTCGAGGAGCACGCCGAGGTCGAGGTCGAGCCAGCCCACCCGGCGCGGCCGGCCATCGGCCCCCACCAGCCCGATGGTCTCCACGAAGGTCGGGTCGAGCTCCCCCACCTGGCCGAGCGTGGTCCGCCGCCCCCCGTCGGCCGGTCCGCACAGCACGGTGGCCGAGCGGTACTCGTGGGTCACCCGGGCGGCCGCGCCACCGTGGTGGCCCTGTTCCATCTCCCAGTCGGCCAGGCCGAGCGAGTCGGCCACCGTGTGCCAGGCGGCCACGGCCGACCAGGCGTCGTCGCCGTGGTCGGCGAAGACCGCACACAGCCGCTCGGTCTCGTCGGCCGGCGGGCCCTCGGGGTCGGGGACCTCGACGGTGGAGAAGACCGATCCGACCTCGAAGAGCCGGATGTCGCCCTGGCGGCGCTCGGCGTTGTAGACCAGGGCGCGCACTAGACCGGGCGCCATCGACGACCGGAGGAACCGCTCGGCCTCGACGAGCGGGTTGGCCACCTCCACGTACGGCGCCGTGAATCCGGCGGCCAGCTGGTCCGCCTCGGTCACGAACGCCGTGGTCCAGGCCTCGGAGGCCCCGATCCCGCACAGCACGTCCTTCAGGCGCCGCCGTTGGCGCTGGCGGTCGGACAGACCGCCGGGCTGGGGCCAGGCGGGCTGGCGGCGGGGCAGCCGGGTGTAGCCGTGGGTCCGGGCCACCTCCTCGGCCAGGTCGGCCTCGCCCATCGGGGCCGGCCGGATGTCGGGCCGGAAGGTGGGGACCACGACGGCGACGGGTGCGTCGCCGTCCCCCGTGACCACGGCCTCCATACCGAGCGGTCGGAGCAGCTCGGCGATGGCCGGTGCGGTGAGATCGGTGCCCAGCAGCCCGTTCACCCGGGACGGGCGCACCGGCACCTCGAGCGGTACGGGCACCTCGTCGCCGACGACGTCGAGCACGCCGTCGGCCAGTGTCAGGCCAGGGCCGACGGTGAGGGCCAGCAGCGCACAGAACCGCTCCGCCGCCCGGTCGATGCCCGCCGGGTCGCAGCCGCGCTCGAACCGGGCCGAGGCCTCCGTACGCAGGGTGAGCCGCTTGGACGTGCGGGCGATGGCCATGGGCACGAAGTAGGCGGCCTCGAGCAGGACCCGGGTGGTCCCGGTGCCTATTTCCGAGGTGGCGCCACCCATGATGCCGCCGATGCCGACCGGCGCCCCGGTGGCGTCGCAGATCAGGCAGTCCTGACCGGAGTCGCCCAGCCCCGGACCGGGGCGTCCGAGGGTGCGCTCGACCCCGTCGAGGGTGGTCACGGTCTCGCCGGCGGCGGCCCGGCGGACGAGCAGGCCCCCGCCCTCCAGCAGGTCGAGGTCGTAGGGGTGGGTGGGCTGGCCGAGCTCCAGCATCACGTAGTTGGAGGCGTCGACCACGTTGTTGATCGGGCGCATGCCGGCGGCGGTGAGCCGGCGGGCCAGCCACGCCGGCGACTCCCCCACCTGCACGCCGGTGAGCACCCGGCCGGTGAAGCGCGGGCACAGCTCGAGGTCGTCCACCCGCACCGTGGCCAGCCCACCCACCGGCGGGCCCACCGCCGGGACGGGGGCCGGTGGCGCCCCGGGGTCGACCCGCGAGACCAGGTCGTCGGTGGCGGGCACCGCGAAGGGCAGGCCCATCCGGGCGGCCAGGTCACGGGCCACCCCCGCCATGCACCAGGCGTCGGGGCGGTTGGCCTCGACGGCCACGTCGAACACCACGTCGGGCTCGATCCCCAGCACCTCGACGAGCATGGCCCCGGGGGCGGCACCCTCGACGTCGTTGAGCACCAGGATGCCCTCGTGGTCCTCGGACAGGCGCAGCTCGCGCCCCGAGCACAGCATCCCGTTCGAGGTCACGCCCTTCATCTTCCGCTTCCCGATGGCGAAGCCGCCGGGCAGCACCGAGCCGACCGGCGCCAGGGCCACCAGGTCGCCGGCCCCGAAGTTCCACGCGCCGCAGACGACCTCGACGGGTCCGCGGCCGTCGGTCACCACCACGCGCCGGATGCGGTCGGCACCCTCGATCGGCCCGACCTCGTCCACCCGGACGACGACGACGTCGGCCAGGCCCTCGCCGATCTGCTCGATGCCCTCGACGACCAGGCCGAGGTCGTCGAGGGTGGCGGCGAGGACGGACGCCTCACCCTCGAAGGGTGCGAAGTCTCGAAGCCAGGAAAGGGGAACTCGCAACGGTGTCCTCTCGGGAGGCGCGCCTCAGAACTGGCGCAGGAAGCGGATGTCGTTCTCGGTGAGGGCCCGCATGTCGGCGATCTGGTGGCGCATCTGGGCGCACCGGTCGATGCCGAAGCCGAAGGCGAAGCCCGTCCACTGGTCGGCGTCGATGCCGACCGACGCGAACACGGCCGGGTCGACCATGCCGCACCCGCCGAGCTCGATCCACCCGGTCTGCGAGCAGGTCCGGCACCCCTCGCCCCGGCAGATCGTGCACGTTACCTCGAACTCGGCCGACGGCTCGGTGAAGGGGAAGTAGGCCGGGCGCAGCCGCGAGTGGATGTCCGGGCCGAAGTAGGCGGTCGTGAACGTCTCGATGGTCCCGGCCAGGTCGGCGAAGGTGATGCCGCGGTCGACCACCAGGCCCTCGATCTGGTGGAACACGGCCAGGTGGCGGGCGTCGGGCGTGTCCCGCCGGTAGCAGCGCCCGGGCATGACGGCGTGGATCGGCAGGGTGCCGTCGAGCACGGCCCGCTCCATCAGGTGGATCTGCACGGGCGAGGTGTGGGTGCGGAGGAGGGTCGACTCGGGTGCGCCGAGCTGCAGGTAGAAGGTGTCCCACATGCCCCGGGCCGGGTGGGCCGGGGGGATGTTGAGGGCGCCGAAGTTGTACCAGTCGGACTCGATCTCGGGTCCTTCGGCCACCCCGAAGCCCATCCCCACGAACACGTCCTCCAGCGCGTCCCGGGTCTGGGACACGAGGTGCAGGTGGCCCCGCGACGCCGGTCCGGCGACCGCCCCGGGGACGTACTCGGTCAGATCGAGCCGGGAGGCGGCCATGTCGGCGGACAGCTCGGCGAACCGGATCTCGGAACGGCGCGACTCGAGGAGCTCCTCGACGGTGGCCCGGGCCTCGTGCAGCCGCCGGCCCAGCTCCTTCCTGGCCTCCGGGCCCATCGAGCCGAGGGCGCGCGAGGCCTCGGCCAGGGCCGACTTCTTGCCCGACACCGCGGCCGTCACCAGGCGGATCTCCTCCGTCGTCCCCGCCGCGGCGATGGCCGTACGGGCATCGGCCACCAGGGCGTCGACGTCCACCGTGGTGCTCACCGGGTCCGCCCGTCGTCGCCCGGTGCCTCCGGTGACTCGTCCATGGACGCCATCGTAGAGCGGGTCGGGCCACCGTCCCGAACCGGAGCCGTCCTCCGCTGGCGGAGGGCCTCGAAGCAGAGCACGGCGGCCGACACCCCGACGTTGAGCGACTCCGACCGCCCGGCCATGGGGATGGTCACCCCGAGGTCGAGGGAGGCCACCAGGTCGTCGTCGAGTCCACCGGCCTCGTTGCCGAGGACCAGGGCGACGGGCGCGGTCCAGTCGACGGCGGCGTAGTCGGTGCCGCCCCGCACGACCGTGGCCATCGCGGTGAGGCCGAGCGCCTGCAGCGCGCCGACGGCGCCGGCCGCGCTCCCGCCCTCCACCACCGGGACGTGGAACAGCGAGCCCGCCGTCGCCCGCACGCACTTCGGGTTGGTCGGGTCGACCGTGCCGTCGCAGCACACTACGGCGTCCACTCCGGCGGCGTCGGCCGTACGGATCACGGTGCCCAGGTTCCCGGGGTCGCGCACGTCGACGCACACCACGACCAGGGTGGCGTCGGCCAGGGCGTCGATCGGGGTCGGTGCGTAGGACACCACGGCCAGGAGCGGTTGGGGGGTCACCGTGGAGGCGACCCGCTCCATGACCCCGGGTGCGAGGTCGAAGACCCGGCCGCCGTCGGCCTGCACCCGGCGGGTCACGTCGACCACGGCCGGCGCGGCGATCCCCTCGGGAGCCACGTACACGGCCTCGACCGGCGTGCCGGCGGCGAGCGCCACCGACAGCAGTTCCGCCCCCTCGACCACCACGACCTGCTCGGAGGCCCGCAGGCTCCGCTTGCGCAGGAGCTGGCGGAGCCGCCGCACCCGTTGGTGGGTGAAGGGCAGACCCGGCTGGGTCAGGAACCGGCCTCGGCGCCGGAGCCGCTCGTGGCCAGAGCGTCGGTGGCCACCTGCACCAGCGTGGCGAACGCCTCGGGCGCGGTCACGGCCAGGTCGGCCAGGACCTTGCGGTCGACCTCGACGTCGGCCCGGTGCAGGCCGGCGATGAAGCGGCTGTAGCTCATGCCGTTCAGCCGGGCGGCGGCGTTGATCCGCTGGATCCACAGCTGGCGGAAGTCGCCCTTGCGCGCCCGGCGGTCCCGAAAGGCGTACTGCCCCGAGTGCATGACCTGCTCGTTGGCCGCACGGAAGGAACGGCTCTTGTTGCCGTAGTAGCCCTGGGCCTGCTCGAGGATGGCGCGGTGGTGCTTCTTGGCATGGACGGCGCCTTTGACTCGGGCCATGGTGAACTCCTTTGAGGTGGTGGACCGGTGCGTGGCCGGCCGGTTGCTGGTGGTCTGGGAGGGGGCGCCGGCAGGGCCCGGTCGGGGTGTCCGGCGAGGTGGCCGCCGGCGAGCGGCGGGCGGTGGCCGCCGGCGAGGGCGGTAGGTGGGAGGCGGTCGCTGCGACCGCCGGCGCTACATGCCGAGCATCCTCTTGATCTGCTTCTCGTCGCCGGGGGCGAAGTCCGACTCACGACCGAGCCGACGCTTGCGCTCGGCCGACTTGTGCTCGAGCAGGTGCGACCGGAAGGCCTTACGGCGGCGCAGCCGCCCCGACCCGGTCACCTTGATGCGCTTCTTCGCTCCGCTGTCCGTCTTCATCTTGGGCATCGTGCTATCCCTCTCCTTCACTCGACTCTGCGGCCGGGGTCTGCTCCCCCGCCGGGGCGGCCGGTGCCGCCGCTGGTTCGGTGGCCACCGTGGCCACCGCCGCCACCCGCTCCGGTGCGGGTGTGTCGCCCTCCGTCACGGGCTCCGCCGGTGTCTCGGCCGCCGGTGCCGCCGGGGCCCCTCCCTTCGATCCACCCGACCGGGACGAGCCGGCCGGCTTGGCCCGCTTCTCCGGTGCGAGCACCATGACCATGTTCCGGCCGTCGAGCCGCGGGATGGACTCGGACTTGCCGAGGCCCTCCATCTGGTCGGCGATGCGGTCGAGGATCTTCTTGCCCAGCTCGGGGTGGAAGACCTCACGGCCGCGGAACATGATCGTGATCTTGACCTTGTGACCCTCCTCGAGGAACTTGGCCACCTGCCGGGTCTTGGTGTCGAAGTCGCCGGGACCGATCTTCGGCCGGTACTTCATCTCCTTGATCCCTACGTGGACGGCCTTGCGCTTGGACTCCTTGGCCCGCTGGGCCTCGTCGAACTTGTGCTTGCCGAAGTCCATGATGCGGCAGACCGGGGGGTTGGCCCCGGGAGCCACCTCGACGAGGTCGAGGTCGAGGTCACGGGCGATGGCCAGTGCCTCGGGCAGGAGCTTGATGCCGAGCTGCTCGCCGTCGGGATCGACCAGGCGCACCTCGCGGGCGCGGATGCGGTCATTGATGCGAGGATCGTTGGTGGCGCTGGTTGCTATTCGACTTCACTCCCTGTCTCATGGCCACGGGAACCGTGACCGACGATGAAGGAGCGGTGCCAGCACCGGGACGACCGACGATCGTCGGCCCACCGGTCCCATCGACCCGGCGCACGGGTGTCCGCACGGGGCGGATCACGGTGGCCGGGTGGGAGATTCGCATCGCGAAGCCCCGCTTCCTCGTCTATCAGTTGCTTTAGGCTACCAGTCGTGAGCTCTCTGTGGACACCTGACGGCGAACGACCCGTGGGCCGGGCCCCCTCCCCGCCCGCCGGCCCACCCCCCGACGGCTTCGACGGCGACGACGAGACGGTCGAGGACGATGCCCTGGCCGCCCAGGTCGAGGCCATGCGGGCGGAGCTGGCCAACGCCCCGGTCGAGGTGGTCGTGGCCAACCATTGCTACGGACTGTTCGAACTGGCCGCCGTCTACCTGTCCCAGCAGCCGCCTCTGCTCGACCGGGCCCGACTGGCCATCGACGCCCTCGGCTGCCTGGTCGACGGCCTGGAGGGTCGCCTGGGCGAAGGTGAGGCCGCCCTGAAGGAGGGGCTCACCAACCTCCGGCTGGCCTTCGTCCAGATCGACGGGGCCCAGCGGGCCGGGGCCTCCGTCGACGCCGTCGTCGGGGTCGACGCCGAGCAGCCCGACGACGAGGCACCCGCCTCCGACGGCGGCGGGTGAGCGGGCCGCCCGACGACACGGCCGGTCCGGCGGAGCCGGCGGAGCAGGGCGGCGGCATCGACGCCTCGCGGGTCCGCAGCTTCCTGGGACTGTCCATCGGCCTGGTGGGCCCGCGGGCGAACCTGGCCGTCTCCGGGGTCCTCATCACCCTGTTCGTGCAGCAGCGGGCCTCGGGGGCGCTGGCCGTGACCTTCGCCCTCACGGCCAGCCGTCTGTTCAGCTGGCTCACCTATCCCGTGGCCGGGCGCCTCAGCGACCGCACCCGGACCCGGGTGGGCCGGCGCACGCCCTACATGGCGATCAGCCTGATGGTGATGGGGGTGGCCACCTGGATGTTCACCGTGGTCAACGGGTACTGGTCGCTCGTGGTCATGATCCTCATCGCCAGCCAGGCGGCCTCGGTGTTCTCCCTCACCAACGTGGCCGTCGTGCCCGAGGTGTTCGGTCGCAGTCGCTGGCTCAAGGCCCTCGTACTCACCACCGTGCTCGGCACGCTGGCCAGCTGGACCATCAAGGCGACGGTCATCACCACCTGGAAGCAGTCCGACCCGGCCACGTGGAACCTGCCGTTCCAGGTGGCCGGCGTCATCATGGTGCTGACCGGGATGGCCGTACTGCTGCTCGTCCGCGAAGCGCCCTCGGCGGCGCGCGGCGCGCTGGCGGATCGCACCGGCCGGGCCCGTCCGGCCCGTGACGAGCTGCGGGACATCCTGGCCGGGCCCAACGCCAAGGTGCTCGTCACCGGGTCGCTGCTGTTCTGGGCCGGCATCGGCTCGACCGGCTACGTGGCCATCCTGTTCTTCCAGCGGGTGCTCCACGCCGGGGCCAGCGCCCAGACCATCGCCGGCCTGGCCACCGGGATCCCGGTGTTCATCATCGGCATCGCCCTCGGCGTGCCGCTCAGCCGGTGGCTGACCCCGATGCAGCTGGCCATCGGGGCGCCGCTGCTCGGGGCCGTGCTGGCCGGGGTCCAGTACTTCGACACCCACCTGTGGCAGGCGGTGGTGCTGAGCTACATCGGGGCGCCCTTCATCGGGGCGTACATCATCGTGATGGCGCCGCTGCTCCTGCAGCTCCTCCCCCGGGCCGGCGGCCTGGGGGAACGGCTCGGGGTGCTGCTGTCACCCTTCAACCTGGTCAGCGTGGTCCTGGCCTACGTGGCGGCCGCCACCGTCGACGCCACCGGCAACTACCGGCTGATCTGGCTGTTCCCGGCGGCCACGGGGCTCGGGCACGCGCTGGTCAACTGCTGGCTCAAGTACCCCGAGCGGAAGAACACCAGCCCCGACATGGTGAAGCGACTGTGGGAATGGGCCATCGTCCAGGCCGAGTCCATGTCGGAGACGGGCATCGTGACGGGCCTGCTCGCCGCCCCCCTGCTCGGTGTGGTGACCGAGGAGGACGCCGACAGCGCGGTCGTCGTCGACATGGCCCGCAACATCCTGGGCAACCCCTACGCGGACGGCGACGGGGACGGGGACACCCTGCCGTCAGGACCCGGTCACGAGTCGTCCGACGGGGACTCCCGCTTGGTGACGGGTGTGGACCACGTCGGCGGGGGCCCGGCCGGCGACTGCGAGAACGGTGACCAGAAGTTGGGGTGGGGTGACGAGTCGCCGTCGGCCCCGGTGGAGGGGACACCGGGCGCTCCGCCCCCGGTGTCCGACCCGGTGGCCGGCGTCCCCGACGCCGGGGTCGGTTCGTCGGAGGTCCAGGCGGGGCCGTCGAACACGGGCGCCACCGGGGAGTCGGTGGCCGGCTCGGGCCCGGGCGTCGTCAGCGGCTCCGGGGCGGGCGGTCCGGTGGTCCCGGCGGGGTCCGACGGCGCCGGAGCCGACGGCTCGTCCGGTTCGGCGCCCCCGACCGGAGCGGGTGCAACCGATGCCGGGCCCAGCGGTGAGAACGGCGACGCCGGAGCCGGTGAGAACGGCGACGCCGGGGCGGGGGCGACCGGCGACAGGGGCGCGACCGACGGCGCCGCCGGGACGGCCGGCCCGTAGTCGGTCGGTCCCGTCGGTCCCACCGGTCCCGACGGAGCATCGGGTCCGGACCCCCCGGGACGGTCGGCGCGTGGAGCGGAGGCCCCGACCGTCTCCGCGACCGTCCGGACGGTCGGAGGCAGGGGCCGCACGGACCGCGCCTCGAGCCGGCCCAGCCGTCCGGCGCCGATGCGCACCGCGACCTCGGTGCCGAGGGCGATGTCACGGGTGCCGTCGGTGATGGCCGTGCAGTGGAACGAGACCGTCCGGTGGCCGCACCGCACGACGCCGATCCCCCGCGGTTCGTCGAACTCGGTCACCGTGCCGAGCAGGGTGGTCGACCCGACCGGGACGAGGTCGCGCGGTCCCGAGGGCAGCGGCGTCACCGGGGCACCCTCAATGCACGATCTTGGACAGGGCCAGCTCGAGGATGTCCGTCGCCCCCCGGTCGCGGAGGGCCGGGATGAGCACGTTGATCTCCGACTTGCGGACCACCGTCTCGACGGCGAATCCGCCTCCCCCGAACAGCTCCGAGACGGTGGGTGACCGGAGGGACGGCAGCACCTCGATGACGCCGGCCAGTTGCTCGGCGGCGACGTTGAGCTTGACCAGCACCTTGCCCCGGGCCTCGAGCGATCCCTGCAGGAGCGTGAGCAGCTGCTCCATGGCGTGGCGCTTGTCGGGATCGTCGGCCGAGTCCGGGTTGGCGATCAGCTCGGTGTGGGAGACGAGCAGCGTCTCCACGATCTTGAGCCCGGCCGCCCGCAGCGCCCGGCCCGTCTCGGTGATCTCGACCACGCAGTCGGCGATGTCGGGCACCTTGGCCTCGGTCGCCCCGTACGAGAGGCTGACCTCGGCCTGCACGCCGTGGGACTCGAGGTAGCGGCGGGTGAGCTCGGGGTACTCGGTCGACACCCGCAGGGCACCACCGGGCCCGGTGGCAGTGGCCGCCAGGTCGGCGACCGACGAGACGGGCGACTCCGCCGGCACGGCCAGGACCACCCGGATCGGGTTGGCCGTCGCCTTGGAGTACTGCAGGGTCCCGAGCGAGGTGACCGCGCTGCCCCGCTCCTCGATCCAGTCGCGCCCGGTGATCCCGATGTCGAACAGGCCGTCGGCCACGTACAGCGGGATCTCCTGGGGGCGCAGGATCCGCACGTCGTCGACCCTGGGGTCGTCGATGGCGGCGCGGTAGTCCACGCTCGAGGACCGGCTCACGCCCAGGTCGGCCTCGGCGAACAGTTCGAGCGTCGCCTTCTCCAGGGAGCCCTTGGGCAGTACCAGCTTCAGCACGCTCAGCGCCCTCCGACCGTGAAGCCCACCTTGTGCCCGCTCGGGAGGTCGGCCGCGCGGCGCAGCAGGGCCACCGTCCCGAGGGCGGTGCGGGCCGCCTCGGCCCCCTTGTTCGTGGCGTCGGGCAGCGAGCGCACCAGTGCCTGCTCCACCGTGTCGGTGGTCAGCACGCCGAACACGACGGGCAGACCGGCGTCGAGCTGGACGCGCTGGAGGCCCGCCGCGCACTGACCGGCCACGAAGTCGTAGTGCCCGGTGTCGCCCCGGATGACGGCGCCCAGGGCCACGACGGCGTCGATCCGGCCGCTCTCCACCAGGCCGCTGGCCACGAGCGGGAGCTCGAAGGCCCCGGGGGCCCAGGACACCACCACCGAGCCGAGGTCGCAGCCGGCGGCCTCGAGCTCGTCGAGGGCGGCGGTCAGCAGCCGGTCGGTGATCCCGCCGTTGAACTCGGCGCAGGCGAAGCCCACCCGGACGTCGCGCACCACGTCGGCGACGAGCTCGGCCGGGTCGAGCGACACGCCGACCCGCGCCGCCGCCCGGACCTTGGCGTCGTCGGGTAGTGCCGTCCGGTCAGAGGACGTCATCGAGCCCCTCCAGGAGGTGGCCCATGCGCTCGCGCTTGGTGCGGAGGTACTCGATGTTCTCGGGGGTGGGCACCGGCTGGATGTTGACCCGCTCGACGATGTCGAGACCGAAGCCCTCGAGCCCGCCGTACTTGGTCGGGTTGTTGGTCATGAGGCGCATCGTGGTCACGCCGAGGTCGACCAGGATCTGGGCCCCGATGCCGTACTCGCGCGAGTCGGCGGGCAGGCCCAGCTCGAGGTTGGCGTCGACGGTGTCGAAGCCCTCCTCCTGCAGGGTGTAGGCCCGCAGCTTGTGGGCCAGCCCGATGCCGCGGCCCTCGTGGCCGCGGAGGTAGACCAGCACGCCGCTGCCGTTCTCGTCGATGGCCTGCATGGCCCCGTGGAGCTGGGGGCCGCAGTCGCACCGCAGCGAACCGAACACGTCGCCGGTCAGGCACTCGCTGTGCACGCGGACCAGCGTGTTGGGCTGGCCCTGGATGTCGCCCTTGACGAGGGCCACGTGGTGCTCGCCGTCGAGTACCGACTCGTAGGCGTAGACCGTGAACTCGCCGAACTCGGTCGGGATCCGGGCGTCGGCGATGCGGCGCACCAGCTTGTCCTTGTGACGCCGGTAGCGGATCAGGTCGGCGATGGAGATCAGGTGGAGGCCGTGCTTCTTGGCGAAGGCCTCGAGCTCGGGCAGCCGGGCCATGGAGGCCTTGTCCTCGCTCACCACCTCGCACAGCACACCGGCCGGCGACAGGCCGGCGGCCCGGGCCAGGTCGACCGCCGCCTCGGTGTGGCCGGCCCGCTTCAGCACCCCGCCCGGCCGGTAGCGGAGGGGGAAGATGTGCCCGGGACGGTTGAGGTCGGTGGGCCGGGTGTGGGGGTCGGCCAGCGCCCTGATGGTGGCGGCCCGGTCGGCGGCGGAGATCCCCGTGGTGGTGCCGTGGCGGAAGTCCACGCTGACGGTGAAGGCCGTGCGCTGCACCTCGGTGTTGGCCGTGACCATGAGCGGGAGGTCGAGCTGCTCGACCCGCTCGGGGGTCAGCGGCACGCAGATCAGCCCAGACGTGTGGGCCAGGAAGAAGGCGATCTTCTCCGGGGTGACGGCGTCGGCCGCCATGATCAGGTCGCCCTCGTTTTCGCGGTCCTCGTCGTCCACGACGACGACGATCTCGCCCCGCCCCACTGCCTCGATCGCTGCCTCGACTGCTGAGAAGGGCATTGAACCCGTGTCTCCCTCGTATCGTCCGGTACTGCCTGGCGTCCTGGTCCTGCGGTGCGTCTCCCTGGTCAGGAAGGCGTGGCGGGAGGAGCCAGCTCCACCCGGACGTCGCCTCCCAGGCTAGTCACCGTGCGGACCTCCCCTCGCCACAGTCGGTCCATGGTGGACGCGCCCGGCCCGGCGAACAGCGGCCTGGCGTCGTCGCCGCCGAACAGGGCGGGAGCGAGGTAGAGGACGTAGCGATCGACCAGCCCGCCGGCATGGAGATCGTGGGCCACCGTGGCGCCGCCCTCCACCAGGACCTGCACCACCCCGCGGGCGCCGAGCTCGTCGAGCACCTGGCCGGGGGGCCCGGTCAGTTCGAGCGCGGGCGCGACCGCGGCACCGTCGGGCACCGTGCCGAGCACCACCCGGAGGGGCTGCTCGTCCGAGCCCCGGAAGTACGGGTCACCCTCGGGGAGCCGGACGGTGAGGGACGGGTCGTCGGCCCGGACCGTGCCCGCCCCGACCAGCACGGCGTCCGACACGGCGCGCAGCCGGTGGGCGTCGAGCCGGGCCGCCTCGCCGGTGATCCACCGGCTGGTGCCGTCGGGGGCGGCGATGCGCCCGTCCAGGGTGGCGGCCAGCTTGAGCACGACCCAGGGCCGACCGGTGCGCCGGTGCGTCACGTAGGGGGCGAGCTGCTCGGCGACCGCCTCGCCGGCCGCACCCACGTCGACGGTGACGCCCGCGGCCTCCAGCGCGGCGATCCCCCGGCCGTCCACCTTGGCGTCGGGGTCGGCCATGCCCACCACCACCCGGGCCACCCCGGCGGCTTCCACGGCGTCCGAGCACGGTGGCGTCCGGCCGTGGTGGGCACAGGGCTCGAGAGTCACGTAGAGGGTCCCGCCCCGGGCCCGCTCGCCGGCCGCGGCCAGGGCCGCCACCTCGGCGTGGGGTCCACCGGGCGGGGCGGTGGCGCCGGTGAACCAGGTCGACGGGCCGGCCCCGGTCGGCTCGGGCACGAGCACGGCCCCCACCCACGGGTTGGGCGCGGTGCGACCGCGGACCCGTTCGGCGGCGTCGACGGCCCGGAGCATCCATGCCGCGTCGGCGTCGTCAGGGGCGGGGACGCTCAGGACGGCGCCCCGGCGCGCTCGTCGGACGCCGCCCGCAGGATGGCACCGACCGCCCCGAGCGGGTCCTCCCGGTTGAAGACGGCGGATCCGGCCACGAACACGTTGGCCCCGCAGCGGGCGGCCTCGACCACCGTGTGCTCGTCGATGCCCCCGTCGACCTCGATGTCGATGCTCAGGCCGGCCGCGTCGGCGGCGGCCCGCACCCGGGCCACCTTGGGCATCACGTCGGCGATGAAGGACTGCCCGCCGAACCCGGGGAAGACCGTCATGCACAGCACGAGGTCGACCAGGGGCAGATAGGGCTCGAGCGCTTCGAACGGCGTGTCGGGATTGGCGGCCAGGCCCACCCGCAGGCCCAGGTCGCGCATCTGGGCGCAGAGCGCCTCGGTCTCCCCCACCTCCACGTGCACCGTGCACCCGTCGGACCCGGCGTCGCGGAACGGCTCGAGGTAGCGGGCCGGGTCGGTGATCATGAGGTGGGTGTCGAAGAACAGGTCGCTGTGGGCCCGCAGCGACGCCACGACCGGCGGCCCGATGGTCAGGTTGGGCACGAAGTGGCCGTCCATCACGTCGACGTGCAGCCAGTCGGTGCCCGGCGCCACCCGGGCCACCGCGTCGGCCAGGCTGCCGAAGTCGGCCGACAGGATCGACGGCGCCACCCGCAGGGTGGGCGTGCCGGTGGCGGCGGGAGCGTCGACGGTGGCCATCGCCGCGAGCCTACCGGCCGCCGCTCACGACCCCAGGCGGTCGTCGGGTCCCGGACGCACCCCGTGCAGCCAGTCGACGGCGGCCATCGGTCGCTTGCCCTCGGGCTGGACGACCTCGAGGACCAGGCGGGTGCCTCCTCCGGCCCCGACCCCGACCCCGTCGAGCTGTCCGGGGGCGAGCGTGACCGGCACGGATCCGTCGTCGTGGACGGCGGACTCGGCGTGGGCGGCCGACAGCACCCGCAGCCGCCGGCCCCGGAAGGTCGTCCAGGCCCGGCCGAGACGCACCACCCGGCGCAGGTGGACGGCCGGCTCGGTGAAGTCGAGCTCGAGCTCGTGGGCGGCCACCTTCTCGGCGTAGCTCGGGTTGCCGGCCTGGTCCCGGGGCACCGGCAGGCCGGCCCGGCCCCCGGCGAGGCACTCCTCGAGCAGCCGGGAGCCGATGACCGCCAGGCGCCCCCGCAGCGCCTCGACCGACTCGTCGGGGTCGATGGCGGTGGCCACCTCGGCATAGATGGGACCGGTGTCGAGGCCGGCCTCCACCGCCATCAGGCAGACACCCGTTTCGGCGTCGCCCTCCAGGATCGCCCGCTCGACCGGCGCCGCCCCGCGCCAGCGCGGCAGGAGGGAGAAGTGGAGGTTGACCATGGGCAACTGCTCGAGCACGGCCACGGGGATGATGCGTCCGTAGGCCACGACGACGCCCAGTTCGGCTCCGGTGGTGGCGGCCTCGGCCAGGCTGTCGGTGACGGGAAGGCCGAGCTCGAGGGCGGCGGCCTTGACCGGGCTCGGCGCGAGGGCGCTCCCGCGGCCCCGCCGCTTGTCGGCCCGGCTGACGACCAGGGCCACGTCGTGGCCGGCGTCGACCAGGGTGCGCAGTGGCGGCACGGCGGCATCGGGCGTACCGAGATAGACCAGGCGGGCCATTCCGGCGACGCTAGCGGTCACCGCCCCGGGAGGGGTTCAGACGTCCCGGTCGTTGCCGGCCGACACCAGCTTGGCCTCCATGGCCGAGGTGTCGAGGCCCATGGCCCGGTCACGGAGGATCCGCAGGGCCTGCTTGCGCATCTCGTCGTCCAGCCGCTCCACCATGAGGACGCCGTCGAGATGATCGACCTCGTGCTGGAACATGCGACCCATGAAGTCGTCGGCCTCGATGGTCAGCTCGTTGCCGTCGAGGTCGTAGCCCTTGAGCAGTACCGTCTCGGGCCGCAGGATGCCGATGCGCAGCCCGGGGATCGAGAGGCAGGCCTCGTCGTGGTACAGCTCCCCGCTCGACTCGACGATCTCGGGATTGATGATGGCCTGGGGGCCCTCGTCGAGGTCGTAGACGAACAGGCGCCGTTGCACGCCGACCTGGGGCGCGGCCAAGCCGGCGCCGACCGCCTCGTACATGGTCTCGACCATGTCGTCGACCAGCTTGACCAGGGCGCCGTCGACGTCGTCGACGGGCTTCGCCACCTGTCGGAGGACCGGGTCCCCGTAGGTGCGCACTGAGTAGGAAGCCATGCCTCCAGTGTACGGCAGGAGGTGCACATTCCGACCACCGGCGGCCGTCACCGATGGGCACGGTGCGACGGTTCCGTCGCGACGTCTCCGGCGTCACGACGTCCGCACCCGGCCGGCACGCGGCGCCGGCCGGTGGGTCGAGGCACGTCCTGGCCGGCGAGAGCGCAGATCATGCCGTACCGCGTACGAATTCGTACGCGGTATGGCATCCCCGGTCGACCGCTCCAGGGGAACGAACCCCCGGTCGACGGCCCCACCCGCACGTCCGGCCGGAGCGGCTCAGGCGTCGCATCCCCGGTCGACCGCTCCAGGGGAACGAACCCCCGGTCGACGGCCCCACCCGCACGTCCGGCCGGAGCGGCTCAGGCGTCGCTCGGATCGACCTCCACCCGCAACCGACCGGCCGGACGCTCGACGGCGGCCAACCCGTCGGCCAGGGCGGCGTGGTCGTCGGCCCGCACCAGGAACCGGTCGTCGGCGAGGGCGGAGACCTCGAGCGTGGTCGACACCGTGAGGCCCTCCGCGTAGGCGGGGGCACCGGCACCGCGCAGCAGGGCCAGGGCGCCGAAGGGCGGCAGCCCGAGGAGGGAGCGCACCGGCCGCTCGGCCTCGGTCAGGAGCCCGGGATCGGCGTGGACGGCGGCGACCAGCGCCTCGTGGCCGGGCACGCGGGTCTGGACCAGCACCCGTCCCCCGCCGGGGCGGGTGCCGACCACCCGGCACGCCCGGGCCAGCACCGACAGCGCCTCCTCACCGGCGCCGAACCGCGGGGCCAGCAGGTGCTGGTCGACGTCGAGGAAGGCGACCAGGCCGGCGTGGTCGACGCGGTGCAGGGCGGCCTCCGTGCCCACCACGAGGCGGGCGCCCCCCACCTCGGCGTCGTCGCCGGTGGCCGCCGTCACCTCGAGTGCCGGGGTACCGAGCAGGGCGGCCAACTCCTCGGTGGCCCGGGTCACGCCGATCCGCAGCACCTTCAACCGCGTGGAGTCGCAGACCGCGCACACCACGGGGCGACGTTCGCCGCAGCGCCCGCAGGCCAGCACCCCCTCGACACCGTCCTGGGCCACCGCCCCACCGCACCGGGTGCAGCGGGCGAGCTCGCCGCACGTTCGACAGGCCAGGAGGCGGATCCGTCCGGTGCGGTGCAGCACGCACACCACGCGGCCCTCCGGTCGGTCGAGCTCGGCCCGCGCCGCGCCGGCCAACCGCTCGCTGAAGAGCCCGGTGCGCGGGTCGTCGCCAGTCCGGTCGACGATCTCCACCACGGCCCAGCCCCGCCGCTCGACCGAGCGCTCGGTCGTCACCAGCGGGCGGCCCTCGGTCAGGGACAGGGTCGGGCACGGCGACACCAGCAGCACCGGTGCCCCGTCCCGGCGGCCGCGCTCGAGCACGACGTCGACCGACGACCAGGTGGGGGCCCGCTCCTCGCGGTGGGCCTCGTCGTGGGCGTCGAGCACCACGGCGGCGCACAGGCGCTCCACCGGGGCCCACGCGGCGGCGCGGGTCCCGACGACGACGCAGTTGCCGCTCCGGGCCGCGGCCCACCCGTCGGGCAGCAGGGCGACGGGCACCCCCGCGCCACGCAGGCGCGCCGCCAGGTGTTCGGCCCGCACCCGGGAGGCGGCCACCACCAGGACCCCGTCGGCACCGGTGCGGCTGACCAGTTCGAGGACGAGCAGCGACGAGTCGAGGGCCGGGGCGAGCCGCACCACGGCCGTCCCGCCGGCGGCCAGGGCGGCGTCAACCAGCGCCACCGAGCCACCGCCCGGCGAGGCCGGCCGCATGGGTGACCCCGGGGCGGGCCCGAGGGCGCGCACCACCCGGGGCGGCGACGCCGTTCCCAGGAACGACGACACCGGGCCGGCCCATCGCCACGCCGCCCACCGGGCCAGGTCCACCACCGCCGGCGGCGGACCGAGCCCACTCGACGCGGCCACGTCGAGGGGGTGCACGCCCGGATCGGGGGTCACGTCGTCCTCCACCACCCAGGCCCCGACCCGGCGCCCGTGCAGCGGCACGCGGACGCGGCCACCCAGGGTGACGGCGTCGGCCAGGGCGGCCGGCACGCTGTAGTCGAAGCGGCGGTGGATGGCCGGGACGTCGGGGACGACCCGGACCACCCGTGGACGGCCCCCTCCCCCGGAGGTGACCCCGGCGGCGCCGTTCGGCGGAGGGTGTGGGCCGGTCAGAGGCCGAGCGCCTGCTTGAGGTCGTCCGCCCGGGCGGTGTCCTCCCAGGTGAAGTCCTTGTCGGCGCGGCCGAAGTGCCCGTAGGCCGCGGTCTTGCGGTAGATCGGGCGCTTGAGCTCCAGATCGCGCACGATGGCGGCCGGCCGGAGGTCGAACACCTCGTCGACGGCCTTGGCGATCGCCGTCGGGTCGACGGTCTCGGTACCGAAGGTCTCGACCAGCACCGACACCGGGCGGGCGACGCCGATGGCGTAGGCCACCTGGACCTCGCAACGGCTGGCCGCGCCGGACGCCACCACGTTCTTGGCCACCCAGCGGGCGGCGTAGGCGGCGGAGCGGTCGACCTTGGAGGGGTCCTTGCCCGAGAAGGCACCGCCGCCGTGGCGGGCCATCCCGCCGTAGGTGTCGACGATGATCTTGCGGCCGGTGAGGCCGGTATCGGCGTGGGGGCCTCCCAGCTCGAACACGCCCGTCGGGTTGGCCAGCACGCGCAGTCCCGACGCGTCGAGCTCGGGCGGCAGGAGCGGGTCGATCACGTTGTTCTTGAGGTCGGGCAGCAGCAGCGTCTCGAGGTCGATGCCCGGATCGTGCTGGGTGGAGATGAGGACGGTCTCGAGCGCGATCGGCCTGCCGTCCTCGTAGGTGACACTGACCTGGGTCTTGCCGTCGGGGCGCAGGTAGGGCAGCGTGCCGACCCGGCGCACCTGGGCCAGGCGCTGGGCCAGGCGGTGGGCCAGCCAGATCGGCAGCGGCATCAGATCGGGCGTCTCGTCGCAGGCGTAGCCGAACATCATCCCCTGGTCGCCGGCCCCCTGGGCGTTGAGATGGTCCTCGCCGCCGGTTCCCGCACGCACCTCGAACGCGTTGTCGACGCCCTGACCGATGTCGGGTGACTGCTCGTCGAGCGACACGATCACCCCGCAGGTGTTGCCGTCGATGCCGTAGGCATCGTCGTCGTAGCCGATGTCGAGGACGGTCTGGCGCACGAGCTTGGGGATGTCCACGTAGGTGGAGGTGGTGATCTCGCCGGCGACGAGGACCAGACCGGTGGTGAGCAGGGTCTCGCAGGCCACCCGGCTGTCGGGGTCGTCGGTCAGCATCGCGTCGAGCACCGAATCCGAGATCTGGTCGGCCATCTTGTCGGGGTGCCCCTCGGTCACGGACTCCGAGGTGAAGGTGTATCGGCTGCTCACGGGTGTTCCATCCTCTGTGGTCTGGTCGTCGGGCACACGGTCGGCGTCGACGGTCGGGACTGCTGGTGCTGCGGGTCGTGCGGCAACGTCGGGACGGTGCGGGCCCGCGACCCGGGGTCCCCCGGGCACGGCGCACCACGCTACCCGGCGCGAGCGGTGCCGCTACGAGGGCGGTGGGAGCAGGGCGACGACGCCGTCGAGCAGGGCGTCCGCCACCTCGGCCTTGGCGGCCAGGGGCACGGCAGTGACGCTGCCGTCGGCCGCGAAGATCGTCACCGCATTGGTGTCGTGGTCGAAGCCGACCCGGGGGGCCGACACGTCGTTCGCCACCATCAGGTCGACGCCCTTGGCCACCAGCTTGGCCCGGGCCCGCTCGGGCACCTCGTCGGTTTCCGCGGCGAACCCGACCAGCACCTGGCCCGGACGGCGCCGCCGGCCCAGCTCGGCCAGGATGTCGTTGGTGGCCTCGAGCACGAGCTCAGGGACACCGTCCGACTTGTGCAGCTTCGTGTCGACGGTCACCTTGGGCCGGAAGTCGGCGACCGCGGCGGCCATGACCACCACGTCGGCGTCGGCCGCCCGGGCCAGCATGGCCTCCTCCATTTCCGCCGCCGTCTCGACCTCGACGACCGCGACCCCGTCGGGACGGGGCAGTGAGCTGGTGGTCACCAGCACGACGTCCGCGCCCCGCCGACGGGCCACCGCGGCCACGGCGTGGCCCTGCTTGCCCGACGAGCGGTTGGTGATGAACCGGACCGGGTCGATGGCCTCGCGGGTCCCGCCGGCCGAGACCAGGACCCGGACACCGGCGAGGTCGGCGCGGGTTCCGGGGCCGGTGGTGTCCCCGCTCCGTCCCGCCAGGAGGCCCAGGACGGCGGCGGCGACCGTGGCCGGTTCGGCCATCCGTCCCGAGCCGACGTCGCCACCGGCCAGGCGCCCGTCCTCGGGGGGCACGACCGTGACGCCACGGGCGCGCAGGGTCTCGAGATTGGCCTGCACGGCAGGGTGCTCCCACATCTCGGTGTGCATGGCCGGGCACACCACGACCGGCGCGGCGGTGGCGACCAGGGTGGTCGTCAGCAGGTCGTCGGCCAGTCCGGAGGCGTACCGGGCCAGTAGGTCCGCCGTGGCCGGGGCCACCACCACGACGTCGGCCCGCTGGCCGAGGCGCGTGTGCGGGATCGGCGACGGCTCGTCGAACACGCTGGTCTGGGTGGGCTCGGAGCCGAGGGCGTCGAAGGTGGCCCGGCCCACGAAGCGCGTGGCCCGCTCGGTCAGCACCGGGGCCACGTGGCACCCGGCGTCGACCAGGCGCCGGCAGACCTCCACGGCCTTGTACGCGGCGATGCCGGCGGACACGCCGAGGACGACGAACGGCCGCCCGTCGGTCGGGCCCGGGTCGTGCGCTGTCACCTCGGCCACGGCGTTCCCCCTGTCGGGCGCGCGTCCCGGCGCCCCGGCCGGGACGTGGAGTCAGTCGGTGGTCTCGTCCTTGTCGGCGGCGATGGCATCGGCCACGGCTTCCTCGACGGCCAACTCGACCGCACCCTCGATGAGGGCCAGCGCTGCGGCCTCGGCGGCCTCGGCGGCGGCCACCTCCTCGGGGTCGGGCCGGCTGTAGGTGGCCTTGCCTTCGGCGACCTCCTCGAAGGCGATCGACAGCGGCTTGCCGGAGGCCGAGGCGACCTGGGGCGGCACGACCACGCCGATGCCCTCGCCCAGCGAGTTGTAGTAGCTGTTGACCTGCCGAGCCCGACGGGAGGCCAGGGCCACCAGGGTGAACTTGGAGTCGACCTTGTCGAGGAGGTCCTCGATCGGCGGGTCCATCAAGGTGGTCGGGTTCTGAGCCATCACGATCCTTACGCCATGTAGGTGGGCGCCGGCGGGAGGCCGGCGGTGCGGGTCGCCGGGCCTAGGAGGCGTCCGAGCGACGAAGGTCCAGTATAGAGGCGATATCGGCAGCGGCCTGCGCGATGGTCTCGTTGACCACCACGGCATCGGCGATGTCCCGACCGGCCCGCTCTTCCGCGGCCCCCTCGGCCACCCGCCGGGCCACGTGGGCCTCGTCGTCCCCCCGGGCCCGCAGTCGCTCGGCCTGGACGTCGGGCGACGGCGGGAGCAGGAGCACGAGCGTGGCGTCGGGGCGCAGGGCCCGGACCTGGCGGGCACCCTGCAGGTCGATCTCGAGCAGGACGTCGTGGCCGGCATCGGGTTCGGGCACGGGAGTGCCGTAGAGGTTGTCGAGGAACTCGGCCCACTCGAAGAAGCCGCCGGCCGCGGCGTGGGCCTCGAACGTCGGCCGGTCGACGAAGACGTACGCGTCCTCAGGCTCTCCCGGGCGCCGGGTCCGGGTGGTCCACGACCGGCTGAGCCAGAGCCTGGGGTCGTCGGCCACCAGGCGGGCGGCGACGGTTCCCTTGCCGGCCCCGCCGGGGCCGAAGAGAACGAAGATGCGGGCGTGGTCGGCGGGCGCTCCACCCGCCGGGTCCCCTCCGCTCAGCGGGCGGTCTCCCGGAGAAGCGCCTCGCGCTGGTTCGAGCCGAGGCCCTGGAGCCGGCGGCTCTCCGAGATCCCGACCGTCTCCATGAGGCGGCGGGCCTTGACCTTGCCCAGACCGGGCAGCGACTCGAGTACCGAGAGGACCTTCATCTTCCCCACGGTCTCGTTGCCGTCGGCCATGGTGAGGAGCTCCCCGAGATCGATCGAGCCGAGCTTGAGCTTCTCCTTCACCTCGGCCCGCTCGCGGCGGACCTTGGCGGCCTTGGCCAGTGCGGCCTGGCGCTGTTCGGGCGTAAGTGCAGGCGGTTGCGGCATGGCGGGAACGATAGCGCCTCTACAGCACGAGGTCATGCGGTACCTGCGGGAACGGTCGCGGCGGGCCTCCCCGTCGTGCCCGATACTGGAGGTGTGACGGTGATGGATCTCAACGCCGACCTTGCCGAGGGCGACGCCCTCGGCCCTTCGGACCTGGCCCTGCTGGACGTGGTCACGAGCGCCAGCCTCGCCTGCGGGTTCCACGCCGGGTCGCCGGCGGTGATGCGGTCCGCCGCCGAGGCCTGCGTGTCACGGGGTGTAGCGATCGGCGCCCACATCTCCTACCGGGACCGGGCCGGATTCGGCCGGCGCGCGCTGGCCGTCGCTCCCGAGCGACTGGCCGACGACCTCGTCGAGCAGTGGGAGACGCTGGAGGCCGAGGTGCGCGTCGCCGGCGGGACCGTCACCTACGTCAAGCCCCACGGCGCGCTCTACACCACCGTCGCCACCGATCCCGAGGTGGCCCAGACCCTCGTGCGGGCACTCGGTCGCCGGTGCCCGGTCCTGGTCGGTCCGCCCGCCGGGGCGCAGGCGGCCGTCGCCCGGGCGGCCGGATGGGAGGTCGTACCCGAGGGGTTCTGCGACCGCGGCTACGGCGCCGACGGCCTCCTCGTCCCGCGCCACCGCGACGGCGCGCTGGTCGACGACCCCGACGGTGTCGCCCGACGGGCCCGGTCGCTCGCCGTCGACGGCGGCGTCGACGCGGTGGACGGGACGTGGGTGGCACTCGACGTGCGCACCCTCTGCCTCCACGGCGACCACCCCGGTGCCGAGCACCACGGTCGGGCCGTGCGCCTGGCGCTCGAGTCGGCCGGTGTCGAGCTGCGGGCCTTCGCCGCACCGCCGTCATGAGGAGGTCGCCGGGGTGACGGGCCGGGTCACCCGCTTCGGCGACCGTGCCCTGCTGGTCGAGACGATCGACGTGGCCGCCGCCCACGCCCTGGCCGCCGTCGTCGGAGACGCCGTGGCGGTGGGCGCGGTGCCCGGCGCGGTCGAGGAGGTGGTGGTCGGGTTCGCCAGCGTGCTCGTCGTCCTGGACACCGACCCCGACCGGGCCGACGGCGCCACCGTCGCCGGCTGGCTCGACGACGCGGTGGGGAGCTGGACCGGCGCGGCCGCGACGGGGACGAGTGCCGGGCGATCCCGCTCCCACGTGCTCCCGGTGGTGTTCGACGGCGCCGACCTCGCGGAGGTGGCGTCCGCCATCGGCATCACCGTCGACCGGGTCGTCGAGCTCGTGGTGACCGCCGACCTCGAGGTCGCCTTCGTTGGATTCGCCCCCGGCTTCCCCTACCTGACCGGCCTGCCCGCCGAGCTCGCCGCGCTCCCCCGGCGCCCCACCCCCCGGACGTCGGTGCCGCCCGGCTCGGTGGCGGTGGCCGCCGGCTTCGCCTCGGTCTACCCGCGGGCCACACCCGGGGGCTGGCACCTGCTCGGCCGCACCGTCGAGGTCCTCTTCGATCCGGACGTGGCGCCCCACTCCCGCGTCGCCCCGGGAGACCGGGTCCGCTTCGTCGTGTCCCCGCCCACCGCCGCACCGCCGGTCGCCGAGACCCGGCGGGCGCTCCTCGACGCCGGCGACGGCCCGTGCCTCGAGGTGCTCGAGCCCGGACTGGCCACGACGATCCAGGATGCCGGCCGGCGGGGGGTCGCCCATCTCGGCGTGCCGGCCGCCGGAGCGGCCGACGCCCGCGCCGCGTCGCTGCTCCACGTCCTGCTGGGTGACGACCCGTCCACCACGGCGGCGCTCGAGTGCACCGCGACCGGACCGACGATCCGGGTGGTCGGCGACGGCCACCTGGCCGTGGTCGGCGCCGGCGCCGGCGCCGTCGCGGTGACGATCGACGGCCGCCCGGTCCCCGACGGCGCCGTGCTCCCGGTGGCCGACGGGCAGGTAGTGCACGTCGGGAGGATCGCCGCGGGCCTTCGTGCCTACCTCGGGGTGGCCGGCGGGCTGGCCACCCCGGCCGTGCTCGGCTCCCGCTCCTCGGACATGCTGTCGGGCCTCGGCGTCGGGGTGCTGCGGACCGGCGACCGCCTGGCCCGCGGCGCCCCGCGACGGGTCCGCGGACACCTGGACCTCCGCCGCGCCCCGGCCGTCGGCCCCGTCGTCCTGCGGGTGGTGCCCGGTCCGCACGGATCGGTCGAGGGCCTGGAGGCCACCACCTGGGTCGTCGGTACCGACGTGGACCGCATCGGGGTCCGCCTCGTCCCGGGTGACGGCCCGGGGGTGGCGCCCGGACCGGCCCGGGCCTCCACCCCGATGGTGACCGGTGCCGTGCAGGTGCCCCCCGACGGCCGCCCGATCGTGCTCCTCCCCGACCACGCCACGGTCGGCGGCTACCCGGTGGTGGCCTGCGTGGCCACCGTCGATCTGCCCCTCCTCGGCCAGCTGACCCCCGGCGACGACGTGACCTTCGTCGTCGTCGACGCGGCGACGGCGGCGGGGCTCGCCCGCCGCGACCGGGCGGCGCTGGCCGCCCGGGTGACGGGCTGGTTCCCCACCGCGGCGGGCACGTAGGGGGCACGGGAAGCGCCCGGGGCCGCTCCGGACGACCGGCACGCGCACGCGTGGCACGATGGGGTCAGGAGATCGGGATACCAGTGCCCCGACGAGCTGAACGACCAAGGAGCGGCACGTGAGCGACACCGGGGACCATCCAGGCGACAGCGCCTTCCAGTCACGGGCCGACGGCGAGCTGCACTTCCAGAAGGGCACCGAGGACTGGGTGTTCCCGGTCGCCGCCCCCATCGATGCCACGCCCCTCGAGGAGCACGAGCCCGAGGGCACCATCCCCCACAGCCCGCTGTGGGCCATGAAGGAGCGGGCCCACGGCGGTATCCACATCTTCGGCCATCCCGCCCGGATCCGGGCCGCAGCCGGGTCGGGCGACGCCGCCGTCTACGCCATCGACGACGGTCCGCACCACTGCATGATCGGCCGGCGGGTCGGCGCCACCACCGACGGCCTCGTCTACAGCCTGATCGGCCGCGTCGAGCTCTCGACCTGGCACGAACTCGAGCAGGGGACGATCGACGGCCGCCAGGCGTTCGCCGCGGCCAAGGATCTCGGGCTGAGCGGCACGGTCGAGACCGGCGGCGTGTCCAACATCCTCGACATCGACTGGTACGACGGCGTGGAGGACGTACCGGCCGACTACCTGCCGCCCTCGCCCTTCACGACCTTCGCCAAGGACCTGCCCACCGCCGATCGCTGAGCGCAGATCCGGCGGGGGGACTCAGTCGAGCACCCGCCCCAGCGCCTCGGACTCCCGGGTCGCCGCGGCCCGCAGCGCGCCGACGTCGGGCCCGGTCGACAGCAGCGAGCGCGACGCGCTGGGCAGCACCGTCCCCGGGGCGCACCCGGCGAACAGCGTCCGCACCGTGTCGGTGGTACCCCCCTGGACCCCGAAGCCCGGCGCCAGGACCACCCCGCCGAGGCCGGACAGGTCGAAGGCCGACGGTGCGAGCGTCGCCCCGATGACGACGCCGACCGACCCCGGCACCGGCAGTCCCCCGGCGTTGAGGGCGGCGATCTCGGCCAGCAGCTGGTCCTCCACGCTCGGTCCGGCCGACGTGGTGGCGGTCTGCAGCGACCGGCCCTCGGGATTGGAGCTGCGGGTGACCACGATGACGCCGCGACCGCCGGCCGCGGCCAGGTCGAGGGCCGGCTGCAGGGCGCCGAGGCCCATGTAGGGCATGGCCGTCATGGCATCCGCGGCCAGCGGGCTGGCCGGGTCGAGCCAGGCCGACGCGTAGGCGGCCATGGTCGTCCCGATGTCGCCGCGCTTGGCGTCCGCGATGGCGAGCAGTCCGGCCTGGCGTGCCGCGGCCAGGACCTCCTCCAGGGCGGCGAGACCCGCCGACCCCATCCGCTCGAAGAACGCCACCTGGGGCTTGACCACCGGCACCACACCGGCGAAGGCCTCGACGCAGGCCAGTCCGAACGCCCGGAGCCCGTCCGGGGTGTCCTCGAGGCCCCACGCCCCGAGCAGGTCCGAGCTCGGGTCGATACCCGCGCACAGCGGGCCGGTGTCGGCGACCGCCCTGGCCACCCGCGCCGCGAATCCGTCGGTCATGTCGTCCTCCTCCTGGTGGCCGCGTCCGACCGGTTCGAAGCCGCCGCCCCGCCTCCCACCGTGGCGGTCACGGCTGGGCCGCCCCCCGCAGC
The DNA here is from genome assembly GCA_963830165.1 of uncultured Acidimicrobiaceae bacterium. Taxonomy (GTDB): domain Bacteria; phylum Actinomycetota; class Acidimicrobiia; order Acidimicrobiales; family RAAP-2; genus Bog-756. The sequence continues at coordinate 39,701 of CAWHKZ010000008.1, forward strand.
GACCGGACGGCCCGGACCTTGTGGGCCGAGCACCACGCACCGACCTCGTCGAGCACCCGCCAGGCCGCCCGGGGGTCCCGGAAGGTGGCCGTGCCGACCTGGACGGCGTCCGCACCGGCCATCAGCAGCTCGACGGCGTCGCGGCCCGTCATCACCCCGCCGACGCCGATGATGGCGGCACCGGGATGGGCGGCCCGCACGTCGTACACGGCCCGCACGGCGATCGGATGGATCGACGGCCCCGACAGGCCGCCGCCGGCCGGACCGGAGCCGAGCACGGGGGCACGGCGCTCGAGGTCGATGACCATGGCGAGGGCCGTGTTCACCAGCGTGACCCCTTCGGCCCCGTGGGCCAGGGCCGCCCCGGCGATCTCGGCGAGGTCGGACACGGTGGGGCTGAGCTTGGCCCACAGGGGCACGGGGGGCCCGTTGGCCGCCACCGCCTCCAGCACCTCGGCGGTGGCGGTCGCCGAGTGGGCGAACATGTGGCGACGGTCCTCGATGTTGGGGCAGCTGACGTTGACCTCGACCGCCGTGAGCCCCTCGACCCCGGCCAGGAGATCGGCCGCCTTGGCGAAGTCGTCGACCCGCTGGCCCCAGATGCTCACCACCGTGCGGGCGCCGGCGGCGGCCAGGCGGGGTAGGTCGTCGCGCACCCAGGCCTCGACGCCCGGGCCCTGGAGTCCGACGCTGTTGACCATGCCGGCGCCGGCCTGGTGGACCCGGGGCGGGGGGTTGCCGGGCCACGGACCGACCGACAGCGACTTGACGACCACCGCACCGAGCGCGGCCAGGGGGCCGTAGGCCTCGAGCTCGTCGGCGTGCCCGGCCGTGCCCGAGGCGGTCATGACCGGGTTGGGCAGGGTGATCGACCCGACGGGCACCGAGAGGTCGACGTACCCGCGGGTGACGGCCCGCCAGGCCCGTCCCGCCCGACCGTGCCGGACGGTGACCGTCGGCTCGCGGCTCACCGGGTCACCGCTGGTGGTACTCCTGCAGCGAGCGGACCGAGAGGGGATGGGCCGACCAGTCGGCGATGCCGGCGGCGGCGGCCTTGGCCGCGGCCACGGTGGTGAGGCACGGCACCAGATGGGCGGTGGACGTGGCCCGGATGTGGATCCCGTCGGCCCGTGGTCCGCGGCCCCGGGGGGTGTTCACGACGAGCTGCACCTTGCCCCCGGCGATCAGTTCGACGGCGTCGACCTTGCCCGGGTGGTCCTCCCCCACCTTGGCCACCACGGTGCCGACCTCGATGCCCGCCGAGGCCAGCAGTTCGGCCGTGCCCGACGTGGCCGCCAGGTCGAAGCCGAGGGCGGCGAACTCGCGGGCCACCTCGAGCCCGGCCGCCTTGTCCCTGTCGGCCAACGAGAAGAAGACGGTGCCCGACGTGGGCAGCCGGTTGCCGGCGGCGATCTGGCTCTTGGCGAAGGCCAGGCCGAAGGTGGACCCGACGCCCATCACCTCTCCGGTGGAGCGCATTTCCGGACCGAGGAGGGTGTCGACGCCGGGGAACCGGTTGAAGGGGAGGACGGCCTCCTTGACCGAGACGTGGCCGCCGACGGGCTCGGTCAACAGCCCCTCCTCGCGCAGCTCGGCCAGGGTGGCCCCGACCATGACCCGGGCCGCCACCATGGCGACCGGCACCCCGGTGGCCTTGGCCACGAAGGGGACCGTGCGGCTCGCCCGCGGGTTGGCCTCGAGCACGTAGACCTGGTCGCCCTTGACGGCGAACTGCACGTTGCACAGGCCGCGGACCTGCAGCGACTCGCAGATCACCCGGACGTGCCGCTCGAGCTCGCCGATTACCGAGGGTGGCAGCGTCTGGGGCGGGAGGGCACACGCCGAGTCACCGGAGTGGACGCCCGCCTCCTCGACGTGCTCCATCACCCCGCAGATGACGACCTCGCCGGTGGCGTCGCGCACCGCGTCGACGTCGACCTCCACCGCGTCCTCGAGGAAGCGGTCGACGAGCACCGGACGGTCGGCGGTCACCCCGCCCTCCCGGCCGAGGGACCCGCCCACCCCGGACATGGCCTCGACGGCCTCGATCAGGCGCTCGTCGTCGTAGACGATCTCCATGGCCCGGCCGCCCAGCACGTAGGAGGGTCGCACGAGCACCGGGTACCCGATCCGCCCGGCCACGGCCACGGCCTCGGCCGGTGTCGTGGCCGTGCCCCCGGGGGGCTGGGGTATGCCGAGGCGGCCGCAGAGGTCGTTCCACCGCTCGCGGTCCTCGGCCAGGTCGATGGAGGCCGGCGAGGTCCCGAGCACCAGCCCCTCGTCGATGCCGGCGGCGAGCTTGAGCGGCGTCTGACCGCCCAGGCTGACGATGACCCCGACGAGGTGCCCGTCGCCGCGCGAGGCCGCCCGCTCGGCCTCGATCACGTTGGCCAGGTCCTCGGTGGTGAGCGGCTCGAAGTAGAGCCGGTCGGACGTGTCGTAGTCGGTCGAGACCGTCTCGGGGTTGCAGTTGAGCATGATGGTCTCGAATCCGGCGGCCCGCAGGGCCATCGAGGCGTGGACGCAGCAGTAGTCGAACTCGATCCCCTGGCCGATGCGGTTGGGCCCGGAGCCGAGGATGATGACCCGGGGCCGGTCCGAGGGGCTGATCTCGTCCTCCTCCTCGTACGTCGAGTAGTGGTACGGCGTGTGGGCCTCGAACTCGGCGGCGCAGGTGTCGACGGTCTTGAACGTGACCGTCGCGCCGGTGCCCACCCGGGCGGCCCGGACGGCCGCCTCGTCCACGCCGTCGCCGAACAGGTGGGCGAGCTGGCGGTCGCTGAACCCGAGGCGCTTGAGCCGCCGCCACTCCCGCCGGTCGAGGTCGGCGACGGTCACGCCGAGGGTCACCTGGAGGTCGAGGGCCATGCGGGCGTCGGTCACCTTGGCCATCTCGGCGAGGAACCACGGGTCGATGCCGGTGACCGCGGCCAGGTCCTCGACCGACGCGCCGCGCCGCAGCAGTGACTCGAGCTGGAACAGCCGCTCGGGGGTGGCCGTGGCCACGGCGTCGCGGCAGTGCGTCGACGGGCACGTCGTCGACGGCCGCCTCCGACGGATCGGCGTTGAGCCCCGAGCGCCCCTGCTCGAGTGACCGCACGGCCTTCTGCAGCGACTCGGGGAAGGTGCGGCCGATGCCCATGACCTCGCCCACCGACTGCATCCGGGTGCCGAGGACGTCGGTGGCCCCGGGCAGCTTCTCGAAGGCCCACCGGGGGATCTTCGTGACCACGTAGTCGATGACCGGCTCGAAGGAGGCGGGGGTGGCCCCGGTGATGTCGTTGGCGATCTCGTCGAGGCGGTAGCCCACCGCCAGCCGGGCGGCGATCTTGGCGATCGGGAACCCGGTGGCCTTGGAGGCCAGCGCCGAGGACCGCGACACCCGGGGGTTCATCTCGATGACCGTCTGGTGGCCGGTGCGCGGGTCGACGGCGAACTGCACGTTCGAGCCACCCGTCTCCACGCCCACCCGGCGGATGCAGGCGAACGCGGCGTCACGCATCTCCTGGTACTCGACGTCGGTGAGGGTCTGGGCCGGGGCGACGGTGATCGAGTCGCCGGTGTGGACCCCCATCGGGTCGACGTTCTCGATCGAGCAGATGACCACACAGTTGTCGGCGTGGTCCCGCATGACCTCGAGCTCGTACTCCTTCTGCCCCGCGATCGATCGCTCCACGAGCACCTCGCTGATGGGTGAGGCGTCGAGGCCCTCGGCGGCCAGGCGCACCAGCGCCTCGGCGTCCTGGGCGATCCCGGTGCCGGCACCGCCCAGGATGTAGCTGGGACGGACCATGATCGGGTAACCGATCGAGGCGCCGATGGCCATGGCCTCGTCCAGCGAGTGGGCGAAGCCCGACGGCGGCACCGACAGGCCGATCTCCTCCATGGCCGCCTTGAAGCGTTCGCGGTCCTCGGCCGTGGCGATGGCCTCGGGGTTGGCGCCGATGACCTCGACCCCGTTGCCCTCGAGGACGCCCCGTCCGGACAGGGCCATGGTGAGGTTCAACGCCGTCTGGCCGCCGAGGGTGGGCAGCAGCGCGTCGGGCCGCTCCCGCTCGATGATGGCCGTCAGCACGTCCGGGTCGAGGGGCTCGACGTACGTGCGGTCGGCCATGCCCGGGTCGGTCATGATCGTGGCCGGGTTCGAGTTGGCCAGCACCACCCGGAAGCCTTCCTCGGCGAGGACCCGGCACGCCTGGGTGCCCGAGTAGTCGAACTCGCAGGCCTGGCCGATCACGATCGGGCCCGACCCGATGACCAGGATCGATTCGAGGTCGTCGCGGCGGGGCATCAGGCCACCCCCCCGGCTGCTCGTCCACCGGGCCCACCGTGGGCGTCCATCAGCATGCGGAACTCCTCGAACAGGTAGCGGGCGTCGTGGGGGCCGGGGCCCGCCTCGGGGTGGTATTGCACGCTGAAGGCCGGCACCTCGGTGCTGGCCAGGCCCTCGATGACCCCGTCGTTGAGGTTGACGTGGGTCACCTGGCTCGCCCCCAACGAGTCGGCGGCGACCGCGTAGTTGTGGTTCTGCGAGGTGATCTCCACCCGACCGGTGGCCGTGCGCCGCACCGGGTGGTTGCCGCCGTGGTGGCCGAAGGGGAGCTTGTAGGTGGTGGCCCCGAGGGCGCTGGCCAGCAGCTGGTGGCCGAGGCAGATACCGAAGATCGGCACCGACCCGTGGTCGAGCAGGGCCCGGAGCTCGGTGATGACGGCGGGCAGGGCGGCGGGGTCGCCGGGCCCGTTGGAGAGGAAGATGCCGTCGGGGTCGAAGGCGAGCGCCTCGTCGGCCGGGGTGGAGGCCGGCACCACCGTGACCGTGGCCAGGTCGCCGAGCTGGCGCAGCATGGCCTCCTTGATCCCGAAGTCATAGGCCACCACCCGGTAGGGGCCGCGGCCCCGGGTCAGCACCCGGGGCGTCGTGACCGACGACACCAGGTCCCGACCGTCGGTCGGTGGGGCGGTGCGGGCCGCGGCCAGGAGGTCCGACTCGCCGGCCGTGCCGAAGGCGCAGGGCACCGACCCGTGGTCGCGCAGGTGGCGGGCGAGCCGGCGGGTGTCGACCCCGGTGATGCCGGCCACGCCGTGGGTCTCGAGGTAGGCCTCGAGGGAGCCCGACGAGCGCCAGTTGGACGGGGCGTCGGCCAGGTCGCGCACGACCACGCCGCGGCAGTGGGGCCTGGGGGCCTCGTCGTCGGCCGGGTTCACCCCGTAGTTGCCGATGTGCGGGTACGTGAAGGCGATCACCTGGCCGGCGTAGGACGGGTCGGTGATGACCTCCTGGTAGCCCGACAGCACGGTGTTGAAGACGGCCTCGCCGGTCGAGATGCCGTCGGCCGGGGCGGCCCCGAAGGCCTCACCTTCGAACACCGCGCCGTCGGCCAGCACCAGGAGGGCCGCCCGGCGCTCGCGCGCTGGCACCGCGGGGGCTCACCGCTGCGCCTCGGCGTCGACGACGACCGGCTCGCCGGCCAGCACGGTGTGGCGGACCCGGCCCGTCAGGGTGCGGCCGGCATAGGGGGTGTTGCGGCTGCGGGAGGCCAGCGCCGTCGGGTCGACGGTCCAGGTGGCGGACGGGTCGACCACGCAGAGGTTGGCGACCGCCCCCGCGGCGACCGGGCCGCCCTGGGTCCCGCCGTGGGCCGGGTCGAGGCCGACGAGGGCGGCCGGCTGCCAGCTGAGCAGGGCCAGGATGCGCTCGAGGGGCAGGTCGAGCTCGGTGACGGCCAGGGCGAGGGCCGTCTGCAGCCCGAGCATGCCCGGGGGCGCCTGGTCGAAGGGCAGGTCCTTCAGCTCGGACAGCGTGGGGGGCGTGGTCGGTGGCGATGGCGTCGGCCGTGCCGTCGGCCAGGGCCGCCTTGACGGCGTCGACGTCGGCCTGGGGGCGGAGCGGCGGGTTGACCTTGAAGACCGGGTCGTAGCCGGACGTGCATCCGTCGGTCAGGGTGAAGTGGTGCGGGGCCACCTCGGCGGTGACCGGCACCCCCTCGGCCCGGGCCCGGCGCACCAGGTCGATCGAGCCGGCCGTCGAGAGGTGGAGGAAGTGGACCCGACCACCGGTCGCCCGGGAGAGGGCGATGTCCCTCGCCACCATGACCTCCTCGGCCTCGGCCGGCATGCCCGGGAGGCCCAGCCGGCTCGACCACGCGCCTTCGTGCATCGTGCCGCCGGCGGCCAGGCTGCGGTCCTCGCAGTGCTGGCCCAGGACCACCCCGAGACCGGTGGCGTACTGCAGGGCCCGGCGCATCAGGCCGGCCGACTGCACGCCGTCGCCGTCGTCGGTGAAGAGCCTGACCCCGAGGGCGGCCAGTTCGGCCATGGGGGCGAGCCGCTCGCCGGCGCGCCCGACGGTGATGGCTCCGGCCACCGCCACCTGGGCGAGGGCGCCCTCGGCCAGGGCGTAGACGTTGCGCACGGACTCGGCGCAGTCGAGCGGCGGGTCGGTGTTGGGCATGGCGACCACGGCGGTGAACCCGCCCAGGGCGGCCGCCCGGGTGCCGGACCCGACCGTCTCGGCCTCCTCGCGCCCGGGCTCGCGCAGGTGGGTGTGGAGGTCGACGAGGCCCGGCGAGACCACGCATCCACCGGCGTCGAGGATCCGTGCGCCGGCGGCCGGGTCGATCCCCTCGCCCACCTCCACCACCGTGCCGTCCGCGACCCGCACGTCGGCCCGGCGCGTGCCCGTGGCGTCGACCACGGTGCCGCCCCGGATCACCAGCTCCGGCGTGGTGGTCCCGCTCCGCCCGGTCATGCCGCCCCCTCGAGGGTGCCCTGGCCGAGCAGCAGGAAGAGGACGGCCATGCGGACGGCCACGCCGTTGCCGACCTGGTCGGTAATGCGGGCCGAGGGGAGCTCGGCCACCTCGGAGGCGATCTCCACGCCGCGGACCATGGGCCCGGGGTGGAGGATGATGGCCTCGGGCGGGAGCTGCAGGGCCCGGCGGGCGCTCAGGGCGTAGCCGGCCGTGTACTCCCGCATCGTGGGCACGTAGTCGCCACTCCCCCGCTCGGCCTGGAGCCGCAGTAGCGAGATGACGTCCGTCTTGTCCAGCACGCCGTCCAGGTCGTGGCTGACCGAGGCCACCGGCCACCCCTCGAGCGAGGGCGGCAGCAGGGTGGCCGGCGCCACCAGGGTGACCTCGGCCCCGAGCGCGGCGTACGCGGTGATCTGTGAGCGGGCCACCCGGCTGTGGCGGATGTCGCCCACGATGGTCACCCGCAGGCCGGCGAAGGCGTCGGTGCCCTCGTCGCCCCCGCCGAGGGACTGGCGCACCGTGTAGAGGTCGAGCAGGGCCTGGGTCGGGTGCTGGTGCCAGCCGTCGCCCGCGTTGACCACCGCGCAGTGTTCGACCCAGCCGGCCACCCGGGCGGGCACACCGGCGGAACTGTGCCGGATGATCACCGCGTCCATGCCGATGGCCTGGATCGTCTCGATGGTGTCCCGCAGCGACTCGCCCTTCTTGACCGAGGACGACCCGGCGGCAAAGGACAGGACGTCGGCCGACATCCGCTTGGCCGCCGTCTCGAAGGACATCCGGGTCCGGGTCGAGTCCTCGAAGAACAGGGTGGCCACGGTGCGGCCCCGCAGGGTGGGCACCTTGGGGTTGGCCCGCCGACCGACCTCGGCGAAGGAGTCGGTGACCCGCAGCACCTCGGCGATGGCCGTGGCGTCGAGGTCGTCCATGCTGAGCAGGTGGGCCGGGAACGGGCTCACCGGCTCACCAGCTCGCCCAGCGACACGCCCTCGTCGGAGACGTCGACCATCTCGTCGCGGTTGGTGGGGAGGTTCTTGCCCACGTAGTCGGGCCGGATCGGCAGCTCGCGGTGGCCCCGGTCGACCATCACGGCCAACTCCACCACCTGGGCCCGCCCGTACTCCCCCAGGGCGTTGAGGGCGGCCCGGATGGTCCGGCCGGTGAAGAGCACGTCGTCGACGAGCACCACGGTCGCCCCGGTCAGGTCGGTGGTGATGTCGGTGGCGGCCTCGGGCAGGACCGGTCGCAGGCCGATGTCGTCCCGGTAGAAGGCGACGTCGAGGGTCCCGACGGGCACGTCCGCACCCTCCACCTCGGCGAGGGTCTCGGCCAGGCGGCGGGCGATGCCCACCCCGCCGGTCTGCAGTCCGACGAGCACCACGCCGTGGAGGCCGCGGTTGCGCTCGGCGATCTCGTGGGCCATGCGGGTGATGGCGCGCCGGACGTCATCGGCGGACATGACCTGGACCCGGGGAACGAAGACGGCACCCCGCGGCCGGGTATGACTGCGCTCTCGTTCGGCCACCTGATCCTCCTGTCCGTACGGGCCTCACGGGACCCGCTTCACGGTCAGGTCCCAACTATACCGCTTCGCTCCCGGTGCCGTCCGGGGCGGCCCGGCGGCGGTCGTCGACGACGTCGGTCGGTCGACGACGACGGGACCGGCGGCGACGAGGGATGTCAGTCGACGAGCACGGTCGCGCCGGCCACCGGCGGATCGGGTCGTGCGGCGGGTCGTGTCGTGGGGTGGAGGCGCTCACGTCCCCGGGCCGCGTGCGGTCGTGTCGGGGGCGGTGTCCCGGTCGTCGGCCGTCCCGGAGGCGTCGGTCCGGCCGGCCGACGGGTCGGCGACGACCCCGCCGGGAGGAGCGTCACCGTCCCAGTCCACGCCGTCACCCAACTCCTGGCGTCCCCGTTGCAGTCCGACGAATCCGACGACCGCGGCCACGGCCATGACGATGGCCATGCCCCACAGCACGCTGCGGGTGGCGTAGGCGAAGTCGAGCTCGAAGAAGTGCGGGATGGCGGACGTGGTGCCGACTGTGGTCGAGCCTCCCTCGGCCAGCTGGGCCGCCTTCGTGGACGCCTCGCCGGGCGGCACGCCCATGGCCACGAGCGACGTGGTGAGGTGGGAGCGCAGCTCGGTCACGAGGAGGGTCCCGAGGATGGCCAGGCCCAGGCTCGCCGCGTAGTTCCGCACCGTCTGGGTGATGCCGGTGGCCTCGCCGTAGGAGAGGCGGGACGCCCGGTTGACGGCGTCGGTGCTGGCCGGGCCCAGCATGAAGCCCATGCCGGCCCCGGCGATGACCACATCCCACTGCTGGGCCGAGAAGCTGAGGGTCGTGACCTTGCCGGCCCACAGCGCGAAGCCGACCGCGGCCAGGACGCAGCCGAGCACGACCGGCCGCTTGGCACCGCCCCTGTCGAGCATGCGCCCGCCGATCTGGGCGGCCACCACGAAGCCGCCGAAGAAGGTGAGCAGGAACAGGCCCGCCTCCGAGGCCGACTTGCCGAGCGCCACCTGGGCGTACTCCGAGGCGAAGAAGAAGACCGGGACGAAGGCCAGCATGGCGATGCCCAGCACCAGGTTCTCGACCAGGAAGGGCCGGACGGTGAAGATGCGCACCTGCATCAGTGGCGACTCGGTGCGCAGTTCGACCAGGGCGAAGACGACCAGGAGCGCCACGCCGCCGGCGATGCAGAGGCCGATGGCCGGATTGCTCCAGCCCCAGTTGGAGGCCTGCTGGAACCCGAAGACGCTGAGTCCGACGCCGGCGACGATGAGAGCCAGGCCGCGGTAGTCCATCCTCGCCGGGTGATGGACGGTGGTCGGGCGCGAGACGGCGATCAGCACCAGGGCGATGACGGCCACGGGGATGTTGACCCAGAAGATGGCCCGCCACGTCCACTCCGTGAGGTAGCCGCCGAGCAGCGGGCCGATGGCGGTCAGTCCGCCGGCGATCCCGAAGAACATGGCCAGCGCCTTGCCCCGCTCCCGCAGCGGGAAGGTCTGGACGACGACGGCGAGCGCCGCCGGGAACAGCAGGGCGCCGCCGAACCCCTGGACGGCCCGGAACGTGACGATCCACGCCTCCGCCAGGCTCCCCGTCGGCGTGAGCCCGCACATGGTGGAGGCGAGGGCGAAGATGACCACGCCCATCACGGTGACCTTGCGGTGGCCGACGGTGTCCGCCAGGCGGCCGCCGTAGGCGAAGAAGGCGGCGAGCGACAGCAGGTAGGCGTTGACGGCCCACTGGACCCCGGTGGAGCTCAGGTGGAGCTCCCGCTGGATCTCCGGCACGGCGATCGACACGATCGTCTGGTCGATGAAGGTCATCGAGACCGCGAAGATCATCGCCGCCAGGATCAGATTCCTCGAACGGCCCCCGACGATGCCCATGGATCTCCTCCCGTTGCCTCGGCACAGTCTGGCTGGTGGGGTGCGACAGGCGGTGAAGCCCGCGGTACCGGCTCAGTCGGGATCGGAGGGTCCCGGACGGACCCGCGAGGCCACGGTGGCCAGCACTCCGTTCACGAAGCGGCCCGAATCGTCGGTCGAGAACGCCGAGGCCAGGTCGACGGCCTCGTTGAGGACCACGGCGGTGGGCACGTCGTCACAGACCAGCAACTCGGCGGTGGCCAGGCGCAGCACGTTGCGGTCGACCACGGCCATCCGGCCGAGGTCCCATCCGATGGCGGCCCCCCCGATCAGCTCGTCGACGCGGTCGTGGTGCTCCCCCACCGCCGTGACCAGGGTGATCACGTAGGGATCGGGGGCCACGGGCAGCGCGTCCAGGACCTCGATCGGGGCCTCGCCCTTGAGGTCCGCCTCGTACAGCAGGGTCAGGGCCCGCTCGCGGGACTGGTGGCGGGGGGCGGGGTCGGCGCTCATCGGGTCGGTCTCCAGGGGTGACGGGGCGCGGGCCGGGGGGCCGTCGCTCCGGGATCAGGCCCGGGTGAGGTACTCGCCCGTGCGGGTGTCGACGCGGACCTTCTCGCCCGGGTTGACGAAGAGGGGGACCTGGATGACCAGGCCGGTCTCGAGGGTGGCCGGCTTGCGGGCACCGGACACCCGGTCGCCCTGGAGGCCGGGCTCGGTCTCGGCGATGGTCAGCTCGACGGCGGCGGGCAGCTCGACCCCGACGATCTCGTCGCCGAAGAACTCGAGGACGGCGTCGTCGCCCTCCTTCAGGTACTTTGCGGCCTCGCCGAGCAGGCCGGTCTCGACCTGGAGCTGGTCGTAGGAGCGGGTGTCCATGAAGACGTAGTCGGAGCCGTCCCGGTACAGGAACTGCATCTCGCGCTTGTCGATGATGGCCTGCTCGAGCTTCTCGTCGGCGCGGTAGGTCCGCTCGATCACGGCGCCGGTGCGCTGGTTCTTGAGCTTGGTGCGCACGAAGGCGCCACCCTTGCCCGGCTTGACGTGCTGGAACTCGATGACGTTGAACAGCCCCTCGGGCAGGTTCAGGGTCATGCCATTGCGGAGATCGTTGGTGGAGACGGCCATCAGACGGGAACTTCCTTCGGGAAACGGGTGAGCGGTCGGCTGCCGCTGTCGGTCACGACCAGCGTGTCCTCGATGCGGACCCCACCGACACCCGGCAGGTACACGCCGGGTTCCACGGTGACCACGGTGCCGGGCAGCAGGATAGCAGTCGATCCCGCCCCCACCGCCGGGCCCTCGTGGATGTCGAGGCCCACGCCGTGTCCGGTGCCGTGCTCGAAACGCTCGGCCCAGCCCGCCTCGGCGATGCGGTCGCGGCAGACCTTGTCGACGTCGCCGCTGACCACCCCGGGGACCACTGCGGCCACCCCGGCCCGCTGCGACGCGGCCACCACCTCGAACACCGTGGCCAGCTCACCCGTCGGCACGCCGCCCACGCAGAACGTCCGGGTCATGTCGGACCGGTAGCCGTCGAAGGTGGCGCCGAAGTCGACCACCACCGGGTCACCACGCCCGATCACCCGCCCACCCGGCCGGGCGTGGGGCTTGGCCGAGTTCGGGCCCGAGGCCACGATGGTCTCGAAGGCCCGATCCTCGGCACCGTGGATCCGCATCGCATGGTCGAGGGCGGCGGCGAACTCCGACTCGGTGATCCGGGCGTTCCCCGCCGCGCCGGCCAGCAGGGGCAGCACCGCACCGAGGGCGGCGTCGGCGATGGCCGCCGCCCGCTCCATGCGGGCCACCTCACCGGCGTCCTTGACGGACCGCAGGCCTTCCACCACACCCTGGGTGGGCACCAGCACCCGCGGGGCCAGCACGCCCTCCCACACCCGCACGGCCGCCCACGTCACGTCGGCGGCCTCGAGCCCGACGGCGGCGGCCCCGCCGGATGTAGCGGCCAACGCCTCGCGCTGGGCGGCCACCCCGCCGATGCACAGCGCCACGTCGCCGCTGACGCCCGACGCGGCCAGCTGCTCGGCGGCCTGGGTGCGGTACCGACCGTCGGTGGCCAGCAGGGCCGCGTCGTCGCCGACCATCAGCACGCCGGCCGACCCGGTGAAGCCGGTGAGCCAGCGGATGTTCGCCGGGGTGGTGACCACCAGGGCCTCGGGCCGGGGGCCCTCCACCTCGAGGGCGGCCAGGGCGCGACGCGCCCGGTCGAGGCGCCCGGCCACCGACAGCGGAGGGAGCGGGGCGGACAGGTCGGCCGGGTCGGGTCCGGCGGTCGAGGTCACGATCCGGCGGCGAGCAGGCGCGACACGGCCCCGACGGCCAGCGTGTAGCCGAGGCCGCCGAATCCGGCGATGAGCCCGTCGGCCACCGGGGCGATCGTCGAGGTGTGGCGGAACGGCTCGCGGGCGGCCGGGTTGGAGAGGTGCAGCTCGACGACGACGCCGTCGAACGACGCCAGGGCGTCGTGGATGGACCACGAGGTGTGGGACAGGGCGCCGGCGTTGACGATGATCGCCGCGGCCCGGCCGCGGGCCCCCTGGATGGCCTCCACGAGGTCGCCCTCGTGGTTCGACTGGGCGTGCTCGAGGGTGAGTCCGGCCTCGGCGGCGGCGGCCGTCGCCGTGGCCACGTGGTCCTCCAGGGTGGCCGTGCCGTAGACCTCGGGCTCCCGCTCCCCCAGCAGGTTGAGGTTGGGACCCGACAGCAGCAGCACGAGGCCGGTCGCGGTCATCGGTCTACCCGGATGGACTCCATGTCCGCCAGGGTAGCGACCACGTCGGCCCGGTCGATGCCACGCACGACCTCGACGCCGTCGGGGCCGTCGAGGACGAAGGTGAGATCACCCTGGGCCTTCTTGTCCCGGCCCATGAAGCCGAGCAGCAGGTCGGGGTCCCGGCCGGCCGGCACCGCGGTGGCGAGGTCGAACGCACCCACCACGGCGCGGTGGTGGGCCACCCGGGCATCGTCGATGCGGCCGAGCCGTCGGGCCAAGAGGGCGGCGAACACCAGGCCGACGGCCACCGCCTCACCGTGGCGCAGATCGGTGGTGTCGTCGCCGAACGCCGACGCCTCGAGGGCGTGGGCCAGGGTGTGCCCGTAGTTGAGGAGCATCCTCCGGTCGCCCTCGCGCTCGTCGGAGGACACCACGGCCGCCTTGATGGCGGCGCAGCGGGCCACCTGATCGGCCGTGGGCAGGCCTGCGGTGGGCGCACCGCCGAGGAAGGTGTCGATGCCGAGCAGCGCGTACTTGGCCACCTCGCCCCGGCCCGACGCCCACTCGCGGGGAGGCAGCGAGGCCAGGGTGGCCGTGTCGCACAGCACGGCCGCCGGCTGCCAGAAGGCACCGACGAGGTTCTTGCCCTCGGGGAGGTTGACCCCGGTCTTGCCGCCGATGGCTGCGTCGACCTGGGCCAGCAGCGACGTGGCCACGTTCACGTACGCCGTGCCCCGGTGGAACGACGCGGCGGCGAAGCCGGCGAGGTCGGTGACCACACCGCCCCCCACGGCGACCACCACGTCGGCCCGGCTGAGGCCCGACCGGGCGAAGCGCCGGCACAGCTCCTCGAGGTGGCCGAGCGACTTGGCCTGCTCGCCGTCGGGGACGGTCACCACCTCGAAGGGCAGACCCGGGTCGACCTCCACCGCGATCCGCTCCTGGGTCACGACCACGGCCCGGCGGGCCGAGGGCACCGCGGCGGCGATCACCCGGGCCAACTCGTGGCGGGCGCCGTCACCCACCACGACCTCGTAGGAGCGTTCGGCCAGATCGACCGGCACCACGTGGGTCACGGCTGGCTCCGGGCGAATGCGGTGGCCGCCAGGATGCGGTCGACCACCGTGGCCGGGTCGAGGTCGTCGACGTCGATCACCACGTCGGCCACCTCCTCGTAGAGCGGCCGGCGGACGGCGTCGAGGGCGACGAGCGCGGCGGCGGGGTCGTCGTCGAGCAGCGGGCGCCCGGTGCCGCTCCCCACCCGGGCGGCCAGGGTGGACGGGTCGGCACGCAGCCACACCACCATCCCGCGGGCCAACAGGGCCCGGTTGTCGGGCGACAGCACGGTGCCGCCGGCGGCCGACAGGACCGTCGGCCCCGGCGCGTCGAGCGCTTCGGCCAGCACCCGCGACTCCTCGGCCCGGAAGGCCGCCTCGCCGCGTGCCGCGAACAGCTCGGGGACGGTCGAACCGGTGGAGGCCTCGACCATGGCGTCCGAGTCCAGGAACGCCCAGCCGAGGCGGGCGGCGAGCTGGCGGCCGACGGTGGTCTTGCCGCACCCCATCATGCCGACGAGGACGAGATGGTCACTCATCGACCGGGACCGGGGCCGACGACGGGGTCTGGCCCAGGGTGGCGAGGTAGCCGGCGTGATTGCGGGTGAACTCCTCGACGGAGTCACCGCCGAACTTGCGCAGCGCCTCGCCGGCCAGCACCAGCGCCGTCATGGTCTCGGCGACGACGCCCATGGCCGGAACGGCGGTCACGTCCGTGCGCTCCTTGAACGACACCGTCGACTCCTTGGTCACGACGTCGACGGTACCGAGCGTCGGGCGGTTGAGTGTGGCCAGCGGCTTCATCGACAGGCGGGCCACGATGGGGGCGCCCGTGCTCATGCCGCCCTCGATCCCCCCGGCCCGATGGGTGTCGCGGACGTAGCCGCCGCTCTTGGCGGCGGTCACCCCCTCGACCGTGTCCGGATCGGAGTCGGCCATCCGGATGGCGTCGTGGGCCTCGGAGCCGAGCAGGCCCGCCACCTCGGCCCCGTCGCCGATCTCCACGGCCTTGATGGCCTGGATGCTCATGAGGGCCTGGGCCAGCAGAGCGTCGAGCCGGCGGTCCCAGTGGACGTGGCTGCCGAGTCCGACGGGCACGCCGTAGGCGATGACCTCGGCCACGCCGCCGAGCGAGTCGCCGACCTTGGCCGCCGCCTTGATGGCCGCCACCATCCGCTTCTCGGCCCTGGGGTCGAAGCAGCGCACCTGGGACTCGTCGATGGCCGCCAGGTCCCCCACGACGGGCATCGCCTCGGGGTGGGACCTGGCCTTGCCCATCTGGACGATGTGGCTGAGGACGTCGACGCCGATCTGCTGGAGCAGCAGCTTGGCCACCGTTCCGGCGGCCACGCGGGCGGCCGTCTCCCGGGCGGACGCCCGCTCGAGTACGTCGCGGGCGTCGTCGAGGCCGTACTTGAGCATGCCGGCCAGGTCGGCGTGGCCGGGACGGGGCTTCGTCAGGACCTTGGAGGGGAGGCCGGGGGCGGGGGACATCTCCTCCTCCCACTTGGGCCACTCCGTGTTGGCGATCTCGATGGCCACCGGCGACCCCAGGGTGCGGCCGTGGCGGATGCCGCCGAGCAGGCTCACCTCGTCGGCCTCGAAGCGCATGCGGGGGCCGCGGCCGAACCCGAGGCGGCGGCGGGCGAGACCCCGCTGGATGTCCTCGGCGGTGACCAGCAGGCCGGCCGGCACGCCCTCGAGGATCACCACGAGGGCGCGTCCGTGGGACTCTCCGGCGGTCAGGTAGCGCAGCATCCCGCCAAATCTACTCGGGGCGGGGAACCGTCCCGGTGGCCCGGACCCGGCGCCGACCCGGTGCCGACCCGGCCATCAGGACGAGGAGTGGAAGAGGTGGTGGGCCAGCGGGCCGCCCCAGAGGATGGCGACCACGGCGCCGGCGGCCAGCGCGGGGGCGAAGGGGATCCGGGTCTTGCGCCCGGCCGACGATCCCACCATCAGCACGAGTCCGAACACGAGCCCGATCACGAAGCCGGACAGGAAGGCCAGGTACACGTGCACGAGGCCCAGGTAGCCGACCGTCAGTCCGATGACCCCGGCCAGGCGTACGTCGCCGAATCCCATGCCGCGGGGCACCGCGAACCAGATCAGGAAGAACACCGCGAAGGCGGCCGCGCCACCGATGGCGGCGATGGCCAGGTCGTGCCAGGTGTGCTCGACCGCCGACACGACCACCAGCAGCGGGACGATCAGCACGAGGGCCCCGTAGAGCAACGTCCGGGGCACCAGGCGGTGGGAGAGGTCGGTCACCGACACCGCGACGGCCAGGGCCAGGAAGACCAGGAACGGGGCGACCACCAGGTGCGGGCCGAACTGGTGCGCCGCGGCGGCCCACAGCACGCCGGTCGCCACGGCCGCGCCACCGGTGCGGGCCGTCGAGTGGCCCGACGGGAGCAGGTGTCGGAGCGGCGCGGGACCGTCCGGCGCCGAGTCGACGGCCGTGTCGTCGGTCCCGACGTGGTCCGGGCCGGTGGGGGCGGTCGGGGGCACGGAGCCCGCCGGTCCCGGGTCCCCGACCTCGGCGCGGGTCGCCCCGTCCGGGGTCGCCGACGTTCCGGCCGCGGCCGATCCGGCCTCGTCGGTCCGCCCGGCCTCGCGCTCGGCCCGGCGGCGGTCGTCGGCGGCCCGGCTCGCGTCGGCGAGCCGCTGGCCGACGGGATCGAGCACGGCACCCACCGCCGCGCCGACGACGCCGACAGCTACCACGTACAGGGTGTGCACGTCACGAAAGGTACTGGACGCACACCCGCGGACCGGGCATCGTGGCCACCCTATGGAGATGCGCACCCTGACCCTGGAGACACCCGACGGCCCCATGCCGCTCTACGAGGCCGAGCCCGACGGCACCCCGAAGGGGGCGGTCGTCGTGGTGCAGGAGGCCTTCGGGGTCAACCCCCACATCGAGGACGTCACCCGCCGGTTCGCCACGGCCGGGTACCACGCCGTGGCCCCGCACCTCTTCCACCGCACGGGGTCCCCCGTCCTCGCCTACGACGACTTCAGCGCCGTGATGCCCCACATCGGGGCCCTGTCCGACGACGGCCTCCTCGTCGACGTGACCGCCGCCCTCGACCACCTGCGGGCCGCCGGGTGGTCGGACCGCCAGATGGGGATCGTCGGGTTCTGCATGGGCGGCCGGGTCACCTTCCTCGTCGCCGGACACGAGGCGCTCGGGGCGGCCGTCGGCTTCTACGGTGGAGGGATCGTCACCGGCCGGAGCGAGTCGATGCCGGCCCTCACCGACCTGATCCCGGGCCTGCGCACGCCCTGGCTGGGCCTGTTCGGCGACGCCGACACCTCGATTCCCGTGGAGGACGTCGAGCAGCTGCGGGACCTGCTCGCGGCGGGGGCCGACGTCGACACCTCGATCGTCCGGTACCCGGGGGCGCAGCACGGCTTCCACTGCGACCGGCGCGACTCCTACGACGAGGCGTCGGCCAGGGACGCGTGGGACCGGACGCTCGAGTGGCTGGACGGCCACCTGGCCACGACCGGCTGAGGGGCCCTACCGGCGCCGGTCGTACTCCGCCGTCGCACGCCGGTCGGGTCCGGAACCGGCGGGAACGGTGCTGCCGGAGTCAGCTGTGGGCCGGCTCGTAGTACGGATTGGTGCCGTCGGCGTGGTCGGTCACGTCGACCACATTGGCGATCTCGGGGATCGCCTCGCGGAGGATGACCTCGATACCCTGCGACAGGGTGGCCTTGGCCATGCCGCAGCCCTGGCAGCCCCCGCTCAGGCGCAGGTAGACCGAGGAGTCCTCGACGGCCACCAGGTCGGCCCGCCCGCCGTGGGCGGCGATGCTGGGGTTGACCTGCTGCTCGAGGACCGAGACCACCCGCTGGGCGAAGGGATCGGAAAGGTCGATCTCGGGAATCGACGCCAGGCCGGCCAACGTCGGGGCCGGCGGCGTGTTGGGGTTGACGATGACCAGCCCGCCCTCGCCCGAGGCGTCGGTCACGAAGTCGAGGCTGGCGCCCTGGAGGCGCTCCGCCGAGGTGGAGGGGATCACGACCGGGAGTTCCGCGTCGGGCTGCACGACGTCGCCGCCCGATGCGTCGGCCAGGGCCTGGAAGTACATGTCGTAGGTGTAGGCGCCGTTGGCCTCGCCACTGACCTCGAGCCACAGCGCGAGCGTGTCGGACTCCGCCTCGTTGGCCAGCACCTCGAGCACGGTGGCCCGGGCGTCGGGGGTGATCGTCAGTACCGGCGCGATGTCCTCACGGTCTTCACTCATGCCTGTCATCATAAGGGCGTGCCCCCCTCCCACAAGCACGTACCCGACGACACCCACGAATGGGTGAGCTTCGACGATCCGGACGAGGAGCGGACCTGGCTCTTCGACGTCACGTTCCTGGCCAGCTCGTGGACCTGCATCTTCGGCAACGGCTGCCAGGGCGTGCTGACGGGCCCGGCGCCCGAACTCGTCCAGGGCTGCTGCTCCTACGGGGCGCACTTCACCGGTCAGGAGGACGCCGACAGGGTCGAGGCGGTGGCGAAGACGCTCGGCCCGGAGGTATGGCAGTTCCACGCCAAGGGTCGCAAGGGTGTGGTCAAGAAGCTGGCCGACGGCGACCTCGGCACCCGCCTCGTGGACGGTGCCTGCATCTTCCTCAACCGACCGGGATTCGCCGCCGGTCCCGGATGCGCGCTGCACGTCGAGGCGAACCGGCGCGGAGTGAGCCACGTCGACCTGAAGCCGGAGGTGTGCTGGCAGCTCCCGCTGCGGCGCGAGGACGAGACGTCGCCGGACGGGCGGGTGACCTCGGTCGTCCGCCAGTGGGACCGTCGCCACTGGGGTGAGGGTGGCGAGGAGTTCCACTGGTGGTGCACGGAGGACCCGGCCGCCTTCGTCGGCCACGAACCGGTGTACCGATCCATGCGGACCGAGCTCGAAACCATGGCCGGCCGCAAGGTCGTCAAGCGGCTGACCGCGTACCTCGACGAGCGGACGGCGCCCGGGGCGACGGTCACCCTGCTCCCCCACCCGACGGTCCGTCGCTGAACTGACCGCCCCTGAACTGACCGTCGCGGCCCGTGGGACCCGAGGGTGCCACTTCCAGGTTCACTACCAGGATCAGGTCGCGGTTGCCCCGCAGGTGGGGCGGGGGCTACTCGGCCAACGGGTCGTACTCGTCGCCGTTGGCGACACGCGGGGTGGTGCCCAGGATCTCGTCGTAGTCGTCCTCGGTGGCCAGGCACCAGGAGGCGTGCTTGTCCTCGGGCTCCGCTCCGCATTCGGGGCAACTCCGGTTGGCCGTGGCGACCGACCGCTTCAAACTGCGCGCTTCTTCGAAGCGGCGATGGCGTCCCTTCTTCACGAGACCAACTCCTTGCCCCACCAGGGGTGGACTCCCCCGCGCACAGCGCGCCCGGGTCACCACCTGAGAACGATGCCCTCAGTGTAGTGCGGTGACCACCCCGTCGTGGCACCATCAGGCACCTGAGCGGGGCCGCTACAGTCGCATCGTGGCCGACGAATTCGATCCCCAGGACATGGTGGTGCGATTCCGGGCCCGGGCCGAAGCGGTCCGGAACCGGGGCCTGCCCCCCATCGAGGGGCCGGACCGCCAGCGCTTCATCGAGCAGGCCCGGACCGACTTCATGGACTACGCCATGCTGGGCGACGCCGAGGCCTCGATCGAGGACGGGGTACTCGTCTTCCGGATCGACCTCCGGCCCACCGACTCCCCGCCCTCCGCCTGACCGGCTCCCGGGCGGACCCGCCGCCGGGGCCGCCCCGACCGGCGGTGGTCATCCGCCGTAGCTCATACGGGTGTCACCCATGGACAGCACGGCGTCGTCCACGTCGGTTCCGCCCAGCCGGTCGCTGGCGCCCACCTCCACCACCTCGCCGACCACGAGGACGTGGCTGGCCCCCGTCGGCCCGTCCCAGTCGGTCACCGACCGGACCGAGCAGGCCAGCCAGGCGACCGCCGCCGACAGGCACGGCAGCCCCCCGGCAACCTCGACGACCGGCTCACCCTGGAGGCGGACCGCCGCCCCGCGCTCGTCGGTCTCGACGTCGCGCACGGGCTTCACGAACCGGCGCACCAGTGACCGGTCCGAACGGGCCAGCAGCGACACGCTGAACGCACCGCCGCGCTCGATCAGGTCGCGGGTGACCGAATCCGACTCGACCGCGGCGGCCACCAGCTTGGGCGAGGTCGCCACCTGCATGACCCAATTGCACGTCATCAGGTTGCGCCGGTCGCCCGCCCGGCTGCCGACCACGAAGAGCCCGGTGGGCATCGCCCACAGGACCCGCCGACGCAGCCGGTCGGCGGCGTCCTCCGCGTCCGGAGTGGCAGGTGTGCCGGCCCCGTCGCTCATATGTTCCCGGCGAAGGGGTCCCCGTCGTCCGGCGGTGCGGTGGTCTGGGTGGTGGGCGTCTGGCCGGTGAGCGTCTCGATGCGTTGGACGGCGATCGCGAAGAGGCCCGGGAGACGGGCCCGCTCGGCCGCCGAACGGGCCAGCAGTTTGGCATTGCCCCCGGCGCCGTTGTAGCAGTCGTCGCCGGCATCGGTGGCGACGACGTAGGCGTTGTTGAGATCGTCGGTGAGCTGCTGGTCGGGGGACGGCAGATTGCCCACCCCGGTCTGGGCGTCGTTGCTCAGGAGGTCGCAGACCTCGCGGATGGCCGACGGCTGGTTGTGCTGGTGGAACGCCAGGTCGACGTTCCTGACGTCGACCTCGACGTTGCCGATCGAGGACCCGCCACTCTCGTCCTGGACCCAGGATGAGACCTGCTGGGCGGTCGTGCCGCCCTGGGCGCAGCCGGCGAGGACCGACCCGCCGAGGGCCAGCGCGGCCGCCACCAGGACCAGGTGGGCCCGGCTGCGACCGGACGCCCGGCGTGCACCGCGGGCCATCAGGCGGGGTAGCCGGTCCACTCCGGATGCCACGCCGGGTCCAGCTGGCGGAGGAACTGCGCGCAGCGCTCCTCCTCGACGTGCTCGCCGATGGCGCCGGCCGCCGACCGCAGGCCGTCGAGGCAGCGGAGGAAGCCGCGGTTCTCCTCGTGCGACCAGCGCACGAGGCCGGAGCCCTTCCACCCACTGCCCCGCAGGGCGTCGAGGCCCCGGTGGTAGCCGACGCGGAAGCAGGCGTAGGCCTCCACGTCGTCGCGGGCCAGCGAGCCGAGCGCCGCCCAGGCCTCGAGTGAACGGGGATCGGCCCGGACCACGTCGGACACGGCATGACGCCGGCGCTCCCCCGGCTGGGCCAGGGCCTGGGCCAGAGCGGTGCGCAGGCCCTCCGGCTCGCGGGCCAGCACGGTCTCGGGCAGGCCGGTGGTCAACCGGACGGCCGACGTGTCGGTGGGGGTACCGGGGGCGGTCATGGCGGCCAGTGTACGGCTCGACCGAGGGCCGGCTCCCGCGGCGACCCGCGGCACCCGGCCGGTACTCAGGCGAAGCGGACGAGGTGGTGGTCCCTCTTGCCGCGGCGCAGGACCACGTACCGGCCGGCCACCAGGTCGCGGCCCGTGAGCCGCCGCGTGACGTCGTCGGCCCGCACGTTGTTCACGTACGCACCGCCCTGGCCCACCGCGGTCCGGGCCTGGCTCTTCGAGCCCACCAGGCCGGTGTCGGCCAGGAGGTCGACCAGCAGCACGCCCTCACCGTCGAGCCGGCCGGACGGCAGGTCGGTCGAGGGCACGTCGGCGAAGACGTCGAGCAGCGTCCGCTCGTCGAGTCCGGACACGTCGCCCCCGAAGAGGGCGGCCGCGGCCTGCTCGGCCCGGTCGGTCTCGTCGGCTCCGTGGACCAGCGTGCACACCTGGCGGGCCAGGACGCGATGGGCCTCGCGCTTCTCGGGGTGCTCGGCGGTGGCCCGGTCGAGGTCGAGGATCTCCTCGTGCGGCAGGAAGGTGAAGTAGCGCAGGTAGGTGCCCACCATGGCGTCCTCGCTGCGCAGGAAGAACTGGTACAGCTGGTACGGCGAGGTGCGTGCCGGGTCGAGCCACACCGCCCCCGATTCGGTCTTGCCGAATTTCGTGCCGTCGGCCTTGAGCACCAGCGGCGTGGTCATGCCGAAGGACTCGGCGTGGCGCACCTTGCGGATGAGCTCGATGCCCATGGTGATGTTTCCCCACTGATCGCTCCCGCCGACCTGCAGCGTGCATCCGTGGTCGTCGAACAGCCGCAGGAAGTCGTAGGCCTGCAGGAGCATGTAGCTGAACTCCGTGTAGGAGATGCCCTGGTCGGCCCGCGACAGGCGGCTCCTGACGGAGTCCTTGGCCACCATCTGGTTGACGGTGAAGTGCTTGCCCACATCGCGCAGGAACGCGAACAGGCTCATCGAGGCCAGCCAATCGGCGTTGTTGACCATCAGCGCCCGTCCGCCGCCGTCCGGGCCGACGTCGATGAAGCGGGCCAGCTGGGCGCGTATGCCGGCCAGGTTGACCTCGAGCTGTTCCTCGGTCAGCAGGGAGCGCTCCTCGGACTTGCCGCCCGGGTCGCCGATGAACCCGGTCCCGCCGCCGGCCACCGCGATCGGTCGGTGGCCCGCCTCCTGGAAGCGCTTGAGGTTGCACACCTGCAGCAGGTGACCGACGTGGAGGCTGTCGGCCGTGGGGTCGAAGCCGGTGTACAGGGTCACGGGCACGGCGTCGAGCCGTGCGCCGAGTTCGGGGTCGGTCATCTGGTGGATCAACCCCCGGAAGCGGAGGTCCTCGACGAAGTCGGCCATGCCACAGCCTGCCATGCCGGCGACCGGGGACCGGACGCTACGATCGCCCTGTCGACCCGACCGCCGGGGGCCCGACCGGAGGACGAGGACCATGGTCAACCCGTATCTCGAAGGCAACTTCGCCCCGGTCCTCGAGGAGCGCACCGACGATCACGAACTCGAGGTGACGGGCGTGGTCCCGCCCGACCTCGAAGGCGTGCTGCTGCGCAACGGACCCAACCCGCTGTCGGTCCCCGACGACCCGGCCGACTACCACTGGTTCTCCGGCGACGGGATGCTGCACGGCATCTGGCTCCGCGGTGCGAAGGCCACCGGCTACCGGAACCGGTGGGTGCGCACGCGGTCGCTGGCCTCGAAGGTGGCGACCGTGCCGCCCCGGGGACCGAGCGAGCCCATCGACGGACCGGCCAACACCCACGTGATCCGCCACGCCGCGACGACGCTCGCGCTGGTGGAGTCGGGCTTCCCCCACGCCATCTCCCCCGACCTCGACCGGGCCCGGATCCACGACTTCGACGGCACCCTGGCGTCGCCGATGACCGCGCACCCCAAGATCGACCCGGTCACCGGCGAGCTCGTGTTCTTCGGAGTCGACCTGTTCGGACCGCCGTTCCTCCGCTACCACGTGGTCGACGCCACCGGACAGCTGACGACCACCGAGGAGATCGACATCCCCCGGGCCACGATGATCCACGACTTCGGGGTGACCGCCACCCGCGCCGTCTTCCTCGACCAGCCCGTCGTCTTCGACCTGTCGCTGGCCGCACAGGGGCGGCCCCTGCCCTTCCGCTGGTCGCCCGATGCCGGCTCCCGGGTCGGCGTCCTGGCCCGCAACGCCACGGGCGACGACATCCGCTGGATCTCGACCGATCCGAGCTACGTCTTCCACGTCCTCAACGCCTTCGACGACGGTGACCGCACCGTGCTCGACGTCGTGCGGTACGACTCGGTGTTCGACACCGCCCCCGGCGAGGTCATCACCCGGTCCGTCCCGACGCTCCACCGGTGGACCGTCGACCCGGCGGCCAACCGCGTCCACGAGGAGGTGCTCGACGACACCCCGGTCGAGCTCCCCCGCGTCGACCCCGCCGTGGCCGGGTCCCGCCAGCGGTACGGCTACTGCGTCCGCGTGGGTACCGACCCCGACCAGCCGTCCTTCGAGGGGCTCGTGAAGTACGACTTCGCCCGCGACGAGTCCGTCCGCTACGACCCGGGCGAGGGCCGGGCCCCCGGCGAGCCGATCTTCGTCCGGGCCGCCGACGGTGCGGGCGAGGACGAGGGCTGGGTCCTGAGCGTCGTCTACGACGCCGCCCGCGATGCCTCCGACCTGGTCATTCTCGACGCCACCTCGTTCGCCGGGCCCCCGGTGGCCACCGTGCACCTCCCCGCCCGGGTGCCCTTCGGGTTCCACGGCTCCTGGATCCCGTCGGACTCCTGACCCCGGGGCATGACACCAGGTCGGGGCCCGTCCATGCGACACTGACGGGAACAGAGGGCCGCCAATGCGGAGTGGCGATGCGCCCGCACCACACCTCATCACACCATCGTGACCCCAGACGACCCCACACCACCCCGATCGTCCCGGCCGTCGGGACGGCCCGCACCCCAGCCCACCGGCCGCCCGCGGGCCGCCACACCGGTCTCGGGGTCCGGCGGCTACGACCCCCGCTTCGCCGGCCCCATCCTCGGTGGCGAGGTCGCCATCCCCACCAAGCGGGAGATCCGCAGATCACGCAAGCGCCGGCGCAGTGCGGGCGAGCGGGTGCTGCGGGTGCTGATCGGTGCGGTGGCGCTCCTGCTCGTGGTGGTGGCCGTGGGCTACGGCTACTTCCGCTACCAGTGGAGCCAGGTCGCCTCGTCGCCGTGCACCAGCTGCGTGGCCGCGGCCAACGGCGCCCCCTACAACGTCCTCCTCATCGGCTCCGACAGCCGCCAGGGCGAGACGGCGGCCGAGGCCCAGCAGTTCGGGTCCCCCCAGGGCGTGACCGGGGCGCGGTCGGACACCCTCAAGATCATCCACGTCGACCCGGCGGCCGGCACCGCCTCGACCCTGTCGATCCCGCGGGACACCTTCGTGACCATCACGGGGCTCCCCTCGAACTCGCAGCTGTCCGCACAGAACAAGATCAACGCCGCCTTCTCGGCCGGACCGAACGCCACCGTGCAGACCATCGAGAACACCTTCGGCATCCCGATCGCCCACTACATCGTCATCAACTTCTTCGGGGTGGAGGACGCCGTCAACGCTCTGGGCGGCATCACGATGGACTTCCCCTACCCGGCACGGGACCAGGACTGCTCGACGGGCACCTGCTACAACAACTCGGGGCTGAACATCCCGACGGCGGGCTGCCAGACACTCAGCGGGGCACAGGCCCTCGCCCTGTCGCCGGTCGCGGTACTACCAGTACTACGACGACGGCGAGTGGCAGTCCGACCCGACGTCGGACATCGGCCGGATCGAGCGCCAGAACCTGGTCATCGCCGCAGCCATGGACAAGGTCAAGTCGACCTACAACCCGCTGCAACTCAACTCCTTGCTGACCTCGGTGGTCCACGACTTCTCCAAGGACAACGGCCTGACGGCCGGCGATCTGTTCGCCCTCGAGGAGCGGTACCACGCCCTGTCCGGGTCGTCGTTGACCGATTACACCCTGCCGACCGAGGGTGCCACCTCGTCCTACGCGGGCGACGTCGAAGTGGTGGAACCCGACGCCGCATCGGCCATGATCAGCCAGTTCCTCGGTGGACCGCTCGGACCCATCACCACGCCGCCCATCGACGCGTACGGGAACCCGCTGACGCTGGCCACGCCCTCGCCGACCACGACCACACCGGCGGCCGCCGCTCCCTCGACGGCCGCGCCCACGGGAACGACGCCCGCCGCCGTACCGGGGGACTCGGCGCCGTTCTACGACCCGACTCCCTGCTGATCCCGGGCGCTGATCCGCGGAGCCGCTCCGGGGAGCCGCTCCGCTAGTCCCCGTCGACGGCGGCGACGACCGCGGCGTTGACCCGGTCGTGGGCCGCCACGTTGGCGTCGCGGCCGGGCAGGCGGACGACCACGACGCGGCCACCGGCCGGCGGAGCCACCGACGACGTGAGTTCCGAGGCCCATCCCCCGCCGCCCACCTCCACCACGTCCCAGCCGAAGCCCCGGGCCACCGCCGCCGGGTCGGCCGCCTGGGGGGTGCCGAACAGCCGCTCGAAGCGCTCGGCGGGCAGTCGGGCCGCCTGGGGCAGGAACGAGAAGATCCCTCCCCCGCCGTTGTCGGCCACCACGACGGTCAGCGCCGGCCGCTCGCCGGCCGGCCCGACCAGACCGCTGGCGTCGTGCAGGAATGCCAGGTCGCCCACGAGGGCCACGGTGGGTCCGGTGGCGAGCGCCACCCCAGCGCGGTGGAGACCACGCCGTCGATCCCGTTGGCGCCGCGGTTGGCCAGCACGCGGGGCGCATCCGCCCGCGGCGCGCCGAAGGCCTCGACGTCGCGCACGGGCATCGACGACGACACGACCAGCGTCGTGCCCGAACCGAGCGATCCGGCCAGCACCCGGGCCAGGGCCGGCTCGGTGCACGTCCCGTCACCCCCGAGCGCGGCGCCGATCGCCTCCTGGGCGGTGCCCTCGGCCTCGGTCCATTCCCCCGACCACGCGTCGTCGGGGTCCGCATCCGGTGCGCCGGCGGCGACGGCCCTGACGAGTTCCCGGCAGAACGCCGTCGGATCGGCCCGCACCACGCGGTCGGCCCCGCGCTCGGGGTCGTTCCAACCGTGGAGGTCGACCGCCACCGTCGATGTCCCGTCCAGGAACGTCGTGACCACCTTGGAAGCCCAGCGCTCCCCCAGCCGGACGACCAGGTCGGGTCCGTGGCCGGCGGCGAACCGGGGGGCACGGAGGATGGCGTCGGCGGCCGACACGACCCGGGCGGCGCCGGTCCGCAGGCCCGAGCGGGGATCGGCCAGGACCGGCCACCCGAGCGCGTCGGCCAGGTCCAGCACGGCGTCAGCATCGCCGCACCCCGCTCCGGCGACGATGAGCCCCCGCGTGCCCCGACGGACGCCCCCGGCCACCAGCTCGTCGACCAGGTCGGCAGCGGGCGACGGCCGGGCCGCCTCGACGCGGTGCCACGGGACCCCTCCGGGCCGCCCCTCGGGGATGCCGCCCGCCGACGCGTCGCCGAGCAACGGCTCCCGGAAGGCCAGATCGAGGTGGACGGGGCCGGGACCCCGGGGGCCGGCCACGGTCTCGGCCACCGACCGCGACCCGAGGGAGCGCCACGTCGCGCGCGACGCCTCGTCGGGCACCCCCGGCTCGGCGGACCAGCGGGGCGCCCGTCCGTAGAGGTGCGTCTGGTCGATGGTCTGCGGTGCGCCGACATCGCGCAGCTCGGGCGGGCGGTCGGCGGTGCAGACCAGCAGCGGCACACGACCGAGGTCGGCCTCGACCACCGCGGCGTGGAGCTCGGCGGCGGCCGTGCCGCTCGTCACCACGACGACGGCGGGCCGACCGGTGGCCGTCCCGATCCCGAGGGCGGTGAAGCCGGCCGACCGCTCGTCGAGCCGGACGTGCAGGGCGAGCCGGGACTCGGCGGCCACCGCCACGGCCAGCGGTGTGGACCGCGAACCGGGGCACACCACGGCGTGGTCGATCCCGGCGCGCACCCACTCGTCGACCAGCGTGGCCGCAAAGGCCGCCTGCCGGTCGGGATCGGTGGCGGTCCGGTCACTCGGTACGCTCACTGCCAGCTCCTATGCCGATACCTGCGCTGCACGCCACCACCCGAGGCCGGGGCACCCGCCTGGTGCTGGCCCACGGGTTCACCCAGTCGGGCCGCGTGTGGGGTGGCCTGGCCGACGGGCTGGCCGCCGCCCACGAACTGGTCCTCGTCGACCTTCCCGGTCACGGTGGCTCGGCCGGGGTCTGGGCCGATCTGGCCGGGGCGGCGGAGCTCCTGGGCGACGTGGGTGGGACGGCCGACTACCTCGGCTACTCCATGGGGGCCCGGACCTGCCTCCACCTGGCACTGGCCCGACCCGACCGGGTGCGCCGGCTCGTCCTGGTGTCGGGCACGGCCGGGATCGACGACGCCGACGAGCGGTCGGCGAGGCGCCGGGCCGACGCCGCGCTGGCCGCCCGGCTCGTCCCGCCCGACGGGGGCGCGCCCGAGGACACCGTGGACGAGTTCATCGACCGCTGGGTCGCCAACCCGATGTTCGGCGACGTTCCGGTGGTGGCCAACGGACTCGCCGAGCGGAAGCGCAACTCGGCGGCCGGGCTGGCGTCCAGCCTGCGCCTGGCCGGGACCGGCACCCAGGCACCGTTGTGGGACCGCCTCGGCGAGCTCGGGATGCCGGTGCTCGTCGTGACCGGCGGGCGCGACGCGAAGTTCACCGCCCTCGGGCAGCGCCTGGTGGAGGGGATCGGTCCCCGCGCCTCCCTGGTGGTCGTGGAGGGGGCCGACCACGCGCCCCACCTGCAGCGAGCCGACGCGGTCGCCCACGCCGTGCGCGCCTTCCTGTCGGACTGAGCCGGCCGGTCGGACCGGGCCGGACTGTCGGACCGAGCCGGCCGGCCGGACCGGGCCGCGGGTGGTGACGGGTCCGACCGGGAGGTCGGCCCACGGCTCGGGGGTCACCGGGGCAGGCCCGACCCGACGGTGACCAGTGGCGAGAGGGTGAGCCACAGCGCCAGGGCCAGGGTGGCCCCGAACGCCAACTGCAGGCGGCCGGTGGCGGCGAGTACCGGGAGGAGGGCGCGCCCCTCCGCATCGCTGAGCACCGCCTCGGCCGGGGGCCGGGCGAGCGGGAAGGTGACCAGGGGGAGGAAGACGAGGACCGGCAGCTCCGCGTGGATGACGCCGGCCACGGCCAGGACGCCCCACAGCAGCACGCCGGCGAGGGGCAGCCCGACGCAGGCCACGTAGACCCACCCACCGGCCCGCCGGCCGATCCGGACGACCAGGGTGCGCTTGCCGCTGGCCGTGTCCGAGGCGATGTCACGCAGGTTGTTGGCCAGCAGGAGCGCGGTCGCCAACAGGCCGACAGCCACCGCGGACCACCACACGGCCGGCCGGCCGAGTCGTTCGGTCTCGACGTAGAAGGTCCCGACGGTGGCCACGAGCCCGAAGAAGACGAACACGAAGACCTCGCCGAGGCCGACGTAGCCGTAGGGCCGGGGGCCGCCGGTGTAGAACCAGCCGGCCAGCAGGCAGGCCGCTCCGACCAGCAGGATCCACCACGACGTGGCGAAGGCCAGGGCCAGGCCGACCACCGCGGCCACGCCGAAGGCCACGACGGCGGCGCGCTTGACCGCGGCCGGCGAGGCGAGCCCGGTGGCGGTCAGGCGGACGGGGCCGACCCGGACGTCGTCGGTGCCGCGGATGCCGTCCGAGTAGTCGTTGGCGTAGTTGGTGCCCACCTGGATGGCGAGCGCCACCACCAGCGCCCCGAGGGCGCGCCACCAGAAGCCGGCCGGGCCGTGCTGGAGCACGTGGACCACCACCGTCGAGCCGGGTCCCTGCGGACCGTCCTGGATGACCGAGTAGCTGGTGCCCTGGGCCGCGGCCACCGCCGGGTTCGCCACGGCACCGGCGGTGTGGAGCACGACCACGGCCACGTGGTGCAGCGGATGGGCGGCCGCCGTACCGACCACCACCGGCACCAGGGCGGCCGGCAGGGTGCGCGGCCGGGCGCCGAGCCACCACTTGCGAACGGGTCCGGGCGGGGGCGGGGGGCCGGGGCGGGTGGCCCGGCCGGCGTTCGTCACGGGCGGCGGGGGAAGCGACCGAAGTCCGGCGGGCGGTGCTCCTGGAACGCGTTCCGCCCCTCCTGGCCCTCCTCGCTCATGTAGAAGAGCATCGTGGCATCGCCGGCGAACTGCTGCAGGCCGGCCAGGCCGTCGTCGGCCGCGTGCATCCCGCCCTTCAGCATGCGCAGGGCCAGTGGCGAGAGCGAGAGCATCTGACGGCACCAGGCCACCGTCTCGGTCTCGAGACGGGCCAGCGGCACCACCTCGTTGACCAGGCCCCACGACTTGGCCGTGGGCGCGTCGTACTGACGGCAGAGGAACCAGACCTCCTTGGCCCGCTTGAGGCCGATCGACCGGGCCAGCAGGCTGGCGCCGTAGCCGCCGTCGAAGCTGCCGACCTTGGGTCCGGTCTGCCCGAAGCGGGCGTTGTCGGCGGCGATGGTGAGGTCGCACACGAGGTGGAGGATGTGCCCGCCGCCGATGGCGTAGCCGGCCACCATGGCCACCACCGGCTTGGGCATGCGGCGGATCTGGATCTGGAGGTCGAGCACGTTGAGCCGACCGATGCCCTGCCGGGCCACCGCGTCATCGCCCAGGTAGCCGTCGTCGCCCCGGATCTTCTGGTCGCCGCCCGAGCAGAAGGCGTCGGGACCCTCGCCCGTGAGGACGACGACGCCGACGGACGGGTCGTCGCGGGCCACGTTGAAGGCGTCGCTGAGCTCGAACAGGGTCTGGGGGCGGAAGGCGTTGCGCACCTCGGGCCGGCAGATCGTCAGCTTGGCGATGCCCTCGGCCACGTCCATGCGGATGTCCCGGTAGTCCCCCCTGGACTCCCAGGCGGGCAACGGCAACTCGCGGAACCGGTCGACCGGGTCGGCCGGCGGGCCGGTGATGACGGTCTCCACCTGGGAGTCCCCTACTCCAGCGCCATCGCCATCGTGCTCGGGTGCAACCATTTGACCATTCACTCCTAGAGTCGCTACTCGTACGATCGCTAGGCTACCCGCATGGATCAGTTGGTGGCGCTCGATCTCCCGGCCGGTCCGGGCTTCGTGGATGCCCTCCGCACCGTCTGGGACGCCGGCGACGCCGTGCTGCCCCTCGACCCCCGGCTGCCCCCGCCCGCCGCGCGGCGGCTGCTCGGGGCCCTGCGCCCGTCGGCCGTGGTGACCGCCTCGGGTCGTGCCGCGCTCGAAGGCGGCGTCCCCGTCGAGACCGGGGACGCGCTGGTCGTCGCCACCAGCGGCACCACCGGCGAGTCCAAGGGCGTCGTCCACACCCACGACTCGATCGCCGCCTCGGCCCGCGCCACGTCGGCCGGGCTCGGCGTCGACCCGGGCCGCGACCGCTGGGTGGCCTGCCTCCCGCTCGCCCACATCGGCGGACTCTCCGTCGTCACCCGGTCGCTGGTCACCGGCACCCCCTGCACCGTCCTGGAGCGGTTCGACGCCGCGTCCGTCGAGCAGGAGGCCCGTCGGGGGGCGACCCTCGTGTCGCTCGTGGCCACCACCCTGGCCCGCTGTGACGCCTCGGGCTACCGGTCCGTGCTGCTCGGTGGCGCCGCGCCGCCGGCCGCGCCGCCCCCGAACGTCGTGACCACCTACGGCATGACCGAGACGGGTTCGGGCTGTGTCTACGACGGCCGGCCCCTCGCGGGGGTCGAACTCCTCATCGGTGACGGGGCGCTCGGGAGCGAGGGTGAGATCCTCGTCCGCGGCCCGATGGTGCTGCGGGCCTACCGGGACGGGACCGACCCGCGCCTGCCGGGCGGCTGGCTCCCGACCGGCGACGGCGGGCGGCTGGCGGACGACGGCACGCTCGTCGTCTTCGGACGTCTGGCCGAGGTGGTGGTGACCGGAGCCGAAAAGGTGTGGCCCGTTCCGGTCGAGGACGTGGTGGCCACGCTCGCGTCCGTGGCCGAGGTGGCCGTCTGGAAACGTCCCGACCCCGAGTGGGGCGAGCGGGTGGTCGCCTGGGTGGTGCCGGTCCCGGGCGCCGATCCGCCGACGCTGTCCGAGGTGCGCGAGCTGGTGGCTTCGACGCTGGCGCCCTATGCCGCGCCCCGCGAGCTCGAGGTGGTCGACGGCCTACCTCGCACGCCCGGGGGGAAGGTGCGCCGGTCGGACCTCCACTGAGATCGCCCGGCCGCGACGGGCGCCGCGGTCAGGACAGCGATCCGCTGGCGATGCAGAGGGAGCCGCCGTCCACCACCAGGGTCTCCCCGGTGATCCACGCCGCCGCGTCCGAGCACAGGAACAGCGCGGCGTTGGCGATGTCCTCGACGGTGCCGAGGCGGCGGGTCGGCAGTCGCTTCGAGATCCTGTCCTCGCCCGCCTCCCACAGGGCCCTGGCCAGCTGGGTCTTGACCAGCCCGGGGGCGATGGCATTGACCCGGACCATCGGGCCGAGCTCGCCGGCCAGTTGTCGGGTCAGGTGGATGACCGCGGCCTTGGACACGTTGTACCAACCGATGCCGCCCTCCACCGACATGCCGCCGATCGAGGCGATGTTGAGCACCACACCGCCGCGCTCGGCCATGCCGGCCCGCCAGGCGCACTGGGTCCACTCCAGGTAGCCGGACTGGTTGACCCGGAGCGTCTTGTCGGCCCGACCGCGGTCGATGTCGATGATGGGGCCGTAGTACGGGTTGGTGGCCGCGTTGTTGACCAGCACGTCCACGCCGCCGAAGAGGTCCACGGTGGCGGCAACGGCGGCGTCGGCCTGATCGGGATCCCCCGCGTTGGCCACGCACCAGGACACGTCACCCGCACCCTCGCCGGCCTTCGCCCGGATCTCGGCGACCGAGGCCTCGAGGCCCTCGGCGTTGCGGGACGAGATCATCACCGAGGCGCCGGCGTCGGCGAAGGCCAGTGCGATGGCCTGGCCGATGCCCCGCGAGCCCCCGGTCACGAGCGCCGTCCTGCCGTCGAGTCGCAGTTCCATGGGCGCATGGTAGCGGTGGCCGGGACGCGGCCCTCGCTGCATGCGGACGGCGCGGACCGGGAGCCGCGGGCCCGTCACTACGCTGGCGCGGTGGACACCGCCGGCCACCGGACCGAGGCCATCGAGACGTTCACCCGCGCCTGGGAGCTGCTGGAGGCCGGGACCCGGACGCCGGACGAGGACGCCGAGCTGCTCACCACGGCGTTCGCCTCGCGCCACCACTGGCAGGCGGCCGGCGGCGCCCAGCAGTGGATCGTCGGCGACTGGCTGGTCTCCCGGGCCGCGGCAGGTGTGGGCATCGCCCACCTCTCCCTGCTCTTCGCCGAGCGGGCCTACGCCTCCGCGCTGGCCGACGGGACGCCGGACTGGCTCCTCGCCTCGGCCGCCGAGGGCGTGGCCCGCGCCTACGGGGCAGCCGGCGCCCTCGACCAGCGCGACGCCTGGTCCGCGATCGCCAGCTCGCTGGTCAAGACCATCGGCGACCGCGAGGACCGCGCGGTCGTCGCCGGCCAGCTGGCCGAGACCGCAGGGTTCGGCCCCGTCGCCGGAAGCTGACCCCGCCCGTCCGCGGTCGCGCCGGACAACGCGGCGTCACCCGGACCGCCGGACTCGCCCGGCTCGGTGCGGCCGGGCGGACGGTCCGGCCGGCTCGAACCGCCGGAACGGGTGTGACGATGACGGTCGCCGGACCGACCCGGTCGGCGCCCGAACAGGCATCCGACGATTTCTCTCGGGAAAGGCTTGATGGTGACGCCTCCCCCCCCGTCAGACTGTCGGCGACGTGCGGGTGGTCGACACGTTGGACCTGCCCCGGGTGGGCCCCCTCTACGTGCACCTCAGCAACGTCGGCGAGCTCACGCTGGGCGAGCAGATGGCCAAGGTCAGCGAGCCGCTCCTCCCCTGAGGCCGTGCACGACGCGTCGGGCGTCCGCCGTCACCGCGCCGGACGGGCGGCGCGTCGACCGCGACGTCGCCGGTCCCTCGAGCAGACGCGGGATCACGGCTGCGTCGTCAGTGCGGCCAGTGCCTCCCGAGCTCCGGCGGTCGGTGCGGTGGCGACGAGCCCGCGATAGAGCGTGGTCACGGCGCCCCGGTCGAGCACGCCGGTGCGCGCCCGGTCGCAGTGTGCGGCCTGGATGGCGGCCTCGAGCTGGAACCGCCCGAGCGGTGCGCCACAGGCATGGGCGCGTCGCAACAGCGCCTCCCCTTCCGCGATGAGCGGGCGGTCCCACAGCGCGGTGTCCTGCTGGTCGAGGGGCGGCCAGGGGCTTCCCGTGCGGGCCGGCGCCCGCGACTGGGCGAAGGTGAGCAACGCCGCCAGGCCCCATGCCTCGGGTTCGGTGTCGAGGAGGTCGGCGGTGACCACCGCCAGCCACCGGGCCTCGTCGGCGATCGATTCGCGGATCCGCTCGTGCTGGTCGAGCCAGTCGATCGCGTAGGCGCCGTAGATGGCCTCGAGTACCTCGGGCAGGCGGGACGGGAGGTCGTCGCGGGTCGGGGTGCGGAACGGGATGCCGGCATCGCGGATGCGTCGCTTCGCCCGGACCAGGCGCTGGGCCAACGCGGCGGGCGACACCGCGAAGACGCGTGCGATCCGGGTCGCGTCGAAGCCCATGACGACCTGCAGCATGAGCGGCGTCCGGACCGAGGGATCGACCGCCGGATGTGCGCACGCGAACAACAGCTCCAACCGCTTGTCCGGGATGGCGCTCGGCTCGGGCCCGTCCACGGTGTCGGCGACCAGGTCGACGAGCGGCGCCGCGGTCCGCACCGCGGCGGACGCGTGCACGTCCCGGATGCGGTTGCGGGCCACGGTCATGAGCCACGCGGGCGGGTTGTCCGGGACGCCGGTCTCGGGCCAGGTGCGCAGCGCCCGCTCGAAGGCGTCGGCGAGCCCGTCCTCGGCCAGCGCGATGTCCCGCGTCGACACCGCGAGCAGCGCCACCAGCCGGCCGTAGGACTCCCGCGCGGCCCGCTCGGCGACCGGGCCCGCGTCCCGGTCGGTCACGTGACCGGCTGGGCACCCTGCCACGAACCGTCGACGAAGCGGGTCGCGGTCGGCCGGAGCTCGACGTGGCCCCACGACACCGAAGGTGCCCGGCGGGCCCACTCGATCGCGTCGTCGAGATCCGGGACCTCGATCACGAAGGTGCCGCCCAGTTGCTCCTTGGTGTCCGCGAACGGTCCGTCCTGCACGACGAGCTCGCCGCCGGCCAGGCTCACCGTGGTGGTGGCGTCCGACTGCTGCAGCACCTCGGCGCTGGCGAGCACGCCCGCGTCCTGGAGCGCCTGCGCGTACGCCTGGAACGCACGCATGCCCTCGGCGATGGCCTCGGGCCCGAGCTCACCGGCCGTCCGCTCGGGATAGTAGAGGAGGAGTGTGTAGCGCATGACTGCCGTCCTTCCGGGTCGACTTCCAATTGTGTCACCGTGATGACGACCGAGGGGCGGCGAGATCGACATCCACCCCCCGTCGGAGCCGTCGATCGCCCGACCGACGCCCCGCCGCGTCCCCGGGCCACCCGGGTGGGCGCCGGTCGCCCGGCGTCCCCGGGCCCGCCTCCCGGTAGCCTTGAGGGATGTCCCCGACCAACCGGTTGGCTGCAGAAACCAGCCCCTACCTGCGCCAACACGCCGACAACCCCGTCGACTGGTACCCGTGGGGCGAGGAGGCGTTCGTCCGGGCCGCCGAACTCGACCGCCCCATCTTCCTGTCCGTCGGCTATTCGGCCTGTCACTGGTGCCACGTCATGGCCCACGAGTCCTTCGAGGACCCGACCGTGGCCGGACGGCTCAATGCCTCCTTCGTCTCCGTGAAGGTCGACCGCGAGGAGCGGCCCGACGTCGACGCCGTCTACATGGAGGCGGTCCAGGCCATCACCGGCACCGGCGGGTGGCCGATGAGCGTGTTCCTCACCCCCGATCGCCGCCCGTTCTACGGGGGCACCTACTTCCCGCCCACCGACCTCCAGGGGCGACCCTCCTTCACGACGGTGCTCCACGCCCTCACCGACATCTGGGACAACCGTCGCAGCGAGGTCGAGGAACAGGCCGACGAGCTGGCCGCGGCCATCGCCCAGCGCTCCGTGCTCGAGATCCGGACCGGGTCGCCGTCCCTGCTCGACCGGCTCGACGGCGGCGGTCCGCCCGACCTGGTGAGCCCGGCCGTCGCCGAGCTCGAGCGCCGCTTCGACCCGGAGTGGGGCGGCTTCGGCGGCGCGCCCAAGTTCCCCCAGCCCACCCTCGTCGACCTGGCCCTCCGCCAGTCCGTCCGCCTCGGGCCGGCCGGCGGCGGCCAGCGGGCGCTCGCCCTGGCCACCCGGACCCTCGACGCCATGGCGGCGGGCGGCATCCACGACCACCTCGGCGGGGGATTCGCCCGCTACGCCACCGACACCGAGTGGCTGGTCCCCCACTTCGAGAAGATGCTCTACGACCAGGCCGGCCTGCTGCGGACCTACCTCCACGGCTGGCAGGTGACCGGCGACCCCGCCTACCTGGGCGTGGCCGAGGGGATCGTCGCCTACGTCACCCGGGACCTGACCTCCCCTGAAGGCGGCGTGTACTCGGCCGAGGACGCCGACTCCGAGGGGGTCGAGGGGAGGTTCTACGTCTGGACTCCCGACCAGGTCGCCGCCGCCGTCGACGACCCGACGGTGACGGCCGCCGTGGGCGCCTGGTTCGACATCGCCCCGAGTGGCAACTTCGAGGGGGCCACCATCCTCCGCCGCCCGGTGGGCGCGCCGCTGGTCGGACCGGCCACCGTCGAGGAGGGCCGCCGCCGCCTGCTCGACTCGCGGTCCGAGCGCGTCCGCCCCGGCCTGGACGACAAGGTGCTGACCGAGTGGAACGCCATGTACGCCTCCGCCCTGGCCGAAGCGGCGGGGGCGGCCGGGCGGACCGACTGGGCCACCGCGGCGGTCGGGATCGGCGAGTTCCTGTGGGCCAACCTGCGCGACGGGGACGGCCGGTGGCTGCGTAGCTGGCAGTGCGACGGCGGCCCCCGACATCTCGCCTACGCCGCCGATCATGCCTGGATGGTCGACTGCTGCACCCGACTGGCCGAGCTGACCGGCCGGGCGGTATGGACCGAACGGGCGGTCGCCACCGCCGATGCGCTGATCGCCCGGTTCGCCGACGCCGAGGGAGGCGGGTTCTTCACCACCGCCAGCGACGCCGAGCAGCTCATCGTGCGCACCAAGGACGTGTTCGACGGCGCCACCCCATCGGCCAATGCCGTGGCCGCCCACGCCCTCGCCCGCCTGGGGGCGCTCACCGGCGACACCCGCTACACCGAGCAGGCCCGGGGTGTCGTCGACCTGATCGGGGACCTGCTGACCCGCCACCCCACGGCCTTCGCCCACACCGTGCTGACCGCCGACGTCCTGGCCCGGGGGGCGACCGAGGTGGTCGTCACCGGGGACCGGCCCGACCTCCTGGCCGAGGTCCGCAGCCGCTGGTTGCCCGACGCCGTGGTGGCCTGGGGCGAGCCCACCGGCTCGCCGCTGTGGCAGGGCCGCGAGCCCGGGTTCGCCTATGTGTGCCGGGACTACGCCTGCCGGGTACCTGCCGCCGACGCGACCGTGCTGACCGCCCAGCTCGACGAGGCAACTGCCGGGGGACGCCCGGCGGGCGCCTGCTAGACAGAGCCCGTGATGGCCACTCGCTCCTCACGGACGCCGCGCAACGGGACCGCCCGGGACGTGGCCCGCGCCGTCAAGCACCGGGACCAGATCGCCGTCGACGGCGGGACCTCACTCACGCTGCTCGTGCTCGCCTGCCACGAGGAGGACACCACCGGGATCGACCTGGCGTCCGGGGCGCTCGTGCGCGTCCGGGTCGAGTGGCCCGAGGAGCACGGACCCGACCTCGCCCCCTTCGACGTGGTGGAGACGCAGCTGGCGGACGAGCCCGAGCGCGACGACCTGGCCCAGCCCGAGGCGGTGAGCGCCACCGGTCTGCCCCGGCACCTCGGTACCCTGCACGGCCGCCAGGTCCGCCACCTGCTCCATCAGCTGGCCGCCCCCGTGGAGGAGCACGTCCTCGGGTTCCCGGGAGCGGCGGCCCCCTACTGGGAGTTCAAGGGCTTCCGGCCGTCGCTGGCCCTGATCGAGCCCACCAAGGGACCCGTGCTGTTCCGCCGTATCGGCGACCGCACCGCGTGGGTCCGCTTCGGCTGGGGCCGCAGTGACAACTGGCTCCCGGTCGAGGACCCGCGCCT
The DNA here is from genome assembly GCA_963830165.1 of uncultured Acidimicrobiaceae bacterium. Classification (GTDB taxonomy): domain Bacteria; phylum Actinomycetota; class Acidimicrobiia; order Acidimicrobiales; family RAAP-2; genus Bog-756. The sequence goes on from CAWHKZ010000008.1 coordinate 77,238, forward strand.
CGAACGGGCCCTCGACGTGGCCCGGCGGGACCGGCTCCAGGGCAAGGATCTCTCGTCCGCCCTCGGGTTCAAACCCCACTACCTGGTGGCCGCGGTCTCGACCCCGCGGGACGGCCACTGCTACAAGACCGTGCGGGCCCTCCTGCCCCGCAGCTGACACCCGGGCCGGCGGACCCGCGTCCGGTGACCCTCCGGACCGGGACCCGCGCCACCTCGCCTACAGTCGGGTCTGATGCCCACCCCCTCCCCCACTCCCGGTGGCAACGGCCTGTCGGCGGCCGTTCCCGTGCTGCCCGACTACGGGGGTGGCTGCATCGCCAACCTGGTACCCCGACTGGTGTCCGGGACGGCGACGGCCGACGACGGAGCGCACTGGCTGCCCGAGGTGGCCGAGCACGCCCGCCAGATCGTCCTGCTGGTCGTCGACGGCCTGGGTTGGGAACAGCTGCGGGCCCGGTCCGCCCTCGCCCCGACGCTGTCGGCCGGGGCCGGCATCGACCGGGCCATCACCTCGATCGCCCCGACCACCACGGCGGCCGCCCTGACCTCGATCACCACCGGCCGTCCCCCCGCCGTCCACGGGATCCTCGGCTACCGCCTCGCCGACGGCGACCGCATCCTCAACATGCTGCGCTGGACGCTGGGCAACGACGACGCCGACGCACGGCGCACGGTGCCGGTCCGCTCCTACCAGACCCTCTCCCCCTTCCCGGGGAGCGCGGCATCGGTCCCGGTCGTCTCCAAGGTCGACTTCGGCGGCACCGGCTTCACGGCCGCCCACCTGGGCGACTCGCCGCTCCACGACTACCGGGTCCCGTCGTCGCTGCCGGTGGAGGTGGCCGCCCGCCTGGCCGAGGGCGCACCCTTCGTCTACGCCTACTACGACGGCATCGACAAGGTGGCCCACGCCTACGGTCTCGACGGCCACTACGACGCCGAGCTGGTCGCCGTCGACCGGCTCGTCGCCGACGTCGTCGCGGTGCTCCCTGCCGATGCCGTCCTGCTGGTGACGGCCGACCACGGACAGATCGAGGTGGGATCCCGCGTCGAGCTGCTGGGCAGCGAGGCCATGGGCATGATCCGCTTCTTCTCGGGCGAGGGCCGCTTCCGCTGGCTGCACGCCCGACCCGGTGCAGAGCACGACCTCGCCGACCTGTGCGAGGAGCGCTACGGCGCCTCGGCCTGGGTGCGGAGCCGCGACCGGCTGGTGGACGACGGCTGGTTCGGCGGCCCGCTGGGCGACGGGTTCGCCGAGCGCCTGGGGGACGTCGCCCTCATCCCCTTCGAGCCCATCGCCTTCGTGGACCCGGCCGACACCGGCGAGAACCGCCTGGTCTGCCGCCACGGCTCCCTGACCACCGACGAGATGCTGGTGCCGCTCGTGGCACTGCAAGGAGGCTGACCGTGTCCGACGAGACGACCCCCACCACCGACCCGACCGCGGGAGCGCTCCATCCCGAGGTCGTCGACCCCACCACGCCGGCCGCGTCCGAGACCGCGACCGAGGAGCCCACCGAGGCGATCGAGCAGCCGGCCAAGCTGCTGCGCATCGGCTCCATGGTCAAGCAGCTGCTCGAGGAGGTCCGCCAGGCGCCGCTCGACGAGGCCAGCCGCGGCCGCCTGCGCGAGATCTACGAGCTGTCGATCCGCGAGCTCGCCGAAGGCCTGTCGCCCGACCTGGCCGCCGAGCTCGACCGCGTGTCGATCCCCTTCGACTCCGGCACGCCCTCCGAGTCCGAGCTCCGCATCGCCCACGCCCAGCTGGTCGGATGGCTCGAGGGCCTGTTCCACGGGATCCAGGCCACCCTGGTGGCCCAGCAGGTGGCCGCCCGGGCCCAGCTCGACGAGATGCGCCAGCGGTCGCTGACCGGTGGGGACGGCAACGTCGGCCGACCGGGTACGTACCTCTAGACCGGGTACGTACCTCTAGACCGGGTACGTACCTCTAGACCGGGTACGTACCTCTAGACCGGGTACGTACCTCTAGACCGGGTACGTACCTCTAGGTGGCGACGGTCCGGGCCAGGATCCCGAGGGTGGCGCGCAGCGCGCCCTCGGACAGCACCGGGAAGACACCGGAGTCCAACCAGACCGGGTCGGCCTCCGACCAGTCGTAGTACGAGGTGACGACGGTCCCGCCGTCCGCGGACTCCAGGGTGTAGCCGTAGACGTGGCCGAGCGGCGGACCGATGTTCCCCGTCACCGTCCAGGCGATGTGCCGGTCGGGCTCGAACGCGGTGATGACCACCGTCACGTCGTAGAGGCCCAGCGGGTAGTCGTTGAGCGCCTCGCGGTCCATGTGCACGACGAAGGTGTCGCCCACGGCGCCGACCGGATGTCCCGAGGCCGACATCAGCATGCCCGAGCTGTCGATGGCCACGTGCCCTGCGGGGTCGCAGAGCACCTCGAAGATGGCCTCCGGTGACGTGGCGATGGTGCGGGACACCTCGATGCGGCGCTCGGACATGTCCCGATCCTGGCACGTCGCCGGTCACCGCGCCGGGGTGCGGTGGCGGCGTGGGCGGACGGGGCGGGTGGACGGGGCGGGTGGGCCAGCGCATCCGGTCGGCGGCGACCCAGGTCAGCGGACCACCCGTCCGCGCCTCCCCAGGGCGCGCTATCGTCGGAAATCACACCGCTGTAACTCGTCCACAGCCTGTGGAAAGCCCACCGGGGCCCACCGGCCGGACGACCGACCACCGAAGGGCTCGCAGGATCTTGGCAGCACGGTCGTTCACCCACCTCCACACGCACACCGAGTTCTCGATGCTCGACGGGGCCGCGCGGGTGACCGACCTGGTCGAGGCGGCCGTGGCCGACGGACAGCCGGCGCTCGGGATCACCGACCACGGCAACATGTACGGGGTCCTCGACTTCTACGCGGCCTGCCGCAAGGCCGGCATCAATCCGGTCATCGGCACCGAGGCCTACATGGCCGCCGAGTCCCGCCACGAGCGGCCGGTACGTCGGGGCAAGGTCGACGACACGGGAGGCGACACCGGAGGGGGCGAGAAGCTCTACTACCACCTGACCCTGCTGGCCGAGTCGAACGAGGGCTACCGCAACCTGCTCAAGCTGTCGTCGGCGGCCTACCTCGAGGGCTACTACTACAAGCCCCGGCTCGACTGGGAGCTCCTCGAGCGCCACGCCAAGGGCCTCATCGCCACCACCGGATGCCTCGGCGGCGTGGTCCTCCAGGCCCTGCTGGCCGACGACCAGGTCAAGGCCGAGATGCTGGCGGCGCGACTGCAGGACATCTTCGGCAAGGGCAACCTGTTCGTCGAGGTCCAGGACCACGGTCTGCCCGAGCAGCACAAGACCAACCCGGCCCTCGTCGAGATCGCCCACCGCATCGGCGCCCCCCTGCTCGCCACCAACGACAGCCACTACACCCACCGCGAGGACCACGTCGCCCACGACGCCCTGCTGTGCGTGCAGACCGGCGCCCTCATCGACGACCCGAAGCGGTTCAAGTTCGAGGGCGAGGAGCACTACCTGAAGAGCGCCGCCGAGATGCGGCACCTCTTCGCCGAGCTGCCGGAGGCGTGCGATAACACCCTGCTCATCGCCGAACGGGCCAACGTCGAGATCGAGTTCGGCACGCCGAGCCTGCCCCGGTTCCCCGTGCCCGACGAGTTCACCGGGGACACCTACGAGGTGGGGGCGGCCGCCTACCTCCGCCACCTCAGCATCGAGGGGGCGAAGGAGCGCTACGGGATGCCCATCCCGGCCAAGGTCATGGAGCGCCTCGACTACGAGCTCGAGGTCATCGGGAGCATGGGCTTCTCCGCCTACTTCCTCGTGGTGTGGGACCTCATCCGCTTCGCCCGGTCCCAGGGCATCCGGGTGGGCCCCGGCCGCGGCTCGGCCGCCGGCTGCTGCGTCGCCTACTGCCTCCGGATCGTCGACCTCGACCCGATCCGGTACGACCTGCTGTTCGAGCGCTTCCTCAATCCCGGACGCATCCAGATGCCCGACATCGACATGGACTTCGACGAGCGGTACCGCGGCGACATGATCAAGTACGCCGCCGAGCGCTACGGCTCGGACCACGTGGCCCAGATCGTCACCTTCTCGACCATCAAGGCCCGGGCCGCCGTGCGCGACGCCTCGCGGGTGCTCGGCTACCCGTACATCGTGGGCGACAAGATCGCCAAGGCGATGCCACCGCTGATGATGGGCCGGGACACCCCGCTGGCCGCCTGCCTCACCAAGGTCGAGGGCTTCGAGGACGGCTTCGCGGCGGCCGGTGAGCTGCGCACCATGTACGAGACCGACCCCGAGGCCAAGCGGGTCATCGACGTGGCCAAGGGCCTCGAGGGCCTCCGCCGCGGCGACGGGATCCACGCCGCCGCCGTGGTCATCACCGACCTGCCCCTCACCGAGTACGTCCCGATCCAGCGCAAGCCGGACAACAACAACCCCGACGACGCCCCCATCGTCACCCAGTACGAGATGCACGGGGTCGAGGACCTCGGACTCCTCAAGATGGACTTCCTGGGCCTGCGCAACCTCTCGGTGATCGAGCGGGCCCTCGACCTCATCGAGATCTCGACCGACGAGCGGCCCGACATCGACCGCATCCCGCTCGACGACGAGCCCACCTTCGAGATGCTGCGCAAGGGCGACTCGATGGGCGTCTTCCAGCTCGAGGGCGGCCCGATGCGCTCGCTCATGCGCTCGCTCGCCCCCACGACCTTCGACGACGTGGCCGCCCTGGTGGCCCTGTACCGGCCGGGGCCGATGGCGGCCAACATGCACCGGGACTACGCCGACCGCAAGAACGGCCGCCAGCCCGTCACCTACGAGCACCCGGACCTGGAGGAGATCCTGGCCGACACCTACGGCCTGATGATCTACCAGGAGTCGGTCATGCGGGTGGCCCAGAAGTTCGCCGGGTACACCCTGGCCGAGGCCGACAACCTGCGGAAGGCCTGCGGCAAGAAGATCCGGGCGCTCATCCAGGCCGAGCGCGAGAAGTTCGTCGCCGGGTGCGTGACCGAGGGCTACGGCGAGGAGCTCGGCACCACCCTGTTCGACATCATCGAGCCGTTCGCCGACTACGCCTTCAACAAGTCCCACTCCTACGGCTACGGCTTCATCGCCTACCAGACGGCCTGGCTGAAGGCCCACTACCCGGTCGAGTACCTGGCCAGCCTCCTGACCAGCGTCAAGGACAACAAGGACAAGACGGCCATCTACCTCGGCGAGTGCCGCACCCTGGGCATCGAGGTGCTGGTCCCCGACGTCAACCGGTCGCTGGCCGAGTTCACCCCCGACTTCACCGCCGGCGAGGGCGCGATCGGCACGTCGGGCGACCGACCCGGGGCCATCACCTTCGGGTTGGCCGCGGTGCGCAACGTGGGGGAGGCCCTGGTGGCCCTCATCGTGGCCGAACGCGAGGCGAACGGCCCCTTCGTCGACTTCTACGACTTCTGCCAGCGGGTCGACCCCCAGGTCCTCAACAAGCGGACCATCGAGTCGCTGATCAAGGCCGGTGCCTTCGACTCCATGGACCACGCCCGCCAGGGCCTGTTCCTCTCCTTCGAGGAGATCGTGGACCGGACCCTGGAGCGCCGCCGCGAGCACGACGCCGGGGTCATGTCGCTGTTCGCCACCCTGGAGGAGCCCTCGGAGGGGACGACCACCGGGTTCGCCGACACCCGGATCCCCATTCCCGACACCGAATTCGACAAGTCGCTCCGGCTGGCGTTCGAGAAGGAGATGCTCGGCCTCTACATCAGCGACCACCCGCTGATGGGCCTCGAGGGCTCGCTCGCCCGTCTGACCGACTGCGGCCTGGCCGAGCTGCGGGACTACGACCCCGACGCCGTGGCCGGTTCCGGCTACGAGGGCAACGGCGGCGGGGTCAAGGTGATCGGCGGGGTCATCACCGAACTCCAGCGGCGCTACACCAAGAAGGGCGACCTCATGGCCACCTTCGTGCTCGAGGATCTGAACGCCTCGATCGAGGCCTTCGTCTTCCCGAAGACCATGGCCGACTACGGCGCCCTGCTCGACGACGACGCCATCGTGGTCGTGAAGGCCCGCATGGACATGCGCGACGAGCGCCTCAAGTTGGTCTGCATGGAGGTGTCGCGCCCGGAGCTGGTCGCCGACGGTTTGCGTGACCTGCGGATCTCGCTCCCGCTGGGGACGCTGACCGACCGCACGGTGGACGACCTGAAGCGCCTCCTGTCCGACCACCCCGGGCACTCCCCCGTTCTGCTCCACGTGGGCGAGAAAGTGCTCCGCCTGCCCTCGGAGTTCAACGTCGACATGAGCCGCGGGCTCATGGGTGAGCTGCGGGTGCTGCTCGGCCCTCGGGCCATCCAGTCCTGACGGGCCGTCAGACCCGCACCGTGGCGCGGGCGCCCGGATTCCCGGTCCCCGCCCTGGTCAGGGGCTCGGGAGTGCCTTTCCGGGGCCCGGATACGACAGGGCCCGTAAATTCCCGTAAAATCGGTGGACGGCATCTGGCGTGGACGATCCGGAACGAGGCCCCTCCCCTGCGGCGGCACGTTTCGGGGACCACGACCAACCGGGTGTGGGGGATGGAGACGCAGGGAGATCGAGGAGTACGGAACGACACATGTCCATCCAGGTGGAAACCAAGGATTGCACGTCGATCAGTGACGCCGAGCTGGCCGAGATGGCCGACCTGTGCGCCGAACGGGACCCTCGCTACGACATCGGGTTCCTGTCGAAACAGCGGGAGGAGTGGGTGCTCGTCACCCGCGCCCGCGAGGGCGCCAAGCTGCGCGGGTACTCCTTCTCCACCCTGGAGCGCATCGGAGGCACGCCGTCGCTCCTGATCGGGTTGGCCACCGTCGACCGGACCTCCCGCTCCGACACCGTCCTGCGGGCGATGATGGGCGACAAGTACCGCAGGGCCCTGCTGGCCTTCCCCGACGAGGACGTCCTGGTCGGCACCCGGCTGCTCGGCCCCGACGGCTTCAAGGCCTTCGCCGGGCTCACCGACGTGGTTCCCGCCCCGGCCCAGAAGGCCACCGGTGAGGAACGGGCCTGGGGCCGGCGTCTGGCCAAGCGCTTCGGCGCCGACGGCCGCATCGACGACCGCACCTTCGTGGTGTCCGGCGACGGCTGCGAAGCCGGCGGCTTCGACTTCGCCAGCCACAAGTCCGAGCCGACCGCCGATGTCGTCGCCTTCTTCGAGTCCGTCGACTGTGCCAACGGGGGTCGCCTCGTCACCTTCGGGTGGGCCATGGCCGAGGACCTCGCCGCCGGCAAGCTCGGCGGCCGCTGACCTCCCGGACGACCGCCCCGGACCGCCCACCGGCGTCCGGGGCGCGACCGCCGGATGCCCAGGTGGCATGCCGGGCGTCACGTCCGCCCCGAGGCGCAGTCACTAGCATGGTCCCGTGAAGGTTTCGACCCGAGGGGACTATGCCAGCCGGGCCCTGCTCTCGTTGGCGCTGCACGCCGACGGAGGCGAGGGTCCGACCGCGGTCCGGGACATCGCCGAGCGTACTGGGCTCCCCCAGCCCTACCTCGAGCAGATCCTGCTCGCCCTGAAGGGCGCGGGACTGGTCCGGTCCAAGCGGGGCGTGGGCGGGGGCTACGTGCTGGCCCGGCCGCCCGGGGAGATCACCCTCTCCCAGATCGTGGCGGCCGTCGACGGACCCATCGTGGCCGGCGACTTCGGCCTCCCCCACGAGAACGGCGCATGCGACCACGAGGGACAGTGCGTCCTGCTGGCCGTCTGGGCCGACGTGGGCGAGCACATGCGGACCCACCTCGACTCCTTCACCCTGGCCGACATGGTGGACCAGGCCAAGGGACGGGTCCCGGCCACCCGGGACGCGGCCGGCTGATCCCACCGGACCGTGCCGCTCACCGTCGAGCGCCTCCTCGTCCTGCTGGCCGGGATCGTCGTCCTGCTGGGCACGGCCCGCAGCGTCCTGATGGTCCTGATCGTCCCCCGGCCGGCGACCAGCGTGGTCCTCTACCCCGTCCTCGTCGTCCGGGCGTGCTTCCGCCGGGTGGCCAACCTGACCCGGACCTACGTGGCCAAGGACCGGGTGCTCGCCATCTCGGAGCCCGTCGCCCTGGTCGTCCTGCTGATCACGTGGCTCCTCATGGCCATGGTCGGGTTCACCCTCGTCAATTGGGGCATCGGGGACGGGTCGTTCACCACCTCGTTCAGTGAGGCCGGCTCCTCGGTGTTCACCCTCGGCTTCACCATCAGCCACACCCGCGGGTCCCGGGCCATCGACTTCATCGCCGCCGGCACCGGCCTCGTGCTGGTGGCCCTCCAGATCGCCTACCTGCCCGCCCTGTACTCGGCCTACAACCGCCGCGAAACGCTCGTCACCCTGCTCGAGAGCCGGGCCGGGGCACCCGCCTGGGGGCCGGAGCTCCTCATCCGCCACCAACTGGTCGGCTCCATCGACAACCTCCCCAGCCTGTTCGCCGAGTGGGAGCGGTGGGCCGCCGACGTCTCCGAGAGCCACACCACGTACCCGGCGCTGCTCCACCTGCGGTCACCCCGGGCCCGGAACTCGTGGATCGTGAGCATGCTGGCCGTCATGGACGCCGCCGCCCTCACGCTCTCCGTCGACCCGGCGGGCGCCCCGACCGAGGCCCGCATGTGCATCCGCATGGGCTTCACCTGCCTCCGCGACATCGCCCAGGCCACCCGGATCCCCTACGACCCCGACCCCGACCCGGACGGCCCGATCGAACTGCCCGAATCGGCGTTCGACGAGGCCTACCGGCATCTGGTGGCCATCGAGTACCCCACCTCCCGGCCGGCCGACGAGGCGTGGGCCCACTTCCGGGGGTGGCGGGTGAACTACGAGTCCGTGGCCTACGCCGTGGCCTACCTGCTCGACGCTCCACCGGCCCCGTGGGCGGGCCCCCGACGCCACTACCGGGGCGAGTCCATGGAGCCGGACCGGCCGACGGACCGCCAGCCCCGGGGTGTCCCGCCCGGTCCCGGCCAGCTCCCCACCCACCCGATGCCCCCGGAGCCGGACCTGCCCACACTCTGAACGGGGCCGGGGCTCCGGCTCAGGTGTTCCAGTGATCGATGACGCTCTGGTCCCGCTCCCAACCGAGGACACTGAGTGAGGCGGGCCCGAGCACGAGGTAGCGGGCCGAGACCGGGTCCACCCCGAGCCACCGGACGGCGAGGACCCGCAGGAGGTGGGCGTGGGCCACGATGGCCGCGTCCCCCGATCCGGCCCGGATCCGGGCGATGACCCGGTCCGCCCTGGTGGCCACCTCGTGGATGGTCTCGCCGTGGGGCACGCCGTCCCCGAAGAGGTCCCAGCCCGGCCGGGTCTCCTGGATCGCCACCGTGGTGCGGCCCTCGTAGTCGCCGTAGTCCCACTCGGCCAGGTCCGGGTCGACCTCCCCGTGGCCCAGGCCGGCCAGCTCGGCGGTCCGGCGGGCCCGGACCAGGGGGCTGACCAGGACTTCGGCGAAGTTCCACCCGGCCACGCGGTGGGCGAGGGCGGCCGCCTGATCCTCGCCCAGGGGGGTGAGGGGGATGTCGGTGCGCCCGGTGTGGCGCCGGTCACGGCTCCAGGCGGTCTCGCCGTGGCGGATGAGGACGACACGGGGTAGTCGGGATGGCATCCGTGCAGCCGAGCACTCCGAATACACCGAGCGCAAACCGCCGTGCGCCCGGCGGAGGGCGAATCGACCGCAAGGGGGCAGGAATGCGCGGGGACGAGGAGGCGTTACAGATCATGCAGACAAAACCAGGAGGACGAGGACAGGAATGAGCACAGGCACGGCGACAGCGAAGAACCAGACGACAGGGTCCTCCACGAGCGCCACCGGCTCGGCCTCCACCAACGCGGCCAAGACCAAGAACGCAGCCAACCGCAACCGAGGGACGGACGCGGACAGCCTCGGGCTGTTCCTGCGTGACCTCGACCACCACCCGCTGCCCGACCACGACGCCCAGACCCAGCTGGCCAAGCGGGTGGCGGCCGGCGACGACGCCGCCCGGCGGGAGATGGTGGCGGCCAACCTCCGGCTCGTCGTGCACTGGGCCCGCCGCTACCAGGACCGGGGCGTGGACCTGCCCGACCTCATCCAGGAGGGCACCTTTGGCCTCATGCGGGCCGTGGACAAGTTCGACTGGGAGCGGGGCTTCCGGTTCTCGACGTACGCCACCTGGTGGATCCGCCAGGCCCTGCAGCGGGCCGTCCAGCAGCACGGTCGCACCATCCGCCTGCCCATGGAGGTGGCCGAGCGCAACCAGCAGGTCGACGCCGCGCTGTGGGAGCTCACCCACCAGCTGCAGCGTCCCCCGACCGACGACGAGTTGGACGACGCCACCAACACGACCCCGGCGATGCGCGAGGACCTGAGCCACGCCGCCCGCGTGGTGGCCAGTCTCGACCAACCCGCAGCCACGGACTCGACCGCCACGTTGGGCGACCTGGTCTCGACCGACCAGGCCGACTTCGAGGACGACGTGGCGTCCGAGATGACCCTCGACCTGGTGCGCCAGGCCGTGGACCGGCTCTCGGACCTCCAGCGGGAGGTCATCCGCCACCGGTTCGGGTTCGACGGGAGCGATCCGGCGTCGCTCCAGACCACCGCCGAGCGCATGGGCATCGGCGTACGCAAGGTGCGCCAGGCCGAGGCCGAGGCGCTCGAGATCCTGTCGGTCAGCGACGTGCTGGAGGCGGTCCACCAGGCCGCCTGAACCACACGCGGTCGGTTCCCCCACCGACCCGACCGACAGCGGCACGAAACGTCCCCAGGGTCTTCCCCCCGACCCCGGGGGCGTTTCGCGTCCAGGCCCCCTGCGTCGACGGGGCATCCGGCTACGTCCCGGTGCCCAGCGGAGCTACGCCCCGGTGGTCAGCGGATAGGTCTGCCAGCGTCCCTGGCCGGACGGTACATAGAGACTGACGGCGCACACCGCGTCGTCGTCCACGCGGTAGATCTCCACGGCGTAGATCGGCCGTCCCGTGAACGTGCGCGAAATGAGCGTCCACTCGTCGGTGGGCGCACGGTAGGAGCTCCAGATCTGGGTGGGCGTGCCGGTGACGGTGCCGCCCTCGACGTAGCGGTGGCCGCAGTAGTCCACCCGCTTCGGCAGGCCCCAGAAGGCGAACGTGCCGTAGTCCCGCCGACTGAGCACGGGGGCCGCCATCCCGTAGGCGAGGCCCAGGACCACAACAGCGACGAGCAGCACGGTCACGACCCGCCGGACGCCGCCGAATCGGGGCGATGGTGGAGCCAGGACCACGGCCGGCCTGGCTCGTGGTGCGGGGTCGGACCCCGTCCGGGCGCGCGCATCGGCCCCCCGCATCCTCGTGCCCCCCATGCCCATCCCGAGAGGGTAGGGCAGGTCGAGCGGGTGTGCACGGCGACCGACGACCCGGGACGACCACCCGTGTCCGGTTCGGGGGCGGCTGCCGGGCCCGAACGGTCGTCCTCCCGGCGCCGTTCCGGTGCGCCTCCGGGTGCCGGGATACCGGATCGATCGAAACCCCTGTGGGAGGATCGTCCCGTGCTCTCCACGGAGGCTCTGGCGGCGGACAGTGGTACGAGCAGTGCGGAGGCCCCTCCTTCCGGGCCCGCTCCGGCACGGGCGACGCGGTGGGCCTACGGGACCGGGATCGGCCTCTTCGTCGTGCAGTTCGTGGGCCTCGTCGCCCTCGGCGTGCTCACCTACCGGCGCTTCACCCTCGGCAAGGACTTCGGCATCTTCAACCAGGCGTGGTCGCAGATCGGCTCGGGGCACCTGTACCCGTACTCCACCATCCGGGGCGTGCCCTACCTGAAGAACCACTTCGAGCTCATCATGTGGCCGCTCGCCCTGCTGTACCCGGTGGTGCACTCGGCCTTCGCCCTCGTGGTGGTGCAGATCCTCGCCCTGGTGGCGGCGGAGATGGTCGCCTTCACCTGGGTGACGGCGCTGGTCCGGCGATCCGGGCTCTCGACGGCGTGGGTCGTGGGCATCAGTGCCGGAACCGCGATCCTGCTGCTGGCCAGCCCGGGGTCGTACACCAGCGTGGTGGAGGACTTCCATTTCGAGGCCGTGGCCACCTGCTTCGTGGTGCTGGCCGCCTACGACCTCTGGTCGGGCCGGACCCGCCGGATGTGGGTGTGGTTGGGGCTGTGCCTCCTGTGCGGCGACATCGGGGGCCTCTACGCCCTGGGACTCGGACTGAGCGCCCTGGTGGTGCGGGAGCGCCGTCGCCCGGGTGCCGGCGTGCTGCTGGCCGGCCTGGGATGGACGGCCCTCATCTCGCTCCTGGGAGCCAACATCGGCTCGAACCTCACCACCGGGTACGCCTACCTGGCCGGCCGCGCCACCATCCCCGGTGGCGTGTCCGGCCTGTGGCTGGCGACCAAGGGCGCACTGCTCCACCCCGACCGCGCCGTCGACGTGGTCCGACCCCGCGTGGGTGCCTCCATCCGCTACCTGTTGAACGGCGGCGGCATCGGGGCGGTCACCCCCTGGGGCTTCGGCATCCCCCTGGTCGTCCTCGGGACCTCGGTGCTGCAGTCCAGCTCGATCTTCATCGGCCTGCCGTTCCAGAACGTCGTCATCCTCCCCTTCGTGACCTTCGGGTCGGCGTGGATGGTGGTGTGGCTGGCCACCCGGGCCCGGTCGTCGAGGGCACTGGCCGTGGCCGCGTTGGTGGGGGCGGCGTGCGTCCTGGTCGGCGTGGCCACGTCCGCGGCAGCGCATGCACGACGACCTCACGTTCAACGCGTCGGCGGGCTTCGTGTCGGCCCCCGACGCAGCGGCACTCGGCCAGGCACTGGTCCGGACCCCGGCCGACGCCGAAGTGCTGGCCCCGCTGCCCACCATCGGCCGGTTCTCCCAGCGCCGGTACGTCTACCTGCTCGGCGACCCGTCGGGGGGCACCGCCACGAGCGTCCCCGTCCGGGCCCGCTCCGTCGTGGTCGTCGTCGATCCCTCGATCGACCCCGCCTTCCTCCCGCCCCGCGTCGCGACGGTCCTGGTGCGCCGGCTCGAGCGGGAGGGGGCCACCGTGCTCGTCTCGACACCCGGGGTGACCGCCGTACTCTGGCACCCGCCCCCGCGGGTGGCGACGCTCCACCTGGTGCAGGCGTGACGACCACGGCACGTCCTACCGGAGATGCTCGCGTGACCGGAGGCATTGGCGTGACCGGAGGCATTCGCATTGCGAGGCGCTCGCGTGACCGACGTTCCGAGGACCTCCGGCCCTGGTCCGCCGGACCGGGCGTGCGTAGCCTGACGTCATCGACCGGCCGGCGGGCACACCGCCAGGACGGTCGGCTCGCCAGTCCGACGATCGAGGAGAAGCCCATGTGGAGTCCACGACGACTGCTGTCGACCGCCCTGCTCGGAGGAGTCCTGCTCCTGGGCACCCCGACCGCCGTACTCGCGCCATCCCCTTCGGCCGGGGCGGCCACTGCGGCGACTGCGGCGAAGCCGGCGACCGGGGCCGGAACGGGCTACTGGCTCGTCGCCCGCGACGGGGGGACGTTCGCGTTCGGCTCGGCACCGTTCTACGGGTCCATGGGCGGGCGGCACCTCGACGCACCCGTGGTGGGCATCGCCCCCACTCCGGGCGGGCTCGGGTACTGGCTGGTGGCGTCCGACGGCGGCGTCTTCGCCTTCGGTAACGCCCAGTTCTACGGCTCGGCGGCGACGGAGCACCTGAACGCGCCGGTGGTGGGCATCGCCGCGACCACCGACGGCGGCGGCTACTGGCTGGTCGCCGCCGACGGAGGGGTCTTCAGCTACGGCGACGCCGCCTTCCACGGTTCGGCCGTCGAGCCGCCGGTGAGCTCTCCGGTCGTGGGCATCGCGGCCACGCCGGCCGGCGCCGGGTACGTGCTCGTCGAGGCCGACGGGACGGTGTTCTCCTTCGGAGACGCCGGGTCGGACGGCTCGGCCCACGACCTCACCGCTCCCGCGGTGGGCGTCGTCTTCAGCCCCGACGGGACCGGCTACTGGGTGGTCGGCTCCGACGGCAACGTCTACCCCCTGGGCGATGCCGGGAGCCACGGCACCCTCGTCGGGACCCGGCTCGCCGCCCCGGTCGTCGGCATGACCGCCGACCCCTACAACGGTGACTACTGGCTGGCCGGCGCGGACGGTGGGGTCTTCGCCTTCGGGACGCCCTTCTCCGGTTCGATGGCCGGCACACCCCTGGCCGCCCCGGTGTCCGGCATGGCCGCCGTCCCCTTCGTGTGCGGTGATGCCCCCGAGCGGGGGGCCGGCGGTCGCTGCTGATCCGCCCGGAGGGCCGGACGGGAGGACGCGGTGCCCCACGGGGAACGCGGCGGGAGGTGAGGCCCGGTCGGGACCCGGCGCCGGTCAGTCGGGAGTGGCGGTGATCAGGCGGAGGGATCCCGGGTACTCGGCCACGGACCGCAGGTGGCCGTGGCGGCGGTCCCAGGACCCGTCGGCCAGGGCGGCGCGCAGGTCGTCCACCGAGCGCGCCTCGACCGCGGGGTCGACGAAGCTCCACGCCGACTGCGAACGCCGCACCCGCTCGTCCAGAAACGCCTCCGGGCGCCCGAAGAACGCCTCGGCGAAGCCGTCGGTGCAGTCCGCCGGCAGTGGGACCGGATCGACAACGCCCCTCCCGCCCAGCAGCGCCACGATCGCCTCGATGGGAGGCATGCGGCCGCTCTCCCGCTCGATGAGCTCCGGAGCGTACTCCCCCAGCCAGAAGCTTCGGAGTGGGACGGGATCGGCCGTCAGGACCACCACGGGCCCGCGGGTGACGCGACGGATCTCGCCCAGTCCCGCGCCGAGGTCGGGCCACTGGTGGACGGTGAACGACGCGAGCCCGGCATCGAAGGCATCGTCCCCGAACGGGAGCTCCTCGGCTACGGCGTCCACCGCCGGGGCCAGGTGTGCCGGTCGCTGGGACCGCATCGACGCCGAGGGCTCGACCGGCGTCACCGTCAGGTCCGCCGGTTCGTAGGAGCCCGCGCCGGCCCCGACGTTGACCAACGACGACGCGCCACCGATCGCCCGCCTGACCGCGGCGGCGATGCGCGGATCCGGGCGACGCACGGTGGCGTAGTGCTCGCCACCGGTCTCGTAGTCGACGTCGCCGGCCGGTCGGTCCCTCACGGGGACGAGCCTACGGGCCGACCGGGCCGACCGGGCCGACATCCGGCTGGGCGCGCCGCCCTGCGGCAGGCCACCTCCGCCCACCGCGACGACACCCCTCTAAGGTCGAACCGTGCCCCCGGCCACCACCCTCCCGCCCCTCGTGCACGGCCTCCTCATCGCGACGGCGATCGTGTGGTGCATCCTCGAGTTCCGCCAGAGCACCAACCGCCGACCGGACGCCCGGACGGTCGCGGGCGGCAGGGCCTTCCCCGTGCGCCTCGGGGCCGTCGCCGGCGTCGTCCTCGCCGCCCTCTCCAGGCGGTTCGCCCCCGGCGCGGCCATCGGTTCGGCCACGCTGGTCGCCTGGATCGGCCTCGTGTTCCTGTGGGCCGGAGTCGGGCTGCGGTTCTGGGCGTTCCACACCCTGGGCCGCTACTTCACGTTCGTCGTCCAGACCAGCGCCGACCAGCCCGTCATCAGCGACGGCCCCTACCGCTTCGTCCGGCACCCGGGCTACACCGGCATCCTGGTCGCCGTCGCCGGCATCGGGCTGATCCTCGACAACTGGCTCTCGCTCGTCACCCTCGTCGCCGCCGTGCTGTGCGGCCTCGTGCTGCGCATCCGGGTGGAGGAGCGGGCGCTGCTCGCCGCACTGGGCGACCGCTACGCCGACTTCGCCGCCGGCCGCAAGCGCCTCTTCCCCTACGTCTGGTGACCGCGGGGCGGGAGGCGGCGCGCCCTCGCGTCCACGGGCGGCACGGGCCCTACTCCCCCAGTGCGCCCAGTTGCTCCACGAGGTCGTCGGGCAGCTCCGAGGTCCACGACATCCGCTCCCCCGTCCGCGGGTGGTCGACCTCGAGCGCGTAGGCGTGGAGGAACGGCCGGCTCACGGTGGCGCCGGGCAGTGACCGGCCCTGGCTGTAGGGCTCGTCGCCGACCACCGGGTGGCCGATGGCGGAGAGGTGCACACGGATCTGGTGGGTCCGGCCCGTCTCCAACGAGGCACGGACCAGCGTGGTGGCCGCCGGCGTGGTGAACCGGCGCTCCACCTGGTACCGGGTGCGGGCCTCCTTGCCCTTGCGGGAGATGGCCATCCGCGTCGGCGAACTCACCGACCGCCCGATCGGGGCGTCGACCAGTCCCGACTCCCCCTCCACGGTGCCGAGCACCAGGGCCCGATAGGTGCGGGACACGGCGCGGGACGACAGCTGGGCCACCAGCGACCCGTAGGCGTCGGGGGTGCGGGCCACCACCATCAGGCCCGAGGTGCCCCGGTCGAGCCGGTGCACGATCCCCGGCCGGTCGGGCTCCGAGCCGACCTCGGCCGGCAGGGCCGACAGCTCCGGGTAGCGGGCCAGGAGCCCGTGGACCAGCGTGCCCGAACGGTGGCCGGCACCGGGATGGACGACGAGTCCGGCAGGCTTGTCCACCACGATCACGTCGGCGTCCTCGTGGACCACGGTGATCTCGACGGACGGGTCGCCGGCCGGCCCTTCCGGCTCGTCCTCGTCGGAACGCTCGACCTCGAGGATCTGGCCCTCCCGGAGCGGCGTGGACCGGCTGGTCACCACCGCGCCGTCGACCGCCACGCGACCGGCGGCCACCAGGGCGTCCACCGCGGACCGCGACACGTCGGCCAACAGCGCCACGGCCCGGTCCACGCGCACCCCGTCGAGCGAGGCCGGCACGGTCACGTGCAGGTCGCTCACGCCCGCCGCCCGTCCCTCAGGATCGAGAGGATCAGCAGGACGCATCCCACCGTGATACACGAGTCGGCCACGTTGAAGGTCGGGAAGAAGTGGAAGTCGACGAAGTCGACCACTGCGCCGTGGTCACCGCGGAAGAACCGGTCGGACAGGTTGCCCAGCGCACCGCCGAGGATGAGCCCGAGGATGGCGGCCCGGCCCAGTGTCGGAGCGCGCCACACCAGGACGAGCAGCACCCCGACCAGGACGAGGGCCACCACCACCAGGATGCCGGTGTCGCCCTGGAACAGGCTGAAGGCCGAGCCCGTGTTGTAGGACAGGGAGAAGTCGAGGCGCCAGAACACGTGCACCGGTCCCGAGGACAGCCGGTCGACCGCCCACCACTTGGTCAGTTGGTCGGCGAGGACGACGGCGACCACGACCCCCAGGGCGACGGCCAGTCGAGCCGGTCCCGAAGCGGGGGCCTCGTGGTGGCCGTCGCCGGTCACCACGGCCGGCTCACCGGTCAGCGCCGTGACAGGCCACCGCTCTTGCAGGCGACGCACAGCCGGGCGAACGGCAGCGCCTGGAGCCTGGCCTTGGGGATCGGCTGGAAGCACCGCTCGCAGCCCCCGTAGCTCTTGCGGTCGATCTTGCGGAGGGCGTCGTCGATCTCCTCCACCGCCGCGATGGCCTGGGCCGACAGGGCCAGGTTGCGCTCGCGATCGACGGTCACGGTGCCGCCCTCGCCCGACTCCTCGTCGAACTGGACGTCACCGGGCTCGCGCTCGAGAGCGAGCGAGTCGGCCTCGGCCCGCAGGTCGACGGCCTGGCCGGAGTAGACGGCCCGGTCCTCGAGGAGCAGCACCCGTTGGGCGTCGAGGAACTTGGCGTCCTTGGCGTAGGGGCCGACGGTGGGGCGCTTCGGAGGCTCGGGTGCGGCCTTCTTCACCGCCTTGACCGGCTCCGGGGCGGCCTTCTTGGCCGGCGCCTTGGTGGCGGTGGGGGCCTTGGTGGCCGGCGCCTTGGTGGCGGTGGCCTTGGTCATCGCCTTCTTGGCCGGGGCGGGCTTGGTGGCGGTGGTCGCCTTGGTCGCCACCTTCTTGGCCGGGGCGGCCTTCTTCGCGGGGCTGGCCTTCGCGACGGCGGAATTCTTCGCCGTGGTGGACTTCTTGGCTGCCGGGGACTTCTTTGCCGGAGCCGTCGTGACGCCCGCCGGCGACTTCTTCACTGCGGTCAATTCGACCTCCTTGAGGGATCAGCCCACCGTGCCGGGACCGGCGCACAGGCGTTCGGACCGCACCGCTGCCGACATCGGTGAGCGGGTGACCCTACCGTGCCCGGTGGGCGACATCAATCCGGAGGACCCGGGCCGACGTCCCCGGCACCCTAGTCGTTGCCGGCCGGGGCCCGGACAGTCCGAGCGGGCCGGACCGCGCCAGGACGTGCCAGGTGACGGCGGTGGTCGGTCCGGCGGGAGCGCGGCGGCGCCGGGGCCGCAGGCGTCAGTGGGGCACGGAGCCCGAGGCGCGCAGCGGGGTCACGTCGCCCGATGGGCGCTGCGCGTCGGAGATGTTGGTCACCGACGACACCTCGTCCTTGGCGCCGTGGAGGTTGCCGTCGACCCAGCTCAGCATCTCGGCGAGGGCGGACCGCAGGCGCTCCCGCTCCGACTCGAGCTGGCGGGCCATGGTCTCGACCTCGTGGGACAGCGTGGAGCGGTTCGACTCGAGCCGGGCGATCTCCTCGCGCAGGCGCTGCTCGGACTCGACCTGGAGCTTGCGGGCCGCAGCCTCGGCCTCCGAGATCACGCGGGCGGCCTGGGCCTCGGCGTCGGCCTTGGTCTCGTCCACGAACTTCTGGGCCAGCAGGAGGGTGCGCTGCAACGTCTCGTCGGCCACGGCCGGCTCTGCCGGGGCGGGCGGCGGCGGGGCCGGAGCCTCGGGCTTGGCCGCCAGCTCGGTCTCGAGCTGGGCGATGGTCTCGGCCGCCTTGCGCAGGCGCTCGTTGCTCTGGCGGAGCTGCTCCTGGAGCCCCTCGGCCTCCACGGCGGCCTTCTCGAGGTACTCGTCCACGTCGTCGCGGTGGTAGCCCTTCAGGGTCTCGCGGAACTCCACGGTGCGGAGGGAGTCGAGTGCAGATTGGGAAGCGTCCATGGCGCAATGGTAGCGGCGGCCCACGAGAAATCCAGGGATTTCTTCGCCGGTCCACGAAGCGCCTGGTCGGGCTCCGATCCCCGCCCGGGAGGAGCGTCGGCCCGAGCTGGGACCCTCAGCGGAAGACGGTGTTGATCAGGACGAGGACGACCAACCAGACCACCAGGATCGACAGGTCGATGCCCGCACCGCCGACCCGCACGGGCGGGATGATGCGGCGCACGGGACGCAGTACGGGCTCGCAGACCCGTCCCAGGGCGGCGTGGATCTTGACCACGGGCGAGTCGTAGGCCATCCGCCCCGAGTACGTGAACCAACTCAGGATCGAGTAGGCGAGCAGGACGAGGAGGAAGAGGTAGAGGAGATCGCCGATCAATGCGAGCATGGCGGATCAGCCTAGGCCGTCATGCGACGGGTGCGGTGGCGCGCTCAGGGACTGACGAGGCCGTGGTCGGCGAGGCGCTGGCGCTCCTCGTCGGAGACCTTCACGTTCGACGGGGTGAGGAGGAACACTTCGTCGGCCACGCGCTCCATCCCGCCGGACAGCGCGTAGGTGGCGCCACTGCAGAAGTCGATCATGCGGCGCTGCAGGTCGCGGTCGGCGGTCTGCATGTTGACGATGACCGGCTGGTTGCTCATGAGCCGGTTGGCGATCTCCACCGCATCGGCGAACCGCACCGGGGACACGATGTGCACCCGGGCATTGGCCCCGCCGGATTCGGGCGTCGAGATCTTGACCGACGGGGAGGTGGCCGGACGTGAGGGGGCGGTCTGGGGGGACTGGGCGACGGGGGCGGGCTGCCCCGATGCGGGGGTCACCCGGATGCGGCCCGTGGCCGTCGGAGGGGCGATGACCTCGTCATCGGCCGGGCGCGCCTGGGTCCCGAGCGGGGACGGCCGGCTGTCGTAGTCGTCGTAGTCGTCGTAGTCGTCGACAAGCCCGAGATACGCCATGGACTTTTTCAAGAACGAAGTAGCCATATGTTCCTCCCTCGGACAGCGTAGTGCCTGGCCCAGACCCGGGGTTGCACGCCGCGGGCCCCCGCCGACCCGCCACCCGGGGGGCGCCGGAGGTCGTCGCGTCGCGGGCGGGCCGACCGGTCGCCGGGTGGGATCCGGTCACGGGCGGGGCGGCCGGTCGCCGAACAGGGCCCGGCCCACCCGGACCATGGTCGAGCCTTCGGACAGCGCCACCTCGAGGTCGTCGGTCATGCCCATCGACCGCACAGGCAGGTCGAGGGCGTCGGCCAGCAGGCGCAGCTGGCGGAAGCCGGGGCGGGCCCCTTCGGGCGGCCCGGGCATCCCCACGGCCATGAGGCCGGCCACGTCGAGGCCCTCCTCGCGCAGGGCGAGGACCAGGCCGTCCACCTCCGCCGGCGCCACGCCGCCCCGTCCGGGCAGCCCGGCCACGTCCACCTGCACCAGGACCCGGGCCCCGGGCCGGTGCCGGGCGATGGACCGGCCCTCCTCGACCCGGGCCACCCCCTGCCAGCAGGCGACGAACGGGGCCAGGCGGGCCACCTTGTTGCGCTGGACGGCCCCGAGGTAGTGCCACTCGGGAGCCGGGCCCGGCTCGCCGGCCAACCCGCGCGCCTTGGCCACCAGCTCGTCGGCGTAGTTCTCCCCCACCACCGTCAGGCCGGCCGCCACCGCGGTCCGGACCGCCTCGGGGCCGAACCCCTTGGTCACGGCCATCACGGTGACCGACCCCGGGTCGGGGGAGGCCGTCCCGATGCGGGCCCGGATGCCCTCCAGCCGGTCGGCGAAGCCGGGGAAGGCGGCGGAGGGACCGCTCACGGGGGCCCCCATGGGAGCGTCGACCACACCACGAGGGCCTGGCGGCCGGTGTCGGCCCTGGCCCGGTGGGAGAAGTGCCCGCCGCCGCACGCCGTGCAGGAGCCGACCACGTCGACCAGGCGCGCCCCCGAGGCCGCCACGGCCGCCCGCACGCCGGCCACCAGATCGAGAGCCGGTGCGCCGTCGGCGGTCGTGCCCCGCACCGAGGGTCCGTAGGCCTCGGCCACGGTGTCGAGGTCGCCTGCACCGAACTCGTAGCACTCGGCGTGGATGCACGGTCCGAGGATCCCGACCACGTCGGTCGCCCCCAGGTCCCGCATGCGGGCCACGGCGGACTCGACCACACCGTCCGCCAGGCCCCTCCAGCCGGCGTGGACGGCGGCGAAGACGCCTTCGGGGCTGGCGAGGGCCAGCGGGGCGCAGTCGGCCGTGAGCACGCACAGGGCGGTGCCCGGCGTCACGGCCACCAGGGCGTCGGCCTCGCCAACGTGGCGGCACACGACGTCGACCGGGGACGCCCGGGGCTCGCGGGAGACGACGACCGCCCGGCGCCCGTGGACCTGGGTGGCCCAGGCCACCTGGTCGAACCCGGCGCGGCTCGGTGCGGCCACCCGGGTGGCGAAGTCGACCAGCGCCACCCCGTCGCCGGCCCCGACCCCGACCGGGCGGAGGTCACCCCCGGACGCGCCGGACCAGGCCGCGTGGATCGGGCCGACGAGGTCGACCGGGCCGGCGCCGTCGGGCCGCGCCACGCCGGAGGTCAGCGCAGGAACGAGGGGACGTCGAAGTCGTCGTCGCCCAGATCGAGGTCGTCGTCGGCCGGCGTGGCGAAGATGTCCTCGTGGGCCGGGTCGGCGCCGAGCACCCGGCTGCGGGCCTCGTCCCGACCGGCCTGGTCACCCGACGCCGCGGAGCTGCGGGCCGGGGCCTGGGCCTCCCACCGCTCGAAGCCGGCGGCGATGACGGTCACCCGGACCTCCTCGCCCATGGCCTCGTCGATCACGCTGCCGAAGATGATGTTGGCATCGGGATGGGCGACGCCGTGGATGATCTCGGCCGCCTCGTTGACCTCGAACAGGCCCAGGTCGGGACCGCCGGCGATGTTGAGCAGGATGCCACGGGCGCCCTCGATGGAGGCCTCGAGCAGCGGGCTGGTGATGGCCGCCCGGGCGGCATTGACCGCCCGACCCTCACCGGTGGCCGAGCCGATGCCCATGATGGCGGTACCGGCGTTCGACATGATCATCTTCACGTCGGCGAAGTCGGTGTTGATCAGGCCGGGGATGGTGATGAGGCTCGTGATCCCCTGGACGCCCTGCATGAGGACCTCGTCGGCCATCTTGAACGCGTTGACCATCGACGTCTTCTCGTTCGACACGGTCAGCAGCCGGTCGTTCGGGATGATGATGAGGGTGTCGACCTTCTCCTTGAGGTTCTGGATGCCCTGCTCGGCCTGGACCGAGCGGCGGCGTCCCTCGAAGGTGAACGGGCGGGTGACCACCCCGATCGTGAGGGCGCCGAGGCCCTTGGCGATCTCGGCGACAACGGGGGCTGCCCCCGTACCGGTCCCGCCCCCCTTGCCGGCCGTGATGAACACCATGTCGGCGCCCTTCAGGGCCTCCTCGATCTCGGAGCGGTGCTCCTCGGCGGCCAGGCGTCCCACCTCGGGATCGCTGCCGGCTCCGAGGCCACGGGTGAGCTGCCGTCCGATGTCGAGCTTGAGGTCGGCGTCGCTCATCAACAGCGCCTGCGCGTCGGTGTTCGTGGCGATGAATTCCACCCCTCGCAGGCCTGATTCGATCATCCTGTTGACGGCGTTCACCCCGCCACCGCCTACGCCGACGACCTTGATGACGGCGAAGTAATTGCTCTGTGCCGGAACGGTCATGAAGTTCCTCACCCTCGACCAAAGGTTGAAACCGTTCCAACCTGCGAGTTCGCGCCAACGATACGGTTCAACCAGCCTGTTTGCAAGCACCGGCAGCGCCACCAGGACACGCGTCGGTCACGTCCGGGCCCCCCGGCCCCACCCGGGTTCCACACCTGTGTCAGCTCCCGACGGTGGGTGACTGGGGCACGGTCACGTCGATGGTGCGGGCGCCCTGCAGCGGGGCGTGGGCCAGGATGGCGGCCACGTCCTCGTACTTCGCCGGCAGGTCGGTAACCGTCCCCAGCAGGACCTGGAGGCCGGAACTGAGGGCGAGCGACACCGTGCCGTCCGACGCCACGGTGACCGACTCGACCTGCCCGGCGAAGGCGGGAGGCAGGGTCCGGGCCACGGCCAGGCCGGGATCGGCCGCCGGGGCCACCGTGGCCCCGATCGGTGCCGGAGGGACCGGGGCGTCCGTGGGGCCATGCACGACGAGGACGGGCAGGACCGGACGTCCGGGGGTGAGGGCCAGGGTGCGCCCGTGGCCGTCGAGGGTGGACCAGCTGCTCGCCGGACCGGCCATGGTCACCACGGGGACCCGCTCGCTCACGTGCACCGTGACGCCGTCGGGCCAGTGCCTCGTGACCTGGGCCGATGCGATGAACGGGAGGGACTCCACCCGGGCGGCCGCGGGACCGGGGTCGACGCTGACCAGGGGCGGGTGACCGTCCAGGCCGGCGGCCTGCAGGATGGCCGAGGTCGGGGTGTTGGGGTGGTCTCCGGTCACGGAGACCACCTTGGCCTCGAAGACGGGCGTGTGGAGCAGGCCGACCGCCAGGGCCACCAGGGCGACGACGGCCCCCGCCACGACGACCCAGCGCAGGCGCCGCTGGGCGCGGCTGCGCTCGATCGACTCGCGACGCTGGCGGATCCTCGGGTCGATCGACCCGTGATCGTCGGATCGGCTCACCGGGAGCCCCCGGCCGGGTCCCGGTCGCCGAATCCGCCGGCCCCGTCGTCGAATCCGACCATGCGGACCTCGGTGGTCAGCTCGACCCCGGTCTCGGCCGCCACCGCGGCCCGCACCCGGTCCATGACCCGCCGCACGTCGTCGGCCGAGCCGCCCTTGTCGGCCTGGATGAAGTTGGCGTGCTTGGGCGAGACCTCGGCCGTGCCGATGCGCAGGCCCTTCAGCCCGCAGGCGTCGATGAGCCGCCCGGCCGAGTCGTCGTCCGGGTTGGTGAACACCGAACCGGCGTTGGCCCCGCCGGGCTGGTTGGCCCGCCGCCAGCGCACGATCTCGTCGATGACCGCCCGGCCGGCCACCGGATCGCCGGGCCGGAGGCGGTGGGTGGCCGCCACCACGACGTCCGTGGCGGCCAGCGAGGTGTGCCGGTACGAGGCGTCGAGGTCGGCGACCGGATGGTCGACGGCCGTGGCCGCCACCAGGTCGACGACCCGGTAGGAGGCCAGCGTGGCGATGGTGTCCGAGCCGTGGCCCCCGGCATTCATGCGCACCGCACCGCCGACGGTGCCCGGCACCCCGACGGCCCACTCCAGCCCGGTCAGCCCCGCCGCGGCCGTGCGGCGGGCCAGGGTGGGCAGGGCGAGCGCCCCACCGGCCCGGACGTCGGTCACGTCGATCTCGAGGAAGTCGAAGCCCGCCCCGAGCGTGACCGCCAGCCCGGCGAACCCGCCGTCGGCCACGAGCAGGTTGGAGCCGTTGCCCACCACCAGTACCGGGACCCTCAGCCCCTCGAGGGCCCGGGCCACCGCCACCAGGCCGGCTTCGTCGTGCGGCTCGGTGCCGAGTGCGGCCGTGCCCCCGACCCGGTAGGTCGTGCGGCTGCCCAGAGCGGCGTCGGGGACCGCGGTCGGACCCAGCCGCTCGGCTAGGGTCGCGAGGTCGGTGGTCGGGCTCACGTGGTGGGGCCCGCCGCGGACAGGTGGGCGATGAGCTCGTCGGGCAGCGACGTGAGGTCGCCGGCCCCGAGCGTCAGGCACAGGTCGCCCGGGCGCAGCAGGTCGGCCACGGCGGCGACCAGATCGGTCCGTCCGGGCACGTAGTGCAGCTCGAGGTCGGGCCGGGCCTGCCGCACGGCGTCGGCCACCAACCGCCCCGACACCCCGGGAATGGGCGCCTCCCCGGCCGCGTAGACGTCGGTCAGCACGACCACGTCGGCGTCGTCGAACGCTCCGGCGAAGTCGGCCCCCACCTCGGCCGTGCGCGAGTACCGGTGGGGCTGGAACACCGCCACCACCCGACCCCAGGCGCCGTTGCGGGCCGCGGCCAGGGCGGCCCGGACCTCGGTGGGCAGATGGGCGTAGTCGTCCACGTAGGTGATCCCGTCGACCTCACCCCGGAACTCGAAGCGGCGGGCCACCCCGCCGAACCTGGCCAGGGCCCGTGCCGCGGCCTCCGGGGCGGCCCCGGCGTCGAGGGCGGCGACCGTCGCCACGGCGGCGTTCTTGGCGTTGTGCAGGCCCGGGACCGACACCGTCAGGTGGACCACGAGGTCGCCGCCGGGCCCCAGCAGGTCGAAGGCGACCGAGCTGCGACCGGTGGCCACGCCGGCGATGGCGTGGGTGGCCTCGTCGCCGATCCCCACCAGGTCGGCACCGACCACCCGCCCGACGGTCCGGGCCTCGGGGTCGTCGCTGCCCACCACCCGGTGGCGGGCCGACGCCAGGAACTCGGCGAAGGCCGTGCGCACGGCGTCGAAGGACCCGTAGTGGTCGAGATGGTCGGGTTCCACGTTGGTCACGATGGCGATGTCCGGAACGAGGTGGAGGAAGGTGCCGTCGCTCTCGTCGGCCTCCACCACGATCCAGTCGCCGGAGTCCCACACGGCGTTGGTGCCGATCTCGTTGACATCGCCGCCGATCAGGAACGACGGGTGCAGGCCGGCCTCCACCAGGATCAGCGACAGCATGGAGGCGGTGGTGGTCTTGCCGTGCGTCCCGGCCACGGCGATGCACCGCTTGCGGGCGGCGATGCCGGCCAGGGTCTCGGCCCGGGTCAGCACCGGCACGCCGCGTCGGAGGGCCTCGACCAGCTCCGGGTTGTCGGCCGCCACCGCGGTCGAGTGGGTGACCAGCTGCGCGCCGTCGACGTGCCCGGCCCGATGGCCGATGGCCACGTCGACTCCGAGCGCCCGCAGTCGCTCGGTCACGGTCGACTCCTTCAGGTCGCTGCCCGACACCTCGTGGCCCATGGCGTGCAGCACCGTGGCGATGGCGCTCATGCCCGCGCCGCCCACGCCGACGACGTGGATCCGCCGGGCCGCCGTCGGGTCACCCACCCCGGCCACCGGGCTGGGTCCGGTCATCCCGCCGGGCACGGTCACCACCCGTCACCACCCTTCGCCCGGGCCTCGACCACGGCCGCGCCGGCGGCCGCCGCGTCGGGACGGGACTCGGCGCCGGCGGCGCGTCCCATGGCCTCCAGGCGGACCGGGTCGGCGAGCAGTCCCTCCACGACGGTGGTGAGACCGGCCGGTGAACACTCCGGGTCGGGCAGCAGCACGGCCGCGCCGGCCCGCTCGAGCACCCGCGCGTTGGCCGTCTGGTGATCGCCCGGGGCCCCGGGTAGGGGCACGAGGACGGCCGGCACGCCGGCCGCGGCAAGTTCGGCCACCGTCATGGCCCCGGCCCGGCACACGACCAGGTCGGCGGCGGCGTAGACGGCGTGCATGCGCTCCTCGTAGGGGACGCGGACGAGTTCCGGCCCACCGGATCCGGGCTCCGCTCGTTCGACGCGCCCGGAGCCCGTCCCGCCGGTGGGGACGTAGGTCTCCCAGTCCCGCCGGCCGACGATGTGGTAGATCACCACGTCGTCCCGGCCCGTCCAGCGCTCCGCCATGCCGTCGACCGCCCGGTTGATCTGGCGTGCCCCGAGCGAGCCGCCGAAGGCCACCACCACCCGCCGGCCGTCGGGGAGTCCGAGGGCCGCCCGGGCCGTCGCCCGGGCGGCCGGGTCGCGCTCGACGGCCGCGATCTGCGGGCGGACCGGTGTACCGGTCACGACGGCTCGGGGCAGCGGTGTGCCCGCCCAGCCCACCGCGCTGGCCGCCGCGAACCTGCCGAGCAACCGGTTGGCCGCTCCGGGCACCGCGTCGACGTTGACCAGCACCAGGGGAACCCGGTGTACGAGTGCCCCGACCGAGCCGGCCAGGCTGGCGTAGCCGCCGACGGCCACCACCACGCGTGGCCGTGCCCTGCCCACCAGCCGGACGGCGCGGCCGGCGGCCACGACCAGCTCCCAGGCCGACCGGGCGTTGCGGGCCAGGTCCCGGGGCGCCAGGCTGCGCACGATGCCCCGTCCGGGCAGCAGCGTGACGGGGAAGCCCCGTCCGGCCAGGGTGGCCGCGTCCTGCCCTCGTTCGGACCCCACGAACTCGATGGTGCCACGGTCATGGCCCACGTCGACCAGCGCCTCGGCGATGGCCAACGCCGGCTGCAGGTGGCCCGCCGTCCCGCCCCCGGCCACGAGTGCGAACCGTCCTCCGGTCGCGCTCCGCCCCTCGCCGGCGTCGGGTCCGCCGGTCACGCCCGGACGAGACGTCGCCGCGGGGCGGGGGCCGTGCGCGGCGACCGCTCCTGGAGCGCGATGTTCATCAGGATGCCCATGGCGGAGAGCGTGATGACGAGCGACGAACCACCGAAGGAGATGAACGGCAGGGGGATCCCGGTGACCGGGAGCACGCCGATGACCGCGCCGATGTTGATGACGGCCTGGCTGGTGACCCACGTGGTCACCCCGACGGCGACGAGGCAGCCGAATCGGTCGGGGGCCCGGACGGCCACCCGGTACCCGTACCAGGCGAGGGCGAGGAACAGGCCCATCACGCAGACCGCCCCGACCAGGCCGAGCTCCTCCCCCACCACGGAGAAGATGAAGTCGGTGTGGGCGTTCGGGAGCGTGCCCCACTTCTCCCGCCCGCCCCCGAGGCCGAGGCCGAAGAGGTGGCCCGAGCCGAGGCCGATCAGCGACTGCCAGACCTGGTAGCCCGAGCCCGACTGGTGGGCACCCGGGTTGATGAACGACAGGATGCGGTCCCGGCGGTAGGAGTCGCTCATGGCGAACACCACGGCGACGACGCAGAAGGTGCCCAGCACCTTGCTGAGCGGGGCCAGGGGCACGCCGCTCATGAAGAGGATCCCGAAGGCGGTGCAGCTCAGCACCATGGCCGTGCCCATGTCGGGCTGCTTGATGATGAGGGCGGCCGACACCACGAGGACGCCGACGACCGGGGCGATGACCTGCTTGGCCGGTGCGTCGCGGTCGGTGCGGCGCACCACGACGTCGGCGGCGAAGACGACGAGGGCGAGCTTCATCAGCTCCGACGGCTGGATGCGGAGCAGTCCGAACCCGATCCACCTCGCAGAGCCACCGGCCGTCGTACCCAGACCGGGCACCAGCACGGCCACCAGCAGTCCGAGGGTCACGATCACCAGCGGCGACGCCGAACCGGCGCCACTTGTGGTAGTCGATCCTGGCCAGGATCAGCAGGGCCCCGACACCGACCACCATCCACAGCGCCTGGCGGAGGAAGATCGTCCACGGCGACCCGTAGGTGATGAGGGAGATCACCGGCGAGGCGGAGCCCACCATCACGAGGCCGGCGATGCACAGCAGCGTCACCAGCACGCCCAGTGCGGGAGCCGACGGGACCCTGGCCAGCCGCCGGAGGACGGCAGGGCCCCGGGGGCCCGGTGTGCTCGTGCGCTCCGTCCCCCCAGCCTCGCCGATGCGCGCGCCCAGGTGGTGGAACTCCCTCGGCCGCTGCCGCGCCGGCGGGGTCGGGCGCCGCGCCCCGGCTGCCGGCCGGCGGGGCTCCGTCCGTCGGGCGCGTCGTGCCGGGCCGTCACAGCTTGCCCACCGAGAGGAAGTCGCCGTAGAAGATGCCGAGTCCGAGGGCGGCGAAGAGCCCGGCCAGGATCCAGAAGCGGACGATGACGGTCGTCTCCGGCCAGCCCTTCAGCTCGAAGTGGTGGTGGAGCGGGGCCATCAGGAACACCCGGCGGTGGAACACCCGGTAGCTGATCACCTGGATGACCACGGACAGGGTCACGATCACGAACAGGCCGCCGATGATCACGAGCAGCAGGTCGAGGTTCATCAGCAGGCACAGCGCGGCCAGGCCCGAGCCGATCGACAGCGACCCCGTGTCGCCCATGAAGATCTTGGCCGGCGCGGCGTTCCACCACAGGAAGCCGAGGCAGGCTCCGGCCAGGGCCACGGCGGCCAGGGCCAGGTCGAGGGCGTCGCCCACGCGGTAGATGCTGTAGTGGCGGTACTGCCAGTACCCGATGATGGCCAGGCAGGCGAAGCAGAACGTGGCCGACCCGGCGGCCAGGCCGTCGAGCCCGTCGGTCAGGTTGACGGCATTGGCCGAGGCGGCGATGACCAGCGTGCCCCAGATCACCCAGACGGCGACGCCCATGTGCAACCCGATCGAGTTGTAGCGGGTGAACGACAGCGTGGTCGAGGCGTGGGCCCAGTAGACGGCCAGGACCGAGAAGGACACGCCGAGCGCCATCTGCGACGCCGAACTTCGCCCGCTTGTTGAGCCCGAGGCTGCGCCGGTGGCGCACCTTGATCCAGTCGTCGGCGAACCCGATGCCGGCCGCCCCGACGATGGCCCACATGACGAGCACGCCCGAGCGCGACCAGTGCACCCCGGGGATCACGTGGGCCGTCACGAAGCCGACCAGGACCGCCCCGACGATGCAGATGCCGCCCATGGTCGGCGTGCCCGCCTTGGCGATGTGGACCTGGGGGCCGTCCTCGCGGATCTGCTGGCCGATGTTGTTCTTGAGCAACCACCGGATCAGCAACGGGGTCGTGAGCACGGCCACCCACAGGGCCACGCCACCGGAGGTCATGAGCGAGATCACGGGGTCGCCCCCCTGCTGCCGGGGAACCGCTCGGCCAGTGCGGCCGCACCCTCCACACGGTCGTCGTAGGGCACCGCCGCCGTGCCCGTCGTCTGCGTCCCCTCGTGCCCCTTGCCGGCCAGCAACACCACGTCCCCCGGTCGGGCGAGCCCCACCGCCGTGCGCACGGCCACCGCCCGGTCGGGCTCCACGACCACCTCGGCCGGACCGGACATGCCCGCCCGCACCTGGTCGATGATGGCCACGGGGTCCTCCGAGCGGGGGTTGTCCGAGGTCAGCACCACGATGTCGGCCAGGGCGGTGGCGACCGCCCCCATCTCCGGCCGCTTGCCCTGGTCGCGGTCGCCCCCGCA
Organism: uncultured Acidimicrobiaceae bacterium; assembly: GCA_963830165.1. GTDB lineage: Bacteria > Actinomycetota > Acidimicrobiia > Acidimicrobiales > RAAP-2 > Bog-756. Next base: position 107,060 of record CAWHKZ010000008.1, read on the forward strand.
ACCGAACAGGCACACGACCCGTCCCTCACCGGCCAGGGCCCGGACGGCGCGCAGGGCCTCGCCGAGGCCGGCCGGCGTGTGGGCGTAGTCCACGACGACGTGCACCGGGGCGTCGGCACCCACGACCTCCATCCGACCGGGTACCACGGGGGCGGCGTCGAGCCCGGCCACCACGTGGTCCTCGTCGACACCCAGGGCGACGGCCACGGCGGCCGCCACCAGGGCGTTGTCCACGTTGAACCGGCCCGACAGGGGCAGGTCGACGGTGCGCCCCCGCCACGTGAAGCGGGACGACCCGACGGCCGACGTCACCGCGGAGGCCTCGTCGCGCCGGACCGCCGTCGTCGTCGCCGGGTCCAGCCGCTCGATCAGGCGGGCACCCCACGGGTCGTCGGCCAGCACCACGGCATGGCGGCATCGTCCCGGGGCGAACAGCGACGCCTTGGCCTCGAAATAGTTCTCCATGGTGCCGTGGTGGTCGAGGTGGTCGCGGCTGAGGTTGGTGAAGGCGGCCACGTCGAACTCGATGGCGTCCACCCGGTGCTGGGTCAACGCATGGGACGAGACCTCCATGGCCACGACCCGTCTGCCGGCCTGCACCGCCTCGGCCAGGTAGGACTGGAGGTCCGGCGACTCGGGCGTCGTGCGGGTGCCACCCAGGGTGCCGATCACCTCGGTGGGCCGTCCTGCGGCCTCCAGGATCGATCCGACCAGCTGGGTGACCGTCGTCTTGCCGTTGGTGCCCGTCACCCCCACCGTGGAGAGCAGCCGGGCCGGGTGGCCCCAGAAGGCGGCGGCCACCCTGGCCATGGCCGGGCGGACCCCGCCGACGGGCACGACCACCTGGGTCACGTCGAGGTCGAGGACGTGCTCGCACAGCAGCGACGCCGCCCCCCGGGAGACCGCCTCGGCGGCGTGGAGGTGACCGTCGGACCGCTCCCCGGGCACACAGCAGAACAGGGTGCCGTCCCCCACCCGCCGGCTGTCGAAGTCGACCGAGGTCACCGGGGTCGAGGAAGGGTCGCCACGGACATCGCGGACGGTGACCCCGTCGAGGAGATCGGCCACCATCACCACGTCGACATCCGGGAGGAGGGCTGCGGGAGGGTGGGGTCGGCGGGCGGTGCCGGGCCCACCTAGGGGCCTTCCGTGACCGCTCCGGCGGGCACGGTCACGTCGCCTGTGCCACCCACGGCCGTGTCGGAGGCTGCCGTGGTGGCCGCGGTGCTGGTGGGAATGCCGTAGTGGTGGAGGGCGTAGGACATGATGGTGGAGAAGACGGGGGCGGCCACGGCCCCACCGTAGATCGGCGTGGGGTGCTGGAGGACCACGATGGCCGACAGGACCGGGTCCTGGGCCGGCGCGAACCCGGCGAAGGTGCCGACGTAGGCGCCGGGCACGTAGCCTAGGTGATCGGCGCTGGGGATCTGGGCCGTGCCGGTCTTGCCGGCCACGGTGTAGCCGTCGATCATGGCCTCGGTCCCGGTGCCGGTGGTCACCACCGCCTCCAGCATCTGGGTCAGCTCGGCGTTCGTGGCGGGATCGATGACCCTGTGGGTCTCCGACGGCGGGGCGGCCGTGACCTTGCCGTCGGGGGCCACGAAACCCCTGATCAGGCGGGGCGATACGAACACGCCGCCGTTGGCCACGGCGTTGTAGGCGTCGAGGACCTGCTGGGGCGTGACCGCGTCGTCCTGGCCGATGGGCGTCGACCCGATCGAGGTCTCCGTCCACTGCGCCGGCCCGGGCACGAGCCCCTGGGACTCGCCCGGGGTCCCGAGGCCGGTCGGGCGGCCGAAGCCGAGCAGCGAGATCTGGTCGAGCAGGCGGGTCTCGCCCAGCTTCTCGGCCACTTCGATGGTCCCGAGGTTCGAGGACTGGGCGAGGATCTGGGTGGCCGTCAACGTCTCGGTCCCGTGGGCCTCGGCGTCGTGGAAGGTGTACTGGCCCATGGCAAGGGCGGACGGCACCACGAGGGGCGTGCTCGGCGTGACGAGGTTGTCGGCCAGCGCAGCCGAGAACGTCACGAGCTTGAACACCGAGCCGGGCTCGTACACCTGGGTGACCGCCGAGTTGGACGGGGCCTCCTCCACCCCGGCGGGCAGCGTGTCCGACTTGGCGACCTGGGTCGCCCCCGACGAGTCGGAGGAGGAGCCGACCTGGGCCGTCAGGGTCGCCGGCGCGGTGCCGGAGGAGGCTCCGGAGCCGGAGCTGGTCGAGTCCAGATTGGCCATGGCCAGGATGTCGCCGGTCTTCACGTCCATGATCACCGCCGTGCCGGAGGTGGCGTGGGAGGCGACGATCTCGGCGGCCAGCGCCTGCTCGGTCACGTACTGCACCGACTCGTCGAGGGTGAGCTCGAGGCCGGTGCCCGGCTTCGCCGCCGTCGACGAGTTGGTGCTCGGCAGCGCGACCCCGTCGGGCGACTCCATGACGTCGGTCGTGCCCGCCTTGCCGGCCAGCAGCGACTGGTACTGGTATTCGATCCCCGACGCCCCGGCGCCGTTCCAGCCGACGGTGCCGATGACCGGCTCGGCCAGCAGGCCGACCGGCACCACGCGCTGCGACTCGGGCACCAGGTTGATCCCGTTCAGGTCCATCTTGGTGACCGCGGAAGCCACCGAGTTGGGCACCCGATGGGCGAGGTAGACGAATCCGCTGGGCTCGGTCAGCTCGGACCGGAGGGTGGCCGCCGGCAGTCCGAGGACGGGGGCGAGGGCGGCGGCCACCGACGCCGGGTCCTTGATGATCTCCGGGTCGGCCACCACGGTCTGGCGGGTCACCGTCTCGGCCAGGACCTCGCCGTCGCGGTCGTAGATGCCGCCGCGGATGGCGGGCACCGTGACCGTCTCGGTGAGCTGGGCCTTCGACAGTGCGGCGTAGTGCTGATGGCCGAATTCCTGGACCTGGACGAGTCGGAGGACCATCAGGAGGAACACACCGACGACCAGCAGGCGGATCGCGCGCGTGCGCCGGCGGAGGAGGACGGCGGGGCTCACCCGGACGTCGCAGCTGTCGTCGCGGAGGTGGCGGCCTGCGGTGCCGTGTCCGGCACCGGGAGCGGGACGTTGAGGGGGACCTCGGGAAGGTCCAGGACGCTGGGCGGAGCGACCTCCCCGAGGGCCAGTGCCTCCTGGACGATCCGGTCGGATGCGGTGAGCTGCGCCACCACGACCTGCATCGTCTTCTGGGACGTCTGCTGGGCGGCGGTCTGGTTCTGCAGGTCGGCCAACCGGATCTGGCCCTGGGCGACCATCGTGTCCCCGACGACGACGACGAGCAGGCTGGCCACCACCAGCAGGGTGGCGAACCACAGGTGCCCGCGACGCGACAGGCGACGCCGCGTCGACCGGCGGGGCTGGGGCTCCAGAACCCGGAGCGGCGGGCGGCGGGTCGACGGCCGGGGCTGGGGTGCGGCGGTGGCCCGGCGAGCGGTGCCGGATGCGGGCGGGGCCATCAGGCGACCTCCCCGTTGGTCGACGGTGCGGTCGCGGTGGGCAGGCGCTCGATGACCCGGAGGCGCGGCGGCCTCGGACCGACGGTTGCGGGCGATCTCCTCGTCGCTCGGCCGACGGGAGCCACGCCGGACGAGCCGGAACTGCGGGTCGGCCCCGCACACGCAGGGCAGGCCGGGCGGGCAGTGGCAGTCGCCGGTCGCGGCGCTGGTGAAGGAGGCCTTGACCAGGCGGTCCTCGCCCGAGTGGTACGAGATCACGACGCACCGTCCCCCGGGGCGGAGCAGGGCCAGCGCCGCGTCGAGACCGGTGTGGAGCTGGTCGAGCTCCTCGTTGACGGCGATCCGGATGGCCTGGAACACCCGACGGGCCGGGTGCCCCCCGGTGCGCCGGGTGGCGGCGGGGATGGCGTCGCGCACGATGTCGGCCAGCTGTCCCGTGGTGGTAATCGGCCGGGCGGCGATGATGGCCCGGGCGATGCGCCGGGCGAACCGGGTCTCGCCGTTGTCGGCGAACAGCTGGACGAGGGTGTCCTCGTCCGACTCGTTGACCACGTCGGCGCCCGTCCGACCCACGGTCGGGTCCATGCGCATGTCGAGCGGGGCATCGCGCCGGTAGGAGAAGCCGCGCTCGGCCACGTCGAGCTGGGGCGAGCTCACGCCGAGGTCGAACAGGACGCCGGTCAGGCCCCGTTCGGTGTCGGGGGTGCCGAGCTCCTCCTGCACCTGGCGGACGATCTCACCCAGGGAGTCGAACCGGGAGCGGCGGATGACGGCCCGACGGCCGAAGACGGCCAGTTCACCGGTGGCGGCGGCCACGGCGATGGGGTCCCGGTCGATGCCGAGCAGGGTGATGCCGGGATGCGCCTCGAGCAGGGCCCGGGCGTGACCGGCACCGCCGAGCGTGGCGTCCAGCACGAGGCCCGCGGGGACCGAGCCGAGGAGGTCGACGACCTCGGCGGCCATGACCGGTTGGTGGGGGAAGGCCTGGTTCATCCGCAGTCCCTCGACCGGCACGATTCGTGCGGGTGGAGCGCCGCGACGTTCCGACCGGGAGGAGGCGGAGGAGGAACCTCCCAGTGGTCCAGTCGAGGGACTGCGCATGGGCCAGACACGTTCGATGTGCACCTCGGGTCGGGCCACGGCGGCCTGGCCCGACTGGAGCGGGGTGAGACGGGGCAGCGACGCCGGATGACCCACCCGCTCGGCGAGCTCGGAGGCGGACAGGGCCAGGGCCGAGGTCGTGATGCGCCGGACGGCGACGACGTCGTGGAAGCGGGGCCCGGCGGAGGGCCGGGGGTCCGTGGCGGCACCGGTACGGGTGGGATCGGTGCCGCGGGAGTCGGTGCCGCGGGAGTCGGAGCCGGCAGGGACGGTGCCGCGGGAGTCGGTGCCGGGTGCGATGGTGCGGCCGGAGTCGGTGCCGGGTGCGATGGTGCGGCCGGAGTCGGTGCCGGGTGCGATGGTGCGGCCGGAGTCGGTGCCGGCGGGGTCGGTCGGCGCGGACGGCTGGGCAGAGGCCGACTGGGCCGCGACCGGGTCGGCGACGGCGACGAGGACGGCCGCCCCCCGGCGCGGGCGGCGGGTGTCCGGAGTGCGACGTTCGGCATGGGCGTGGGCATGGCGGGCGAGGTGGAGGCGCATGGCGTCACTCAGCCATCGTCGCCCATGGTCAGACGGGCCTCTTCCGGAAGCACCTTCTCCTCCCATGTCTGCCGGTCCCAGAGTTCCACCCGGTCGATCGCGCCGAGCACCAGCACGTCGCCCTCCAGGTGGGCGTACTCCCGGAGCCTCGCCGGGATGGCCATCCGACCCTGACGGTCGAGCTCCAGCTCGTGGGAGGTGGAGGCCCACAGACGGACGAGGTTGCGATCGCTCCGGCTGACCGAGGACCGCTCCATCATGGCGTCCATCTGGAGTTCGAACTGCTCCGGGGTCCACAGCGACAGGCAGCCGTCCTGCTCGGGAGCGAGATAGCCGCCGTGCTCGAAGTGGGGACGGAACTTGGCCGGCAGGATCACCCTGCCCTTTTCGTCGAGCGAGTGCTCGTGTCTGCCGAAGAACCGTGCCACTGGACTTTGCTCCCACAACTCTCCCCGCAGTGCCCGGTACCCGACTGCTTCGGGCCCCTCCCTTTCACACCACTTCGCTCCACCCTAAACCCCTCTCCCCCACTCGTCAACCACCCGGCACGAACTTCTGCCGGTGAATTCCCAGGTCGGCGGCCACGGCCGGCACCGGTGCCCCCTGTGCCCCGGGCGGCGGATTCCACGGGTCGAACGGGCCTCTGCCGGAGCCCGCCACGACGGTCGGGGGAAGGTGGCCCCGGTCGTGATGTCGGGTCGACGGCTCTGGTCAGGGAAAACGGCTCTTCCGGCCCGTCGCCGACCCGACAGGGTGGGCGGCGGGATGGGGGAAGTGGCGCGATGTGGAGGGATTTCGGTGGGTCGGGAGCCGGTGGTGTGTCCGTCGCGGGGCGTCGGTGCCGTGTCGGGGAGCATCGGTGCCGTGTCCCGGGGTGCGTCGCCCTCCCGGAGGGTGCGTCGCCGCGGGGCGGCGCGCGCTGGCGGCGGCGCGGGGGTCGAGGAGATGGCGAGGCGGCGGGCGAGGAGGTGGCGGGGCGCTGGCGGGGGGCGGGGGGCGGGGGGCGGGGGGCGGGGGGCGGGGGCGCGTCCCTACGGCAGCGAGGAGAGCAGAGCCGCGGTCACGTCGTCCCGCGTGGTTGAGCTCCCGGGATCAGGCGCATCGGTCACCCCGGTGACCGCTGCCGCCAGTCCGGAAGCGGCGGCGGCCCGTTCTCCCGGTGAGAGGTCGAGGACCTCGAGCAGCTCCGTCGGGTCCCACCGCAGCAGGCAGGCACCGTGGAACCACGCGCCGGACCGGTTGCGGCGTTGGGCCAGGCCGACGATCTTGCGACCGTCGACCGTCACCTCGCCGGCCCCCACGCCCCCGAAGCAGACCAGGGACGACCACCGGGTGCATGCCCCCGGCGCCGGCCCCTGGACCCCGACGCCACCGAGCCCGATCCGGCTCAACGCCTCCGCCCACGCCGTCCCCAGCCACCCGAACGCCGCCGTCACGTCGGAGCTCCACAAGGGGTCCCCGGACGGGATCCACACGTCGACCCAGACCGGGTCGTCGGGTGTGACGAGGACAGCACCACCCCCCGAACGGCGCCGCACCACCTGGAGCCCGGCCGCTTCGGCGGCTGCGGCATCGACCACCTCGGGCGACTGCGTCGAACCGAGGACCACGGCAGCATGCGTCGGGCGACACAACCCGACCCTCCGGACGGCGGGATCCCGGTCGACCGACGGCCAAGACCCGTGGAGCTCGGCCGGCGGCCCGATCCGCTCGTCGACCTCCCAGGTACCCGACACGGGTCCAGTCTTGCACCGGTCCTTCGCCCGGCCTGCTGCCCGCCGTGCTGCCCGGCCGTCACTGCGCAGGACGGTCACATCGTCGACCGCGACACGGCCGTGGTCGCCTCCGCCCCGCCGACTCCCGTGGCCTTCAGGCCGTGAGCTGGCGGTCGCCGACCACGTCCGGGCCGAGATAGTCGGCCCAGTCCTCGCTGGTGTTTCCGCAGAGGGCCAGCAACTGGACGCGGTGCCGGGGCGCCACCGGGGTCGATCGGAGCACCATGCCCGCCTCGTGGGGCAGCCGATCCTCCTTGCGGGTGTTGCACGGCCGACAGGCGGCGACCACGTTCTCCCACGTGTGCGGGCCGCCCTTGCTCCGGGGGATCACGTGGTCGAGGTTCTCGGCCGAGGCACCGCAGTACTGGCACTTGCCGCCGTCCCGGGCGAACACCGTCCGACGGTTGACGGCCACCCGGTAGTTGTAGGGGATCTTGACGTATCGGATGAGACGGACGACCGACGGCTCGGGAACGCTCAGCCGCTCCGCCCGGAACACGCGCTCGGTGGCGTGGATCAGTTCGGCCTTGGTGTCCAGCACCAGGAGGACCGCCCGGCGGGACGACACGATCCCGAGTGGTTCGAACGTGGCGTTCAGTACCAACGCCCGGCGGGACGGCGACATCGGGGACCGCACCGGTGAGGCGCCCTCCGACGGCGATGCCGTGGGGACCGGGCAGAAGGTCGGGCGGTCCACGGGTCCGCTCCTACCCGTTCCCGCCGTGTCGCGGTGTCCCGGCGAGCGACGTCGAGCGGCACCATTCGAGGAAGGTCACCACGTCCGCCCGCTCCGGCACGGCGTCCGGACGTCCGTAGGCGGTGACCATGCGGAACTCCCACAGGCGCCGGTCCGGCAGGGGTAGATGCGGCGGTGTCCGCCACCAGAGGTGCGGCGCCATCCGCCGGAGCTCCCCCACGGCTGTCCACCACAGGTCGGGCCGACGGGCTACGGCACCGGACAGGGCCAGGAACTCACGGCCCGGGTGCCGGACGGGTGGGGCGGGTTCCATCACCGTCCATCCTCCCTCATGCCGGCGACGGACGCACCGTGCCGGTACAGCGCGACCGCCGCCGCGCCGACGAGTGGGCCGTCGCCGCCCAGCCCGCCGGGCTCGATGCGCGTCGGCCGGGCGAACTCCAGCCCGCACCGGAGCTTCAGCTCGTCTCGGGCGGCGTCGAAGAAGTCGTCGCCGTAGCCGAGTGCGACCGAGCCGGCCACCACGGCCAGCTGCAGGTCGAGCAGACAGGCCACCGAGGCCACGGCCCGCCCGACCAGGGTGCCGCACCGTCGGCGGGTGGCCTCGTCCGCCTCGGCCGCCGGTCGGCCGGTGATCGCGGCGATCGCCGTGCCCGAGGCCTCTGCTTCGAGGCAGCCCCGGCCTCCGCACGCACACGGGCGGCCGTCCGGTTCCACCACGACATGGCCGATGTGCCCCGCGTTGCCTCCCGACCCGTCGAGTAGGCGCCCGTCGAGGACGATGCCTCCACCCACTCCGGTGGAGACCACCATGGCCAGATAGTCGGCGCGCCCCTCGGCCGCACCGATCCATCCCTCCCCGAGGGCGAGGGCCTTCGCGTCGTTGTCGACGACCACCGGCAGGTCGGTCAGGTCGGTGAGACGTTCGATGAGCGGGAAGTGTCGCCAGGCGCGGATGTTGAGCGGGCTGACCGTGATGCCACCGGCCTCCATGGGACCGCCACACCCCACCCCGCAGGACGACGGCCGCACAGAGGCCCGGTCGAGGACCTCGGTCACCACCGTCGCCAGTGCGGAGAAGACCTCGTCCGGGTCGGGGGACACGGGGGTCGCCGTCCGGGAGCGGTCGAGGATGCGGCCGTCCCGGGAGACGACCCCGGCTTCCATCTTGGTGCCACCGATGTCGACGGCCAGGAAGGGGGCCGACGCGGAGACGTCGGAGGGCGCCGTCGGGAGGGTGCCGAGGGGCGACAGGCCATCAGCCGCTGGTGGGCCGACGCTGCCTGCCGGAGGTTCAGTCGTCGCGGTGGAAGCGCCCACGGATCCAGTCACGGGGATCGTGGACCGGATTGCTGATGCTGCGGGTGTGCAACGAACGCGAGATGTCGTCGATGCCGGCCTTGCCCATGCGACGGGCGTTGTTGGCGAACACGACACCGGAGAGGAACATGACCACCACACCGACGAACCCGAGCGCGAGATTCGTGGCGAAGGTGAAGAACATGAAGATCAGTGCGGCCACGAAAACGAGCGCCGACCAGATGCAGTAACGGCCTGCGTGGCGGTAGACGGTTTCCGAGCGCACCCGCTCGGCGAAATCCGGATCCTCCTGGTAGAGGGACTGTTCCAGTTCGTGCAGAATCCGCTGTTCATGCTCAGAGAGCGGCACCGTCTCGTCCCCTCCACCTCTCGTCAGCCACGGCTGTTTCCACCGCCTTCATCCTCGCGCAAGCTCGACCGGAGCGCACGGCGCCCCACTACGGTACGGACCCGCCTTGTCGAACTCGTGCTGTCGACCTTGAACAACCACCAATCCCATCCTACAGCTTGTCGGCCGAATTCCCCCGGTTCTCAAGCGCTTCATGCCCTACCTCCTCCGGACCTGCAATTTGCCGGTTCCGACCCTCCCGTCGCACGTCACGCCCCCGGCATGCGCAACGGGCCCTCGGGGCGCTCCGTACCCCTCCCGGCCCCTGGCTACGCGGGCCGGTGCCGCCCGGCCCTCTACCACCTGGGCCCGGTGCCGCCCGGCCCCCGGCTACCCGGCCTCAGCTACCCGGGCCCGGTGCCGCCAGGCCCTTCCTTTCCGTCGGATCCATCCGGTCCATTCATCTCCTCCGTTCCCTCCGATCCACCCGCGGCCCCGGGCAGGTCTCCACCGCCACCTGTCGTCCCGCCGGGGTGCGTCGGGCCCCACTGGGCCTCGCCCCGCTGGCGCACCTTGATCCCCTCGGGCGTGACCAGCGACGCCGGGCCCACCGCCTCGCCCCCGTAGCGGGCCCGGATGGCATCGACGGCCTCGGTCACCGAGCCCCAGGACTGCTGGAGCCGCTCGGCCTCCCGCGGGCATCCCGCACCGTGGACCCGGTCTCGCCCGAAGGTTGCCCGCCGCCGGGGGGCTGGGCGGCGCCTCCCGCCGCGCTCGTCACCGGACGCCGCGTCGAGGTCCAGGCGCAGCTGGGTGCCCGAACCCGGCTCGGCCAGCCCCGACAGGCTCACCCCGAGCAACCGCACCCCGCGGGACAGGTCGACGCTGTCGAGGAGCGCCGCCGCCACGGCACCGATTGCCGGGGTGGCGTCGACCGGACCGTCGAGCGTGTGGGACCGGGTGATCTGGGTGAAGTCCCCGAACCTGAGCTTCACCGTGACGGTTCGCGCCGCACGCTCGGCCCGACGTAGCGCCGTCGCCGATGCATCGACCATCCGCTGCAGTCGGGCCTGCAGATCGCCGATGTCCCACAGGTCCGAGGCGAACGTCTCCTCGTGACCGATCGATTTGGCATCCTGCTCGGACACCACCGGCCGGTCGTCGATGGCCCGCGACAGTTCGGACAGGTGGCGTCCCGACGCCGACCCGAGGTAGCGCTCGAGCGACTCGGGAGGCATCGCCGCCAGCTCCCCCACCGTCGTCACACCCAGGGCGAGGAGCCGCTTCTCGGTGACGGGACCGATGCCCCACAGTGCCCGCACCGGCATGGGGTGGAGGAAGGCGAGCTCGCCGTCGGCCGGGACTTCGACCACCCCGGGACCGGGCTCGATACCCGAACGGGACGCCCTCGGCTTGGCCGCCTTCGATGCCAGCTTGGCCATCAGCTTGGACCGTCCGACACCCACCGCACACCCGAGCTGCATCTCGTCCCGGACCCGGGCCCGGATCTCGTGGCCCATGGTCGTCCCCGAGCCGAACAGGTGCACGGTCCCACTCACGTCCAAGAACGCCTCGTCGAGGGAGATCCCCTCGACCATGGGCGTATAGGAGCCGAGTATGGCGTGCAGGCGGCTGCTCTCCTCCACGTACCGGTGGAAGCGACCATCGAGGAACACGGCGTCCGGGCACATCCGCCGCGCCACCGAGGACGGCATGGCCGAGTGCACGCCGAACATGCGGGCCTCGTAGGTGCATGCCGCCACCACGCCCCGGCGGCCGCTACCACCCACGATCACCGGCCGGCCGGCGAGCGACGGATCGTCCCGCACCTCGACCGACGCGAAGAAGGAGTCCATGTCCACATGCAGGATCACCCGGTCGGCCACGGCCGCCACTCCGTCCGGCCCGGGACCGGGCTCCGGTCGGAACCCCACACTCACACCCCGAGGCGCAGTCTCCGGAACCCTTCGGCACAGGGCACGCCGGCCTGCCTCCCCGCGTCCTCGGCGGCCAGGCGCACCGCCGTCGCCGCCCACTCCTCGCCATCGGGGAACTGGCTCCGGTGGCATCCCACGGCTTCGCCCTTGCGGTCGACCGTCGTCGAGATGTCGACCCACACGTCTGGCTCGAGGGTCCCGGACAGGAGCACGGTGGAGACCTGATGTGCCGGCCCCGCCGACGGGAAGTAGTGCGGCATGGCCGCCGCCGGAGCCACCGCGTCCAGCGCCGCGAAGCCGGTGATCCGGTGGTCCCGGTGGTTGAAGTAGTCCTGACCGAAGAAGATCGCCGTCGGGTCGGGGCAGAGCACGGTGTCTGGCCGGAGCCGTCGGACGATGGCGACCAGCGCGCAGATGAACTCCGGACCGTCGGCCAGCTCCCCGTCCGGGAGCCCGAGGTGCTCCTGTCCGGCCAGCCCGAGGACGGCAGCCGCCGAAGCGGACTCGGCCGCACGGTCGCGCACGAGATCGGCCGGGTCGCGGTCGGGGTCGGCGGTGCCCTTTCCCCCGTCGGTACAGATGAGGGTGTACACCTGGCACCCGGCCGCCGACCACGCAGCGAGGGTGCCACCGCAGGACACGTCGGGGTCGTCGGGGTGGGCGTAGATGGCCAGGGCGCGGCGGGGCACCTCGGAGAGCAGCTCGGCCACCGCTCAGCCCCCGGGCTGCTTCGGTGCGGTGGTCTTGGTCAGGAGTCCTACCTCCCGACGGAAGTCGTCGACTCCCTCGAAGCCCTTGTAGACGCTGGCGAAGCGCAGGTAGGCGACCTCGTCGACCACCCGCAGGTGCTCGAGCACGGCCAGGCCGACCTGCTCGGACGTCGCCTCCCACCCTGCTTCACGCAGCTCGTCCTCCACCTCCCGCGCGACCACGTCGAGCTCGTCCTCGCTCACCGGCCGGTTCTTGGTGGCGGCCCGCAGACCGTCGACGAGCTTGGCCCGGTCGAAGGGCTGGCGCAGGCCGGACCGCTTCACCACGATGAGCGGGATCTCGTCGATGCGCTCGAAGGTGGTGTAGCGGTGGCCGCAGCCCGAGCACTCGCGGCGCCTGCGGATGGCCGCCCCGTCTTCAGCGACCCTCGAATCCACGACGCGATCGTCGTCGGCCAGACACCAGGGACAACGCACGGATAGGAGGCTAGTGCCCACGGGCCCGTCCTCAGGTGGCGGTGTCCGGCGGATTCACCGATGCCTCACGCCGGTCGGTTCACGGGATGGTGATCTGCTCGCCCGGGATGACGGTGAACGTACCGAGCTCCGATGCCATCTCCGACACCAGTGGTCGGGGGTCACCGTTCGGGTCCACCCGCTCGGCGATCGACCACAGGCTGTCGCCCGGCCGCACGATGTAGGTCGACCCATGGATCTGGGCCGCCGAGGCGGATTCGGTGGTGTGGGAGGCGCCACCGAATCCGCCCAGCGGAATCGCGAGGAGGGCCAGCGCCAGACCCATCATCGCAAGGATGGTCCGGCGTCGCCGGACCTCGACCGAGGCCCGGCGACGCGGAACACGCACCGGTGACGGGGCCCAGGCCCCGTCCTCCTCGGACGGCCGGAACCGGAGTCCGCGCCGATCGGGCGTCGGGACCAGCCGCAGATCCGGACGGACCGACTCGTCGAGGTACTCCGGCAGGGATGCTGTGAGAAGCGCCGTCATCGGGAGATCCTTCCTGTCGTGGTCCGTGTCGTCGTGTCCGTCGGGGATGTTGTACGTGGCGGGTGTGACACCGTCGGGAGGCCCGGCCGGCCCGCCCCTCGCATCGAACCCGTGTTCGTCATGGCGACATCCCATCACGAACACCTGTTCGATGTCAACGGATTTTTCGAACAGATGTTTGCTTCGGCTCACCACCGGGGCTACGTTCATGCAAACAGACGTTCGCACGAGGGTGTGAGCACGACCGACAGCGGAGGGACCCGATGGCCCAGGTACTCAGTACCAAGCGCAAGCAGATCCTCGACTGCATCTCGGAGTCGGTCCGCGACCGCGGGTATCCACCCTCCGTGCGTGAGATCGGCGAGTCGGTGGGCCTCACCTCGTCCTCCACGGTCCACGCCCATCTGGCCGTGCTCCAGCGGGAGGGTTACCTACGGCGGGACCCGACCAAGCCGCGGGCCATCGAGGTCTGTTACGACCCCTCGTCCAAGGTGATCGCCGACTCCCGGCCGATCCGCCACGTCCCGCTCGTCGGCGAAGTGGCCGCCGGCACCGGCGTCCTGGCCCAGGAGAACATCGAGGAGCTCTACCCGCTGCCCGAGGACTTCACGGGCACGGGCTCTTTGTTCATGCTGCGGGTCAAGGGCGACTCCATGATCGAGGCCGGCATCGTCGAAGGCGACTTCGTGGTCGTCCGCCAGCAGCCCGAGGCCCAGCAGGGCGACATCGTGGTGGCCGGGATCCCCGACGAGGAGGCGACCGTGAAGACGTTCTCCACCCGGGACGGCAAGGTCGTGCTCACGCCGGCCAACGCCCGTCTCGAGCCCATGGTGTTCGAGCCGGCCGAGATCACCGTCTTCGGCAAGGTCGTCACCGTGCTCCGCCGCCTCTGACCGCCGGGTCCCGCCGCCTCTGGGCGCCGTGCTCCGCCGCCTCTGGGCGCCGGTCCGGACCGCACGCGCGGTGGCTGCGGTCCGGGGCGGTCCGGACCGTCAGGCCTCCGGGGTGGTCGGAGCGATGGCGCGCATGTCCGGGTACCGCTCGCCCGCCGTGGCGTCCGGAGGGAAGACCTCGTCGATGGCGGCCAGGTCGGCTGGGTCGAGCACGACGTCGGCGGCCCCCACGTTCTCCTCGAGGTAGGTCCGGCGCTTGGTACCCGGAATCGGTACGACGTCGTGGCCCCGGCTGAGCACCCACGCCAGTGCCAGCTGGCCCGGCGTGCACTCCTTCGACCGCGGCCAGTGCCCGCACCCGGTCCACCAGCGCGAGGTTGCGGTCGAAGTTGTCCGCACTGAACCGGGGGAGGTGCGTCCGGACGTCCCCCTCGGGGAGGTCCTGGGGGGACGTCAGCTGTCCGGTGAGGAAGCCGCGGCCGAGCGGGCTGTAGGCGACGATCCCGATTCCGAGCTCGCGGGCGGTCGGGACCACCTCGGCCTCGATGTCCCGGCTCCACAGCGACCACTCGCTCTGCAGCGCGGCGATGGGGTGCACGGCGTACGCCCGGCGCAGGGTGTCCGGTCCCGCCTCCGACAGTCCGAGGTAGCGGACCTTGCCGTCCGCCACCAACTCGGCCATCGCCCCGACCGTCTCCTCGATCGGCACGCCGGTGTCCGATCGGTGCTGGTAGTAGAGGTCGATGTGATCGACGCCGAGGCGTCGCAGCGACGCGTCACACGCCGCCCGCACGTACTGGGCGTCGCCGCGGATCTGGCGGGCGGCCGGGTCACCGGTGCGGACGATGCCGAATTTCGTGGCGAGCTGCGACCTCGTCGCGGCGGCCCGACGATCGCCCGACCGACCAGTTCCTCGTTGACGTACGGGCCGTACATGTCCGCGGTGTCGAGGAACGTCACCCCGAGCTCGAGTGCCCGGTGGATCGTGGCGATCGACTCGGACTCGTCGCCGGGTCCGTAGAACTCGCTCATGCCCATGCAACCGAGCCCCTCTGCGGGCACGGAGAGGCCGGACCGGCCGAGCTGGCGTGTGGGGAGGGTCATGGTCCCGACCCTACCCAGCGCGTCGTCGGGCCGGATCGTGCGGCTCCCGTGGCTCAGGTGCCGCCGCGCAGCAGCGACTCGAGCACGGCTGCCGCCGCGGCGAGCTCCTCGGCGCTCACGTGCTCGCCCGGCGTGTGCGCGAGCAGGGGGTCGGCCGGCCCGAAATTGGCCGCCGGCACCCCGTGGGCCCAGAACGACGCCACGTCGGTCCAGCCCACCTTGGCCCGGGGCGGCGCTCCCGTGGCCGCCACCAGGGCGGCCAGCACCGGGTGGTCGAGGGACGGCGGGGCGCCGGGCGACGCGTCGACGAGCTCCCAGTGGTCGCCGGCCTCGAGGTGGGGTGCGAGGAGGTCCCGGAGGGCCGACTCGGCCTCGGCCGCGGTGCGGTCGGGGGCGAAGCGGTGGTTGAGCACGAGAGTGGCCTCGTCGGGCACCACGTTGTTGGCCACACCGCCCTCGACCGACACGGCCTGGAGCTGCTCGTCGTACTCGCAGCCGTCGAGGACCGGCCGGCGGCCCCGGTAGCCGGCCACCGCCGTCAACAACGGGGCGAGGCGATGGACGGCATTGCGCCCGGTGTGGGGTCGGGCCGTGTGGGCCCGGGCGCCGGCCAGTCGGATCCGCACCCGGAGCGTGCCCTGGCACCCCGCCTCGACGAATCCCCCGGTGGGCTCGCCCAGGATGGCCGCGTCGGCGTCGAGGAGCTCGGGGCGCTCGCTCCACAGCTGCAGGAGGCCGTTGAACCGGTGGGCGACCTCCTCGGCCACATAGAAGCACCACGTCACGTCGGTGGCCGGCTCGGTCAGCCTGCCCGCCAGATGGAGGAAGACGGCCAGTCCGCCCTTCATGTCGGCCGCCCCGAGGCCGTACAGGGTCGATCCCTCCAGATGCGGCTCGTCGTTGCCTCCCGCCGCGGGGACGGTGTCGAGGTGACCGGCCAGGAGGACCCGCTGGTCCCGCCCGAGCTCGGTGCGGGCCACCACGTTGTCGCCCACCCGGTCGACCTGGAGCCAGGGGCACAGCTCGAGGGCGGCCTGCACCGCGTCGGCCATCACCTGCTCGTGGTGGCTCACGGACGGGATGCCGACCAGCGCGGTGGCCAGCCCCAGGAGACCGTCGGGCATCGCGTCGGTCACCGGAGCGGCCGTCCACCCGCTCGGGAACCGCCACGGTGGGTCACGTCGAGACCCCGTGGCTGCGCAGGATGTCGTTGAGTTGGGCCTTGTCGTGCCGCTGACCCTCGGTGAGTCGGCGTAGCACGAGGACGCAGGGCAGGTAGAAGTCGCCGCCCGGGAACTCCCGCCGGCGGGAGGCCTGCACGGCCACCGACCATGGTGGGACATGGCCCCGGGCCAGCTCGTCGCCGGTCTCGGCGTCGATCACGGGGATCGACGGGTTGAGGATGGTCCCCTCCCCCACGACCGACCCCCGGCCGACCCGGGCGCCCTGGGTGATCATGCAGCGGCTGCCGATCATGACCTCGTCCTCGATGATGACCGGGGCCGCCTGGGCCGGCTCGAGCACGCCGCCGATGCCGACCCCGCCGGAAAGGTGGACCTGCTCGCCGATCTGGGCGCACGAACCGACCGTGGCCCACGTGTCGACCATGGTGCCGGCCCCGACCCGGGCGCCGATGTTCACGTAGCTGGGCATGCAGATCACACCGGGGGCCAGGTAGGAGCCCCACCGGGCCGAGGCCCCGGGGACGACCCGCACGCCGGCCGCCTCATAGTCACGCTTGAGCGGGAGCTTGTCGGCGAACTCGAAGGGTCCGACCTCCAGGGTCTCCATCGACCGCAGGCGGAACAGGAGGAGGATCGCGTGCTTGAGCCACTGGTGGACGACCACCTGGTCCGTCGTCGGGTCGATCTCCGCGACGCGGGCCTCCCCGGAGTCGAGCAGGTCGACGGCCGCGGTCACGACCTCGAGTGCCTCGGCGTCGCCCGGCCCGAGGTCGGGGGCCCGGTCCCACAATTCCTCCACCCGCCCCGCCAGCTCGGCATGGACGGTGTCACGGTCGCCGATTGCGTCGGCGCGGTCGTCGGACGGTGCGTGGTCGGCCATGGGGGGAGACGTTACCGCCCGACCCGGGGTCGGCCCGCCGTCCGCACGAGCGTCCGACCGGCCATCCGGTCCGACCGGGGGCGGCCGGCGGCAGTCAGCCGAGGGCGCCCAGCCGTTGCGCCACGAGCTCGAGCCGCTCCCGGGGCTGGACCACGGCCACCCGCACGTGGCTGCTGCCGTCGGGACCGTACAGCTCGCCCGGGCTCACCAACAGTCCGGCCTCGTCGGCGAGCACGTCGCACAGCTCCCATCCGTCGGCGAACCGCCCGGGTACGGGAAGCCACAGGTAGAACGCACCGGCGGGGACCGTCACCGGCAACCCGGCCAGCGACAGGGCGTCGGCGAGGAACTCCAGCCGGTCGAGGTAGCGGGCCCGCTGCTCCTCGACGTGGGCGTCGTCGTCGAGGGCGACCACCGCGCCGGCCTGGACCGGGCCGGGCACCATCAGTCCCGCGTGGCGCCGGACGTCGAGGAGGTAGGTCACGAGCTCCGGGTCGCCGGCGTAGAAGCCAGCCCGCACCCCGGCCAGGTTCGAGCGCTTCGACAGCGAGTGCACGGCCACCACGCCCTCGAGCCCCTGCTCCAGGATCGACCGGGGCGGCCCGTCCCAGGTGAACTCGGTGTAGCACTCGTCGGACAGCACCGGCACACCCCGCTCCCGGCCCCAGGACGCCGCCCGGGCCAGGTCGGTCAGGTGGCCGGTGGGGTTGGCCGGCGAGTTCACCCACAGCAGCAGCGCCCGGTCGGCGTCGGCCGGTTCGACGGCGTCGAGGTCGATCCCGCCGCCCGGGAGCTCGGGCACCGGCACGGCCCGGGCCCCGGCCAGGGTGGCCCCCATGGCGTACGTCGGGTAGGACACCGACGGGTACAGCACCGTGTCCCGGTCCGGGGTGCGCAGGCGCAGGAACTGCGCGGTGGTGGCCACGAACTCCTTGGTGCCGACGCACGCCGCCACCCCGGCCTCGTGGTCGACCGTCACGCCGAACCGCCGGGCCATCCACCCGGCGGCGGCCCGGCGATAGGCGGGCGAGCCCGGCGAGGTCGGGTAGCCCCGCTCGGTGCCCGACGTGGCCATGGCCTCGAGGACGGCGGCGGGGGGAGGGTCGTACGGTGTGCCGATGGAGCAGTCGACCAGGCCTCCCCGTCCGGCGAAGCGCTCGGAGGCGCGGGCCTTGGCGCCGTTCAGGCGCTCGTAGGGGTAGGGCGGCGGGGTGAAGCCGACACGCGCGCCGGCGAACGGGCGGTGGCCGGTGCTTCACGAGGCCAGGAACTCCGCGAAACGGGCCCGGCCCGCCTCGTCGAGGACCACCTGGATCCGGGTGGCGCTGTCGCCGGCCTCCTCGCCCACGATCTCCCCCTCTCGGTGGACGGCGGCCAACACGTCCCCGCGTGCCCAGGGGATCTCGAGTTCGACCACCTGGTCCCCCACCCTCAGCCGGTCGCCGATGGTGGCGAGCAGTTCGTCGATGCCCTGCCCCGTCCGTGCGGATATCAGTACCGAGCCCGGATGGGCCTCCAGCAGCCGCTTCGCCTCCACCCCGTCCGCGTCGTCACCGGTCCCGAGGGCGTCGGCCTTGTTCACGACCAGCAGTTCGGGCAGGGTGTCGGCGCCGATCTCGGCCAGCACGGTGTGGACGGCGTCGATCTGGCCCTCCAGATCCGGGGCGGAGCCGTCCACCACGTGGACGATGAGGTCGGACTCGAGCACCACCTCGAGGGTCGACCGGAAGGCCTCGACCACCTGGTGGGGCAACTTGCGCACGAAGCCGACGGTGTCGGTCAGGAGGACCATCTCGCCGCCCGGCAGGTCGAAGCGTCGGGTCCTCGGGTCGAGGGTCGAGAACAGGCGGTTCTCCACCAGGACGTCGGACTCGCAGAGCCGGTTGAGCAGGGTCGACTTGCCGGCGTTGGTGTAGCCGACCAGCGAGACGGTGCGCTGGCGGCCCCGCTGGCGGCCCCGTCGCTGGACCCGGCGGGTGCGGTCGAGCTGACGCAGGTCGGCCTCGAGACGGCTCATCCGCTGCACCAGGCGCCGGCGGTCGACCTCGAGCTGGGTCTCGCCGGGGCCGCGGGTGCCGATGCCACCGGCCTGCTGGCTGAGCGAGTGCCCGCGGCCACGCAGCCGGGGCAGCCGGTAGCGGAGCAGGGCCAGCTCCACCTGGGCCCGGCCCTCGGGGGTGCGGGCGTTCTGGGCGAAGATGTCGAGGATGACCGCAGTCCGGTCGATCGCCGTCCGGCCCAGGATCCGCTCGAGGTTGCGCTGCTGGGCCGGCGAGAGGTCGTCGTCGAACACCACGGTGTCGGCGTCGACCTCCAGGCAGACCTCCAGCAATTCTTCCGCCTTGCCGCGGCCCGAGGTACGTGGCCGGGTCGGGCGTGGTCCGACGTTGCATGATCCGGCCGGCCACCTCGGCGCCGGCCGTGTCGACCAGGAGCGCGAGCTCGTCGAGTCCCGCCTCGGTGGCGGCCACCGTGGACCCCGGGAAGGTGACGCCCACCAGCACGATGCGCTCCCGGATCTCCCTCGAGATCAGGGTGTCGGTGAAGGCCGACTCGGTGGGGCTCACAGGCGGTGCCGGGCCGTCCGGCCCGCGCAGGTCCGGCTCATGCGGTCGTGGCTCAGCGCCGGCCCGGCGGAGGCCAGCAGGGCGGCCGGGTCCACCACCACGGAGGCGACGCGGTGGACCGGGCCGCGCAGCAGGATCTCGTCGTCGGCCAGCGACACGTCGCAGGGTGCCGCCCGGGTTGTGCACGCTCACTCCGGTGCCCACCAGTCCCCAGCTGTGGGCGGCCGCCGCGGCGGCGGCGCTTCCGGTGCCGCAGGCCAGGGTCTCTCCCACGCCCCGCTCGAACACCCGCAGGACCAGGTTGTCGGGTTCGTCGCCCGAGGTGATGAACTCGACGTTGATCCCTCCCTCGTAGACCGACTGCAGCTGCGAGCCGATGTCCGTCCACGTCGACGTCGTCCAGGTCGGGGCCGAACATCACCAGGTGGGGGTTGCCCATGTCGACGGTGCGGACCTTGCGGTCGATGAACTTCTGGGGCTGGTCGTCGCCGAGTACGGCCCGGCCCAGCCCGACCGTGGCCTCGGCGGCGTAGATCTGGTCACTCTCGAGGTAGACGACGGTCTTGACCCCGGCCGCCGTGGCGACGGTGAAGGTCGGGGGGAGGACAAGGGCGCTGAGCACCGCGGCCTGGGCCAGACAACGCATGCCGTTGCCGCTCATCTCGGCCTCGCCACCGTCGGCGTTCTGCAGCACCATCCGGAGGTCGGCCGAATCGTCGCCTTCCAGGATCCGGATCACCCCGTCGGCGCCGACGCCGAACCGCCGGTCACACAGCGCACGGACCAGGTCGG
Source organism: uncultured Acidimicrobiaceae bacterium (assembly GCA_963830165.1). Lineage (GTDB taxonomy): Bacteria > Actinomycetota > Acidimicrobiia > Acidimicrobiales > RAAP-2 > Bog-756. The sequence goes on from CAWHKZ010000008.1 coordinate 127,351, forward strand.
CGGGCAGGGGCCCGCTGCCCCCCGGGTCGATCTGGACCAGGAAGTCGTTGCCGGCGCCGTGGTGCTTGGTGAACCGGAGGAGGGTGGAGTCGGGCTGGGTGACGGTCATGGTGCTCCCCTACAGTCTCTCATCGGTGCGACCCCGTCGTGCGGCTCGGGCGTCGGACGGTCCGTCTCGGCGCCCGACCGGTCGGAGGCGAGCCGCGCCGACCACGGCCACCGGGTCGTCGTCCGGGTCGACCCACTCGATCCGGGGGTCCCGGCGGAACCAGGCCCGTTGGCGGCGGGCGAAGGCGCGGGTGCGCCGCACCGCTTCGCCGACGGCATCGCTCAGCGGCAACCCGCCCTCGACGTGGGCGAGCAGCTCGCGGTAGCCCAGGGCCTGACGGGCCGTGCGCGACAGCCCGCCCGGGCGGGCCGACAGCGCCCGGACCTCGTCGAGGAAGCCGCGCGTCCATGAGGCGGGCGAAGCGCTCGGCGATCCGCCGGTCCACGTCCTCGGCGTCGACGCCCGATGCCGACCAACGCGACCCGGCTCGCCGGGTAGCGCTCGAGCCCGGGCCCGAACGAGGAGAACGGGCGTCCCGAGCCGAGGGTGACCTCGAGGGCCCGGACCAGGCGACGCTCGTTGCCCGGTTCGATGCGCGCCGCCGCCGTGGGGTCGACTCCCCCAGGCGGGCGTGGAGCCGGCCACAGCCGTCCCGGCGAGCGGCACTCCCGGCCGGACCGAGGGCGTCGAGCTCCGCGGTCAGTTCGGCGGCCACCTCCGGGTACCTCCCCGGGAACGACAGGTCGTCGATGACCGACCGCAGGTACAGGCCCGTACCCCCCACGAGCACCGCGCACGCGCCCCGGTCGGCGATCCCGGCGAGGGCCGTGCGGGCATCGGCCTGGAAGCGGGTCACCGTGTACTCCTCGTCGGGATCGACGAGGTCCACCAGGTGGTAGGGAACCTCGGCCTGCACGTCGGGCGTTGGCTTGGCCGTCCCGATGTCCATGCCCCGGTAGACGGCCATGGAGTCGACCGACACCAGCTCCACGGCGCTCCCCCTGGCCGGTCCGGCCCGGGCGACGGCCAGGGCGATCGCCGACTTGCCCGACGCGGTGGGCCCGACGAGGGCGACGTCCACCGCTCAGCCGGCGGTGACGGGGATGCGCACCCGGTAGGAGGGCCGGGCGGTCACCTCGACCAGGTCGCCGGTCAGGTGGTGGCGGGCGGCGTCGGTCACCTCGACCCGTGCATACGAGCCGCTGGCCGGATGGCGGCCGCCGGGAGCGGCGAAGTGGACGAGCTTGTTCTGGGCGGTTCGGCCGGTGGTCACCGAGGCGTCACGCTTCGAGGGCCCCTCGACCACGACCTCCTCGAGGCGACCCACCCGTGCCGCGTGCTTCCTGAGGGCCGAGCGCTCCACGACCCGCGGAGGCGTTCCATCCGCTCCGCGGTGACGTCGGCGGGCAGGAAGCGGTCCTCCATCGCCGCGGCGCGGGTGCCCGGTCGTGGTGAGAAGACGAAGGTGTAAGCGCTGTCGAACTGGGCCTCCGCCGTCACCTCGAGGGTGCGCTCGAAGTCGTCCTCGGACTCCCCCGGGAAGCCGACGATCAGGTCGGTGGTGACGGCCAGGTCGTCGACGGCGGCTCGGGCCGCGGCCAGCCGGTCGAGGTATCGCTCGACCGTGTACCCCCGACGCATGGCGACCAGGGTGGCGTCGCTCCCCGACTGGAGGGGCAGGTGGAGGTGGTTGCACACCTCCGGTGTCTCGGCCATCGCGGCGATGACCTCGGGTCGGAGGTCCTTCGGGTGCGGGCTGGTGAATCGCACCCGACGGATGCCGTCGACGCCACCCACGGCGCGCAGGAGGTCGCCGAAGAGCGGGCGGCGTCGGGTGATGTCCCGACCGTAGGAGTTGACGTTCTGACCCAGCAGGGTGACCTCTGTCACGCCCCGCCGGGCCAGCTCCGCCACTTCGGCCACCAGGTCGTCCATCGGTCGCGACACCTCGGGGCCCCGCACCGCGGGCACGATGCAGTAGGCACACGAGTTGTCACAGCCCATCTGGATGGTCACCCATGCCGCGTACGGCAGGTCCCGCACCGCGGCCAGGGCCGCGGTCTGCTGGTCGGCCGCCGTCGGCTCCCCCGTCGGGACGGGCTCGTCGAGGATCTCCACGAGCGGTCCCTCCACCGCGGCCCGCCGCAGCAGGCCGGGCGCGTCGGTGAGGTTGTGGGTGCCGAAGACGACGTCGACGTGTCCGGCCCGCTCCCGGATCTTCTCCCGGTCCATCTGGGCCAGGCAGCCTCCGACGGCGATCTGCATGTCGGGTCGGCTCTCCCGCAGCGTCTTCAGGTTGCCCAGATGGCCGTAGAACTTGTTGTCGGCGTTCTCCCGGATGCAGCACGTGTTGAACACCACGACGTCGGCCGACTCCATGTCCGCCGTCGCCACCATGCCGTCGGCCACCAGGGCCCCGGCCAGTCGTTCGGAGTCGTGCTCGTTCATCTGGCACCCGAACGTGCGGATGTGGAACGTCCTCGGGACCACGTCCCCATCGGAGACATCCCCTGGCCCGCCCCCGGGGATGCGCCTGCTCCCGTCGGTCCCCGCGTCGTCGTCCACCACCCCAGGATACGACCCAGCGTCACACCCCCCGGCGATGCTGTCCCCATGGCACTGGAGTCCCCCTCCCGGCCTGCCGCTCCCGGCCTCACCTCGCAGGTGGCCACCCTCACCGGGTCGATGGCGTCGTTGGTGGCCGACCTCGATCCCGACACCCTGCTCGGTGCCGACGCCACGGCGCTGTACGCGGCACTGGCCAAGCTGGAGCGCCTGGTGGGGGCGGCCAAGACCCTGCTCGCCCCCCGCATCGCCGCCTCGGGGCACTGGGAGCATGCCGGCCACCGCTCCCCGGCCAGTCTGCTGGCCGACCTGGAGGGGGTCTCGGCCGGCCAGGCCCGGCGCACCCTCGAGACGGGCCAGCGCCTGGCCCAGCTGCCCTCGACCGAGGAGGCCCTGCGGGCCGGGCGGCTGTCGGGCCCGAAGGCCGCCGAGATCACCGACGCCGCCCGCCTCGACCCGGCCAGCGAGTCGGCCCTGTTGGCCGGATCCGAGGACGAGCCGCTGCGGGCCACCCGGGAGCGCTGCCTGCGGGCCCGGGCCACGGCCTCGGGCAACGACCCCGTGGCCCGGGCCCGGCGCATCCACGCCGAACGCCACTTCACCCACTGGACCGACGGCGAGGGGGCGTTCTGCTTCTCGGGCAAGGACTCCCCCGAGCGGGGTGCGGCCCTGCTGGCCCGGCTGGTGCCGGCGGCCCGGCGCCTGCGGGACGCCCGACGGGAGGGGGCCGGGGACGGCGGGCCGGGAAACGGCCGGGACGGTGGGCCGGGGAACGGGTGGGACGGTGGGTGGAGCAGTGGCCGGGACGGTGGGTGGAGCAGTGGCCGGGACGGTGGGTGGAGCAGTGGCGGGGACGGCTCCTCCCCCACCGTGGCCCACGAGTCCGACGCCGCCCTGCTGACCGACGCCCTGTTCGCCCTCGTGACCGGGTCCCCGACGCCCAGGGGGGCCACGCCGGGCGGTCCGAGCGGGTCGGGTGGTCCGAGCGGGTCGGGCGGTCCGAGCGGGGCGGGCGGTCCGGGCCGGTCAGGCGGTCCGGGCGGTTCGGTCCGGTCGAGCGGGGCGGGCGGTCCGGGCCGGGCCACCACCTCGGGTCCGGCGGCCACGGGTGGCGATCCGACGCCGGCCGGCGACAGCGGCCTGCGGGGTGCCGACGACCTCGTCGACCGACCGCCGGCCGCCACGGTCATCGTCCGGGTGGACCTGGAGGCCCTGCGCCGCGGGCGGGCCGCCCCCGGTGAGCTGTGCGAGCTCGACGGCATGGGGCCCATCCCCGTGCCCCTGGCCCGGGCCCTGGCCCTCGACTCGGACCTGAACGTGCTGTTCTGCGAGGCCGGTGACATCCGGGCCGTCAGCCACCTGGGCCGGACCGTCAACAAGCGGCTGCGCATCGCCTTGGCCTTCCGGGACCGGACCTGCGTGGTGCCGGGCTGTGCGATGCCCTACGGACTGGAGATCGACCACGTCGAGCCCCTGGCCGGGGGCGGGCCGACCGCTCTCGACAACCTGGCCCTGCTGTGCACCCACCACCACCGGCTGAAGACCTACGACGGCTGGATCCTCCGACGCCACGGGCCGAGCGACGAGGACCCGGGGTGGTCCTTCACGCCCCAACCCGCCTTCGGCCAGGAGCCGGACCTCGGACTGGACCGGCCCGACGACCCACCCGACGACCCGCCTGACGGTGCGCCTGGCGGTCCGACCGACGGTCCGACCCTGTTCTGACCGACAGCCGGGGTCAGGCCGATTCAGCCGGTCGCGGGGTGCGACGCCTCCACCACCGTGTGGATGCCGCCCCGGACCAGCCAGTCCGTGACCACGGTCATCCGACGGGGGGCGATGGTCGCCACCAGATCGTCGAGGATCCGGTTCGTCATGTCCTCGTGGAATCCGCCCTCGTTGCGGTAGCTCCAGAGGTAGAGCTTCAGGGCCTTGAGCTCGACCAGCGACTGATCGGGCACGTAGGTGATCCGCACGGTGGCGAAGTCCGGCTGCCCGGTCAGCGGGCAGAGGCAGGTGAACTCCGGTGTCTCGCAGGTGACGGTGTAGTCCCGTCCGGGATGGGGGTTGGGGACGGCCTGGAGTTCCTTCGAGGGCAGCGACGGCATGACGGGCCGAGGCTACCGGGTACCGGGACTACGAGCGGTCGTCGTAGAGCCCGGCGCTGCCGTCACGGTCGACGATGAGGCCGTCGTTGTCGGCGTGGAGCAGCATCACCTGGCCGGGCAGTCCGGCCTCGGCCAGGGCCAGTTCACCGGCGGTCTGGACCTTCGGGGCGTCGACCCCCCGACAGATCCCGAGGAGCGAAGGGCCGGCACCCGACCAGCACGAGGCCAGCGCGCCGCCGGCGACCAGGGCGGCCAGCAGCTTGGGGGCCGCCGGGAAGAGCGGGCTGCGGTAGTCCTGGTGCAGCCGGTCCTCGGACGCCTCGGGGATGAGCAGCCGACAGTCGGCCATCCCGGCCATCAGCAGAGCCATGCGGCCCAGATTGAACGAGGCACTCTCCCGGCTGACCTCGGCGGGTAACGACTGGCGGGCCCTCGCCGTCGAGAGTTGGACGTCGGGGACGATCACCACGAAGGCCATGCTGACGTCGAGCGGGAGGCGCACCACCTGGACGCCACCCTTGACCATCACGGCCGCCACGAAGCCGCCGACCATCGAAGCGGCGGCATTGTCGGGGTGCCCGTCCATGGCCGTCGCCACGGCCAGCGGATCGTCGGCACCGGCGGCGGCCGCGGCGGCCACGGCCAGTGCCGCGGAGGACCCGAGGCCACGGGCGATGGGGATCTCGGAACGGACGGTGATGGCCAGCCGGTCGGTACCGGCCACGTCGATGGCCACCCTGGCGGCCAGGTGCGAGGGGTCGTCGGCGAGGCCCTCCCCTTCGCCCAGCGACCGCACGATCAACTTGGAGGCAGGCTCCACCTCGACGAGGACATAGCGGTCGAGGGCCAGCGCGAGGGTGTCGAAGCCGGGTCCGAGATTGGCGGATGAGGCTGGTACCCGGGCTCGCACCTCCCCAACGTACCCCCAGGCGTCGTCCGGGTCCGGGACCACGCGCGTCCCTGGACACCCCTGTCGCACACGCCTCAGCCGGTCGTCGACCCCGACGTCGACGTCGACGTCGGGGTCGAGCCGGTCGAGCCGGTCGGGCCGGTCGTCGTCGGGCTCCCGGTCGACGGCACCACACCGCCGTGTCGTAGCCGCCACCACACCGACGGCTCGGGCACGCTCTCGCTCAACCGGAGCGCCACCACCTGGAACTGCGTGCCGATGGCGTAGATGGTCGCCCCCACCCGCGTCCCGGCCCCGCTTCCCGGCGGTACCTCGGTGAACTTGGTCATCGTCCGGACGGCCTGACCGGGCCAGCCCGGTAGCCAGGCGTCCGACGTGGTCACGTAGGTGGCGGCATGGACCTCGCCACCCCACGTCGTCGTCACCGCGCCGGCAGCCGCGCCCCGGGCGGCCACCGTGACCTTGGTTATCCCGGCCTGGGTGGCGGCCAGCAGGGTCTGGGTGGTCGGCCCCCCGTACTTGAACGGATCGACGACCGGTTCGTCGTCGAGCGGCAGCGTGGTCGTCGTCGTGGTCGCGCCCGTCGCCTTGGTCGTGGTGGTAGTGGTGGCCCCCCCGGTCGTCGTGGTCGTCGTGGTCGTCGACGAGGGCGGTGTGGGCGGCGGCGTGGGCTGGCCGGTCACGGCCACGAGGACCAGCAGGCTGCGCCCGTCGATCACCCGGTTCGAGGCCAGGACAAGGCACGCCCCGGCCTGGGAGGTGTACCCCGACTTGACCCCGATCACCCCGTCCTGCCCGATCTCGGTGACGATGTTGTGCACGGTGCCCACCAGCGGCAGGGTGACCTGGGTCATCCCGACGATCTCGGCGAAGGTCGGGATGGCCATGCCCACCGTCGCCATCCGGAGGACGTCGGCGGCCGAGGACAGCGTCTGCGGGTCGTAGCCGCTGGCGTCGGCGTAGTGGGTGTCGGTGTCGCCGAGCGTGGTGGCCAGCGCGTTCATCTTCGCCACGAAGGCGGTGATCGACCCCGCGTCCCACACGGCCAGCGTGTAGGCCACGTCGTTGGCCGACTGGGTGAGCATGGCCTCGAGGGCCTGGCGCTCGGTCAGCTGCTCGCCCACCTCGATGGCCACCGTCGACTCGTCCATGTGGAGCTCGAGGTCGTACTGGGCGACGTCGGTCGACGACACGGTGATGACAGGTCCCTGGGCGCCCACCGCCAGCGGGTGGTCGCGGAGCACGACGACCGCGGTGGTGATCTTGGTCAGCGATGCCACCGGCACGGGTGACTCGGGACCGGACTGGGCGGTGAACCCGATCGCAGGTACGGCCACCGCGGCCTGTCCCGTGGATGGCCACGGGAGTGCCGGCACCGGGCCGGGCACCACGGCGGCCGTCGTGCCCAACTGGTGCGGCACGGCCGGGGCCAGCGGGGCGTCGATGCGTTGGACGGCGCCCCACGTGACGGCGCCGACCACGATCACGATCACGATGGCGAGCACCCAGGGCCACCGTCGACGGCGCCGCTTCTGATTCCGGCTGTGGGCGTGGCCGCGGCCCCGGCGGCCATCGGCGTCCCCTCCGGCGAGGACCACCCCGGCACCGGGCAGCGCGCGTCCCGTCATCGGTCGAAGTCATCGGAACGACGTCACCGGCCCGCCTGCTCAGCGGGCGTCGAGCTCTTCGGGCGTCATCAGCACGGCACGGGCCTTGGAGCCCTCGGAGGGTCCCACCACGCCGCGGCGCTCCATGAGGTCCATCAGGCGGCCGGCCCGGGCAAAGCCGACCCGGAGCTTGCGCTGCAGCATCGACGTCGAGCCCAGCTGGGAGCGCACCACCAGCTCCATGGCCTGCTCGAGCAGCTCGTCATCGTCGTCCTCGGAGCCGGAGCCCGGCCGCGGGCCCTCGGCCCCGACCACCTCCTCGATGCCGGCCACGATCTCCATGGGCCGCTGGCGCTTCCAGTGGGCGACAACCGAGCGCACCTCCTCCTCGCTCACCCACGGACCCTGGATCCGCTGGGGATTGGAGGACGAGGCGGTCAACAGGAGCATGTCGCCCTTGCCGATGAGCCGCTCGGCACCGGGCTGGTCGAGGATGACCCGACTGTCGGCCAGCGACGAGACCGAGAACGCCATCCGGGACGGGACGTTGGCCTTGATCACGCCGGTGATCACGTCGACCGACGGGCGCTGCGTGGCCAGCACCAGGTGGATCCCCACGGCGCGGGCCATCTGGGCGATGCGACAGACCGACTCCTCGACGTCGCGGGCAGCCACCATCATCAGGTCGTTGAGCTCGTCCACGACGATCAGGATGAACGGAAGTCGGGGGAAGCGGAGGGGAGTCTCGTCGTCCTCGTCGACTTCGGCGTCGGTGCCCCGCATGCGCAGCCGGTAGTCCTCCTCGTACTCGGACAGGTCACCCGAGTCGAACGCCGCGTTGTAGCCGGTGATGTCCCGCTGGCCCACCTCGGCCAGCAGGTCGTAGCGTCGCTCCATCTCGGTGACGGCCCAGGACAGGGCGTTGGCCGCCTTCTTCGGGTCCACCACCACCTGGGTGAGCAGGTGGGGCAGGTCGTTGTACTGGCCGAGCTCCACCCGCTTGGGATCGATGAGGATGAGCCGGACCTGGTCGGGCGTGGCCCGGGTCAGGATCGAGGTCAGGACCGAATTGATGCACGACGACTTGCCGGACCCGGTGGACCCCGAGACCAGGACGTGGGGCATCTCGGCCAGGTTGGCCACCACGGCCCGGCCGGCGATGTCCCGGCCCAGGGCGACCTCGAGCGGGTGTGTGGCCCGTGCCGCCTCGGGCGAGGCGAGGATGTCCCCCAGGGCCACGAGCTGACGTCGCCGGTTGGGGACCTCCACGCCGATGGCGGACTTCCCCGGGATCGGCGCCAGGATCCGCACGTCGGGAGAGGCCATGGCGTAGGCGATGTCCTTCGACAGCGACGTCACCCGGGCCACCTTCACGCCGGCACCAAGCTCCAGCTCGTAGCGGGTCACCGACGGGCCGACCGTGCGACCGACCAGGCGGGTCTCGACGCCGTGGGCCGACAGTGCGCTGACCAGGGCGGCGCCGGCGGCATCGACCTCCGTCTCGTCGATGACCTGGGCCTTCGCCCGCTTGAGCAGCTTCGCGGGCGGGAGCCGCCAGTCACCTTCCGGCGGGCCCATGCGCATCTCGAGCTGCTCGCCCTTGCCCGGCCGGGTCGCCGCCTCCGGCAGGGTCGGGGGCTCGTGGATCTCCTCCGCCTGCGGGTCGACCACCCCGTCGCCGGGATGGGTCGCCTCGTCCTCGATCTCGCCGCGGGCGTCGCTGTGGACGTCGGGTGCGGGGGCAGCGACCGCGGCCATCGACGGCTGGCGACCCTGGGCCAGGGCCCGGCCGAACGGGTCGGTGGGCTCGTCACCGTCGCCCATCGTGTCGGCCGCCCGGTCGCCCCGGGCAGCGGTGACGAGCCACCGGACGGCGCGGGCGAGGCCCGAGGCCGCCGTACGCACCGACACACCGGTGAACACCAGGATGCCCACGCCGGCCACCACCGCGAGCACCATGGCGGCCCCGAATCCTCCGAGCGCATGGCCGAGCGGATCGGCGATGATCGCCCCCACCCAGCCGCCGGCGGACGACAGCTCCTGGGTGGAGGCGTGGAGCGCGGGCGACCCTCCGGCCAGCGCGGCCAGACCGGCGACGGACAGCAGGACGAGGGTGCCGCCGATGACCGCCCGTGCCGGCTCGCGCCTCGTGCGGCCGTCGTCGTCGGCATCGTCCCCCCGGCCCATGAGCATCCGGACGCCCACGGCCACCAGCACCAGGGGTACGAGGAACCGTCCCCAGCCGAGCAGGTCGCCGATGGCCATGCGGGCGCCCTTCCCGGCCGGTCCGAGCGAGTGGCCGTAGAAGGCGACGGCGCAGAGCACGCCGAGGGTCACCAGGCCGACCCCCCACAGGTCGGTGGCGTGGCCCCTGGCCACGGCGCCCATCGAGGCCAGGAAGGTGTCCGGCTCCCGCGGCGCCCGACGCGCGGCGCCGCGCGCGTGCCCGGGGCGATCTTCTTCGCGGGGGAGCCACGGCGGGATCGAGACGGGGGTGTCGCCTTGCCCTTGGGCCGCGATGCCCCGGATCGACCGGCCGGACGCTTGGTGGCGGTCGTCACAGTGGGGTCAAGGCTACCCCCGGCACCCTCCGGTCAGTGGGACACCTCCGGGCGCCTCCGGGCCCGCCCGGACCCTCTCCGCTGGCCGTGTCCGACGGCGCACGCCGCCGCCCGGACCTGGAGACATCCACGCCGGACCTGAAGACATCCACACCGGACCTGGAGACATCCACGCCGGTCCTGGAGACATCCACGCCGGACCCGGAGACATCCGAGCCGGGACGCCGCTCAGACCGTGACGATGACGGGGACGATCATCGGACGCTGGCGCGTCCGCTCGCCCACCAGCTTGCCGAGCGCCTTGCGGGCGACCCGGTTGAGGCTCTCGTGGTCGGAATTGCCCGAGGAGAGTGCCTGCTCGAGTGCTTTGGTGACCTGGGCGCGTGCCTCGTCGAGCAGGGCGTCCGTGTCCTGGTCGTAGGCCCAGCCGCGGGTGACGATCTGGGGCACCCCGACCACCTCGCCCTGCTTGAGGTCGACGGTGGCGACGGCCATGACCACGCCCTCCTCGGCCAGCACCATCCGGTCGCGCAGCACCCCGTGCCCGATGTCCCCCACCGAGCTGCCGTCCACGAAGAGGTAGCCACCGGGGACGCTGCCGTCCCGGTGCATCCCCTGGTCGTCGATGCGGACGGCGTCACCGTCCTCGCACAGGAGGACCCGGTCGCCGTCGATGCCCATGCTGTGGGCCAACCGCATCTGGTTGGCCATGTGACGGTATTCGCCGTGGACGGGGATGAGGAACTCGGGCTGGGTGACCGACATGAGCATGGCCAGCTCACCCTGCTTCGCGTGACCGCTGACGTGGACGTTCTCGACGCCCGAGTGGATGACCTCGACCCCGAGGCGGTGCAGGCTGTCGATGACGCGGCCCACGGACCACTCGTTGCCGGGGATCGGGTGGGCGCTGATGACCACCACGTCGTCGTCCTGCAGCTTGAAGAACCGGTTCTCGCCGATGGCCAGGCGTGACAGGGCGGACATCGGCTCACCCTGGGATCCCGTGCTGATGACGCAGACCCGGCCCGGCGGGTAGTCGTCGACCCTCTCGATGTCGACGAGGGCGCTGTCGGGGATGTGGAGCAGGTCGAGCTTGCGGGCCAGCGCCACGTTCTTCTGCATCGATCGGCCGAGGGTGGCGATGACCCGCCCGCCGGCGATGGCCGCGTCGGCCACCTGCTGGATCCGGTGGATGTGGCTGGCGAAGCTCGTGACGATGAACCGGCGGTCGGGTCGGGCCAGGAACACCTTCTCCAGGGTGGCGCCGACCGTCGACTCGGAGGCCGTGAACCCGGGCTCCTCGGCGTTGGTCGAGTCGACCAGCAGCAGCCGGATGCCGGGATCCGAGGCCAGCGCGCCCATGCGGGCCAGGTCGGTGCGGCGGCCGTCCACCGGGTGGAGGTCGATCTTGAAGTCGCCGGAATGGAGGACGATCCCCTGGGGCGTGTGGAACGCGGTGGCGAAGGCGTGCGGCACCGAGTGGGTGACCGGGATGAACTCGACGTCGCACGGGCCGATGCGCCGGCGCTCGTGGTCGCGCACCGGGATGAAGTTGGCCCGGCTGGTCATGCCCGCCTCGTCGACCCGGCTGCGGGCGAGCGACAGCGTGAGCTCCGACCCGTAGACGTCGAGCGGGAAGTCGCGGAGCAGATAGGCGAGGCCACCGGTATGGTCCTCGTGGCCGTGGGTCAGGATGACCCCGTCGACCCGGTCGGCGTTCTCGCGCAGGTAGGTGAAGTCGGGCAGGACCAGATCGACACCGGGCATGTCCGGATCCGGGAACATGATCCCCACGTCGAGCACCAGGATGCGGCCGTCGACCTCGATGCAGGCGCAGTTGCGGCCGATCTCTCCCAGCCCGCCGAGGAAGACGACCCGGACCGGCGTGGCACCGCCCGACGACCGCTTCCTGGCCTTGGCCGGCCGGGTCGCTGACTTCGTCGCCTTGGCGGCATCGCGTGCCTTGGTCGGGCTGTCGGGCTTCGAGCCTCCCGACGTCGACGGGGCGTCCTTCGCCGGATCGGTCTTCGCCTTACGACGCCGTCCCGAGCCCGAACCACCCGATCCCGAGCCCGATCCCGAACCGGTGTCGCCTCGTGCCCCTGCGCGGGACCCGCTCGCCTCAGGCAACCGACTGCCGTGCCTGGATCAGGGCGGCGGCGCCGGCCACCACGGACCGGGCCTGGTCGTCGAGGGACTGCGGGGCCGGCGCGTTGGGCAGCCGGCACTGTCCGACGGCCAACCCGAGGGCCCGGCATGCGGCCTTGGCCGGCACCGGATTGGGGTACTCGTCGGATGATTCGAAGCGGTACGACTCGAGGAGGGCCCGGTTGGCCTCGGCCGCCCGGGTCACGTCACCGGCCCGGTGGGCGGTGAGCAGCTCGGCGAACAGCGGTGCGGCCCAGTGGGCGGCCACGCTGATGATGCCCACGCCGCCGATCGAGGCGAAGGGCAGGGTGAGCGAGTCGTCGCCCGAGTAGACCTCGAAGCCGGCCGGCGCCTCGGCCACCACGCGGGCCGCCGAGGCCACGTCGCCCGTCGCGTCCTTGACGGCGACGATGTTGGGGACCTCGCGCGCCAGTTGCACGGTGAGGTCCGGGCCGATCCGGCGTCCCGACCGGATCGGAATGTCGTACAGCACGACCGGCAACGGGCTCGCGGCGGCCACGGCCCGGAAGTGGGCCGAGAGCCCGGCCGCGGAGGGTCGGTTGTAGTACGGGGTGACCACCAGCACGCCGTCAGCGCCGACGCCGGCAGCCGCCTTGGTCATGTGGATGGAGTGGGCGGTGTCGTTGGTGCCGGAGCCGGCGATCACGGGGATGGTGACCGCCTCGACCACCGCCCGGAACAGGTCGATCTGTTCGGAGTCGGTAAGCACCGGCCCCTCCCCGGTGGTGCCGGCCACCACGATGCCCTCGGTGCCGGTCGCGGCCAGGTGGCGGGCCAAGGTGGCCGCGGCGTCGAGGTCGAGTGCACCGTCGGAATCGAAGGGGGTGACCATGGCGGTCAACACGGAGCCGAAGCGTGGAGGCGTCATCGTCAGGTGCGGTGCACGGAGGAAGGGTGGTGGCTCACGGGAGGCAGGCTACCAGCAGGGCGGTGGGTCGCCGCAGGAGGAACGACCGGCGCCGACGGCGCCCTCGGTCCGGGGCCGACGGCTCCGTCCGGGATACCCTCTTGGCGCCGACCCGGTCGTCGCAGTCACGGCACCTGCCGCACGACCCCCACACCGGGACCCCGGCTCGCTGGCGCCGGCACACCACGACCCCCACGCCGGGCACCGGGGGACGGAGCGCACGGACCGGAGGACTCGCCAGCCCGACGGCCCGCGCCCGCCCCCGTTCAGACCAGTTCGCGCTGGGTGGGCGGCACCGCGGCCATGGCGTCGTACTCCTCGGAGGTGTCGACGGCCGACTCGAACTCGATCACACCCAGTTCGGTGAACTTCGTGCGCAGCCAGCCGTCGGCCGCGTCCAGCAGGCCGAGCTTGCGGCAGTTGGGGACGATCTTCGAGAACAGGACAGCCTGGAACTCGTTGCGGTCCGGAGCCGACAGCACGGCGGGGAGGATGTCCTTCGGGTTGATGCCCATCCGATCCCACACCTCCTGCTGGAGGAAGCGATCGCGCATCCGCACGGCGGCCTCGAAGGCGAACTCCTGACGCTCGCGCAGCTCTGCGGTGGTGAGCCCCTGGTAGTACTCCTGGAGGCTGAGCACCCCGAAGGCCACATGGCGGGCCTCGTCGGCCATGACGTAGCGGAGCAGCTTCTTGAGCAGGGGATCCTGCGTCATCGAGTGCATGAAGCCGAAGGCGGCGAGGGCGAGGCCTTCGATCATGATCTGCATGCCCAGGTACGTCATGTCCCAACGCGAGTCCGCGATGATGTCGTCGAGCAGCATCCGCAGGTGGGCGTTGACCGCGTAGTGCCCCGACAGCTTCTCGTCGAGGTACTTGGCGAACACCTCGACGTGGCGGGCCTCGTCCATCACCTGGGTGGAGGCGTAGTACTTGGCGTCGATCCACGGCACCGACTCGACGATCTTGGCCGTGCAGATCGAGCGCGCCCTGCTCCCCGTGGAGGAACTGGGAGAGGGTCCAGTTCTGGCTCTCGACGCCGAGGGTGACCCACTCCTTGTCCCCCCACTTCTCGAGCGGCGTGCCCGAGATGTCGAACCCGACGGCGTGGCCCCCCTGGGCCTCGGCCGCTTGGGCGACCAGCTTCTCCTGGTCGACCTCGACCTCCCACGGGAGGTCCGTCTCGCCGTTCCACTGGGCGTTCTTGGCCTTCTCGTAGAGCTTGTTGAGCTTGGGCCGGGCACCCTTCTCGTAGTCCCACGTGAAGATCGAGTCGTAGTCGGAGTGGACGACGTGGCGCCCGTCGGAATCCTCCGTGCCCACCACGGAAAGGATGGCCTCGAGGTCGTCGAGATCCTGGCGGCCGATGATGTCCTCGTTGCTGCTCATCTCGGTGGTCATGTCGTGTCCCCTTGTCGTGGTCGCTGTCGAGGTGGTGCGGTGTTCGGGTCGGGTGCTGCGATCGGGCGCCAACCGGGCGCAGATCTGCGTCAGGCGGCTGTCAACTGGCGGTACCGGGCCCCTGCTTCGGCGGGGTGGCGCCGGGCGGGAACGGGGTGATGTCGATGGGTCCGGCGGTGGAGGAGTGGAGTGCCTCGATGCCGGGGAGCATGAACGTGGTCACGAGGCGCCTGGCGTCGCCCTCGTTGCACAGGTCGAGCCGGTCGGACGGCGCGATGGCGTAGGAGAGGACGATGCGGGCGGCCCATTCGGCCACCCTCTCGGCCTCGTCCGGGCTCATCCACCGGGCCAGGAACGGTGCGGTGAAGCGCGAGGCCGTGACCAAGAGACGGTCCGACTCGTCGAAGGCCAGATGGCCCAGGATGATGCCGGGCTCGTGCTCGACCAGGAAGTGCAGTGCCGCATGGTCCCGCAGGCGGGTCGAGGCCTCGACGATGCCTCCCACCAGGGCGGTCACCAGATCGCCGGCATTGCCGAGGCGGACGCCCAGGGCGCTGAAGAGGCGGGCCATCTCGGTGTCGACGACGGCGCCCAGGATCTCGTCGCGGCCGCCCGGGAAGGCCCGGTAGACGGTCGCCCGGGACACACCCGACTGGCGGGCGATGTCGTCCACCGTGGTCTTGGCGGCGCCGTGGCGGGCCAGGCAGGCCAGCGTGCCGTCGATGATGCGCACCCGGTGCGGCGACTCGGGCGACTCGGGCGACTGCGGCGATTCCGGCGGCTGCTCGGCCTCGACGGTGGTCAGCGGGACGACGCCGTCCGCGTCCACAATCCGGAGTCCCCCGTGCACATGCGCCACAAATGGAACGGTAGATCACCTTTTGTCTCACCGTCAACCATGCTGGCGAGCTTCCGGGGGCCCCGGTGGGGCCGGTCGATCAGCGGCCGGCGACGGGCACGACGACACCGGCCAGGAGCTCGGAGCGGACCAGGCGGGCGAC
Source organism: uncultured Acidimicrobiaceae bacterium (assembly GCA_963830165.1). Lineage (GTDB taxonomy): Bacteria > Actinomycetota > Acidimicrobiia > Acidimicrobiales > RAAP-2 > Bog-756. Next base: position 142,629 of record CAWHKZ010000008.1, read on the forward strand.
CTGGTCCGGCCGCTCGAGGTCCCACCGCCCCGGCGCCGAGATGTACGACAGGACCATCCGCGCCAGGAAGTCGGCGGCATCCCCGAGGTCCACCCCGGGGGCGAGGCCGCGGTCGACGACATAGGGAGCGAGGACCTGGGCGATCCCCTCCCGGATCCGGTTGCTCTCGACGGTCAGGGCCGGCAGGAGCTTGTCGGGCTCGGTCTGCATGACCCGTTGGAGCACCTCGTGCTCGACGATGGAGCGGTGGGCGAACATGATCCCCCGCTCCATGACCTCCTCGAGGTCCGCCGCCCCCTGGATGCGGTCGTAGAGCTTGGCGAAGAAGTCGAACACGGCCCACGACACCGTGGCGTCGATGAGCTCGTCCCGCCCCCCCGGGAAGGCCCGGTAGACGGTCGCCCGCGACACACCCGACTCGCGGGCCACGTCCTCCACGGTGGTCTTGGCCATCCCCCGCCGGGCCACGCAGGCGTAGGTGGCCTCCACGATCCGTTGCCGGGAGTCCTCGGCCACCGGACGCTCAGATCCCGAGCAGGGGTTCGATGCCGAGGGTGAGCCCGGGCCGGGAGGCCACCGATTCCACGGCGAGGACCACGCCGTCCATGAACGATGCCCGGTCGAAGGAGTCGTGACGGATGGTCAGGCCCTGGCCGGGCGACCCGAACAGGACCTCCTGGTGGGCCACCAGGCCCGGTAGCCGCACCGAGTGGATCCGGATGCCCCCGGGGCCGGCTCCGCCGCGGGCGCCTTCCACAACCACCGTCGTCGTGGCATCGGGCAGGAACTCGCCACGCGCCGCGTCGTCCCGGGCGGAGGCCATGCCCTCGGCGGTCCGCAGGGAGGTGCCCGACGGGGCGTCCCGCTTCGCCTCGTGGTGGAGCTCGATGATCTCGGCGCTGTCGAACCACGGCGCGGCCAGCGCCGCGAACCGCATCATGAGGACGGCGCCGATGGCGAAGTTGGCCGCCACGATGCAGTGCGCACCGCTGCCCCCCTCGGTCGGGAACAGGCCGGCCAGATCGTCGAGGTCGCCCTGGTCGAACCCGGTCGTACCGACCACCACGTGGATGCCGCCGGCGGCGCAGAAGGCCAGCGTCGCCCGGGACGCCTCGAGATGGGTGAAGTCCACCACCACCTCGGCTCCGGCGGTCGTGAGCGCTTCCAGCCCCTCGCTGACGGTCAGCCCCTCCGGGTCCGACCCGGAACCGCCGACCAGCTCCGACACCGGCGCACCGACGCATCCGGGGTCGACGGCCGCCACCAGGTCGAGTCCGGTCCGATGCAGCACCGTGCGGCACACCTCCCGGCCCATCCGACCACCGGCCCCGACCACCCCGACTCGCATGCCGGTCACCCTAGCCAAGGCCCCCGTCAACCAAGGCCACCGTCAATCACGGCCCCGTCAGCTACGGCCCCGTCAGCCACGGCCCCGTCAACCAAGGCCCCGTCGGCCACGGCCCCGTCGGCCACGGCCCCGTCGGCCACGGCCCCGTCGGCCACGGCCACCGGGCCACCGTCGCATCCTGCGACACCGACCCACCACCTCGGGGCACGGACCAAGGCGCCCGCACCCCCCGGCGTCGATCAGCCGAGCCCGAGTGCGGCGGCGTCGAAGTCGGACGCGTCGAAGGCTCCGACCACCGAGAGTGTCCACGGTGCGGCGACCAACGCGCGGGCGGCGGCGTGGATGTCCTCCAGGGTGAGCCGCTCGACGCGGGACAGGACCTCGTCGACGGTCAGGACCTCGCCGTGGAGGAGCATGCCCGCGCCGATGCGGCTCATGCGGGCGCCGGAGTCCTCGCAGGCCAGGAGGGTCTCGGCGCGGAGGTTGCCCTTGGCGATGCTCAGCTCCCGCTCGCTGATCCCGTCCGCTCCCAGCGAGGCCAGCTCGTCGGTGACGATGTCGAGGACCTCGGCCACGTGCTCGGGGCCCGTGCCCAGGCCGACGCTCAGGAAGCCGGCGTCGTCATAGGCCACCCGTTCCGACCAGACCGAGTAGGCGAGGCCGCGCCGCTCGCGGATCTCCTGGAACAGGCGGCTCGACAGGCCGCCACCGAGGATGTGGTTGAGCACGGCCAGCGCGTAGCGGCTCGGGTGGTTGCGGTCGACCGAGCGGGCAGCGAGGACGACGTGGGCCTGCTCGGTCGGGCGTCGGGTGACGGCCAACGGGACGACATGGCCGTCGGGTGACGTGCGCCCGGGGGTCGCCCCGCCCGCCCGCTCACCCGCACGACCCACCAGTCCGGTGACCACCCGGTCGTGGTCGAGGTCTCCGGCCACTGCGACGACCATGTTCCCGGGGAGGTAGTGCTCGTCGAAGAAGTCGCGGATGCGGGTGTCGGTCATCGCCTCGACGGAGGACTCCGTCCCGAGCACTTCGCGGCCGAGGGGATGGTCGGGAAACAGGATCGCCGAGCTCTGCTCCGCGGCCTCGTCGGCCGGCTCGTCGGCGTGCATGAGGATCTCGTCGAGGATCACCTGGCGCTCGGCGTCCAGGTCGACGGCGCGCAGGGCGGGGCGCCACATGATGTCGGACAGGATGTCGAGGCCGAGATCGACGTGTTCGGCCAGCAGCCGGATGTAGAAGGAGGTGTACTCCTTCGTCGTGAAGGCGTTGAAGTCACCGCCCACCTCGTCCACGGCCTCGGCGATGGCCGAGGCGGAGCGGTCGTCGGTCCCCTTGAACAGCAGGTGCTCGAGGAAGTGGCTCGACCCGGCGAGCTCCGGCGACTCGTCCCGCGAGCCGGTGCCCACCCAGAAGCCGATGCATACCGAACGGGCCTCGGCCATGGTCTCGGTGACCACGGTGAGCCCGGAGTCGAGGCGGTCCGTGCGGATCATCGGGACCTCATCCGACCGGACCCGCCGGTCCGGTCGACCCGGCGGAGCCCTCCGAGGCACAACCGTCCGGCCCGTCCGCGCCGACGGTGCCCGGCGTGCGTCCCGACCGTGGGCCGGCCTCCCGGGCCGACCCACGACGGGTGCGCATGCTCAACGACGGCGGCGACCGCCCCGGCCGCCCCCGCTCGGGCGGTCGGACGTCTCGGTGGTCGCGGGGCCGAGGTCCCCGAACTCCTGCACCAGCTCCTCCTCGAAGGCGTCCTCGAAGGAGGCGGCGCCGGCGGGGGCGCCGGACTGGCGGCGCGGGGCGCTGCCCTCGCCACCGTCGGGATCGGCATGGTCGCCGCGGGACTGGCCGCCGTTGCGCGAGCCCTCCCCACGCGAGCCCTCCCCACGCGAGCCCTCCCCACGCGAGCCGCGGCCGCCGCCGCCCGAGGATGCCGCAGGTGCCTCACCGGCCAGCGACAGCGACACCTTGCCCTGCGGGTCGATGTCGTCCACCTTCACCTCGACCGGCTGGCCGAGCTCGAACACGTCCTCGACGCGCTCGATGCGCTTGCCCTGACCCATCTTGGAGATGTGCAGGAGGCCGTCACGGCCGGGGAGGATGTTCACGAAGGCGCCGAACTTGGTGATGTTGACGACCTTGCCCTGGTACGTGGCGCCGACCTCGGCGAGCGGCGGGTCGAGGATCGTCGAGATGCGCCGGCGGGCCTCCTCCACGGCGTTGCCGTCCTTGGCGCCGATGGTGACCGTCCCGACCATGCCGTCGTCGTCGACGGCGATGTCGGCCCCGGTCTCCTGCTGCAGGGCGTTGATGACCTTGCCCTTGGGTCCGATGACCTCGCCGATCTTGTCCATCGGGATCTCGAAGGAGATGATCTTCGGGGCCGACGCGGCGACCTCACTCCGGGGCTCGGGGATCGCCGCGGCCATCACGTCGAGGATGGTGAGCCGGGCGTCCTTGGCCTGCATGAGCGCCTTGGTGAGGACGTCGAGGGGCAGCCCGTCGATCTTGGTGTCGAGCTGCAGGGCGGTCACCACGTCACGGGTGCCGGCCACCTTGAAGTCCATGTCGCCGAAGGCGTCCTCGGCTCCGAGGATGTCGGTGAGGGTCACGTACGTGCCGCCGTCGTAGACGAGGCCCATCGCGATGCCGGCGACCGGGGCCTTGAGGGGCACGCCGGCGGCCATCATCGACAGGGACGATCCGCAGACCGACGCCATGGAGGTCGAGCCGTTGGACGACAGCACGTCGGAGACCAGCCGGAAGGTGTAGGGGAAGTCCTCCTCGTAGGGGACGACCGGGAGGAGGGCCCGCTCGGCCAGCAGGCCGTGGCCGATCTCGCGGCGCTTCGGGCCCCGCATGAAGCCGGTTTCGCCGGTGGAGAAGGGCGGGAAGTTGTAGTGGTGCATGTACCGCTTCGACTCCACCGGGGTGATGGTGTCGAGCAGCTGGTTCATGCGGGGCATGCCCAGCGTGGTGACGTTGAGCACCTGGGTCTCGCCGCGCTGGAACAGGGCCGAGCCGTGGGCCGTCGGGAAGAGGTCGACCTCGGCCGACAGCGGGCGGATGTCGGTGGTGGTGCGCCCGTCGATGCGGAGGCCCTCCTCGACGATCCGCTTGCGGACCAGCTTCTTGGTCAGGCCCCGGACGGCGCCCTTCACCTCGCCCTCGCGGCCGGCGAACTCGTCGGCCAGCTGGGACAGGATCGACTCGGTGACCTCGGCCAGGCCGGCGTTCCGGTCGGCCTTGGGGGTGAGCACGTTGGCCGCGGCCAGGCCGGCGGTCCCGATCTCCTCGACCCGGGCGAACACGTCGTCGCCGTAGTCGGAGAACGTCGAGTACTCCATGGTCTCGATCTCGCCGCGGACGGCGACGAACGCGGCCACGAGCTCGCGCTGGAGCACGATCGACTCGCGGATCCACGTCTTGGCGGCCTCGAGGCCGGAGGCCAGGACCTCCTCGGTGACCTGCGGGGCACCCTCCTCGTAGTACTGGAAGGACCGTTCCGAGCCGCCCGCCTCGACCATCATGATGGCGATGTCGGCGTCAGGGGTCTCGTCGAGGGCACGGCCGGCGACGACCAGCTCGAAGGTCGACTCCTCGCCCTCCTCGAAGGTGGGGTGCGGGATCCACTGCCCGTCGGTCGAGTAGGCCACCCGGACGGCGCCGATGGGGCCCTCGAACGGGATGCCGGACAGCATCAGTGCGGCGGAGGCCGAGTTGATGGCCAGGACGTCGTGCGGGTTCACCTGGTCGGCACCGAAGATGGTGCCCACGATGTGGACCTCGTTGCGGAAGCCCTTCGGGAAGGACGGGCGCAGCGGCCGGTCGATGAGGCGGCAGGTCAGGATGGCCTGGTCCGAGGACTTGCCCTCCCGGCGGAAGAACGAGCCGGGGATCTTGCCGGCGGCGTAGGTCCGCTCCTCGATGTCGACGGTCAGCGGAAAGAAGTCCGCCCCCTCGCGCACCGAGCGGGACGCCGTGGCGGTGGCCAGCAGGACGGTGTCGCCGATACGGCCGACGACGGCGCCGTCGGCCAACTGGGCGAGCTTGCCCGCCTCGAAGGTGAGTGTCTTGTCGGTGCCGCTGATGGGCGCCGAAACGGAAATGGCGTCGGACATGACGCTCCTTGTGGTTCGGGGGCCCCCCGAGCCAGTTCCCAGTTGTCGGCCACCCCGCCCGTCGCGGGCCCGGTGATCGGCAACTGGTGACTGACCTCGATGGGAGCCCAATCGGTGTGGTGTGACACGGTCGCCCACGGTGTGGGGGCCGTTCCTGCTGCAGGGAGGCATGGTGCCGGCCTGCGATCCACCGGCACGCAGCCGGCGGAGAAATTGCGACCGCCCGGCCGGAGCCGGGCGGAGCGTCTGGCGTGCCTAGCGGCGGAGGCCGAGGCGGTTGATGATCTCGCGGTAGCGCTCGACGTCATTGTTTCGGACATAGTCGAGGAGGCGACGGCGGCGGCCGATGAGCTTCAGGAGGCCGCGGCGGGTGTGGTGGTCGCCCTTGTGCACCTTCAGGTGCTCGGTCAGGTGGACGATGCGCTCGCTCAGAATCGCGATCTGCACCTCGGGCGAGCCCGTGTCCGTGTCGTGGAGACGGTACTCGGCGATGGTTGCCTGCTTGTCTGGCATGTGGGAAGAAGACCTCTGGAATCGTGGTGACGGTCGGCGGACGGAACACGCCGACGTGACAATGGTAGCAGGAACGGGCCCGAGACGACGTTCCTTGCGGGGAATAGTCCCATGTCATGCCCTGTCGGGGGACGGGGGCCACGCGGTGCACCGGCCGGCCCCTCGGGGACCCCGGCTACCGTCTGGCCCCCGGGCGGCCCGGGCGCGCCCGGATCCGGCCGGTCGGCCGGATCCGGTGCGACGCCTACCGCCCCGGAAGGGCGGAACGGGCTACTTGTTGGGCTGGGGAGTGACCCGCAGGTAGGGCTTGAGCGCCTTGAACCCCTTGGGGAACCGCTCCGTGGCCTCCTCGTCCGACAGCGCCGGCACGACGATGACATCCTCGCCGTCCTTCCAGTTGACCGGGGTGGCGACCTTGTAGTCGGCGGTCAGCTGCAGCGAGTCGAGGACCCGCAGGACCTCGTCCACGTTGCGGCCGGTGGAGGCGGGGTACGTGAGGGTGAGCTTCACCTTCTTGTCCGGGCCGATGATGAACACCGAGCGCACCGTGAGGGTGTCGCTGGCATTCGGGTGGATCATGTCGTAGAGGTCGGCGACCTTGCGGTCCTCGTCGCCGATGAGGGGGAAGTTGAGGGCGGTGCCCTGCGTCTCCTCGATGTCCCCGGCCCACTTGCCGTGCGACGTCACGTCGTCGACCGAGAGGCCGATGAGCTTGGCGTCGCGCTTGTCGAACTCCGCCCTGGCCGCCGAGAACGCGCCGAGCTCGGTCGTGCAGACAGGGGTGAAGTCCTTCGGGTGGGAGAAGAGCACGCCCCAGCTGTCCCCGAGGTATTCGTGGAAGTTGATCGTGCCTTCGGTGGTCTCTGCGGTGAAGTCGGGGGCCTCGTCGCCCAAGCGGATGGCCATATCCTGCTCCTTGCTGTCATCGTTCGTCTGTCGGGTGGGTTGGCTGGTGCGGCGGTCGGGACCGCCGCACGTCGACCGGCGCCGGGCCGGTCTGTGGCCCTTCCACCGGTACTCCACGGAGTGTTCCCGTGCGACCGACCGACACCCTAGTCCGATCCGGGGCTATTGTCGACCGGATTCGTCGGGTTTTACGCCACATCCGCCGCTTCCCCAGGGTCACTGGCCCGACCGGTCACCAGCAGCCATGCTGAGGCCATGCCCGACTCACTGCCAGCCGAGCCGGTCCGCGTGGAGCGTCGCGGCCCGGTGACCATCGTGACCATCGACCGCCCGCGGCGGCGCAACGCCGTGGACCGCCCCACGGCCGACGCCCTGCTGGCGGCGTTCGAGGCCTTCGACGCCGACCCGGCGGCCGCCGTGGCCGTCCTGACCGGAGCCGGGGGGACGTTCTGCGCCGGTGCCGACCTCCAGGCCATCGCCTCGGGGACGGGCAACCGGGTGACCGTGGACGGCCCGGGGCCGATGGGTCCGACCCGCCTCGCCCTGTCCAAGCCGGTCATCGCCGCCGTGGAGGGCCACGCCGTGGCCGGCGGTCTCGAGTTGGCGGTGTGGTGCGATCTCCGGGTGGCCGCCGAGAGCGCCGTCTTCGGTGTGTTCTGTCGTCGCTTCGGGGTGCCGTTGGTGGACGGCGGGACCGTCCGCCTGCCCCGGATCGTCGGCGAGGGGCGCGCCATGGACCTGATTCTCAGCGGGCGTGCGGTGGGGGCGGACGAGGCGCTCTCGATGGGCCTGGCCAACCGGGTGGTGCCGACCGGCACCGCACTCGGGGCCGCCGTGGCCTGGGCCTCCGAACTCGCCGCGCTCCCCCAGGTCTGCCTGCGCAACGACCGGCACTCGGCGCTCGCCCAGTGGAATCTCCCGGTGGACGAGGCCCTGTCGGTCGAGACGAGGTACGGGCTGGACAGCCTGTCGTCGGGCGAGGCACTCGAGGGGGCCACCCGGTTCGCCGGAGGCGCCGGTCGCGGCGGGACCACCGTCGCCGACCGCGGCGCCTGAGCGGCGGACGGACGCCATGCCCGATGTTGCCGCCTTCGACTTCGACGGCACCCTGACGACCGGCGGGAGCGTGTTCGACTTCCTGAGCGCCGTCGCAGGCCGTGACGCCGTGCTCCGGGCCTCCGCCCAGCTCGCCCCCAGGCTCGCCCATGCCGCGCTGGCCGGAGGCGAGGTCGCCGACCGCACCAAGGAGGAGCTCTTCACGCGGGTGCTGGGCGGCATCGTCACCGAGCACGTCGACCGGGTGGGGGCCGAGTTCGCCGTCGGCCACCTCGCCGCCCACGTCCGCCCCGACGTCCGGCGACGGCTCGACTGGCACCGCGGCCGGGGCGACAGCGTGGTGATCGTCTCGGCATCGCCCGACGCCTATGTCCGGGTCGCCGCCGAGCGGCTGGCGGCCGACGCGGCGATCGCCACCCTCCTCGAGGTCGACGACTCGGGTCGGCTGACCGGCCGCTACGAGGGCGGCAACTGCCGCGGCGAGGAGAAGATCCGGCGGCTGCGGCTCTGGATGGCCGATGCCGGGATGGAGGACGCCGACCTGTGGGCCTACGGGAACAGCCGGGGTGACCTGCGCATGCTGCGTGCCGCCCAGACCGGAGTCAACGTGGGCCGCCTCGGCAACTTCGGCCGGCTGCGCGGGTTCCCGGGCCTCGAGCACACCGGTCCCCGACGACTCGACGGCTGACCCGTCCCGCCGGGCGCACCCGGCCGCGTGCTACAGGTACTCCCGCTTCCGCATCCAGATCAGGCAGAACCACCCCCAGATCGGGGGAAGGTAGGCCGTGAAGAGCCGCTGGACGAACACGGCGGCGACGGCTTGATCCTGGGGGATGCCGGCCGCGGTGAGGCCCAGGATCATCCCGGCCTCCACGACGCCCATGCCGCCCGGCACCGGCGACACCCCACCGAGCATCGACCCCAGGGTCAGCACGATCAGGAGCGAGGCGAGGCTCAGATGCTGGTCGAAGGCGTGCAGTGCGGCGCCGAGCGCCATGGCCACGAGGAGCTGGCCGGCGATCTCGCCGCCGAAGATCTCGACGAGGTTGCGGGGGTGGGTGGCGAGCACCTTCAGGTGGTTCCAGACCTCCGACGCCTTCGGCCGGAGCCTGGCCGCGGCCAGGCGTCGCCAACGTGGGATGGCGAAGACGAGTCCGAGGAGCACCCCGACGACGACCACCGCGACGACGATGAGCCAGACCAGGTGGGACGTGCTGCTCCCCGACCCTCCCCCGGTGCTCGAGGGCGACGAGTCGAAGTGGAACTGCGAGATGGCGATGGGAATGGCGATCACGAAGAGCCCGCCCTTCACGATCCAGCTGGCCGTGGAGATCAGCACACCCGAGCTGACGGCCAGGGTGGCGTCGTAGCCCTGCTGCTGGAAGAACCGGACCCGGGTGGCGAGCGCCCCCATCGACCCTCCGGCCAGGGACACGAACGTGTTGGCCACCTCGAGGGCCACGGTCCGGCCATAGGGCAGGGTGTCGGTGACCGAGCCCACCGTGGTCACGGCCAGGGTCGGGTAGACCGCCTGGGACAGCACGAAGACGGCGGCGACCCAGCCCCACTTCGCGCCGGTGATGGTGCTCCACGACTTCGTCACGTTGACGAGCACGCCGATCAGGGCCCATCCGCCGATCAGCGTGCCCAGTACGAGGATCAGGTTGATCCAGCTGACCCGGCGCGGCTCGATCAGCTTCGGGACCTCGATCCCGGCCGTCTTCGCCCCCTCGTCGCGGAGGGCGACCAGGATCGCCTTCTTCCCCCGCAGGGTGCGGGAGGCCACCGGGTCGAGGGCGGCTCGCTGGAGGAACGGGAGCGCTGCGGCCAGGGCGTCGTTCGGCACCATCCGGGCCGCGGCCGCGGCCGTGCGTTCCGGGCCCGCCACCAGGGCCGCGGCCGCCATGGTCGCGGCCAGGTCCCGGTCGAGCTGGTCGGGTGTGGCCACGGTGGCCGCCGACCGCAGGTCGACGAGCCCCGACCTCCCGTCGTCGGCCAGGACGATGGTCTCCGTCGACAGCGCACCGTGGGCGATGCCCGCGCCGCGTAGGGCCAGGACCTGGCCGAAGATGCCGTCGAGCGCCTCGTCGGTCAGGGCGGGGTCGGTGGGTGGCGGTCCGGGCACCGGCCCGTCCGCCGCCCCGAGCGACCGGGTGGGCCGGGGCGACGTCGCCTCCGATCGTCCGGTCACCACCACCGGCCCGCCGTCGGCCGCGATCGGGCCGTTCACCGGGCCCGCCGGGCCGTCCCCGGCGGAGCCGTTCACCGGGCCCGCCGGGCCGTCCCCGGCGGAGCCGTTCGCCGGGCCCGTGGAGTCGTCCCCGGCGAAGCCGTTCGCCGGACCCGCCGGATCCTCGTCGGCGGGCAGGGCGAAGGGGACCAGCTCGGACAGGCGCCGACCGGTAGGCGGCCGGGTCACGAGCAGCGCGTCCTTCGCCGGTCCGGCCGGCCCGGCGGCCAGGACCCGGGCCACCCGGGCGCCGGCCCGGTCGGCCATCAGGGTCAGGTAGGCCTCGTGCTCGACCTGCTGACGGCGTGTGAAGGTGAGGGTGGGACCGGAGTCCCGGTAGAGGAGGAACCGGGAGGTCTTGGCCAGGAGCTGGGCATCGGAGGCATCCCGGCCGTACACCGAGATGTCGAGCCCGTCGCCGTCGAGACGCGCGTTGAACCGTCCGTACCCCCACGTCTGTCTGGGTGCGGGGACCACGTCGGCCGCGGGGATCCCGAGGTCCTCGAGCAGGAGCAGCACCTCGGCGGCCGACGGGAGCCCGAGCGGCGAGCCGAAGACGAGGTGGACCACGCCGGTCGACAGGATGCCGACAGCCAGGCTGGCCGCGATGGCGACGGGCAGCCCGTACCCCGACACCATCGTCGTCACCGCCAGCACCGCGATCGTCACGATGACGGCCCGCTGCACCCAGCGGCTCAGGTAGGGCATGGCCGCGCTGGCCACCGCCACCGCGGCCGCCACCCGGGCCACCGGGAACGTCAGGTCGAAGCCGTGGGGCGCCTGGGCCGGCGATCGTCCGCCGTCCGGCCCGAGAGCCAGCCCGAGGCCCACGCACACCAGCCACGCCCCGGCGCCGGCCAGGATCGTGTCCCGGATGACCTCGATCCGCCGGGACACGAGCGCCAGCACCACCACGACGGCCACCAGTCCGAACGAGCCCACCCAGGCCAGGCTGGTGACCAGCCATTTGATGCCATCGGGCGCCGGGGTGACGACGTCGATCAGCGCCTTCTCGCTCGACGGATTGACGCGGGTGGCCAGCCAGCACAGGACGACCACGACCAGCGAGAGCCCGACCCGGAAGGCGTCGCTCCCCCGCCGACGGCGCTGCCCGTCGCCCACGGGGGCGAACAGGATGGCCCGCCACGACCGGGCCGACCACCGCCCCGGCGACGGTGGGCGCGGTGCGGGATCGGTGCCTGGCGGCGCGCTCGTCACGGGCGTCCCAGCTGCCCGTGCTCCCGTCGCTTCCGTCGCCCCGTCGGCCATCTCCCGGAGACTAGGGGCCGCAGCGGACGATCCCATGGACGCTCGCTCCGGGACCGTCCCGGCCCACGGGACCTAAGTCACCACTTTACGCGTTCTCATAGTCACGCATTGTGTTTATTGATCACAGAGCGTACGATAGTTGGACGGCACCGTGACCATCGGGATCGGAGCCTGCAGGACCAAAAGGCAAACCCTCCGCGAGGAGGGGACGCAAAGCCACGGGACTCACGGAGTCAGCCGGGTTGCCGGAGCGGGCACCAATCGCGTGTGCCGTCCCGTCCCCCGGCCCGCCGTGGGTAGACGGAGGGGCGATGTACCAGGGGCAGGATGCAGCAGTGGCGCGCGGCCGTGGACCGGCCCGGCGCCTCGCGATCGCCGTGTGCGCGGTGGCCGTGCTGGTCCCGACGGGCCTAGTCGGTGCATCGACCGCGGCTGGGGCGGCCGGCGCGCATCAGGACGCCCGATCGGCGGCGGTGACCACCACCACGGTCGTGTCGCCCACCACGACCGTGGTCACGACCAGAGGCCGTCAGTCGGTGACGACCTCGACCACCACGGTCACGACGACACCGACGGCGGTGACCACGACCACGGTCACGACGGTGGCACCGACCACGACGACGACCACGAAAGCGCCTGTAGCCAAGGCCACGACCACGACCACGACGAAAGCGCCCGTAGCCAAGGCCACGACCACGACGACGACCACGAGGGTGCCCGTGGCCACGACGACGACCACGTCGCCGGGGGTCGGAACGGCGGACCGGGCCGGCGGTTCCCCGGCGACCACCGGGGCGGACGACATCGACACCACGTGCAGCGGGCCGGCGACCCCGGAGCTGCAGGACTACCTGGACTCGCTGCCGGCGGGCTCGGTGTTCCAGTCGTCGACCACGGCCTGCTACGAGGTTCCCGACGGCATCGTGCTCACCAAGCCGATCACCATCGTCGGCGGTACCTTCTACGACCCGTCGACCTCCCGGCCGACGGGTCCGGGCTGGGACGGCATGAAGCCGATCATCCTGGTGAAGGAGGCCGACGACGTGACCCTGACCGGGGTGAGCGTGCTCGGAGCCAACGCCATCGGCGGCTTCCACCATCTCCTGGTCGGCGAAGCCGGATTCAAGGTCGAGTCCTCCGACCACGTGACCCTGACCGACGACAGTGCCCTCGACACGTGGGGCGACGGACTCGAGCTCGTGGCCAACTTCGGGGGCCACGACCCGCTGCCGGTGACCGGGCTGACCGTGAACGGGTTCACCACGACCCGTGCCGGCCGGCAGGGCGTCACCCTCGCCGAGGTGTCGGATTCGTCGCTCAACGACGTCAACGTGGTCAGTCCCGCAGACGCCGGCTTCGACTTCGAGTCGGACCTGCCGGGGGAGGGCTCGTCGAACGTCTCCATCACGAACTGCGCCGACGACAAAGGGTTCAATATGGTCGAGTACTTCGCCGGTCCCGTCACCATCTCCGGCTGCACCGGCTTCCACCACGTCACCCTGCGCGGCTCCGCGGCCGACGCCCCGATCTCGTTCGTTGGCGGCACGCTGACGTGCAAGCGCGACGACCCGCAGCCCTGCATCGACCAGGACGGCGGGTCACTGGACTTCACCGACGTGGCCATCGATCGGATGGCCGGGACCATCGCCGTCCGGGAGCCGGCATGGTCGGTGGACGGCGGGGGCCACCTCCAGTTCGTCGACTCGCCGATCCAGTCGTCCTTCGGCTCCGAGACCGACGCCTCCACCGTGCGGTTCGTGAAGTAACGGACCCCCGGTCACGCGGGCCGGTCCCGGTCTGCGTCCCCGCTCAGGTGGCGGCGGCGCCCGAGCCGTAGAAGTCGGCGTCGCCGTAGGCGAAGATGCCACCGTCGGCGGCCACCAGCCAGTAGCCCCATCCGTCGGCGGTGGCGGACATGCCGACGACGGGCTCCACCAGTGGGGTGCCTCCGGCCGAGCCGTAGTAGGCGGCCGAGCCGAAGTCGAAGATGCCGCCGTCCGAGGCCACGAGCCGGTACCCGGTTCCTCCCGGCATCGACGAGATCCCGACGATCGGGCGGTTGATCGGGTGGCCGCCCATCGAACCGTAGAACGGCGCGTCACCGAAGGCGAACACACCGCCGTCGGCCGCCACCAGCCAGTAGCCGCCCTCCGGCGTGGGGGCCGGGACCATGCCCACGATGGGCTGGTTCAGGGTCATGGCTCCCGTCGATCCGTGGAACACGGCGTCGCCGTAGGCGAAGATGCCGCCGTCGGCCGCCACCAGCCAGTACCCACGTCCGTCGGCCGTGCCGGCCATCCCGACGATGGGCCGGTTGAGGTGGAGCGACCCGGCCGAGCCGTAGAAGCCGGCGTCGCCGTAGGCGAACACCCCGCCGTCGGACGCCACCTCCCAGTAGCCCTTGCCATCGGGGGTGGCGACCACGTCCACGACCGGCGCGGCCAGTGGCAGGCCTCCGGCCGACCCCTCGTAGGTGGCGTCGCCGAAGGCCACCACCGATCCGTCCGAACCGGCGATCCAGTAGCCCTTGGAGTCGGGCGTGCGGGTCATGCCCACCGCAGGGCTCGGCAGGGACGAGGTCGTCGTGAACCAGTCCGACAGGAGATCGAAGTCGGCGGCGAACTGGTCGCCGGTGACGACGACGTCCTGGGCCGAGCCGACCAGGGTCATCGACTCGACCCGGCCTCCCCAGTCGCCGTAGCCGTTGCGGGCCGTGACGTCGATGGACTCGAGCGTGCCCAGTTGCGGAAAGGTCGACTCGACCGTCGAGACGGGGATCGAGTCGTTCCAGTCGTGGTTCGGATTGCAGGCCCCGGCCACCCCGGGCGGGCAGATCGCGTCACCGGCGTCGACGACGGCCGGGAAGGTCCCCGGCGCGGTGTACCCGCCCGTGGAGGCCGAGTACTCGGTGGTCAGCGGCACGCCGTTGTCGCCGTGCTCCATGACGTAGCCGAAGGTGTCGAGGGTCGCGAGATCGGTCAGCGGGCTCTCGTTGGCGATGCCCCGGTACGTCTGGCACGACAGGTCGCAGGTGTCGGCGTAGCCGCCGTAGCTCCCGAGCGCGGCGGCCATGTAGGAACGGGCGGCCACCGCCTGGGCCTCGAGCTCCTGGAAGCCCCAGGCCTCACCCTGGGGGCCCGCCGCCCCGAGCGTGCCCCAGTAGGCCGGGGACTCGTTGGGCACCACCCCGGCCACGTAGTCCTCGACCGGCAGGATGTTGACGGTCCGGGCCTGGCCGTCGGAGTTGTACACGCCCTCGAGGTCGCCGCGCACGGACAGGTTCGTGGGGACCTGGCAGAGCTGCAGGTCCATGGCCGGAGCGTCGCCCTGGCTGGCCGTCCCGAGGATCGAATTCTGGGCGGGGATGGCGTCGGGGTCCGTCACCCCCGATGCGAAGGGCAGCGTCGGCCACGGTCCGGCACAGCCGCCCCCGCGGAACAGGTCCCACACGCCGCCGCCGACGGGCTGCATCAGGACCGACTGACCACCAGCGACGGACACCCCGTCGATGCTGAACCCGTCGTCGGAGGTCACGATCAGGTCGTTCCCGTCGTTCTCGGTGAGCGCCACCGTCGTCCAGGTGCCCTCCTGGGCGGGTGTGAGCGTCGCCGGCTGGCTCCCCGAGTAGTAGTGGGTGACGATCTGCTGCCACGTCCAGCCGGAGTAGGCGTAGCCGAACGCCCCCCACTGGCCCATCCCCTCTCCGTGTCCGTAGCCGTGACCGGTCAGGCTGACGGTGCCCGAGGGATAGGCGGCGGCGGCCGGCGCGAGGAGCACCGCCGTCCCCACGGTCGACACCACGGTGGCCACCACGGCCACCAGCAGCGACCAGCGGCGGGTCGTCCGGCGGGCGCGCGCGGGTCTGTCGACCCTGGCTGTCTGCGCGGACATGTCAGTCAACGATACGACGGGCACCTTGCCCCGAGGGGGACACCCGCGGGCGTCCGGAGTGGCCCGGACGTCCGGCGGCGCGGGACCGACGGTCTCCGGCCCGGGTCAATCCTGGCCGACCGGCGCGGCCAGCACCTGCGGGATGGAGCCGTAGAAGCCGGCGTCGCCGAAGGCGAACAGTCCGCCGTCGGCGGCCGTCAACCAGTAGCCGTCGTCCCGCGGTCCCGCGGCCATACCGACGATGGGCTGGACCAGCTGGAGGTTGCCGGTCGAGCCGAAGAAGGAGGCCGACCCGAAGCTGAACAGGCCACCGTCGGCGGCGACCAGCCAGTAGCCGCTGCTCCCGTGGGAGGCCATCCCGACGATGGGCGCGTTGAGCGGCTTGCCGCCCATCGAGCCGTCGTAGTCCGCGTCACCGAAGGCGAACACGCCGCCGTCGGAGGCCACGAGCCAGTACCCGCCACCGCCCGGCGTCGGGGCCATGGACACGATGGGCCGGTTGAGGTGGATGCTCCCGGTCGAGCCGTAGTAGCCGGCGTCGCCGAAGGCGAAGATGCCACCGTCGGCCGCCACCTCCCAGTAGCCCTTCCCGTCCGGCGTGGCGGCCAGACCGACCACGGGCTGGGTCAGTGGTTTACCCCCCATCGATCCGTAGTACCCGGCGTCGCCGAAGGCGAAGATGCCGCCGTCGGACGCCACCTCCCAGTAGCCCTTGCCGTCCGGTGTCGACGCCATGCCCACGACCGGTCGGGCGAGTGGCTGCCCGCCCATCGACCCGTGGAAGGCGGCGTCACCGAAGGCGAAGATGCCACCGTCGGCGGCCACGTTCCAGTAGCCCTTCCCGTCCGGCGTCGACGCCATGCCCACGATGGGTGAGTCGAGGTGCCCCGGGGCGGCGGCGCCCAACCAGCCCGTGAGCTGTGGGTTCTGGTGGAACTCGGGCCACGAGCGCAGGCCGAGCGTGTGCCCGGTCGAGCCGTTCACCACGTAGTGCTGGATGACCCCCTCGTTGCCCGCCCCGTAGCCGGCGATGGTGATGCCGATCGAGCCGTCGGGGTCGACGGTCACGAGCGGCGTGTTCTGCAGGCCGAGCGTGCCCGCGCCGAGGGTGGCCACCAGTTGCGCCGACTTGCCGTCGAAGATCTCGAGTCCCGAGGTCGTGGGTACGAGCACGTCGTTGTAGCCCCCACCGGTCAGGTCGGCCAGCGCCACCCCTCCGATGATCTGGCCGGACGTGGCCACCGGCCAGCCCGGGAGGGCCGCGCCGTTGGAACCGTTGAGGGCCCACACCAGACCGCCGGAGCCGGTGTCGACCCCCTCCACGAGCTGCTCGTAGCCGTTGCCGAGCACGTCGCCGATCGCAGGGCTGCTCTCGGTGCTGCCCTCGAGGTTCGCCTGCCACTGGATGTTGCAGTGGGAGTCTGAGGCGAAGAGCATGTTCGTGTCCGACGCCCCCGGGTAGAAGGTGCCGGTACCGAAGGCGATCCCGGTGGCCCCGCCGCCCAGGAAGTTGCCGACCGCCGGGGACGAGTCGACGGTCTGGTCGGTGTCGTAGGAGCAGATGAGGTTGCCACCGGTGCCGAGCACCCGCAGGTGGCCCCCGTTGTAGTACTGGACGCCGTAGGCGTTCCCGTACGTCGAGTCTCCGCCCTCGACGATCTCGGTCTGCCCGTTGTTGTACAGGTCGGCGAGGGACGGCGTGGTGAAGCCGCTGTCGGCGGTGAAGAACGGCCAACCGGGGAGCACCGCCCCGTTGCCGGCATTGAGGGCGTACTCGTCCTGGCCGAGCGACGGCGCCACCACGGACTGGATGCCGTCCATCTGGCCGACGGCCAGCGACGCCTGGACGCCGTGATTGCCGTTCGGGTCGGCCGCGGGCACGGACCAGAACGCGTCACCGGTGTTGGTGATCCCGTTGTAGCCGCCCGCGGTGGGATCGGCGGCGTTGCCCGAGCCGACGTAGATGTAGTCCGTTCCCGAGCCGTCGGGGCTGGCCGACGGGGTCGAGTCCACGGGCGCGCCCAGGTGGACCGGCCAGCCCGGAACCGCCGTGCCGTTGGACAGGTGGAAGGCGTAGACCCCGCCGGCCCGGTCCCCCACCACCACGGACGCGCCACCCCCGTCGAGCGTGGCCACGGTGGGCGAACTCTCGGCGATCGGCGATCCGGCGTCGGGAAGGTCCTGCTGCCAGGCCAGGGAGATGCTCAGTGCACGGGGCACGGGTGCGGCGTGGGCGGCCCCGGAGGCGACCACCACCGGGATTGCCGCGACCGACAGAGCGGCGACCGACAGCGCCCGCACCGTGCGCCGGTGGCGGCGATGTCCCGGCCGGTCGGCGGCGCCGCCCTGCGCTCCTGTCCTGCGTCCTCGCGACTCCTGCCCCATGACACCCCTCGTCTCCCTGGTCGGGTCCGGTGTACGCACCTGGTCGACGAGCCCTCCGGCCGCGACGATCCGACAACGTGCCTCCGTCTCTACCCGCTATCGGCGCGAGACCGGAGGACCTGAACCTGTTTTACGCCCGACGGACGTCACCCGAGCGCAGGAGATACCCCGAATTCTGCGTCTGAATCGGTACCCTGAAGCATGTTCTATGAGCGGACCGTCACGACCGCGGGTGGGATCCCGACGGTCCGCGGTCCGTCGATCGCGTGCCGACCCCGGCCCCACGTCCCGACGGGGGCCCGCCCGGTCCGGCGCGACCCGGGCGGTTGGCCTCGGACCGCTCCGGGGGGATCCTCCTCCGGGTGTCCGACCTCGTCCTACCCTGGGCCGTGGCGCTGGCCACCCTGGTCGCCCGCCTGGCCACGGCGGCCTCCGGCCCCACCGACTGGGACTCGTCCCAGTACCTGGCCGCCGTCTCCCACTTCGACATCACCCACGGTCGGCCCCAGCCCCCGGGGTACTGGCTCTACATCGTGGCCGGACGCCTCGTGCACGCCACCGGGCTCGGCACGGTGTCGTCGCTGGTGCTCGTCGCCGCGGTCGCCTCGGCCGCGGCCTCCGGGCTCACCGTGGTGGCCGGACGCGACCTGGGGGGTCGCTGGGTCGGGCTGGCCGCCGGACTGGTGGTGGCGACCTCCCCGTTCGCCTGGTTCGACGGCTCCATCGTCGCCACCTACTCGTTCGATCTGGCCGTCGCTCCCCTGCTCGTCATCCTGGCCTGGCGGGCCCGCCCCCACTCGTGGCACGGCACGGGAGCCCTGGTGGCCCTGGCCCTGGCGGCCGGGTTCCGGCAGTCCGACGCCGCCATGTTCCTGCCCCTCGCCCTGCTGGCCGTGGCCGGTTCGGTCCGCCGCGTCCGCGAGGCCGCCGTCGCCGTGGCCGCCGGCGCTCTGGCCGCGGCGGCCTGGTTCGTTCCCATGGTCCTGACCCAGCCCGGCGGCCTGGCGGTCTGGTCGCGGGCGACCCGCATCGAGTCCGAAGGCGCGGCCCGGGCCACCTCGATCGTCGACCACGCCGCCGGCGGTGCCGTCAACCTTGGCACCTTCGCGGCGTACACCGCGGTGGCGCTGCTGCCCCTCGTCGCCCTGGCCGCCGTGGCCGCCGTCGGAATCGGTCTGCGGGCCGTGGTCGGGGCCGGCCGATCCCGCGGACGCGCCGGCGCGGCCCGCCAGGCGGCGCCGGCCACCGGGCCGGTGGGGCCGCTCCCCGTGCCGGCCCTCCCGGAGGTCGACGGGACCCGCGGATGGGGCACCTCCGGGACCCGGCCACGGCACCGCCGGCGCCTTCCGCCGTGGAACCGCCCGTGGTACCAGTCCCGGGCCGCCGTCCTGGTGGCGGCCACCGTTCCGCCGATGGCCGTCGTGGCGCTGGTGCAGTTCGCCAAGGGCGGCTACGTGCTCTCCTACCTCCCCGGGGCCGTCATCGCCCTCCTGCTGGTGCCGGGGGCGCTCCTGGACGCCCGGTCGGGGCACCGCCCGGGAGCGGCGATCCGGGCCTGGACCGTCGTGGCCACGGTGGCGGTCCTGGCCATCGCCGCGCTCGGGACCGACCGCTTCCTGACGGCTCAGGCGGTGCTGCCCGGGAAGGTCCAAGCCGGGACCGGGGGCCTCTGGCTCACGCAGGCCCGCTACCAGGCCCCCTACCCCGACACCCGGGCCGCCATCGTGTCGTCCGACACCACCGACGACCAGCTCGCCCGGCTCGACCCGCTGATCGACCCGGCCGACGACGTCGTCGTCGTGGACTCGGTCGACGGCGGGAGCGCGTTCTACCGGCAGGCCGGCGTGGAGCTCCCCTCCCAACGTGTGGCGCTCGTCGTCCCCGGCGCGTCGGTCTACGAGGAGCACGAGGGCTCGCTGTACTACACGTACCGGTCGACCCTCGCGGTCGGACCCGGCGGCTCGGCCTATCTCATCGCTGCGCCCACCCTCCCCGGGCTGCGGGCGCTGGCCGGCACCGGCGACCTCGTCCGGGTCCCGGGGGCCCGTGTCGACGACTACCTGGTGTGGAGGATCCCACCGGGGGCGTCGATCCTCGGCGTGCGGGTGGTGGCGACCAGCGGACCGCGACCGCTCGGAGCCGGCGTCGCCGGCTGACGCCCGGCCCCCGCAGGTCTGCGCCTCGCCGGTCGACCACCCGGAGGGCGGTCAGGTGCCGAGCAGGGGGTGGTGCAGTCCGAGCTCGGCCAGCGTGCGGCCCGGGTCCCGGGGCTCCACCACGGCCGGGTCGGCGCCCGCCAGGCGGAACACGTAGAGATTCCAGTACGGGGCGAGGTCGGCCGGCTCGATGTCGGCGTAGAGGCGCTCCTCGACCTCGACGCAACGGCTGAACCCGGCGTCGGCGAACCGCTCGGTCCACCACTCGAACGAGGCGATGCACAGGTGGCCCTCGACCAGCTCGCCCTCGGCGTCCACGGCCAGGTCGGGCTCGGGCACGGGGCCCCGGAACCCGGGGCCGAGCCCGTAGTAGTGCTCGACCCGCTCGGGCCGCACCTTGCCCTCGAAGTGGCCGTCGGGTCCGGACCGGTTGGGCCCGAAGGACGGGATGGTGGCGTACAGGTAGCCGCCGCACACCCGGGCGAGCTCGTCCAGCGCGTCGGGCACCCGGTCGGGCGGCAGGTGCTCCAGGATCTCCAGGGTGGTGACCAGGTCGAAGGCGCCGTCGGGCCACGGAAGGCCGGCGAACAGGTTGGCCACCCGCACGTGGCCGACCGCCCCGGCGGTGGCGTGGTCGATGGCGTAGGCGCTCAGGTCGCTCCCCTGGGCGTCGATGCCCCGCTCGCGGAGGACCTCGACCAGGTAGCCGGTGGCGCAGCCCACGTCGAGGGAAGTGGCGACCCGGAAGTTCCGCCACAGCAGCCACCCGGCGATGTCGGCATTGGAGGCGATGCGGTCGTAGCGGGCGTACCCGGACCGGCCCTCGCGGTCGCCGAGGGCGTCCCGGCCCTCGCCGAAGTAGGACCCGCCGTAGGCGTCGGGCACTCCGGCGCTCCGCGCCTCGGACAGTGCCGTCGCCCGCTCGGCCACCGCGGTCAGCTCGCCCCCCGTCCGGGCCAGGACCGCCCTGATCCGGTCGTGGCCGGCGGCCAGGTCGACCAGCGCCCGGCGCGTCGCCTCGGCGGCGGCCCGCAGCCGGGGCGGCGTCATCCGTCCCCCTCCAGGCGCACGGCCAGGGCCCGGAAGGCCCGCCCGCGGTGCGACACCGCGTGCTTCTCCTCGGGCGTCATCTCGGCGAAGGTGCGCCCGTCGTACCCGTCGGGGGCGAACACCGGGTCGTACCCGAAGCCGCCCTCCCCCCGGGCCTCGGAGGTGATGACGCCGGTCACCTCGCCCTCCACCCACACCTCGGTGCCGTCCGGGTCGGCGACGAAGGCCACGCTGCGGAAGCGGGCCCGCCGGTCGGACCGGTCCGTGGCACCGACCCGCTCGAGCTCGGCCAGGAGCTTGGCCACGTTGTCCGCGTAGGTGGCGCCCTCGCCCGAGAACCGGGCCGAGTACACGCCGGGGGCCCCGTCGAGAGCCTCGACCTCGAGGCCGGTGTCGTCGGCGACGGCCGGTAGTCCGGTGGCCTCGCACAGCGCCCGGGCCTTGAGGCGGGCGTTGTCCTCGAGGGTCTCGCCCGTCTCCTCGACGTCGGGAACGTCGGCCGGACGGGGCAGGAGCGCCAGGTCGGGCACGTCGGCCAGGATGGCGGCGATCTCGGCCGCCTTGTCCGGGTTGGCACTGGCCAGCACGAAGGTGCGCCCGGACGGCGCGTCCACTCCCCCGGTCAACGCGGCGTCGGGGGCTCGGCCAAGGTGGCCGTCTGCAGGTCGAGGAGCTGGGCGATGCCGTGCTCGGCCAGGCTGAGCATCTCGTCCAGCTCGGCCTTGGTGAACGGCATCCCCTCGGCCGTGCCCTGGACCTCGATGAAGCGGCCGGAGGAGGTCATCACCACGTTCATGTCGACCTCGGCCCGGCTGTCCTCCTCGTAGGGGAGGTCGAGCATGCACACACCGTCGATGACGCCCACCGACACCGCGGCCACGGCCTCGGTCAGTGGGTTGGTCCGGAGCTGACCCTTCTGGACCAGCCGGGTCAGCGCGTCGTGGAGGGCGACGTAGGCGCCGCAGATGGACGCGGTTCGGGTCCCGCCGTCGGCCTGGAGCACGTCGCAGTCGACCGTGACCTGCAGCTCGCCGAGGGCCACCATGTCACACACCGACCGCAACGAGCGGCCGATGAGCCGCTGGATCTCCTGGGTCCGACCCGACTGCTTGCCCTTGGCCGCCTCGCGGGTCACCCGCTCCCCCGTCGAGCCGGGGAGCAGCGAGTACTCGGCCGTCACCCAGCCCTTGCCGGACCCCCGCATCCACGGTGGCACCCGCTCCTCGACGGAGGCGGTGCACAGCACCCGGGTGCGACCCATCGACACGAGCACCGACCCCGGGGCGAAGACCGTGAAGTCCCGCTCGAAGGACGCTGTCCGCAACTCGTCGATCCCCCGTCCGTCGGCCCGCTTCGTCGCTCCTGCTCCACTCATAGTGTCCATTCCCTTCCGATCGTCGCCTGCTCCACCGGTCCGCCGAAGGCGGTCCCGGCCTCGTCGGCCACCGCGCCGGCATCGACGGTGGGCCATCGATGGGTGATCACCAGTCGCCTGGCCCCGGCGGCGCGTGCCGCGGCGCCGGCCTGGCGACCGCTCAGGTGCCCGGCGGTGCCTTCGTGCTCGGCCGTGTAGGTCGCTTCGCACAGCAGCAGGTCGAGCCCGGTGCCGAGCACGTCCGGGGACCACTCCGGCCCCGTGTCGGCAGAGTAGCCCAGCGCCCGGTCGGCCCCGTCGATGCGGACGGCCAACGTCTCCTCGGC
Organism: uncultured Acidimicrobiaceae bacterium; assembly: GCA_963830165.1. Taxonomy (GTDB): domain Bacteria; phylum Actinomycetota; class Acidimicrobiia; order Acidimicrobiales; family RAAP-2; genus Bog-756. The sequence goes on from CAWHKZ010000008.1 coordinate 165,258, forward strand.
GTGGTCGGTGCGGTGGAAGGCGCACGAGGCCTCACCGATACCGGCCCGGTCGCCGTCGGTCACCACCCGCCAGTCGAGCATCGGGGTCCGCTCGGGCCCGGCGCGTTCGGCCACCTGGGCCGGCGCGAACACGGGCAGGCGGGACCGCCTTCCCACGAACCGGGCCTGGGTGTCCATGGCGTAGAGGTCGGTCCAGTGGTCGGTGTGGTGGTGGCTCACGACCACGGCGTCCACCTCCGACGGGTCGACGATCGTCTGCAGCACGGCGAACGTGCCGGGGCCGGCGTCGAGGACGAGGGTCGTGCCGCCCACCCGGAGCAGGTAGCCGCTACCGGCACCCCCGGGTCCGGGCCAGCTGCCGTCGCAGCCGAGCACCGTGAGCACCACCTCGTCGCCCGGTTCGGGGCGGGGCGGGGCGGCGTGCGGAGGATGGGCCCATCGCTGCAGGCTACGCCGTCGTCCCCACGTGATGCGCGGTGACGGCCGCGCCCGGGGCCCCAGGGCCTCGAGCTCTAGAAGTACGTGATCTCCTTGGCCCGGGCCTCGACGACGTCGAGGTCGTCGGTCCAGGCGCCGGTCGAGAGGTACTTCCACCCGGCATCGCAGCACACCGTGACGATCACACCCGACTCCAGCGTCGCCGCCGTCTTGACCGCGCCGGCCAGGATGGCGCCCGAGGAGATCCCGGCGAAGATGCCGACCTCGGTCAGGCGGCGGGTCCACTCGATCGACTCCCGGGGGCGGACGATGCGCTTGCCGTCGAGCAGGTGGGCGCCGTCGTTGTCCAGGAAGATCGGCGGGATGTAGCCGTCGTCGAGGTTGCGCAGCCCGTCCACGATCTCGCCGGCCGGTGGCTCGATCGCCAGCACCTTGATGTCGGGGTTCTGTTCCTTCAGGTAGCGGCCGACGCCCATCAGGGTGCCCGATGTACCGAGGCCCGCCACGAAGTGGGTGATGTCGGGGCAGTCCTTCCAGATCTCCGGCCCGGTGCCCTCGTAGTGGGCCCGGGGATTGGCCGGGTTGGCGTACTGGTAGAGGAAGGTCCATTCGGGGTGCTCGGCGGCGAGCGCCCGGGCCCTACGCACGGCACCGTTGGAGCCCTCGGCCCCGGGCGACTCGATGATCTCGGCGCCCCACGACTCGAGGAGCTGGCGGCGTTCGATGGAGACGTTCGTGGCCAGCACCACCTTGAGCTTGTAGCCCTTGATCCTGCAGACCAGGGCCAGGCCGATGCCGGTGTTCCCCGAGGACGGCTCGATCAGGGTGGCCCCCGGGGAGAGCGTGCCGTCGGCCTCGGCCGCCTCGATCATGGCCAGGGCGATGCGGTCCTTGACCGAGCCCCCCGGGTTCTGTCCCTCGAGCTTCATCAGGATCCGGACGTCCGGATTCGGGCTCAGCGCCGTGATGTCGACGAGCGGCGTGTTGCCGATCAGGTCGAGGACCGAGCGGTAGAGGGTCATCGGCGGTGGTGGGACCCGTCGTCCAGCGCGCCCCCGGCGACGGCCGGCAGGATCGACAGCTCGTCGGAGGCCGTGACCGGGGTGTCGACCCCCGACAGGTACCGGACGTCGTCGTCGTTGAGGTACACGTTCACGAACTTGTGCAACGACCCGCTGTCGTCGATGACCTGGCCGGACATGCCGGGGTAGCGCGCCACCAGTGCGGTCAGCACGTCGCCGACGGTGGAGCCGTCGACGGCCACGGTGCGCTCGCCCCCGGCGTGGGGCCGCAGCACGGTCGGGAGGTTCACTTGGACGGGCACGTTGGCTCCTTTGGGTTCCGGTGCCCCGGGCGGGGCCCGATCGTGCGGGCGGGTGTGCCCCGTCGGGGGCCGCCCGCAGGCGGTCCGGCAGGGCGTCGAAACATGACCATTCCGCTGGGGATTCTACCGTGTGAGCAGCCGGACCGGCTCCTCCTCGACGGCCCCGTCAGCGATCCGGTAGCTGCGGACGACCGGCTCGGTGTCCCGCAGGGAGACCAGGACGTAGTGCCACGTCGGATCCGGGGCCTGGGCCACGTCGGTGGGCGACGGATAGGCGTCGGTGTGGGTGTGGGAGTGGAAGACCCCGATGATCGACCCGCCGGCGGCCTCGGCGTCCCGGTCGGCCCGCAGGTGCTCCTTCGGGTCGACCGTGTACAGCTTGGCCGAGGCGGCCAGGTTCCTCGTCGGGTAGCACGTGGTGGCCCGGCCGTTCCCGGGATCGCCGCCCAGGAGGCCGCAGGCCTCGTCGGGCAGGCCCACCAGGCAGTGGGCCACCATCTGGTCGTGCACGGCGCGGGGCATCGAGAGCATCGGCCCTCACGCTAGAGGACGCCGGTCCCCGGCCGGGCGACTACCGTCGTCCAACGTGGCCGCTGCGAAGAAGAAGCAGTCCGCCGCCGGTTCGGGTGGCAAGGGCGGGTCGGGCAAGGACGTCGCCAGGGAGCGCAACCGGCTGGTGGCGTCCAACCGGCGCGCCCGCCACGACTACGAGATCATCGACACGTTGGAGTGCGGGATCGTGCTCCAGGGCTCCGAGGTGAAGTCGTTGCGCGAGGGCAGGATCGCCCTCCAGGACTCCTACGCACGGATCGACGACGGCGAGCTGTGGCTGTTCGGAGTCCATGTCCCGCCCTACGCCCAGGCCAACGGCTTCGGCGCCCACGACCCGGACCGCCGGCGCAAGCTGCTCGTCCACCGGCGCCAGATCGACGAGTGGATGGGCAAGTCGAAGCAGAATTCGCTGACCATGGTCCCCCTGTCGATCTACTTCAAGGAGGGCCGCGCCAAGGTGGAGCTGGCCCTCGCCCGGGGGCGGCGCCAGTACGACAAGCGCCACGCCATCGCCGCACGCGACGCCGGCCGCGACGCCGCCCGTGAGGCCCGCACGGCGGCCAAGAGCCGGGTCTGAGCCGCACCGGTACCGGGAAGCCCTCGCGCCACGGACTCGGGGACGCCGGCGCCACGGACTCGGGGACGCCGGCTACGCCGTCGCGTCCGGGCGGTACGCTGGACCCCTGGCCGCACAGGTCGTGCGGTCGGTGGAGTACCCCAGGGGGTGACAGGCTTCGACTCCGGTCGTCGATGTAGGAGAAGCGAGCCGTGGTCTCCGGAGCCACGTTAAAGAGCCGGAACCAAAAACAAACGCCGAGCCTCAGCTCGCGCTCGCAGCCTAGAAACTGCGACGTCCTCCTGGTCCAAGCCCCACGGGCCAGAACAGGGCGCCATCTAGTGGGGCTCACCTGAACGACTGCGCCGACGGGCCGTCAGGGACACTTCAGTCGGATACGGACCCGACCTGCCGCCGGTAGCGGGACGGGTCCCGACAATCCACCACCGGCTGCGCTCGGAGAAGGCCTATTGAGAAGCCGGAGGACGCGGGTTCGATTCCCGCCACCTCCACGATGCCCTGGCCTGTTTTCCCGCAGGTCAGGGCATTGCTCTGTCCGACCTGCCCGCCGGAGCCGGCGTACTCGACGGTGCGCCCGCCCCGGGTCACGCGAGCCCTCCGACGGGCCCGCGATCGTGCACCAGCGCACCGGCGACTCTCCATCCCGTCGCACCCGTTCCCGGACCCCGCCGGCCCCCAGGTGCGCCGCCCGGTGGGGCTTGCAACCACTGTTGCGAACCATCGGTAACCCCGTGTTGCATCCGGCCTAGCCTCGGCTGCATGGACGAACCCATCGAGCGGGTCATCGCCGACGTCCACGACTACACGGAGGCCGGCGAGCGGCTGGCCGAGCGCCTCGCGCTGCAGAGCCAGCTGAACCTCGAGGACATCGAGCGCCTCCGCGGCGGGATGACCCTGATGGAGTCGATCCGGTCCACCGACTCGGCGGCCCGCAGCCGGGACCTGACCCGGATCATGGCCGAGTTCGAGGAGGGGCGACGGGTCCTGCGGGCATCGGTCGTGGCCGCCGCCCTGGCCGAGGGCGCCACCGTGTCCGAGATCGGCGAGATCTTCGGCGTCTCGCGCCAGTTGGCCAACCGCTTCGTGCAGGAGGTCCGCGCCCGGCGGCGCTGACCGGGACCGGGGCGGGCGACGACGACCTCGCAGGCCACCTGCGTCGCGGCCCCTACTTCCCTGCCGGCGGACCCGGACTCGCCGGAACGGGCGGTCCGAGCGCCGACGCCGTGACCGACTCCGGCGCTCCGTCACCGGCACCCTCGCCCGCCGACAAGGCGTCCAGCCCCGCCCGCCGCGGGCGCACGTAGGCCAGCACGTAGACGGCGGCGGCCACGAGCGTGGCAGACAGGATCCATCCGAGCGCGGTGGTGCTGACCCCCGCGTACTTGAGACCGGACGCGAAGATCACGAAGGTGATGGCCGGTCGGATGTAGCGGTCCGGGGCCCGGGAGGACAGGAACGCCCCGACGATCACGGCGGGCACGCTGCCGACGATGATCGAGGTCGTCACCGAGAATTCCACGTGTCCGAAGATGAGCGCGCCGAGTGCCGCAGCCAGGGTGAGGGGCACGGCCTGGGTGAGGTCGGTGCCGACGAGCTGGTTGGCACCGAGCATCGGGTAGAGGAACAGCAGCAGGACGATCATCAGCGAGCCGGACCCCACCGAGGTCATGCCGACGATCACGCCGCCGACCATCCCGATGAGCACGGTCCGCACCGGACGGATCTCGAGGGCGTGGACGACACCGGTCCGCCCCCGTCCCGAACGGCGGTCCAGCCACGAGCGGACCACCATGGCGCCGGCCCCGACCAGCAACGCCGCCCCCAGCAGCTCCTCGATGTGGGTCTGCGACGACTTGGCGTGGCCCATCAGATGGAGCAGGTAGGCGCCGAGGAACGCCATGGGCACCGAGCCCAGGACCATCCAGCCCACCAGGCGGAAGTTGACCGTCCCCTTCGCGATGTGCACGGCGGCACCGAACGGGCGCATGAAGACCGCCGCCACGAGATCGCTCGAGATCGCCGCCGACGGCTTCACGTTGAACAGGAGGATGAGCATCGGGGTCATCAGCGCCCCGCCGCCGGCACCGGTGAGCCCGACCAGGAAGCCCACGACGGCGCTCCCCAGCACGATGTACGGATCGATGTGCACGGCGTGCCCCTCTCGTGGTTCCGCCCGGTTACCGGCGTGGTATTCCCTAGTGACACCCTAGGTACAGTGGGATCCATAGGACAAGGGGGCCCACGAAATCGCCGCCCGCCAGGGACGACGCGGGTGAGCCGGGGGCGGACCGGGCGGGTCAGCCAGGGACCGGGCGGGTCAGCCAGGGACGGGTAGGCCAGGGGCGGGTCAGTGCGTCAGGGCTGCTCCTGGAGCCTGCCGAACCGCTCGTCGTAGTCGCGTAATCGGGTGGCCAGTGCCCCCATGATGCCCAGGGCGAACGTGGGCGACTCGTGGACCAGGAAGAGGAAGGTTCTCCGATCGATATCGGCCAGGGACGTCTCGGTCACCGCCACCGCGGTCACATTGCGCGGCAGGTGGTCGATCAGGGCCCGCTCGCCGAACACGTCGTCCGCGCCGAGGACGGCCACCACCAGGGAGCCCTTACGCAGCTCGACGGTGCCCGAGACGATCCCGTACATGTGGGACCCCTCGTCCCCTTCGCTGTAGATGATCTCCCCCGGCGCCACGGTCCGGTGGCCGGGGGCGTTCATGAACAGGCTGTTGGTCGCCATCTCGACGTCCTCCCCGGTCGGCACCTCGTCGGATGCGAGCGTACCGGACACCGGTTCGGACGGCCGGCGTGGCGAGCCGGTCGACGTCGGCTGAGGCCGGCTGACGGGAACTGCTCGTAGTCGTGGCTGTGGGCGTCACCGGGGCCGGAGAACTGGGGCGGCGGACCGTCACGGAGGAAGAACCTGGGCTCCTCGACCGGGGACGGGGAGAGCGGGGGGTGTCCCTCGAGTGCGGCACGCAGCGCGGTGGTACCGGACTTGGGCGCACCGATGGCGAAGAGGTCAGGAAGGCCCATCGACCGCCGATCGGCTGCGCAGCCGCTCACCGACCACCCGGGAGTCGTGGTTCCGGACCCGCTCACCGACCACCACAGCGGCCAGGGCCGCCGCGGCCAGAACGAGATCGGTCGCTCCGGCCATCCGGTGCCAGGTCTGGCCACCGATCACCAGCGCCGTGCCCGTCACCACGGTCACGGCCGACGCGACCCCCACCACGAGCCCGCCCAGCCGGGACGTTCGACCCGAGGAACGGGCCCCCGAGGTCAGCACGGCGGCGGCCGCGGGGGTGACGAGCGCGACCAGGGCAACGCCGGCCGTCCCGAACACGACGGCACCGACCGCGGTCGAGCCGACATGGACGACTCCGAGAAGGTGGTATCCCTCGATCAGGGACACCACGGCCAGCACGGCCAGACCGGGGGCCCGCAGCAGCGAGCCGACCCCGACCACCGGGACGGGCGGCATGCCGGCTCCGCCGCGGACGGCGGTCGGCATCGCCATTCCGCTCCGTTCGACACCACTCCGGGTGCGCTCCCCCGGGAGGCGACGCCGGTCGAGGACGATGACGCTGCCTCGCTGATCCATGGGCCCGAACCTTTCCCTATAAAACCGACTGGTGTACTCGACAATAGCCAGCTGAGCGACGCCGGTCAACGATCGTCTGCTGACTACGATCCCGGGGGCGGGAGGGTGCACACCCGGGTGCCGACCACGTGACGGGACGGAGATGACGGCATGACCACCGACTCCACCGATCGGGCGCAACCGGCATCGTCGCCCGGTTCCTCCGACGCAATCCGTCGGGCGGCACCGGCCACCGGAGGTGCGGTAGCTGCGGTCCTCGAACTCTTCGACCGGCTCGGCTGCGACACCTACGGCGAGGCGATCGACCAGCGACGCCACGCCCTGCAGTGCGCCAGCCTCGCGACCGACGCCGCCTCGCCCGATGCGCTGGTGGCCGCGGCACTGCTCCACGACATCGGACACCTCCTGTCGGGATCCGACCTCCCCGGCGTCGACCGCACCGCCGTCGACGACCGGCACGAGACCGTCGGGGCCCGCTGGGTCGCGCCCCGGTTCGGTCCCCGGGCGGCCCGGGCCGTCGCACTCCACGTGGTGGCCAAACGGTACCGGTGCACTGTCGACCCCGCCTACCGGCGCGCCCTCTCCCCCACCTCGCAGGCCACGCTCATGGCCCAGGGCGGCCTGCTGGAGGCCGACGCCGTCACCCGCTTCGAGGAGCATCCCGGCTTCACCGACGCCCTCGCCGTGCGGGACTGGGACGAGCGGGCCAAGGATCCGGAACGGGAGGTCCCTGGTTTCGACACCTACGAGCCCGTCCTGCAGCGGCTGGCCCGGGAAACGGTGGTCCGGGGCACGGCGGCCCAGAAAACGGTGGTCCGGGGCACGGGGTCGCCGAACCCCGGCTAGGACCCGGGCACCGGGCAGGTCAACGCGACTGCCAGGCCTCGGGGTCAGCCGTCAGGGCCACGACGGAAGGCGGCATGTTGCCCGAGACGATGCCGGAGATGGTCGTTTCGTCGAGGACGGCGCGGAGGCTGGCCCGCACCGCCACCCACACCGCCTGCAGGTGCTCGGCGGCCCCTTCGTAGTTGGCCGCCTCGGGACGCAGCCCGCGGATCTCCGCCAGGGGCCCGTCGAGCGGACGGATCACGTCGGCCACGGTGATCTGGTCGGCCGGCCGGGCGAGCCGGTAGCCGCCGTCCGGCCCCCGTTGGCTGGTGAGCAGGCCGGCCCGGCGCATGTCGTTGAGGATGCTCTCGAGGAATTTGGAGGGAAGCCCCTGCGACTGGGCGAGGGCCTCGGCGGTCAGCGCCTTGTCGGAGTCGGCGAGCGAGCACAGAGCCCGCACGGCATAGTCGACCTTGGCGGAGATGTACACGGTGCGATTCTTTCAGATGTCGGTGCGCGACCCACGCACGCTGCTCTGTCACGACCGGGGCGACCGCCCCGCCGTAGCCGCGGACTATCCGAACTTGAGAAGGAGCAGGGCGACGACCACCAGCGCGATCCCCGCCCGCCACCACCAGTGGGAGCGGATGATCCGACTCCCGAGCCCGGCATCCGGTGGCCGCGCGGAGTTCGCGGTACCGCCCGTGCCCGCTACGCCCCGTGGGCCGGCCGGCGACGCGTCGTCGGTCACCTTCCCGGCCGAGCCGCCCGCCGGTGGCGCACGGCGCACCACCGTCGTCGCCGGGCGTCGCCCCACCGAGGCGGCCGGGTCGACGGGGTCGGGGACGAGCCGGCGGACCTCGTCCGGGTGGAGCAGCACGAGTGCGGGGTGGCGCCGCACGGCCCGTTCGGCCACGCCGGCGGCCGCATCGGCCACGGCAAGTCGCGCCTCGAGGTCGGCGATCTCCGCTTCGTGGCGGGCCACCAGATCGCGGACGAGATCCCCGGGCACGATGTCGCCCGACGGGGCGCCTCCGGGTGCGGCATCCGGGCCGTCCACGACGGTCACCGGGCCGCGTCCGGGTCCGAGCCGTTCACGGGGGCCCGGGCAGCCGTCGGATCCCGGCCGGCGGCCGGCGCCATGGCCTCGAGGCGCGCCAGGGCCTCGACGGCGCGCTCCCGGCGGCGCTCCGCCTCGGCGATGGCGAGTTCGATGCGGGCCCGCTGCTCGGCCGCCGCCTGCAGGTAGGCCTCGACCGAGGCGCGCGTGAAGGCGCCCGCCGCCAACCGCTCGCTGTCCTTGGCCATGAACACGAGGGTACTCAGCCGAACCGACCGTGGACATAGTCCATGGTCCTCGGGTCCTGGGGTGAGTCGAACATGGCCTCGGTCGGCCCGTGCTCGATGATGTAGCCCGGGCGTACCCTGCTCGGCCAGGAAGAACGCCGTGTAGTCCGACACCCGGTGGGCCTGCTGCATGTTGTGGGTGACGATGACGATGGTCACCTCGTCGCGCAGCTCCTCGATCGTGCTCTCGATGCGCCGGGTGGACGTGGGGTCGAGGGCCGAGCACGGCTCGTCCATCAGCAGCACGCGTGGGCGGATGGCCAGTGCCCGGGCGATGCACAGGCGCTGCTGCTGGCCACCGGACAGGGCGCCGCCGGGTGGCGCAGCCGGGTCTCGACCTCCTTCCACAGGCCGGCCTTCAGCAGGCAGTCCTGGACGAGGGCGTCCTTCTCGTCCTGGTTCCGACGCTCGCCGGTCAGGCGGAGGCCGGCCAGCACGTTGTCGTAGATGGACATGGTGGGGAACGGGTTGGGCTTCTGGAAGACCATGCCGATGTGGCGGCGGGCCTCGGTCAGCTTGCGCCTGGGGTCGTAGATGTCGTCGCCGTCCAGCAGAACGTCGCCGGCCAGCGAGGCCGACGGGATCAGTTCGTGCATCCGGTTGAGGATCCGCAGGAAGGTGGACTTCCCACATCCCGAGGGGCCGATGAGGGCGGTGACCCGGCGGGCCTCCATGACCAGCGACACCCGGTCGAGCACCTGGTGGGTTCCGAACCAGGCCGAGATCTCGCGGGCCACCAGGCTGGCCGGGCCGTCGGCCTGGGGGGCGGTCGGGTCGAGTGTCGGCTGGGCGAGCGTCATCGGGTGCTCCTGTCGTCGGTGACGGGGGTCGGGCAGATGGGGGTCGGGCGGGACATGCGTCGTGCTCCTAGGCGAGATTCGGGAGGAGTCGGGCGACCTGGTCGGCGATGAACAGCCACACGACCAGCATCGGGGCGGTGAAGATGATCCAGGTCTGGGCGTGGCCCCAGCGTCGCCACGTCCAGACCGCCAGGCCCAGCAGGATGGCGAGCGCCTCGAGCCACAACAGCAGGGCCCACAGGGTGGAGGTGTCGATGGCGAGCGGGGCCTCGGACGGCAGCAGGGTGATGGACGGTACGGCCACCGAGGCGAGCGGCGGACCGATCTTCGTGGCGTCGACCCAGAGGACGCCGGACGGCGTGAGGTACCCACCGGAGGCGGTGCCGAGCGTCAGCTCCGACGTCCCCGCCGCGGTGGGCCGGATCCGGGCGCCGGCGGGACGGATCCGCGTGACCCGGAAGCGGGAGGTGCCGACCTGGGTCACCACGGTGATCACGTCGCCCCGCTCGAGGGTGCCGATCCGGCCGAACGGGCCACCGTAGAGGCTGGCCCGGCCGAGCAGGACGCTGTCCCCGGCCCCGCCGGGGAACACCGTGGTGCGGATGTGCCCCGGACCCTGGGCCAGGACCGAGCCGGTCGTCCCCTCCAGCACCACGGCGCGCAGCCCGATCGCCGGCACGGTGATGAGGGCGATCGGGGTCCCGAGCGGGAGCAGGTGGTGGCCGGTCTCGACCGGGCCGAGCGGGGCGGTCCCGAGGGCCAGCTCGGTCCGGAACTTGTTGAGGGACGTGACCTGGGCCGAGCGGTACTGCAGGCGGCCGATCAACACCAGCTGGGCCACCATGCCGATCGAGAGGACGGCCAGCACGGCCAGCGCGACCTGGGCGATCCGGGCCGGGCCCCAGCTTGTCCGAGTCGCGGCCTCCACTCCCCCGGTGGGCGCGATCGCCACGTCCGCCGGGGCGGCCGACACGACCGTCCCCGCGCCCTCGCGGGCCGTCCCGACCCCCGGGAGCGGCACCGGGACCAGGAGCATCTCCCGGTCGAGGGCGGTCTGGATCACGACCATGTGGGCTACTGCCCGGCCTGGCGGCCGGCCCGGATCCGCCTGCGGTAGCCCCAGCCCAGCAGCATCAGGCCGAGGCCCACGCCGAGCAGGCCGATCCCGATGTCCCGGGTGGCGCGGATGCCGGTGAAGGCCAGGGTCCCGCCGGTCGTCCCCGACGAGCCCGTCGGGGACGTGGACGCGGCGTCGACGCTCGAACCGGTCCCGTTGTCGTCACCGGACGTCGCCGCCGCCGCCGTGGTGGACGTCGTGGACGTCGACGAGTCCGGGTTGGTCGATGTCGTGGTGGACGTGGCCGACCCCGGATCGGTCGTCGAGGTCGCCGAGGTCGTCGTGGTCGTACTGGAAGCGGTGGTGGTCGTCGTGGTGGTCGTCGTGGTCGTCGGAGCGCCCGGCACGGCCGACCAGACGAAGCCGTTCGGGTCCGAGGAGCTGGCCGTGAACATGACCTCGGTGTTCCAGTTGTCGACGGGGACCCCGTCGGTGTTGGCGCAGGTCAGGCCCGCCTCCCAGATGCCGGAGGCCGTCGCTCCCGAGCCGGAGTAGAGGAGACCTCCCGCCCCGGTGAGCGGGAGGTAGGCGTCGGCGATCATCGGGGCCCACTCGAAGTCGTTCGGGATCCCGACGATCTGCCCCGTTCCGATGGCCGTGTTGACCGGGCCGTAGTAGGTGCCGACCGCCTCGAACAGGCCGAGACCCTTGGTGGGTGAACCACCGGCGAACGACACCCCGGAAAGCGGCGTCCCCTGGGGGAGAAGGTAGCTGTAGACGTGGTAGCCGTCGGTGGCCGTGTCGCCGTCGCAGGCGGCCTGGGCCGGCAGGGTCACGGTGAACTGGGTGGCCGAACCGCCCGAGTTGATCTCGGTGGTCGTCCCGGGACTCGTGATGGTGGCCGTACCGTCGAGGGTCGAGGCGCCGGCTGGGCCGGCGACGACCAGGCCGAGGCCCGACATGGCCGAGACTCCGGCCGCCAGCGCGATGGCCCGGGCGACGGGCAACCTGCGACGGTGGGGCGTGGTGGCGAGCGTGATGGTCACGGGCGTCTGCTCCCTGCTGATCGGAACGGTGTCGGCGTTGGTCAGGTGGTCTGTGGCGGTCTGGCGGTCGGTTCGGCTCATGGCACGTCCTCCGTTGATGGACCATCGGCGCCGGCATCCGTGGCGGCGAGGCGGTTGGCGCGGGCCAGGGCGAGCGAGCCCAGTCCGGCGCCCACCCCGATCAGCAGCAGGAGCGGGAGCAGGAACCGGATCCGGCCCGCGGACAGCAACGACGTGCGGAGCAGGCCGAGTATCCCCGTCGAGCCCTTCCGCGCCGGAGCCGTCGAGGTGGACGGTGACGATGAGGTCGATGATCCGCTCGGGGCGGTGGCCGTGTCGGCGTTGAACTGCGCGGCGGACGCGCCACCCGAGGTCGTGAAGGACGAGTCGTCCGACGGCGCGGGCGTCGTGGTCGTGGTCGTCGGTTCGGCCGGGGGGTCGAGGATCGTGTTGGTGGCATCGAGCGCATCGAGCCGCAGCGGGCCGGGCAGCGGCACGTAGCCCGGAGGGAGCTGGCCGGGCTCCACCCCGGATGCCTGTCCGTCGCCGATGCCGTACAGGATGAAGGAGGCATACAGCTGCCGCTCGGCCGGCGTGAGGGTCTCGGGCGCCACCGCCGCGTAGGACAGGAGGGTGAGCGGGTACGCCCCCGGCGCCGTGGTCGCGGTATCGGCCACCAGGACGCCGTTGACCACACTGGACACGTCGGACTGCTCGCCGGTGATGAGGTTCGCCGTGGTCGGGGCGATGAACGTCCGGTCGGGGGAGTCGTCACCGGCCTGGCTGAGGCTGGCCGTCTGCAGGCCGTAGCGGGCGGCCGAGGCCGAGTCGGTGATCGAGATGATGAAGTGGGTGCCAGGTACCTGGGGACCATTGGCCGTCCACGCCGTCTCCGGTGTGGCCGTCGAACTGAAGGTGGTCTTGGCCCCGTCGTTGGCCGCACCGGTGGACGCCGCGGCAGCCTGCATGGTGAGGGCGTAGGGCGACCAGTCGAGGATGCACAGTGGGCGGGCGGGCTGCGAGGGGGGACCGATCACGTCGTCGCCGGTCGAGTAGCAGTACGGGTCGCTCTTCGGATACTCGTTCGGGGTGGTGCCGGCGAAGGCCACGTGGGCCGGATTGATGGCCGGATTGGTGCTGTAGAGCGGATTGACGACCATGCCGTCGTCGGCTGTTCCGTTCAGCCAGGCCCGGGCCTCGGGGTCGGCCAGGATCCACTTCCAGATCTCGGTGGCCGCGTCGGAGCTGGGTTCCTCGACGAGGACGGTGCCGGCGTCGATGGCCTGGGAGGTCGACAGGTCCTTGAATTCGGGGTTCCACTGCAGGAAGTCCGGGTCGGTGAAGAGGTCGACCGGATTGTGGAGGGCCCAGCTGTACTGGGCCTTCGTCGCGCTCGACGAGCCCGTGATGTCCACCAGCTGGGACTGGTACGACTGGGTCAACAGCTTGGCCATGAGCCTCGGAGTGAGATAGATGTTCTGGACCTGGGTGCCCGCGAGGGGTAACTCGTCCGGTTGGCTCTGGCCGTTCACGACGGCCGGTACCCGTTGGATGTTGAACGCCACCACCACCCCGGACAGGGTCAGGGGCGCGTACACGATGGGGTTCGTCGGACTCGCCTCCGACGGGTCGACGGGGTACGTGTAGACCGACATGCCGGCCGACCCGTAGGTCGGCGTCACGATGTTCTGCCGGGCCAGGTCGTCGGTGCTCTCGATGTAGCTGTAGGACGGGGATCCGGACTGGGCGCAGAGCGCCGGCTGCCAGCTGGAGACCGCGGCGGCGGCGGCCTCGTTGCCCTCGATCTGGGTCGCGTCGGCGTTGATGGAGCAGCTCGAGCCCACCGGGTTGAACGAGAGGGGGATGGCGATCCGGTTCGCCCAGGCCTGAGGGGTGAGCGGCGACGTCAGCACGTTCTCGTCGGTCACTCCAGACGGGTTCTCCTGCTCAGGGGTCCCCCGCGGCACCACCACCAGCCAGCACTGCGGCGTGGTCGTGCCCCCGCCCGGCAACGGCTGGAGCTGCTGGCCGCACCCGAGGCCCGGGGCCTCGAGGCCGGTCTGGACCTGGAACAGCTGGTTCCCCGTGCCGTTGGCGTAGGTCCGGGCGAAGTCGACCTCGTTGGACGTGCCGTACCGGAAGTAGGGATCGAGCCAGAACGACTGCGGGGCGTAGGGATCCAGGTCGTAGTTGTAGTTCGCCTGCTGGTCGACCACGGTGCCGTCCACCGCGTCGAAGGGCTCGACCACGTACCCGGTCGAGGGGTCGTACCACCCGGTACCGGCGCAGTCGGCCGGGCGGGGGCTCTCGTCGCACGCCGCCGGGAACGTGCTGCTCCACGCCTTCTGGGTGAGGACCCGGGAGTACTCGAATCCCGGCTCCGACACCGGATAGGCCGAGCTCGAAGATGCCTCTCCACCGAACTGGCACTGGGTGGGCGACGGGCCCGGGTCGGTGGTGGTGGGCGGGTCGGTGGACTGCGGATCGCCCCAGCACTCGAAGATCTGGAGGTAGTTCGACTGGAACTGCGAGGACGACGTGGTGGGGATCCCGCCGGTCCACGAGACGGAGACGGCCTGGTCGACCAAGTTGGCCGTCTGGTTGACCGTCACTTGGAGGCCCGAGTATGCACCGCTGCCCGACACGGTGACGGCCGAGGAGGTCGCCGGCAGCGAGGTGACGATGCCCTGGCTGCCGGCGAGCGTGGTGCTCGACGCCTCGGCGCCGGGCTGCACCCCGGGCACGGTGATGAAGATGACCAGGCCGACGGCGGCGCCGGCGACGGCGCCGACCAGGGTCCGGCGGGCGCCCGGGCGACGGCCCCGGCGGGCGTGGAGACGGCGGGTCGCGGTCATGGCGACGACCGTCGCCGTTCCTGATGGCGGGAGACCAGTCCCGGTATGAGCATGAGGGCCAGGACGGCGAAGCCGATCAGCAGGAGGAGGGTCTGGGTCGTGGACCATCCCGTGCCGGCCGCCAGGGTGTCGGTCAGCGCCGTCGGCGACGCCGACGACGCGTCATCGGAGCTCCCCGAGCCCGACGTGGTGGTGCAGGCCCCGGTGGTGGGGTCGCACACTACGGACGATCCCGAGCCGGTGCCGGACGACCCACCACCTCCGGTCGACGAGCCCTTCGCGGCCCCGGATCCGGATCCGGTGGACGGACTGCCGGACGACGAGCCCGCCGCCGCGGCGGGCGACCCGCTGTCCGGGGTGGAGATCGAGGCCGCCCCGCCGGTGCCGTACGTGCACTGGGTCGGACCCTGCTTGTCACAGGCCGGCGGGTACGGCGCGTCCAGGGCCAGGAGGTTCTGCCCGGACGGCGTGAACGTCGGGTTGTCGCAGCTCTGGATGTTGATGTTCTGGACGTCCGCCCCCGGAATCTTGGCGATCTGGGTGAACGCCGCCTCGACGAGGTTGATGGGCATCGGCGAGTACCCGAGCGCGGCCGACTGCTGTTGACCCTGGCACATGGCGTAGTCGGCGAAGGCGGCGAGCGTCGCCCCCTTGGCCGTCGAGAAGCCGTTGCCGACGGTGGTCGGAAGGATCAGGTAGCCGTAGGACGAGAACGGGTAGGTCCTGGGGTCGGGATCGGTGTACACGCCCTGGAGCTTCTGGGTGAGGTACAGCGCCGGGTCGTTCACGTCGGTGGTGTCCACCTGGTCCTGCAGGAGCGACACGGCCACGTTCTGGGGGGTGGGCTCGGTGTAGTACCCGGCGGCGTTGAGCACCTGGGCCACCGGGAAGTGCGTGCTCAGCGCGTAGTAGTAATTCACGTAGCCGATCGACCCGGCGGCGAAGGCCTGGGAGACGTAGGAGGCGACCCCGAGATCGCCGTTCTGGGCGATCATGTTGCCGGTCGTCGGGTAGAACGAGGTGGCGCCGCACGCCGGGGCCCGACCGGACTTGGCGCAGTAGGCGCTCCAGAGGGCCGGGTCCTGGCTGATCATCCACTCCGACAGCTCGTAGCTCGTGCCCGAGCCGTCGGAGCGGACCACCGGCACGATGCTCTGGTCGGGAAGCTTGAGGCCCGGGTTGTCCGCGGCCAGGGCCGGATCGTCCCAGTTGGTGATGACCCCGGTGAAGATCTTGAAGATGTTGACCGGCGAGAGGCGCAGGTTCGTGACCCGCTGCCCGTTGATGGTGAGGTTGTACATGAACACCGTGCCGCCCGCGGTGATGGGCATGTACGCGTAGCTGCCGGCCGCCGGGTGCTCGGGCGCGGAACCGTCGCCCGGGTCGGTCTGGAACGGGATGTCGGAGGCGGCGAAGTCGGTCTGACCCGAGATGAAGTCCTCGCGGCCGGCTGTCGACCCGTTGGCCGTGAAGTTGATCTGGATGCCGTCGGCGTGGACGTCGGCGATCCACTGGTCGAGCGCCCCCGCCGACCACGACGAACCCTCCCCGGACACCGGGACGTAGGACACCGCTCCGGCCGGCGTGGCCGCACCGACCACGACGGCGATCACGACGAGGCCGGCCACGGCGAGCGACACCACGAAGGCGTGGGCCAGTCGCAGGAGGCGGGTGGGCGGGCGGAGGGTCGTCAAGGGTGCTCCTGAGATGGCGGTTCGTGGGTGGGGGGAGGTGGCGGAGTGGCGGATCGGGTGGCGACCCCGCCCGCCGCCTGGGTGCGGGTGTAGCGGGCGACATCGCGCGCCGAGGCCTCCCGCACGCGGCGCAGGCCCCGGTCGGACAGGTGGCCGGGGCCCCAGCCCCCCACCTTGCGGGCGATCACGAAGAGGACGATGACCAGGAGGAGGAGGAAGGAGGCGGCGGCGAAGGCGCGCTCCGTGTAGCCGGGGCTGCCGGTCTGGACGAGTTTCAGCGCGGCGAGCGGCAACGAGGTCATCGGACCGTGCAGCGGGTCGGCATTGATGTAGGTGGTGTAACCGGCCGTGAGCAGGACCGGCGAGGCCTCGCCGATCCCGCGGGCGATGCCCAGGATGACGGCGGTGGCGAGACCCGATCGGGCCGTCGGGATCACCACCTGGAGCTCACTCCTCCACGCCGGTGCGCCGAGCGCGGCCGACGCCTCGCGCAGGTTGCCCGGCACGAGCCGCAGGGCCAGATCCGAGGCCCGGATCATGTAGGGCAGCATCATCACGCTGAGGGCCAGGGCGGCGGCCAGACCGCTGTGCTGGTTCCCCAGGGTGATGATCCACAGGGCGTAGACGAAGAGGCCGGCCAGGATGCTGGGGAGTGCGGACATGGCCTCGACCACGGTGCGGAACATGCGCGACGGGCGGGTCCGGGTCATGTCGAGGTACACGGCGGCCACCAGGCCGACGGGCACGGTGAGCACGACGGCGATGCCGATCATCCAGAGCGTCCCCACGATGGCCGCCCCGATTCCGCCCTTGGTGAGCGGGGCGGTGGGGCCCGTGCTCGAGAGGTCCTGGGTGTACGTGTTGAGATGGATGAGGGCGCCCCAGCCCCGCGCCAGGGTGAAGAAGATGACGATGGCCAGCGCACCGAGGGCGAGCACGGCGGTGGAGGCCATGAGCACGGTCATGACCGCGTCCTTCACGGCCGGGCGGTCCTCGGTCAACGACACCAGTACGGCGTAGGTGGCCACGAAGAGCAGGTAGGCCACCACGACGAAGCCGACCGGGCCGGACAGGCCGGTGAGGAGGGTGACCAGCACGCTGCCGCTGACCGCGGCCAGCAGGGCACCGGCCAGGTTGCGGGCCATCCCTGCCCGGACACCACCGATCCGGCGCCGCCCCCGGGGGGGAGGCGGCAAATCGGAGAGCCCGTCCGCCCCGCCGATGCCGGGACCGCCGGTCGTCGGGTGCTCCAGGAGGGTCATCTCAACCGTCGCTCTCGGCGCCCGAGCGCGATCGGGCCACCACGGCGGAGGCGGCGAAGTTGACGAAGAGGGTGAGGGCGAACAGGGCCAGGCCGGCCGCCATCAGCGCGGAGGTGCCGAAGGTGTCCGTCTCGTTGTAGAGGTTGGCGATGAGGCCCGAGATCGAGTTGCCGCCCGACTGCAGGATGTGCCAGTTGGTGGTGAACACCGGCGAGATGATCAGGATGACCACGATGGTCTCCCCCAGGGCCCGACCCAGTCCGAGCATGGTGCCGCCGATGATCCCGCCCCGGCCGAAGGGGAGCACGACGGTGCGGATCATGCCCCACCGGGTGCCGCCGAGGGCGTAGGCACCCTCCCGTTCGCCGAGCGGCGCCTGGGCGAACGACTCCCGCATGACCGAGCAGAGGATGGGGATGACCATCAGCGACACGGCGATGCCCACGATGAACGTCGACGCGCGTAGAGCGTCCCGGACTGGACCGGGTTCGACGGGTCGGACCCGTTGACCCGGAAGAGCGGGATCCAGTCGGCCCACGTCGCCAGCCAGCGCGACACGCCGACCACGCGGCCCTCCAGGAATTCGAAGGCCCACAGTCCGTAGACGATGCTGGGCACGGCGGCCATCAGGTCGACCAGGGACACCAGCGTCCGCTTGATCGACGCCGGTGCCACCTCGGTGATGAACAGCGACAGCCCGAGGGCCACCGGTACGGAGATGACCACCGCGACCACGGCGATCAGGATGGTGTCCATCATGATGCCGGCGATCCCGAAGTGGTGGATGTCGGGTTCCCAGGCCTGGGTGGTGAGGAACGAGAACTTTGCCACACGGAGCGCGGGCTCGGCCCGGACGGCCAGGAAGATCCCGACCAGGGCGAAGATGGCGAGGACGACCAGCGCGCTCCCCCGCGTCAGGCCGAGGAAGGCACGATCGGCAGGTGCCTTGGTGTCGACGAGCTGGCGCCTGGGCCGGTCGTCTCCACCCGGACGGGGTGCGTCGGGGACGGTCGTGCCCACACCGGGGCTCAGCAACGTCATCGGTCGGCGAGCCCCGCCGTGGCCGCCACCTGGGCCTCCGTTCCGCTTCCACCCGGGTCGGGCATGCCGTCGGTCGACGAGCCGCCCGACGTCGCGGCGGCGCCCGTGCCCGACGAGCCCTTCGGCCGCCGCCGGCGGAGATTCAGTGCGTAGGCGGCCGCGCCTGCGGCCACCGCCAGGAGACCCACGCCGACCCAGATTCCGACCGGCTGCGACGTCGGGACGGCACCCTGGTCGACGACCTTCCAGGTGAAGCCGCCGGGATCGGATGCGTCGGCCGTGAAGACGATCCGGGAGTTCCAGTAGTTGGTGACCACCCCGTGGGTGTCGGCACAGGCGATGCCCCCGTTCCACGTGGCCCTGCGCGCTCCCGTCGGGAACAGCTCCGCCGGAGTGAGCCTCGTCCAGACGAAGTCGTAGGGCATGCCCACGACCTGGCCGGTCGACTCGGCCGTGTTGACCGCGCCGAAGTAGGACCCGGCGGAGATGTACCCGTACCACCGGCTCGGGATGCCCCGCTTGAAGCTCACGTCCGTGGGCGACACGTCGGCGGGCACCAGGTAGCTGTAGACGAGGTACCCGTCATGGGCGGTGTCTCCGGGGCAGGCCGCCCCCGGCGGGAGGACCACCCCGAAGGGCGTGCGCGAACCTCCGGACGTCAGGGGCTTCGTCGTACCCGGTGTGACGATGACCTCGGATCCGACCGTGACCGCTCCGGCTACCGCCGGCACCGCCCCGAGCGAGATCAGGCAGAGGAGGGCAGCAGCCACGTATCCGGCGGCCGCACGGACGCGCCGGACCACGGTGCCGGTCCCTTCTTCGGCGTGGACGTCCCGCATCGCCGACGCTCGGCTCACGACGCCCCGTAGAACGGGGCGTCGAAGGCGTAGACCCCGCCGGCCTGGCCGGCCAGCCAGTAGCCACCCGTGGCCGGGTCCGCGGCCATACCCACCACGGGGGCGGCGCCCCCGATGGTGGCCGCCGATCCGTGGAAGGCGGCGTCGCCGAAGGCGAAGATGCCGCCGTCCGAGGCGACCATCCAGTAGCCGTCACCGCTCGAGGACACCGCCATGCCGTTGACCGGCTGGCTGAGGGCGATGCTGCCCGTCGAGCCGAGGAACGGGGCGCCGAAGGCGAAGATGCCGCCGTCGGCGGCCACCAGCCAGTAGCCGCCGTGCGGATCGGCCGCCATTCCGACGACCGGCTGGTTGAGGTGCTGGCCACCCATGGAGCCCTGGAACCGGGCGCCACCGAAGGCGAACACGCCCCCGTCGGCGGCCACCAGCCAGTAGCCGTTGTCCGAGGCGTCCGGGGCGAGGCCGACCACCGGGGCGTCGAGGTGCTGGCCGCCCATCGAACCGAAGAAGCCGGCGTCGCCGAAGGCGAACACGCCACCGTCGGCGGCCACGAGCCAGTAGCCGCCTCCGTCGGTGGTGGCCACGATGTGCACGATCGGGGCGTCGAGGTGGTCACCGGCCAGCGAGCCGTAGCCGGCCACCCCTCCGAAGGGGGCGACGTCGCCGTGCGAGTCGGCCAGCCAGTACCCGTTGCCGTCCGGGCCCGCGGCGATGCCGACCACCGGGCCCGTCAGGGTCACGGGAGCCGAGGCGACGGTCAGGGCGAAGTTCTGGACGGCGTCCGACCCCACCCCGTTGCTGGCCGTCAGCGTGATCGGGAACACTCCGACCTGTGTCGGCGCTCCGTGCAGGCTGCCCGAGGAGAACGTGACGCCCTCTGGCAGGGTGCCGGACTCGGTGATGGTCGGCGCAGGCGAGCCCGACGCCGTCGGCGTGAAGCTGCCGGCCACGCCCACCGTGAAGGTCGCCGAGGTCGCCGAGGTGAACGCCGGGGCCTGCTGGTAGGTGAACTGGTCGGCGACCGAGGTGGCCGACGTACCGCCGGCCGTCGTCACGGTCACGTTGACCACGCCGGTGCCGGCCGGCGAGGTCACGGTGATCGAGGTGGCCGTGTCGGCGGTGACGGCGCCGGCCGTCGTGCCGAACCTGACCGACGAGGCCGAGCCCAGGTCGGCACCGGTCACGGTGACGCTCGTGCCACCGGCAGTGAGCCCGTCGGAGGGGCTGATACCGGTGACGGTCGGGGCGGCCACGTAGGTGAAGTGGTCGGCCGTGGTGGTGGCCGATGTGCCGCCGGCGGTCGTGACGGTCACGTCGACGGTGCCCGCGCTACCAGCGGGCGACGTCACCGTGACGGACGTGGCCGTGTCGGCTGTCACCGTGCCGGCCGTCGCGCCGAACTTGACCGACGTGGCCGAGCCCAGATCGGTGCCGGTCACCGTGACGATCGTGCCACCCGAGGTGTGCCCGGAATTCGGGCTGACGGCGCTGACGGTCGGGGCGGCGGCGTAGGTGAACTGGTCGGAGGCCGAGGTGGCCGAGGTGCCGTAGGCGGTCGTGACCGTCACGTTCACCACGCCGGCGCTTCCGGCGGGCGACGTCACGGTGATCGAGGTGGCCGTGTCGGCGATGACGGCGCCGTCGGTCGTGCCGAACTTCACCGAAGTGGCCGACGTGAGGCCCTCCCCGGTCACCGTGACCGTGGTGCCGCCCACCGTCGGACCGGAGGCCGGGGAGACGGACGTCACGGTCGGCGGGCCCACGTAGGTGAACTGGTCGGCCGCCGACGTGGCCGACGTGCCGCCGGCCGTGGTCACCGTCACATTGACCACGCCGGTAGCGCCTGCGGGCGAGGTCGCGGTGATCGAGGTGGCCGAGTCGTCGGTGACGGTACCGGCCGTGGTCCCGAACTTGACCGACGTGGCCGATCCCAGGTTGGCTCCCGTCACGGTGACCGTGGTGCCGCCGGCGACCGGCCCGGAGGTCGGGCTGACGCCGGTGACGGTCGGGGCGGCCACGTAGGTGAAGTGGTCGGCCGGGCTGGTGGCCGAGGTACCCCCGGCCGTGGTGACCGTCACGTCGACGGTGCCGGTGCCGGCGGGCGAGGTCACGGTGATCGAGGTGGGCGAATCGGCCGTCACGGTCCCATCCGTGGTGCCGAACCCGACCGATGTCGCCGAACCGAGATCGGTGCCGGTGACGGTGACGGTCGTGCCGCCCGCGGGTGGCCCGGTGGTGGGGCTGACGGCGGTGACGGTCGGGGCGGCCACGTAGGTGTAGCGGTCGGCCGAACTGGTGGCCGAGGTGCCGCCGGCCGTGACCACCGTCACGGCGACCGTTCCCACACTGCCGGCCGGCGACGTCACGGTGATCGAGCTTGGGGTGTCGGCCGTCACGGTGCCGGCCGCCGTGCCGAACTCGACCGACGTGGCCGAACCGAGATCGGTGCCGGTCACGGTGACGGTCGTGCCGCCCGCGGTGGGACCGGAGGCCGGCGACACCGCGGTCACGGTCGGGGCCCCGACGTAGGTGAAGAGGTCGGCGGCCGAGGTGGCCGAGGTACCCCCGCCGTGGTCACCGTGATGTCGACCGCACCGGTGCCGACCGGTGACGTCACGGTGATCGAGGTGGCCGTGTCGGCGGTCACCGCACCCGCGGTCGTGCCGAACTCGACGGAGGTGGCATCACCCAGGTTCGTGCCGCTGACGGTGACCCTCGTCCCACCCGTGGCCGGCCCGGAACCGGGTGAGACTGCGGTGACGACCGGGGCCGTCACATAGGTGAAGAGATCGTCGGCCGACGTCGCCGACGTTCCCCCCGCCGTGGTCACGGTCACATCGACCGCTCCCGCGCTTCCGTTGGGCGAGGTCACGGTGATCGAGGTGGCCGTGTCGGCGGTCACCGCACCCGCGGTCGTGCCGAACTCGACGGACGTGGCGTCAGCGAGGTTCGTCCCGGTCACCGTGACGGCCGTGCCGCCGTCGGTCGGTCCAGAGGTGGGACTGACGGCCGTGACGGTCGGGGCGGCCACGTAGGTGAAGTGGTCGGCCGAACTGGTGGCCGAGGTGCCGGCTGCCGTGGTGACGGTCACGTCGACCGTGCCGGTTCCGGCGGGCGAGGTCACGGTGATCGAGGTGGCCGTGTCGGCGGTCACCGTGCCCTCGTTGGCTCCGAACTCGACGGATGTGGCATCACCCAGGTTCGTTCCGGTCACCGTGACGGTCGTGCCGCCGGCGATCGGACCGGAACCGGGCGAGACGGCGGTGACGGCCGGAGCGACCACATAGGTGAACTGGTCGGCGACCGACGTGGTCGAGGTGCCTCCTGCCGTGGTGACGGTGACGTCGACGGTGCCCGCGCTGCCGGTGGGCGACGTCACGGTGACGGTGGTCGCCGTGTCCGAGATGATCGCCGCGGATCTGGTGCCGAAGTCGACCGCTGTCGCGTCGGCCAGGCCGGTCCCGGTGACGGTCACCGTGGTGCCGCCGGTCGTCGCCCCGGAGCTCGGGCTGACGGCGCTGACCGTCGGGGTGGCCGCGTAGGTGAATTGGTCAGCGGCGGAGGTGGCCGAGGTGCCTCCGGCAGTGGTCACGGTCACGTCGACGGTTCCGGCACCGCCAGTCGGCGACGACACGGAAATAGAGGTGGCCGAGTTAGAGATGATCGTCCCCGCGGTCCCGCCGAAGTCGACGGCAGTGGCGTCGGCCAGGTCGACCCCGGTCACGGTCACCGCGGTGCCGCCGGTCGTCGGCCCGGAGTCCGGACTGACCGCGGTGACGACGGGCCCCACGTACAGGGTGAAGTCCTGGGTGGCCGGCGAGTCGATGCCGTTGGTGGCGGTCAGCGTGATCGGGAAGGAGCCGGTCACCGTCGGCGTACCGGAGATCGTCCCGTCGGAGAAGGTCACCCCGGTGGGCAGCGTGCCCGACTCGGTGATGACCGGGGTGGGCGATCCGGACGCTGTGGCGGTGAAGGTCCCGGCCACACCTTCGTCGAACGACGCGGTCGATGCGGAGGTGAACGCCGCCGGTGCGCTGCCGCTCGGCCCGGGGACCGTGGACCAGGTGAAGCCGTTCGCGTCGGTGGAGCTGGCCGTGAACGTGACCTCCGTGTTCCAGTCGTCCGTGAGGACGCCGGAGGTGTTGGCACAGGCCAGGCCGGCCTCCCACACCCCGGAGGCAGTCGCGCCCGAGCCCGAGTAGAGCAGCGTGCTCAACGGCACCCCGTCGTCCGCCACGAGCGGGCCCCACTCGAAGTCGTTGGGGATGCCGATGATCTGGCCGGTGCCGATGGCCGTGTTGACCGCGCCGTAGTACGTGCCGGTGGTCTCGACCAGGCCGTAGCCGGTCGACGGGAAGCCGACGAAGGTAACCCCCGACAGGTCGGTCCCCTCGGGAACGAGGTAGCTGTAGACGTGGTATCCGTCGGTGGCGGTGTCACCGGTGCAGGCCGACTGGGAAGGCAGCGATACCGTGAACGGCGCCGTCGATCCACCCGACGTGAGCGCCGTGGTCGTGCCCGGGCTGGCGATGGTGGCGATCCCGTTCACGGTCGAGGCCCCGGCCGGTGTCGCCGTGGCGGCGACCGTCACCACTGTGGCCGTGGCCGCTAGTACGGCCACGGCGAGGGTGGCGAAACGCCGGACGTGCCCCCGGGTCGGGCGACGCGGGGTGCGGCCGTCGCTGCGGGTCGGGAGCTGCGGGCGCTGGTCGTCCATGGTCGTTCCTTCTGTGCTGAGCGGTCGAAGTGCGGCCGGGACCGGCGGGTTGTTCGAACTCCCCCCTGCCCCTCGCCCGCAGGCCGGCCTGGTGGTCGGCTGCGGACTGCTGACCGCCGGCCCGGAGCCGGCGGCACGATCCTTTAATCCCTACTAATTTTGTCGATATTACAGGAGGCAAGGTGCCCCGTCTACGTTCGTGGTCGATTTCCCACTCGTTGAAGCCATCGAACCCGGGAAGCGGATCACCAGGAGTTCACTCCTGGCATTCGGCTGCCGATCTGGACGCCGAACAGGGCCCGGGGGGTGCTGGTGCACCGTCCCGGGCCCTATGGCCGACGGTCATCGGGCAACGGTCACTCGGAATGCGGCGACCGGTCCCGCGCCGAGTACCTCAGGAGGTCACCGTGATCGTGGCGGTGCCGGTGGCCGTGACCGCCGTCTTGGCGTCCTTCGACGAGACGGCGATGGTCACCGCATAGGCCTTGGCGGCAGTTGCGGCGGACACCGTGCCCGACAGGACGCCGGTGTCCGACAGGGTCAGACCCTTGGGCAGTCCGGTGGCCTTGACCTTCAGGGTCCCTCCCACCTCGGTGCCGGTGATGGTCGCCAGCTGGAACCCGCTCGGGACCGTTGCCCCCTGGGCGATGGTCAGCGGGGTCGTGGCCACCACCAGCGGCGCGTAGACCGCCAGGGTGAAGGTCTCCGTTGCCGCAGCGCCGACGCCGTTCGACGCCTGGATCGTCAGGGTGTCCTGGCTCGAGTTGGCCGTGACCGTCGGGGTGCCGGACAGGACGCCCGTCGTCCCGTCGAAGCTCAATCCGGCGGGCAGGCTGCCCGTCAGACTGAACGTCGGTGCCGGGAAACCGGTGGCCGTCAGAGCGATCGAGGCGGGCTCGCCCTCGGTGACACCGGCGGCGGTCGGTGACGTCTTGTCGAACGCCGGGGCCTCGTCGACGGCAAGGGGGATGGTGGCCGTCGCCGGAGTGCCGCCCTTGGCGTCGGTGACCGACACCTTGACCGACTGGGCCCCGACCGCCTTGGACGACGGGGTCCCGGTCAGCAGGCCGCTCGACGAGAGGGCGAATCCCTTGGGAAGCGACACCTTCTTCCAGGTCACCGTGGCACCCGAGGGGGCGCCGCCCGTGGTCAACTGCTGGCTGTAGGCCGCACCGACGGAGGCGGGGGGCAGCGACGTCGTGGTGACCTCGAAACCGGCGACGGTCAGCGAGAAGTTCTGCGTGACCGGAGCCTCGATGCCGTTGGTGGCGGTCAGGGTGATCGGGTAGGACCCGATCGCCGTCGGCGTGCCCGAGAGCACACCGTCGCTGAAGGTCACCCCCGCCGGGAGGGTGCCCGACTCGGTGATGGCCGGGGTCGGACTACCGCTCGTCGTCGCCGTGAAGGTGCCGGCCGAACCGGTGAAGAAGGTCGTCGAGTCCGCCGAGGTGAACGCCGCGGGCGAGCTACCGCTCGGACCGGGGACCGCGGACCAGGTGAACCCGTTGGGATCCGAGTTGCTGGCGGAGAAGGTCACCTCGGTGTTCCAGTTGTCGGTGAGGACGCCGTGGGTATTGGCGCAGGCCAGTCCGGCCTCCCATACGCCCGAGGCAGTGGTGCCCGCACCCGTGTAGAGGAGGGTGGACAGCGGAATCCCGTCGTTCGAGACCAGCGGCCCCCATTCGAAGTCGCCCGGAACGGAGACGATCTGGCCAGTGCCGATGGCCGTGTTGACCGGGCCGTAGTACGTGCCGATGTCGTCGACCAGGCCGTAGCCGGACGACGGGAACGACTGGAAGGTCAACGCGGAGAGGTTCGTTCCCTTGGGGACGAGGTAGCTGTAGACGTGGTAGCCGTCGCTCGCCGTGTCGCCGGCACATGCCGCCTGTGACGGCAGCGTCACGGTGAACTGGGTGGTCGACGCACCGGACGTGACGACGCCGAGCGTCGTGGGGTTGGCGATGCTGGCGATCCCGTCGAGCGTCGATGCCGACGCCGGTGGCGAACCTGCGACCGCCAGGACGGTCAGTGACCCCACCGCCACGAGGCCGGCGGCCAGTACCCGGGTGGAGGTGGCGCCCCGGTCGTCGCGGGTCCGGATGGACCCGCGGCGACCCAGGCGCCGCAATGCAGCACGTTCGATAGACATGAATGGACTCCTTGACGAGGTGGTGGTGGGTGGTCTGGTACGGCTCAGCCGTTACCGGTCTGGGTGGTGGTCCCGCATGCGCCCTCGGAGCCCTGGAGGCTGTCGAACCCGAAGTGGTTCACCACCTCGGACTGCTCGCTCGAGTTGCAGATCGCCGAGCCCGAGCCCACGAAGAGGCTCTCCAGCGCGGCGTCCTGCGTGAAGCCCGAGAGCTTGTCGGTCGGGAGGACCGTATAGAGGTTGTACCCGTACGAGGTCGACTCGTAGTAGGTCGTGTTCGGGAGCTCGGACGTGCCCGACCCGGTGTACGGCAGGCCGAGGACATTGCTGCCATCCGTGATCGAGGCCAGGTTGTCACCGTCGGTACGGGCCTGGTTCGATCGGTCGACGGCCACGCCGTTGTTCTGCGAGATCCAGCTGCCCGCCGAGATCGGCACCACTGCGGCGGTGGTGCCCGTCAAGGCGTGGGCGAACGTGTCGAACGAGTTGCCGCTGTTCTGGACCAGGTTGTTGCAGCCCGCCGCGGTGGCCGCGTTGCCGGCCTGGGTGTCGGACACGTCTACGGCCGTCTCGAGGTTGCTCCGAGGGGTGGAGCCCGAGATGGTCAGGCAGGCGTACACCGTGACGCCGTTGATCGTCTCGGTACCCGTGGTCGACGAGTACAAGGTGTTCAGTTCGGCGGTGGTGAGGGAGCTGATCTCAGAGGCATCGGGGCCCCCGTAGAGGATGCCGAGGCCGTCACGGGCGAAGGGCACGAAGGTGAGCGTCGTACCCGCCGTCTTCGGGCCGCGGGCCGATCGGGCGAAGTCGATCTGCCCGGTCACGTTGACCGTTGCGCCGGTGCACGATGCCGAGGAGTTCTCCCACCCGGTGCCGTTCACTGCCGCGAGCAGGGCGGCGATGCCGGCTGTCGACGAGTTGGGGCGGTCGAAGGACGGGCCACCGAGCTTTGTGGTGATGCACCCCGGATTGGACGTGGTGCCACCGGCCGGGTTGGCATCGAACGACTCGATGGTCTTGTTGTTGGTGGCGTCCGACGAGTGCAGTGGCGTGTAGAAGTTGGTGTTCGCCGCAGGCGGCGCCGGAGATGCCCCGGTGAAGGCGGCGTACACGTCCTGGGTCACGTCGGACCCGACACCGGCGTACGCCGACACGTAGCCCGGATCGGCCTGCGCCGTCGAGGTCACGCTGACCAGTGTGGCCAGTCCGGCGGTGCCGACGGCCACGGCAACCGCGGTGGCCACTCGGACGCTCCTGTGGAATGGGGTTCTACGCAACGGGGTCTCCTTGATCGAGTCGGACGCGACGACCTCACGGGAGGCCCCTGCCCATTTCCAATAATTCCTACTGGATTAGGGAGATTAAGGATTGGTCCCTAGAAAGTCAAGTGATTTGGTCAGGTTTACGAGATATGACGACCGCCTCCCGCTACCGGTGCGCCGAGCGCCACACTCCGGGTCCAGCAGAACTCTCACCCGCAGCCGTCGACCTGCACCAGATGCTGCGGGCCGCCGAGGTGCACGGAGGATCGTGCCCCCCGGAGTCGCAGTAGCGTGCCCACAACACACGCGGACCCGAGGAGAAGCTGAACTTGCCCATCACCGCCGCCAACGGGATCGACATCGCCTACGCCACCCACGGTGACCCGGCGGCACCTCCGCTGCTCGCCGTCCACGGGCTCGGCGCCCAGATGACCGACTTCCCGCCGGCCTTCGTCGAGGGGCTGGTCGACGCCGGCTTCCACGTCATCACCTTCGACAACCGCGACCAGGGGCAGTCGACCTGGTTCGACGACGCCGGCGTGCCGGACGTGGGCGCCCTCCTGCTCGACCCGTCGGCCTCCGTCCCCTACCTCGTGGCCGACATGGCGAGCGATGCCGCCGGCCTGCTCGACGCCCTCGGGATCGAGTCCGCGCACGTGCTCGGCGTCTCCATGGGCGGGATGATCGCCCAGCAGTTCGCCATCGACCATGCGCAGCGCCTCCGGACCCTCACGTCGATCATGTCGACACCGAGCACGGCCGCCGGGCCGCCCACCCCCGAGGCGATGGGCGCACTCCTCGTGGAGCCCGTCGAGGGGCGCGAGGCCGTCATCGAGCAGGCGGTCGAGATCTCCCGGGTGATCGCCTCCCCCGGCTTCCCGTTCGAGGAGGTCGCGATGCGAGAACGCGCCGGGCTCCACTACGACCGGGGCAACCACCCCGAGGGCACCGTCCGCCAGTTGGCCGCCATCCTGGCCTCGCCCGATCGCGCTCCCGGGCTGGCCGGCGTGGCCGTGCCCACCCTGGTCGTCCACGGGTCGGCCGACCCTCTCGTCACCCTGCCGGGCGGCGTGGCCACGGCCGAGGCGGTGCCGGGTGCCGAGCTGTGGGTGGTCGAGGGCATGGCCCATGACCTGCCGGCCGCCGTCATCCCGGAGCTGTGCGCCCGCCAGGGTGCCCTGCTCACGTCCGTCGCCTGACCCCACCTGACTGACGCGACCTGGCCGACGTACGCCGGACCAGCCACCACCGCACTGACCACCACCGCACTGACCCCCACCGCACTGACCCCCACCGCACTGACCCCACCTGGCCGACCCCCACCGCACCGTCCCTCGCCGGACCGACCGCCGACCGGCCGACGGTCGCCGTTTCGACCGGCGACCGTCGCTCAGGCGCCGGCCAGGATGCGCCGCGGATTGTCCACGAGCATGGTGGTGATCTGCTCCTCGGTCACGCCGTGCTCCCGGAAGTAAGGGAGCACGTCCTGCTCGATGTGCAGGTAGTGCCACTGGGGCATGAACGGCAGGACGTCGGGATCGACCCAGTCGATGTAGCAGGCGGCGTCGTGGGACAGCACCATGCGATCGGCCAGTCCACGGCGGCACAGCTCCACCACGGTGTCGGCCCGGGCCTCGAAGGAGGTGGCCAGGTTGATGCCGAAGCGGTCCATGCCCAGCCAGAACCCGGCCTCGCCCAGTGCCGTCAGATGGTCGACGTCGGTGGAGTCGCCACTGTGCCCGAGCACCACCGCCTGCGGGTCGACGCCCTCCTCGGCCATGATCCGCTGGACGTCGAGGCCCCGCTCCGTCCCCGGGTGGGTGTGGACGGTGATGGGGCAGCCGGTGGCGAGGTGCGTCCGGGCCACGGCCCGCATCACCCGCTCGACCCCGGGGGCCAGGCCCTCCTCGTCGATGGCGCACTTGAGCATGCCCGCCCGCACGCCGGTACCGGCGATCCCCTCGGTGATGTCGGCCACGAACATCGGCACCATCGGCTCGGGCTCGGACCGCCCGAGCAGGGCGCCCACCTCGGGCGTGCGGTAGTGGAAGAAGAAGGGGACGTCGTGGTACGTATAGCAGCCCGTCGCCACCACGACGTTGAGGTCCGGCACCTGCTCGGCCACCCGTTGGATCCGGGGGATGTAGCGGCCGAGTCCGATGACCGTCGGGTCGACGATGGTGCGGACTCCGGAGGCGGACAGGGCGCGCAGCTTCTCGACGGCGTCGGTCACGCGGGCCTCCTCGTCGCCCCACTCCTCGGGGAAGTTCAGCTGGACGTCGGGGCTCAGCACGAAGATGTGCTCGTGCATGTACGTGCGGCCGAGTTCGGCGGCATCGACCGGCCCACGGACGGTGGCGACGGTGGCGACGGTGGCCATGTGGTTCCCCCTGGCGTCCGGCCCCGGCCAGGTCCGGAGCCGGTCTGATCGTACCGTCGGGCCCGGGGCGCCGACGTCCCCGCTCACGCGGGGCGAACCCGTCGATGACGGCCACCAGCTCG
The DNA here is from genome assembly GCA_963830165.1 of uncultured Acidimicrobiaceae bacterium. GTDB lineage: Bacteria > Actinomycetota > Acidimicrobiia > Acidimicrobiales > RAAP-2 > Bog-756. The sequence goes on from CAWHKZ010000008.1 coordinate 195,163, forward strand.
TCGGGTGCGTCCTCCTGGATGAAGTGGGCCGCCCCCTCGATGACGCGGTGGGGCTGGCCCTGGGCCCCGGGGATCCGCCGCTGCAGCACCTCGTGGGCTCCGGCCTTGAACGCCACCGCGTCCTGATCGCCGAAGACGGTGAGGAACGGCTTCTCCCACGTCTCGAGGAAGGCCCACGTCGCCTTGGCCTGGGGCACCCCGGGGTTGTCGGGCTGTACCGGGATCAGGAGCGGGAAGCGCTTGGGGCCGGCCTGGAAGGTGCCGTCCGGATAGGGGGCGTCGTAGGCGGCCACCTCGGCCGCCGACAGCTCCCGGGTGGTCCCGCTCTGGACGAGTGACCCGACGGGGAGCACGTCGACCGACTGGCTGAACGCCAGCCAATTCTCCATGAACTTGTTCATGCCCCTGCCCTCCGGCAGGCCCGTGTTGGAGGCGACGACCCGGTCGAACCGGTGCCCGTACCCGGGCAGGAGGGCGAGGCCGAGGATGCCGCCCCAGTCCTGGCAGAACAGGGTGGCGCCGCGCGAGGTCCTCGGCCTCGAGCCACCGGCCCATCCACGCCGTGTGGTCGGACATGGTGAAGGCGTCCTGGTCGACGGGCTTGTCGGACCGGCCGAGGCCCATCAGGTCGAGGGCCACGACGCGGTGGCCGCGCCCGACCAGACCGGGGATCATGTGGCGGTACAGGTAGCACCAGGCCGGGTTGCCGTGGAGGAGGAGCACGGGCGCCGCGTCCCGGGGCCCCTCGTCGAGGAAGTGGAAGCGCAGCCGGGTGCCGTCGGCCGACTCCACCTCGCGGTAGTGCGGGGTGAACCGGTAGTCCGGCAGTCCCTCGAAGCGCTCATCCGGGGTGCGCAACACGTCCATGACCGCTCACTCCCCCGCCGTGCGCACCGAGGCGATGAGATCCTCGAGCTGCGGGTCGATCACCACGACGACCTGGTCGGCCAACCCCGGGGTGTCGGCCAGAGCGGCGAGCGCTCCGTCCTCCACCCGGTCGAAGCGGACGTCGTCCCACCGCCTGCCGTCCCCGAGCATGACCCCGTCGACGGCGAAGTGGGCAACGCCGGTCACACCCTCGGGGTCGGGGCCCGGCTCGGCCCCCTCGGCGAACCGGCGCACCCGCATCACGATCGGACCGGAGCCGCCGTCGGCCGGATCGGCCGACCACAGGGGCACGCAGCCCATGACGATGGTGGTCTCCATGCCCGCCTTCTTGTGCACGTACTGCTTCTGGAAGTCGTCCCTGTCCTGCATGGCGAAGAACGACGCCCGGTCGGGGTAGCGGACGATGCCGACACGTTCCCAGGCCACGCCGTCGTCGACCTGTCGGGTGACGTCACCGAACAGCGGGACGGTGGCTCCGAGGTCGGCCAGCACGGCGGTCGGGGCGTAGATGTCGTCGGCCTCCTTGCCCGAGATCGAGGGCCCGCCCCCGTCGCCGTAGTCGGCCTGCCGCTTGTACTTCATGAGATTGAGCATCCACACGGGACCGTCGTCCCCGGGCGACAGCCGCAGCCACCGTCCCGCCGTCTCGACGTCGATGGACCCGAAGGGGTACTCCAGCCTGTCAGCCATGGTCCGTTCCTTTCTGCGGCCCGCGAGCCGTCCGGTGGTGCGTGTGGTCAGTCGTCCAGTGGTGTGGTCAGGCGTCCAGCAGGGCGGACAGGGCGTCGACCACCATGGCGTGGGTGGTGCCCGGGTCGAGGGCCCGGTGGACGAGGTAGTGGTCGAGGGCCTCGAAGGTGCACAGGGTGTCGATGGCGGCCAGCCGGGAGGCGGCACGGTCGGCCGGCATGGCCGTCAGTTCGGCGGCGAAGTGGCGCGCCACCTGCTCGCGCAGGCGGGCCCGGTCGGACTCGAACTGGTCCCGCACCACCGGGTCGAACGTGGCGCGCATGCGGGTGGCCCGCAGGACCGGGCCGGCCGCCTCCTGGAGGCGGAGCCGGACGTCGACGAACCTGGCGATCCGCTCGTCGATGTCGCCTTCGCCGATCGCGGGGATCACCAGCAGCGGGGCCAGGCGTTCGAGCTGGCGGTCGATGGCCGCCCGCGACAGCGAGTCGTGGTCGTCGAAGTAGCGGTAGACCGAGCGCACCGAGAGGCCTGCCCGCAGGGCGACGTCCTCGGGGCCCGGGCTCAGGTTGTCCTCGGAGAAGAGGTCGAGGACGGCGTCGAGGACGGCGTCGCGGTTGCGGTCGCGGATGGCCGACCGCCCGTCGACCCCAGGCTCCGGGCTCTCCCCCCGACCGGCCGCCCCCGTCACGCGCCTAGGCCCCGTGACTGAACGCGGGCGGGCGGCCCTGCTCGAGCCGGCGGTTGCGGTCGTGCACCCGGGCCCGCGTCGACTCGTGGGTGAGCACCCAGAACTGCCCGGCCCGCACGGCGTAGGAGACGTCGGCGGCCAGGTCGGCGGGATCCATGGCCACCGTGCCCATGAAGGCGGCGATCTGGTCCATGGGCACGGCCGCCGGCGGGGGGAATCCGAGCGCGTCGGGGGCGTTCCGCGAGGACTCGAAGATCCGGGTGGCCACCAGTTCGGGGCACAGGCAGGTCACGCCGACGGGCGTGTTCTCGAGCTCGAGGGCGAGCGACTCCGACAGTCCCACCACCGCGTACTTGGTGGCGTGGTACGGACCGAGCACCGGCGAGGCGGTCAGCCCGGCCTCCGACGCCGTGTTCACCACGTGGCCCTCACCCTGCTCCAGCATGAGGGGGACGAAGGTGCTCACCCCGTAGGCCGGGCCGAGCACGTTGACGCCCACCACCCAGTCCCAGGTGGCCGGCTTCGTCCTGTGGCTGACCTGCCCGTTGGCCACCCCGGCGTTGTTGCACAGGAGGTGGACGGCGCCATAGGCGGCCAGGGCGGCGTCCTTCAGGCCGGCGACCTGGTCCGGGTCGGACACGTCGCACACGACGGGCACGACCGTGCCGCCCGCGTCGGCGATCCGCGCCGCCTCGCGCTCGAGCACCGGCTGCTCGATGTCGGCCATGACCACCGACATCCCCTCGCCGAGGAAGCGCTCGGTGAGTGCCAGGCCGATGCCCGAGGCGGCCCCGGTGATGACTGCGGTGCGTCCGTCCAACTCCATGGTCGTCCTCCTCCTGTGCCCGCCTCGGCGGGCGTCGTGACTGTGCGGTCCCGGGTCAGACCCGGGCGATGACCTCATCGCCGTAGGCGGCCAGCGCGGCCTCCGTGTCCTTCCAGAACAGGAACGAGGGGACGACGATGCGGTCGACCCCGAGGTCGGCCAGGGCCGCCGCCTCCTCGAGCGCGCCCGGGCCCGAGGACGCCGTTGCCGCCGTACGTGAACTCGATGGCGCCCGGGTCGCGGCCGGCGGCCTCCGCGGTCTCCCGCACCAGGTCGCGCAGGTGGGCGAATGTCTCGTGGCCGCCCTTGGCCGGAAAGAACCCGTCCCCGATGCGGCCGGCCCGGCGGGCCGCCACCTCCGAATGTCCGCCGATGTGCACCGGCACCGACCCGTGGACCGGCCGGGGCCGGCAGATGCAGTCGGTGAACGACGTGAATTCGCCGTCATAGCTGGCCCGGTCCTCTCCCCACAGGGCCCGCATGGCGGCGATCCCGTCATCGGTGCGCCGGCCCCGCTCGGCGAAGGGCACGCCGATGGCGTCGAACTCCTCCTCCAACCACCCGACGCCGACACCGAGCTGCATGCGACCGCCCGAGAGATGGTCGAGGGTGGCGACCTCCTTGGCCAGCACGACCGGGTTCCGCTGGGGCTGGATCAGGATCCCGGTGGCCAGGTTGATGGTCGAGGTGACCGACGCGAGGTAGGCCAGCCACACGAGCGGGTCCGGGATCGGTGAGTCGTCGCTGCCGGGCATCCGTCCCGACCTGTCGTAGGGGTAGGTCGACTCGTAGCCGGCGGGCACGACGGTGTGCTCGACGGTCCACAGCGACTCGAAACCCGAGGCCTCGGCCGACCGGGCGAGCACCGCGGCGGCCGCCGGGTCGACGAAGGGCCCGGTGTTGGCGAAGACGATGCCGAATTTCATGCGCGGTTCTCCTCGGTGGCGATGGTGCAGATGGTCCGCCCGCCCGGTCCGCCGCCCACTTTTGTCAATTCGGATGACATCTGTCAACGTACCTGACAGAAGATACACTCGCAACCGGTGCGGACGGCCCGCTCCACCGGCCACCCGGTGGCCGGCCCCCAGCCGGCCCGACCGGTCCGCAGCAACCGATCCGCAGTCGACCGTCCCAGAACAGGAGACCCGATGGACCCCTACGTCCTGTACGCGATGCCCGCCTCGCTCTATTCCGGCAAGGCCCGTTCCTACCTGCGCACCCATCGGATCGACTACGTCGAGCGGGCCCCGGGCGACCCCCGCTACGGCGCCGAGGTCGAACCGGTCATCGGGCGCTGGATCATCCCGGTGCTCCAGACCCCGGACGGGACGATCGTGCAGGACACGGTCGACATCATCGATCACCTCGACGCCACGGTGCCGGCCGACCGCTCCGCCTACCCGGCCGGCGCCGTCCTGCGCACCGTCGCCCACGTGCTGGAGCTGTTCGGTGGCGAGGGTCTGCTGCGACCGGCCATGCACTACCGCTGGGACTTCGACGACACGAACGTCCCGTTCCTGTCCAAGGACTTCAGTGCCGCCCTGGTGGTCGGGGCCGACGACGCCACCCGCGAGGCGGTGTTCGCGTTCGCGTCGGACCGCATGCGCAGCGCCACGTCCTCCTTCGGGGTGACGCCCGAGCTCGTGTCCGAGATCGAGCGGTCCTACCTGGAGTTCCTGGACCTGTTCGACGCCCACCTGGCCGGCTCGCCGTACCTGCTCGGCGGGCGACCGACGATCGCCGACTACGGCTTCATGGGCCCCCTCTACGCCCACCTGGCCCGCGACCCGTACCCCTCGGTGCTGATGAAGCGACGGGCCCAGCGCGTCTGGCGGTGGGTCGAGCGCATGAACGCGCCGGGTCCTCGACGCCTCGGAGTACGGCGACTGCAGCCAGGAGCTCTTCACCGACGACGGTGTGCCCGACTCGCTGCGGGCCCTGTTGGCCTACGTCGGCCAGGAGTTCCTCGACGAAGCCGCCGCCCAGGTCCGTGCGGTCGACGCCTGGCTGGCCGAGCATCCCGAGGTGGCCGAGGGCGAGGTCGTCCTGGGCAAGCCCAAGCGGCGGATCAGCGGCACCACCACGTTCGACTGGCGCGGCCGACCCATGACGGTCGCCGTCGTCCCCTACCGGATCTTCCTGGTGAAGCGGGTCCAGGACGCCTTCGCTGCGGCCACGGCCGCCGAGCAGGCCACCATCCGCTCCGTCCTCGCCGGGGCCGGGCTCGACCCGCTCCTCGACATCCGCCCGCGCCGGTGGGTGCTGCGCTCGGACAACCGGGAGGTCTGGGGCCCGGCCCAGGATCCGGTCCTCACGGCCTGAGCCCCACCTCCGGACGACCCGGGGCGGACCGGTCGCCCACCCGTCATCGGGCGTCCGGAGCGCTCCCCGATCGTCGCCGCCGGCGGGCACGGTAGCGCTCGGAGCGGTCGACCAACTCGGCGGTCTGGGCCGACGACCAGGCGACCGCCCGGCCGCCCGGCAGCGCCGCCACCCGCTCGCGATGGGCGATCACCCGGCCGTCGACGGTGCGGTCGAAACCGAGGCGGGCGAGTCCCTCGAGGCGGACGTACAACGGGACCACGGCCGCCTCGGCCAGCGTCGGTCCCGAGCCCACCAGCCAAGAGCCGTCGCCCAGCTGTTCGCCCAGGTCGGTCAGCGCCGCGGCCAGGCCGTCGGCAGAGGTGGCGATGCGCTCGGGGTCCGTGCCGTAGTAGATCCCGATCATGGGCGGGAACACGTGGGAGTCGATCCAGGCCATCGACTCGCGGACGCGGGCCCGGGCGACCGGTTCGGACGGCAGCAGCGGTCGGGCGTCGACCCGCTCCTCCAGCCACTCCAGGATGGGTAGCGAGTCGGCCCGGTACTCGTGGTCCACCCGCACCAGCGGGATTTCGCCGAGCGGCGAGTGCTCGACGAACTCGGTAGGGACGACGTATTCGGCGGGTCGAACGGCCGTCGGTGGGACGTCGACCACGTCGTGGGTGATGCCACGCTCGGCCAGGGCGAAGGAGACCCGCACGGAGTACGGGCAGATCCAGTGTCCGAAGAGGGTGACGTCGGACGCCGGTCGGCGCTCCGATCCCTGGTCCGTGGTCGTCACGGGACAAGTCTGCCGCAGACCGTGCCGCCGGGCGGCCACGTCGTGCGGTCCCGCCCTGTCGGTGTGTGGTGCTACAGGCTGAAGGTGGTACCCGTCACGAGCTTCAACTTGTTCGTAGTGGCGTCGATGCAGACCTCGGCGGAGATGGCGTCTCCGACGGCCGGGACCCCGACTCCAGTCGTCGACGCGCCGGTCACCGTGCCGCTGGCGTCGAACTGGGTGTACTTCTTCTTGCACAGCCCCTGACCCTCGGCCGTCGCCGTGATGGTGACGGTCGTCGTGGCACCGCTCTTCGACCAGGTGAGGTTGCTATTCGGCTCGACGAGAGCCGCCGCGGAACCCGTGGCCGTCTTGTAGCCCTTTCCTCCGGACGGCGTGCACTTGCCGACCGTGATCGTCCCCGAGGCGAGCGTGCCCGACAGCTTCAGACTCGAGCACTGGATGCCCGACGCTGCCCCCGCCGTACCGACCTGGGTGAAGCCGGCTGTAGCGATCGAGGCCGGAACCGCAAGCGCTGCCACGGTTGCAGCCACAGTGAGTAGTCGACGCATTGGATCCCCCTTCGATTGGGCAATGCAACAACCGGATGACTCCGAACGTAAATTTGGCTCTCATTTGAGAGCCAATGTCGTTCTACCATCGCCACCAAGGGGAGACAACCCCCCGTTGGCCCGTAATTGCGGGGCAACTCACGGCTCATGTTCATGACCGTGAGGCGGGTGCGGACCCTGCGGAGACCCTCCTGCCCTGACGGTACGTCAGCTCTAGCAGCGGGATTCTGAGTAACTCTGAGAAGCATATTCTCACGAGGGGACCGTGCCATCTGCCCGAGGGGACCGTGCCATCTGCCCGAGGGGACCGTGCCATCTGCCCGAGGGGACCGTGCCATCTGCCCGGGGGGACTGTGCCATCTGTCGCTGGCCTGCGCCGTGGCGGAGCGACCCGCAGGCGCGCCACGACGTCCGCCGTTGGCGTTCCCGGACGTCACCACCCCGGCTGTGGCCATCGGTGTTCCGGAGCGGCAGCGGAGCCGGCGGCGTCGGTCGCGTTACAGTCCGGGCTCGGCCCGATCCACGCGCGGGACCCGTTGAACCGGACCGAGGAGAACCCATGCCCGATGCCCCGCCGCTCACCGTGCTCGAGATCGGGCGGCGGGCCACCCTCCGGCCCATCACCGACGTGGCGGCCGGCATGGGGATCGACGACGAGCTGCTCGAACCGTACGGGCGCTACGTCGCCAAGGTCTCCCTCGATGCCGTCGCGGCCCTGGCCGACCGGCCCCGGGCCCGCTACGTCGTGGTCACGGCGGTCACCCCCACCCCCCTGGGCGAGGGGAAGACGACCACGACACTCGGTCTCGCCCAGGGGATGGCCCACATCGGCAAACGGGCCACCGCGGCGATCCGTCAGTCGTCCATGGGTCCGACATTCGGCATCAAGGGCGGTGCCGCGGGCGGCGGTTACAGCCAGGCAGCCCCCTTCGAGGCCTTCAACCTGCACCTGACCGGGGACATGCACGCGGTCACCGCCGCCCACAACACGCTGTCGGCCATCGTCGACAACCACCTCCACCACGGCAACGAACTCGACATCGACCTGCACGCCATCTCGTGGCGCCGGGTGCTCGACGTCAACGACCGGGCGCTGCGCAACGTCGTCATCGGGCTGGGCACGGCCGAGGACGGGGTGCCCCGCCAGTCGGGATTCGACATCACCGCGGCATCCGAGGTCATGGCCATCCTGGCCCTGTCGACGTCGCTGCGGGACCTGCGCCGGCGCCTGGGCGAGATCGTGGTCGGCTTCGACACCGGCGGGCGGCCGGTCACGGCCGAGCAGCTACGGGGGGCCGGCGCCATGGCTGTCATACTGCGTGACGCCCTCAAGCCGAATCTCCTCCAGACGCTCGAGCACACCCCCGTCCTCGTCCACGCCGGGCCCTTCGGCAACATCGCCCACGGCAACTCGTCGGTCGTGGCCGACCTGATCGGCATCCGCACCGGGGACTACCTCATCACCGAGGCCGGGTTCGGCGCCGACATGGGTGCCGAGCGCTTCTTCAACATCAAGTGCCGGGTGTCGGGGCTGACCCCCGACGCAGCCGTGATCGTGACCACGGTCCGGGCCCTCAAGGCCCACTCCGGCGCCCACCGCATCGTGGCCGGTCGTCCACTCCCCCCGGGCCTGCTCGACGAGCGTCCCGACGAGGTGCGGGCCGGCGGGGCCAACCTGGTCAAGCAGGTCCAGAACGTCCAGCTCCACGGGGTCACCCCGGTGGTCGCCATCAACGCCTTTCCCACCGACCACGAGAGCGAGTACGAGGTCATCCGGGAGATCGCCGCCTCCCTCGGCGTGCGGTGCGCGGTCAGCACCCACTTCGCCGACGGCGGCCGGGGCGCCACCGAGCTGGCCGAGGCGGTGGCCGAGGCGGCCGAGCAGCCGGGCGGGTTCCACGTCCTCTACCCGTCCGAGGCCACGCTGCGGGCGAAGATCGAGACCATCGCCACCCGCGTCTACGGCGCCGACGGCGTGGACTACGCCCCGGCGGCGGCCCGCCGCATCGACCAGCTCGAGGCCGCGGGCTTCGGCGGGCTGTCGGTGTGCATCGCCAAGACCCACCTGTCGATCTCCTCGTTCCCCGAGCTCAAGGGGGCGCCCACCGGCTGGCGGCTGCCCGTGCGCGAGGTGCGCCTGTCGGCCGGTGCCGGCTTCGCGTACGCCATCTGCGGCGACATGCGGACCATGCCCGGACTCGGCTCCCACCCGGCGGCGTTCGACATCGACCTCGACGAGAACGGCGACATCGTCGGCCTCTACTGAATCCTCCCGTCGGTGCCGTCGACGATCAGTGCGGGTACGGGTCCGAGGCGGCCGACAGCTCCTCCTCGGCCAGGTGGACCTGCACGCGGCTGCTGGCTGCCGGGGGAGTCGACCTGTCGAGGGACACGACGGCCACCACCGTCCCGAGCCCCACCAGGACGGCTCCGATCAGGAACGCCAGCCGGTACCCGTCGGTCAGTGCCTCCTCCACCGGGCGGCCGCTCGACTCCAGGGCGTGGCTGTGGCCGGTGGCGATGGCGCTCAGGATGGCGAGGCCCAGCGCGGCGGCCATCTGCATCGACACGTTGACGATGCCGGACCCCAGTCCGGCGTCGGCCACCGGCACCTCGACCATGGCGATCGACAGGAGCGGGGCGAACGCGGTGCCGGCGCCCAGGCCCAGCAGCAGGAAGGCCGGGAGCATCACCGAGGCATAGGAGGTGTCGGTCCCGAGGGTGGTCAGGAGCAGGAGCCCCAGCGTGGCGCAGACCATGCCCGGGATGAGCACCCGCTTGTCCCCGAACCGGGTGACCAGACGGGCCGTGATCCCGGCCGACAGGATTCCCATCGTCACCGACATGGGGAGGAAGGCCAGGCCGGTCTGGACGGGACTGAACCCGAGCACGCCCTCGAGGTAGAGGGCGCCGAGGAAGAAGGTGGAGAACATGCCGGTCGCCAGCGTCCCCCGGACGATGCTGGTCCGGGTCAGCGTCCGGATCCGCAGGATGCGCACGGGCATGATCGGGTTGGCCAGCCGGGACTCCAGGACGAGGAAGCCGATGAGGAGGACCACGGCCGAACCCACGAACCCGAGGGTGTGGGCCGACAGCCAGCGGTACTCGGTGGCCGTCGAGATGCCGTAGATCCCGAGCATCAGGGCGACGGTGACCATGGCGGAACCGACCACGTCGACACCCGTGCGGATGCCCAACCCGACGTTCTCGACGACGAGGGCCCGGCCGAAGGCGAACGTGAGGATGCCGATGGGCACGTTGATGAAGAAGATCCAGTGCCAGCTCAGTGCCTGGGTCAGGACGCCGCCGACCAGCAGACCGACCGAGCCCCCGCCCACGGCCACGAAGACGTAGGCCGACATGGCCCGGCTCCGCTCGGCCGCCTCGGGGAACTCGGTGACGATGATGGCGATCACCACCGAGGCCGAACAGGCCCCGCCGATGCCCTGCAGGAACCGGCCGGCGATGAGCTCGCCCTGGCTCTGGGCCAGTCCGCACAGGACGGACGCCGTGGTGAAGAGGGCGATGCCGAAGAGGAACACGCGGCGGCGGCCGATCAGGTCGCCGAGCCGCCCGGCCATGAGCAGGAAGCTGCCGAAGGCGATCAGGAAGGCGTCGACCACCCAGGTCAGGCTCGACGCGGTGAACTGCAGGTCCTTCTGGATGTCCGGGAGCGCCACGTTCACGATCGACGAGTCGAGGGCGTTCATGAACATGGCCAGGCAGACCACCACGAGGGCCCACCACCGGACCCGGGCGGACCGGGGCGCGCCGCTCGACACAGCGGGAGCGGCGGAGGCCATGCCCCATTCCACCGGGTGACGGCGCGCCCGGGCAAGTCGCGGCTCGCGACCGGCGATCGCCCCGTCGACGGGTGTGCAACACTCCGGCGATGCATGCCACCGCCTCCCACCGGACCCCCGGTCGCGGTCGTCGGGTCGTCGTCGGGATCGCCGCGCTGTTGGTGGTCGTCGTGGCCGGGACCCTGGCGGGTTGCGCCTCGTCGACGGCGACCAGTACGACCACGACCGCGGCCGCGACCACCGCCACCGCCACCGCCACCACGTGCCACCGCGGCGAGCCGGCCACCCCGGTGGTCGCCTCCCCCGTCCCCGGATCGACGACCGACTGGAACGTCACGTCGTTCGACGGCACGGTCATCCGGGTCCACTGGTTCCCCCTGTCCAGCTATGTCCCGTCCGCCGGACCGGGGCCCCACCCCACGATCTTCATGGGCCCGGGCTGGAGTGAGTCCGGTGACACCGACACCTCGGATACCACCGGGCAGAGCCTGCTCGGAGCCGATCCCATCCGGGCCCTGTTCGACGCCGGCTACAACGTCCTGACGTGGGACCCGCGCGGCTTCGGTGCGTCCGGCGGCGAGGCCGAGGTCGACTCCCCGGCCTACGAGGCCCGCGACGTCTCCACCCTCATCGACTGGGTGGCGACGCGGCCCGGCGTGGAGCTCGACGCCCCGGGCGACCCCCGCATGGGCATGGTCGGCGGCTCCTACGGCGGCGGGATCCAGTTCGTCGCCGCGGCGACGGACTGCCGCATCGACGCCATCGTGCCGACCATCGCCTGGCACTCGCTGACCACCAGCCTCTTCAAGTCCGGCATCGTCAAGAGCGGCTGGGCCGGGTTGCTGTCCAACCTGTCGTCGAGCGACCACGTCGCCCCCGAGGTGCTGGCGGCCGACCAGTCCGGTCTGGCCGACGGCAGCGTCTCCCCGGCCCAGGCGGCCTGGTTCGCCGCCCGGGGTCCGGCCCAGTACCTGTCCGGCGTCCACATCCCCACCCTGATCCTCCAGGGCACGGTCGACACCCTCTTCACCCTGCAGGAGGGGGTCGACAACTACGAGGCACTGCGGGCCGAGGGCGTGCCGACATCGATGCAGTGGTTCTGCGGCGGCCACGGCATCTGCCTCACCCCGGCCGGCAACACCGAGGCTCCCGAGCAGGCCACGCTGGCCTGGCTCGAGCGGTACGTGATGCGGGACACGTCGGTCGACACCGGCCCCGGATTCAGCTTCGTCGACCAGAACGGCACCACGTACTCCGCGCCGTCGTATCCCGTGGCCCAGGGTGCGCCGGTGACGGCGTCGGGCTCGGGCACGCTGCAGCTGGTGGCCACGGGCGGATCGGGGCCCGTGACCTCGTTCCCCGCCGACCAGGAGCTCGGCAGCCTGGCCGCCCCCATCACCCCGGCACCGGCCACCAACGCCGTCGACGTGCCGATCCGGTTCGCCAAGCCGCTCGTCGTGGTGGGCGCGCCGCGCCTGCAGCTCACGTACTCGGGCACCGTGGCCGCCGGTGACCGTCCGATGCGGATCTTCGCCCAGCTGGTCGACGAGCGGACCGGCACCGTGCTCGGGAACCAGGTCACGCCTGTCCCGGTCGTGCTCGACGGCGCCACCCACCAGGTCACCGTGCCGCTCGAGATCGTCGCCTACACGGCCACCCCGGCGTCCGACGTCGAGCTCCAGCTGGTCGCCACGACCGTGTCGTACGCACAGCCCCGGCTCGGTGGCTCGGTGACCATGTCATCCGTCCGGCTGACCCTCCCCACAGCCGCCACCCTGACCCCGGTGGTGCCGGCGGACGCCAGCTGACACCGGGCCGGCCAGGCGCCGGGACGACCGGTCAGGCCGCCAGGGCGGCCAGCGCGGTCAGGAAGTCGAGGATGGCTGCGTTGACGAGGTCGGGATGGGTCATGTTGGCGGCGTGGGTGCCGCCCTCGATGGCGACCACGCCCGGACAGCCGACCAGCCCGTCGGCCAACCGCTCGGCCTTGTCCATCGAGATGGAGATGTCGGCGGTGCCGTGGACGATCAGCGCGGGCGCGGTGATCCCGGCCAGGCGGTCCCCGATGTCCTCGCGCTCGACCAGCGCCTGGCCCGGGTTGCGCAGCGATTCGTGGGGACGCGCCTTCCAGACCGCCGTCCACGTCGCCGTCAGCGCGGGGTCGCCGAGGATGAGGGCGGCACTCGCCTCGGCCAGCTCGTCGGAGGGTCCGTCGGCCACCCAGGCGTCGATCATCCCCTGGTAGATCGGGACGACCTCGGCGTCCTCGGGCCCCGCCTGGGTGTCGAGCAGGATCAGGCCGCGGATGCGCTCGGGGGCCAGGAGGGCGGCCCGCAGCGACACGAACCCGCCCTGGGACATGCCCCCGATCACCGCCCGGTCGATGTCCAGGTGGTCCATGAGGCCGAGGCAGTCACGGGCCGAGTCCCAGTAGGTGAAGGGCTGGTCGTCGTAGACGGTCTCGCCGAAGCCCCGCTGGTCCCAGGTGACCACCCGGTAGTCGTCGCGCAGGGCCGCCACCTGGTCCGCGAACATGGTGCGGTCCATGAGGAAGCCGTGGGCGAGCACCACGGCCGGACCCTGCCCGCCGGTGTCGTCGAACCCGATGGTCGCCCCGTTGACCGCTGCTGTCGCCATGTCGATCCCTTCGCCGGTCGGCCCCCTCGGGGCACGCATCCGGGGCAGTGTAGGCCGGGAGGACGGCGGCACCCGGGTATCCGTGGCACCGGGCAGGGCGGTCGTCGTCGACACCTCCGGGGTGAGCCCGGGTCGGCCGTGGTGAAGGCGTGCGGCCGGCTACCGTTTGGCCCGCGGCAGGCCGAGGCCGACCCACGAGATGATGTCCCGCTGGATCTCGTTGGTCCCGCCGCCGAAGGTGAAGATGGTCTGGCTGCGGGCCCGGTGCTCGAGGTGACCGCCCAGCACCGCTCCCGGCGACCCCTCGGCGAGGTAGCCGGCCTGGCCGACGATCTCGAGCAGGATCCGGTAGGCCTCGAGGGAGAACTCGCTGCCGTAGACCTTGGTGGCGGAGGCGTCCGCCGGGTTGAGGCCCTTGTCGGCGGCCCATGCCACCTTCCAGTTGATGAGCTTCAGGTACTCGGCACGGGCCCACAGTCGGGCCAGGTGGAGCTGCACCCACTCCTGGTCGACCACCCGGCGTCCGTCGGCCAGTCGGGTCTGCTGCGCCCACTCGCGCACCTCGGCGATGCTGCGCAGGATGCCCGAGACCGGGCAGATGGCCACGCGCTCGAAGTTGAGCTGGTTGGTGATCAGCGTCCAGCCACCGTTCTCCTCCCCCACCAGGTTGGCTGCCGGCACCCGGACGTCCTCGTAGAAGGTGGAGCTCGTGAACTCGCCGGCCATGGTGCGCAGCGGCGTCCAGCTGAAGCCCGGGGCGTCCACCGGGACGATGAAGACGGACAGCCCCTTGTGCTTGGGCGCATCCGGGTCGGTGCGGGCGGCCAACCACACGTAGTCGGCGTACTGGATGGCGCTGGTGTAGAGCTTCCGGCCGTTGATGACGTACTCGTCACCGTCCCGCACGGCCCGCGTCTGCAACGACGCCAGGTCGGTGCCGGCCCCGGGCTCGGTGTAGCCGATGGAGAAGTGGACCTCGCCGCGCAGGATGGCCGGAAGGAAGCGCGCCCGCTGCTCGTCGGTGCCGAGCTGCATGATGGCCGGTCCCACGCTGTTGAGGGTGAGCAGGGGCAGGGGCACACCGGCCCAGTGCGACTCCTCGACGAAGATCATCTGGTCGATCGGACCCCGCCCGTGCCCGCCGTACTCGACGGGCCAGCCGATGCCCAGCCAGCCGTCGTCGCCCATCCGCTTGATGGTGGCCACGTAGTCCGGACGGCCGCCGTCGACCGACGTGGCCGCGGCCAGGTCGGCGAAGTACGTCCGCAGCTCCGCCTGCAGTTCCAGCTGCTCGTCGGTCAGGGCGAGGTGCACGTCGGGGCTCCCATGGGTCCGGACGTTACCCGCCGGGCCGGCGTGGGGTACCTTCCCCTCCCATGACCGAACCCACCGCACCGACCCCGCCCGCCGTCCTCTTCGACGTCGCCGACAAGACCGTCGTGGTCACCGGCGGCTCTCGAGGGATCGGACGGATGATCGCGGGCGGCTTCGTGGCCGCCGGCGCCGACGTCGTCATCGCCTCGCGCAAGGCCGATGCGGTGGCGGCGACCGTCGCCGAGCTCTCCGGCGTCGGCCGCTGCCACGGTCTGGCTGCCGACCTGTCGTCGGAGGAGGGTGCTCGCAGCTTCGCCGAGGCGGTCGCCGCCGACCACGACCGGGTGCACGTTCTCGTCAACAATGCCGGTGCCACCTGGGGGGCGCCGCTCGCCGAGCACGACACGGCCTCGTGGGAGCGCGTGCTCGACCTCAACGTCCAGGGGGTGTTCCACACCACCAAGTTCTTCCTGCCCCTGCTCGAGGCCGCGTCGACCGACGAGGACCCGGCCCGGGTCATCAACATCGGCTCGATCGACGGGATCCACGTGCCCGTCCTCGAGTCCTACTCGTACTCGGCGTCGAAGGCCGCCGTGCACCAGCTCACCCGGCACCTGGCCCGTCGGCTGGCCCCGCCGGATCACCGTCAACGCGGTGGCCCCCGGACCCTTCGAGTCGAAGATGATGGCCGCCACCCTCGACGCCTTCGGCGACCAGATCGCCGAGGGCGCCCCGCTCAAGCGCATCGGCCGGCCGGACGACATGGCCGGTGTGGCCATCTTCCTGGCATCGCGGGCCGGCTCGTACCTGACCGGGGCGATCATCCCCGTCGACGGCGGCATCGCCACCGTGGGCTGACCCCGCGGTGTTTCACCCGCGGTTCCACCGCACCCCGTGTGCCCCTGGTGGTGAAATCACTTAGCGTGGTAACTTGACCACTATACGTGTGGTCACGAGACCACCAGGTGCTGAGAGGACCGGGCCATGGGCAGGGGCGCGATCAGGGGCAGATGGGCAGGGATGGTGCTCGTGGCCGTGGCGTTCATCGCCTCCGGGCCGCTGATCACGGCCGCTCCCCCGGCCGGCGCCGCGCCGGCGCCGCACGCCGTCGTCGGCGTCAACGACAACTTCTGGCTGGTGACCCCGTCGGGCGGCGTCGAGGCCTATGGCGTCCCCTCCTACGGTGCCCCCGCAGCGCTCAATCAGCCCGTCGTGGCGGCCGTCTCCGACCTGGCCCGGACCGGCTACTGGCTGGTGGCCGCCGACGGGGGCGTGTTCGCCTACGGGAGCGCCGGCTTCTACGGCTCGACGGGGAACATCGTGCTCAACCAACCCATCGTCGGCATGGCCCAGACCCCCGACGACAAGGGCTACTGGCTGGTCGCCGCCGACGGCGGCGTGTTCTCCTTCGGGGACGCGAGGTTCTACGGCTCGACGGGGAGCATCCGGCTCAACCAGCCCATCGTGGGCATGGCCCCGGGACCGGGCGGCCAGGGCTACTGGTTGGTGGCCCGCGACGGCGGCGTGTTCGCCTTCGGTGACGTCGGCTTCTACGGCTCGACCGGGAGCCTCGCCCTGCGGGAGCCCATCGTCGCTCTGACCGACGCGGCCGGTGGGCTGGGCTACTGGCTGGTGGCGGCCGACGGCGGCGTGTTCGCCTTCGGCGACGCCGGGTTCTACGGCTCCGGCGTGGGCTCGGCCTGGGAGCCGGTGCGCGAGCTCGTCCCCACCGCGGACGACGACGGCTACTGGATCGTCCAGCAGAACGGCACGGCGGTGGCCTACGGCGGGGCGTCCACGACGACCCTCGTGCCCCAGGCCCTGCTCTTCCTGCCGCTCACGCCGGGTGACCAGGCGGTCCTCTTCGCGTTCCAGCAGCTGGGTAAGCCGTACATCTGGGGAGGCAACGGTCCGGTGGGCTACGACTGCTCGGGCCTGGCCCTGGCCTCGTGGGAGAACGGGGCCGGTATCGGGTTCGCCCGGGTGGCCGACGACCAGTACCACACGGCCGGGGTCCAGATCACCATGGACGAGCTCGAGGCGGGTGACCTCGTCTTCTGGGGGACCGACCTCTCCGACTGGACCACCGTGTACCACACGGCCATCTACGTGGGCGGTGGTCGGATCGTCGAGGCCACCGGGACCGAGGTCCAGCTCAACACGCTGGACCAGTGGGGCACCGACCAGATCATGCCGTTCGCTCGCCGCCCCTGATCGGCGCCGCGGCCGGCCATACCGTCGGTCGTCCCGGCGTGTTGCGCGCCGACCACCACCCCGGGGCCACCCCTGCCGGTGGTGGTCCCGACCACATGTGTCGGGCACGTCCTCGTGGGCTCCTTCGCCTGGGCGGGCGCCCCCTGTGCCCCCCGGCCCCGCGACGTTCCCGCCTCCTCCCCGGCCCGCGCCGATGTCACCGCCGGTCGACCCTGCAGCGACGCGTGGTCCGGGGTCGGACCGTCCGATACCGGCGGGGTCGGGACGACCGAGGACTGGCGCGGCCGGCGTGGTCGGCACGGCCGAAACCGGCGCCGCCGGGTCGGACGCCGGTCCGTCCCCGGCGGTGACTCAGACCTGTGACGGGAGGTGGCTGGTCGTGTCCCAGTCGGCGATCGACAGGGGCAGGTACCTCCCCACCACCCACGGGTCAACGGGTCTGGCGTAGAGGAAGCCCTGGGCGACGAAGCACCCGAGGCTGGCGAGCTCGATGGCCTGGCCCGGATGCTCGATCCCCTCGGCGATGATGCCGAGGTCGAGCGCCTTGCCCAGGGCGACGATGGCCTCGACGATGGCCCGGTCACCGGACTCGTCCTCCAGGTGCTCGATGAAGCTGCGGTCGATCTTCAGCGTCTCGACGGGCAGGTTCCGCAGGTAGCTGAGCGACGAGTAGCCGGTGCCGAAGTCGTCGATCGACAGGTGGGCGCCCAGGTCCCGGAGCGACCGGAGGATGGCGATGGCGGCCGCCGGGTCGCGCATCAGGGCGCCCTCGGTGATCTCGAGCCACAGGCGCTCGGCCGGGAACCCGGTCTCCTCCAGCACGTCGGCCACCACCCGGGCGAACCCGGGCTCGGACAGCTGCTGGGGCGAGATGTTGACCGACATGGCCGGCGGGACCGTGCTGACGCCGTCCGCTCGCCGCGAAGCGATCCACTCGGACCCCTGCCGGCAGGCCTCCCGCAGGACCCATGCACCGAGCTCGACCATCAGTCCGCACTCCTCGGCCAACTCGATGAACTCGCCCGGGGGCAGGAGCCCCCGGACGGGATGCTGCCAGCGCACCAGCGCCTCGGTCCCGACCAGCGACTGGTCGCGCAGGTCGATGTAGGGCTGGTAGTGCAGGACGAGCTGTCCCTCCCGGATGGCCCGATGGAGCTCGTTGGACGTCCGCAGGTCGCGGCCGGTGTCGCCGACG
This sequence comes from uncultured Acidimicrobiaceae bacterium, assembly GCA_963830165.1. GTDB lineage: Bacteria > Actinomycetota > Acidimicrobiia > Acidimicrobiales > RAAP-2 > Bog-756. The sequence goes on from CAWHKZ010000008.1 coordinate 213,072, forward strand.
TCACGCTCCTCGTAGATCACGTGCCGGCCCGGGCCGAGCGCCTTGGCCTGGTACATGGCGATGTCGGCGCAGCGCAGCAGGACCGACGGCAGCATCGATTCCGACGTCGACAGTGCAGCCCCGATGCTGAGCGACACGAACTGCTCGAAGTCCGGCTCGACCACCGGGGTGGCCAGCGACGCCCGCAGCCGGGCGACGACGGCTTCCACCTGATCCTCCCCCGTCACCTCGCAGAGCAGGGTGAACTCGTCACCGCCGAAGCGGGCCAGTACGTCGCCGGTGCGCAGTGCACCCTGGAGTCGCTGCCCGACCCGTCGCAGCAGACGGTCACCGGCGTCGTGGCCGAGACCGTCGTTGACCAGCTTGAACCGATCGAGGTCGAGGAACAGCAGGGCCACGCGGCGCCCCGAGGCCTCGGCGTGCCGGAGGGCGGCGTCGAGCCGGTCCATGAAGAGCGTGCGATTGGGCAGTCCGGTCAGCGGGTCGGTCACCGCGTTGACGGCCAGCGCGTCGCTCAGGGCACGACGCTCGGTGATGTCCTCGATCTGGCCGATCACGTAGAGGGGCTCGCCGTCGGCGCTCCGGACGACCGAACCGTTGACCGATGCCCACACGATGTGCCCGTCCGCATGGACGAAGCGCTTCTCGAAACTGAACCGGTCCAGCTCCCCCCCGAGCATCATCTCGATGAGCTCCCTGTTCTCGGCGCGGTCGTCGGGATGGGTGAACCTGCCCATGGGCATACCCGCCAGGTCAGCCGGGTCGTAGCCGAGGATCTGACCGTAGGCCGGGTTGACCTCGAGGAGGCGGCCGTCGGTGCCGAGCTTGGCGATCCCGATCGGTGCCCAGTCGAACAGCTGCCGGATGCTCGCCTCCCGCTCGGCGATCTCGCCGCTGGCGTCGGCCAGCCGGCTCATCCCCCAGCTGATGGCCTCGGCGAGGACCACGCACACCGGCACGACGTACAGCGTGGAGCCCAGTCCGGAGTCGCCACCGGGGCCCCCGATCAGCACCATGGGGGTCATGAACGCCACCAGCAGGACCGGCGCCATCTTGAGTGCGGTCCACCGTGCCTGGGTGAGGCCGATCAGGACGAACACCAGGACGAAGGAGACCGCGAAGTTGTACTCGCTGCGGTCGCCGCGGACGAAACCGACGTCGAGGGCGGCCAGGCCGATCGGCGCCATCCACAGCACCGCCGTGCGGGGCAGGTGGTCCCACGGGATCCACCAGGACGCCACGCCGAGCACCAGGGTCGAGACATCGATCACCAGCTGCGTCGTCCCCGGGTTCGTCCCCGGGGCCGCGAACTCCGACGCCATGAACAGTACGCTGACCCCGATGAACGCCAACGAGGCCATACGGCCGGCCACCTCACGGCTCAGCGATCCGCCGGGTGCCTCCCGTGACGTCTCCACCATCGACAGCTGGTCCACACCTGGTGCATCGACCAAAACCCCAGGTCACTTGAGCATTCCGGCCGCGCTCCGATGCGGAGCCGAAGCACCCCGGGTTGCGCTCCCGGACCCGGCCGCCGCGCACTACCGTGCGTGAACCGCCCGTCCGGCACCGCACCCACGAGGAGTCGCCCCATGAGCCCCGCCCCCTACGCCGACCTGGTCCCGGTCCACCACACGTTGCCCGACCACGGGCTACCCCGCGACGAGGTCCTCGGGATCCTCCGGTCGATGGCGTCCCAGGAGGACGCCACGTGGGAGTCGGGCCGCTGCTCGGGCACCATGTACTGCGGCGATCACGACCACTACGACTTCCTGAACCAGGCCTTCGCCCTCTTCTCCCACGTCAACGTGCTCCAGCGGGACATGTGCCCGAGCGCCACCCGGTTCGAGTCCGAGATCATCGCTATGACGCTGGACCTGCTCCACGGCGAGGCCGTCGAGGGGACGGAGCCGGTGGGCCTCGTCTCGTCGGGCGGCACGGGGAGCATCTGCCACGCCGTGCTCGCCTACCGCGACCACGCCTCGGCCACCCGCGGCGTGGTGCGTCCCAACGTGATCAAGCCCGAGACGGCCCACCCGGCCTTCGACAAGGCGTGCCACCTGTTCGGGATCGAGCTCCGCATCGCCCCGGTCGACCCGGTGACCACCCGGGTCGACACCGACTGGGTGGCCGGCGCCATCGACGACTCGACCATCGCCCTCGTCGGCTCGGCGTGCAACTACGGCTACGGGACCGTCGACCCGATCAGCGACCTGTCCGATATCGCCCTCGAGCACGGGATCGGCCTCCACGTGGACGGCTGCCTGGGCGGGTGGATCCTGCCCTTCGGCCAGGAGCTCGGCTACGACATCCCGGTCTTCGACTTCCGCGTGCCGGGGGTCACGTCGATTTCGGCGGACACCCACAAGTACGGCTACGCCCTGAAGGGGACCTCCGTCCTGACCTTCCGGGACAAGGAGCTGCGCAACGCCCAGTACTTCTTCAACACGGCGTGGAGCGGCGGCAAGTACTGCTCGCCGGGCATGGACGGCTCCCGCTCGGGCGGACTGCTGGCCGCCACATGGGCCTCCATGGTCCAGCTCGGCCGCGACGGGTACCGCCGCTACGCGGAGCAGATCTTCGCCACCTCGGCGGAGCTGCAGGCCGCCGTGCGCAGCCACCCCGAGCTGCGCATCCTGGGCGACCCGTCGTTCCTCTTCAGCTTCACCTCCGACGAGTTCGACATCTACCTCGTCAACGACTTCCTGCGCACCCGCGGCTGGCGGCTCAACGGGCAGCAGTACCCCAATGCCCTCCACATGGCCGTCACCCGTCCCCAGACCGCGCCCGGCGTGGCCGCCGCCTGGGCGGCCGATCTGGCCGACGGCGTCGCCTACGCCGTCGAGCACGCGGCCGAGGCTCCCGCGTCGGGCGCCGTGTACGGCGGCGTGGCCGGGGGGATGACCGACGAGGCCGACGAGTTCATCCGCATGGTGATGGCCCAGATGATGGACGAACAGCAGGCCCTGCCCGCCGATGCCTGACCTCTCCGGAGCCGGGGGACGCGGCGTCGTACCCCGGTGACGCCGGCGGTCCACTCCCCCCGGGAGGACGCCTGGGTCCTGGCCGTCGACCTCGGCACCGGCGGGCCCAAGGTCGGCCTCGTGTCGCTCGCCGGGACCATCGCCCGCTACGAGCACCTGCCGGTACCGACCGACACCACCCCCGACGGTGGCGCCACCCAGGATGCCGGCCTGTGGTGGGACCTGGTCCGCGACAGCGCGCGACGCGCGCTGTCGTCCGGAGCGGTCGACCCCGGACGGGTGGTGGCCGTGTCGTGCACCGGCCAGTGGGCCAGCACCGTCCCCGTCGGCGCCGACGGCGTGCCCGTCGGCCCCTGCCAGCTGTGGTCCGACACCCGGGGCGCACCTCACTCCCGGAACGTCATCACCGGCCCGGTGGCCGGCTACGACCCCCTGGCCGCCCTCCGGTGGATCCGCCACAGCGGGGGCGCCCCCTCGGCATCGGGCGCCGACCCGATCGGCCACATCCTCCACCTCGAGCACGACGAGCCGGACATCGCCCGGGCGGCCCGCTGGTACCTGGAGCCCGTGGACTACCTGTCGATGCGGTTCACGGGCCGGGCCGCGGCCACACCCGCGTCCATGGCCGGCGCGTGGCTGACCGACAACCGCCGGCCCGATGTCCTGGCCTACGACCCGGTCCTCCTCAGGTCCAGCGGGGTGCCGGCGGCCAAGCTCCCACCGCTGCAGGCCACGGCCAGTGTCGTCGGCACCGTCCTGCCCGGCGTGGCCGCCGACCTCGGTCTGCCCGGCGGCGTCGTCGTGGTGGCGGGCACACCCGACCTCCACTCGGCCTGCATCGGCTCGGGCGCGGTCCTGGAGCTCCAGCCCCACGTGGCCATCTCCACCACGAGCTGGGTCAGCTGCCCCTACCCGAAGAAGACCACCGACGTCGTGCGCCAGATGACGACGGTGCCCGGCGTGCTGCCCGGTCTGCGCCTCGTCGCCAACAACCAGGAGACGGCGGGGCGGGCCCTCGAGTGGTTCCGCGACGCGGTGGCCGTGGACCCGGTGACCGGCGAGGCCCCGACCTACGACGACCTGACCGCGCTGGCCGCCACCGCCGCCCCGGGCAGCGGGCGGGTGCTCTTCACCCCGTGGCTGGCCGGCGAACGGTCCCCGGTGGACGACCGGTCCGCCCGGGGCGGCTTCCACAACCTCTCGCTCCGGACGACGCGGGCCGACCTCGCCCGAGCCGTCCTGGAGGGCGTCGCCCTCAATTCGCGCTGGCTGGCCGAGGGCGTGGAGCGCGTCGTGGGGCGGCGGCTCGGGACCTTCCGGGCCGTCGGCGGGGGTGCCACGTCGGCCCTGTGGTGTTCGATCTACGCCAGCGTGCTGGGCCGGGACGTGGAACAGGTCGCCGACCCGTTGCTGGCCAATCTGCGCGGGGCGGCGCTGATCGCCGGTATCAGCCTGGGCGCCGTCGCACCGCACGAGGTGCGGGACCTCGTGCCCGTGGCGGCCACCCACCGCCCGGACCCCGCGGCCACCGCCGTCTACGACCAGTTGGCGGCCGAGTTCCCGGCCCTGTACAAGGCCCAGCGCCGCACCTTCGCCCGCCTGGCCCGCTGAGCCGGTCCCGGTCCCTGTCTAGGGTGTTCCGGACGGCCAGCGAGGGAGGACCATGAAGGCAGCGGTGTACTACGAGACGGGCGGGCCGGACGTGTTCCGCTACGAGGACGTGCCCGATCCGGTCTGCGGGCCGGGCGACGTGCTCGTCCGGGTGCAGGCGATCAGCATCGAGGGCGGCGACACCCTGAACCGCTCCGGAGGCGACATCGTCCACGCACCCCACATCGTGGGGTACCAGTGCGCGGGCGAGGTGGTCGAGGTGGGTGACGGCGTCGACGACCTCTCGCCGGGCGACCGCGTGGTGACCGTCGGGCTCGACGGCTCCCACGCCGAGCTCCGGGTCACCGGCCGGTCCTTCTGCTGGCCCGTCCCCGACGGGCTGTCCATCGAGGAGGCGGCCTGCGTGCCCGTTCCCTCCGGCACCGCCGACGACTGCCTGTTCGAGTTCGGCCGCCTCCAGCCCGGGGAGACCGTGCTCATCCATGCCGGCGCCAGTGGCGTGGGCATCGCCGCCATCCAGATGGCCAAGCGGGCCGGCGCCCGGGTGTTGGCCACCGCCTCGAGCGCCGAGCGCGTCGAGCGTCTCGGGGAGCTCGGGCTCGACCACGGCATCGACTACACCACCACCGACTTCGTGGAGCCGGTGCGCCACCTCACCGACGGCCGCGGCGCCGACGTGATCGTCGACTCCGTCGGGGGCTCCAACCTGCAGCGGAGCCTCCACTGCCTGGCGTACCGCGGGCGGTGTGTCAGCTTCGGCGACGCCGGGCGCGAGGCGCCCTCGACCCTCGACATCTCGACCATGCGGGGCAACAACCAGACGCTCGTCGGCTACTTCCTCGGGGCCGAGCTGTTCCTCGGCACCCGTGCCCACGACGTGATCGCCCGGCACCTCGACGACGTCGCCGCCGGGCGCCTCCGGGTCATCATCGACCGGCGTTTCGCCCTCGAGCAGGCGGGCGAGGCCCACGCCTACATCGAGAGCCGCAAGGCCTTCGGCCGCGTCCTGCTGATCCCGTGATCGTCCGGCCGGCCCGGAGCTCCGACGTGCCCGCACTGGTGGGCCTGATCCGCGACCTGGCCGCCTACGAGCGCGAGCCGGACGCCGTCGAGGTCGACGAGGGCCTGCTGGCCGCCGCGCTCTTCGCCGAGGCGCCGGTGGTCTTCGCCAACGTGGCCGACGACGACGGGGTCGTCTCGGGCATGACGATCTACTTCCGCAACTACTCGACCTGGACCGGTCGGCTCGGCATCTACCTCGAGGACTTCTTCGTCCGCCCCGAGGCCCGCGGGCGCGGGGTCGGCACCGCCCTCATGGTCGCCCTGGCCGACGAGGCCCGGGAGAACGGGTACGCCCGCATCGACTGGTCCGTCCTGGACTGGAACGAGTCGGCGCTCGGCTTCTACCGGTCCATCGGCGCCCGTCCCATGACCGGCTGGTCCGGCTGGCGCCTCGACGGCGAGGCCCTGCAGCGGTTCGCCGGTCACCGGACCTGAGCCGGGCCCACGCGACCCGGAATCAGATGGTGAAGGCCATGTTGGCGACGAGCTGCTCGCCCAGTGCCCGGTCACCCGAGAAGGTCACACCGTCGGTCGGCGAGGTGCCGGCGTCCTCCCGTCCCCCGGTCAACCGGAGGAAGCGCATGGCCCCCAGCTCCACCCCGACGGTGGGTGCACCGTCGAGCGCGTCCACCACGGCGGCCCGGCCGTCGATCCGGACGAGGTACGTGCGCGGCACCGGCCCGGTGAGGTCGATGCGCACGCGGGACCCGTCGGGCAGGCCGGCCTTGCGGCCCACGATGTAGCCCAGGCCGGTCGCCACCTCGTCGAGCGACGAGGCCAGGTCGGCCGCCGACTCCCGGGCGGGCGAGCCCAGCGCCAATCGCATGTCCTGTTCGTGGAGGTAGCAGTCGTAGTGCCGGACGCGCATGAAGCGCCCGTAGGACTCGTCCTTGCCCACCGGGGTCCACGACGGGGCGTCGAAGGCGGCCTGGTCCATGGCGTCGAGCTCGGACAGCCGCCGTGACGTCACGTCCTCCAGCCGGGCCAGCATCTGGTCGCCGGTCAGCCCCCGACTGGCCTGCACCCAGCGTTCGTTGGCCTCGGCGACGGGATTGCGCATGTGCGTGAGGCGGGAGACGTCGGCATCGGGGACCGGCTCACCGAGGAGACCCGCCTCGACACCGATCACGTGACTCAGCACGTCGCGCACCGACCACCCGGGGAGGCAGGTGGGAGTGTCCCACTGGTCGGCCTCAAGCCCGGCGCAGAGGTCGGTCAGTTGCCGGAACTCCTCGCGCAGCAGGGCGACGGTCGCGTCCTTGTCCAGGATGGTGGCCATGGCGCCACCGTAGCGGTCGTGCCCGGGCGCATCGCACCCCGCCCGCGTCGCGTGGCGCCCTGCCACTCCCGTTGCCCCCCGACCGGACGGCACTCGGGACTTTCGGCCCCTCCATTTCGAGTGCGGACGCGTCGATGGGCCAGGCGGAGGCACCGGCGAGGTCGAGGCGGTTCGAGGTGGTCGAGCGAGTGAGGCAGCGGGCGTGGATCGGCACCCTGGTCGTGGGCGGGATGCTGACGGCCCTCTACGCCCTGATGCCGACGCAGCTCTCCCACGACACCCTCTACTCGGTGGTCGGGATCTCGTCATTCGTGCTGGTCCTGGTGGGCATCCGGGTCAACCGACCCGAGGACCGCCTGGCCTGGTGTCTGGTGGCGGTGGCCGGGGCGCTCTTCGCCCTCGGCGACCTGGCGAGCGACTGCTACACCGACATCCTCCACACCGGCACCCCGGTGCCGTCGATCGGCGACGCGTTCTACCTGTCCGCCTACCCGTTCCTCTTCGTTGGGGTGGCCCGCCTCAGCCGCAACCCGAACCACCGGTCGTCGCGCGAGGACCATGCCGACGCCGCCATCATCGCGCTCGGCAGCCTCACCATCGCCTGGCACTTCCTGCTCGACTCCTATGTCCACCAGGACGGGCTCTCCCCCCTCGGGCGGCTCGTGGCCCTGGCCTACCCGATCATGGACGTGGCCCTCGTCTTCGTGCTGTTCCGGTCGGTGGTGTTCGGGTCGACCCGGCGCCCCTTCCACTGGCTCCTGGTGGCCGCCATGACCTCCATGTTCGTCGGCGACTTCGCCTTCGACCTGCTGGTACTCCACGACGCTTACCACATCGGCTCGTTCAGCGACGAGCTGTTCCTGGCCGAGTACGTGATCATCGCCGCGGCCGCCCTGCATCCCTCCATGGGAGGGCGCGCCCCCGTGCCGGACCGCGCCGCGGCCGATACACAGCCGCGCCGTCGTTCCGACGACCTGGCCGCGCTCGACTGGCGCGAGGCGGAGAGCGGACGTCGCCTGCCGCTGATCGCGCTGGCCGGCTTCGTGCCGCCCCTGCTCCTGGTGATCGCCACCCTGTCGGGCGCCCAGGTGAACGTGGCCGCCGTCTCGATCCTGTGCCTGGCCGTCTTCGCCCTCATCAGCGTGCGCATGCTGTGGATGCTGCGCCGCATCGGTGACCAGGCGCTGGACCTCGAGCAGCATGCCAACGAGCTCGAGGAGTCGCACGCCGAGCGCGACCACCTCGAGGCCGAGCTCCGCCACCTCGCCTTCCACGACGAGCTCACCGGACTGGCCAACCGTGCCCTGTTCCACGAACGGGTCGAGGCCGCCCTCACCCACCTCCCGGTCGATCGCTCCGTCGCCGTGTGCTTCGGCGACCTCGACGGGTTCAAGGCCGTCAACGACACCCTCGGCCACCACGTCGGCGACAGCGTCCTGACCCGGGTGGCCTCCATCGTCAGCGCCCACGTGCGTCCGGTCGACACGGTGGCCCGGATGGGCGGCGACGAGTTCGCCATCGTGATGCCCGCGATCCGCGACGTCTCGGTGGCCGTCGACATCGCCGGGCGCATCCTGGACGCACTCGACCGGGACCTCGGCGGCGAGGGCGGACGGTCGGGGATCTCGATGAGCATGGGCATCACCGTCACCGACCACGCGGTCACCGCCGACGAGCTGACCAGCGAGGCCGATGCCGCCATGTACGAGGCCAAGGCCGCCGGCCGCCACACGGTCGTGGTCTTCGACCCGGCCATGCGGACCCGCCTCACCGAGCGCAACGAGATCACTGCCGGGTTCCGCGGCGCCATCGAGCGCGGCGAGTTCACCCTCCACTACCAGCCGGTGGTGTCGCTCGAGTCCGGTGAGGTGCGGGGCTTCGAGGCGCTCGCCCGCTGGGACCACCCGAAACTCGGTCAGCTGTCCCCGTCGGTGTTCATCCCGGTGGCCGAGGACACCGGCTTCATCACCACCCTCGGACGGTGGGCCCTCGTCGAGGCCACCCGGCAGCTGGCCCGGTGGACGGACGACTTCGGGCACTCGCTCCAGGTGGCGGTCAACCTCTCGCGACGCCAGCTGGCCTCGCCCGACCTGACCGACGACGTGCGCCTGGCCCTGTCCGGGAGCGGCCTCGATCCCCGTCAGCTGACCCTCGAGATCACCGAGAACGTTCTGATGGACGATCCCGAGCGAGCCACGGTCGCGCTCGCTGCGCTCCGGTCGATGGGCATCGCCATCGCCGTCGACGACTTCGGCACCGGCTACTCTTCGCTGAGCTACCTGCAGCGCTTCCCCGTCGACGTGCTCAAGATCGACCGGGCGTTCATCGAGCCCCTCAACCGGAGCGAACCGGCGAGCACCGCGCTCGTGAGCACCATCATCGGCCTGGCCCGCACCATGGACCTCGACATCATCGCCGAGGGCATCGAGCGCGCCGACCAGCTCGAGCGCCTGGTCGAACTGGGGTGCCCGATGGGACAGGGCTACCTCATGTCGCCGCCCCTCGACGTCGTGGCGGCCGGCGAGTACCTCGCCCGGTCCCACCTCGGCGCGGTGTCCACCGTCCGCTGACCGACCGGCCCGGCCCGCTGGCCCTCCCGGTGACGGTCCACCCGGGGGACACCCTCGCGGTCAGCTGCACCTACGACCCGACGCGTCCACCGCCCGTAGGCGGTGGGACGTCAGTCACCGGCCCAGCAGCCGAGGATGACGTCGGCGATGGTCACCGAGATGTCGGCCGCACTGGTGGGCGGTACCCCGAACTGCGGAGGCAGGCCGGTGTCGTCGACCACGAGGACCTTCCAGTCCTTGCGGACCACGACCGAGCCGTCCTTCGTCTGGAAGGCCGCCTGGCCGAGCGACTGGAGGTCGCCGGCATTGCCAAGCTGGGCGGCGAGGGCGTCGTAGTAGGCGTAGGTCTCGTCCCAGCTCGAGAGCTCCTTCACGGACAGCTCGAAGGAACCGGTCGGATGGGCGTCGGGGTAGTCGTAGGTGCACGAGTAACGCTCGTCGACCCACGTGGGCGTCGACACCTGGGCCCGCTCGCCGAGGGCGGCGGCCATGTCGGTCTGGGCCTCCTGCGAGCACACCTGCACGGCGATGGACGAGGGGGTGGGACCGGCCGGCTTCGGGGCTTCGGTGGTCGGGCTCCCCGAAGGGCCCGACGTACCCACGGAGGCGGTCGCACCCCCGGAGCAACCGGTGGCCACCAGGCCGGCCACGAGCAGAAGGGCCAGTGGTCTGCCGCGCACGCCAGGAGCGTACCAGCGCGCCCCGGGGCCTCCCGGTCGCCAGGACCCGCTCACGACCCGGGGGGCTCCAGCACGCCGACCAGCTCCACGTGCTCGGTCATGGGGAACAGGTCGAAGGCCCGCAGCGACGCCAGGGCCCATCCGGCGGCCAGGGCCACGGCCAGGTCCCGTGCGAACGGGGCCGGTTCGCAGGACACGTAGGCCACCCGTCGGGGCGGCGGGTCGAGGCCCACCAGGGCACCCATCACGTCACGGCCGGCACCGGCCCGGGCCGGGTCCAGCACGACGAGATCCGGCCGGCCGAGGCGGGCCACCACGGACGGGGTCACCCCGGCCCGGACCACCTCCACCCCGTCGAGCCCGGCGGTGTTCCGACCCAGGTCGCCGACGGCCGGACCACTCCGCTCCACAGCCACCACCGAGCCCGTGGGCCCCACGGCCCGGGCCAGGGCCACCGTGAACAGCCCCGCTCCGGCGTACAGGTCGGCGGCCCGCTCGCCCGGGCGCGCCTCCAGGCCCTCCAGCACCGCCCCGGTCAGGACGGCGGCGGCCCGGGGGTGTACCTGCCAGAACACACCCGCACGCACGTCGAAGCGGTCGTCACCCACCACGAAGGTGACGTGGTCCGGCTCGCGCAGCGTCCGCCCCTTCCAGACCAGACCGCAGCCGACGTCGGGCAGGCCGTCGAGCCGCTGCCGGCCCGTGTCGACCAGTACCACCGGACGGCCGCCGTCGGGAGACGCCAGGACCTCGAGCTGGCGCGCCCCCTCCAGGACACTGAGGACACCTCGGCCCCGTTGACCCCGTCGGTGGCGATCGGGCAGGAGTCGATCGGCTCGATGTCGTGGCTGCGGTGGCGTCGCAGGCCTACGGCACCGTCCCCGTCCACGGCGAAGCCGACCCGGGTCCGCCAGGCCAGGCCGTCGGGTGACCCGGGCACCTCCTCCACCACCACCCGGCGGTCGAGCCCGGCCAGGCGCGCCAGTTGCTCGGCCACGAGGTCCTCCTTCAGCCGACGTTGGGCGGGCAGGGCGACGTGCTGGAAGTCGCAGCCGCCGCAGCGCCCCGGACCGGCGTGCGGGCAGACGGGGGCCACCCGGTCGGGGGAGGGCTCGACGACCTCCACGGCGTCGGCCCGCAGGAACGAGGTGGCCTCCGATGTGATCCGGGCCCGCACCCGCTCGCCCGGCAGGCAGTGCCGCACGAAGACCACCCGTCCGTCGGGAACCCGGGCGACACATCCGCCCCCGGCGGCGATGCGGCCCACCTCGAGCTCGAGGACGTCGTCCGGACGGGCCGCGGAAGTCACCATGTCCGGTTCTTAGCACCCGCGGCCCCGGCGACCGCCAGGCGTCCCCGACCCGGCCGGGCGCGGGCGCGGTGCCCGGGGCGCCGTGCCCCGACGGTACGGTGGCACCGCGTCGGCGCCACCGGGCGACGGCACCGGACCCAGGAGGACGAAGTGGACATCGACGAGGCGCTGTACACGACCCGGGCGATGCGCCGGGTCAGGCCCGACCCGGTTCCGCTGGACGTCCAGGCCCGGATCCTCGATGCGGCCATCCGGGCCCCGTCCGGAGGCAACACCCAGAACTGGCGCTTCCTGTTGGTCGACGACAAGGAGGTCATCGGCCGGATCGCCCCGCTGTACCAGCACGCCATCGGCGAGCTGTGGCGGACCGTCTACGCCGACCGCCTGGCCGCCGCCGCGGCCGACCCGGACCTGCCGGAGAGCGTGCAGATGGTCAAGGTCCAGCGGTCCGCCCAGTGGCTGGCCGACCACTTCGCCGAGGTCCCGCTCTTCCTGTTCGCGTTCGTCCAGGGCGACCCGACCGGCGGCTCCATCTACCCGGCGGTGTGGAGCGCCCAGCTGGCGGCACGGTCCCACGGGGTCGGCAGCTCGCTGACCGCCGTGCTCGGCTTCTGGCACCCGGACGAGACCTTCGAGATCCTCGGCGTGCCCACCGACGAGCAGTGGATCATGGCCTGCTGCGTGAGCTTCGGCTATCCGACGGGCACCTGGGGAGTGGCCGCACGCCGGCCGGTGCAGGAGGTGTCCTACCGGAACCGGTGGGGGGCGCCGATCGGCTTCGAGATCGACGAGCCACTCTGGTCGCCGACGGACACCTGAGCCCACGATCCGGGGCCACGCCCCCCAAAGCCCCTGGTCAGCACACCGCTGCTACAGTCTGGGCCGGCAGTCTGGCGGCTGTAGCTCAATGGTAGAGCCTCTGATTTCCAATCAGATGACGAGGGTTCGATCCCCTTCAGCCGCTCCAGGGGCGGAACCTGCGGCGCGCCACGCCACGGGCCCTTCACCACCATCGGGACAGCCGCCGCGCCCTGCGTGGCAGACAGGACGACCGTGGAGTTCGTGAGCGCAGCAGTGGTGGGCGAACGCCTGGCCGGCCTGCCCGGCTGCGAGCCCCGGGTGGTGGTGTCGGGCAACTTCGCCACGCCCGACGAGCTCGTCCGTATCCTCGACGAGTCGCTCCCCCGGGTCCGGGCCTTCTCCCTCAACATCCAGACCGGCTGGCCGCGGCGCGACGGCTTCGTGACCGAGACACCGTTCGTCGGGCCGGGGGTGCGGGGCGACCCGGCGGCCGAGTACCTGCCCATGCGGCTGTCGCTGGTGCCGCGCCTGTTCGCGACGTCCCGACCGCCCGACGCCGTGCTCATCCACACCTCGACCCCGCGCGACGGCAAGGTCTCGCTCGGCATCGAGGTCAACCTGGTGCCGGCCGCCATCGAGCAGGTGCTCCTGCGGGGCGGACTGGTGGTGGCCCAGGTCAATCGGCACATGCCGTTCACCCGGGGCGACGCCCTCGTGGACGTCGACCACATCGACCTGGCGCTCGAGGTGGACGCCCCGCTCCCCTCGCCCGCCCCCCGGGAGGCCGACCCCCGGTGCGCCGTCATCGGCGAACGCGTCGCCGGCTACGCCACCGCGGGCGGGACGGTGCAGCTGGGCATCGGGCAGATCCCCGACGCCGCGGCCGGTGCCCTGGTCGCCATGCGGGGCCTCGGGGTGTGGTCCGAGATGCTGAGCGACGGTGTCCTCGGGCTGGACCGGGCCGGGGCCCTCGACCCCGGCCGTCCCCTCAGTGCCTCGTTCCTGTTCGGCTCGCCCGAGCTCTACGCCTGGGCCGACGACAACCCGCGCCTCGTGATGCGCCGCACCGAGGTGATCAACGACCCGGCCCGCATCGCCGCCCAGCCGGCCATGCTGTCGGTCAACACCGCCCTCCAGGTCGACCTGTTCGACCAGGCGAACGCCTCCTACGTGCACTCGCGGCTCCACTCCGGCTTCGGGGGCCAGCCCGACTTCGTGAGCGGCGCCCTCCACTCTCCCGGCGGCCACGCCGTCGTGGCCCTCCGCTCGTGGCACGACCGCAGCGACTCCTCGACGATCGTCCCCCGCCTCGTGGAGCCGGCCACCTCCTTCCAGCACTCGGTCATCGTGACCGAACACGGCAGCGCCGAGGTGTTCGGTCGGAGCAACGTGGACCAGGCCCGCCTGCTCATCGACCGGACCGCCGATCCGCGGGCCCGCGACGAACTGCGCCAGGCGGCCTCGGAACTGGGCATGGTCGTCGGTCCGGCCTGAGCGGGTCCAGCCCCACCGGGAGCGGTGCGGCTAGCTTCGCCCCCGTGACCAGTCACGACACCGGCGGACCTGACGGGCCGGGTGCACCACCGGACCGGTCCGGTGGTCGCTCCCCCGTCCTGCTGATCCTGGCGTCGGCCCAGTTCCTCATGACCCTCGACAGCTCGGTCATGAACGTGTCCATCCAGTCGGTGGCCGCCGACCTCGGCACCACCGTGACCGGGATCCAGACGGCGATCACCCTCTACACGCTGGTGATGGCGGCCTTCATGATCACCGGTGGGAAGATCGGGGCGATCATCGGCAGGCGGCGGGCCTTCTCGATCGGCCTGGTGGTGTACGGCTGCGGGTCGATGGTCACGGCCATCGCTCCCAACCTGACGGTGCTGATCATCGGCTGGTCGCTGTTGGAGGGACTGGGCGCGGCGCTCATCCTCCCGGCCATCGTCGCCCTGGTCGCCGGCAACGTGGCCAGGAAGGGCCGTTCGGCCGCCTACGGCCTCATCGCCGCGGCCGGCGCCATCGCCGTGGCCGCCGGTCCCCTCATCGGCGGGGCCGTCACCACCTTCGCCTCGTGGCGGTGGGTCTTCGTCGGCGAGGTCGCCCTCGTCATCGTGATCCTGGCCTGCGTGCGCATGATCCACGACACTCCCACCGAGGGGCGGGTCGTGCTCGACGGCGTGGGTGCAGTGCTGTCGGTGGTCGGCCTGTCCATGACGGTCTACGGCGTCCTGCGCTCCGGGACGTGGGGATGGGTCCGCCCGAAGCCCGGCGCCCCGACCGTCGCCGGCGTCTCGCTCGTGTTCTGGCTGGTGGTGGGCGGCCTGCTCGTCCTCGGCCTGCTGATCGAGTGGGAGGTGCACCGCGAGCGGACCGGGCGCGAGCCGCTGTTCCGGCCCTCGATGTTCGCCAACCGCCAGATGACCGGCGGGCTGGTCATGTTCGCCTTCCAGTTCTTCATCCAGTCCGGGGTGTTCTTCACCATCCCGCTGTTCCTGTCGGTCGTCCTCGAGCTCAACGCCCTCCAGACCGGTGCCCGGCTCCTGCCGCTGTCGCTGGCCCTGCTCGCCTCGGCCCTGGCCGTCCCGCGCCTGTGGCCGGGGGCCTCGCCGCGGCGGGTGGTCCGCGTCGGACTCCTCGCCATGCTGGCCGGCACCCTGTTGCTGGTCGGCGGGTTGGACCCGGGGGCGAACGCCGCCGTGGTGCTCGTCCCCATGGCCCTGATGGGGCTGGGCATCGGGGCCCTCGCCTCCCAGCTCGGCGCCGTCACGGTGTCCGCCCTGCCCGACTCCATGAGCGCCGAGGTCGGCGGCCTCCAGAACACCTTCACGAACGTCGGGGCCTCGCTCGGCACGGCCCTGATCGGCGCCGTCCTGATCGGCAGCCTGACCTCCACGTTCCTCCTCGGCGTGTCCCACAACAGCGCCGTGCCCGCCGACGTCGTGGCCCACGCGTCGGTGGACCTCGAGGCCGGCATCCCGTTCATCTCCGACACCGACCTGCGCAAGGACCTGGCCACGACCTCGCTCCCGCCCGAGGCCCAGGACGCCATCGTCGCCGAGAACGCCACGGCCCGCCTCGAGGGCCTGCGGACCGCACTCTCGGTCGTGGCCCTGGTCATCGTCATCGCCCTGTTCCTGGCCCGGATGCTGCCCACGTCGCCCGTCGGCGGTTCCGAGTCCGATGACGGCACTGACCAGGGAGGACGTGCCGAGAAGGACACCGCCACCGCCTGACAGGGGTGCAACCCGGGGTGCACCGTCACTACCTGGTGCAGCTTCGTTGCGGAGCGCCCCGGGAGGTCAAGATGGGCGCGGGTGCCGCCGATAGTGCAGACGTGAGGTTCGATCTCGAACATCCGACGTCGCGGCAGCTGCGCGACGGCGTCACGTGCGGGCTCATCGCCGAGTCGATGATGATCCCGGTTCTGTTGACGGTCACCTTCCTCGATCACGGCGAGGTGCGGTGGGGCTACATGGCCGGCGCGGTGGCCTGCATCGTCGTCTCGATCCTCTACCAAGCCGCCTTCACCCTCGTGACCCGGGGGTCGGCCAGCGTCCGGTCCCAGGCCAACTCGTGGTTCATCATCGCCTGCCTGGCGCTGGCCGGCCTCGCCTGCATCGAGCTGTCCACCGCCTCGCCGGCCGCCCTCTACACACCGGCCATG
This sequence comes from uncultured Acidimicrobiaceae bacterium, assembly GCA_963830165.1. GTDB lineage: Bacteria > Actinomycetota > Acidimicrobiia > Acidimicrobiales > RAAP-2 > Bog-756. The sequence continues at coordinate 229,032 of CAWHKZ010000008.1, forward strand.
CTGGTCGCGGTCATCTTCGTGGCCATCGTCGGCGACCGCCGCATGCAGCTGGTCGTCGACGTCTACGCCCTGGCGCTCATCGCCGTGATCGGATGGGTCCAGGGGATGCGGGGCGCCGAGTTCGTCGTGTCCATGGTCGTCTATGCCTCGACCATCGCCGTCCTCAACTTCATCTGCGCCCACACCGTGGGGTCGATGACCGGCCAGATCAACTTCACGCAGGCCCTGGACTCGCTCAACGAGTGCTTCGACGAGGTGGGCACGGGTGTGGCCGGGACGACGGCCGACACCTTCGCCGAGATCTTCTCCCGCGGTCTCCCCTACGTGGCCTGCATCCTGCCGGCCGAACGGGTCGCCGTGTTCGCCCGCTCGGGCTCCCTCGAGCGCTTCACCCTGCTCGCCTCGTGGCCGGACCTGGGTGCGGACTGCGGCGACCTGGCCAGGCTCCCGGCCGTCTCCAGCGCCCTCGCCAACAACGCGGTCCAGATGGACCTGTACCACTGCGTGCTGCCGGTGGGCTACGCCTCGGACGGCGAACTGGTGATGGTCATCGAGCGCAGCCAGCCCCAGACCCGCGACGACCTGCGCTCGGTCGAGGCCGCCGACCTGCTGGCCGCCGCCTTCCTGCGGGTCACCAGCCGGGTGAACTTCATCAACGGCCTCCATACCGAGAGCCGGACCGATCCGCTGACCGGCCTGGCCAACCGTCGCAGCCTCATGGAGCGCATCGAGATGGAGATGTCCCACGCCCTGCGCTCCGACTCCCCGCTGACGCTGGCCATGATCGACCTCGACCACTTCAAGGAGTTCAACGACCGCTACGGACACGTGGCCGGCGACACGGTGCTCCGGTCGGTGGCGGCCATGATGATCTCCAACACCCGGGACCAGGACATGGTGGCCCGCTACGGCGGCGAGGAGTTCTGCCTGGTGATGCCCGACACCGACATCATCGGCGGCCACCACCTGCTCGACCAGCTGCGCTCGGGCGGGCGGAACTCGACCACCGATCTCGGGGTGACGCTGTCGGCCGGACTCACCAGCTGGGACGGCATCGAGGACCCGATCTCGTTCATCGACCGGGCGGACACCGCCCTCTACCGGGCCAAGAACTCCGGACCGCGACCGCGTCGTGTCCATCGCCGCGTTCACCGAGTAGCTCCGCCCCCCCGGTCGTCGGCTCCTCAGTCGTCTGCGGCCAGCACCAGGTAGACGTTGTCGTCGACGGCGAAGGAGTTCACCAGGGCGAACCCCTGGACGGCCAGCGTGTCCAGCTCGCCCTCCAGCTCGACCCGCCGTTCGGCCACCACCAGGCGGCCGCCGTGCACCCGCAGCACCTTGTGCCTCGTCACCGTTCCACTCCCTCTGTCGTCGAACCACCTGTCGTCGAACCGCCGCCGAGCACGTGCCCCGTGGCGTCGAGCACCAGACCCGGCTCGCGCACGCCGTCGCCCAGGCCGGTGGGCTCCGGTCGCACCCGCACGTACCACTCCTGCCCCCAGACGGTGGCGAACAGCTCGTCGGGCATGGACAGGAAGAAGCTGTCCTCGGCGATCTGGCTGGCGTGGGCCCGCATGGCCTCCCGCTTGACCCCGACCCACGGGCCGACCGTCGACCTGGGTGGTGATCCGCGTCCCCGGCTCCCCCATGGTGTCGGCGCCCTCGAGCTCGTCCTCGGTGGCCATCCCCGACTCGGCCGCCTGGGTGCGCAGCTCGAGCATGAAGTCCCGGTCCATGGTGGCCATGTAGACGACCGGGGTGCCGGCCCGCGTCGGCCGCGGCCATCCCCACCCGGTGGACCTGGACGTGGTCGGGATGGCCGTAGCCACCGTGCTCGTCGTAGGTGACGAACACGTCGCAGGACTCCTCGCCCAGCAGGTCGGCCAGCCGTCCGGCGGCTTCGTCCAGATCGGCGGTGGCGAAGCAGCCCGGCCGGGAGGCGCTCTCCTCGCCCTCCATGCCGGAATCCTCGTAGCCCAGGAAGACGTGGCGGGAGACACCGAGGATCCGCGCCGCGTCGGCCAGCTCGACGGCCCGACGCTCGGCCAGGGTCTCCCCCGGACGGAGGAAGCCGTCGGCCACCTCGCCGAGCTCACCTCCCGTGGCCGTCACCAGCACCACCCGGTGGCCCTGGTCGGCCAGCGACGCCATGGTGCCCCCGGTGGCGATGGTCTCGTCGTCGGGGTGGGCGTGGAAGAAGGTGACGGTGGCCATTGCCCGACCCTACCGGCCGTGGGCGAGCCGGCGATGGGTCATGCCAGGGGGAGCTGGGGCGCGTCGGCCAGGGAGAGCTGACCAGGTGCGGCCCCGGCCGCAGATCCGCGGGCCCGCCGGCCGGTGACGGCGAAGATGCGCTCGGGCCCGAAGGACCGGATCGTGCGGTCGCCGGGACGGCCGCCCACCACCTCGATGGACTCGGTCCCGTTCTTGGTGTTCACCACGTGAGCCCGGAACTCCCAGATGGCGCCCCGCATGGACAGGCCCCCGACCACCACCGGGTCCCCGGCGCGCAGGCCGTTCCACGTGTCCGAGCGCTCGAGGTGCTCCGAGGCCCGGAGGGCCGCCTGCTTCGCCCCCGCGGAGGTGGCCCGGCTCAGGTCCGCTCCTCCTTGAGGGTGCGGTAGCGGTGCCAGAACCCGAAGGCCACCGCCACCACGGCGAGCACCGCGAGCACGTAGCCGACGTCGCTGAACTTCTTCTGCACATCGTCGTAGCTCGAGCCGAGCGAGTCGCCGAGCAGCGCGAGTGCCGTGCACCAGACGGCGCAGCCGATCACGGTGAAGACGAGGAACTTGACCACCGCCATCTCGGCGAGCCCGGCGGCGAACGACACGAACGACCGCAGTAGCGGGATGAAGCGGCCGAAGAGGACGAGCGGCTCGCCGTGCCGGTCGAACCACGCCTCGGCCCGGTCGAGGTCCTTGTGGGTCAACAGGACGTACTTGCCGAACCGGTCGACCAGGGGCCGGCCCCCGCAGTAGCCGATCAGGTAGCCGGCCAGCGACCCGAGCACCTCGGCGACCACCGCGACCACGATGACCGCCACCAGCGACAGGTGGAACACCTCGGACGGGGGGCCGTCGCTGACCAGCTTGTGCACTTCGCCACTGGCCAGGGCCCCGCCGCCGATCACGGCCAGCTCGGCCCCGACCGGCAGGCCCATCGCCGAGACGAAGGACAGGACGAAGATGGCCGCGTAGCTGTAGTGGTAGAGGAAGTTCTCCATAGGTGCCCCTTGTCTAGTCGGTCGCCGCCGCGCCCCCGTGCGACCACCCGGGCCCACTGTCCGGGCCGGCCGGTGCGCCGACTACCGTCGCCACGTGCCCACCGAGCCACCCGACCCGTCGTTCCCCGTCCTGACCTGCACGACCCCGGACGGCGTCGACCTGGCCGTCTACGACTTCGGCGGTACCGGGCCGGACGTGCTCCTCGTGCACGCCACCGGGTTCTGCGCCGGCGTGCTGCTGCCCCTGGCCGGGGCGCTGTCGGACCGCTTCCACTGCCACGCCGTCGACCTGCGGGGGCACGGGCGCTCGGGGCGCCGGGCCGACGGCGACTTCGCCTGGTCCGGCTTCGCCACCGACGTCCTCACCGTGGTGGACCGGCTCGGCCTCGACCGGCCGCTCGGGTTCGGCCACTCGTGCGGCGGGGCCTCCCTCCTCCTGGCCGAGCAGGCCCGGCCGGGCGCGTTCTCCGGCCTCTACCTGTTCGAGCCGGTGGTGCTCCCGGACCGGACCGCCCCCTTCCCGGTCGAGGAGAACCCGCTCTCGAGGGGCGCCCGGCGGCGGCGCGAGACGTTCCCGTCGGCCGATGAGGCCTTCGTCAACTTCTCCTCCAAGCCACCCTTCGACGACCTCGACCCCGACGTCCTGCGGCGGTACGTCGAGGACGGCTTCGAGGTGGTACCCGCCGCCGACGGGGGCGACGCGTGGACCGTCCGGCTGCGCTGCCGGCGGGAGGACGAGGCCACCGTCTACGAGCACGGCTTCGGCCACGGTGCCTTCGGTCGGCTCGGTCAGGTCCACTGCCCGTCGACGTTGGCCTACGGCGGACGGACCGACGCCTTCGGCCGGTCCTTCCTGGAGGCCGACGCCGCCCGGATGCCCCGGGCCACCGTCGAGTCCTACCCCGATCTCGGGCACTTCGGACCCCTGGAGCGGCCCGCGGAGGTGGCGGAAGGCGTGGCCCGGGCGCTGGGTGCCCACGACGGCACACCCCCGTCGTAGTCTCTGGCCGTGTCCTTCGAGCTCCCCCGGTCGCTGTCGCCGTCGAAGGTGACGTCCTTCCGCGACTGCGCGCTGGCCTTCCGCTTCACCGCCATCGAGCGACTGCCCGACCCGGCAACGGTATGGACGGTCAAGGGGACGCTCGTCCACCGCGCCCTCGAAGGACTGTTCTGGAACCATCCCCGGGGCGAGCGCAGCCCGGCCGCGGCCACGGCCGAGCTCCATGCCGCATGGGGCGCCCTGCAGGACGATCCCGACTTCCTGTCGCTCGGGCTCGACCCCGACGCGGCCGGCGGCTTCCTGGCCGACGCCGAGCAGCTCACGGCCAACTACTTCCTGCTGGAGGACCCCGACGCGGTCACCTCCGTCGGCATCGAGCTCACCCTGGAGGCCCGCCTGGGGGCCACCCGCCTTCGGGGCATCCTGGACCGGCTGGACCTCACGCCCGATGGCGAGCTGGTGGTCGTCGACTACAAGACCGGGCGGGCGCCGTCGGATGCCTATCTGCAGTCCAAGCTGACGGGCGTGCAGATCTACGCGCTCCTCTGCCAGGACGTGCTCGGCCGCCGGCCCGTCCAGGTCAGACTGCTGCACCTGAAGGAGCCCACCGTGATCACCGCCGAGCCGACCGAGCAGGGTCTGCGCGGCCAGCGCACCAAGACCCTGGCCGTCTGGACGGCCATCGAGCGGGCCTGCCGCGACGAGGACTTCCGGCCCAGGACCGGCCCCCTCTGCCGGTTCTGCCGCTTCCGCGACTTCTGCCCCGCCTACGGCGGCGACCCGTCGCTGGCCGCCGCCGCCCTCGGCGGCGACCGGGGTGCGGCGTGAGCGGGCCCGGCGCACCGCCGGACGCGGCGGACGGCCGCCCGGTCGACGACGGGGTTCCGGAGTCGGGGTTCCTGGCGGCGGTGGCGACCCTCGACGACCGCGTCGACCGCCTCTTCGAGCCCCTGCGGGGCGTCGCCGCCGTCGACACCGCCGCCAAGGCGATCACCGGACTGGGCGACCACGGCTGGCTGTGGACCGGGGTCGCCGCCTGGCGGGGGCGCCGGTCGGGACCGGCACGACGGTCCGCCGTGCGTGCCCTCGGCGTGGCCGGGGTCTCCTCGACCCTGGTCAACACCGCCATCAAGCGGCTGGTCGACCGCGAGCGCCCCGATACCAGCGACCTGCGCCTGTCCGACACCGGCGTCCCGGTGCGCGAGCCCCGGACCAGCAGCTTCCCGAGCGGGCACACCCTCGCCGCCTTCTGCTCGGCCGCCGTGCTCAGTCGGCCGGGCGACAGGAGGGGTAGCGCCTTCCTCTACACCTCGGCCGCGCTCATCGGCGTGAGCCGCATCCACCTGCGCCACCACCACACCTCCGATGTGCTGGGCGGCGTGGTCATCGGCACCGCCCTCGGCCTCGTCGTCCGGCGCCTCCGTTGACCGGGCGCCTCCGTTGACCGGGCAGCGGGCACCTGCCGGGGGAATGGGAGCCCGGACGGCGGGGTTGCATCGTCCATGACCGCTCCGCAGACCTTCGCCGTGACCTGGGACTACCGGTGTCCCTTCGCCCGCAACGGGCACGAGCACATCCTGGACGGCCTCGAGGCCGGCGCCGAGTGGGACGTCACCTTCGTGGCCTACTTCCTCAACCAGGGGATGGGACTCGAGGGCCAGGACACCTGGGACGACCCCGACCACCAGGCCGACCTGCTGGCGCTGGCCGCCGGTGTGGCCGTGCGGGACCGCTTTCCCGAGCACTTCCTGGCCGTCCACCGCGCCCTGTTCGACGCCCGCCACGTGGACGGCGCCGATCTGCGCGACCGCGAGGTCGTGCACGCCGTCCTCGACGCGGGCCGGCGTGGACGGCGGGGCGGTGCTGGGCGAGGTCGACGCCGGGTGGCCGGCCAAGGTGATCCGCCAGGAGCACGAGCGCTGCGTCGAGGAACTCGACGTGTTCGGCGTGCCCACCTTCATCGTGGGCGAGGACGCCGTGTTCGCCCGCCTGATGAACCGGCCCGACGGCGACGGGCACCTGGCCCGCCGGACGATCGATCAGGTGCTGGGCCTCATCGCCGACCACCCGGAGCTCAACGAGTTCAAGCACACCCGCCTGTCCCGCTGATCCCCCGGCCGGCCCTCCCGGCCGAGGACCCGGGACGCCCGGCTGCGCTCGTACCGTGGATGCCGCTCGGCGGGATGGCTAGATCCCGACCAGCCCGGCCAGCGTGGCGACCGACGCGGTGATCTCCCCGGGGGTGCCGAACGGGGCGCCGACAGAAGTCGGTGGCGCCGATGTCGGCCAGTCGCCGGACCTCGGCGCCCACCTCGGAGGCCGACCCCACGATGGCCACGTCGGCGGGTCCCGCCGCGCCCTCGCGGTCGAGCATGGCCCGGTAGGACGGAAGGTGGCCGTAGAGGCGAACTCCTCGGCCGCCTTGGCCCGGGCGGCCACGGCATCGTCGGTCACGCACACCGGCAGTCCGACGCCGACCTGGGGCACGGGTCGACCGGCGTCGGCGGCGGCCGCACTGATGGTGGGCACGATGTGCTGCTCGACGGTGGCTGGGTCCGGTCATCCACGTGACGGTGCCCGACGCGAGCCGGCCGGCGATCTGCAGCATGGCCGTACCGAGCGCGGCCACCAGGACGTCGGGGCCGGGCGCGGTCGATCTGGAGCGGCCCGAACGTGGAGGCGCTCATCGTCTCGCCGACGAAGGTCACCTGCTCACCGGCCAGGAGCGGCATCAGGATCTCCAGGTACTCGCGCATGTGGCGGGCCGGCTTGTCGAACGACATGCCGAACACGTTCTCGATGACCATCTGGTGGGACAGGCCGATGCCGAGCGTCAGGCGCCCGCCGCTGGCGGCCTGCACGGTCAGGGCCTGGGCGGCCAGCATCACCGGATGGCGCGGGTAGGTCGGGACCACCGCGGTGCCGAAGCTGGATCGACGGGCACCTCGCGGGCCACGGCGGCCATGCGTGGTCAGCGCGTCGTAGGCGAAGATCTGGGACGCCCACGCCGTCTCGATCCCGGACTCGGCCAGGCCGGCCACCTGGGCGACCACGTCGTCGAAGGGCTTCTCGGTGTCGAACATCACGCCGATGCGCATCGGTGCCTCGATCTCTCGTCGTCGGGCGTCGACGCCCCGGTCACCGGGGCCGGTCCGGACCGGGTGGACGGTTGGTGGTGCCCACCGTACCGGGGTCGGCCCGGCCGACGTGGCGCCCGACAGCGACGCCGTGGATGTGAAACCGGCGCCCGGGTCGGGCAGAATACCCACCATGTCCGTCGCCATCCTCATGGGAAGTTCCTCCGATTCGTCCGTCATGGACGACGCCGTCCAGATCCTGCGCTCCTTCGACGTCCCGGTCGAGATCCGGGTCCTGTCGGCCCACCGCACCCCCGACGACACCGTGGCCTTCGCCCGCGGTGGCGGCCGAGCAGCGGCGTCAAGGTGGTCATCGCCGCCGCCGGCGGGGCCGCCCACCTGGCCGGGGTGGTGGCCGCCACCACCCCGCTGCCCGGTCATCGGCGTGCCCATGGCCTTGGCCAACCTGCAGGGCCTCGACTCGCTGCTGGCCATGGTCCAGATGCCGAAGGGGATCCCGGTGGCCACGGTGGCCATCAACGGGGCCCGCAACGCCGCGCTCCTGGCCATCCGCATCATGGCCCTGTCCGACCCCCGCTGGCCTCCGAGCTCGACACGTACATCGCCAACTTGGCCGAGCAGGTCCGGGACATGGACGCCGAGAGTCGTCGCCAAGCACGACCAGCAGCCGCCTCGACCGCCCGGCCGGACGCCAGCCCTGGACAACCGCACAGCCGGGCCTGACACTGCAGAACTGTGTTCTAGTTTTCAGGACCGCCAGCCCGGGAGGGACCATGCTCGCACCGATCAGCGCACCACCGGAGGGCCGGTGACCGGCTCGGCGTCACGGATCGCCTTCGTCCAGTCCGAGTGGCACGGGGACCTGGTCGACCGCTGCCGCGGACGCGTTCCTCGGGCGAGATCGGCCGGCTCGGGGTCGACCCGGCCGGTCGGACCTCTTCCGGGTGCCCGGGGCCTTCGAGATCCCCCTGCACGCCAAGCGGCTGGCCGCCACCGGCCGCTACGCCGCGGTGGTCGGGTGCGGGCCTGGTCGTCGACGGCGGCATCTACCGCCACGAGTTCGTCGCCGAGGCGGTGGTCAACGGCCTGATGCGCGTGCAGCTCGACGCCGACGTGCCCGTGCTGTCGGCGGTGCTCACACCCCACCAGTTCCATGCCCACGACGACCACGTCGGGTTCTTCGCGGCCGCACCTCGCCACCAAGGGGGTCGAGGCGGCCCAGGCCTGTGCCCGCACCCTCGACAGCCTGGCGGCTCTCCCGACCCGGGCCGCCTGACGCCGGGGCGGCACTCCGACCCGGGCCGCCTGACGCCGGGGCGGCCCGCTCCCCACTACCGCGGGGCGAGGCCCACTACCGCGGGGCGAGGCCCTCGACGGCGTCGGCCAGGTCCACGCCGAAGGGCAGCACGGCCAGCACCGGGATGTCCACCCCGTTGGCCACGTAGCGGGCCACGTGGTCGCGGCACTGCGGCGAAGGACCCGTGCACGATCAGATCGTCCACCACCTCGTCGGGTACGGCGTCGAGGGCCTTCTTGCGGTCCCCTTCCTTCCACAGCCGCCACATGTCGCCGAGGGCGTCCTCTCGCCCCAGCCAGCGATGGAACTCGGCGTAGACGCCGACGTTCAGGTAGGCGGTGATCATGCGGCGGCCGATGGCCCGGGCACATGTCGGCGTCCTCGCTCGGGATGACGAAGATCCGGGCCGCCACCGGGATGTCGGCGCCCAGCTCGGGGGTGACGGTCGCCACGTCGCCCGCCGACAGCCAGTTGATGATGACGCCGTCGGCCGTCCGGCCGGCCAGGCGCAGCATGCCCGGCCGCAGGGCGGCCAGGAAGATCGGCGGCGGATGCTCGACCGGGCGGGCGAGCCGGAATCCCTTCACCTCGAAGGTGTCGTAGGCGGTGTCGACCTTGCCGCCGGCCAGGGCCTCCCGCAGGAAGGCGACGGTGTCGCGCACCCGGTCGTAGGGCTGGGTGAAGGGCACGCCGTTCCAACGCGACACGATCACGTCCGACGAGGTGCCGAGGCCGAAGGTGAAGTGGCCGGGCGCGGCCTCGGCCATGGCGGCCACGCTCTGGGCCAGCAACGCGGGGCCCCGCGTGTACGCCGGGATGATGGCCACCCCCAGCTGGAGGGAGGGCGTCCAGGCGGCGGCCAGGGCCAGCGGGGTGAAGCCGTCGAGCCCGTCGGTTTCCGCAGACCAGACATCGGTGTAGCCGAGGCGTTCCAGCTCCTCGTACCAGCGGCGATGCTCGGTCAGCGGGATCCCGTCGAAGGGAACGGTGATCCCGTGACGGGGGCCGGTCGGAACGTCGACAGGGGCGTCGGCAGGGGCGTCGATGGGGGCGTCGTCCTCGGTCATGGCCTCCGTAATACACCCATCGGGCACACTGCTCCCATGAGCACCGACTCCGAGGCCCCCATCCGAGGGCTGCAGCTCCCGCTCCCCCTGGTCGATGGCGAGGAGGACGGCGATCGGGTCGCCGACCGTGACAGCGACCGGGAATGGCACCTCGACGAGCACACGCGGCGGATCGGCATCCAGGGCATCGCCGCGGCCCGGGCCCGCCTGCGGGCCGGCTCGGGACGCGCCGCCTGACCGGCCGCCGACTACGGTCGGGGCATGTCGTCCGTGGCCGAACGGCTCGGGGCAACCCCCGATGCCCGCATCCTCATCCTCAACTGTGCCGACCTCGGGCTGTGCCACGCCGCCACCACAGGTGTGTACGACGCACTGCGCGACGGGCTGGCCACCTCGGCCTCGTTGATGGTGCCGGCCCCGTGGGCCCGGGAGGCGGCGTCGCGGTTCCGGGGCGACGACGTGGGCGTCCGCCTGACCCTCAACGCCGAGCACGACCTCTACCGCTGGGGACCCATCACCCAGGCGCCGTCACTGCTCGACGGCGACGGCGGGTTCCCCCGCACGGTGACGGACGTCTGGGACCACGCCGATCTCGACGAGGTGCGCCGGGAGTGCCGGGCCCAGGTGGAGCGGGCCGTGCTGTGGGGCTTCGACATCAGCCACCTCGACGCCCACATGGACGCCCTGCTGCTGCGGCCGGAGTTCTTCGACGTCTACCTGGAACTGGCCGTCGAGTTCGACCTGCCCCTCCGGCTTCCCGACGACGCGGTCGAGCCCAGCCTCGGCTTCCCGATCCGGGAGCTGGCCGCCGAGGAGGGCGTCCTGTTCGCCGACCGGGCCGTCACCGTGCCCGCCGTCGGGGGACGTGAAGCGCTGCTCGACGCGCTCGGTTCCCTCGAACCCGGCGTGACCGAGATCACCCTGCACCCCGCGGTCGACAGCGCCGAGCTGCGCGCCGCCACCGGGGACTGGGCGTCGCGGGTGGCCGACCTCGGCCTGCTGGTCGACGACCCCGGGGTGGTGGCGGCCATCGACGGCAGCCGGGCCCACCGCATCGGCTACCGGCCCCTGCGGGACGCCATGCGCCACCCCGTCCGTACGTGACCGGGACGACCGGGCCCGGCGTGCCCGGTCCGGTCGGCCCCGCGCCCCGGGCGGTCACGCTGACCGGGCTCCTCCTGCTGGACCCCCACGGCTACGACCCGACCCGCATCGACTCGGTGGTGGTCGACGACACCGGCATCGGCGTGATCCGCCGCCGCGGCGAGGCACCACGCGTCCTCCCCTGGGACTCGGTGGTGGCCCACGCCGTCGAGCCCTGGGGAGGAGGGGTGATCCCCGAGTGGTGGGTCGACCCGCGCCGGGCCCTCCCCGGCGGCGCCCAGCCCCTTCCCGCGTCGCTCCCGGAGGAACTGCCCGGCCCGCCCGAGGCATCGGTGGCGCACCGCCGTCTCCCCCACGCCGAGGCCGGCGCGCTGTTGAGCGTCCAGACCCGGACCGGCACCTACCGGTTCCTGCGCTCGGGGGGCGATGCGGCCGACCTGGCCACCCGGATCGGGGCCTTCGCGGTCCGTCACCAGGGTCCGGCCGGTGTCTCCACGGTGACCACGGTGGCGCCGGCCCGCATCCGCCGCCGTGTCCGGCGCACGGGATGGGCCCGGCTCCAGCCCGTCCTCGTGGCACTGCTCGTGGTGGTGGTCGCCGCCGCGGTGACGCTGATCCTGCTGCAGAGTGCCGGTGTCGTCCACCTACCCCTCCTGGGCGGTGGGGCCTCGTCGTCGCTGCCGGCGACCCCGGGAGCGCCGCTCTAGAACTCGGTGAGGGCGGCCACCCGGTCGCGCCGGGCCCGTCCGTCGTCGGTGCCGGACAGGGCCAGCAGATCGAGCAACGGGGCCATGGCGCCCACCACCTTCATCCGTCCCTGCATGAACGCCACCGAAGGGTCGAGGCGGCCGGCCACCACGGCCCGGGCGTCGGTGTCCGTCAGCGTCAGGGTCAGGTCCGGCTCGGGCAGCGGTCCGGGGCCGGTCGACACCAGGTGCCCGTCGGCGAATCCGGCGTGGCCGGCGACGTCGCCCTCGGGTCCGCCCGTCACCTCGACCACCACCGTGCCGGCCAGGGTCGGCGGTCCGTTGAGGCCCTCGAGCTCCCGGCCGACCACCTCGAACCACTCGTCGGTCAGCCAGCGTGCCGTCACGGCAGCGAGACCGCGGGCACGTCGGCGAACAGATCGGTCTCGACCGTGCCGTCCCAGGATGCCTGGCGGACGGTGCCACCGGGGTCGCCGAGGTAGGCCAGGCGGTAGTCGTCGTGGGGCTGGATGCCCTCCATCACCTCGGGTGGCAGACCGAACCAGAACTTCGACGTCGGGTCGACCTGGGTGGCGTGGGCCAGCAGGGCCTCCCGTCGCACGTGGGTGTACCCGGTGATGTCGACGACCGTGGTGGGTGCCTCGTCGGGCATCTTGTCCCAGCGGGCCCGCCACTCGTCGTCGAACGGGGACTCCATCCCGAGCTCGACGAACTTGTCGTGGATGGCCCGGAACCGGGCCGCCGAATGCACCGTGTAGTACAGCTTGGCCGGCTGGTAGGGGGCCCCGGTCCCGGGGTAGCGGGACGGGTCACCGGCGGCACGGAAGGCGGCCAGGCCCGCGTCGTGGACCCGCAGGTGGTCGGGGTGGGGGTAGCCGGACTGGTCGTCGCCGTAGATGACCATGGCCTGGGGCCGGGTGCGCCGGATCACGGCCACCAGGCGCCCGGTCGCCTCGTCGAGGGGGGCGGCGGCGAAGCAGTCCGGGTTGCTGTTGGCCTCGGAGCCGGCCATGCCCGAGTCGCGGTAGCCGAGGCGGACCACCTCGTCGTAGCCGATGATGGCGGTGGCGGCATCGAGCTCGCGCCGGCGGACGGCGGCGATGTCGGCCCGCACCTCGGGCGTGTCGAGCGCCGGGTTCAGGATCTCGCCCTCGGCGCCGTCGGTGCAGCACACGAGCACGGTGTGCACGCCCTCGGCGTGGTAGCGGGCGACGGTCCCCGCCCCCTTGGACGCTTCGTCGTCGGGATGGGCGTGGACGGTGAGGAGGGAACGTTCTGCGGGCACGCCGATCACGCTACCGGGATGCTGGCGCCTACACTGCAAAGTGAGCGTGAGGAAGGACCGTCGCCAATGGGTGTGATGAAGCGCATGTCTGGAATTCTCCAGGCCAAGACCAACAAGCTCCTCGACAAGGCGGAGGATCCCCGGGATTCGCTGGACCTGTCCTACCAGAAGCTGCTCGAGAACCTCCAGAAGGTGCGCCGCAGCGTGGCGGACGTCACCACCGCGAAGAAGCGCATCGAGCTCCAGGCGACCCAGCTCCAGTCCCAGGCCGACAAGCTCCAGCAGCAGGCCAAGGACGCCCTCTCCCAGAACCGCGAGGACCTGGCCCGCGAGGCCCTGTCCCGTCGGGCGGCCATCGCCCCTCAGCTCGCCGACCTCCAGACCCAGCACCAGCAGGTCGCCGACCAGGAGACCAAGCTGATCGCCACGGCCCAGAACCTGCAGGCCCAGGTGGACGCCTTCCGCACCAAGAAGGAGACCATGAAGGCCACCTACACGGCGGCCGAGGCCCAGACCAAGATCGGCGAGGCCGTCTCGGGCATCTCGGAGTCGATGGGCGACGCCGGCATGTCGGTCCAGCGGGCCCAGGACAAGATCGACAGCATGCAGGCCCGGGCCGGTGCCATGGACGAGCTGCTCTCCTCGGGCGCCCTCACCGACCTGGCCAATCCGGTGGACGACATCCAGGCCCAGCTCGACCAGGTGTCCTCGGCCAGCTCGGTCGACGCCGACCTGGCCGCCCTGAAGGCCGAAGTCGGCAGCGGCGCCCCGGCCCCGGCCCAGCTCGGGCCGGCCGACGGCGCCGCCCCGGCCGCCGACACGGAGGCGCCCCAGTGATCGTCCGCATCCTCGGCGAGGGCCAGTTCGACGTGCCCGACGGCGATACCGGCCGGCTGACCGAGCTCGAGGCCTCGCTGAACGCCGCCGTCGACGGCGACGACGAGACCGCCTTCGCCGCGCCGCGCTGGCCGCCGTGATCGCCGAGGTCCGGGCGGTCGGTACGGCCCTGCCGGCCGACTCGTTCACCAGCTCGGACCTGGTGGTGCCGTTCTCGGACGCCACCCTCGCCGAGACCAAAGCCCTCCTCGAAGAGCCCGGCGGGGAGCGCGTCTGACCTTGTCCGCTTCGATCACCTAGGACCGCCGCATGAGCACTGCCCGCAACATCCCGAACGACCGGGGCCTCACCCTGCGTATGTTCACCACCGGCCTCATGATCGTGCTGCTCTACGGCGCGGTCATCGGCCTGCTCATCGCCGTGGGCATCTCCTACGCCGCCGTGCTGGTCATCGCCGGGGCCCTGCTGTTCTGCCCAGTACTGGTTCTCCGACAAGATCGCCCTGTACGGCATGGGCGGGCGCATCGTCACCCCCGAGCAGGCACCCCAGCTCCACGGGGCCATCGACCGGCTGTGCGCCATGGCCGACATGAAGAAGCCCCGCGTGGCCGTGGCCGACACCGACGTGCCCAACGCCTTCGCCACCGGCCGCAGCCCCAACAGCGCCGTGGTCTGCGCCACCACCGGCCTGATGCGTCGGCTCGACGAGCCCGAACTCGAGGCCGTGCTGGCCCACGAGCTGTCCCACGTGGCCCACCGCGACGTGGCCGTGATGACCATCGCCAGCTTCCTCGGCATGCTCGCCGGGCTGGTCACCCGGATGATGCTGTGGACCGGCATGATGGGCGGCTTCGGCGGCGGCATCGGCGGGGGCGCGGCGGCAACAATCGGGGCGGCGACAACGCCGCCCTGGTCGAGCTGGCCGTCCTCGTGGTGTCCGTCGTGGTCTACGCCATCAGTTTCCTGCTCACCATGGCCCTGTCCCGCTACCGCGAGCTCGCCGCCGACCGCTCTGGCGCCCTGCTCACCGGGCAACCGTCGGTGCTCGCCTCGGCGCTGGTCAAGGTGACCGGCGACATCGCCCGCATCCCGACCCGGGACCTGCGCTCGACCGAGACGTTCAACGCCTTCTACTTCACCCCGGCGATCGCCAGGTCGGGGGTGAGCGTCTCCACCCTCTTCTCCACCCACCCCCCGCTCGACCAGCGCCTGGCCCAGCTCGCCGCCCTCGAGGCCGAGATGGGCCGGCCCTCGTGAGCGCCCCCGGCACCCTCCACCTCCCCGCCGGTCACGCCTGATGGGGCTCCTCGACACGCTCCTCGGTCGGACGAAGCCGGTCCAGTCCAACCTCGACGCCCTGTTCGCCCTGCCCTCGGCGTCGATCACCCTGCAGAGCGCGGCGGCCATGACGTGTTCGGGGCACGCCGGGGTCTGCTTCAAGCCGCCGTCGGGCCAGGGATTCGCCGACATGCAGGCCGAGGTGCTGAAGCTGCTGTCGATGGAGGGAGCGGAAGGCATCACGTCGACCACCGACTCCTTCGGCTACCACTGGCTGGTCGTCCAGGACCCCGACATCGAGGCCCTGGTCACCCAGATCCACCTGGTGAACTCGTCGCTCGCCGACGCCGGCTGGGGCCCCCAGCTGCTGTGTTCGGTCTTCGGCCTGGCTCCCCTGCCGGCCAGTTCGCCAGACGACCAGGCCCGGGAGGGGGCGACGGTCGGCGACGGCGCCGTGCTGGCGTCCACCGTCTACCTCGTCTACCTGTTCAAGCGAGGCACCTTCTACCCCTTCGCGCCGACCGGGAACCAGCAGCGCTCCACCGAGGAGGAATTCAAACTCCGCAGCCTCCTCGCCGACGATCTGAAGGTGGAGACCGACCTCGATCGCTGGTTCCCCCTGTGGGACCTCCCGGTGGGCTGAGTCCGAGGCAGTGGAGCTCCATCTCGAACCGGGCCTGTGCTCGGTCTGCCGGCTCGATCCCGACGCGCCGTGGCCCCAGCCCCCGGCCGGCGCCCGCCTCTACTCGGCCACCCGCACACCCGACGAGCTGTCGGTGCTGTGCGCCGAGGGCGACGAGCCGTCGGGTGCCGAGATCGAGCCCGGCTGGCGGGTCCTGCGCCTCATCGGTCCCGTCGCCTTCGACCTGGTGGGCATCATCGCCTCGGTGACCGTCCCCCTGGCCGCCGCCGACGTCGGGGTGTTCGTGGTGTCCACCTACGACACCGACCTGGTGCTCGTCCGTGACGAGGATCTCGACCAGGCGGTGGACGTCCTCGGAGGCGCCGGGCACCGGGTGAGCCCCGCCCCGGCCTGATCGCCGGAGATTATCTCCACCTCCGATCCGGCCCGACCACCTGGGCCGACACTCAGTTATCCACAGGATGTCCACGATTTTGGCCCACATCCTGGGGGTAACGATTACCTTTCGGTGGAGAACTCTTGTACACTCAACGACTTCCGGAAACGGATGCCGTTTTGAGGCCCTCGATCGCACACGATCGGCGCGTCCGGCTCCGCTAGTCGGCAAGCCGGACGACACCGCTGAGGAGCGCACGAACGTAACCACACACGGCTGATCGGACATGAACACCCGCTAGCACACCCGGCTCTTGTAGCCAGGCCGGCCCACCCTTCCCGGTGCCCGGCTGGGGCGTTGAATGCGCAGACGTGGGGTCCACCCAACCAGAAGAGAGTCAGTGCCCGCCGCCACCGCGGCGTGGCCCAGACCGACCAAGGAAAGGTCACCCACGATGCCTCCGGCATTCACCACTACCCCTGCATCTTCACGTACCCAGACCCGTCACGCCCACTCCCTGACCCACGGTCACACGACGAACGCCGTGCGTCGCCGTGAGCGCCGTTCCCGCCGCAAGCGCGTCGCCAGCGTCGGCCTCGCCTCGGTGGCCCTGTCCGCCACGGTGATGGCGTCACTCATCGGGACGGCCCCCGCCGTCGGTGGCCGCTCCCGCCCCCCTGCCGACAGGCGCCGGCATGGTACTCAACGCCCCCGTGGTGTCGGGTGCCGTCACCCCCGACGGCCAGGGCTACTGGCTGGTCGGCGCCGACGGCGGCGTCTTCGCCTTCGGGGACGCCGTCTACCACGGTTCCGCGGCCGACCTGCGCCTCGTCGAGCCCCGTCGTGGGGATCACCCCGACCCCCGACGGCGGAGGCTACTGGGAGGTGGCCGCCGACGGCGGCGTCTTCGCCTTCGGTGACGCCGCGTACCACGGCTCGGCCAGCGGCGACGCGCTCGGCGGCCCCATCGTGGGCATGGCCAGCACCAGTGACGGAAACGGTTACTGGCTGGTCGGCGCCGACGGGGGCGTCTTCGCCTTCGGTGACGCCACCTACGAGGGCAGCGCCGCCGGCATGTCGCCGGGCAGCCCCATCGTGGGCATCACGCCGACGCCGGACGACCGGGGCTACTGGGAGGTGGCCGCCGACGGCGACGTCTACGCCTTCGGCGACGCCCGCTACGAGGGCAACGCCCCGACGGTCGCCCCGGCGGTGGGCATCGACGTCGCCAGTCGGCCGGCTACCGGATCGTCGCCGACGACGGCGGCGCCTTCGGCCTCGGCGGCGCCAACTACGAGGGTCGCTCGCCGGGCTCCAGCTCAACAAGCCCATCGTGGCCACGTCGGCCGCCCAGGGCGGCTCCATCGACGTCGCCGGCGACGGCGGCGTCTTCACCTTCGGGTCGGTCGGCTTCTACGGATCGCTCGGCTGCGGCCACGGTGTACAGCCCCCGCCCCCGCCGCCGCCGCCGCTCCGGCCCCAGCTCCGCCCCGCTCCCGCCCGGTGGTGTCCGACTACGGCCTCTCGGCGTCCCAGATCGCCGCATGGGACCAGGTCAACATGTGCGAGGAGGGCGGCAACTGGGTACGTCAACGGTGCCGTCTACGCCGGCGGGCTCGGCATCGAGCCTGGCCAACTGGGCCCAGTTCAACACGTTCGGGTTCCCCGGCGACGCCGCCTACGCCACCCCGCTCCAGCAGATCGCGGTGGCCGTGGCCTTCGCCACCTACTACTACGGCAGCCCCGAACTGCGGCCCCGGACCAGGGCGGCTGCACAGGCGGCTACTGACCGGCACCCGGGCGACGGGCCTGGGCACCGCCCACGCGGACGCGGGCCCTCGACGCGGTCCTGGTCCCGGAGGGCGTCGATCCTCCGGGCCAGGGCGAGGTCGAGTTCGGTGATCCCGCCCGGCATCGTGGGTCACCAGCACCAGGCGCACCGTCCGCCACCGGATGTCGATGTCCGGGATGGTGGTCGGCCTCCTCGGCCAGGGCGCCCACCGGCACCACGAAGTCCAGTGCCGCAGCAAAGCTGGCGCACGTCGACCTCCTTGACCAGCTGACCGTCGACGAGGTCCCACGCCGGTGCGTCGGGCGCGGCCAGGGCGGCGGCCAGGGCCGACGGGTCGAGGACCCCGGGCCGGGCCATCACGCGCGCGACGCCCACCGGCGCCGTCGCCGTGAACGTGACCGGCATCGTCTCGTAGCCCGACACGAAGTTGGCCGTTCCGCTTGGGCGGCTCGACGCCGTCGGCGAGCCTATGTCGGGCAGCCGGTCGAACAGGCGGTCGAACATCACCTGCAGCTCCATCCGGGCCAGCCGATTGCCCAGGCAGAAGTGGGAGCCGAACCCGAAGGCCATGTGGTCGTTGGGGGTCCGGGTCACGTCGAAGCCCTCGGGATCGTCGAAGACCGTCTCGTCACGGTTGGCCGACGGGTACAGCAGCAGCAGCTTCTGGCCCTCGGCGATGGTCTCGCCGTGGAGCTCGACGTCGCGGGTGGCCGTGCGGGCCATGTTCTTGATCGGGGTGACCCACCGCAGCATCTCCTCGACGGCGACGGGCAGGCGCTCCCGTTCGGCGGCCAGCAGGGCGAACTGGTCGGGGTGGGTGAGCAGCTCGTACATCCCGCCGCTGATCACGTGCCGGGTGGTCTCGTCGCCGCCGATGAGGATCAGCAGCGACTCGTAGATGAGGGAGGAGTCGTCGAGCTTGTCGCCGTCGATCTCGGCGTGGACGAGGGTACCGATCAGGTCGTCGGTCTGGTGGTCGAGACGGCGCTGCTCGACCACCGCCATGATGTACTCGGCGTACTCCATGGCCGCCAGGGCGGCCCGGTCCATGGCCGTCGGGTCCGGCGAGCCCAGCGCCTTCAACATGTCGTCCGACCAGCCGAGCAGGGCGTCCCGGTCCTCGGCGGCGACGCCGAGCATGTTGCCGATCACGATCATGGGCAGCGGGGCGGCGATGTCGCGGACGAAGTCCGCCGATCCCCGCTCGCACACCCGGTCGATGATGGCATCGCAGATCATGCGGATGCCCTCCTCGCTCTCCCGGATCCGGCGCGGGGTGAACCCCTCGCTGACCAGGCGCCGGCGACGCACGTGCTCGGGGGCGTCGGTGTCGATCATCATGGGGAGACCGTCGGAGTCGGGTCGGATCCCCCCGGCGTTGGAGAAGGTGTCCGGGTCCTTCGAGATCTCCTTGATGTCGGCGTAGCGGGTGATCCCCCACACCCCGGACTCCTCGTCGAAGTAGGCCGGGGCCTCGGCCCGCATCCAGGCGAAGGCGGGGAAGGGATCACCGCCGTAGAAGAGGCCGTCGGTGAGGCCGATGTGGAGGTCCGCTGGGCGTGTGGTCATGGCGCTCCTACTCGGGTCCCGGGCCGCTGCGGGCCGATGACGGTGCCCGGCGACCGGGCTGGGCCGAAGGTTACTGCGCCAGCTGACGGTGCGTCAGTTGTCCGGCCGGACCACCGGGTCCGCCCCTCCGACGACGCCGCGCCGGTCGGCGCGGCACGGTCGGTCAGGGGTGGGTCATGCTCTCGGGTCGCACGGCCTCGTCGAACTGCTCGCCGGTCAGGTAGCCGAGGGCGAGTGCCGACTGGCGTAGCGTGGTGCCCTCCTTGTGGGCCTTCTTGGCCACCTCGGCGGCCTTGTCGTAGCCGATGAGGGGATTGAGGGCGGTCACCAGCATGAGCGAGTTCTCGAGGTGCTGGCGGATCCGGGCCTCGTTGGGCTCGAGTCCCTCCACGCAGAACCGGGTGAACACGGCCGAGGCGTCGGTGAGCAGCTCGACCGAGTGCATGACGTTGTGGATGATCACCGGCTTGCACACGTTGAGCTCGAGATTTCCCCGGGACCCGGCCATGGCCACGGCGGCGTCGTTCCCGAAGACCTGGATGCAGACCATGATCATGGCCTCGCACTGGGTCGGGTTGACCTTGCCCGGCATGATCGACGACCCCGGCTCGTTCTCGGGCAGGTTGAGCTCGCCCAGCCCGCTGCGGGGACCCGAGCCGAGCCACCGCAGGTCGTCGGCGATCTTGATCAGCGAGGCGGCCAGTACCCGTAGGGCACCGCTGGTGCTCACCAGGGCGTCGTGGGCGGCCAGGGCGGCGAACTTGTTGGGGGCGGTCACGAAGGGCAGGCCGGTGAGCTCGGCGATGGCCTCGGCCACCCGGATCCCGAACTCCGGGTGGGTGTTGAGCCCGGTGCCCACCGCCGTACCCCCGGCAGCCAGCTCGTAGAGGTCGTCGAGGGTGGCCTCGACGCGGCGCAGGTCGGCGTCGAGCTGGGCCACGTAGCCCGAGAACTCCTGGCCGAGCGTCAGCGGCACGGCGTCCATCAGGTGGGTGCGGCCGATCTTGGTGATCGATGCATAGGCACCCGCCTTGGTCTGCAGGGCGTCGCGCAGGTAGCGGATGGCGGGCAGCAGTCGGTGGGTGATCTCCTCCACGGCGGCGATGTGCATGGCCGTCGGGAACGTGTCGTTGGAGGACTGGGACATGTTCACGTCGTCGTTCGGGTGGACGGGGTCCTTGGAGCCGAGCACCCCGCCGGCCAGCTCGATGGCCCGGTTGGAGATGACCTCGTTGGCGTTCATGTTCGACTGGGTACCGCTGCCCGTCTGCCACACGCTGAGCGGGAAGTGGTCGTCGAGCCTGCCCTCGGACACCTCCCGGGCGGCCGCGATGATGAGGGCCGACTTCTCCGGGCTCATCTTGCCGAGGTCGGCGTTGACCTGGGCCGATGCCTCCTTCAGGATGCCGATGGCCCGGATCATCGACTTGGGCATCCGGTCGTCACCGATCGGGAAGTGGTGCAGCGACCGGGCCGTCTGGGCACCCCAGTAGCGGTCGGCGGGGACGTCGATGGCGCCCATGCTGTCCGTCTCGGTGCGGATGTCCTGGCTCATGCTGCTCTCCTTGTGCTCATGGCGGCGGCTCGGCGGCGCGCACGACCGACAGATTACGACCTGCCCGGGAGCACCGAGGACAGCCGGACCCTCAGGATCGCAGGGCGAGGCCGGCCGCGAGCACCCCTCGCGCCGCCGTCACGTCCTCGGCCCGGGGGCCGTCGCCCTCGCCGGGCACTTCGAGGATGGCGGGCAGCCCCTGCAGCGCCGGGTGGCCGAGCAGGGCCGCCAGTCCGTCGGCGCCGATGGTGCCGTCACCGATGTTCTCGTGGCGGTCCTTGTTGGCCCCGAAGTCGACCTTCGAGTCGTTGAGGTGCAGGCAGCGGAGGCGCTCGATGCCGACGGTGGCGTCGATCAGCGCGATGAGGTCGTCGGCCTCCCCGACGGTACCGAAGGGGATGCCCGACGCCCACAGGTGCTGGGTGTCGAGGCACACCCCGAGCCGCTCGTCCCCGTCGGCGGCGTCGATGACGTGGGCCAGTTCCTCGAAGGAACGCCCGACGGTGTCCCCCGCCCCGGCCGCGTTCTCCAACAGGATCGGGCAGCCCTCGATGTCGGCGTCGACCTCGTCGAGGGACTCGACCAGGGCCCCGGCCACGGCCGGGAGCGCGGTCTCGAAGCCGCTCCCCCGGTGGCTGCCGATGTGGAGCACCAGGCCGCCGGCCCCCATGCCGTCGGCCGTCGCGAGGTTGGCCGTCAGGCAGGACCTGGACTTGGCCGCCAGCTCGGGGTCGGGCGAGGCCAGGTTGATCAGGTAGGTGGCGTGGCAGAACGTCGCCACCACCGAAGGGTGCTCCTGCTGGGCGGTGCGGTAGGCCTCGAGCACATCGTCGCCGTACTGCGACGGCTTCCACATCCTGGGGCTCTGGGTGAAGATCTGGACGGCGTCCGCCCCGATGTCGGCCCCGTGCTGGAGGGCCGGGACCAGCCCCTTGCCCGCCCGTACGTGCGCTCCGATCAGCATGGCCGCACCGTAGCAGCGGCGTCCCCCGGACCCTCCCGGGGAACGCCGCCCGGCCGGCTCAGGAGCCGGGGGCCACTGCGTCGATCGGTGCGAACGGGTCGAGGTGGATGGAGAGCAGCGACCCGTCGAACGGGGCGTCACCGAAGGCGAACACGCCGCCGTCGGCGGCCACCAGCCAGTAGCCCCCGCCGTCCGGGGTGGCGGCCATGCCCACGATCGGGGCGTCGAGCTGGTGCTCGATGCCCAGGGTGTACGTGTTGCCGTGGAAGGAGGCGTCACCGAAGGCGAACACGCCGCCGTCGGCGGCCACCAGCCAGTAGCCCCCGCCGTCCGGGGTGGCGGCCATGCCCACGATCGGGGCGTCGAGCTGGTGCTCGATGCCCAGGGTGTACGTGTTGCCGTGGAAGGAGGCGTCACCGAAGGCGAACACGCCGCCGTCGGCGGCCACCAGCCAGTAGCCCCCGCCGTCCGGGGTGGCGGCCATGCCCACGATCGGGGCGTCGAGCTGGAGCTCGATGCCCAGGGTGTAGGTGTTGCCGTGGAAGGAGGCGTCACCGAAGGCGAACACGCCGCCGTCGGCGGCCACCAGCCAGTAGCCCCCGCCGTCCGGGGTGGCGGCCATGCCCACGATCGGGGCGTCCGACACCCGACCTGAGTCGACGAGTGACCCGTGGAGGGCGGCGTCGCCGAAGGCGTAGACATTGCCGTCCGAGCCGACGAGCCAGTACCCCTGACCGTCCGGGGTGGATGCCAGGCCCACGATCGGGGCGCTCGGCGTCACGTGACGGGACACCAGCGAACCGAGGAACGGTGCGCCGCCGAAGGCGAACACCCCGCCGTCGTCACCGGCCAGGCGGTAGCCCACCGGCGTCGAGGACGGGCCGGCGACCACATGGAGCACCACCTGCTGGGAGGCGGGTCCGTAGGAGCCGTTGCCGCCCTGGTGGATATCGACGACGCAGGTTCCGGCCGGGGCTGACAGGGTGACCACGTCCGTGACCGGGTCGATGGTGCAGCCCGAGGTCGAGGACGGATCGACGGTGTACGTCACCGGGTTGCCCGAGCCGCCGCCGGTGGCCGTCGGTGTCCAGGTGGAGCCCACCACCGGATCGCTGGTGGGCGGGTCGGTCACGGTGACCACCTGGGGCACCGTGGAGACCGTCACCGTCTGGGAAGTCTGGGCGGCGGCGCCGTAGGAGCCGTCGCCGGCCTGGTCGGCGTCGATGACGCAGGTGCCGGCCGGACCGCTGAAGGTGACCAGGCCGGTGAGGCTGTCGATGGTGCAGCCCGAAGTCGAGGACGGGTCGATGGTGTAGGTGACCGGGTTGCCCGAGCCACCACCGGTGGCGGTGGGAGTGTAGGTGTCCCCCACCTGGGGCGAGCCGGGGTCACTGGTGAAGGTGATGGCCTGGGGCTCCGTGGCGACGGTGACCGTCTGGGTGGCCTGGGGGGCGGCGCCATAGGAGCCGTCGCCGGCCTGGTCGGCGTCGATGACGCAGGTGCCGGCCGGTCCGACGAAGGTGACCAGGCCGGCGTCGATGGTGCAGCCCGAGGTCGAGGACGGGTCGATCGAGAAGGTGACCGGGTTGCCCGAGCCACCACCGGTGGCGGTGGGGGTGTAGGTGTCCCCCACCTGGGGCGAACCGGCGGAGCTGGTGAAGGTGATGGCCTGGGGCGCCGTGGCGACGGTGACCGTCTGGGTGGCCTGGGGGGCGGCGCTGTAGGAGCCGTCGCCGGCCTGGTCGGCGTCGATGACGCAGCTGCCGGCCGGTCCGGTGAAGGTCACCACGCCGGCGTCGATGGTGCAGCCCGAGGTCGAGGACGGGTCGATCGAGAAGGTGACCGGGTTGCCCGAGCCACCACCGGTGGCGGTGGGGGTGTAGGTGTCCCCCACCTGGGGCGAACCCGGGTCGCTGGTGAAGGCGATGGCCTGGGGGATCAGGCCCGCCAGGACGACCTCGAACTCCTGGCTGGTCTGAGGGGCGGCACTGTAGGAGCCGTCGCCGGTCTGGTCGGCGTCGATGATGCACTCACCGGGAAGCGAGAACGACACGACTCCGGTGCCCGGGTCGTAGCTGCACCCGAGCGACAGCAGGTCGATCGAGAAGGTGACCGGGTTGCCCGAGCCGCCACCGGTGGCGACGGGGGTGTAGGTCCCGCCGACTTGAGGCGCACCCGGGTCACTGGTGAAGGTGATGGCCTGGGGCGCCGTGGCGACGGTGACCGTCTGGGTGACCTGGGGGGCGGCGCCGTAGGAGCCGTCGCCGGCCTGGTCGGCGTCGACGACACAGGTGCCGGCCGGTCCGACGAAGGTGACCAGGCCGGCGTCGATGGTGCAGCCCGAGGTCGAGGACGGGTCGATCGAGAAGGTGACCGGGTTGCCCGAGCCACCACCGGTGGCGGTGGGGGTGTAGGTGTCCCCCACCTGGGGCGAACCCGGGTCGCTGGTGAAGGCGATGGCCTGGGGGATCAGGCCCGCCAGGACGACCTCGAACTCCTGGCTGGTCTGAGGGGCGGCACTGTAGGAGCCGTTGCCGGTCTGGTCGGCGTCGATGATGCACTCACCGGGAAGCGAGAACGACACGACTCCGGTGCCCGGGTCGTAGCTGCACCCGAGCGACAGCAGGTCGATCGAGAAGGTGACCGGGTTGCCCGAGCCGCCACCGGTGGCGACGGGGGTGTAGGTCCCGCCGACTTGAGGCGCACCCGGGTCACTGGTGAAGGTGATGGCCTGGGGCGCCGTGGCGACGGTGACCGTCTGGGTGACCTGGGGGGCGGCGCCGTAGGAGCCGTCGCCGGCCTGGTCGGCGTCGACGACACAGGTGCCGGCCGGTCCGACGAAGGTGACCAGGCCGGCGTCGATGGTGCAGCCCGAGGTCGAGGACGGGTCGATCGAGAAGGTGACCGGGTTGCCCGAGCCACCACCGGTGGCGGTGGGGGTGTAGGTGTCCCCCACCTGGGGCGAACCGGCGGAGCTGGTGAAGGTGATGGCCTGGGGCGCCGTGGCGACGGTGACCGTCTGGGTGGCCTGGGGGGCGGCGCTGTAGGAGCCGTCGCCGGCCTGGTCGGCGTCGATGACGCAGCTGCCGGCCGGTCCGGTGAAGGTCACCACGCCGGCGTCGATGGTGCAGCCCGAGGTCGAGGACGGGTCGATGGTGTACGTGACCGGGTTGCCCGAGCCGCCACCGGTGGCCACCGGGGTGTAGGTGTCCCCCACCTGGGGCGAACCCGGGTCACTGGTGAAGGCGATGGCCTGGGGAGTCAGGGCCGGGCCGTCGATGGTGAACACTTGGGACAGCGGACCGGCGCCGGCATAGGACGTGGTGGCCGCCAGGCCGGCCGTCACCGTGCACTCCCCCGCCGAGGTGAAGCTCAGGACCACGGGGGCGGACGAGGAGGCGAGGGAGCATCCTGCGCTGTCACCTGACGGCGCGACCGCGTAGGTCACCACGCCGTCGGAGTCGGTCGACGCCCCGGCCAGGCCCTGCGGCGACTGGCTGGTGGTGAAGGTGGTCGGCGACGGCACCCAGGAGAACGTCGGGAGCGGGAGGATGGTGAAGGTGGTGGTGACCGAATCCGCCGCGTACGTCGCCGTCGCCGCCGTGGACACGGTGACCGAGCACTGGGCCGCCGTCGTGGCGGTGAAGCTGAGCACGACCGGCGAGCTCGAGGACGCCAGCGTGCAGCCCGCCGTGTTGCCCGTGGGGGCGACGGCGTAGGACACGGCGCCGTTGGAGTTGGTGACCGGTGCGCCGCTGATCGTCGTTCCCGACTGCGCGGTGGTCAGCGTGGTGGGCGAGGGCGACCACGACAGGGTCGGGATCGTGAGCGCCGACACCGTGAACGTGACCTGGGCGGATGCCGAGGAGTACGACGACGTGGCGGCGGCGGTCGCCTGCAGGGTGCACACCCCTGCCCCCACGTAGGTGATGGCTCCGGTGGTCGCATTGACCGAGCAGCCGGCCGAGTTGGTGGCGGACGTCACCACCGAGTACGTGATCGGCGCGTTCCCGAGGTCGGTGGCCGGGTTCGGAGTCGAGGACAGCTGGGTCGTGGTCAGGGCCGTGGGGGTCGTCCAGCTGACGACCTGCTGCTGGACGACGTTGATCGTCACGGTCGCCGAGGTGGCCGACGTCAGACCGTACGGGGAGGTCTCCACCAGGTTGTAGGTGAACGTCTCGGGCCCTGAGAAGGTCGGCCCCGGGGCGAAGGTGAAGTACCCCTCCGCCGCGTTGGTGACGTCCAGCGTGCCGTTGGCGCCGGTCAGCGTCCCGCTCGTGGTGCCGGCGCTGAAGGTCTTGGAGACGTCCGCGCCCCCGGGCTCGAGGGTGGTGGTGCCCATGGTCACGCTGGCGCCCGAGAGGATCTGGTCGTTCGCGAGGAGCGACGTCCCGGCGGAGGCGTTGACGGCCAGCGTGTTGCCGGCCACCACCGTGTAGGTGTCGTTGACCGGTACCGGCGGCGAGAAGGGACTGGCCGCGGCCTGGCAGTTGGCCCCGTCGTTGGCCCCGGTGGCCAGCCCGGTGCCCGTCGCCATGGCGGTGAGCGCGAACTTCGCACCGGTGGCCAGGCTCGCCGCGGGCGCCATGAAGAGCTCCTTCAACGTGTTGGCGTAGAAGAAGGCATCCCCCTCGACGTCCGAGTAGGCGGCGCCGAAGGTGTCGCTGGCGGTGGGCGTGTCTGCGGTCGGGAAGGAGATGCCCGCCAGCGCCGTCACCGTCACGGCGTTGGGGATCGTCTCACTGGTCAGCGAGCTCCAGAGGCTCGAGTTGTCGTTGGCCGTGATGGTGGCCACCGGGATCACGACCTTGAGGAGGGAGGCGGTGGCCGGGCTCGAGCCGGACGTCATCGCCAGGCCGTACCCGACGTAGTCGGGCCCGACCAGCTGCATGGACACGTCGTAGGCGTTGAACGAGGCGGATCCGGAGGTGGTCCCGAGGACCACCGAGTTCGGCTTGACCGCGGAGGCCGGGCTGGGGCTCGTGACGTCCTCCAGGTAGAAGGCGCCGTTGGCGTTCTCGGTCAGCAGGTAGTTGGTCCCGGGCAGGAAGTCACCCCCGGTGGACGAGATGTTGGTCGGGGTGCCGAGCGAGGTCTCGTTGCCGTTGGAGTCGACCTGGTAGAGGGTGGAGCCGCCGACGCCGTAGACGTAGTTGTTCTCCTCGTCGTAGCCGATGCCGTTGAGCGAGGTGGCCTGGGCGGTGGCGTTGACCTTCACGTAGGTCCCGTTGAGCGCGTCGAACTTCCACAGGTAGTCGCCATTGGCCTGATAGAAGTCGGGCGAACACGTGAACGGAGCGCCCGACACGGTCGTGAACGTGGTCGTCGAGCTCCACGAGGTGGAGCCCGCCGTCTGGGCCGCACCGGCGGCGACGTAGTACTTGGTGCTGGCCGCCAGGCCGGTGACGGCGGCCGAGAACACCAGGGTCGACGACGACGTGGACGGGCTCTGGGCCGCGGTTGCATATGCGATGGTTCCCGACGCCACGGTGCACGAGCTCCCGCTGATGGTGATGGCCGAGGTCGAGTAGCAGAAGGTCAGCGCCGTCGAGGTCCCGCCGGGGTCGACCGATGCGTTGAGGGTGGCCGACGTGTTGGAGAGGTCGGTGGCCGAGTAGATGGTCGGCGCCGGAGCGGCCGCTTCGGCCGGCGCGGCCGGGGCCACGACGGTGACGCCGAGGGACAGGATGGCGACCGAGGCGGCCATCAGGGTGATACGTGTCCTCTGGCCACGCGACATACGGGCGGTGGCCTCGTCGTAACGAGCAGTCATGGCTGTCTTCTCCGGTCTCGGTTCCAGGGTCCGCCGGCTGTCCGACCGATGATCCGGTCGCCCAGCCCCTTGTCGAATCGAGAGGTGCGCCGACCTGGAGGCGGTGCACCGACCCGGAGGATGACACTCGGCGGCTATGCCACCCGAACCACACGTGAAGTGCTATCCACGATCGCAGCATCGACCGATCGGTCCACGACCTTGAGGGAACGACTCGATACCGGGTCGCTCCCCGTACGATGTCGACAGCGATCGGCGGGCGCTCCGTCGGCCCCGGAACAACCACCCACACCCGAGGAGGCACCAGTGACCACCCAGCTGACCGAGAAGGCCAAGGCGCTCGTAGACCGGCCGGTACTCGCCAACATCGCCACCGTCGACACCGCCGGGCACCCCCAGTTGTCCCCGGTGTGGATCGATCGCAAAGGCGACGAGCTGATCTTCAACACGGCCAGGGGCCGGGCCAAGGACGCCAACCTGACGGCCAACCCGCACGTGGCCGTCTCGGTCGTCGACCCCGACGACCCCTACAACGTCGTCGTCGTCCGAGGCACCGTCGAGGCCGTCGAGGACGGGGCCGACGCCCAGATCGACCGCCTGGCCAAGAAGTACATGGGGGTCGACTCCTATCCCCTGCGCCAGCCGGGCGAAGTCCGCGTCACCTACGTGGTCCACACCGACAAGGTCGTGATGCAGGCGGCCGACGGGGCCTGATCGGGCCGGGTCACCAGGCCGGGCCGAGGCCTCCGACCAGGTCGGCCCGCCACGGGGCCGGCACGTCGACCAGGCAGCCGTCGGCGCCGGCCCCGCGGATCGCGCCCACCGCGGCGGTCGCCCCGTCGAAGGGCACTCGACCGAGCACCAGAGGACGGGCCCCGGGCCGGACGCGCTGGGTGCCGCTGCGTTCGAGCCGGCCGAGCACGTCGACCACCCCGTCGGGCCCACCGCCCACCACCACGACGTCGGCCGACCGGGCACACACCTCGACGAGGCCCGCCGCGACCCGGTCCCTCGCCGGTGAGGAAGACGACCAGGGGCACGCCGCCGGCCTGTACCGGTGCCGGCCGGTTCACGGCGTCGTCCACCCGGTAGATGCGGCCCTCCACCCTCGGGTGGTCGTCCTCGAGCACGGCCCGGCAGACCTCGAGGGCCTCGGCCAGCCGGTCGGCGTCGTCGGCACGATCGGCATCGCCGTCGAGGCTGAGCAGGGCGCGGCCGCGGGAGACCACGTCGACCCCGGTCACGATCTTGGCCAGGATCGACGGTGCCCGCCGCTGGGCACGGTCGGCCACCGCCCCGAGATGGAGGCGTTCCGTCCGGGCCCCGAGCCCTCCGAGCAGCGAGTACGCCTCGAAGGGCACCCGGTCGGGCGGTTCGGCCATCGACTCCGTCACCCACAGCGAGGCCACGCCGACCGCCTCGGCCGCCGCCGCCGCCTCGGTCGCTCCGGCCAGGACGTCGGCCACCGGCGAGTCCGCGTCCGGGGCGGTGAGCACCAGTCCGAGGCCCGCCAAGGCTCCATGCGCGCCCGTCGTCATGCACCGCACAGTAGCGGCGCCTCTTCCTCCCCTCGCGGCCCTGATCCGGATCAGCCCTGGCCGTTGACCACGCTGAGAAGTAGAATAACTACTCTACGTGACCACATGACCACATCCCACGGGTTTTCCGTATCCCTCGGACCCGCTTCCGATCCCAGGAGAACGACGATGCCCACGGCGGTCGGCACCACCGAGATCCCCTCGAGGCGGGGGGACGACCAGGGATTCTCGATGATCGTGACCTTGATCAGCCTGGTGGCCGTGGCCCTGTTGACCCTGTTCGCCTTCAAGGCCACCTTCGGGCCCTCGGGATCGAGCCCGGCGTCGGGCGGCGTATCCCAACCCGTGGCCGAAGCCGACGGAACCCAGGCCCAGCAGGCGCTGTCGACAGGGCTCGGTGCGGTGGCCACGGCTTCGGGGGGCAGTGGGAGCTACCTCGGCATCGACGCGGCCGAGCTCTCGGCATCCGAGCCCTCGGTCCAGTTCACCGGCGGTCCCTCGACCGGTCCCGCCTCGGTCAGCGTGGCCGCGACCGGCGACGGATCCGGCGCCGTGACACTGGCCGTCCGGGCCGTGGACGGGACGTGCTGGTTCGCGTGGCGGGCGCCCGACAGCGGTGCCTGGTACGGGGCCCGGACCGGTGGCGCCACGTGCGCAGCGCAGCCCGTCGAACCGACGCCCGACCCTGGACCGGTGTCGAGCGCCTCGGTCGGCTGGGAGCAGGGTTCGTTCCCGAGCGTGTGACCCGGTCGTGCGAGCGGGTCGTGCGAGCGGGTCGTGCGAGCGGGCCGTGCGAGCGGGCCCGGGATCAGGCGCGCGACCACCAGCCGGCACCGGCCACCACCAGACCCCGCTCCACCAGGTTGCCCACAGCCAGCCCCACCGTGGCGAGGGACAGGTCGGTACGGAGCAGCACCGTCTCGACCGTCGTCGGCGTGTCGTCGACCGCTTCCCACACGGACCGCTCGACCCGATCGAGGGCGGCCACCCTCGGATCGGGGATCAGGGCCCCACGGGTCCGGGTCGACCCCGACGGTACGACCGGCCGTCCGCCCCGGGCCAGGGACAGCGCGGTCAGCACGTCGTCGACGTCGCGCACCGGGGTGCACCCGTCGACCAGCAACCCGTTGGTCCCTCGGGAGGCAGGGCTGCGCACCGACCCCGGGACGGCGCACACCGGGACGGCCCGCCGGGCCGCCGCCTCGACGGTGTGGAACGACCCGCCCCGGCCGTGGCACTCCACCACCACGACGACGTCGGCCAGGGCGGCGATGATGCGGTTGCGGGCCGGGAAGACCCGCGGCCGGGCCGGCGTGCCCAACGGTGCCTCGGACAGCACGGCGCCGCACCCGGCCACCCGCCGCCACAGCTCCCGGTTGGGCCTCGGGTAGACCACGTCGAGGCCCGTGCCCACCACGGCCACCGGAGGGGCCCCGCCCGGCCCGGCATCGAGCGCGCCGGCATGGGCCGCGGCGTCGATGCCGATGGCCAGGCCCGACACCACCACCACGCCGGCGGCGGCCAGGCCGCGGCCCAGGTCGGCCGCGACCGCTGTCCCGTACCGGGTGGCCGACCGCGTCCCCACCACGGCCACCGCCGGTCGGCCTTCGGCGACCGTCGGATCCCCCGACGAGGTGAGCACCGCCGGAGCGCCCGGGTCACCCACCAGCGCGGGCGGGTAGCCGGCGGCGTCGGGCACCAGCACCGACAGTCCCGCGGCCCGATACCGGGCCAGGACCGCCGAGGGATCGGTCCCCCGTGCCGCGACGGTGAAGCGCCGCCCGGGGTCGGCCGGATGGGCGCCGGCGGACACCGCACGCCAGGCCAGGCGGGGACCGAGACCGTCGAGGATCCGGGCCAGGCGCACGGGGGTCATGCCCGGCAGGTCGAGCAGGGCGACGGCACAGGCCAGATCGTCGTCGGTCATCGGACCTCCTCGCCCAGCAGCAGGTCGCGGCTCCCCCGCAGCACGAGGGCCTCGGCCACGTGCGGTGCGCCGACGGTGTCCGGGCCGCCGTCGAGGTCGGCGAGAGTGCGCGCCAGACGGCGCACCCGGTGGAGGCCGCGGGCGCTCAGCCGTCCGCCACGGACC
The DNA here is from genome assembly GCA_963830165.1 of uncultured Acidimicrobiaceae bacterium. Classification (GTDB taxonomy): domain Bacteria; phylum Actinomycetota; class Acidimicrobiia; order Acidimicrobiales; family RAAP-2; genus Bog-756. Next base: position 260,233 of record CAWHKZ010000008.1, read on the forward strand.
TGGCGGGCGAGCAGCTCACCGGCCGCGTCGTCCAACGGGGCCGTCCGGTCGAGGTTGGCTCCGTCGAGTTGGGCGTTGACCGCCGCGCCGCGGGCCCGGGCCAGTTCCCGGGCCGCCCTGACCCTGCCGGCCACGACGGCGGTCGGCTCACCGGGATGGCATCCGATGAGGTCGGCGGCCGCAGGACGGTCCACCCGCAGGCAGATGTCGAAGCGGTCGAGCAGGGGGCCCGAGAGTCGCCGGGCATAGCGGGCCCGGGCCGACGCCGGGCACCGACAGGCCCCCGGCAGGCCCCCCTCCCCACAGGGACACGGATTCATGGCCGCCACCAGTAGGAACCGCGCCGGGCAGGTGGTCGCCGCACCAGAACGGCTGAGCCGGACGACACCCTCCTCGAGTGGCTGGCGCAACGCGTCGAGCACGGCGGTCGGGAACTCCCCGAGCTCGTCCAGGAAGAGGGTCCCCCCGTGGGCCAGGCCGACCTCGCCCGGGCGCAGGGCGGCCCCTCCCCCGAGCATGGCCACCACCGACAGGCCGTGATGGGGAGCCCGGAAGGGGGGCCGACGAGCCGGATTCGGTCCCCCGGCCGCTCCGCCGGCCACCGAGTGGATCCGGGTCACCTCGCGGGCCGTCGGCGGGTCGAGGTCGGGCAGCAGCCCCGGCAGGCGGGTGGCCAGCAGGGTCTTGCCCGCCCCGGGAGGCCCGACCAGCAGCAGGTGGTGGCCGCCGGTGGCCGCGACCTCGAGGGCCCGCCGGGCCAGGAGCTGCCCCCGCACCTCGGCAAGGTCGGCGATGTCGGCTTCCGGTCGCCGAGCATCCGCCGAGGTCGTGGTGGCCGTGAAAGGCGGGGCGGCCGGCCACGGCCGCCGCCCACTGCACCGGGCCACGACCTCGGACAGGTCGGCGGCGGTGCGGCACGCGGTGACGGACAGGGACGCATCGGGTCCGTCGGCGTCGGCCAGCACCACGTGGTGCCCGGCCAGGGCGTCGGCCAGCACGAGCGACCCCGGCACCCCGCGCAGCGAACCGTCGAGACCCAGCTCCCCCACGAAGGCGTACCCGGCGACGGCCGCCGGGTCGAGCACCCCCGAGGCCACCAGGACACCCACGGCGATGGGCAGATCGAGCCCGGCCCCGCCTTTGCGGACCCCCGACGGGGCGAGGTTGACGGTGATGCGCCGACGGGGCCACGGCAGGCCGCTCGAGACGAGCGCGGCCCGGACCCGGTCGCGGGACTCCCGCACGGCGGCGTCGGGCAGGCCGACGACCGTGAATCCGGGCAGGCCGTTGGCCACGTGGACCTCGACGGACACGAGGCGGCCGTCGACCCCGTGGAGGACGGCGGAGGGGATGCTGGCGATCACTGGTGCCTCCCAGGGCACGTCGGTACTCGGGAGGGCGGGGTGGTTCGGCTACGCCGGTGCCGACGGCCCTCGAGGCACCGACCGCACCCTACGGGCGGGGTGTGACTCTCAGAGCCGTCAGGACCTCGAGCAGGACCCGGCGGCTGCCGACCGTGTCGTGCTCAGCGGCCCTCGAAGACCGGCGGCCGCCGCTCCGCGAAGGCGGACAGCGCCTCCCGGGTGTCCCGGGTGGCCAGGTTTGCCGACTGGGCCCGGGCTTCGTCCTCCAGGGCCTGGTCCATGGAGACGGCCATCGAGTGGTTGAGCAGGGACTTGGTCATCGACAGCGCGAGGGTGGGCCCGTCGGCGAGCCGGCGGGCCCAGTCGTCGACGAAGGCGTCGAGCTCGTCGTCGGGGACCACCCGGTTGACCAGCCCGAACGAGGCCGCCTCGTCGGCGGTCAGGATGTCGGCGAAGAACGCCAGCTCCTTGGCGCGGTGGAGCCCGATCAGGCGGGGCAGGAGCCACGAGGCACCGAAGTCGATGGACAGGCCCCGCTTGGCGAAGATCTGCGAGAACCGGGCCGACGTGGAGGCCACCACCAGGTCACACCCGAGGGCCAGGGACAGCCCGGCCCCGGCGGCCACGCCGCCCACCTTGGCGATGGTGGGCTTGGGCAGCCGGTGGAGCCGCAGGGCGAGATCGGCGCAGGCCCGCATCTGGACCAGGAACGGGTCACCGGGCCGGCCGGCGCCGTTGCTCGGGTCCGAGAGGTCGGCCCCCGAGCAGAACGAACCTCCGGCGCCGGTCAGGACGAGGCACCGGACACCGCGGTCGGCGGCCGCGTCGTCGAGGGCGGCCTGCAGCTCCCGAAGCATGGTGCCGTTGGCTGCGTTCTTGCGCTCCGGGCGGTTCAGGACGACCGTCGCCACACCATCGGAGCGCTCGACGATCAGGGTCTCCCACGTGTCAGGCATGTGGGCAGCCTAGGGGACCGCCCTGCTCAGAACGCGTCCTCGATCACGTCGACGTCGGTCCCGGTGATCGACACGACATCGAAGCGCACGTCGACGAGGGCCCGCCCCGAGGCCGGTGTGAGTTCGGCCAGCCAGCGGCCGGCCAGCCGCCGGATCCGGCGCTGCTTGGCCGGCACCACCGCCTCGGCGCCGGAGCCGAACGCCTCGGTCGAGCGGGCCTTGACCTCGCAGAACACGACGGTGCGGCCCTGACGGGCGATGAGGTCGACCTCGCCCTCACGGCGTCGCCAGTTCCGTTCCAGCACTTCGTAGCCGTGGGACTCGTACCAGGCGGCCGCCGCGTCTTCGCCGCGGGCCCCGAGTTCGGCCCGCCGTGCCGCCCCGTCCCCTCCGGGGCCGGCCGGGCTCACAGGTCCTTGTCGGGCAGCCGCTCGATGTTGACGTCGCGGAAGGTGAGGATGCGCACGGAGGGCACGAACCGGGCGGGCCGGTACATGTCCCACACCCAGGCGTCGTTGAGCACGACCTCGACGCAGGCCGGCGAGGTGTCCGACCGGACCGTCACGTCGACGTTGTTGGCCAGGTAGAACCGGCGCTCGGTCTCGACGACGTAGGAGAACAGCGGGACGACGGCCCGGTACTCGTGCACCAGGGCCAGCTCGATCTCCGACTCGTACCGCTCCAGGTCCTCTTCGCTCATCGGAGGGCGGGGCGCGTCCTCATGCCCGCTCGCCGAGCACCGGTCGGCACCCTCGGCGCACGCTTAAGGGCGCGCAGTCCGCAACTCCTTGATCTTGGCGGCCTTCCCGTGTCGGTCGCGGAGGTAGTAGAGCTTGGCCCGCCGGACGTCACCGTAGGAGACGACCTCGGTGTGGTCGATCACCGGGGAGTGGACCGGAAAGGTCCGCTCCACGCCGACGCCGAAGCTCACCTTGCGCACCGTGAAGGTCTCCTGGACGCCGGTGCCCTGGCGGCGGATGACGGCCCCCTGGAAGACCTGGACGCGCTCGCGGGTGCCCTCGACGACCCGCACGTGCACCTTGACGGTGTCACCGGGACGGAACTCGGGGATGTCGTCCCGCAGGCTGTCGCGGTCGATGATGTCGGTCGGGTTCATGGGGCGCGTCTCTTTCGGCGTTCGTTCGATCACTCCCCCGTCGGCGACCCGAGCACGGCACCCCGGTCAGGGGCACGTCGCGGAGCGGGCCGTCGGTCCGGACGCCGGGATCACCCGGCGCCGACGAGGCTGCTCAATCGTAGCCGTGTTCGCGGAGCAGGCGCACCTCACCGTGCACGGACAGCAGCCGGACCTCGTCAGGGGTCAGCCCACCCCGGGCGGCGATGAGGTCCGGTCGTCGCTGCAACGTCCTGACCAGGGACTGCGTCCGCCGCCACGCCTCGACCCGGCCATGGTCACCCGAGCGCAGCACCTCGGGCACCCCGTGGCCCCGGAAATCGGCCGGACGGGTGTACTGCGGGTACTCGAGGAGGCCCTCGGCGAAGCTCTCCTCGTCGGTCGACCGCTCGTTGCCCAACACCCCGGGCAGCAGGCGGGCCACCGCCTCCACCACCACCAGGGCGGCCAGCTCGCCGCCGGCCAGCACCACGTCGCCGATCGACAGCTCGCCGTCGCAGAGGTGGTCGGCCACCCGCTGGTCGACCCCCTCGTAGCGGCCGCACAGCAGCGAGAACCCGTCGGGGCGGGCGGCCAGCTCGCGGGCCGCCGCCTGGTCGAAGCGGCGACCCGACGCGGACAGCAGCAGCAGCGGCCGGGGCAGCCCCCCGGGGCCCGCGGCGACGGCCTCGACGGCCTCGAAGACCGGTCCGGGGGCCAGCACCATGCCGGCACCGCCGCCGAAGGGAGCGTCGTCGGCCGTCCGGTGGACGTCGTGGGCACCGTCGCGGATGTCGTGGGTACGCAGGTCGAGCAGACCACCATCGCGGGCCCGACCGAGGATGGAGGCGGCCCCGTAGTGCTCGACCACCTCGGGGAAGAGGGTGAACACGTCCACCCGGAAGCCGGGGGTGCTCACGGCAGGTCGAGCAGACCGTCGGGGATGTCGACGGTCACCCGGGCGCCCGGCACCGACCCGGTGACGAAGCGGAGCGGGATCAGACCTCCGCTCTCGAGTACCAGGAGGTCGCTGGCCGGGTTGGCCTCGACGCCGGTCACCCGGCCGAGCTCGACGCCCGAGGTGTCCTCGACCACCGACCCGATGAGGTCGTGGATCCACAGCGTGTCGGGGTCCTCGAGGGGCGGGGCACTGAGTTCGGTGTCGCGCAACGCCTCGGCCGCCCCGATGCCGTCCACCCCGGCGAGGGCCACGATCCAGCGTCCCCGGTGGGGCGAGGAACGCACGATCTCGAACGCCCGCCCGTCGTCGGCGTAGAGGACCGAGCCCTCGGCCACCCGTTCGTCGCGGTTGGTGGAGAGGGAGATGATCACGTCGCCCCGCAGCCCGTGGGGCTTGACGATCTTGCCGACCCGGAGCAGGGCCGGTCTCGTCCCTCGGGACGTGCCGTCGGCGCCGTCGGCGCCGTCGCCGGGGGCCGGTGAGGGCACCGCCGGATCAGTCGTCGACGATGTCGACGCTGGTCTGGATGCCGTCGCGCGCCCCGGCGGCGGCCACCACCGTGCGGATGGCCTGGGCTACGCGGCCACGACGGCCGATGATCCGGCCCATGTCCTCGGGAGCCACGTGGATGCGGAAGCGGACGGAGTCGCCCCGCTCCTCGGTGTTGATCACCACGGCCTCGGTGTCCGAGGCGATGGAGTTGACCAGGTAGGTGACGACGGCCAGTGGGGTGCCGCCCGACACGCGGTTGCCGGCGTCGTCGTCGTCCTCGAACCCGTCGTCGATGGTGTTCACGTCGTCGACCGAGTCCGCTGTCATCTCGTCGCTCACGTGGCCGCCTTGGCCGTCGCGAACTCGTCGAGTGCGCCCGACTGCTTCAGCAGCTTCTCGACCCGCTCGGTGGGCTGGGCCCCCTGCGAGAGCCACTTGACCGCCTTGGCGTTGTCGATCTCGACGACCGCGTCCGGCTCGGCCAGCGACTTGCCCCGGGGGGCGTAGGTGCCGACGATCTCGATGAAGCGGCCGTTGCGGGGGGACCGGCTGTCGGCCGCCACGAGCCGGTACGTCGGCTGCTTCTTCTTCCCGATCCGCACGAGGCGGAGCTTTACTGCCACGGTGAACTCCTCTGTTGCATGGTGTCTTCCGGCGGAAGCACTGGGTGATGGTACGAACGCGGTACGGCCGTCCGGGCCGTGGCCGACGCACAGTCTCCCACCAATGCGGGGGGTCGTGTGCACCACCGGCAGAATCGGGCCCGGACCGTCCCAGCAGGGGGACCCGGCGACCGTTCCGCGGGCGGTCCTCAGCGGGACTTGGGCGTGACCCGGCCGCCGCCCTTGCCCTTCTTGCCGCCCTTGCCCTTCTTGCCGCCCCGGGGGGCCGCGCCCACGGCCGACGGGGCCGTCCCGGTGCCGGCCGGCGCGCCGGCGCCCAGGGCGGCGAGGTCGGAGTCACCCATCATCGAGGCCATGTCGGCCATCGACTTCGGGGACATCTTCGGGCCGCCGCGCCCCAACAGGCCGCCCAGGCCGCCGAGGGCGCCACCCATGCCCCCCTTGCCGAAGCCCTTCATCATCTTCTGCATCTCCTTGAACTGCTTGAGGAGCGCGTTGACGTCGGAGGTGGTCGTGCCACTGCCGTTGGCGATCCGGACCCGGCGGCCGCCGTCGATGATGGACGGGTCGGTCCGCTCCTGGGGGGTCATCGAGAAGATGATGGCCTTGACCTGCCCGATCTGGCCGTCGTCGACGGCCTCGGAGGCCTTCTTGATGTCCTTGGAGACGCCGGGGATGAGCGACATCATTCCGGAGATCGAGCCCATCTTCTCGACCTGCTGCAGCTGCTCGAGGAAGTCCTCGAGGGTGAACCGACCCTCGATGATGGCCGCCGCGCCCTTGGTGGCGACGTCCTTGTCCATCGTGCGCTCGGCCTGCTCGATGAGGCTGAGGACGTCCCCCATGCCGAGGATGCGGTCGGCCATCCGGTCGGGGTGGAACTGGTCGAAGTCGTCGAGCTTCTCGCCGGTCGAGGCGAAGGCGATGGGGCGGCCCACCACCTCCTTGACGGACAGGGCGGCGCCGCCCCGGGCGTCGCCGTCCAACTTGGTGAGGATCACCCCGTCGAGGGTCAGGGCCTCGTGGAACGCCTGGGCCGTGGACACGGCGTCCTGGCCGGTCATGGCGTCGATGACCAGGAACGTGTAGTCGGGCTGGACGGCTCCGGCGATGTGCCGGATCTCGTCCATCAGATCCTCGTCGATGGAGAGTCGGCCGGCGGTGTCGACGATCAGCACGTCGCGACCCAGGCGCTTGGCCTCCTCGAGGCCCGCCGTGGCCACGGACACGGGGTCCGACGCCTCGCTGAAGACGCTGACCCCGGCCTGGGCACCCAGCACCCGCAGCTGCTCCACGGCGGCCGGGCGCTGGAGGTCGGCGCCGACCAGCAGCGGATTGCGGCCCTGCTGCTTGAACCACCGGGCCAGCTTGGCCGAGGCCGTCGTCTTGCCCGAGCCCTGCAGGCCGGCCAGCAGGACCACCGTCGGGGGACGGCTGGCGTAGCGGATCTGGAGGGTCTCGCCGCCGAGGATGGAGACCAGTTCCTCGTTGACGATCTTGATGACCTGCTGGCCCGGGCTGAGGCTCTGCGACAGCTCGAGACCCACGCACCGGTCGCGCACCGCGGTGGTGAACGTGCGGACCACGCCGATCTCGACGTCCGCCTCGAGCAGGGCGGTGCGGATCTCGCGCAGGACCTCGTCGACGTCGGCCTCGGACAGCCGCCCTCGACCCCGCAGTCGGGTCAGGATGCCTTCGAATCGGTCGGTCAGGCTCTCGAACATGGGGTGCTCAGACTACCCGACCGCGCCGCCCGGGTCGTCCGCCCGGGCCCCGGGGTCGGGGGATCTAGAAGAGGGCGTCGACGAAGGCCTCGGCGTCGAAGTCGATGAGGTCGGCGGCACCTTCGCCCAGTCCGACCAGCTTGACCGGCAGGCCCAGCTCGCGCTGGATGGCCACCACGATCCCACCCTTGGCCGTCCCGTCCAGCTTGGTCAGCACGACCCCGGAGACGTCGACGGCGTCGAGGAAGACCTTGGCCTGGGCCAGCCCGTTCTGCCCGGTCGTGGCGTCGAGGACGAGGAGGACCTCGGTCACCCGTCCCGGCGGCCGGTCCGACACGCGTCGGATCTTCTTCAGCTCCTCGATCAGGTTGACCTTGTTGTGCAGCCGGCCGGCCGTGTCGGCCAGGACCAGGTCCGTGCCCTTGGACGCGGCCCGCTGGACGGCGTCGAACACCACCGAGCTCGGGTCACCGCCCTCGGCACCGCGGACGATGTCCGCCCCGGACCGCTCGGCCCACAGGCTGAGCTGCTCCCCGGCCGCGGCGCGGAAGGTGTCGCCGGCGGCCAGCAGGACCGGGGTCCCGTCGCGGGACAGCCGGGTGGCCACCTTGCCCACCGTCGTCGTCTTGCCCACCCCGTTGACGCCCACGAAGAGCCAGACGTCGACGGTGCGGGCCTGCTCGCCGTCGGCCGGCTCGGGTCGGTCGACGCCGACGTCGGCCAGGCCGGCGTCGCCGGTCGAGAGCATGGCCACCAGGTCGCCCTTCAGGGCATCGACGAGGGCGTCGGGTCCACCGATGTCCCCCGACTTCACCCGCCCGCGCAGATCGTCGAGCAGGGCGTCCGTCGCTCCCACCCCGACATCGGCCCGGATGAGGGCCTCCTCGAGGTCGTCCCAGGTACCGGCGTCGATGCGGGCCTTGGCCCGGACGCCCCCGATGTAGCCCGACAGCAGGCCGCGGGCCTTGCCCAGTCGGCCCCGGTAGGAGGCCGGCTCGGGCTCCGCCTCGGGCTCGACCACCGGCACCTCGGCGACGGTCGGCGCCGGGGCCGAGGGTGGGGCCGTCGTGGTCGGTGCCGACGGTGCAGGTCGCTCGGCGACGGCCACCCCCCCGGACCCGTCCGGGCCGGCATCCGGTTCGGGACCGCGGCGACGACGCGTGGCGAGGGCGATCCCGCCGGCCACCAGCACGACGGGCACGGCGACGACGACCGCCAGGACCGCGTCGGACACGGCGGTCACGACCAGGGCGTCCGTCACCGGTCGGGTTCGGCGCCGGGGCCGGAGTCGGCGGTGGGTGCGGCGGTCTCGTGCAGCCCGCCCCGGACCACGTCGGCCGCAGCCGGCTGGACGGGCGACGACTCGATCGGGTCCACCTCGCCGCGGGGCGGCGGGACCGGGATGCCCGGACCCTCGCGCCGTGCCGGCTGGTCGAGCAGTTCGGCGACCGTCAGCGTGTCCTCCACCGAGGCGACGTCGGAGTCGTCGGTCCTGGCGGGGACGCCGGGGGCGCCGTCCGTGTCGTGGTCACCCTCCCCGGTCACGAGATGGTCGGTGACGCCGTCGGCGTCGACCCGGCCCGCACCCTCGGTGCCGTCCGCGGCACCGTTCGAGCCCGCGGTGCCACCGGACAGCTCGGGGACGACGACCGGCGCCACGGCGGCCACGTCGAGCTTGGTGGTGGGACGGGCCCCGAGGGTGTCGACGGCGGCGCGGTCGCGGGGGACCTTCTGGCTGACCACCTTGGACGAGCCACCCGGAGCCATGGTGACGCCGTACAGGGCGTCGGCCGCCTCCATGGTCCGCTTCTGGTGGCTGACGATGATCAGCTGCGCGTCCTCCCGGAACTCGTTGACGAGCGCCAGGAAGCGCATGAGGTTGACGTCGTCGAGCGCGGCCTCGACTTCGTCCATCAGGTAGAAGGGCGACGGTCGGCTGCGGAACACCGCGAACAGGTAGGCCATGGCGACGAGCGACCGCTCCCCGCCCGAGAGGAGCGACAGCCGGCGCACGTTGCGGCCCGCCGGGCGTACCTCGACCTCCACACCCGTGTCGAGCAGGTTCTCGGGGTCGGTCAACGACAGGCGCCCCGTCCCTCCCGGGAAGAGCGACGTGATGAGGTTGGAGAAGTGCTCGTTGACGTCGGCGAAGGCCGAGTCGAAGACGTGCATGATCTCCTCGTCGAGGGTGCGGATGACCTGGCGCAGCTCGCGCTGGGCCTTGCGCACGTCCTCCACCTGGGACTCGAGGAACCGGTGCCGCTCGCCGAGTTCGGACAGCTCCTCCATGGCCAGCGGGTTGACGGGGCCGATCGCGGCCAGCTCGGCCTCGAGCTGGGCGACCCGGTCGGTGGGGTCGACACCCTCGGCCAGTTCGGGGGCCGGCGCGTCCACGGCGTCCTCGGGCTCGCAGCCCAGCTCGCGGCGGAGCGCCTCGACCACCGCCTCGCGGTCGGACGGAGGCCTCCATCAGGTCGAGCTCGGCCTTCTGGAGCCGGCTGCGGGTGGCGGCCAACTCGTGCTCGTTGGCCGAGCGCTGACGGCGCAGCTCCTCCAGTCGGGCCCCTCCGGCCCGCACTGCCTCGAGCTGGCGGCGGTGGCGGTCCCGCAGGGCCGACAGCAGCGCGTCCAGACCGCCCTGGGCCTCGGCCACCACGCCCAGCAGACGCTCGACGGCGGTGGCGTCGGACTCCAGCCGGGTCCGGCGCTCCGCCGCCTGCTGGCGCTCCTCGGCGTGCCCGGTGAGCCGGCGCTCGACCTCCTGGAGGCGTTCGGTCAGCACCCGGCGGCGCTCGACCAGCCCGGCCGTGCGCACCTCCCACTCCGTGCGGGCGGCCTGGGCCTCGGCCAGGCTCCCCTCGATGCGCCTGCGCTCCTCGCGGGCGGCCGCCACCCGGGCGGCGGCCTCGACCCGCTCGTCCTCCAGGGCCGGCATGCCGGCCACCAGTTCGGCCACCCGGGCGGCGTCGCGCCCGATCCGGTCTTCGAGCTCGGCCCGGTTGTGCCGGATCTCCTCCAGCTCGGCGGTGAGCAGGCTCCTGTCCCCCGACACCCGCTGGCGCCCGACGCGGGCGGCCTGGTGGGCGACCTCGTTGCGGTCGTCGGCCCGCACCGCCTCGGCGGTCGCCTCGCGGGTCGCCTCCAGCCCGGCCCGGGCGGCGGTCCGCTCCTCGGCCGCCCGGCCGGCCTCGCCACGGGCCACCTCGGCCCGGTCGCGGGCCTCGTCGACCACCGCCGCGGTGACCACGCCGCCGCCGGCCCGTACCCGCCAGCCGGTGGGCGAGAACCGGTCACCCTCCCGGGTGACGACGACCAGGTCCGGTCGGGCCAGCGCCAGGTCGATGGCCTCGGACCAGCCGCGGGTGGCGCAGCACGAGCCGTGGAGCAACAGGTCGAGGACGCCGTCGAGACCGGGGAACTCGCGTCCGTCGGCCCGGGGACGGACGTGGGCCCGGATCGACTCGGTGCCGGGCGGCACGGCGGGCCCGGCCAGCACGGGCCGGCCGGCGGAGGACCCGGTCAGGGCCAGCACGGCGCCGGTGGCGCCCCCCTGGCGGAGGCGGGACAGGGCGGCACGGGCCGGCTCGCTCCCGGACACGACCACGGCGGCCAACGAGGCGCCGGCGGCGGCCTCGAAGGCCTCCTCCCACCCGCTGTCCACCTCGACCAGGTCGAGGAGGGTGCCGACCACCCCGTCCACCCCGGCCAGGAGCTCGGCCCCGGCGGCGCCCCGGGCCTCGTCGAGGGCCCGCTCGAGGGCGTCGGCCCGGGCCTGGGAACGGGCATGCTCCTGCTCGGCCTGGCGGAGGGCCTCCTCGGCCGTCTCCAGGCGGTGAGCGGCCGTGACCTGGGCGGCCTCGACCTCGGCCCGGGTGGCCTGCAGCCGGTGGCGGGCCTGCTCCGTCTCGGCCAGGCGCTCCCCCAGCTCGTGGTCCTCGCCTTCCAGGAGCGCGGCACGCCGCTCGGCGGCGCCTTGCCGGGCCACCAGCTGGTCGAGCGTGCGCCGGTCGCGCTCCAGGGCGTGCTCGAGGGAGGCGAGCTGGCCCCGGGCCACCGTGACCGCCTCCTCGGCGGACCGCAGCTCGGACCCGTCGCCCGTCGCGGACAGGTGGGCCTCCAGCTCGGCGGCCACGACGGCCTCGGCGGCGGCCAGGCCGTCCTGCTCGGGGGCCAGGGCGACGGACTCCTGCTCGGCGGTGGCCAGCTCCTCGGCCAGGCGGGCGCCCTCGGCCTCGAGGGTGGACACCACGTCGGCGTCGGCCGCCGCGTCGAGGGCCCGGGCGAGGGACCGCTGGCGCTCCCGCAGGACCCCGGACAGGCCTCGGGCCCGCTCGACCATCCCCTCGGTGCGACCCAGGGCGGCGGTCAGGTCCGACTCGCGTTCGGCGGACAGCTGGTCCGCGGTGCGGATCGAGTCGGCGTCCAGGTTTCCGAGGGCCTCGGTCAGCTCGACTTCGCGGGCCCGCTGCTCCCCCTGGTGGCGGCCGCCCTCGGCGTGCCGCTCGTCGAGCGCGGCCAGCTCGGCCCCGGCCACGTAGAGGCGCACGGCCCGCAGTTCGTCGGCCAGGCCCGTGTAGGAGCGGGCGGCCGCAGCCTGGCGCTCGAGCGGGCGGATCTGGCGCTTGACTTCCCGCACCAGGTCGAACAGCCGCTCGAGGTTCTCCTCGGTGCTGGCCAGGCGCCGCTCGGCCCGCTCGCGCCGGCGACGGAACTTGAGCACGCCGGCGGCCTCCTCGATCACCGAGCGACGGTCCTCGGGCCGGGCCTCCAGGATGGCGTCGAGGTGCCCCTGGCTGATGATCACGTGCTGCTGGCGGCCCACGCCGGTGTCGGACAGCAGCTCCTGGACGTCGAGCAACCGGCAGGGCGTCCCGTTGATCGAGTACTCCGAGTCGCCCGAGCGGAACAGGGTGCGGGTGATGGTCACCTCGGCCAGGTCCGCCGAGAGCTTGCCCGAGCTGTTGTCGATGGTGAGGGACACCTCGGCCCTCCCGAGGGCCGGCCGGTTGGCCGTACCCATGAAGATGACGTCCTCCATCTTGGCCGACCGCACGGTACGCGGTCCCTGGGCGCCGAGCACCCAGGCCACGGCGTCGACGACGTTCGACTTGCCGCTGCCGTTCGGCCCCACGACCACGGTCACGCCCGGTTCGAATTCGAGCACGGCCGGATCGGCGAAGGACTTGAATCCTTTGAGGGAGAGGGACTTCAGGAACACCGGGCGCTCACCCTACCGGCACGGGGTCGGGGCCGCGGAACCCCCGGGTCAGACCTGGCAATGTTCGCAGAAGTAGGTGGCGCGTCCGCCCGACTTGACCTTCACGATGGTCGACCGGCAGCGCCGGCAGGCCTGGCCCTCGCGGTCGTAGGCCTGGTGCTGGTCCTGGAAGTCGCCCTCCTCGCCGAACAGGTCGCGGTAGGGCTCGCCGGACCCCGAGGACCCGCGACGCTTGACCGCCTCGGCCAGGGTCTCGACCATCGAGCGGTAGAGCCGGCGGACCTCCTGGGACGACAGGGAGTTCGACTGCCGGTCGTAGCGGAGCCCGGCGGCGAAGAGGATCTCGTCGGCGTACATGTTGCCGATCCCGGCCACGAACTCCTGATCCATGAGGAGGTTCTTGAGCAGGGCGTCGCGGGAGGAGAGCAGGACCCAGAACTTCTCCCAGCTCATGATGTCCTCGAGTGGGTCGAACCCGAGGTGGGCGAGCTCCGGCAGGGCGGGCGCGCCCTCGGCCGGGGCGGCCGAGACGAACAGCTCGCCATAGGACTTGGGGTCGACGAAGCGCAGCTGGCCGCCCTGGGTGAAGGTGATCACCGCATGGGTGTGCGGCACCTTCGCCTCCTTGGCGTTCTTGACGCGGTGGAGCTGGCCGCTGGCGCCCAGCTGGACGACCAGGGTCGAACCGTCGTCCAGCACCAGCAGGATGCAGGTGCCGGCCCGGTTGATGGCCGTGATCGTCCGCCCCTCGAGCTGGGCCCGGAACTGCTTGGCGCTCGGGTGGCGCGTGACCGTACGGCCGTTGCGCACCTCGACCGACTTGATCTTCCGCCCGACGACCTCGCCCTGGAGGTCCCTGCGGATTGTCTCGACTTCAGGAAGCTCAGGCATCTCCCCCGCCTCTCTCGGCTTCCAACGATTCGCAGGCCACCTGGGCGGCCACCTGCTCGGCGTCCTTCTTGGATCGCCCCTCCCCCCTGCCGAGGCGCTGGTCAGCAACGTACACCGTGGCCAGGTACCTCCGGGCGTGATCGGGACCGGAGCCCTCGACCTCGTAGCGGGGCACCCCGCGGCCGAGGGCCACGGCGACCTCCTGGAGCCGGCTCTTGTGGTCGGAGACGCCCGGCTCCCCCACCGCCGCGGCGATCCGGTCCTCGAGGAGCGTGAGCACGAGCCCGCGGGCGGCATCCAGGCCGGCGTCGAGGTAGACGGCGCCGATCACGGCCTCCATCGTGTCGGCCAGGATCGAGACCTTGGAGCGTCCCCCCGAGGAGTCCTCGCCCTTGCCCAGGCGCAGGTGGTCGGGGATGCCCAGCTCCCGGGCGACCTCGGCGAGCACGTGGGCGTTGACGACCGATGCCCGGACCTTGGAGAGCATGCCGTCGGACAGTTCGGGGTGGTGGCGGAAGGTGTCCTCGGCCACGACGAGGCCGAGGACGGCGTCTCCCAGGTACTCGAGCCGCTCATTGGAGTCGCGCCCACCGTGCTCGGCACACCACGAACGGTGGGCCAGGGCCTGGTCGAGGAGCTCGGGACGGGAGAAGCCGTGTCCGATGCGCTCGGCGAGCCGTTCGTCGGAGGTCGTGTCCCCCGCCTCGGGCCGGGGCGCCATCGGGCGCCTCAGGCCTCCTCGAGCTTGGCGTACACGTAGTCGACGGCGTCCCGGACGGTGCGGAGCTCCTCCAGGTCCTCGTCGTCGATGCGGAAGCCCACCGACCGCTCGCCGAGCTCCTCCTCCAGGCCCTCCACGAGCTCGATCAGGGCCAGCGAGTCGGCGTCGAGGTCCTCGGCGAACGAGGAGGACTCGCTGATGGTCGACGGTTCGATCTCGAGGATGTCGGCGAGGAGCTCGCGGATGAGCTCCAGGATCTGCTGGCGGTCCATGGGACCCTTCTCCACATGGGTCTCAGCGGGCACGGCATCTCCTGTATTCGGTCTCGCTTCCAGGGTCCGGACGTCGGCCTGGGCTGTCAAGAGGATACCTGAGGCCGCCTGTCACCTCGTGCCATTGGCCATTTGGTAACTTGCCGGTTGTGTTCCCACTCACCGGGGTCGTGCTCCGACGACCACGCCGGCCGCACCACGTGCTGACGGCGACCACCGGTTCGGCCGGCGGCGGCTGACGGTGGCACGACCCACTGGATGCCTCGGGGTCCTGCACCTGGTCAAGGGCGGCGGCATGGCCGTGCGCGACGCGGTGGCCCGCCTGCCCGGCAGCTACACCGGGCCGAACTACTTCGACTTCCAACAGTTTCCCCTTCCCGGCCTGCTCGACGGCGCCTCGGCCGACACCCTCACCTCCATGGTCGACCGAGACAACTACCGGCAGGTGGTGCGGGACCACCGTGTGGTCATGGGCCACGTGTCGAGCGCCACTCTCCTCGCCGCGGGCTGCTCGGACCTGGCCATCCAGGTGCGCGAGCCCCGCAGCCGCCTGCTCAGCCTCTATCGCTACTGGCAGGCCCAGAGCGGTCCGCACCTGGCCAACTGGGGCCAGTGGGGCATCGACGTGGTCGGCGCCGCCGACCTCCCCTTCGCGGAGTTCCTCGACTCGCCGAAGACGTGGCCCGCGACCCACGGCGCCCTGGCCCGCCAGGCCCTGGGCGGGATCGCCTCGCCCTACGACGACCCACGGTCGTGGACGCCGACCGACGACGACCTCGCCCGCTTCGTCGACCACCTGTCGGTGGCCGAGTGGAGCACCGACTCCGACCGGTTCGTCGTCCGCCTGTGGGAGCGGCTGGGCGAGCCCGGGGACCCGATCCTCGACCGGGTCAACGTGACCGAGGTGGTGGGCGCACCGCAGACCCTGGACCGGGCCACCCTCGATACCGTGGACCGCCTGGTCCGGCTCGACCGGGACCTGCTCGCCCAACTGATGGACCAGGGGCTCCTCCCCTGCCGGACGCAGGCCGACTTCGACGAGGAGTTCGCCCGCACCGCCGGCCGCCTCGGCTTCACCCTCGTCTAGGCACCGTCCGGTCGCCCAGGCACGTCGGTCCTCGACCGGTGACAATGGGGTGATGGTCCGCGTTCACGAAGAGGTAACACTCCGGCAATGGGCCTGACCCACCGGTCGGTGAGACTCGCTCCCGTGGACGACCGACCTGACGCTCCCGCGCCCCACGCCGGGAGCGTGGCGCCTCCGTGGCCCACCTACGACCCGTCGCCCTTCTACGACGAGCTGGTCGCCCCGGACGGCACGCCGCGGCCGTCGGCCGTGGCCCTCTGGAACCACTTCGCCGAGCTGGGCGCCGGTGCGCTGGCCGAGCGCCAGGCGGCCGCCGACCGCGAGATCCGGGCGCTCGGGGTGACCTTCACCGTCTACGACGGCGGGATCGGCGTCGACCGTCCGTGGCCCTTCGACATCATCCCGAGGGTCATCCCCCGCGACCAGTGGCAGGTCATCGAGGCCGGACTGGTCCAGCGCCTGGCCGCCCTCAACCTCTTCATCGACGACTGCTACCACGAACAGCGGGCCGTCAGCGCCGGCGTCGTCCCGGCCGACCTCGTCTCGGGATCGCCCAACTTCCGGCGTGAGTGCGTGGGCGTGGACCCACCGGGTGGCATCTGGGCCCACATCTGCGGCAGCGATCTCATCCGCGACGACCAGGGGTTCTGGTACGTCCTGGAGGACAACCTGCGGGTGCCGTCGGGCGTCTCGTACCTGCTCGAGAACAGGATGGTCACCAAGCACATCTTCCCCGAGATGTTCCGCCACTACAGCATCGAGCCCGTCGACCCCTGCGTCGGACGCCTGGCCAGCACGCTGGCCTCGGTGTCACCGGGAACCGGCGATCCGACGATCGTGGTCCTCACGCCGGGCATCTACAACTCGGCCTACTTCGAGCACGCCTTCCTGGCCCAGCAGCTCGGGGTGGAGCTGGTGGAGGGAGGCGACCTCGTGGTCCTGGACGACGACGGCGTCTACGCCCGGACGATCGACGGGCTGGAGCAGGTGGACGTCATCTACCGGAGGGTCGACGACCTCTTCCTCGACCCCGAGGCGTTCCGGGCCGACTCGATGCTCGGGGTCCCGGGTCTGATGCGCTCCTGGAGGGCCGGCCGGGTGGCCCTCGTCAATGCGCCCGGCGCCGGCATCGCCGACGACAAGAAGGTGTACTCGTACGTACCCGACATCATCCGCTTCTACCTCGAGGAGGAGCCCATCCTCTGGACCATCCCGACCCACCGCTGCAGCGACCCCGAGTCCCGCGCCGAGGTACTGGCCAACTTGGGTGACCTGGTGGTGAAGCCGGCCAACGAGTCGGGCGGCTACGGCGTCCTGGTGGGCTCCCAGGCCACCCCCGAGGAGTTGGCCACCGCCACGAGGCAGATCGAGGACGAGCCCAACCGGTGGGTGGCCCAGCCCATCATCAAGCTGTCGACCGCGCCGACCCTGTGCGACGGCGAGGTCGCCCCCCGCCACGTCGACCTCCGGCCGTTCACCCTCATGGGCCCGGACGGTGCCTACGTGACCCGGGGCGGGC
Source organism: uncultured Acidimicrobiaceae bacterium (assembly GCA_963830165.1). Taxonomy (GTDB): domain Bacteria; phylum Actinomycetota; class Acidimicrobiia; order Acidimicrobiales; family RAAP-2; genus Bog-756. The sequence goes on from CAWHKZ010000008.1 coordinate 277,175, forward strand.
TGACCCGGGTGGCCCGCCGCGAGGGCTCCCTGGTCGTGAACTCCTCCCAGGGGGGCGGCAGCAAGGACACCTGGGTGGTCGACTCGGCGAGCGACGTCGCCCTGGCCCGGGAGGTGCCGTGAGCGCGCCGGCCGAGGTGCTCGGCACCGACCACCTGCCGGACGGGGACGCCCCGGCGGCGGACGGTCCGGCCGGCACGGCCGGCGGCCGGGACGCGACCACAGGAAGCACGCGGGAACTCGACGGAGGAAGGAGCGGGACGATGCTGCTCGCACGCATGGCCGAGGCCGTCTACTGGGCCGGACGTCACCTGGAACGGGCCGAGGGGACGGCGCGGATCGTCCAGGTCCACACCGACGCACACGTGGACCTGCCCGTCGGCGAGGACGTCGGGTGGGAGCCGCTGCTGGCCATCGCCGGCGTCGACTCCGAGTTCGCCGAGCGGCACCAGGCGGCGGCCGGGCCCGACGACGCCCGGGCCGCCGAGGAGGACGTCATCGAGTTCCTCCTCCACGGCGAGGGCAACGACTCGTCGATCCTGGCGTCCCTGACCGCCGCCCGGGAGAACCTGCGCACGGCCCGGCCGGTCGTCCCCCGCGAGGCGTGGGAGGCCGTCAACGACCTCTGGCTGTCGAGCAACGACCTGCTCGTCGAGGCCGGCACGCGCGAGGGCCGGGTGCGCTGGCTGCGCCGGGTCATCGCCGGGTGCCAGTGCATCCACGGGATCCTGCTCGGCACCATGAGCCGCGACGAGGCGATGTCCTTCCTGACCCTCGGCCAGAACATCGAACGGGCCGACCTGACGACGAGGGTGCTCGACGTCCGCTCGGACTCCCTCCACGCCCCGGGCGCCGACGATCCCTACGACGTCGTCCACTGGATGGCCGTGCTGCGCTCGCTGGCCGCGTACCAGCCGTTCCGTCGCGCCATGCCGGCCCGCCCCCAGGGCGGCTCGACGCTGCGGTTCCTGCTCCAGGACGACCGGTTCCCCCGGGCCGTCGGCGCCTGCCTGTCCGAGGCCCGGGCCCAGCTGAAGGCGCTCCCCCACTCCGAGCGGGCCCAGGAGGCCTGCCAGGAGGCGTCGATGGTGGTGGCCTCGGCACCGGTGGCCCGGCTGACCGTCGGCGGCCTCAGCGGGTTCCTGGAGGACCTGCAGGTCGCGCTGGTCGAGATCCACAACCGCGTGGACGACACCTACTTCCGGCCCGGTTTCGTCGGCTGGGAGCCGGCGGCCGCCACCCGGTGACCTCCGTGGTACCCGTGGGCCCCCTGGGGCCCCCGGACGACACCCCGACGGGCCTTCCCGTGGCCCGGTACCGCGCACCCGACGGACGGACCGACGAGTTCCTCGGCACCGACGGCGCCGTGCGGCCCCGGTGGCGCCCGGTGGCCGAGGCCGTCGACGGCTTCGGCCGCGAGGGCCTCGTGTCCCGCCGCGACGAGCTCGCCCGCCTGCTGCGCAACGAGGGGGCCACGTACAACGCCTGGGTCGACGGCCACAGCTACCGGCGCCCGTGGACCCTCGACCCGGTCCCCCTCGTGCTCGACCCCGGCGAGTGGGAGGGTCTCGAGCGGGCCGTGGCCCAGCGGGCCGCACTGCTCGACCTGGTCAACGCCGACCTCTACGGCGAGCGCACGCTGGTGTCCCGGGGCCTGGTCCCGACCGAGGTGGTGCTCGGCCACCCCGCCTTCCTGCGTCCGTGCACGGGTATCGCCCGGGCCGGCGCGAACCGGCTGTTCCTGTCCGGCGTCGACGTCGTACGCGAGCGGGACGGCGGCTTCCGGGCCGTGGCCGACCGCGCCCAGGCCCCGTCGGGGCTCGGCTACGCCCTGGTCAACCGGTCGGCGCTGTCGCGCGTGCTGCCCGGCCTCCACCGGGCGGCCGGCGTCGAGCGCCAGGCCGGATTCTTCCGGGCCATCCGGGCCGGGATCGCCGCCTCGGTGCCCGACGACGTCGACGAGCCCCGGGTGGTCATCCTCACCCCCGGGCCGCTGTCCGAGACGTACTTCGAACACGCCTACCTGGCCTCCTACCTCGGGTACCCCCTGGTCGAGGGCCGCGACCTGGTGGTCCAGAACAACCGCGTGTGGCTGCGGTCGCTGGCCGGCCTCGACCCGGTCGACGCCGTCATCCGCCGGGTCGACGACCAGTGGTGCGATCCGGTGGAGCTCCGCGCCGACTCGCTGCTCGGCGTGCCCGGCCTCCTCGAGGTGGTCCGCCGCGGACGGGTGGCCGTGCTCAACCCGCTGGGCGCCGGCATCCTCGAGAGCCCGGCCCTGGCCGGCCTGCTGGGCGACCTGGCTCCGGCGCTGCTGGGCGAGGAGCTCGCCCTGCGGGGACCCGAGTCCTGGTGGTGCGGGCGCCCCGAGGGACTGCGCCGCGTGCTGTCCGGCTTCGACGACCTGCTGCTCGTGCCCGTGCAGCCGTCGGCCGGGGTGCGCCCGTTGCGGCCGGCCCTGATGGCCCGGGCCGGGCGCGATGCGCTGGCGGCACGGGTGAGGGACCGTCCGGGCGACTGGGTGGGCCAGGAGATCCTCGTGCCCTCCACGATGCCGACGGTCGGGGACGACGGGAGCCTGGTCGCCCGACCCGTCGTGCTGCGGACCTTCGCCGTGGCCGACGGGGGGCCCGACGGCGGGGACGCCCGCTCCTTCCGGCTGCTGCCGGGCGGGCTCACCCGGGTGGGTGCCGACGCCGACTCGCTCGTCATCTCGAGCCGGGGCGACGGCACCAGCAAGGACACCTGGATCGCCACCACCGAGCCGGCCTTCCAGCAGAGCCCGTGGCTGCCGTCGGGCCGGGCCGCCCCGGGGCCCATCGCGGTGACCGAGCCGGCCGCGCCGCTCCCCGGCCGGGTGGCCGCCCGCCTGTTCACCCTCGGACGCAGCGCCGAGCACGCCGAACTCGTGGTCCGCCTGATCCGCACCGTCCTGGCCCGCCTCGACCAGCCTCTCGGCTCGGGCGACGACGGCGGCGCCCAGTCGCTCCAGGTCCTCCTGACCGCGCTCGGCTCGATCTCCGGCGTCGACGGGGCCGGTGACGACGAGGACCCGGAGCGACCCGGGGTCGTCCCTGCTGCCGCGACGGGTGCGGTGGCCGAGGGGGTCCTGCCCAACGACCGGACCGCCCTCGCCCTGCTGTTCGACGAGGACGTCCCCGGAAGCCTGGTCTCCACCCTCGGCTCGCTGGTCGAGGCGTCGTACTCGGTGCGCGAGCAGCTGTCGGCCGACACCTGGCAGCTGGTCGGCGACATCGAGGAGGAGCTGGGGCGGTTCCGGCGCCGGCCGCCGACCCAGTTCGTCGGGGCCCAACCGAGCCTGCTGCGCGTCCAACGATCCCTGCTGGCGCTGTCGGGGGTGTGCGCCGAGAACATGGAGCGCGACCCGGCGTGGCTGTTCCTCGACGGGGGCCGGCGCCTCGAGCGGGCCCGCACGCTGGTCCGCCTGCTGCGGTCGGTGCTGTCGGACAAGCGGTCCGGCGTGGTCGAGGACCTGCTGGTCGAGTCGCTGCTCACGACGTCGGAGAGCCTCATCATCTTCCGCCGCCGGTCCGGATCGATCCTGCACGTGTCGGGCGCCCTCGACCTGCTCGTCTACGACGTGGCCAATCCCCGCAGCGTGCTGTTCCAACTCGACCGCCTGGTGGACCACTTGGCCGACCTGCCCAAGCGGTCGTCGGCCCAGCGCCTCGGCAACGAGGAGCGACTGGCCCTCGAGGTCACCACCCTCCTGCGGCTCACCGACCCCGACCGCCTGGCCGCCGTCGGCCCGGGTGGCGGGCGCCGGGCCGAGCTCGACTCGGTCTTCGGCACGGCCGACGGGCTCCTCGGCGACCTGCTCGAGTCGCTGCAACGGACCTACTTCGCCCATGAGAGGCTCTCGGTGCTGGCCGGTGGCCAGCCCGAGGACACCGGGGGCGGCGCGTGAGGTACCGGATCGAGCACGAGACCGGCTACCGCTACGACGCCCCCGTGACCCGCTGCCGCAACGAGGCCCACCTCCGCCCCCGGGACACCGACCGCCAGACCTGCGTGTCGAGCGACCTGGTCGTCGACCCGGCCCCCGACGTCCTGGAGCGAACGGGCCGACTTCTACGGGAACCCGGTGGCCGCCTTCGTGGTGGACGGGCCGTTCACGCTGATGACGGTCACCGCCACCAGCGTGGTCGACGTCGTCGACGGCGATCCGCTGCCCGCCGTGGGGCCGAGGTGGCAGGAGGCGCTCGAACTGCTCACCAACGACCTCAGCCCCCAGATGCTCGACGCCCGCGAGTTCTGCTTCGAGTCGCCACTGGTGTCGACGGGCCGGGTCGTCCGCGAGTACGCCGAACCGTCCTTCGGTGAGGGGGAGCCGCTGGTCGACGCCGTCACCGCCCTGACCGAGCGGATCCACGCCGACTTCGTCTACGACCCCGGCTTCACCACCGTCACCACCCCGGTCGACGAGGTGCTCCGGCACCGGCGCGGCGTCTGCCAGGACTTCGCCCACCTCGCCGTGGCCTGCGTCCGGTCGATGGGACTGGCCGCCCGGTACGTGAGCGGCTACCTCGAGACGGCCCCACCGCCCGGCGAGCAGCGACTGGTGGGTGCCGACGCGTCCCATGCCTGGCTGTCGGTGTTCGTGCCCGGCTGGGGCTGGCTCGACCTCGACCCCACCAACGACAAGATCGTCGGTTCGACGTACGTGACCACGGCATGGGGCGCGACTACGCCGACGTGTCGCCCCTGAAGGGCATCGTCTTCGGCGGTGGCGGGTCCCACTCGCTCGACGTGGCGGTCGACGTGCATCGCGTCGACCCCGGCGTCCGGGCCTGACCCACCCGGCCGGCCACCGCCCCGCTCCCCCCGCCCGGCGCCCCGTCGGAACGCGGGTGTCGCCCCGCACGCCGACGCCCGCGGCGCGAGACTGACGACGCGGGACCAGGATCGTGGAAGCGGCCGAGGCAAAGGGGAAGTGCATGACGACGGACGCCGGAGGGTCGCGTGCCGCGACCGACGACACCGGGCCACACGGCGACGACCTCGACGTGGTGGTCGTGGGAGCCGGGTTCTCGGGCCTCTACCTCCTCCACCGGCTACGCGGCCTGGGGTTCACCGCCCGGGCCTTCGACGCCGCGGCTGACGTCGGCGGCACGTGGTACTGGAACCGCTATCCGGGGGCCCGCTGCGACATCCCCACGACCGACTACACCTTCGGCTTCGACGCCGACCTCGAGGCCTCGTGGACCTGGTCGGAGAAGTACGCCACCCAGCCCGAGATCCTCGCCTACCTCGGCCATGTCGCCGACCGGTTCGACCTGCGGCGCGACATCGAATTCGCCACGCAGGTGGTCGCGGCGACCTGGGACGGGGCGACGGCCCGCTGGACGGTGCGCACCGACACCGGTCGCACCGTGACCTGCCGGTGGTTCGTGATGGCCGGCGGCTGCCTCTCGGTGCCCAAGCCGCCCGACATCGCCGGGGTCGACCGCTTCGGCGGCGAGGTCTACCTGACCGGACGGTGGCCCCACGAGGGGGTGGACTTCACCGGCAAGCGGGTCGCCGTCGTCGGGACCGGCTCCTCGGGCATCCAGGCGATCCCGCTGATCGCCCGGGAGGCCGACAGCGTCACCGTGTTCCAGCGGACGCCCAACTACTCGATCCCGGCCCGCAACGGCCCGCCCTCCCCCGACCGGCTGGCGGCACTGGCGGCCGACCGGGAGGCCTACCGCCGCCAGGCCCGGCGCTCCCGGGGCGGCATGCCCTACGAGGTCACCGAGGTCCTCGGGACGACCGCCCCCGAGGACGTGCGGCGGGAGCGCCTCGAGGGCGCCTGGACCCGGGGCGAGCTGTTCGGGCTCACCGGGGTCTTCGCCGACCAGAACACCAACCCGGCGTCGAACGCCCTCGTGGCCGACATGGTGCGGGACAAGATCCGCGGCATCGTGGACGACCCCGGGACCGCCGAGTCCCTCTGCCCCACCGACTACCCCGTCGGCACCAAGCGCCCGTGCCTCGACACCGGCTACTTCGCCACGTTCAACCTCCCCCACGTCCGGCTCGTGGACCTGAGGCGCCATCCGATCGCCACGGTCACCGAGGACGGCATCGACACGGTGGACGAGTCCTTCGCCTTCGACGCCATCGTGTACGCCACCGGGTTCGACGCCATGACCGGGGCCATCGTGGCCGTGGACGTCGCCGGGCGCGACGGGCGCACGCTCGCCGAGGCGTGGTCGGCCGGGCCGTCCACCTACCTCGGCCTCATGGTCGCGGGATTCCCCAATCTCTTCACCGTCACCGGGCCGGGCAGCCCCTCGGTCCTCTCCAACATGGCCGTCTCGATCGAGCAGCACGTCGAGTTCATCACCGACCTCCTGGCCGTGATGCGCGAACGCGGCGACGAGGCGGTCGAGCCGACGCCGGTGGCCGAGGCCGGGTGGAACCGGCACGTGGCCGACACCGCCGCCATCACCCTCCTGCCCCGCACCGACTCCTGGTACATGGGCGCCAACGTCCCGGGCAAGCCCCGGGTGTTCCTGCCCTACATCGCCGGCGTCGACCGCTACGTCGACGTGTGCGACGAGGTGGTCGCCCGGGACCACCTCGGGTTCTCCTTCTCCGGACCCCGGGGCACCACGTGCCACGACGGGGTCGTCCGCCGGATGCAGCACGACGTGACCCTGCTCCTCGAGATCATGGCCGGCCTCGGGCTGCCGCCGCTCGAGTCCCTCGGTCCCGACGACGCCCGCGCCCTCATGTCCGCCGCCACCGCGGCCTACCCGCCCGGTCCCGAGGTCGGCGAGGTGGTCGACGGGACGCTGCCCGGAGCGGCCGGCCCCCTCGCCTTCCGCCTGTTCCGCCCCCCCACCGACGGTCCGCACCCCGTCCTCTGCTACTTCCACGGTGGCGGCTGGGTGCTCGGGGACCAGGGGTCGGACGAGCCGCTGTGCCGTGACCTCTGCGTGCGCGCCGGGGTCGTCGTGGTGTCGGTCGACTACCGGCACGCGCCCGAGGCCCGGTTCCCGGCCGCGGCCGAGGACGCCGTGGCCGCACTGGCGTGGGTGGCCGACCACCTCGAGGAGCTCGGCGGCATCCCGGGCCACCTCACCGTGGGCGGGTGGAGCGCCGGGGCCAACGTGGCCACCGTCGCCGCCCAACGGGCCCGCGACGAGGGTGGCCCCACCCTCGCCGGCCAGCTCCTGCTCTGCCCGGTCACCGACGGCAGCACCGAGCGCCCGTCGCTCGCCGAGAACGGCGAGGGGTACGTCCTCACCGCGGCCATGCTGCGCTGGTTCTGGGAGCAGTACGCGGACGAGGTCGACCGGGACGACCCGCGGGCCTCGCCGCTGCTCGGCCGCCTGGACGGTCTGCCCCCGACCTGCATCGTGACGGCCGAGTTCGATCCCCTGCGCGACGAGGGTGTGGCCTATGCGGAGGCACTGGCCGCGGCCGGCGTCGACGTCCGGCACATCGTGGGCCGCGGCCAGATCCACACCTCGATCCCGATGGTGGACGTGGTGCTCTCGGGGGCCGCGGTGCGTGACGAGATGGCCCGGACCCTGCGGTCGCTCCACGAGGCGGGGGCGGGCACGGCGGTCGGCTGACCCGGGTGGGCGGCGAGGTCGGCCGGTGCCGTCGCCGACGGCGTGCTCAGGACGGCCGCTGACCGCCGGCCGGCGCAGCCGGCACGGAGGAGCCACCCGTGAGGGCCACGGCCATGTCGTCGAGGCCGCGCAGCAGGGCGGCGGCCCCGGCGTCGTCGAGCACCGCGTAGGCCGGGCGGACCAGCTCGTCGGTCAGCAGCTCGGCCCGGTCGAGGGCGGCCCGTTGGTCGTCGCTGATCTCGGGCACGACGTCGGCCGGCCACCCGAACATGGCCCCGTCGCCCGGGCGCCTGATGAAGTGGGCGGTACGGGCGTCGACGCCGCAGGCCCGCACGGCCAGGAGATGGGCACTGCCCCGCAGCTCGCGGAGCACGTCCACGATCTGGAGCGCCCGGCCTGGCGTGTCGTCGACCAGCAGCTCGCCGCGGTAGCCGGCGTACAGGGCGAGTCCCACCGGGTCGGCCGCCTCGTTGACGGCGTCGGCGGCGGCCACCATGGCGTCGAGTCCCTCGACGTCCGAGAGCAGGCGCCGGCCCACCTCGGCGGCGCAGTCGAGGTACACGCGGGCGGCCTCATGCGGGGCGATCACCTTCCTGCCGGCGGTCCACAGCGCCTCCACCACCTCGGGGTTGAAGTACCCGAAGGCGCTCGCCACCACGACGGGCTCGACGTCGCCCAGGACCCCGCCCCGGCCGAGTGCGTAGAGCGTGAAGATGTCGATGCCGATCCTGGCGGCGGCCGCCTCGGCCTCGGGCGAGAAGAAGTGGGCCCAGCCGACGTCCCCGATCAAGGGACAGGCGCGGGCCATGAGCTCGTCGGTGGTCATGCCCGGAGGCTAGCGCCGTCCCGGTCGCCGGTCCCGGAACGGGACGGGGCCCCGTCGCGCGTGCCGTAGCCTGCCCGGCATGCGCATCCTGATCACCGGTGCGGGTCGGGCCATCGGTGCGGCCACCGCCGCCGAGCTGGCCCGGGCCGGCCACGAGGTGGTGGCCACGGCCCGCGACACCTCCCTCCTCGACGACCTCGATGTGGCCCTCCGCCTGCCCCTCGACGTGACCGATCCCGCGTCGGTGGCGGCCGCCCTCGAGGCGGCAGGCGACCTCGACGCCGTGGTCAACAACGCCGCCCGCAACGGCAAGGGCCCGCTCGAGACGTTCCCGATCGAGGGGATCGAAGGCATCTTCGCCACCAACGTCTTCGGCATGCTGCGGGTGGTGCAGCCCCTCCTCGGTGCGTGGCGCCGACGCGGATCGGGCGTCATCGTCAACGTGAGCTCCATCCAGGGTCGGGTCGCCACTCCGCTCGACGGCGCCTACTCGGCCTCCAAGTACGCCCTCGAGGCCTGTAGCGAGACGCTGCACTACGAGCTCGGCCACTTCGGCATCCGGGTGGTCATCGTGGAGCCCGGCTACACCGCGCCCGGCATGAAGCGGGGCGTCCGCACGGGCGTCGACCCGGACTACGCCGAGCTGTGGGAGCAGTGGGAGCACACCGACCGGGTGGTCACCGGGCCGGCGGGCCGGCCGGGACCCGCGGCGGTGGCCACGGCCATCCGCGCCGCCATCGAGGACCCGGCGACGCCCCTGCGGGTCCCCGTGGGCGACGACGCGGTCATGGTGCTCGGTGCCCGGTCCAGCCTCGGCGACGCCGAGTTCGAGGCGAGCATGCGGGCGGTACTGGGCGCCACCTGGTAGCCCCGCCGGAGGCGGGCGCCCCTCAGTGGGCGTTCTGGAGGCTCCGGGCCGCCATCGCCAGGTAGTCGAGGAGCTCGGTGCGATCGTCGGCGGCCATGCCCATGGCGTCGACGGCGGCGGTCATGTGGCGCATCCAGGCCTCGGCCTCGGTGCGGCCGATGACGAAGGGGGCGTGGCGCATCCGCAGCCGCGGATGGCCCCGGACCTGGTTGTAGGTCGCCGGCCCGCCCCAGTACTGACCGAGGAACAGGGCCAGATGGGCCTTCGACTCCTCGAGGTCGTCGGGGTACATCGGTCGGAGCACCGGGTCGGTGGCCACCCCCTCGTAGAACCGCCCGACCAGCGCGTCGAAGAAGGGCTGCCCGCCCCACCGCTCGAAGGGGGTCCCCTCTGATTTGCGTACCAGTCGCACGCCACGACTGTAGGCGGTGCGCGATTAGCCTCTGCTCGCAGCAGAACGTGTTCCAGAGCCGGGGCAGCGGGGTCGACAGGAGGTCGCCGTGTACGAGTGGTCCGAAGAGCAGGTCATGGTGCGGGACGCCATCCGCCGTTTCATCGAGGCCGAGGTGGTGCCCCAGATCGACGCCATCGAGCACGAGGGCGTGCCCCCCTACGACATCATCCGCAAGATGTACGCCACCTTCGGCATGGACCAGATGGCCCGGGAGCGCTTCAAGAAGCAGCTCGAGCGCAAGGTGGCCGGCACCACGGAGACGGCCGCCGAGCGGGCCGAGCGGGCCGGTGACGGCGGGGCGGCGGCCATGACCCTGATCCCCATCATCGAGCTGTGCCGGCACTGCCCGGGCATCGTGACCTCGATGGGGGTGAGCGTCGGCCTGGCCGCCGGCACGATCATGAAGGGCGGCACCCCGGCCCAGATGGAGCGGTGGGGCCTCGACCTGCTCACCACCGAGAAGATCGGTGCGTGGGCCATCACCGAGCCCAACTCCGGCTCCGACGCCCTCGGTGGCATGACCACGACGGCCCGGCGGGACGGCGATGAGTACGTCATCAACGGGTCCAAGACCTGGATCACCAACGGCCCCTACGCCGACACCATCGTGCTGTACACGAAGCTCGACGACGGCTCCGACACCCCGATACGCGAGCGCCCCGTGCTCACCTTCATCCTCGACAGGGGGACCCCGGGTCTCGAACAGTCCAAGCCGCTCCGCAAGATGGGCCTCCACTCGTCCCCGACCGGTGAGCTGTTCCTGTCCGACGTGCGGGTGGGGCGGGACCACCTGCTGGGCGAGACCGAGGTCACCGGGCAGAGCGGCCGTGACTCGGCCAAGGCCAACTTCGTGACCGAGCGGGCCGGCGTGGCGGCCATGGCCCTCGGGGTCATCGAGGAGTGCCTGCAACTGTCGGTCCGGTACGCCAGGGACCGGGTGCTCTGGGGCAAGCCCATCGGCGACTTCCAGCTCATCCAGCTCAAGCTGGCCCGCATGGAGGTGGCCCGGCTGAACGTCGAGAACCTGGTGTTCCGCCACATCGAGACGTCGGCGGCCGGCAAGGACCTGACGCTGGCGGAGGCCTCCGCCCTCAAGCTCTACGCGGCCCAGGCGGCCACCGAGGTGGCCATGGAGGCCGTCCAGCTCATGGGGGGCAACGGCTACACGGCCGAGTACCGGGTCGAGCAGCTGGCCCGCGACGCCAAGGTCTTCCAGATCTACGCCGGCACCGACGAGATCCAGATCACCCACATCGCGAAGGACCTGCTCCGCCGAACGTCGTAAGGTCGCGGGGAGCGGGCCGGATCGAGCGGCGGCCCCCGACGACCAGGAGGCCAGCGTGGTCCACGACATCGCAGGCGACCGGCGGATCGACCCGAGGATCAAGACCCTCCTCGAATTCGTACCTGACGTGCCGAAGAGCTCGGCGACCACCCGCGAGGAGCTGATCGCCGAGGCCAACACCCCCGAGGCGCTCGCCGGCGCCGAGGCGTTCCGCCAGATGATGGCCCTGTGCGACACCGAGGAGGCGGCCCCGTCGGCCGGCCTGCGCATCTCGATGGAGTCCACCGAGTCGGCCCCGGACGGCAACACCGTCAACCTGCAGGTGATCCGCCCCGACGGCGACGAGGTGGTGGCCTGCGTGTACTACATCCACGGCGGCGGCATGACCAACCTGTCGTGTTTCGACGGCATGTACCGGGGCTGGGGCAAGCTCGTCGCCGCCAACGGCGTGGCCGTGGTCATGATCGACTTCCGCAACGCCATCTCCCCGTCGTCCGTGCCCGAGGTGGCGCCCTATCCGGCCGGCCTGAACGACTGCGTCTCCGGGTTCCACTGGACGGTGGAGCACGCCGCCGAGCTCGGGGTGGACCCGGCACGGGTCGTCATCGCCGGCGAGAGCGGCGGCGGCAATCTCGCCCTGGCCAGCGGCATGCGCCTGCTGCGCGACGGCCGCATCGGCGAGGTGAAGGGCCTGTACGCGCTCTGCCCCTACATCGCCGGCACATGGCCCCAGGACCGGCTGCCCTCGTCGTACGAGAACAACGGCATCCTCCTCGACCTGCACGGCTCGACGGGTGCCATCGCCTACGGCATCGAGGCCTTCGAGGCCCGGGACCCGCTGGCCTGGCCGCTGTTCGCCACCGTCGAGGACGTCGCCGGCCTCCCCCCGGTGGTCGTCAACGTGAACGAGTGCGATCCGCTGCGCGACGAGGGGATCGAGTTCTACCGGCTCCTGCTGGAGGCGGGCGTGCCGGCCCGCTGCCGCCAGCAGATGGGCACCATGCACGGCACCGAGATCTTCACCATCGCCTGCCCGGACGTCAGCCGGGACACGGCTCGCGACCTGGCGGCGTTCGCCCGCGACTGACGCTCAGCCGTCGGCGGCGGGCGGCCCGTCGCCCACCCGCACCGATGCGGCGATAGCCGCGACCAGCCCGTCGACCGCCACGTCGTGGGCCACGGTGATGGCGTTGACCATGGCCACCGAGGACGACGACCCGTGGCTGATGACGCACACCCCGTCCACGCCGAGCAGCATGGCGCCGCCAGTGCTCTCGGGATCGAGGGTGGCGGCCAGCGGCAGGAGGTGCGGGAGCAGGACGGCGGCGGCGTCGGCCACCTCGGGCTTGGTGAAGATGCCGGTCAGGGTCTCGAGCAGGAACCGCAGCGTGCCCTCGAGCGTCTTGAGCGCCACGTTGCCGGTGAACCCGTCGGTCACGATGACGTCGGCCTCGTCGGAGAAGAAGTCGCGACCCTCGACGTTGCCCACGAACTCGAAGTCACCGTGGCCGCCCTCGGCCAGCAGGGCGTGGGTCTCCTTGACCAGGGGGGTTCCCTTGGACTTCTCCTCGCCGATGGAGAGCAGGGCCACCCGCGGTCGCGACACGCCGTAGCGGGTCGTCGAGTACGCCGCGCCCATCTGGGCGAACTGGAGCTGCATGGCCGCCGTGGTCTCGGCGTTGGCCCCGGCGTCGAGCAGGATCGTGGGGTAGTCCTTCTTGAGGTCCGGGATCGGCGTGGCGATGGCCGGCCGGATCACACCGGGGAGACGGCCCATGCGGAGCAACGCCGAGGCCATGGTGGCGCCGGTGTTGCCGGCCGAGACCATGGCCATGGCCCGCCCGTCACGCACGGCCTCGGCCGCCCGCACCAGCGAGGAGTCCTTCTTGCGACGTACGCCCTGGGCGGGGTCGTCGTCCATGCCGATGACCTCGGTGCACTCGAGCACCGGCAGGTCGCCGGTCTCCCCCATCCCCCCGGGCACGCCGACGAGGAGGACGCCGATGGTGCCGTCGTCGGCCACCCGGCGCGCGCCGGCGACGATCTCATCGGGTGCGTTGTCCCCGCCCATCGCGTCGACCGCCACCGGCAGCGCCAGGAAGGCGTCGCCGGTCGGTCGGGGAGCGCCCCGGGCCACTAGTCGACGTCGACGGCCTGCCGGCCCTTGTACCAACCGCAGTTGGGACACACGATGTGGGGGAGCTTGGCGTTGGTGCACTGCGGGCACACGGAGCGTGCCGGCGCCTTCAGCACCCAGTTGGATGCCCGGCGGCTGCGGCTCTTCGCCTTGGAGGTCTTCTTCTTCGGAACGGCCATAAGGGGTACATCCTAGGTCAGTCGGGAGGACCGGCGTCACGCAGGCCGTCGAGGGCCGCCCAGCGGGGGTCGGCGGGCGGGCTGCACCCGCACGTCTCGGTGTTGCGGTTGGCCCCGCAGATGGGGCACAGCCCCAGGCAGTCCTCCGCACACAGCGGGGCCAGGGGAAGCTCCAGGAGCACGGCGTCGCGGGCCAGGGGCTCGAGGTCCAGCTCGTCGCCGCTCAGCGGGTAGGCCTCCTCGTCCCGATCGGCGCCGCCCACCGGGGCGTAGCGCTCCCGCACCTCGGCCACCACCGTGCCCGCGACCGGGCCGCCGCAGCGCCGGCACTCGCCGTGCCAGGGGGCCGAGGCCGTGCCCGTGGCCATGATGCCGCCCGGATACGAGGCGAGCGTGAGCTCGAGCACCACCGGTTCGCCCTCGGGCACGACCACCGAGACCGCGCCCAGGCCGGGGATGACCCCCTCGCGGTGCTCCTCGCGGCTGGCACCGTTCTGCTTGCGCAGGGCCGCCACCTGAACCTGGAAGGGTCGCCGCTCGACGGGGCGCGACGGTTCCGGCTCGGGCACGACGGTCCTCAGGCGAGGTCCTGGTCGAAGAAGCCGTCCGGCTCTTCGTCGGACCGACCGGAGGCGTCGGCGAGCGAGGTGCCGCCCTGATCGCCGATCTCGACGGCGGGGATGGGACTGACCTGGAGCTTCTCCCGACCGGCCTGGACGGTCTTCATCGTCCGGTCGAGCACGATCTCGAAGCTGGCGAGCTTCTTGTCGGCGTAGTCCTCGGCCTCGTGGCGGAGCCGACGGGCCTCGTCGTTGGCATCGTCGAGGATGCGCTGGGCGACGTGGTTGGCCTGGCGCACGACCTCGGTGCGCTGGACCATGCGTTCGGTCTGGACCCGCGCCTCCTCGATGATGCCGGCGGCCTTGCGCTCGGTCTCGGCGAGGTACTCGTCGCGCTCCTTCAGCATCCACCGGGCCTGCCGGATCTCCTCGGGAATGCGCTCGAGCGCGCCCTCGAGCAGCTCGACGAGCTCGTCGCGCTCGACCCGCACGGAGGAGGACAGCGGCATGGGCTTGGCCGTCAGCACCACCTCGAGGGCACTCCGCAGGTACGCCTCGGCGTCGGCCTGCTCGCCTTGGGCCACCTCCTGGTCCAGGTCGTCGAACAGGTCACTCATCGGCGAACTTCTCCTCGAGGCGCTGGGCCACCGACTTCGGCACGAATGCGGTCACGTCGCCGCCGAACCGGGCCACCTCGCGCAGCAGGCGCGAGGCGATGAACGAGTGCAGCGAGCTGGTGGGGATGAACAGGGTCTCCACGCCTGACAGCTGCTTGTTCATCTGGGCCATCTGCAGTTCGTTCTCGAAGTCGGACACGGCGCGCAGGCCCTTCACGATGGCCGTGGCGCCGACCTCCTTGGCCACGTCCACCACCAGGGTGCTCATGGCCACGATGCGGACGTTGGCCAGGTGGGTGACCGTCTCCTCGAGCATCTCGCGACGCTCGTCGTCGTCGAAGAGCGCGGCGCTCTTCTGGGGATTGCGCAGGGCCGCCACCACCACCTCGTCGAACAGTCGGGACGCCCGCTCGATCACCTCGAGATGCCCGTTGTGGACGGGATCGAACGACCCCGGGATGAGCGCAATCCTCACGAGACACCTTTCTGGGATACCCGTTCCGGACGGGCGACCGTGACGATGGTACCCCCATAGTGCTTGGATCTGAGTACTTCCCAGCCCTCGACGACCGGGAGTTCCGTGGCCGATTCGAGGACCACGAGGTCGGCCGGCAACCGGGTCACGAGTGCCTCCCATCCCTCGTAGGCATAGGGCGGATCGCACAGGACGAGGTCGTAGCGCGACGCCGTCTGCGCCACCCAGGCGTCGACGTCGGCCCGGATGACGGTGGCGTCGCCGGCCGCCTCGGCGTCGGCCAGCCCGGCCGAGGCGAGGTTGGCCCGCACCGTGTCGATCGACCGGGGGTCGCGCTCGACGAAGGTGACCGAGGCCGCACCGCGGACAGCGCCTCGATGCCGAGTGCCCCGGTGCCGGCGAAGAGGTCGGCCACCAGCAGTCCCTCCACCCCGCCCAGACTGAACAGGATGTCGAAGATGGCCTCGCGGACCCGGTCCGACGTGGGCCGCACGTGGTCGGCCACGGGCGCGCTCAGACGACGTCCCCGGTACTCCCCACCGATCACGCGCATCGCACCACCCTACCGGCGGGTCGCGTCAGGTCAGTGGCGCCCCGGGCCGGATCGTCGCCGCCCGGGCGGTCAGCTCTTGAAGAGGAACTCGGCCTCGTCGTCGTCGACGAACAGCCGCAGCTCCTCGGCCAGCAGGTGGTGCCCGTCGAGATGCGGATCGGCCGCCACGAGGTCGACGGCGACGCCGCGGGCGTCGACCACCAGGTCGCGGTCGGACAGCAGCCGGGCGAGCTTCAGGTCCGAGCGCCCCTTCTGGCGGGCGCCGAGGATGGTCCCCTCCCCCCGCAGTTCGAGGTCCACGTCGGCCAGCACGAAACCGTCGGTGCTCCGCTCCATCGCCTCGAGTCGGGCCGCCGCCTCGGGCGAGTCCGCCTCGGACAGCAGGAAGCACCACGCCGGCTCGCCGCCCCGCCCGACCCGGCCGCGTAGCTGGTGCAGCTGGGCGATGCCGAAGCGGTCGGCGTCCTCGATGACCATCACCGAGGCGTCGGGCACGTCCACCCCCACCTCGATGACGGTGGTGGCCACCAGCACGTCGAGCTCGCCCGAGCGGAAGGCGTCCATGGCCCGCTCCTTGTCCGCGGGCTTCATCTGCCCGTGCAGCAGGCCGACCGACAGGCCGGACAGCTCGTCGGCGGCCAGGCGCTCGGCCTCGGCCGTGGCCGAGGCCGCCTCGACCCGGTCCGATCCCTCGACCAGCGGACAGACCACGAAGGCGCGGTGGCCGGACGCCACCTGCTCGCGCACGCGGCTCCACGCCGAGCCGACCTCGAGCGGCGTGCGCAGCCACGAGGTCTCGACCGATTGGCGCCCCGGGGGCAGCTCGTCGATCACCGTCATGTCGAGATCGCCGAAGACGACCATGGCCGCCGTCCGGGGGATGGGCGTGGCCGTCATGACCAGCAGGTCGGGGTCGCTCCCCCGCCCGTCCTCCCCCCGTCCCTTGTCGCGGAGGGCGGCCCGCTGCTCGACGCCGAAGCGGTGCTGCTCGTCGATGACGGCCACGCCCAGCGAGGCGAACACGACCCGGTCGGTCAGGAGCGCGTGCGTCCCGATCAGCAGGTCGACGGTGCCTGCGGCCAGACCCTCGTGGATCGAGGTCCGCTCGGCCGCGGGCGTGCGGCTGGTGAGCAGGGCGACACGCAGCGGGCGCTCTCCTGCCAGGGTGTCGGGGTCGGGGACGACCAGTCCGCCGACCAGGCGACGCACCTCGGTGGCGTGCTGCTCGGCGAGCACCTCGGTCGGGGCCATGAGCGCGCCCTGGTAGCCGCCCTCGACACCGATCAGCAACGCGGCCACGGCCACCACCGTCTTGCCGGACCCGACGTCACCCTGGAGCAGGCGGTGCATGGGCAGGGGACCGCCGAGGTCCCGCCGGAGGTCGGCCACGGCCCGGTTCTGGGCCCCGGTCAGCGGGAACGGGAGCCGCCCGACGAACTGCTCGAGCAGGGTGGGGCCGTCCGCCCGCGTCGTCCGGTGGGCGATGCCGCGGGCGTCCTCCTCGAGGCGCTGGCGGCGCAGCACGAGGGCCAGCTGGAGGCGCAGCAGCTCGTCGAAGGCCAGGCGCCGGCGGGCCGGCTCCACCTGGGCCATGGTCCGGGGCCGGTGGATCCCGGCGAAGGCCGCCGTCCGGTCGGCCAGGCCGAGGCCGTCCCGCACCCCGGCGTCCAGCGGATCGGCGAAGGATCCCGCCCGGTCGAGGGCCTCGTGGACCAGTCGGCCCAGGCGGGCCGAGGTCAGCGACGCCTTCTCGGTCAGGGGGTACACCGGGTAGATGCGGCCGCTGGTGGGGCCGTCGTCCTCGCCGGCGGACTCGTCGGCGCCGCGCAGCACCTCGACCGTGGGGTTGACCATCTGCAGGGCGCCGCGGTACGACGACACCGGTCCGAAGAAGAGGCCGAGGGTCCCGACCGGGAGCTGGCGGGCCCGCCAGGCCTGGTTGAAGAAGACCACCCGCATCCGGCCACCGGCGTCGGTGACCTCGGCCTCCACCCTCGACGGTCCCCGCCGGCCCCGGCCGGGTCGGGATGCCGGGGCGCTCACCCGGCGCACCGTGGCGAGCAGCGTGGCCTTCTCGCCCTCGGCCAGCCGGTCGACGGTCACCATCCGGGTGCCGTCGATGTAGCGCCGGGGGTAGTGGGTGACGAGGTCGAGGACGCTGGTGACGCCCAGCTCGGCCAGGTCCCCGGCCACGGCGTCGCCGACCCCCCGCAGCACCGTCACCGGCAGTTCGGCCAGCTGCCCCAGGCGGCGCCCCGGAGGCAGGTTCCCGGCGCCGGGAGTCGGGGCCGGCGCGGTCACTCGATGGAGAACAGGTACGGGTAGAGGGGCTGCCCACCGTGGTGGACCTCGGTCTCCACCAACGGCCGGGCCTCCTTCAGCCACTCGGTGATGCGGCGGGTGTCGGCCGCTCCCGAGCCCTCCCCCTCGATGATGGTGACGAGGTCGTGGTCCCCGGTCACGAGCACGTCGAGCAGCGCGCACGCCGCGTCGGGCAGGGTCTCGCCGACCACCTCGATCCCGTCGCGGGACAGGCCGAGCCAGTCGCCGGTGCGCACCGGGCCGGCGTCGGTCTCCGAGTCGCGCACCGCCCGGGTCACCTCGCCCGGCACGACCTTGCGGGCCGTCGCCTCCATGGCCGCGGCGTTGGCCTCGCCGCCGGCCTCGGGGTCGTAGGCCAGCAGTGCGGCGAAGCCTTCGGCGATGGTCTCGGTGGGTACCACCCAGACCCGCTTGGCACTCAGCTCGTCGACCCGGTTGGCCACGGGACGGATGTTGCCGTTGTTGGGCAGCACGATGACCTCGTCGGAGGCGATGGCGTCGACGGCGTCGACCAGCTCGGCGATCGACGGGTTCATCGACTGCCCGCCGGCGATCAGGCGCTGGACACCCAGGGAACGGAAGATCCGCCCGATGCCGTCGCCGCTGGCCACCGCCACGACGCTGGTGACCGGGGTCGGCCCGAGCGGCGCCTCGGAGGGCCCCGATGCCTCGTCGCCGGCGCCCTCGCGCACCCAGCGCTCCTCCTCGACCTCCTCCAACAGGTCGGTCACCCGGATCGAGCGCGGCCGGCCGGCGTCCAGGCAGGCCTCGATGGCCGGGCCCACCTCGTCGGTGTGGATGTGGCAGTTCCACAGGCCGTCGCCGCCCACCACCACGATCGAGTCGCCGAGGCCGGCCCACACCTCCTTGAAGGCGGGGATGGTCGCGTCGGGCGCCTCGAGCAGGTACATGACCTCGTAGCGCAGCCCGGCCAGCGCGGCGTAGGCCTCGTCGTCGGCCGACGGACCGACCCCGGGCCCGGCACTCACCTCGGGCAGGTCGGGGGGTGTGGGCATGGGACGGCCGTCGAGGACGGCGAGCAGGGCGTCGAACAGCAGGAGGTAGCCGGTGCCACCTGCGTCCACGACGCCGGCCTGCTCGAGCACGGGCAGCAGGCTCGGCGTGCGGGCGAGCGCGTCGGCCGCACCGGTGCGGGCCGCCTCGGCCACCGCCACCAGCGACCCCCCGGCGTCGGCCGAGCGCCGGGCGCCGTCGGCCGCACCGCGGGCCACGGTCAGGATCGTCCCCTCCACCGGCCGCTGCACCGCCTCGCGGGCCAGCACGTCGGCGGTGCCGAGGGCCCGGGCCAGATCGGGCGCGCCGGGCGTGCCGCTGTCGACGTTCAGCCCGTCGGTCAGGCCCCGCAGCAGCTGGCTGAGGATGACCCCCGAGTTGCCGCGGGCCCCCATCAGCGAGCCGTGGGCGATGGCCTTGCACGCGCTCTCGAGGTCGGGGGAGTCGAGGCCGTCGAGCTCGGCGACCACCGACTCCAGCGTGAGGGCCATGTTGGTGCCCGTGTCACCGTCCGGGACGGGGTAGACGTTGAGCCGGTTGATGAGCTGCTGGTGACTCCGCAGGCCGTCCCGGAAGGTGCCGATGACACGGCGGAGCTCCCCTGCATCCAGGGCGTCGAGGGCGACCATGGGCAGGATGCTAACCTTTGCGACTTACCCAGAGGTTCCCAGAGGAAGTCGGAGTGTCATGGCAGCGGTGTGCGAGGTCTGCGGCAAGAAGCCGTCGTTCGGAATGAACATCAGTCACTCCCACCGGCGGACGAAGCGTCGCTGGGATCCCAACATCCAGAAGGTGCGGGCCGTCGTCGACGGCGCCCCCAAGCGGCTGAACGTCTGCACGTCGTGCATCCGGTCGGGCAAGGTCACCAAGCGCCCGATCCGCTCGTTCCCGGCCTGAGCGACCCGCCCCACCGGCCCGGCCCTCGACGGCCCGGCCGACCTCAGAAGCGGTGGCGCCAGCCCGCCGCCGGCAACGGGCCGTCGTCGAGCAGCCACTGACCGGGACGGTCGGTGCAGCGGCCGAGGTCGAGCGGGCGTCGTAGGCCCGCCGCGGCGAAGGCCTCCCGGAGCCCGTCCGGGTCCGGTGTGGCCAGCACCAGCTCGTAGTCCTCCCCGCCCGACAGGGCCTCCTCGCGGGTGGCGCCGTCGGCCACCAACCCCTCCCCCATCTCCAGGTCGAGGCCCACCCCGGACGCGCCGGCCAGGTGGACCACGTCGGCGGCCAGCCCGTCCGAGACGTCGACGGCCGCTGTCGCCCCGGCCCGCCGGGCCACCACGCCCTCGACCAGGCGGGCCACCGGGCGGCGGTGGGCGGCGGCCAGTGCGGGCGGCACCGCCGTCCCGCCCGCGGACAGCAGCCGCAGGCCGGCCGCCGAGGACCCGAGCGGCCCGGTGACCAGCAGGCGGTCGCCGGGGCGGGCGCCGTCCCGTCGAAGGGCGCCAGCGTCGGGGGGAGCCGGGCCGACGGCGGCGACGGACACCACCAGCACAGAGGACGAGGACAGGTCGCCGCCCACCACCGCGCACCCGGCGGCGACGGCCGCCTCGGCCACGCCGTCGGCCAGCCGTTCGACGGGGAAGCCCGCCGGTGCGGCCACCGACAGCAGGACGTGGGAGGGCGTGCACCCCATCGCCCCCAGGTCGGACACGGCCACCATGAGGGCCTTCCAGCCGACGTCCTCGGGCGAACTGGTGGCCAGGTCGACGTGGACCCCCTCGACCACCAGGTCGGTGGCCAGCACCACCTGCCCGGCCCCCGGCAGGGACACGATGGCGGCATCGTCGCCGATGCCCAGGTCGGGGGCCCGGGGCCGCCCGCCGGCCGCCTCGAATCGGGCCCGCAGGGCCTCGATGAGGGCGAACTCGTCCTGACCCCCGGTCAACTCCCGACCCCCGGGGCGGGTCCCCTCGTGGGACCGGGCACGGGTGTCGGCCGGAGGGCCGAATTGGGAGTGCGCACCCGACTTGCCTAGCATTGTCGCCGGCCCGGTCCCACTAGAATCGGTGGACCGTACCGACAGCCGCCACGCGGTGTCACAGTCCAGTGGCCGCCGGTCCCTCGGGTCCGGCGACCGATCGAGGAGGAAGAACCAGCCCATGCCCCCAACCGAGCACAAGAAGCTGATCGCATGGGTCGACGAGGTCGCCGCCCTCACGCAACCCGACGAGGTGGTGTGGTGCGACGGCTCGGCCGAGGAGTACGACCGACTGTGCCAGCTGCTCGTTGACCACGGCACCTTCACCAAGCTGTCCGAGGCCAAGCGGCCCAACAGCTACTGGGCCCACTCCGACCCGGGCGACGTCGCCCGCGTCGAGGACCGCACCTTCATCTGCTCGGCCGACGAGTCCGACGCCGGCCCCACCAACAACTGGCGCGATCCCGCCGAGATGCGCTCGGTCCTGACCGACCTGTTCCGGGGCTCGATGAAGGGCCGCACCATGTACGTGGTGCCGTACTCCATGGGACCGCTGGGCTCGAACATCGCCCACATCGGCGTGGAGATCACCGACTCCGCGTACGTGGCCGTCTCGATGCGCATCATGACCCGCATGGGTCGCGGCGCCCTCGAGGTCCTGGGCAGCGACGGCGAGTTCGTGCCCTGCCTCCACTCGGTCGGCATGCCGCTGGCCGAAGGCCAGGCCGACCTGCCGTGGCCGTGCGACGCCGACAACAAGTACATCGTGCACTTCCCCGAGACCCGGGAGATCTGGTCGTACGGCTCGGGCTACGGCGGCAACGCCCTGTTGGGCAAGAAGTGCTTCGCCCTGCGCATCGCCTCGGTCATGGCCCGGGACGACAACTGGTTGGCCGAGCACATGCTCATCCTCAAGCTGACCTCGCCGGCGGGCGAGACGCGCTACGTGACCGGGGCCTTCCCGTCGGCCTGCGGCAAGACCAACCTGGCCATGCTCATCCCGACCCTCCCCGACTGGAAGGTCGAGACGGTGGGCGACGACATCTGCTGGATGAAGTTCGGCCCCGACGGCCGCCTCTACGCGATCAATCCCGAGTCCGGCTTCTTCGGCGTGGCGCCGGGCACCAACACCCACACCAACCCCAATGCCATGCTGACCATGGACGGCAACGCCATCTTCACCAACACCGCCCTCACCGACGACGGCGACGTGTGGTGGGAGTCGATGACCGACGAGGCCCCGGCCCACCTCACCTCGTGGAAGGGCGAGGACTGGACCCCCGAGTCCGGCACCCCGGCCGCCCACCCGAACGCCCGCTTCACCGTGCCGGCCGCCCAGGACCCGGCCATCGCCTCGGAGTGGGAGGACCCGGCCGGCGTGCCGATCGACGCCATCCTCTTCGGCGGGCGCCGTGGCTCGGTGGTCCCGCTGGTCTTCCAGTCCCGTGACTGGAACCACGGTGTGTTCCTCGGCTCGATCATGGCCTCGGAGACGACGGCCGCCGCCACCGGTGCGGTGGGCAACCTGCGCCGCGATCCCTTCGCCATGCTGCCCTTCTGCGGCTACAACATGGCCGACTACTTCGCCCACTGGCTGAACATCGGTCGGGACGCCGACCCCGAGAAGCTGCCCAAGATCTTCTACGTGAACTGGTTCCGCAAGGATGCCGACGGCCGCTGGCTGTGGCCCGGCTACGGCGAGAACAGCCGGGTCCTCGAGTGGGTCTTCGAGCGGGTCGGCGGCACGGGCGACGCCGTCGAGACCCCCATCGGCTACGTGCCGGCCGAGGGCGCCATCAACACCGACGGGCTCGACGTGTCCGAGGCCGACATGGACACGCTGCTCAGCGTGAACCCGAACGAGTGGAAGGCCGAGGTCCCCCTGATCCGCGAGCACTTCGCCAAGTTCGGCGACAAGCTCCCGGCCGAGCTGACCGCCGAGGTCGACGAGTTGGAGCGCAAGCTCGGCTGAGCCGGTCCCCACATCGCGCAGCCGGCACAGCCGGCCCACCGCGCTGCTTCCGAGGGGCCGGCACAGCCGGCCCACCGCGCTGCTTCCGAGGGGCCGGCACAGCCGGCCCACTGCGCTGCTTCCGAGGGGCCGGCAGAGCCGGCCCCTCGTGCGCGTCCCGGGGGGGGTCAGGCCCGGTTGGCCGCCGAGTGCAGGGCGCTCATGTAGGACAGGGCGCCGGCCGTGGCCACTCCGGCCAGCACCAGGTTGCCGGCCGGGATCGACAGCGACAGGACCACCCCCACCAGCGATCCGACGACCCACATCAGCTGGAGTCGCGTCTCGAACCGGGCGAAGGCCCTCCCCTGGTCCGACTCGCGCACGTGTCGCTGCACGAGCGCGTCGAACGACGGCTTGGCCATCGCACCGGCCGCCCCGACGGCCACGGCCACCAGGGCCTGCAGCGCCCGGTCGGGGAACAGCCAGCCGAGGAGGCCGGCGGCGGCCACCAGCCACAGCGCGGCGGTCAACATCTGCTGTTCGGACAGGAACCGGCGGATCCTCCCGACGAGCAGCACGCCGATCACCGCACCGGTGGTCAGGGCGCCGATGAGCAGGCCGAACCACCACGTGGCGGCATCCTCCCGCCGGAGGCCGAAAGCGAAGAGGAAGGTGAGGAAGCCGAGCAGTCCCTTGAGCACCGACATCGGGGTGAGGGCCAGGATGACCTGGGTCCCGGCGATCGGCCGGAAGGCGGCCAGGTCCCGCTGCTCGTCCACCCGCCAGTCGTCGACGTCAGGAGCCCACTCCACCTCGGCCGTCGCCTCGACCTCGGTCCCGGTCGGGCGCCCGGACGAGCCCCGTCCCGCGGACCGGGCCACCTTGGCGGCCCGGCGCACCGGCAGCCGCAGACCGGCCACCACGCCGGCCACGAAGACCACGGCGCACGACCAGAGCACGCCGGGCGACCCGGCCAGCTTGAGGATGGCCACCGCGGGCACCGCGAAGACGAAGCCGGACAGCGAGGCGAGCAGGCCGAGGCGCGCATTGAGGGTGGCGAGGTCAGGTTCGGTCACGTCCTCCCCGGTCACCGGGTCGTCGACGTGCACCGTCGGCGGCGTCCCGTACGGCGGGGTCGGGTCGGGGCCACGCGCCGTGGGGTCCGCCGCCTCGGATTCCGGGCCGGTGGGGCCGGGGGCCGCGCCGGCGTCCGCCAACTCGAGCGCCGCCATCTCGGGCACCAGGGCCCCCTTGGTGACGAGGTAGACCTTGGAGAGCACCAGCATCACGAAGGCCTCGGGAAAGAGCAGCAGCGAGTGGATGTCCCGGGCCACGAAGGGGCAGAGGACGGCCCGACCCAGGGCCGAGGTCACGACCATCGCCCGCCGGGCCCCCCGGCTGCGGTCGATCAGAGGACCGAGCGCCGGGGCGACCACGGCGAAGGGACCCATGGTCAACAGCAGGTAGAGCAGGACCTTGTCCTTGGCCGCCGTGGGCGAGATCGAGAAGAAGAGGGACCCGGCCAGCGAGACGGCGAACATGGTGTCGCCGGCCGTCATCAGGACGTGGGTGAGCGCCAGCCGACCGAAGGGGCTGCGCTGGTCGAACAGGTCATCGACGGCGGACCTGACCAGGCGGCGGAACTGGTCTCCTCGCTCCTTGACGCCCATGTCGGCATGGTAGGCGGGTGGCGGCGGGCGGTAGGCTGATTCGCCCCGGCAATGCGCACCACCAGGAGATGGCCATGTCCGTCAGCGCTTACGTACTCATCCAGACCGAGGTCGGGCGGGCCGCCACCGTGGCCCGCATCATCCAGGAGGTCGACGGCGTCGTGACCGCCGAGGGCGTCACCGGCCCCTACGACGTCATCGCCCGGGCCGAGGCCACGACGGTCGACGAACTGGGCCAGATGGTCGTCGGGCGGATCCAGCTGATCGACGGCATCATCCGCACCGTCACCTGCCCGGTCGTCAACCTCTAGCTGGGTTCGAACCCGGCGGGCACTGTCTCCGGACGCGCCTTCATCCGGTGATTGGGGGATACGCCCGAACGTAGCGCCACGCGACGGCGGGGCGCCCCGACTCGGACAACCTCTTACTGGGCGGCCGCGGACGTTACGGGACCCGGATCATCCCCCTGGTCTGGGACCTGTCGGCGGGATCGAGGTCGGGAGTCCCGGTGACCGGGCCCGGGGCGGCGGGCTCCTGCTCCTCCGGACCGAGCGCGGTGGCGATGTCGACCGCCAGGGTGGTTCGGCTCGGTCGCCGGGTCGACGGACGCACCGACCAGCAGGCGAACGTGGCCAGCGCCACAACCACCGCCCACCCGATCAACCCGATCTCCACGAGGACCATGTACATCAGTCGTTACCTCCTCTTGGACCGCTGTTCCAGCCGGAGCGTCCGTCAGCTCCAGCTGCCGGGAGCGCCCCGGCTACCGGCCGGCGCCCCCTTCGGGGATCCCGGTGAGCCGGTGGATCCCGACGGCGTCGACCCCGTCCCGTGCGAGCCGCCCGGGTTCCAGCCGCCCGAGGGGCTGGTCGTGGACGTGGTGGTCGATCCCGAGCCGCCGGTCGGGCCCCAGCCCCCGGTGTGTCCCGGGTCGGTGCCGGGCGTGGTGCCCACGGGGGGGGTCCACGGGGTGGTGGTCGACGTGGTCGAACCGCCGGAACCACCCGAGCCGTCGCCTGCCCAGGGGCCGCTGCCCGGGTGCACGGGCGGCGGAGAGCCGACCACGATCCCGGTGGCGTCGAGGTCACCCGATGCGTCGGTCGTGCCGAATGCAGCGACCGTGGCCCCGACGGTGACGGCTGCAACGCCCTGGGCTGCCGACGGGCCGAAGTAGTGGGTGCTGGACGAGACGACGACCGTCGTCGTGGTACCCGAGGAACGGGCGACCACGACGTCGTCACCGGTCACGCTCTTGACCGTGCCGGTCACGACGGACCACGCGGACGGGGGGCCGCTGGGTGGGTGCCAGGTTCCCCCCGGGCCACCATGCCCCCAACTTCCCCCTGAGGCTGGGGGCATGGTGTGGATGTCGACGGACTGGGCGTCGAGCTGGGACGGGTCGGTGGCGTCCGGTGCGCCGAACGCGGTGACCGACTGCCCGGCGGTGACCCCGGTCTCGGTGGTCCCGTTCTCGGAGTAGGTGGTCGAGCCTGTGGTGTCGACCGTGGTCATGAGCCCGCCGGGTGTCTGGACGGCGAAGGAGCCAGAGCCGACGGTCTGGACGGTGCCGCTCACCTGGGTGAGGACGACCGTCACCCGCTGGGCGGTGACCGTGGTGGCGCCGGAGGTCGTGCCCGGGGCCGGCTCGACGGACACCCGCTCACCGGCGGTGACGCCGGTGGGGGCCGTGGTGGTACCCGTCTCGGAGTAGGTGGTCGACGAGGTGGTGTCCACGGTGACCGGCGTACCTCCGGTCTCCGTCAGTTGGAAGCTGCCCGTGGCCACCGAGGCGACCGTCCCCGACAGGCCCGTCCAGCTCGGGAAGCCCCGGCGGCCGTGCCCCGAGCCTCCGTCTGGAGCGGTCGGAGCGGTGTGGATGTCGACGGACTGGGCGTCGAGCTGGGACGGGTCGGTGGCGTCCGGTGCGCCGAACGCGGTGACCGACTGCCCGGCGGTGACCCCGGTCTCGGTGGTCCCGTTCTCGGAGTAGGTGGTCGAGCCTGTGGTGTCGACCGTGGTCATGAGCCCGCCGGGTGTCTGGACGGCGAAGGAGCCAGAGCCGACGGTCTGGACGGTGCCGCTCACCTGGGTGAGGACGACCGTCACCCGCTGGGCGGTGACCGTGGTGGCGCCGGAGGTCGTGCCCGGGGCCGGCTCGACGGACACCCGCTCACCGGCGGTGACGCCGGTGGGGGCCGTGGTGGTACCCGTCTCGGAGTAGGTGGTCGACGAGGTGGTGTCCACGGTGACCGGCGTACCTCCGGTCTCCGTCAGTTGGAAGCTGCTCGTGGCCACCGAGGCGACCGTCCCCGACAGCTGAGGTGTGCCGTGCCACTGGTCGGCGTGGACACGTGACGACTCGTTGACCAGAGCCGGTGCAGCCCATGCGGCGGTGACCCCGCCGAGCGCCAGGATGCCGGCTGCGGTCGCCGCGGTGACGGCGGCGGTCCTCCTCGACACGCTCCTCATGGTGATGCTCCCTCTCTCGTGGCCGGTGACCCGTACGACGCCGATACCCGATCGGGCCCGGTGCCGTCGAGGTGCCATGCGGCGCGGATGTATGGTTCTTCGCCGGCGAGGGGCAGGTGTTACAGGAGAATCCGACAAATTTCCGGAAATTCCTGGCCACCATCCGTGACGCCGACGGCTCTCCGCCGAAGTGATACGTGGTGACATGGATGATGTACGTGAGGGGGAACAGCTGGTCACCGCCGCACGCGCCGGTGACCAGGCGGCCTGGGACGAGCTCCTCAGGTCGCTGTACCCGCGTCTGCGCGCCTACGCCGCCAGGCGGCTGCCCCCACCTCACGTGGAGGACGCGGTGAGCGAGACCATGACCCGGGCGGTGGCCGGGATCGACCGGTTCACCTGGGGACCGTCCGGCTTCGACGGCTGGGTGTTCGGCATCGGTCGAAACGTCGTCGCCGACCACTACCGCTCACTCGACCGGGCGACGCGCCACCGCGACACCCGCGCCGACCTCGACGTCGGTGCCCTGCCGGGTGACGCCATCGACCTCGGCGAGGACCATGCCCAGGTCCGCCGGTGCTTCGCCCTCCTGCACGACAAGGAACGGGAGCTGCTCGAGCTCCGGGTGGTGGCCGGGCTGTCAGCGGAGCAGGTGGCGGCGGTCCTCGGCAAGCGTCCGGGGGCCGTGCGGTCTGCCCAGTCGCGCGCACTCGCCCACCTCCGTCGGCTGATGGAGGAGGACGATGCCTGACCGCCCGATCTCCGAGCACGTGGACGACGCCCTCCTGGCCCAGTTGGCCGCGGCGATGGCCCCCGAGGACGCCCGGCCCCCGGCGTCGACCATCGCCGCGCTCCACGCGGCCGTGGCGGCGCGGGGTGTCACCGTCGCACCCGAGCGTCGCCTCGTCGTATGGATCCACCGCAAGTGGGCCGTGGCCGTCGCAGCCGTGGCCCTGCTGACGCTCGGCACCGGCACGGCGTTCGCGGCCGGCGTTCCGGTCCCGCCGCCCATACGCGTGCTGGCCACCGACATCGGACTGCCGGTCACACCGCAGCCGGTGGTGGACGTCCGCAACGCCACGACGTCGCTCCAGCAGCAACTTCGGGCGACCCCGACCAACCCGGTGGGCACGGCCCTGGCGGCCGGTCACCTGGCCAAGCTGATCAAGGCCCTCCCCGCCTCCCAGCAGCCGAGCGTGCCGGCCATCGCACCGCAGCTCCTCCATCAGGCGTGCCAGCAGGCCTTCCCGACGACCGGCGGACAGGCGGTGAGGTCGCCGGCCCGGACCGGCCCGACCGCACCGACCGGCTGGGCCGGCTGCCCGGCCGTGACCGGCGCCGGAGGCCCGGGGGTCGCGACGGCCACCCGGCCGACGACATCGAAGGCTGGGACGACGACGCCCACCGGGCCGACGACGTCCCCGGGCGGACACCCAAGCTCCGGCGGTTCGGGCTGGCCGACGACCACCGTCTCGGGCGGCTCAGCCCAACCGGGGCAACCGACCACGCCCACGACGTGGCCCGGTCACGGATCGGCCGGTGGGTCCGGCGCCGGCCCGGGCCATGGCACTGGCTCCAGTTCCGATGAAGGCCAGGGGCCAGGCAATCCGAGCCGCGGTCAATCGAGCGGTCCGTCGGGCGCATCCACCCCGGCGACCAGTGCCGGGGGCCGGCAGCCGTCGGTCGCAGCCGCCGACGAGATCGATGCCGGCCAGTCGCCCCACTCGGGCGGGCACGCCGCGTCCCCCGACGGGCGTCAGAGCGGGTACTGACCGGTCATATGGGGGACCCGGCTCAGTCGGGGGAGCCGCTGTCGAGCTCCAGTACTGCGACCGACGCCGGACGTTGCCGGCCACCGTGGAACAGGCCGAAGTCGACCGGGTGCAGTGCCAGCCGGGGCGGGTCGCCCGGGAGATCGCCTCAGCAGATGGCCCCGCTCTTCCGCAGCGCCGCTACGCGGTCGTCGGGGACTCCCCAGTCGGCCAGGGCCTCGTCGCCGTGCTGGCCCGGGTTGGGCGGCGGACGCCTGATCTCACCGGGCGTGGACAGGAAGCGTGGCGACGGAGCGGGCTGGACCACGCCGGCCACCTCGGTGAACGTGCCTCTCGCCCGGTTGTGCGGGTGGTCGGGCGCTTCGCCGGGGGTCAACACCGGAGCTGCGCACGCGTCGGTCCCGGCGAAGACCTCCTCCCACTCGGCCCGGGTGCGGGTGGCGAAGACGGCGGCGAACCGCTCCTTCATGGCCGGCCACGTCGACTTGTCCATCTGGGTCGACAGGTCCTCGTCACCGAGCCCCAGCAGGCGCATCAGTTCGGCGTAGAACTGGGGCTCGATGGCCCCCACACCGAAGTGGCCTCCGTCGGCGCACTCGTAGACCTCGTAGAAGTGGGCCCCGGTGTCGAGCAGGTTCGTCCCGCGCTCGTCCTGCCAGATCCCGGCCGAGCGCAGGGTGTAGGTCATGGTCATGAGGGACGCCGCCCCGTCGACCATGGCGGCGTCGACCACCTGGCCGGTCCCGGTGGTCCGGGCGCCGAGGATGGCGGCCACCAACCCGAAGGCCAGGAGCATGCCGCCCCCGCCGAAGTCGCCCACCAGGTTGAGTGGCGGGACCGGCCGCTCCCCCACCCTGCCGATGGCCCCGAGGGCTCCCGACAGGGCGATGTAGTCGATGTCGTGCCCGGCCGCCTGGGCCATGGGGCCGTCCTGGCCCCAGCCGGTCATGCGCCCGTAGACGAGCTTCGGGTTGCGGGCCAGGCACACCTCGGGTCCGAAGCCCAGTCGCTCGGCCACGCCGGGCCGGAATCCCTCCATGAAGGCGTCGGCCCCCTCGACGAGGTCGAGCACGAGCGCCACGCCGTCCGGGTGCTTGAGGTCGACGGCGACCGAGCGCCGCCCCCTGTTCATCAGGTCGACGTGGGCCTCCTGCTTCGGTGGGTAGGTGGCCCGGTCGGCACGGTCGACCCGGATGATGTCGGCGCCGGCATCGGCCAGCATCATCCCGGCGAACGGAGCCGGACCGAGGCCGGCCAGCTCGACGATGCGGACGCCCTCGAGCGGCCCGCTCATCGGGCACCGCCGGGGCGGACCGGGACGGGGGACGCCGCTACGGGCGGAACGGCCCGATTCGGAAGGGTGCACGTGCGATTGAGCATGGCGGGATGGTGTCCCACCGCCGCCCGGGGGTCAAATGCGGCTCCGGGCGGGCCGGTCGGAGGCGCCTCAGGAGCCGACGATGCGACGGATCCGGCCGGTGGCCACGTTGTACCGCCAGCCCTCGACCCGCACGCCGTCGGCCAGCTGGGTGCACTCGCGCACCCGGGCCACATCGGCCCGGAGCGCGGCGTCGGGGTCGGGCATGGCCAGGAAGTCCCACGACCCGACGTCGTCCACCCCGACCTCGCCCAGGCGGTTCCGCACGTCGTCGTCGCTGCGGTCGGCCAGTGCGCAGTTGGTGTGCTGCATCACCGCGATCTCGGTGACGCCCAGGAAGTTGGTGGCCAGCACCAGGGAGCGCAACACGTCGGTCGTCACCCGGGCCCCGCCGTTGCGCAGGATCTTGGCGTCGCCGGGCAGGAGTCCGAGCATGGTGAGCGGCTCGATGCGACTGTCCATGCACGTCACCAGGGCGAAGTTCCTGGCGGCCACCGGTGGGATGCCGTCGAGGGCGAAGTCGTCGGCATAGGCCGCGTTGGCGAGGAGGAGATCGTCGAACATGAGCCCGCATGGTACGCGCAACCCGGCCCGGCCCGGACGCCGACCGGCCGATCCGACCCCGGGGGTAGCGTTGGCGTGGTCGCGACCGCCCGACCGGGCGCCGCCACGAGTCGGGGGTCCAGCGGGTGGCAGCAGCGGGGATCGGGTCGACGAGGACCTGTGTCGGGCCCGGTCGGGTCAACCTCATCGGCGACCACACCGACTACAACCTGGGCCGGGCCCTGCCCATGGCCATCGGCCTGGGCGTGACGGTCACGTTCACCCCCTCCGGTCGCGACCGCATCGAGATCGTCTCGGACGCCTACCCCGGCGAGTCCGCCGCCTTCCCCGTCGTCGGCGACATCGACCGGATCGCCGTCCTCGAGCCGGCATGGGCCCGGCTGGCCGCCGCGGTGGCCTCGCTGGCCCGCCCCGACACCGGCGGGTCGCTCCACATCGCCTCGACCCTGCCCCGGGGGTCGGGACTGTCGTCGAGCGCCGCCCTGTCCGTCGCCCTGGCCGAGGTCTTCGGGGTCGAGGGCGACGCCGCCGTCGTGGCCCGACTGTGCCAGGCCGCAGAGCACCGCATCGGCGTGCCCGTGGGGTTGATGGACCCGTTGGTGTGTGCCGGTGGCCGCGCCGGGCACGCCCTGTGGATCGACGTCGCGGCCGGCACCTCCCGTCCCGTGCCGGTGCCCGGATCGGCCGAGTTCACCGCGGTCGACTCCGGCCAGCGCCGCGATCTGCGCACCTCGGCGTACCCGTTGCGGGTGGCCGAGTGCGAGGCGGCCGCGGCCGTCATCGGCCCGCTCGGTCTGGCCGGGCCCGACGACCTCGTCGGTCTACGGGACCCGCTGCTGCGGCGCCGGGCCCGCCACGTCGTCACCGAGTGCGCCCGGGTCGACGCCTTCGCCGACGCGCTCGCCGGCGGCGACCTCGTCACCGCCGGGGGGCTCATGGACGCCAGCCACGCCAGCCTCGACGCCGACTTCGAGGCCACCACGACCGTCGTCGACGAGCTCGTGGCCGACCTGCGGTCGCGGCCCGGTGTGCTCGGCGTGCGCATGACCGGCGCCGGGTGGGGCGGCTGCATGATCGCCCTCGCCGAGCGGGGCGCGCTCGACCCGTCGGGTCTGGGCGCGTCGGCCTGGACGGTCAGGCCGGTCGACGGGACGGTGGCCCGTCGGGATGCCGGCTGAGGATCGGCACCCCGTCGACGGTCGCCCTGCGGGTGCGGCGGGCTCAGCTGGCCCGGCGGTGGCGGTGGAAGAACCCGCGCGACGCCTTGCCGTTCGCGAGGTCGGCATCGGCGCTCGCCCCGTCCGGGTTGAGGGCGGCACGGCTGCAGGCCGAGCACACCCGGACGCCGTCGAGCATCCTGGTGAGCTTCACGCTGCTGCACACCTGGCACTTGCGGCCGACGAACACCTCGGCCGAACGCGCCGGCCGGCCCGCGGTCAGCACGGCGAGCCGTTCCTGGACGTCCTGGCGCAGCACGAAGCCACCGTCGCCGGTCGGCTGGACGAGATCGAAGGCGATGAGCTCGTGCAACAGGGGCATCATCTGGTCCAGACGGCGTTTCGGATCGTCGAACGGCTGCTGGGACCGCATGGCCCACTCCGCTCCGGGCTCGCCGATCGCTCGAACTCCTGCCACATCCACCATCCGACACTCCTTCCGCTCCGGCCGTGCCCGTGGCTGCTCTCACGGTCGTCAACCCCTCGGTTGCCCATAGTGACGGATGTACGGACCCCTTACAAGGGCGAGACGGTCCCTTTTTTTGCCATCTGGCCGCCAATGTCGGCGAATCGCCCCGTATCCTGCCCCGGGGCCCCTCCACCGCCCCTCCCCGGGGGCGTCACAATGCCGCGGGCGGCCGTCGGAACGGTCATCCCCACCGGTCCTCGGGCCACTCCTCGGGCGGCAGGCCGAGTCGCCGGGTGATCACACGCACCAGGACCGCCGGCTTGCGGGCGTCCTCGATGCGGTGGAGCACCCCCTGCCCCCACACGGCCACGTCGATGCTCCCGGTGCCGAGGATCCGGCGGAGCGGGCTCTGGACGACGGTCACCCGCTCGATCGAGTCGAGCGGGATGTCGATCTGGTTGCCGGTGGCCGCTCCCCACTGGTCGACCACACGGTGGGAGGTGACGAGCAGCCAGGAGCGTCGCCACCGCACCACCCGACCGGCCAGCCACAGGCACGGCACGGCGACCACGGCACCCTCGACCCAGTGGAGGTCGACCGACGTGTGGGGGATGCTCACGTCCAGGGCCACCCCGACGGCCACGGCAGCCAGCGCGACGAGCAGCGGGGCGGTGAGGAACGACCAGTGGGGCCGGATGTCGACGAGGACCTCCTCGGCCGGCAGCAGCTGTGGGCGGGGCGGCACCGGTCAGTCCGGGTCGACGAGGCGAAGGGGCGGACGTCCGGGCACCGGCTCAATCTACCGAGGCCGCCGCTCGAGCCCGGGCGCCACACCCCACCGGTAGCCTCAGCCCCGTGGAACCCCTCGCGCCGATGCCGCCTCCAGCCGGCGACAGCTTCGAGCGGGCGTGCGCCGACCTCACCCCGGCCCAGGGTCGCGCCGTGGGATCGACGGCCGATGCCGTGTGCATCGTGGCCGGAGCCGGATCGGGCAAGACGCGCGTCCTCACCCTGCGGGTCGCCCGCCGGATCCGCGACGGCTCGGCCGGGGCCGACCACACCGTGGTGTGCACCTTCACCCGCAAGGCGGCCCTCGAGCTGCGCGACCGGCTCGGCCGCTACGGCGTTCCCGTCTCCGGCCCGGGTGGTCCGGGGGGGAGTCCCACACCCGGCGTGCGGGCCGGCACCCTCCACCAGCTCGCCCTGACCCTGCTGCGGCGCCGGGCGGCCGACGCCGGGCGCCCCGCCCCGGCACTCGTCGAACACCGCTGGCGGACCCTCGCCCAATTGTGCGGCGACCGGTCCGTGGCCTCGGCCGCCGACACCGAGATCGGATGGGCCAAGGCCCGCTGCCTCGACCCATCGGCCTACGCCGCCGCGGCCGACGGACGGCGCGCCACGTTGGCCCCCGATCGCGTGGCCGAGATCTACTCGGCCTACGAGGACCTGCTGGCCCGCCGCGGCCGGTTGGACCTCGACGACGTGCTGCTGCGGGCCGCCGACTTGCTCCACGACGACCGGTCGGCGGCCGAACTGGCCCACTGGCGCTACCGCCACGTGGCGGTCGACGAATTCCAGGACGTGAACCCGGCGCAGTTCCGCCTCATCGAGGCGCTCCTCGGCACCCGGTACGACCTGTGCGCGGTGGGCGACCCCAACCAGGCCATCTACGGCTGGAACGGGGCCGATCCGGGGCTCTTGGCGTCGCTGCCCGAACGGGTGCCCGGCCTCGACGTCGTCCATCTGGACCAGAACCACCGGTGCACCCCCCAGGTGGTGGCCGCGGCGGCCGCCGCCCTCGGGCCCACCGCGGTGGCGCCACCCCGGTCGGCCGCGTCCGACGGCCCCGTGCCCACCATCACCGCGTTCGCCGACGACCGCGCCGAGGGCGAGGAGGTGGCCGCCCGGATCCTCGAACGGGCCGAGGCCGGCATGCGCTGGTCCGACCAGGCCGTACTAGCCCGCACCCACGAGCTGCTGGCCGGGATCCGCCAGGCCCTCGACGGGGCCGGCATCCCGTGCCGCTTCGCCCCGGCCCCCGAGTCGAGCGAGGCCGAGGCGCCGGGCCCGGCCACCGGACGCGCCGCGGCCCGCCTGCAGTCGTCCGGTCGGGGCGACCCCGGCGGCGGGGTGGAGCTGGCCACCTTCCACCGGGCCAAGGGGCTCGAGTGGGAGGCGGTGGCGGTCGTCGGACTGGAGGAGGGGTTCGTACCCGTCGTCCACGCCACCACGCCCGAGGACGTGGCCGAGGAGCGGCGGCTGCTGTACGTGGCGCTCACCCGGGCGGCCCGGGTGCTCGAGTGCTCGTGGGCGCGCTCGCGGACGATGGGTGGCGGGCGGCCGATGGAACGCCGGCCCTCACCGTGGCTGGCCGACCTTGTGGGAAGCGCCACCGACGGCCGCACCCGTCCCGGCCCGCGTCCGGCGGCCGAGCGCTTCGCCGAGCTTCGGGCCAATCTGCGGGGCTGACCGCGGCGGTCCGGTGGTCAGCTCACCTCGGTGTCGATGAACACCGCGGTATGGTCCGAAGGCTTCTCCCCCTTGCGGGCCTGCCGGTCGATGAGTGCGAAGGTCGTGGTTCGGGCCAGGACCTCGGTCACCAGGATCAGGTCGATGCGCATCCCGCGGTGGCGATGGAACGACCCGCCGCGGTAGTCCCACCAGCTGAACAGCTGGTCGTCGGGATAGCGCTCCCGGAAGGCGTCGACCAGGCCCCAGGACTCGAGCGAAGCCAGTGCGGCGCGCTCGGGCGGGCTGACGTGGGTCATCCCCTCGAACTCGGACGGGTCCCACACGTCGCGGTCCTCGGGGGCCACGTTGAAGTCGCCGCAGACCGCCACCGGCCGGTCCGGCGAGGTCGTCTCGTCGAGCAGCCCGCGCAGGCGGGCCAGCCAGGCCAGCTTGGCCGGGTAGTGCTCGTCGTCGAGAGCCCGGCCGTTCGGGACGTAGACCGAGTGGACGCGCACGCCTCCGCAATCGGCGGCGATGAGGCGCGTGCCCTCCTCGTCCTCGGAGGTCCCGAGACCGGTCGACACGTCGGCGAGTCCGACCCTGCTGATGATGGCCACGCCGTTCCACCGGCCGTCGCCGTGGTGGGCCGACTCGTAGCCGAGCGCGGCGAAGGCGCCGTGGGGGAATGCGGCGTCGGCCTGCTTGGTCTCCTGGAGGCACAGCACGTCAGGACGCGCGTAGTCGATCCACTCCTCCACGCGGGGCAGCCGGGCGGTCAGCGAGTTGACGTTCCAGGTGGCGATGCGCACGGTCGTCAACCGTCCGACGGCAGGTCGGCGTCGACCAGGACGAAGAGCAGGTCGGCCTCGCAGGCCAGTTTGCCGTCGACGGTGGCCCGGCCCGACCCCTTGCCGGCCCGGGAGGACATCCGCCCGAGCGTCACCTCGAGCTCGAGCAGGTCGCCGGGGACGACCTGGCGGCGGAAGCGGGCCCGCTCGATGCCGCCGAACAGCGGCAGCTTGCCGGCGAAGGCCGGGTCGCTCAGGACCGCGCAGGCCCCGAGCTGGGCGAGGGACTCCACCATCAGGACGCCGGGCAGCGTCGGCCGACCCGGGAAGTGTCCGGCGAAGAAGGCCTCGTCGCCGGTCAGCCGCCAGGCCCCCGTGGCCGACTGACCGGCCTCGATGGAACGCAGCTCGGTGATGAACAGGAAAGGGTCCCGGTGGGGCAGGTAGTCGTCGGCTCGCACGGCCAGCAGGTTACCGGCCCCCGCCGTCCCGACCCGTCCCGTCAGGCGGCACCGTTGCCCACGCCGGGCAGTCTCAGCTCGGCCCGGCGTCGCGGGGCGTCGAGAGACACCAGCTCGAACGTCCGCGTCTCGCCCTTGGTGAGGACGGACCGGGCCTTGGCCGGCGGCGGGTCGCCGAGGGCGCGCAGCGGTACGTGGCAGACCATCCCACCGACGTCGATGTGGGCCCCGTGGGAGGTGAAGGCGGCCACCTCCCCCTCCATGGTCGAACCGATGGGGTGGTCGGCCACGAAGGTGATGAACGTCATGGCGTCGTTGAGGGCCTCGTTCGACCCGCCCTTGGCCCGCCGGGCCGGCGGCGGCTCGGTGTCGGCGGCGGGTTCCGTGGCTCCCTTGGTGGCCTTGGCGGCCTTCTTGGCCGGTGCCGTCTTGGCGGCCTTGGCCGCCTTCGTCGCCTTGGTGGCGGCCTTCGTCGCCTTGGCGGCCGGCTCGGATCCGTCGTCGGCCGTCGTGGTCGCCTTGGCGGCCTTGGCGGCCCTCTTGGCCGGTGCGGCCTTGGTGGCCGCCTTCGTCGCCTTGGTGGCCTTGGCGACCTTGGTGGCCTTCTTCGTCGCCTTCGCCGCCTTCGTCGCCTTCGGGCGGTCGACCATGTCGTAGGCGTCGTCGGCGTCGACGGTGTCCGACGCCACCGCGGCCTCGACCGGTGGTGCCGCCTTCTTCGACGACCGGCGCCGGCGGGCCGGGGTCGGCGCCTCGGTCGGCGCGTCCGGCGTCTCGTCCAGCTCGCCGTCGGCGGCGCCGGCCGCGCCGGCCGCCGCCTTGGCCTCGCGCTTGGACTGGGCGGTCACCGAACGGCTGCGGGGCCCGCGCACCGGGGTGCGTGGGGTGAACACCCACCCCACGCCGGGCACGGGCTTGCCGCCGATGAGGCGACCCGGCTCGAAGAGCCACGGGCGCTCGGCGTGGAACTCCTGGAAGGAGTCGTTGGACAGCACGAGGGCACCGGACTTCTCGGCGATGCGCAGGATGAACCCGTCGCCCCGGCCGACGGCCCCGGCGGGCGGCGTGACCATCTCGCCGTGCTCGATGGCCTCCTCGAACTGGCGGACCTCGCCCGGGTCGATGCGGTGGCCGAAGGAGGCGTCGACCACGACGGTCACGTCCTCGGCGGTGAATCCCTTGTACTCCTCGAGGAAGGTCTCGATCGCCTCGTTCAGCTGAGCCAGACTCGGAAGGGTGCGACCCTCGGTTGCAATATTGGACCCGTCGACGACGATGCGCCGGCGGGCCGGGGATTCAGGTTCCATAGGTGGGTCCAGTCAACCACCTGGTCGACCGGTGCCTGGACATGCCCCCAGTTCAGCGCCGTCGGAGCGACCACCGGTCCGCCCGGGACGCCGCGCCCCGGGGGTCGTAGGATCGCGGGGGTGACGACCGACACCCAGCGGGCCGACGAGGCCACCGACCTGCTCCAGCACCTGATCCGCAACGCCTGCGTCAACGACGGGACGCCCGCGTCGGGCCAGGAGGGGCGCAGCGCCGAGCTGCTCCAGGGCTACCTCGAGGGAACCGGCGTCGACCTGCAGACCTACGAGCCCTCCCCCGGTCGCAAGACGCTGGTGGCCAAGCTGGCCGGGACCGACCCGTCGGCGCCGTCGCTGACGCTGCTCGGCCACACCGACGTGGTGCCGGCCACCGCCGCCGACTGGACCCACGACCCCTTCGGCGGCGAGCTCATCGACGGCGAGGTGTGGGGACGGGGCGCCATCGACATGCTC
This sequence comes from uncultured Acidimicrobiaceae bacterium, assembly GCA_963830165.1. Taxonomy (GTDB): domain Bacteria; phylum Actinomycetota; class Acidimicrobiia; order Acidimicrobiales; family RAAP-2; genus Bog-756. The sequence goes on from CAWHKZ010000008.1 coordinate 314,873, forward strand.
AACCTCACGTCCACCATGGCGACCGCGTTCCGCCACCTGGCGCTCGACGGTTTCCGGCCGAAGGGCGACCTGACCTATATCGCCGTGGCCGACGAGGAGGCACTGTCCACCTTCGGCGCCCGGTGGTTGTGCGCCAACCACGCCGACGACGTCCGCTCCGACTACGTCATCACCGAGTCGGGAGGCTTCCCGATGGTGGGCACCGACGGACTGCCCCGGCTGCCCGTCATCGTCGGCGAGAAGGGCGTGTTCTGGTGCAACCTGACCGTGCGGGGCACCCCGGGCCATGCCAGCCAGCCGCTGCGCACCGACAACGCGCTGGTCAAGGCGGCCGAGGTCGTGCGGCGCATCGACGAGTACCGGCCCCGGGCCGAGCTGCACGAGGCGTGGGTCCGTTTCATCGACGGGCTCGGGTTCCCGCCCGAGCTCAGCGAGCCCCTGCTCGACCCCGACCGGATCGACGACTTCTGCGACGAGTTGCCCCTGCTGGGCCTGGCCCGCCAGGCCCACGCCTGCACCCACACCACCCTGGCCCCGACGATCATCCACGGCGGCACCAAGACCAACGTGATCCCCGACCGCGTCGAGCTGTCGGTCGACATCCGGGCGCTCCCGGGGTGGGACACCGGTGAGGTCCGGGCCATGCTCGACGAGGTGCTCGGCGACCTGGCCGACGACGTGGAGATCGCCTTCCAGTCCGAGGAGCCCGCCTCCACCTCCCCCATCGACACACCGCTCTGGGACGCCCTGCAGCGGGTCAGCCGGGGCTTCTACCCGGGCGCCACCACCGTCCCCTTCCTCACCGTCGGGGCCACCGACGCCCGCTACACCCGCACCCTCGGCGCCGTGTCCTACGGGTTCGGCCTGCACAGCACGGCCATCGGCTTCGAGCAGTACGGGGCGATGTTCCACGGCGTCGACGAGCGGGTCGACATCGAGTCACTCCGCCTGTCGACCGAGATGTGGATGGCGCTGGCCCACGACTTCCTGGTCTGAGCGAGCACCTGCCCGACGCTCGCGGCCCTCAGCCCACCGCCCGGACCAGCAGGTCCTCCTGCTCGAGCCGGTGCAGCGCGGCGCTGCCCGAGGCGGGGCTGGCCGACTCGGCCCGGCTGACGTGGCGGAGCAGGTGCGTCTTGCGCAGCAGCCGGTGGAGCCGGCTGTGGACGAAGTTCCACGCGCCCATGTTCTCGGGCTCCTCCTGCAGCCACACCACCTCCTCGGCCTGCGGGTAGCGGGCCAGAACGTCGGCCAGGTGGTCCTTGGGCCACGGGTAGAGCTGCTCGATCCGCACGACGGCCACGTGGGCCCCGGCCTCACCCAGCCCGTCGCGGCGGGCCAGTGCGTCGAAGGCCACCTTCCCGGTGCACAGCACCACGCGGTCGACCGCCGCCCGGTCGAACCCGTCGGAGTCGGCCGCCGGGTCGTCGAGCACCTCGGCGAAGCTGCCCGACGTGAAGGCGGAGATCGGTGACCGGGCCTGGCGGGCCCGCAGCAGCGACTTGGGCGTGAAGACGATGAGCGGCTTGCGGTCCGGGATGCGCACCTGGGCGCGCAACAGGTGGAAGTACTGGGCGGCGGTGGTCGGCTCGGCCACCCGTAGGTTGCCCCGGGCGCTCAGCGTGAGGAACCGCTCGATGCGGGCCGAGGAGTGCTCGGGGCCCTGGCCCTCGTACCCGTGGGGCAGCAGGAGGACGAGCCCCGAGCGCTGCCCCCACTTGTCCTCGGCGGCCACCAGGAAGTTGTCGACGATGATCTCCGCGCCATTCCAGAAGTCGCCGAACTGGGCCTCCCAGGCCACCAGGTCGTCCGGGGCGTCGACCGAGTAGCCGTACTCGAAGCCCACGCACGCGTATTCGGACAGGAGTGAGTCCCGGATGGTGAAGCGCCCACCCTCCAGGCCCTCGAGAGGCACGTGCTCCGAGCCCGTCTCGTAGTCGACGAGCACGGCGTGGCGTTGGGAGAACGTCCCCCGGCGGGTGTCCTGACCGGTCACCCGGACGTTGGTGCCCTCGAGCAGGAGGGAGCCGAAGGCCAGTGCCTCGCCCAGCGCCCAGTCGATCTCACCGTCGGCCACCACCTTGTCGCGCTGCTCGAACTGGCGGGCCAGCTTCGGGTGGAGCACGAACCCGTCGGGCACCGAGCGCACGACCGTGGCGAGGCGGGACACCGTCTCGGGGTCGATGCCGGTCTCCACCCTCGGGATCATGAGGTCGGGCTGGACGTACTCGGGCAGGGTGAGCGGCGCCGGCGGCAGCCCCTCCGCCTCGGCCCGCGTCTCGTCCAGCGCGGCCTGCAGTCGGGCCGAGAAGTCGTCGAGGGCCTGTTCGGCCTCCTCCAACGAGATGTCACCGCGACGGACCAGCGCCTCGGTGTAGAGCTTGCGCACCGAGCGCTTGGCGTCGATCAGCGCGTACATGCGGGGCTGCGTGTAGCTCGGGTCGTCGCCCTCGTTGTGGCCGTGCTTGCGGTAGCAGACCATGTCGATGACGACGTCCTTGTGGAAGGCCTGCCGGAAGCCGAAGGCGAGGCGGGCGGCCCGGGCACAGGCCTCGGGGTCGTCGCCGTTGACGTGGAAGATCGGCGCCTGGACCATCTTGGCCACGTCGGTCGGGTACACCGAGCTGCGGGCCGCGTCGGGCGCGGTGGTGAAGCCGAGCTGGTTGTTGATGACCACGTGGACCGTGCCACCGGTGCGGTAGCCGGCCAGCTGCGACAGGTTGAGGGTCTCGGCCACCACACCCTGACCGGCGAACGCGGCGTCGCCGTGGAGCAGGATCGGCAGGATCGGGAACGGGTCCCCCGTCCCGTCGACGAGGTGCTTCCCGCTCCCCCGCTCGCCCCCGAGGGCGTCCTGGCGGGCGCGGGCCATGCCGACCACCACGGGGTCGACCGCCTCGAGGTGGGACGGGTTGGACGCCATCGTGACCGGGATGGAGCCGCCGCCGCGACCGACGAACCGGCCGGTGGCGCCCTTGTGGTACTTCACGTCGCCCGAGCCCTGGACCGACTCGGGATCGAGGTTGCCCTCGAACTCCTCGAAGATCTCGCCGTAGGACTTGCCCACGATGTTGGCCAGGACGTTGAGCCGGCCTCGGTGGGACATGCCCATGACGGACTCGTGGAGGCCCTCGACCACGGCCTCGTCGAGGAGGGTGTCGAGGATGACGATGGCCGACTCGGCACCCTCGAGGCCGAACCGCTTCTGGCCCACGTAGCGCGTGTGGAGGAAGCGCTCGAACACCTCGGCGGCATTCAGCCGGTCCAGGATGTGGCGCTGCTCGTCCGGGGCCGTGAGCGTCGACACGCCTTCGACGTGCTGTTGGATCCAGCGCTTCTGCTCGGGATCCTGGATGTGCATGTACTCGACCCCCAGCGTGCGGCAGTAGGCGTCGCGCAGCACCGACAGGATCTCGTCGAGGGTGGCCAGGCGCTTGCCGGCCAGGCCGTCGGCCACGAAGGTCCGGGGCAGGTCCCAGATGGTCAGTCCGTAGTGGAGCGGGTCGAGCTCGGGGTGGAGGTCGACGGGCTCGGCGTCGAGCGGATCGAGGTGGGCGATGAGGTGCCCCCGCACCCGGTACATGTTGACCAGGGTCTGGACGTGGTTCTGCTTGATGAGCCGCTCGTGGCCGCCGTCGGAGTCCTCGAGGGCCGAGTGGTCGTCGGGCTGCCAGGTCACCGGCTCGTAGGGGATGCCGAGGGACTCGAACACCTCCTCGTAGAAGCCGTGCCGGCCCATGAGGCACTCGGAGACGTGGGCCAGGAAGAGCCCCGACTCGGCACCCTGGATGATCCGGTGGTCGTAGGTGGAGGTGACGGTCACCGTCTTGCCCACGCCCAGCTCGGCCAACATGCGGGGATCGGACGCCTCGAAGCCGGGTGGCACGGTGAGGGCGCCGACGCCCACGATGACGCCCTGGCCGGGCATCAGGCGGGGTACCGACTGGACCGTGCCGAGGGTGCCGGGATTGGTGAGGGTCACCGTGGTTCCGGCGAAGTCGTCGGGGCCGATCTTGTTGGTGTGGATCTTGCGGACCAGGTCCTCGTAGGCGGCCACGAAGCTCTGGAAGTCCCGGGTGTCGGCCTCGGCGATGCAGGGGACGAGGAGAGTGCGGCCGGAGCCCTTCTCGACGTCGACGGCCAGGCCCAGGCCGACGTGGACGTGGCGCAGCACGCCGGGGGTCCCCTTGCCGTCGGCGTCCTCGACGAAGGCGGCGTTCATGGCCGGGACGGCGGCGAGCGACTTCACCACGGCATAGCCGATCAGATGGGTGAAGCTCACCTTGCCACCGGTGGTCCGGCGAAGCTGGTTGTTGACGATCGTCCGGTTGACCTCGAGCAGCTTGGCCGGGACCACGCGGACGCTGGTGGCCGTGGGAACGCCCAGCGACGCCTCCATGTTGGTCACGATGCGGCCGGCCGCGCCCCGCAGGGGCGTCGCCCCGCGACGGCGCCGGACGCGGGGTGCGGGGGAGGGTGCGGGCGCCGGGGCGGGGGGTGGCGTCGTCGTTACCGGCGCTGTCGCCGTGGCCGTCACGACGGGCACACTGCCGGTCGGACGGTAGTCGGCGAAGAACTCCTTCCAGGAGGGCGACACCGACGACGGGTCGGCCTGGTACCGGTCGTACATGTCCTCGACGAGCCAGGCGTTGGGGCCGAAGGCACCCGTCCCGGCGGCGGTCCGACCGCCCTGACCCTCGTCCTGTGCCGGCGCGTCTCCATCGTCGGGGCTGTCCATTTGCCCTCCAGCCTACCGGGAGGCAGGGCACCCCGAGGCCCGTGAAAGGAGTCCTCGGGGGCCCGAGTAGCGTCGGGTCCATGCCTCCGTCGCGCACCCGGGTCACGTGCACGTTCACCTTCGAGGCCGCCCACCGGCTGGCCTGGCACCCGGGCCGATGCCGCAACCTCCACGGCCACTCCTACCGCCTCGACGTGTCGGTGGAGGGCCCGCTCGACGACAACGGGGTGGTCCTCGACTTCGACACGCTGCAGGCCGTGGTCCGGAGCCAGGTGATCGACGCATGGGACCACCACGACCTGAACGAGGTGCTCGACAACCCCACGGCCGAGCTGTTGGCCCACCGGGCCTGGGAGCTGCTGGACGCCGCCGGCATCGAGCCCGCCGCCCTGCGGCTGTGGGAGACGACCGACTCGTGGGTGGACCTGGAGCGGGAGCCGGGGGCCTGACCATGGGCGGCGACCTCGTCGTCCTGTCGGGCGGCCTCGACTCGACCGTGTGCATGGCCCTGGCCACGGGCGCGTCCGGTGCGCCCCTGGCCCTCACCTTCGACTACGGCCAGCGCCACAGGGTGGAGATCGACCGGGCGGCCGGTGTGGCCGGCCACTACCGGGCCGAGCACCTGGTCGTCCAGCTCGACACGTCGGCCTGGGGTGGCTCGGCCCTCACCGACCCGTCGGTGGACGTCCCCACCGACGGGTCGGGTGACGGGATCCCGGTGACCTACGTCCCGGCCCGCAACAGCATCTTCCTGGCCGTCGCCCTCGGCGTCGCCGAGGCCCGCGGACCTCGACGCGGGTGTGGATCGGGGTCAACGCCATCGACTACTCCGGCTACCCGGACTGCCGTCCCGAGTTCATCGAGGCGTTCCGGGGCGTGGCCGCCACCGGCCAGAAGCGTGGCGTCGAGGGCGACCCGGTCGAGATCCGCACGCCGCTGATCTCCTCCACCAAGGAGGAGATCGTGCGGCTCGGCATCGAACGCGACGCGCCGCTGCACCTGACGTGGTCGTGCTACCTGGGAGGCGACCGGCCGTGCGGGGTGTGCGACGCGTGCCGCCTCCGGGCCCAGGGCTTCGCGGCGGCCGGCGTGGACGACCCGGGACTGGCGTGACCGGGCCCTCCCCCGGCGCGACCCGACCGGTGGCCACCCCCGGCGTGGGGCCGAGCGACATCCTGGTGTCCGAGGTGTTCAGCGCCATCCAGGGCGAGGCCGCCCTCGTCGGCGAGCGCCAGGTGTTCGTGCGCCTGACCGGGTGCAACATCCGCTGCTCCTACTGCGACCAGCCCGAGGCGCTCGAGCGGGTGGCCGGACCGTGCCGCATCGAGCGGACGGCCGGACGGCGGGACTGGTCCATCGAGGCCAGTCCGCTCCGCATCGACCGGGTCGTCGAGGCGGTGGGAGCCCTGTGGTCCCAGGTCCCCCACCACTCGATCAGCCTCACCGGGGGCGAACCCCTGCTGCAGGGCCGCCGGGTCGAGCGGTTGGCCGAGCGGTTCGCCGGACGGGGCTGGCCGGTCATGCTCGAGACGAACGGGACCCTCCTGCCGCCACTGCGGAGGGTCGGTCCGCGCCTGGCCTACGTGAGCATGGACCTGAAGCTGCGGAGCGTCGACGGCGAGCTCGTCGCCCCGTCCGTGCAGGCCCGGTTCCTGGCCGAGGCGCTGGCATCGGGCGCCACCACGTGGGTCAAGGTCGTCGTCGGGCCCGGACACCGATCCCGACGAGCTCGACGCCGCCATCGCCGTGGTGGCGGCGGCGTCGGCCGCACGGACCGATCCGGTCGAGGTGTTCCTGCAGCCGCTGACACCCTTCGGGACGGCGACCACCGCGCCGACCCCCACACAGGTGCTCGAGCTGCACGAGCGGGCGCTACGGATCCACCCCCGGGTGCGGGTGGTGCCCCAGACCCACAAGGCCATCGGGCAGCTGTAGACCGGGCGGGAGCCCGAACCCCGGACGCGACGAGGGGGCGGCCCGGGACCGGGTCCCGGACCGCCCCCTCCGTCGGGACTACTTGGCTTTGGTGAGCTTCGGGGCCGGGGCCTGGCCGTTCACGACCTTCTTGAACGAGGCGCCGGCGGACACCTTGGGACTCTTCGAGGCCTTGATCTTGATGGACTCGCCCGTCTGGGGGTTGCGACCCGTGCGAGCGGCGCGCTGGGCCCGGTCGAAGGTCAGGAATCCGGTGATGACGACCTTCTCGCCCTTCGCCACGTTGGCGACGATGACATCCTCGAGACCGGCGAGCACGGTGGCGACGTCCTTGGACGTCGACCCGGTGTGGGCGGCGACGGCTGCGATGAGATCGGTCTTGGTAAGGGGCACTGGTTCTCCTTGGTCAAATGGAAGCCCTAACAATGCACGATCTGGCGGTCCGATGTGTGCATTTGGGGCCACGGACCCCTGAACTGGGCGGTTCCCGGCCCCCTGTCGCCCGAGTGGCCGCACCGGTCGGGGCCCTGTCAGGCTGACCGGGATGACACCCGCGGCCGCCCTGTCCGTCACCGAGCACGTCCCGGACGCCGCGGCGGACGGCACGCCGACGGTGGTCCTCGTCCACGGCTCCCTCGACCGGGCTGGCAGCTTCGCCCGCGTCGTGCGCCGGCTCGACGACCTCCACACCGTGGCCTACGACCGGCGCGGCTACGACCGGTCGCGTCACGTCGTCCCCGTGCACGACACCCTGGACGGCCACGTCGACGATCTGCTCGCCGTCATCGACGGAAGACCGTGCGTCGTCGTGGGGCACAGCTACGGGGGGTCGATCACCCTGGCCGCCGCCCTCCGGCCCGAAGGCCCCGGGCCCATCCGGGCCATCGCCGCCTTCGAGCCGCCCATGCCGTGGCTCGGCAGCTGGGCGTCCCGTCCACGACCGACCCCGGCCGGCGGGGGTGGGACGGAGGACGAGGATCCCGCACTGGTGGCCGAACGCTTCTTCCGCCGCATGGTGGGCGACAGCGCATGGGACCGCCTGCCCGAGGCGACGCGGCGGCACGCCGGGCCGACGGCCCGGCCCTGGCCGGCGAGCTCGCCGCCATCCGCACCGGCGACGCGCCCTTCGACGCGGCCCTGCTCGCCGTGCCCGCCGTCTACGGCCGCGGCACCGTGTCCCTCCCCCACCAGCGGGCGTCGGCCGAGTGGCTCGTCGAGCACTCACCGGACGCTCGGCTGATCGAGATCGAGGGTGCGGCCCACGGCGCCCACCTGACCCATCCCGACGCCTTCGCCCGGTTCGTCCGCGCCGCGGTGCAGCGGGCCGGAGGCCTGCCGCGGTAGACCGTGGGCATGCACCTCCTCGTCTCCGGCTCGTCGGGGCTCATCGGCACCGCGCTGGTGGACGCCGCGCTGGCCCGGGGCGACACCGTCACCCGGCTGGTGCGGGCGTCGTCGCCCGGTCGGGGCGGACCGCCTCGGGCGGGCACGACCGACGCGGCGTGGGAGCCCGACACCGGGTACGTGGACAAGGATGCCCTGGACGCGGCCGGACCGGTCGACGGCGTGGTCCACCTGGCCGGCGCCGGAGTGGGCGACAGGCGGTGGAACGCGGACCGCAAACGGGTGATCCGGGAGAGCCGCACGCGGGGTACCGGGCTGATCGCCCGTACCGTGGCCGGCCTCGACCCCCGGCCCCGGGTGCTGGTGAGCGCATCGGCCGTCGGCTACTACGGCGACCGGGGCGGCGACGTCCTCGACGAGGGCGAACCGGCCGGCGCCGGGTTCCTGGCCGAGGTCTGCGCGGCGTGGGAGGCGGCCACCGCACCCGCGGTCGACGCCGGCGTCCGGACCGTCACGGTCCGGACCGGCATCGTGCTCAGCCGGACCGGCGGCGCCCTCGCCCGGCAGCTCCCACTGTTCAAGCTGGGCGTGGGCGGAAGGATCGGCTCGGGGCGCCAGTACCGCAGCTGGATCACCCTCGAGGACGAGGTGGCGGTGCTGCTGCGGTGCCTGGACGACGGCGCGCTCTCCGGGCCGGTCAACGCCACCGCCCCGGCGCCGGCCACCGATGCCCGGTTGGCCGAGGCGATCGGGGCCGCGCTGCACCGCCCCGCCGTCCTGCCCGTCCCCTCGATCGCCCTCGCGGTGGTCCTCGGCTCCGAGATGGCCACCGACATGGTCCTGGCCAGCCAGCGGGCCCTGCCCACCCGCTTGACCGACGCCGGCTTCACCTTCCGCCACCCCGAGCTCGACGAGGCCGTGCGCTCGGTGATCGGCAGGAGTCCGGCGCACAGCTGACGGCCCGAGGGCGACCGCCCGTCCGCCCGCCGGTACGATTGGCCCACCCGAGGGATGACGGGCACCGAACGAAGGGGAGCCGGAGATGAGCGTCACCGAACAGGTCGGGTCGCCCGACGCCGCAGGCGCCCCGGGACCCGGCGCGTTCGAGGCCGAGGCCCGGGCCTTCCTCGACGCCAACGCCGAGAAGCGCCCCGAGGAAGTCTTCGTGTGGGGCAAGGGGTCCGACGACGTGAGCCTCTTCGGCGAGCGGACGCCCGAGCAGCAGGTGGCCGACCTGGCCGTCTCGCGGGCCTGGGCCCAGAAGGTGTTCGACGCCGGATTCGGCTGGATCACCGGACCGACCGAGTACGGCGGCCGCGGACTGCCGTCCGAGTACCAGCGGATCTGGGCCGGCGTGGCCTCGGACTACCGCATGCCCTCGCTCTCGATCTACGGGATCGGCCTCGGCATGGTGGCCCCGACGATCCTGGCCCACGCCACCGACGAGGTGAAGGAGGCCTACCTGAGGCGGATGTGGCGGGGGGACATCGTGGGCTGCCAGCTCTTTTCCGAACCGTCGTCCGGGTCGGACCTGGCGTCCCTCCAGACGCGTGCGGTCGAGGACGGCGACGAGTGGATCATCAACGGGCAGAAGGTGTGGACCTCGAACGCCCAGGTCGCCGACATCGGCGAGATCATCTGCCGTACCGACCCCGACCTGCCCAAGCACCGCGGGCTGACCGGCTTCGTGGTGGACATGCACGCCCCCGGGGTCGAGGTCCGGCCGCTGCGCCAGATGACCGGTGGCGCCTCCTTCAACGAGGTCTTCTTCACCGACGTCCGCGTCCCCGGGTCCCATCTCCTGGGTGAGGTCAACGGCGGCTGGTCGGTGGCCCTCACCACCCTCATGAACGAACGGGCGGCCATCGGCGGCGGCGGCGGAGGCCTCAGCCTCCCCCAGTCCACCCGGCTGATCGAGGCGGCGAGGGCGGTCGGCAAGGCGGGCGATCCGCTGATCCGCCAGCAGCTCGCCGACATCGTCATCAACGAGCGCGTCGCGGGGTACACGAACCGGCGGGCCATGGCCAAGATCGCCGCCGGTCAGCTCCCCGGGCCGGAGATGTCGCTCGGCAAGCTGTCGCTGACCGCCAACATGGTGCGCACCTACGAGGCCGTCTCCTCGATCCTCGGTCCGGCCCTGGTGGCCGACACCGGCGCCTGGGGCACCTACGCGTGGAGCCAGTACCTGCTCGGTGTGCCCGGCATGAGGATCGCCGGCGGGTCGGACGAGGTCATGCGCAACATCATCGGCGAGCGGGTGCTCGGCCTGCCCAAGGAGCCCGTCCCGAAGTAGGGGCACTCCCGGTCGGCCGGACCGTCACACCCGGTCGGGGAGCCGCCAGGACACCCGGTGGTGCGGGGTCGGGCCCAGGCGTCGGAGCGCCTCGAGGTGGTCGCCCGTGCCATAGCCCTTGTTGGCCTCCCAGCCGTAGGCCGGGTACTCGGCGGACAGCTCGACCATGACGGCGTCGCGGGCCACCTTGGCCAGGATGCTGGCCGCGGCCACCGCGGTGCAGGTCAGATCGGCCCTGACCCGGGTCACCACGTCGGGCACGGCGCCGGCACGGCCGAGTGCCGCCGGGGTCAGCCAGTCGTGGTTGCCGTCGACCACCACGAGGTCGGGCGGATCGGCCAGGGCGTCCAGGGCGCGCGCGCCGGCCAGCCCGAGCGCGGCGGTCAGCCCCAGCTCGTCGATCTCCCCCGGTGTGGCGGTGCCGACCGACCACGCGGCCGCCCACGACCTGATCGGCGACACCAGTGCCTCGCGCTCGGGTCCGGTGAGCAGCTTGGAGTCGCGGATGCCCACGGGCGGCCGGCCGGTGCCGTGGTCGACGACGACCAGGCCGATGTGGAGCGGCCCGGCCGGCGAGCCGCGCCCGACCTCGTCCATGCCACCGAGGCGGCGGACGCCGGACCGGAGCAGGCTCCGCTCGAGGCGGAGGGTCGGACGGACCATGGGCGCAACCTAGCCCCGCGACCCACCCCCGGCGGGCATCACCCGAGCCGGCTGCGGACCACCTTGCCCAGGGCGTTGCGGGGCAGGGCGTCGACCACCCGGACCAGGCGGGGCTGCTTGTACGGGGCGAGCAGGCCGACGCAGTGGGCGCGCAGGGCATCGAGCGACGGCGCCGGACCGTCGGGCACCACCCAGGCCGTCACCACCTCGCCCCACTCGTCCGACGGGGTGCCGGTCACCGCCACCTCGGCCACGCCCGGGCACCGGGCCAGGACGTCCTCGACCTCGGTGGGGTAGACGTTGAACCCGCCCGAGATGATGAGGTCCTTCGAGCGGCCCCGCAGCGCCAGGTAGCCGTCCTCGTCGGCACCGAGGTCGCCGGTCGCGAACCACGGGCCGCCGCCGTCGCTGGCGTCGCGGAAGGCCTCGGCGTTGGCCGCGTCCCGCCCGAGGTAGCCGTCGAAGACGTTGGGGCCGCGTACCAGCACCTCGCCGGCGGGGTCGAGGATCACCTCCACCCCGGGCAGCGGGTACCCGACGGTGCCGGCCCGGCGCTCCCCGCCGTACGGGTTCGAGGCGACCATCAGCGTCTCGGTCATCCCGTAGCGCTCGAGGACCGGGCTGCCGACCGCCGCCGTGGCCGCGGCGTGGAGGTCGGCGGGCAGGGGTGCCGAGCCCGACACGCACAGCCGCAGCGCGGACAGGTCGGCCGCCCGGCCCGAGGCCACCAGGCGGTGGTACATCGTCGGGACGCCGAAGAAGAGGGTGGCGGACTCGTCCAGGGCCGTCGTCGCCACGGCGCCGGGGTCGAATCCCGGGAGCAGCACGGCGGAACCCCCGGCCGTCATCGTGCCGTAGGCCCCGACCGCCAGGCCGTGGGCGTGGAAGATCGGCAGGCAGTGCACGAGCCGGTCCTCGGGCGACATCCGCCAGGCCCGGGTCACCGACTCCACCCCGGCCAGCAGGTTGCGATGGCGGAGCACGGCGCCCTTGGGCGTCCCGGTGGTCCCCGAGGTGAAGCAGATCAGCGCCGGGTCGTCGGGACCGGCGGCATCCAGCACCCCCGGATCGCCGTCGGGCAGGTCGAGGCCGGGACCGCACACCACCCCGCCGGCGCACACACGGCGCACCCAGGCCACCTGTTCCGGCCGTTCGACCACGGCCCCGGCCGCCCGCACGTCGGTCACGATGTGGGCCAGTTCGCGCTCCGAGTAGGCGGTGTTGGCCGGGACCACGACCAGGCCGGCCCGCAGGGCGCCGACGTGGGCGACGAGGGCGTCGACCGACGAACCGGTCGACCACACCAGCCGCTCCCCGGGGGCCAGGCCGGCGGTCAGCAGCCGGCCCGCGGCACGGCGGGTCGCCGCCTCGAACTCCCCGGCCGTCCACCACCGGCCGCCCTCCTTCCACAGCCGGGCCGAGGGCTCCGACGCCCACCGGTCGGTCCACCGGTGGAGCAGCGTCCCGCCGGCCAGGAGGCCGGGCGGCGTCCGGCCCGGAGTCGGCGACGAGGGGGTCGCCCCTCTCGAGATGGTAACGCCAGGGGCGCACGGCTGGCTCCTTCGTCGGGCGGCGACAGGTCGGCGACGCGGTCGCACCCCGTGGCCGACCCACGGCGGCGCGCCCGCGTCCTAGTCTTAGCCCATCGTCATCGACGACCACGCAAGGAGGCGACATGGGACTGATGGACAAGGTGAAGGCCCAGGCCGAGGTCGGGTTGGCCAAGGCCAACGAGGCCACCAAGGCGGGCCAGGAGAAGCTGGACCAGGCCACGGCCAAGCACAAGGCCGACGGCATGCTCCACGACCTCGGGGCGGCGCTGTACGCCGAGCGGGTGGGCCGGGGCACCGACGCCACCAAGGCAGACGTGGAGCGCCTGGTCACCAGCCTGCAGGCCTACGAGGCCGAGTACGGGAACCTGCAGCCGTGACCGGGGGGGCCGACGGCCCGACGACGGGAGGCGCCCGCCGCCGGGTGGCCGTCGTCCCCCACACCCACTGGGACCGGGAGTGGTACGACCCGTTCCAGACGCTACCGGCTCAAACTGGTGCGCCTCGTCGACGACCTGCTCGACCTGATGGAGCGGGACACGCTCCTACGGACACTTCCTGCTCGACGGCCAGCTTGCCGCGATCGACGACTACCTGGAGATCCGCCCTGAGAACGAGGGGCGACTGCAGGCCCTGGCCGCGGCCGGACGGGTCACCGTCGGGCCGTGGTACATCCTCATGGACGAGTTCCTGGTGTCGGGCGAGACCCTCGTCCGCAACCTGCAGAAGGGGATCCTGCGGGGCACCGCCTTCGGCGGGCGTCATGGAGGTCGGCTACCTGCCGGACATGTTCGGCCACGTCGCCCAGATGCCGCAGCTCCTCGCCCAGGCCGGCCTGGAGCACGCCGTGGTCTGGCGCGGCGTGCCCTCGGTCGTCGACTCGACCGCCTTCGTGTGGATCGCGCCCGACGGTTCGCGGGTCCGGGCCGAGTACCTCGTCGCCGGGTACGGCAACGGTGCCGCGCTGCCCGAGGACGCCAAGCAGCTCGTCCGCCGGCTGGCCGCCCTGGAGGAGGAGTTCGCCTCCTTCCTGCCCGACGGGGCGCCGATGCTGCTCATGAACGGCTCCGACCACCTGCGGCCCCAGCCGTGGCTGGGCCGGGTGGTGGCGGAGGCCAACCAGCTCCAGGACGAGTTCGACCTCGAGATCTCGTCGCTGGCGGACTACCTGGCCGGTACCGCCTCCGAGGGGCTGGTCGAATGGTCGGGCGAACTGCGTTCCGGCTTCCGCGTCCAACGTGCTGATGGGCGTCGGCTCCAACCGGGTGGACGTCAAGCAGGCCGCGTCACGGGCCGAGCGGGCCCTCGAGCGGTTGGCCGAGCCGCTGTCGGCCCTCTTCGTGCCCGCGGCGCGGTGGCCGTCCAGCTTCCTCGACGTGGCCTGGACCCTGATGGTCCGCAATTCGGCCCACGACTCGATCTGCGCCTGCTCGGCCGACGAGGTCGTCGACGCCGTACTGCACCGCTACGCCGAGGCCCGACAGATCGGCGAGGGCCTGACCGAACAGGCCCTGCACGCGATCGGGCACTCGATGGCCGACCCGGACCGGTCGTCGTCAACCCGACGGCCGCGGACGAGGACGGGCCTCGTCGACGTGGTCGTACCCGCCGTGGGCGACCCCGGTCCCGACGTCCAGATCCTGTCCGAACGGGCCGGGCTCCCCGGGTCGATCACCCTGGACGGCGAGACGGTCCGCAACCTGCTCGGTCTCCTCCAGGGCGCCCGCATCGACGACCAGGCCTACGTGACCGACGTCAGTCTGACCGAGGACGACACCGGTCTCGACGTGACCATGGTGATCGGTCCCGAACCCCGCGAGGGCGTGGCCGTCGAGGAGGTCAAGCGCGAGCTCTACACCCGCCTCACCGCCCGCCCCGACTCCGAGGTGCGCCTGATCATCGACCAGCCGCCCGTCCGCCACCTGCTGGCCCGGCCGCTTCCGGTGCCCGGGTTCGGCTGGGACCGCTTCGCCCCCGCACCGCTCACCCATCCGGTCCGCTGCGAGGAGGACGAGGACACGAGCGTGACGCTCGCCAACGGCCTCGTGACCGTCGTGGTGGAGCCCGGCGAGGGCACGTTCTCGATCGACGGGCTCCCGGGCTACGGCCGGCTGGTCGACGGCGGCGACCACGGCGACACCTACAACTACTCGCCGCCCGCCCACGACACGGTGGTCGACACCCCGACCTCGGTGGTGGTGACCCTCCGCGAGTCCGGCCCGGTGCGGGCCACCGTCGACATCGCGTCCACCTACGCGTGGCCCGAGTACGTCGACGGTCACACCCACGCCCGGGCGGGGGTCCGGGACGTCACCGTGACCACCACCGTCGAGCTCCGGGCCGACGACCCGGTGGTGCGCGTCCGCATCCGATGGGTGAACCCCTCGCGTGACCACCGGCTGCGGGTCCACCTGCCCCTGCCCTCCCCCGCCGCCATTTCGGAGGCCGAGTGCGCCTTCACCGTGGTCCAGCGGGGCCTGACCGCCGAGGGCAGGACCGAGGAGATCGGGCTGCCCACCTTCCCCTCCCGCCGGTTCGTCCGCGCCGGGGACCTGACCGTCGTCCACGAGGGCCTGCTCGAGTACGAACTCGTCGACATCGACGAGCCCGACGACGGGACCGGCCCGGTGGCGGGCACCCTCGCGTTGACGCTGCTGCGGGCCACCGGCATGCTGTCCCGCCTCGGCATGTCGCTCCGACCCCTGCCGGCCGGACCGATGGACGCCCTCGACGGTCCGCAGCTGCTCGGACCGGTCGACGTCAGCTACGCGTTGGCCGTCGGCGACCACGACCCGTACGCCCTGGCCGACGACGTGCTGGTGCCCCTGCGGGTGACGGGCTCCTTCGGCGGTGGTGACCGGCCGGACCGTGGCTCCGAGCTGAGCGTCGAGGGCGCCGAGGTCTCCTCGGTGCGTCGCGCGGCCGGCGCCCTCGAGGTCCGGGTGTTCAACCCGACCGACGCCGCCACGACGGTGACCGTGGCCGGGCGGTCGGGCTGGCTGGTCGACCTGCGGGGCAGACCGGTCGCCCCGTTCGAGGGCTCGTTCCCCCTACGTCCCCACGGGATCGCCACCGCCCGACTCGACGCCGGCTGAGCCGCCGCCGGGAGCCGCCGCCGACCTCACGCAACTCGTCGAGTTCGCGCAGGACCTCGCCCAGGCGCTCCCAGCGCATGGTGCGTCGGCTGTCGGCACCGGGCTCGGTTCCGGTGCGGATGAGCTTCCACATCTGGACGCGGCCCAGGTCCTTCAGCGTCCGCGTCCGCAGCGGCCGCGTGTCGATCCCCGCGTCGCCCTCGGCGTCGAGCGCCGCCTTGAACTCGTCGGAGATGAGCACGGTCCCCGGATGGGCCACGTTGACCAACCGGCTGGCCAGGTTCACCACCGGTCCGTAGAAGTCGCCGTCCTTGACGAGCACCGGCCCGATGGCCAGCGCCACCCGCACGTCGGACAGCAGGTCGTCGCTGGCGTAGGCCTCGGCCAGACTCAGGCCGATCTGGGCAGCGCCCGAGGCCGACTGGACGACGAACATGACCTCGTCGCCGATCATCTTGACCACGCGGCCGCCGAGCGCCACCACCGTGTCGTGGGCCAGCTCCTCGAACCGCGCCACCACGGCGGCCAGCTCCTCGTCGCCGAGGTGCTGGCTCAGCATCGTGAAGCCGACCATGTCGGCGAACCCGACGGCCATCACCGGTCGCAGCCCCTCGTCGGACCCGCGGCTCCGCAGGAGCATGGCCCGGCGTGTGGCGGCCTGCAGGTGGCGCCGCCACACGTACTCCAGGAGCCTCGCCATGGCCGGTATGGACGCCTCCGCCCGACGGGCGAACTCGTCGGCGTCGAGCACGCTGTCCCCCGACCCCGTCATGAACGGCGTGGTGCCGGGAGAGGTCTCGGCCTCGGCGATCCGGGCCATCGACGAGCCGATGACCCGGGCCATCTGCACCGCGCTGTCGAGCTCGACGATATCCAGGGCCACCAACGACTGGAAGATCTGGACGGCCTGGATGTCCATGTCGGTGAAGGCGGCGTCGCCGTCGGCCACGTCGAGGAAGCCGAGGGCCCGCCAGAAGCGCTTGGCCACCTCGAGGGGGATGTCGGTGCGCTCGGCCACCTCGGACTGGGTCAGCCGGTGCCCGGCCGGCACCAGCACGCGGTCGACGACGAGCAGGTCGAGGACGTCGTCCTCGACGGCCCGGTCGATGTCCTCGTCCGGGCACCCGAGATCCTGGAGCAGGTAGCGGACCCGGGCCAGCGCCTCCACCCGGGCGATGTCGGCATCCTCGTGCTCAACGGAGCGGGGCGGGTCGGGTGGCACCGGACCACCCTAGGCCGGGCCACCCCTCGTGGCGTGCCATCGGCCGGTGCCTACACTGACCGTGTGGACGTCCCCCGGGAGCAGCCGACGAGCAGCCGCCTCGCCCTGGGGTCCCGGGCCGTCCTCGTGCCCGTCAAGGCGTTCCACGAGGCCAAGGGGCGCCTGGACCACGCACTCGGGCCCGCCGGGCGGGCGGCACTGGCCCGGTCGATGGCCGCCCAGGTACTCGACGCGGCGGCCCCGCTGCCCGTGGCCGTGGTCTGCGACGACACCGACGTGGCCGACTGGGCCCGCGCCAGGGGTGCCCTCGTCGTGTGGGAACCCGGGCGGGGCCTGAACGGCGCCGTCGAGGCCGGCGTGGACCGGCTGCGCGACGCCGGCGTCGTGCACGTGACGGTGTCCCACGGGGACCTGCCCCGGGCCCACGGGCTCGCCGCCGTCGGACTGGCGCCGGGAATCACCCTGGTACCCGATCGCTACGGCAACGGGACCAATGTGATCGCCCTGCCTGCGTCAGCCGGGTTCCGCTTCTCGTACGGTCCGGGTTCGTTCGCCCGCCACCGGGCCGAGGCCGACCGCCTGGGGCTGCCCGTGCACGTCCTCGATCTCCCGGACCTGGCGTGGGACGTCGACGAGCCGGCCGACATGGTCCCGGTCGGGGTTCGGGCCACTCCGGCATCGTGACCGGCCCATCGATCGACGACGCGGCCGACGACGCGGCCGGCGGCACGGCGCCGGTGCGCCTGGTGTCCGGGCTGCCGACGGGTGACCTGCTCGACACCGCAACCGTGACCGTCGACCTGCCCGTCCCGTCGGTGGCGCTGGCCGTCGGCGCCCATCCCGACGACGTCGAGTTCGGGGCGGGCGCCACGCTGGGAAGGTGGGTGGCCGCCGGGTGCGCGGTCCACCACCTCGTGCTCACCGACGGGTCGAAGGGCAGTTGGGACCCGGACGCCGACCTCGGCGCGCTGGTGGGCGCCCGGATGGAGGAGTGCCGCGAGGCTGCGGTCGTGCTCGCCGGCGGTGACCGGGGGGCGGCGGAGCGCGTGCACTTCCTCGGGAGCGTCGACGGCGAACTGCTGAACGGCCCGACGGAGCGCCGGGAGGTGGCCAGGGTGATCCGGACCGTGCGGCCGGACGTCGTGCTCGGCCACGATCCGTGGCGCCGCTACCGCCTCCATCCCGACCACCGCGCCGCCGGGTTCCTCACCCTCGACGCGCTCGTCGCCGCGCGCGATCCCCACTTCGTGCCCGAGCTCGGCCTGACCCCCCACCGGCCGACGGCGCTGTTGCTGTGGGAGGCCGACCTTCCCAACCACGTCGAGCACACCGACGCCACCGGGGGCGCCCGGAAGGTCGCGGCGCTGCTGTGCCACCACAGCCAGCACGAGAGCACCATGGGGCTCCGACGGTTCGATCGAGCCCGGCGGGGACGACGGAGACGTGTTCGCCTCACGGATCGCCTGGCAGCTCGCCCAGCACGGTGCGGTGGCCGGCCTCGTCGCCGGCGAGGCGTTCCACCTCATCGACCAGCTCTGAGTCGCCCACCCGGGCGGGTGCGCGCCCCGCGGCGCGACGATGGGGGCCCGCAGGCCCCCATCGGACGCCGGGCGGCGACGGTGTCGCCGCTGCGTGGGGTGCTACCGCCTGCGGGCCGGAGCCTTGCGGGCGGTGGTCTTGCGGGCCGCGGTCTTGCGGGCCGGAGCCTTCTTGGCCACCGACTTGCGGGCCGGAGCCTTCTTGGCCACCGACTTGCGAGCCGTTGCCTTCTTGGCCGCGGTCTTGCGGGCCGGAGCCTTCTTCGCCGCAGTCTTGCGGGCCGGAGCCTTCTTGGCAGTTGTCTTGCGCGCGGTCGTCTTCTTCGCCGCGGTCTTGCGTGCCGGAGCCTTTCGGGCCGGAGCCTTCTTCACCGCCCTCTTGGCAGCCGTCTTCTTCGCCGCGGTCTTCTTCGCCGTGGTCTTCTTGGCTGCCGTCTTCCTGGCCGGTGCCTTTCGGGCCGAGGCCTTCTTGGCTGCTGCCTTCTTTACTGCCATGGACACTCCCTCCTTAGGGGTCAACGCCGACTTGAACGTCGAACCGGTGGCGAACCGGACTCCTTTCGACGTTGGTATGCGTACCGCTGCACCTGTCCGTGGATTCCTACCCAGGCGGGCGGCCCGCAGAGTCGGGGTGAATGTCCCGAATCCGACCACCGTCACCTTCCGCCCGGATCGAACCTCCATGATGATCGTCCCGAACAGTTGCTCCACCACGTCTTCGACGGTGCGCCGACTCGTTCGTGTCGAGTCGGTCACCGCTTGGACGAGCTGAGATCTGTTCACGTTGATCTCCTCAGCGATACGTAACCGACTACTAGCCAAATGGCTTTTTCACTGCAGGTCAAGCACTGTGACGCGCGCGGACGCGTCGACGCGTCGCGCGTCGCCTCACATCGCGCGACGCGCGTCGCGGCGCGCGCACGGCCGCCGCGCCGAACGTCGCCGCGTCGTCGTCAAATTCCCCTGTCGCCGCAACGGTTTTTCGGCCTACCCTCTTGCACGACCCGACTCGCGGACGTCCGAGCCCGCCGCACCGTACGCGCCACAGTGGCCACGTCGACGTGGAGGACACGCGTGAAAACTTTTCTCACTTCCGAGCGCGATACGCGCACGAATGACCGCGTCGCGCGTCGTACGCGACGCGAACGCGCACGCGCGACACGGCCTCTACCTCGGCCACGACGCGCACGGTTGGCACCACTGCGAGCCCCAACACTCGGTGCTCGTCCTCGGGCCGCCACGGTCGGGCAAGACGTCCGCGCTGCTCGTCCCGAACGTGCTGTCGGCCGAGGGAGCGGTCGTCACCACGTCGACGAAACCCGACGTACTCGACGCCACCCTCGGTGCGCGTGCCGTGGTCGGTACCTGTCACCTGTTCGACCCGTCCGGTTCGGTGGTGGATCGTCCGGGCGTCCACCGCCTCCGCTGGTCGCCGCTCCCCGCGTGCACCTCCTGGCGGACGGCACTCACCACGGCACGCTCGCTCGTCCTCGTCGGCGCAGCCGGTACGGGGCCGATCCGTGGCGAGTCCTCCCACTGGACCGAGCGGGCCCAGGCACTGCTGGCCCCACTGCTCCACGCTGCGGCCCTCGAGGGCGCCGACATGCGCACCGTGCTGGCCTGGGTCGACCGCAGGCAGGCCCTGCCCGCCCAGCAGGCCCTCGCCGCAGGCACGGGAGGCGACGCCGGCATCGCCCGCGACGTACTGGACGGCATCGTCACCACCGACGAGCGGGAGCTGAGCGGCATCTGGTCGACGGCGTCGGGGGCCCTCGGAGGGTTCCGGTCCGAGCAGGCGCTGGCCGCCACCTGCGATCCCGACTTCGACCCCGTCTCCTTCGTCGCCTCGGGCGACACCGTGTACGTGGCCGCGCCGGCCCACCATCAGGCACTGGTGGCGCCCCTGGTGGTGGGCCTGGTCGACGACGTCCGCCGGGCCACGTACGCCCGGGCCGCCGACGGTGGCTGGGACGGGCCGCCGGTGGTGCTGGCCCTCGACGAGCTGGCCAACATCGCGCCACTGCCCGAGCTGCCCTCCATGGTCAGCGAGGGCGGAGGGCAGGGACTGGTCACGCTGGCCTGCTTCCAGGACCTCTCCCAGGCCCGTCACCGGTGGCCCGGGCAGGCCGACGGGTTCCCGTCGCTGTTCGGTACCACGGTGGTGCTCCCCGGCATCGGCGACGTGGCCACGCTGGAGGCCCTGTCGGTGCTCACCGGCGATCACGAGGTCGTCGTGCGCTCCGTGTCCCGCGGTCGATCGCTGTCCGACCGCCCGCTCACCGATCTGCTCGGTGCCGGCCGGCCCCAGGTCGGCGAGCAGCTCGGGACCCAGTGGCGCAGGCGGCTCGCTCCCGACGACATCACGCGTGGTCGGCCGGGCCACGCACTGGCCTTCGGTGCCCGCAACCAACCCGGCTGGTTCCCGCTCGCCCCGGCCCACCTGTCGGAGCCGTGGCGCTCGATGCGCACACCGGAGCGGGCTGTCGAGGCGCGGCACACCGGGCTCCGTTCGCCCGGCGGTCACGACACCCTCGCTCGATGACCGGGAGCCACGGTCATCGGCCGCGTCCGGGCGGCGCCCGACCCGGGTCGCCGAAGCCGTCGACCACCGAGCGGTTCCTCCGGGGCGCCACGTCCAGGGTCGAGGCGCGGGTTCGACGGGCCCCGGGGACACGCTCGTCCACGACGGTGCCATCGGCGACGGCCCGGGCGACCGCGGTGGGCGACCAGCCGACGTCGCTCCGTCCCACCCCCTCCCCCGTCCCGACCGTCGCCCCCAGAGCCGCCGCCACCCGGACGATCCCGGGCCCGTCCAACCCGTGCGGTGCGGCGTCGGCCACCGCTTCCACGAGATCGCGGTCCGTCACCCGCCGCCTGTCGTCCGCCAGACGAGCCAGGTGATCGCCCAGCGCCGAGGCGTCGACCGCCCGTCCGGGATCCGTGGACATCGGACGCCCGACCACCCGGACCAGGTCGGCGCCGTCGAGACCCAGGGACGCGGCGCGCTCCCGCCAGCCGCGCCCGCAGCTCCTCGACCGTCACCGTGCGGTCCTTCTCGGGCCGGTCGGCATGGAACGCCATCCGACGCAGGGCCGGCGAGCCCCGCCCACCCGAGGTGCGCTGCGCCGACTCGTCGATGGAGGCCGTCCGTTGGGAGAAGAGCCGGCACAGCACGGGGTCGACCCCGACCACCTCCCACGCCCCGGTCCGAGCGCGTCGCCACGACACCCCCGCCGCCCGGCCGAGGTGGTGGCGGAGCGAGGCGTCGTAGACGGAGCGGGCGGCCCGGCGGTGCAGGAACAGCCTCCGGCTGTCCACGGCCGACCACCGGCCGTCGATTCCCTGGGCCACGTTGGCCACCACCAGGTGGGTGTGGAGGTGCGGGTCGAGGGCCCGGCTGGTGCGGTGGACGAACCCGGCCGCCACCGCGCCGGTGGTGCGCCAGGTGCCGCACGGCACCTCCGTCGGCGCGGCGCACGCCGAGGCCGGCACCCTCGAGGTAGCCGAGGGCGTCGGCCACCGCCGCCCCGTGCGCCGACCCGGCCGCCCCACCGAGCTCCCGAGGGGCCAGCAGATGCAGGACGCTGACCGACTTCGGGGCGGCGAACATCAGGTCGAAGCCGGACACCGGCCGCGGGCCGCGGGCGAGGCGCAGGACCTGGTCGCCCGCCGGGTCGCGGCCGGCCAGGACCCCGGAGAGGTCGGGGCCGGCGACGGTGCCCTCCAGCCCGAGTTCGGCGGAGCCCCGCCCGGTCCAGACCCCCGGTGACTCACCGGCGACGGGCGATCCCTCGGCCCGTCCGGGCACGAGGTCGGCCACGTAGTAGCCCACCCCCCTCCCCCGCACGACGTGGATCCTCAGCACCGGGGTCCCGGCATGGCGCCACCCCCGGTGGCCACGGCGACCGGGGTCCTGGTCGACCCGACCATCGGGCGCACGGTGGGGGTCTCGAGCAAGCCGGTGTCCTCCGCAGGGATCGCACGCACGTGCTCCGATGGTCGGCAGTGCGGGAGGAGGTCGACACACTGCGATGGAGCACCGCGATGGATGGGCGGACCCGGGTGCCCGCGGGACGTGTCCGAGGCCGTCTCCTACGCGGCACTCCGTCTTCTACGCGGCACTCCTTGCTCGGACCTTGCCGAGCACCGTGCCCCCCTGCGGCCCACGGTCAGGCCCGGGTCGCCGCCCCCTGATAGCGCTCCAGGATCCGCCGGGCCGCCCTGGGCGCCAGGTCACGGTCGGCGACGGGATCGACGACGTCGGCGTCGGGGCCGAGCCGCAGCAGGAGGCGCTCGAGCCAGGCGTCGCCGCCGACGAAGACCTCCCATACCGGACGGCCCCCCTCCTCGGCCTCGACGGCGACCGGGATCGTCTCGAGCAGCCACACCTGCGACGGGTCGGCGGTGATCCGCACCCGCCGGCTGTCGGGTCCGGGCACGAACGCACCGATCCCCCCGACCGGCGCGCCGTCGTCGCGGGCCGGCAGGTCCGGGAGCTCGTCGGCCAGCACGTCGGGAGCGGCCGGACCGGCAGACTCGGCGGTGGCGATGCGATCCACCCGGAAGCGACGGACCCCTTCGGCGACCTCGCACCAGGCGTCGACGTACCAGTGGCCCTCCGAGGCGAACAGCCGCCTCGGCGTGACGGTCCGCTCGGACGTCTGGTCGGTGGAGGCGGAGTAGTAGGTGATGGTCAGCCGCTCACCCGATCCCAGGGCCTCCCGCACCACGTCGAGCAGGTCGGGCGTGTCGAGCTCGACCTCGATGCCGGACTGTCCGAGGGCCCGCTCCAACTTGGCCAGGGCCCGCGACAGGGCGCCGTCCTCGTCGCTCCCCGGGACGGCCAGCAGCGCCCGGGCCGACGCCGCCAGGGCCAGGCCCTCGCTCGGGCTGAGCCGGCGGGGGCGGGACAGGCTCGTCCCCACCCGGGTCGAGACCGTGTCCTCGGTCACGACGATCTCGAGCAGCTGGTCCGGCGTGTACGGCGGGACGCCGCAGCACGCGGCCATCTCCAGCTCGGCCACCAGGGCCGCGGGCGTGAGGTCGAACCGGTCGGCCACCTCCTCGACGGGCGCTTCCCCTTCCTGGGCCAGCCAGGCCAGGATGGCCAGCAAGCGCCGGAGCCGGGTGGCGGTGTCGGTGGTCGGGCTCATCGAGGGCCTCCCCCGCCGGCGCCGGCGAACGCCTCGAGGCGTTCGATCACGGCCGCCCGCACCTCGCTCGGGTCGGAGCACCTCGGCGTGGTCGAGGAGGTCGAGTGCCCACGAGACCAGGGCGTCGACGTCGGTCACCACCAGCCGCACGACGACGGCCCCGTCGTCCGACCGCTCGACCACGGCGCCGGCACCGAGCTCGGTGACCACCCGCGACGACTCGGCCGGGTCGACGGCCACGTCGACCTCCACCGCCTCGCCCGGTCCGAAGTGCCACGGCTCACGGGCGAACTGCTCGTCGGCGTCGAAGCCGTCCGGGAGCTCCGCCGACCCCGGAGCCCCGACCGTCGGGCACGTCGTCGATCCGGTCCACCCGGAAGGTCCGGGCCTCGCCCCGGTCACGGTCCCGGCCGACCACGTACCAGTGACCCCCGCGGAAGCGGATGCCGGCCGGGTCGACCGAACGGGCCGCCCCCCGGTACGTGAACCCCACGACCGCACCGGTGCGCACGGCCTCGAACAGGGGGGGCAGGGCCGGCAGGCCGTCACCGAGGGGCAGGTCGACGAGGGGTAGGGGGGCCCCGCGGCGGGGCCAGGCCCCGCCCATTCCGAGCTTCGAGAGCGCCTCCCTCCCGATAGGCTCAGCGAGGTGGACGCCGGCCACCGCAACGTTCAGGGCCGCCTGCTCGTCGGGTTCGAGGCCGAGATCGGGCAGGTAGTACGCGTCGGGGTCCACCCGGTATCCGACCTGCTCCTCGGCCTCGATCGACTCGGCCAGGACCGGCACACCCTCGTCCCGAAGGAGCCGCTTGTCGCGCTCGAAGGCCTGGCGCCGGGCGTCGTGGCTGTCGGGGTAGCCGGGCACGCGGTCGGCGATCTCGCGCAGGCTGAGCGGGCGGCAGGCGTCGAGCAGGACCAGCAGGAGGTCGGTCACTCGTTCGAGGCGGTCGGGTTGGGCCATTCCCGCCAATCTACGGCCCGCGGGACGCGGGGTCGCGCCGTGAACTCCGCCTGGGCCTGGCACCCCCACCTCCTGTCGTGGGGAGTGCTGGCCCTCATCGGAGCGGCCGCCGCCGCCGGGGACCACCTGCTCGTGCGACGGTCCGACCACCCGGTCCCGTGGCCCCGGGAACGGTACCTGCGGTTCGCCGGCGGGCTGGTGCTGATCGGCGTCTGCATGGGGTGGCCGCTCGGCGACCTGGCCGCCCACTGGTCGCTGTCCGCCCTCGTCCTCCAGCGCTGCCTGCTGGTGCTGGCCGTCGCCCCCCTGCTCCTGTCGGGCCTGTCCGACGAGCTCATCCGGTGGCTCACCCGGCCGGCCCCCGTCGACACCCTGCTCGTCCGGGTGGTGCGCCCGCCCGTCGCCGTGATCACCGTGACGGTGCTCGTCGTCGGGTCGATGGCGCCAGGCCTGGTGGCCGCCCAGTCCTCCTCGGTCGCCGCCCGGGCGGCGTTCGCCGGCCTCGCCGTCCTGGCCGGCATGGTCCTCTGGCTGCCGATCCTCGGTCGCATCCCGGGCATCCCCCGCCCGCGCCCAATGATCCGGGCCGTCTACCTGGTGGCCCAGGCCATCGTGCCGGTCTTCCTGTCCTTCGTCTTCATCCTGTCGCCCAAGCCCCTGTACGGCGTGTTCTCCCACTCGGTCGAGGTGATCCGCTTGCGCCCGCTCAACGACCAGCAGGTGGCCGGATTCGTCTCCAAGCTGTCCTTCCTCTTCGTCCTCATGAGCGTCGCCGGCGTGGAGCTGGCCCGGGCCCCGGACTCCGACGACGATCTCGGACCCGAGGACCCCCTGGTGTGGGCCGACGTCGAGCGCCAGTTCGAACGCCTCGACCGGCGGGGCCGTCCCCCGGTGGAGGCGGAACCGGGGAGTGGCGGCCCCGGCCCTGCCGACGGCCTGGCGACGGGGGGCGACCTGCAGGCCGGACCTCCCGGTGACGCCGATCCCGGCAACGAGCGAGGGCCGGGCCCTCCCTAGCCGATGCCCGGGCCCAACGATGCCGGCTTCGGGCCGGGCCGGCGGCGCCGGTTCGCCAGCGGTCGCCCCGGTGTCCCTACCATGGGCGGGTGACCCTGGACGCCCCCTTCGCACCGCACGCCCCCCTGGCCGCGGCACCCATGCTGCGGCGCCGGGTGCCCGGGAACGTCCAGGCCGGCGTGGAGCAACTCGGCGGCCGGCCGGCCATGGTGGTGCGTTCGATCGCCGACATCCGGCGGGGCGCCCTCTCCCTCGACGACGGCGACACCCTGTCCCAGGCAGCCTCGGTGGCGTGCACGTTGCGGGTCCCCTTCGTCCTGGTGCTCTCGTCGAGCGGTGCCGACGTGTCCGGAGGGGTGGCCTCGCTCCACGGCTGGGGTCGGGCCGCACGGGCCGTGGCGTCCTGTTCCGGCGTGGTGCCGGTGGTGATCGTCGTGACGGGCCCGGCCCTGTCCGGTCCGGCCCTGTTGCTCGGCCTGGCCGACATCGTGCTCATGACCCCCGAGGCCTACGCGTTCGTGTCCGGCCCGGCCATGGTGCAGGACTTCACCGGTATCCGCATCGGCCTGCACCAACTGGGCGGCAGCGCCATCCACGCCCGTTCCAGCGGGCTGTGCGCCATCGAGGCGGCCACACCCGACCAGGCGCTCGACCACGTGGCCCACCTGCTGAGCCTGTTGCCCGGCCCACACCGACGAGCTCCCGCCCCGGGCCGAGGCCGGCGGGGCACCGGACGGCGCCGGGCTCCGGTCGATGATCCCGGACCGGGCCACCAGCTCCTACGACGTGCGGCGGGTGGCCGCCGCCCTGGCCGACGACGGCGACGTGACCGAGCTGTGGCCCCGCTGGTCGCCGCAGCTGGTCACCGGCCTCGGACGCATCGACGGGCGCACCGTCGGGTTCGTGGCCAACCAGTCACAGGCCCTGGCCGGCACGCTCGACATCGCCGCCAGCCAGAAGGGGGCGCGCTTCGTCCGCTTCTGCGACGCCTTCAACGTGCCCCTGGTCACCCTGGTCGACACCCCGGGATTCCTGCCCGGCAAGGACCTCGAGTGGCGGGGGATGATCCGCCACGGGGCCGAGCTCGCCTTCGCCTACGCCGAGGCCACCGTGCCGCGGATCTGCCTCATCCTCCGCAAGGCCTTCGGCGGCGCCTACATCGTCATGGACTCGAAGGGCCTGGGCAACGACCTGTGCTTCGCCTGGCCCGGTGCGGAGATCGCCGTCATGGGGGCCGAGGGCGCCGTCCAGATCCTCTACCGCCGTGCCGAGGCCCAGGACCGGGCCGACCTGCAGGACGCCTATGCCGAGCGGTTCCTCACCCCGTACCAGGCGGCCGAGCGGGGCTTCGTCGACGCGGTGATCGATCCGGCCGACACCCGCCGGGTGGTCGCCGAGTCGCTCGATCTGCTGTCGACCCGGCGCGAGGCGCTGCCGGGGCGCAAGCACACGGTCGGGCCGCTGTAGGGACGGGGTTTGGAGACCGTCGGGGCCCGATGGTCATGCGGAGACGGGGGACGCTGCGACTGGACGGAAGCCTTCCACGGAGGACCGCACTACAGCACAGTGCCCCCTCCCGGAGGAGGGGGCACTGTGCGTCACTCGCTACCGGGCTCCCACCGATGAGCGGTGGTCACGCCGGCACCACTGGTCAGCTAGTGGGGAACTTCGTGATCTGCCAGTTGGTGGCGGCGACGGTGGCCGCGTTGCAGTCACTGGCGGCAGCGGCAGGCGCACTCGCGTACTCCTGGCCGGGAGTGGTGGGCGTATTCGCATTGGTCCACGCACCACCGGGATCGGTGACCGGGTTGGCGATCACGTCAGACACGTACCAGCACGTATGGGCATTCGAGTACGACGCCAGCACGATGGCGCCGCCGCCGTCGGTGGCAGCGTTGGCGTCGACGTAGACCGACACGTCACCCTGCTGACCGGTTGCACCGCTCACGAAGTTGAGGCTCGGCTCCGAAGTGTGCAGCGTTGCCGGCGTGATGCCGGCGTACGTCTGCCCAGCGCTCGTCTCCGCCGTCTTGGCGGTCGTGAGGGCCGTGTTCAGATTGGACTGGGCTGCCCGGTCATTCGCCCCGCCCGTCACACCCAGGAAGGTGGGGATGGCGATGGCGAGCAGGATGGCCAGGATGAGCAGCACGACCATGAGCTCGATGAGGGTGAAACCCGCATCCTCGCCCAGGTCAGCCGCTCCGTCACGCCTGTCATGTCAAGCGCTCCATTACGGATGCAATCATTGTATTCTCCTCATTGTTATTGATGCATTTATGTCCAGGCGCCATCATTGACACCCGGTTTGTACTTCGTCCCGATTCCGCCCGAACTTGAGCACGAACTCCACGATTCAAGAGAAGCCCGGAACCTGGACCGAGGAGACCTCCCGCCATTGGTTGCCATACCAGTCGAGGCTCGTCGTGCGCCCTGCCTGGCACGGTTCGACCGGGACATTTCCTCTATCGCCAATTACTGGACGCGTACAAAGGACAAATGAAAGGGCTGGAAGTTGCAACACGGTGGCAAGTAGCTCTTCAGATCCACTCAACCTGCGATGCGGTCCATTTGGCGCCGACCAGTGGCCATTCAGTTGGGTCAGGACGGAAACCCGGATGCCTGGTATCGGGCGGAGATCCCGGATCCGGTCGCCAGCGGGGTGTACGCGTTGCAGTCAGCCTCTCGCCCGTCGCCGGTCACAGCCACGTAGGACGTGCCCTCGACAGTCGGGAGTCCGATGGCTCCCGTCACCCGGTGGCTCAGCGTGGTCACATCCTGCGTCGCCAGATAGGGCGTCGACGAGGTTGCCGCCGAACTGAGTGGACCGGTGTTGTCGACGATGTAGAAGCAGTTTCCCGGAACGGAGAACGACGGCCAGGACGATACCCACCCCGTCCGATGACACGGACACGGAGATGTCCGACTCCGAGTCCGAGCTCCCCGTCGTGAAGGTCAGGGAACGTCTGGCTCGCCCCGAGCACCGAGGCGAGCGCTCCGGCGTTCGCGCTTCCGCCGACGTCGTACGTCTGACCGGCGCCCTCGAACTGCGTCTTGGCGTCCGTGAACGCGGTGGTGAGATTCGTCTGGGCCGAGCGGTCGTAGGCTCCGGCCGTGGTGCCGAGGAACGTGGGCACGGCGATGGCCAGGAGGATCCCCATCACCAGGAGGGCGACGAGTAGCTCGATCATCGTGAATCCGGCGTCGGGGTCCGACATGACGAGCGTCGGCTTCGGGACCAGTCGCGGGCGGCAATGCCTCCAGCCGTCGGGTCCCGACCAGGTCAGCACCCAGGCCTGGCTCCCTGTCCGGCATCATCGCTTCGATCGACGTTGACGGCTCGGGGGACCAGGGCCCACGCGTCCACGACCGCCGTCTCCGAGGAACTCATGTCCTTCCATTCGACAGTTACCGACACCGACTTGAGCGGACGTCGAACTGCCGCCCACGATCTCGGCACTGCACGATGCATCGGAGTCGGAACGACGCCTGGCCGACAAGTCCTGGGTTCGGTCAGCTCGAAGGAACGAGCTTGATGTAGTCGAACATCGGCAGGTAGAGCGAGATGACCATGGCGCCGACGCCGATGCCCATGACGACGGTAAGCAAGGGTTCGAGCAGGGCGGTCAGGTTATTCACCGTCACCTCGACCTCCTGGTCGTAGAAGCCCGCGACCTTCTTGAGCATGCCGTCGAGCTCACCGGTCTGTTCCCCGACCTCGATCATCTGGACCATCAGCGCAGGAATCACGTCCTCGTGCTCGCGCAGCGGGTCAGCCAGCGGGCGACCCTCCCGGACGCCCGACTTCGCCTGGAGGAGCACACTGCCGATGGTCACGTTGCCCGCCGTCTCGGCACTGATGTCGAGGGCCTCGAGGATGGGGACCCCGGAGCTGATGAGCGAGCCGAGCGTATTAGTCACCCGGGCGAGGGCCACCTTGTGGAAGAGCTCACCGAAGATCGGTGGTTTGAGCATCGCCTTGTCCCAGATTCTCCGGCCCTGCTCCGTGGAGATCCACTTCCGGACGCCGACGATCACCACGACGACCCCTGCGATGACCGCCAACACCCAGACGCTGGTCATGACGTTCGAGACGTCGATCAGGATCTGAGTGGGCAGCGGGAGCTTTCCGCCCAGGCTCTTGAACAGGTTTTGGAACACCGGGACGATGAAGATGATCATCGCCGAGAAGATGACCAGCATGACCGACAGCACCACGGCCGGGTACGTCATGGCCGACTTGATGGTCTTGTTGAGTGCTGCTTGCTTCTCGATCGTCTCGGACAGGTCGGTGAGCACCTCGTCCAGGTTCCCACCCACTTCGCCGGCCTGGATCAGGGTGCAGTAGAGCTTGGAGAAGGCCTTGGGGTGCTTGGCGCACGCCACGGACAAGGAGGAACCGTGCTCGAGATCGGTCCGGACCTCGTTGAGGATCCTCGCCAGCTCCGGGTTCTCCACCTGGTTGGCCAGGATCCCGAGCGAGCGTACGACGGACAGGCCGGAGTCGACCATCGTCGACAGCTGCCGGGTCATGATGGCGACCTCGCGGAGCTTGATCCGACCGGAGATGCCGGGGATCTTGATCTCCGTCTTCAGGCTGACAGCCGACTTGGGCGTCACGGAGATCGGCATGTAGCCCATCTCGCGGAGGCGCCGGACCACGAGGGCCATGCTGTCGCCGTCGAGCTGTCCCTCGACGAGGTCGCCGGACTTGTCCCGGACCTTGTAGTCGAATGTCAGTGACACGGTTCCCCGATTCCTCGGTCAGTGGATCGCGGATCCCATCAGTGGTGCAGGTGGTTGCGGAGGTCTTCCTCATTGGAGGACCGGTCGTAGGCGATGGACTCGGAGATGATCCCGGCCTTGACGAGATGGCAAGTCCCTGGTCCATCGTCTGCATGCCGAAGGACCCACCCACCTGCATCAGCGAGTAGATCTGATGGGTCTTGGCCTGCCGGATCAGGTTGCGGACGGCCGAGGTGCACAGGAGCACCTCGGCGCACGGCGCGCGGCCGGAGCCGTCGGCGGTGGGCACGAGCTGCTGGGTGACCACACCTTCGAGGGTCGAGGCGAGCATCACCCGGATCTGTTCCTGCTGCTGCGTGGGGAAGACGTCGATGATGCGGTCGATCGTCTGCGGTGCGTCCTGGGTGTGGAGCGTGCCGAAGACGAGGTGGCCGGTCTCGGCGGCCGTAAGGGCCATCGAGATGGTCTCGAGGTCGCGGAGCTCGCCGACCAGGATCACGTCGGGATCCTGGCGCAACACCCGACGTAGCGCCTCGGCGAAGGAGTCGGTGTCCTCACCGATCTCCCGCTGGGTGATGATCGACCGCTTGTGGTCGTGCAGGAACTCGATCGGATCCTCGACCGTCACGATGTGCAGCGGCTTGGTCCGGTTGATGATGTCGATCAGCGAGGCCAGTGTGGTCGACTTGCCCGAGCCGGTCGGCCCGGTGACGAGAACGAGTCCACGTCGCAGGTCGGTGAAGGATCGGATCGAGTCGGGAAGCCCGAGAGCTGGAGAAGACAGGCATCTCGTGCGGGATCGGAGCGGAGGGCGGCAGTGATGGTCCCCCGTTGAAGGGCGACGTTCACACGGAAGCGCCCCACGCCGGGAATCGTGTGCGAGGTGTCGAGTTCGTGCTCGTCCTCGAACCGCTCGCGCTGGGACGCCGGCAGGATACCGAAGATCATGTCCCGGATGGACTCGTTGTCGAGCGGCGGGCACCCCTCGATCGGACGAAGGGCGCCGTGCAGACGGATGTGCCGGGCATGGCCGCGGTCAGGTGCAGGTCGGAGGCCCCGACCGACACCGCGTAACGTAGAAGGTCGTCGATGTGCAGGGGAACGGCTCGTCCATGCCGCCAGCGACGATTCCCTTCTCGAGCAGCTCCTCGACCGCTGACTCGCGGTCCTGGGGCCGTCGACGGCCGCCGGAACACGAGCCGTGTCGTCCATGCCGAGTTGCACCGCGATGACGACCGGGTCGGCCAGTACCGGGTGGACGCGGAATCCGACGCGGCCGGCCAGTTCATCGACCTCGGTCGGCTCGGGCGGATCGCTGAAGGCGACCACCAGCGCGTGCCCGTCGATCTGAAGTGCCATGGCCCCGAACTCGGCACCCACCTCGGGCGGCATCGCCGCGGTGGCCTCGGGCTGGGGGGTGAACGACGACAGGTCGACGGCCGGTAGCTGTGCGAGCTGGGACAACGTTCCAACGACGACGCTCGGCAGCGCCCGGCCCCGACTGATCAGCAGGTAGCCGAGTGACTGGCTGGTCGCCGTCGCCTCGTCGACCAGGGGCTGGATGCCCGCGGCGGTCTCGTAGCCCGCCTCGACCAGTGCTGCGGCAAGGCGGCTGTTCCACACGTTGCGTCGTGCCCGACGTGACGGAGGTCATGCGACCACCCGCAGAACTTCCTCGAGTGTGGTCTCGCCGTCGATGGCCTTGCGAAGACCGGCCTGACGGAGGGCGACCATGCCCTGGCTGACGGCGAGCCGGTGGATCTCCTCCACCGAGCCTCCTTCGATGATCATGCGCTCGACCTCCTCGGTCATGGGCATCAGTTCGGCGAGTGCGAGTCGGCCCCGGTAGCCGGTCTGGGCGCAGGCGGAGCATCCGACGGAGCGGTTCACCTCACCGAGGACCCCGGCGGCGTCCACCTCGCCGAGCGACCAGCCCGCGGCGGCGATGTCGGCCTCGGTGGGCTCGTAGGGCTGCTTGCAGTGCATGCACAGCCGCCGGGCGAGGCGTTGGGCGACCACCCGGACAGAGCCGACGTCACGAGGAACGGCTCGATCCCCATCTCGATCAGGCGCATGGGCGTCGCCGCCGCGCTGTTGGTGTGGAGCGTGGCGAGCACCATGTGGCCGGTGAGGGCCGCCTCGATGGCGATCGAGGCGGTCTCCTTGTCCCGGATCTCGCCCACCAGGACGATGTCCGGGTCGGAGCGCAGGATGGCACGGAGGGCGCCGGCGAAGCTGAGGCCGGCCTTCACGTTGAGCTGGACCTGGTTGACGCCCTTCAAGGGCACCTCGACCGGGTCCTCGACGGTGATGATGTTCTTCTCCGGCGAGTTGAGGGCGGTCAGCGTGGTGTAGAGGGTGGTCGACTTGCCCGAGCCGGTGGGTCCGCTGACCAGGATGGTGCCGTAGGGCTTGGTGTAGAGGGCCTCGTAGCTTCGAGCATGTCCGGGTCGAACCCGAGTTCGGCGAACCCCAGCACCACGCTCGACTTGTCGAGCACCCGCATGACGATCTTCTCGCCGTAGATGGTCGGCAGCGTGGCCATGCGCAGGTCGATGCCCTTGGCGCCGACGTTGAGCGAGATGCGGCCGTCCTGGGGCACGCGGTGCTCGGCGATGTTCATGTCGGCCATGACCTTGAGCCGGGTGGTGACGGCGGCGGCGATGGTCTTCGGGCCGGTCGAAACGTCGTGGAGCACGCCGTCGATGCGGTACCGGATGCGCAGGTCGGTGGCCGTCGGCTCGATATGGATGTCCGAGGCCCGCTCGTTGAGGGCCTGGAGGATGAGGAGATTGACGTAGCGGACGATCGGGGCCGTCTCGGTGACGGTCTGGATGTCGTCGACGCCGCTCTCCTGATCGACCTCCGTCGATGCCGAGCGAGGCCTCCATGGCCATGTCGGCGGCGTCCCCGCTGTTGAACGCCCGGCTGATGTAGGCGCAGATCTGCGTCCGGGTGGCGACGACGACGATGAAGTTGCTGCCGATGATCGTCCGCAGGTCGTCCATGGCGAACACGTCGGTGGGATTCGACGCCGCCACCACGGGTACTCCGTTGTCCAGGGCGATGACGATCACGTTGTGGTGCCGGGCGGTCGACTCGGGGATGATCCCGGCCACGGTCAGGTCGACGCCCACCGTGTCGAGGTCGACGAACTGGAGGCCCATCTCCTCGGCCATCCCCCACATGAGGTCGGCTTCGGTGACCAGCTTCTGGTTGGTCAGGATGCGGGCGATGCTCTGCCCGGTGAGATGGTGCTCCTCGAGGGCCAGGCTCATCGCCTCGACCGTGACACGCCCACCGTCGACGAGGGCCTTGGCCAGCGGGGGGAACCCGGCAACAGCTCGCCGTCGACCGGACGGCGCCTCGGGGTGCAGGCCGTGGTAGGTGGCGACCGCTTCGGCCACCAGGTCGGCCGCGTCGCCGCGCCGACTCCTCCCGGGTGGCGCTGGTCGTCCAGCGCCTTCGACGCCGTGTTCGAGGGCGCGGGCGAGATCGGCGAGCTGGTCGTCGGCCGACACGGTGCCCGTCGAGCCGTTCAATGGTGCGGCGCTTCCGTCCGGTGGCACGGTCGAATCCCGGGATCGAGCGGGTGCCGGTCCATCGACGGCAACTCCGGGCCGACCACCGTGGCGTCTGCCGAGTCCGGCAAGGGCCTGGTCGAATGCGTCGTCGGGGGTGGCGATCTCGCTGGCCAGGTCGCCCAGCGACGTGGTCGCGGCCAACTTCGGGCCACCCTCGCGAACATCATCTCGATGATAGTGGTC
This sequence comes from uncultured Acidimicrobiaceae bacterium, assembly GCA_963830165.1. Taxonomy (GTDB): domain Bacteria; phylum Actinomycetota; class Acidimicrobiia; order Acidimicrobiales; family RAAP-2; genus Bog-756. Next base: position 348,892 of record CAWHKZ010000008.1, read on the forward strand.
GATCTGTTCCGGCGAGGCGACCACCGAGATGAAGTCCCGCCCGAGCAGGCACGGATCGAGTCGAGGGCGAAGAGGTCGTCGGGATCGGCGGTGGCGATCACCGGGGTGCCGAATTTGCGCTTGACGGCGACCACGTGATGGTGACGCGACAGATCCGCGGGCAGGATGGCGGCCGCGGCGGGATCGACACCGTAGGTGTCGAGATCGACGAACTCGACTCGCGTTCGCTCGCCATATACCTCGTGGCCTCCACGTCGCTCATGGAACTCCCATCGGCACACTGGGGGCGGAGATTGAATGGGATTCGCGCGATGCGGTCCACCGCGGCCCGCCGGGCCGTCCGGTCCGCTCCCGCCCGGTCCGACCGGTCAGATTCCTACGACGGAGGCATCGCCGATCCGCTCGCCAGGTGGCCCCACGTCCTTTCGTGCAATCGTACGGTCACACCTGCTGTTCCGGCCGTTGCCGCACAGGTGCGGAACGGGTGCGACCACCGGGTCCACGAGGCGCCTGGTGCTCGGATCGATCCCACCCGTCGAACGCGAGTGAGATCACCCGGTCGGCAGGATGCACGGCGCTAAGGTGACCAACTCCACCCGGCGAGCCGACGAGGCTCCCCGATGCGGGTCCACGCTGGACACACCACCATCGATCCCGCCGACGCGCGACCCCGACGACCCTGATCCGGCCATACTCCACCGACCGCTGGACGAGGCCCGGTGAGCGTCGCCCACGGCTCCCTCGAGTGGCTTGTCGTCGGCCTGGCGGTCGTCTTCGGTCTCTTCGTCGGCTCGTTCCTCAACGTCGTCGTCTACCGGACGCCACTCGGCCTGTCGGTCTCCACTCCCCGGTCGTTCTGCCCGACGTGTGACCGCCAGCTCGCCTGGTGGGAGAACGTGCCGGTCGTGTCGTGGCTGGCCCTGCGGGGCCGCTGCCACACCTGCCACCAGCCGATCTCGGTCCGCTACCCGCTGGTCGAGTCGACCACCGCCGTCGTGTTCGGACTGGTGGCCTGGGCATGGCACGGTAACAGCCTGACCGCCGGCTACTGCGTCCTGGCCGCGGCGGTGATCGCCGGCGGCCTCATCGAGTACGGGGGCAGCGCACCCCGTTGTCGGTCGGGGCCGTGGGCGCCGGCGCCGGCGCCGTCCTCGTGGTGGCCGCCGCGCTGTGGCTCGACCACCGGCCAGTGGCGGTGTGGGCGCTGGTTGGCCTCCTGGCCGGCGGTCGTGGCCTTCGCCGTCCTGCGCACCATCGACCCGGACTGCCACGACCCGCTGTGGCACGGACGCGCCCTCCTGCCCGCCGCCGGCTGCTGGCTGGGAGGCATCGGCGGCGCGTCGGGCGTGGCGGTACTGGCCGGTACCGCTTCGTGGATCCTGGCCGAGGCCGCGTGCCTGGTCGCACTGTGGGCCCATCTCCGCCGGGTCCCCGTGGCCCGGCACGACGGAGCCGGCCTACAGGTCACCACGGCCCTCGATTCCCGCGGCCTCGGTACCGCTCGTGACCGGCATGGCGGTGGCCCTCGCAGTGTCCCTCATCGTCGCCACCTGACTACCTACCATGGGTGGATGGACCGTTCCGCACCGAGCGATCCCCGTGCAATCGGCGGAGCACTGCGGACGGTCATCGTCGACGACCACGAGCTCCTGCGCAGTGGCACCCGCGGGATCCTGGACGACGCCGACGGGTTCGTCGTCGTCGGTGAGGCGGCCGACGCCGACGCAGGCGTGCCGCGTGGTCGACGACACCGGAGCCGGACCTCGTCATCACCGACATCCGGCTCCCCACGGCCAACGGCATCGACCTGGCCGGGCGACTGGTCGACGACCACCCCGGCCTCATGGTGGTGATCCTGAGCGCCTACGACGACGAGCACTACGTGCGCGCCGCCCTGGCCGCCGGCGTCTCGGGCTACCTGCTCAAGACGCTGCCGAGCCACGAACTGGTCGCCGCCCTGCGCGATGCGTGCTCCGCCGGCACCGGCGGCTCGACGTCCCCGCGCGGCCAGGGGGAGAAGGACCTCGTCGACCGGGGAGCGGACGACGAGGTCGCTCACGGTCAGGGAGGCCGAGGTCGTCGGGCTCGTCGCCCGGGGCATGTCCAACAAGGCCATCGCCCACCACCTCGGCATCAGTCCCCGGACGGTGGAGGGTCACCTGAACCACGTCTTCGACAAGCTGGGCATCGAGTCGCGCACCGAGCTCGTCCACTACGCACTGGCCAGCCGCCTACTCGGACGGGACACCGACGGGCGAGGCCCCTCTGACGGCGCCGACCGGGACACCGTGAGCGGTCCGGCCCACGGCGGGACCGATGCCGGCCGCGGCATCTCGGCGGCCCGCTCGCCGTGGACCGACTCGCGGTTCTGGCTACTGCAACTGACCGTTCTGGCGCTCGCCCTCGTGCGGCTGGCCGTGACCGTGGCGTTCGGCCTCGACACGGACGACGCCGTCCTCGAGGTGTCGACCGTCGCCCTCTTCGTGGTGCCGGTGGTCGTCGGCTCACTCAACTTCGGCCTGACCGGCGGGCTGGCCACCGTGGCGTGGGTCGCCGTGCTCGACGTCCCCCGCATGGTGGAGGTCGCCGACCACGGAGTGTCACTGGCGCTGTGGTCCGAGGTGGTCCAGCTGGTCGTGCTCCTGGCGATGGCCCTCCTGATCGGCTGGCGGGTGACGGCCGAGACCCGCTTCCGCGAGCAGGCCGACGCCGCCCGCACCGCCCGACTCCAGGCCGAGGTCCTCTACCAGGACATGTTCGAGTCGAACCGCTCGCCGATCCTCGTCGTCGACGGTGACGGACGCGTCGTCGGGGCGAACGCCGCCGCCGGGCGTGTGTTCGGCACGCCGACGGATCGTGCTCCGCGACTGGCGAGCCGGGATCGAGCGACGTCCCGGTGCGGCGCCTGGTCGACGTGGTGGGGCCGGAGGCCGCGTCGCTCGTGCTCACCCGCCTGCTCGATGACGGGCGGTCCGCCGACCCCACCCCCGCCGGGACCGCCGATGGCGACGCACATGTGGCCGGCGGGCATGTCGACGACGAGCGCCAGCGTCCGCTGACCTTCGACGTCGACGGCGCGCCGCGTGCTCTACCGGCCCACGTCCACCCTGGTGGGTGCGCCCGGTGGCGACCGGCGGATGCAGGTCATCTTCGAGGACGTGACGACGGAGACGCGGCGCCACGACCTCATGGAGGCCTACGCCGGACAGGTGGTTCTCGGCCAGGAGGAGGAGCGCCGCCACATCGCCCAGGAACTCCACGACGGCCCGCTCCAGGCGCTCATCCACCTGTGCCGCCAGATCGACGCGCTCGAGGGCGCCCCGACCGGCTCAGGGGCCACCGATCTGCGCGACGGGGGGATGCTGGCCTCGATGCGCGCCTCGGTGGAGGACACGGTCGCAGAGCTCCGCTCCATCGCCAAGGGACTGCGACCGTCCGTCCTCGACGATCTCGGGCTGGTGGCCTCCATCAACCAGATCCTGACCGATGCCACCGAGCGTCAAGGCTTCCAGAGCTCGTTCACCGTCGACGGCACCGTGGTCCGCCTGCCCCCGGCCGTGGAGCTCGCCGTGTTCCGCATCGCCCAGGAGGCCGTCACCAACGCCGAGCGCCACGCGCGCGCCGACCGGGTGGACGTCACCCTCCTGTTCGGCGACGGCTGGCTGGGTCTGACCGTCACCGACGACGGCGCCGGCTTCGATCCACAGGAGCAGTTCTGGGGCGAGACCCAGTCGCTCGGCCTCCCGGGGATGAGCGAGCGTGCCCGGTTGGTCGGAGGCCGGCTCACGGTCACCTCGCGGGACGGGGCGCGGCACCACCGTGTACGTCAACGTTCCCGTGGCCTGAACGGTTACGACATGACGCGACATGTCGGCTCGACCCGGGCGCAGCCACGTGTTCCCCCAGGTCAGTGGCCCGGACTTCGCTGGTGAACCGGGTGTTGCCGGGCGTGTAGCGGCCTATATGCATTTGGTCAACTGTCACGTAACCGACATCAAAAGGTGTAGGGACCGAGGCTCCGGCATGGGATACTGATGCCGTGGAAGAGATCAGTTATCGAGTCGTGCCACAGCACGTGGATCATCGATCGGGACAATTCGCGCTTCCGCCGCGTGGTGAAGTCGGCCCACCGGACCAGCGCCCCGGTGGCCACCGAGTGGCAGCCCTGCTACGGCATCGAGATCGACCCGCTGTCGGAGTCGTTCGTCGTGCTGCTCAACCCGGAGGGGACCCGACTGCTTCGGAGCTGGCGGCATGTCGAGCACTGCACCCAGTGCGGTGGCGAGGCGACGTCGGAGTTGTCGTTGCACGACCTCCGCTCCGCCGTACGCGGCTGAACCTCACACGGCTGAACGCCCCTCAGCCCTCGCGCGTGGCGAGGGCACGCTGTCGGCGGTCCATGGCGCACCCGTGAGCCCGATCGGTCAGATGTCGAACTCCCGCTTCCACTGGCCCGAGCTGCCGCCTGTCTTCTCCCACAGCATGAGTTGACCGATGCTCATCGTGCGATCGGCCGTCTTGCACATGTCGTACACGGTCAGGGCGGCGATGGCACAGGCCGTCATGGCCTCCATCTCGACCCCGGTGCGGTCCACCGTCTCCACCTTGGCCTCGACCTCGACGTAGTCGTCGCCGATGGTGAAGTCGACCTGGACGGAACCGACCAGGAGCGGATGGCACATGGGGACGAGGTCGGCGGTCCGCTTGGCCGCCTGGATGCCGGCCACCCGGGCCGCGGCCAGGACATCGCCCTTGGTGATGGCGTTGTTGGCCACCTGGGCGGTCGTCTCGGGCTTCATGGCGACACGGCACCGGGCCAGCGCCCGGCGCAGGGTGGCCTCCTTGGGCGACACGTCCGACATGCGTGCCCCGCCGAAGGGGTCCAGGTGGCTCAAGCTCCGGTCCGTCACTGTCCGCTCCCGTCTCTCACAAGCCCAGTGTACGGGAGCAGGTACGACGGGGTCGGGATTGGCACTCACTCGGGTAGACTGCCAATCTGGAGAGACGGCCCGGACCGGAAGGAGCACGCTGCGTGCCCACCTACGAATACCGCTGCGACAACTGTGAGACGAACTTCGACGTCGTCCAGTCGTTCCACGACGCCCCGCTGACCGAGTGCCCGACGTGCGGGAAGCCGGTGAGGAAGGTCTTCGGCAGCGTGGGGATCGTCTTCAAGGGCAGCGGCTTCTACAAGACCGACAGCCGCTCGGGCGGCTCGTCGTCCCGGCCGGCCGAGTCCACGCCCGCGACCACCCCGGCGGGGGCGTCCGGAGACGGTGCCTCGACGACCGAGTCGACGTCCAACGGGTCGTCGGGATCGTCCGGGTCGGCGCCGACCCCCGTGCCCGCCGCGGCCTCGACGTCGTCGACGGCTGACAAGGGAGCATCGGGCACCTCGACCGGCTGACCGGCTCGCCGGCCGACGGAGTGGCCACGGAATGGCTCCGGACGTCCCACCACTCTCCGCAGTTCCCCATTCGCACAGAGTGGTCCTGTACAGTTGTGGTATGGACATCGCCGACCTCGATCGACTTCTGAAGCTGCTCGAGGAGTTCGACGGCTCCGACCTCCACATCAAGGCCGGCGCGCCGCCGCGCATGCGCATCGCCGGATCGCTGCGGACGCTCACCGACGAGCCGCTGTTCACGGCTCCGGACACCCTGCGCATCGCCGAGGCCATGATGACCGAGACGGTGCTCGAGACCTTCCGGGCGAAGCACGAGGCCGACTACGCGTACAGCGTCCCCGGGACCGGGCGCTTCCGCGTCAATGCGTACTACCAGCGTTCATCGACCGCACTGGCCATCCGCCGCGTGCGCGCCTCCCCCGCCACCGCCGACGAGCTCGGCCTGCCGCCGGTGGTCACCCAACTCGCCCAGGAGACTCGGGGACTCGTGCTCGTGACCGGTCCGACCGGGTCGGGAAAGACTACGACGCTGGCCGCCATGGTCGACCACATTAACCACCTCCGGGCCTGCCACATCGTCACCATCGAGGATCCGGTCGAGGTGCTCCACACCGACGACATGGCTGCCATCGACCAGCGCGAGGTGGGCTTCGACACGGACTCGTTCTCCTCGGCCATGCGCGTCGTCCTTCGCCAGGACCCCGACGTCATCCTGGTCGGCGAGATGCGTGACCAGGAGACGGTCGCGGCAGCCTTGAGCGCGGCCGAAACGGGCCACCTGGTCTTCTCGACCCTCCACACGATCAACGCCACCGAGACGATCAACCGCATCGTCGACTTCTTCCCGCCCCATCAGCAGACCCAGATCCGCATCAGCCTGGCCGGGTCGCTCCAGGGGATCGTCTGCCAGCGGCTCATCCCGACGGTGGACGGCGAGAGCCGGGTGCCCGCCCTCGAGGTCCTGGTCATCAACGGCCGAATCCAGCAGGCCATCATCGACCCCCTGCTGACCGGCGACATCGACTCCATCGTGGCCGACGGCGCCTACTACGGCATGGTCACGTTCGACCAGTCGCTGGCGGCCCTGCTGTCCACGGGCCGGATCACCCTCGCCGAGGCCATGTCCTCGGCCACGAATCCCCACGACCTCAAGGTCATGCTGGAGCGCCAGGGGATCCTCCAGACCGGCTCGTTCGCCGCCCAACTCGGCTGATCGCCTCCGCCCGGGACGGCTGCCCGCCGGACCATCGATGACCGCCCGCCGGCCGGGCCGCCCCTTCCCACGCCCGGCCCGCTCCGATCCACCCCCGTGGGCACCCTGATCGGGCCGATCGCTCAAGGTAGGACACCCCTTTTCCGATAGTGCAACTACGGCCCGCGCGGCCATGAAATGCACTGATGTACCACCAAGGACCGAAGAGGACCCGATGACCCGAACCACGACACCGGAACGGCAGGGGCGGACGACCGTCGGCCACCGCATCGAGGAGATCGGCACCGGTGCGGCTGACTCCCGGCCGGCGGACGAGATGACAGGAGCGACCGGATGCCACGCCTGACCGTCGGACTCGACATCGGCACGAGCGGCGTGCGCGCCGCCGAGATCGACCTGTCCAAGTCCACCCCCGTCCTCCTCACCTACGGCCAGGTCGGGCTGCCTCCGGGCTCGCTGGTCGACGGTGAGATCCGCGACACCACCGCGGTCGTCGAAGCCATCCAGAAGCTCTGGAAGAACGGGCAGTTCTCGGGTACCTCGGTCATCGTCGGGATCGCCGGACTCCGGGCCATCACCCGCGAGATCGACCTCCCGTACGTGCCCGACGACGAGATCGACAGCGCGGTGCGATTCCAGTCCGAAGAGGTCATCCCGTTCCCTCCGGAGCAGACCCTCCTCTCCTCGCAGGTGCTCGCCGACTACACCAACGACGAGAGCGCCCGGATGCGGCGCGTCCTCGTGGCCGCCGCCCACGTCGACCTCGTCAACGGGGTCATCGACGTCGTCGAGCGGGCCGGCCTGACCGTCGATGGCGTGGACCTCATCTCCTCCGCGCTGGTCCGTGCACTCGGCGGCTCCGGGGCCACCGGTGGCGACACCCCGCCGGACGGCGATCAGCCCGAGGCCATCGTCTCGATCGGTGCCGGCCTCACCGTGGTCGTCGTCCACCAGGGTGGTCGACCCCAGTTCGTCCGCACCATCGGATCGGGCGGGAACGCCACGACGGCGGCCATCTCGGCCGCGCTCGACATCCCGATCGTGGACGCCGAGACGCTCAAGTACCGCTTCGGCGAGGACAGTGCCCAGATCCAGGCGGCCGAGCGCGTCGCCCAGCCCGAGCATGCTGGAGCTGACCGAGGAGATCCGGAACTCGATCCAGTACTTCGCCTCCCTTCCCGACCGGCTGCCCGTCTCCCGGGTCGTCCTGACCGGCGGCGGTTCCGAGCTCAAAGGCCTCTTCGACGATGCTCGAGTCGAAGGTCCGCATTCCCGTCTCGTTCGGCTCGCCGTTCGAGCGCATGGACACCAGCCGCCTCGACCTCGCCCCCGAGCAGGCCGCCATGGTGACTCCCGTCCTGGCCTCGCCTATCGGCCTGGCCCTGCCGGAGCCCGACCCGGCCGTCAAGAAGTTCAACCTGCTCCCGCCCGAGGTCGCCCAGAAGGCGCGGATGAAGCGGATCCAGCAGCGCACGCTCATCGCGTCGGCGGCCGTGCTGGTCCTGCTCGTCCTGTTCGGCGGCTGGAAGCTCATCCAGGTCCACAACGCCGAGAGCAACGTGAGCGCTCTGCAGGGCAACATCGCATCGCTCAATGCCCAGGTCCCGAAGTACAGCCTGGTGGTGGCGGCCAACGACGCCTACACGAAGGGGCTCGCCCGACGGGCATCGGTGCTCAACTCGGCCATCGACTGGCCGCTCGCCCTCAACAACCTCATCGCCATCACGCCGGCGAACGCCTCTGTGCTGACCTTCAGTGGGTCGGAACTGACAGCCGCTGACGCCGACCGCCGGAGGTCAAGCCGGGAGCTGCCAGCGGCACCCAGTCGGCCGCCATCGGGACGATCGACGCTCGACGTCAACGGACCGGGTCCGAGCCTCTCGATCTCCGAGGCCTGGATCAACGCCATCTCGACATCTCAGTTCTTCGCCAATCCCCTGCAGGGGGCGACAACCGTAGAGACAAACTCCTCGATCTCCTTTCCCTTCAATATCTCGATCACCCCGGCTGCCAGCCTCAGCAAGAATGCGAGCCTGAAATGAACTCCCTCCGCGAGTACCGGACGCCCCTACTCACCGCGGGTGGAGCCTTCATCGTGGCCATCATCCTGTGGCTGGCGTTGATCTCCCCGCAGAACTCGAAGCTGACGTCGCTACAGGCTCAGAGCACGCAGCTCCAGGGCCAGGAGGTGACGCTTCAGGCCCGTCTGACCGCACTGCAGTCCGAGGGCCAGAAGCTGTCGTCGAACTGCGCCGACCTGGTCGAAGATCAGCACCCAGATCCCCTCCGTCCAGACGCCCACCGACGTCGACGCCGAGGAGTCCAGCTTCGAGAGCCAGTTCAACGCTCTGGCCGGCAGCTCGGGTGTGACCCTGGCCCAGTTCAGCGGGTTCACTCCGGCCGGCACCACGGCCGGACGGGTCCGCTGGCGACCCCATCGCGCGTCGACCGCCCGTCGACGCGCTACACCGGCGGATGTGACCGCCGTGCCCACCACCCTCACCGTGCAGGGCAACTTCGGGCAGATCATGTCGTTCGTCAACGGCCTCGACAGCTTCCCCCGGCTCTTCGTGATCCAGAAGTTCGTCCTCGGCTACGGGGCGGCCTCCAGCCAGCGTCGACGAGTTCGGCGGCCAGCGCGGCCACGGCATCGAGGCTCGGCGGGCGCCTCCAGCGCCTCGGTCGCCCTCAGCCCGCCGCTGTGGGTCGGTGGCACGCCGACCTCGGCGTCGGCCGGCCCCTACAACCTGGCGATCACCGGGTCGATCTACTACACGTCGACACCCGACGCCCTGGACGCCTGCACCAAGGCGACGGCCGCCCAGTCCTCGGCCAAGTAGGCCACCGGGAAGGCCCGGACCTCGACGGGTCGGTCGTCCGGTCGTGAGCTACCGCGACCCTCAGACCCCGCTGACCTGCATGTCACCGATGGCCAGGGTCTGGCCGGCGGCGATCGAGGGCAGCCACTCGACGTCGGCCCCCACGGCCACCAGCGACAGCAGCATCCGCTGGAGGGTGGAGGCCACGGTGATCTCCCGGACGGGCTCGGCCAGCCGCCCGTCGCGGATCATGAGCCCCTCGGCCCCGACGGAGAAGTCGCCGCTGATCGGGTTCACCCCCGAGTGGACCCCGGTCATCGACTGGACGAAGAGCCCCTCCCCCACCGCGGCCAGCACCCCGTCCTCGTCGTAGCCCTCGGGACCGGGCGCGAGCGTCAGGGCGCGGCACCCCGGCCCCGGCGTGCCGGCGTACCCGCCGCGCACCGCCGACCCCGTCGAGGCCACCCCCGCCCGCGAGGCGGAGACGGTGTCGTACAGGAACCCCTGCAGGACGCCCGAGTCGATCAGCACGTTGCGACGACAGGCCAGGCCCTCGGCGTCGTAGGCGGCCGCCCCGTAGGCCCGGGGGTCGGTGGGGTCGTCGACCAGGGTGAGGCCGTGGTGGCCCACCTGCTCGCCGATGCGCCCGGCGAAGAACGACCGGCCCTTGGCCACCGCCTCGCCCGACAGGGCCGAGGACACGATCGACAGCAGCGTGGTCGCCATGCGGCGGTCGAACACCACCGTCGAGCGGCCCGAGGGCCCCTTGGTGGCCCCGAGGAGCCGGACCGCCCGGGTCACCGCGTCCTCGCAGGCCCGGTCGGGGTCGAGTCCCTCGAAGCCACGGCCCACGCTGTAGCCGCCGCCGGTCTGGCTGCCCTCGCCCTCGCCGGCGATGACGCCCACCGACAGGTAGCCCGAGGTCTTGCGCGACGACGACCGGATGCCCGTGGTCGAGACCAGGGCCGACTCGGAGGCCACGTCGCCGTAGTCGGCCGACGAGACCTGGCGGATCCTCGGGTCGGCCGCCCGGGCCCGGGCCTCGAGGGTGAGGGCCAGCTCCACCTTGCGCTCCGTGGGTACGCCGGCCAGCCCCTCGTCCCAGAGGTCCACCGGCACGGCCTCGACCCCGTCGGGCACGGCCAGGCGGACGTGGTCGTCGGCGGTGGCGAAGCGGGCGTTGTCCCGGGCCTCGGCCAGCGTCTCGCCCAGCACGGACTCGTCGAGCGAGCCGGCCCAGGCGAAGCCCAGCCGGTGGTCGACGATGACCCGGACGCCGATCCCGGCCGACGTGGCCGAGGTCAGCGACTCCACCTCGCCGTCGTAGGCCCGGACCTCCGTCTCGGTGCCCCGGGCCACGTAGACCTCGACCTCCTCGCCGGCGGTCGCCCAGCCGGCCACCCGCTCGGCCAGGGCCACCAGGTCGGCGGTGCCGCCCTCGCCGTCTCCTCCGTGGCGGTGCTCACTCGGCCGTCCCCCCGATGGTCACGCCGGTCAGGCGCATGGTGGCCTGGCCGCAGCCGACGGGCACGCTCTGGCCGTCCTTGCCGCAGGTACCCGGCGTCATCGAGAAGTCGGTCGCCACGGCATCGATGCGCTTGAGGATCTCGGGTCCGTTGCCGATCAGGTTGGCGTCCCGCAGCGGCTCGGTGATCTTCCCGTCCTCGATCAGGTAGGCCATCGTCGTGCCGAACACGAAGTCGCCGGTCGTGGTGTTGACCTGGCCACCGCCGAGCTTGGCCACGTAGACCCCCCGGGGGGTCTGGGCCACGATCTCGTCGGCGTCGTCCTCGCCGGGGAGGAGGAACGTATTGGTCATGCGGACCATGGGCAGGTCCCGGTAGGACTGGCGCCGACCGTTGCCCGACGAGATGCGCCCCTCCTTCCTGGCCCGCAGGTAGTCCCACAGGTAGTCGGTGAGGACCCCGTTCTCGATCAGGACGTTGCGCTGGGCGTGGCGGCCCTCGTCGTCGACCACGAACGTGCCCCACTCCGAGCCGACCGTGCCGTCGTCGACCAGGGTCACGAGGGGGCTCGCCACGAGCTCGCCGACCTTGCCCGTGTAGACCGAGGCGTCCTTCACGATGTGGTCGGCCTCGAGGCCGTGGCCGCACGCCTCGTGGAAGAGGATGCCGCCGCTGCCGCCGGCCAGCACCACCGGCAGTTCGCCCGAGGGCGCCGGCCGGGCCGAGAGCTTGGCCAGCGCCTGGGCGGCCGCCGTTCGGGCCAGCTCCTCGACCGACACCTCGTCGAACAGCTCGAACCCGAGGGTGCGGGCCGCCGTCTCGTAGCCGGTCTGCATGCCCGGTGTCGCCCAGGGCCACGCACGACACGGAGAACCGGGTGCGGGACTGCTCGTCGCCGGCCAGCAGTCCGTCGGAGTTGGCGATCAGGACCCGCCGGCGGGAGGAGCCGAATCCGGCCTGGACCTGGCTGATCGCATCGCCCGAGGCCCGGGCCGCGTCGTCGGCCCGCTGCAGCAGGTCGAGGGCGTCGGCCTTCGATCCGACGGTCGGCGCCGGTCGGTCGCCCCGGTCGGTCGCCGGGTCGCCCGACAGGCGGCCGACGTCGGCCGAGCGCGACCCTCCTCCGCTCCGGGCCACGGCGGACGCCGCCTCGGCCGCCCGGAGCAGACCCCGCTCGCTGAGGTCGGCGGTGTGGGCGAACCCCGTGGTCTCGCCCGTGACCACCCGGATTCCGGCACCCCGCTCCCGCCCCGAGGACAGCTCCTCGACCCGCCCGTCGTCGAGCAGGGCCGACGAGTTGGAGCGGTCCTCGGCGAACACCTCGGCGAAGTCGCCGCCATTGCGCAGCGCTTCCGCCAGTACCCGTTCCAGCACGGGGGTATCGATCACGTCGGCCTCCTCGCTCGACTGCACGGCGCCCGGATGGCCGACGTCAGTGTCCGTCGCGTATCGTACCGGCGTGGCCCCCCGTACCGGTCTGTCCGCCCGCATCGAGCTCGAGGTGACCGACGACGACACGGCCGAGGCCTTCCACACGGGCACGGTGCCGGTCCTCGCCACCCCCCGCCTGGTCGCCCTGTGCGAGGAGGCCAGCTGCCTGGCCGTCGAGGGGCACCTCCCCGAAGGTGGCACGTCCGTCGCCAAGCGGGTCCAGTTCGACCATCTGGTGCCGGTCGGCGTGGGCGGCACGGTCTGGGCCGAGGCCACCCTCGATCGCATCGAGGGTCGCCGACTGGTGTTCACCGTGTCGGTGTCCGAGCGCAGCGGCCTGGTGGCCGCGGGCAAGCTGGTGCGGGTCGTCGTCGACCGCGACACCTTCCTCGGCAACGTCCGCTGAGCCGCCGGCTCCGTACGTCCGGCGGGCCGTCCCTACCGTGCACTCCGGTGCCCGATCCCGCTCCGGAGGGCGTTCCAGGGGAGCCCTGCCCCGGGGACCGCGCTGGTAGCCTGACCACGAAGGCGACCCCTGACATGATCCTGGAACACATCGACAGTCCGGCAGACCTCCGGGCCCTGACCCCCGACGAGCTGGCCGTCCTGTCCCAGGAGATCCGGGACTTCATCGTGGACGCCGTCACCCGGACCGGGGGGCACCTCGGCTCCAACCTCGGCGTGGTCGAGCTGACCCTGGCCCTGCACCGCACCTTCGACTCGCCCCGCGACCTGCTGCTGTGGGACACCGGCCACCAGGCCTACGTGCACAAGCTGGTCACCGGCCGGCGTGACGCCTTCACCCACCTGCGCCAGGAGGACGGACTCTCCGGCTACCCGAGCCGCACCGAGTCCGAGCACGACTGGGTGGAGAACAGCCACGCCTCGGCCGTCCTGAGCTACGCCCACGGCATGGCCACCGCCTTCGAGCTGCAGGGCAAGGACCGGCGGGTCGTCGCCGTGGTCGGCGACGGGGCCCTGACCGGCGGCATGGCCTACGAGGCGCTCAACAACCTCGGCCATTCGGGCAAGCGGGTCGTCATCGTCCTCAACGACAACGGCCGCTCCTACGCCCCGACCGTCTCCCAGCTCTCCCTCAGCCTCACCCACCTGCGCCTGAGCCCGGCCTACATCCAGGCCCGTCAGCGCCTCCGGCACCTGCTCCGCGAGCTGCCGGCCGTCGGCGAGCTGGCCTACTCCGGCGTCCACGGCCTGACCAGCGCGCTGCGCGAAGTGGTCACGCCCCACACCTTCTTCGAGGCCCTGGGCATCCGCTACGTGGGCCCCATCGACGGCCACGACATCGCCGGCGTCGAGCAGGCCCTGGCCAACGCCGCCGGGTGGGAAGGGCCGATCGTGGTCCACGTCCTGACCCAGAAGGGTCGAGGGTACGCGCCGGCCGAGGAGGACGACGTCCAGCGCCTGCACGACGTGAAGGTGCAGTCCCCCGGGCCGCCCTCCCTCGACGGCCCCGACGCCGCGGTCGGAACCGCGGCGCCGATGCTCCAGAACGCGTCGCTGTCCATCGGCGGCTCGGACATCGCCCCCGACGTGGCGGTGACCACGTACACCCACGCCTTCACCCGGGCCCTCCTGCTCCACGCCGAAGCCGACCCCCGCATCGTGGCCATCACCGCGGCCATGCCCGGCCCCACCGGCCTCCTGCCGTTCGAGGCCCGGTTCCCCGAGCGCTTCGTCGACGTCGGCATCGCCGAACAGCACGCACTGACGTCGGCCGCGGGCATGGCCATGGCCGGACTGCGGCCCGTGGTGGCCGTCTACTCGACCTTCCTCTCGCGTGCCTTCGACCAGGCCAACCTCGACATCGGGCTCCACCGGCTGCCCGTGGTGCTGGTCCTCGACCGGGCCGGCATCACCGGGGACGACGGGCCGAGCCACCACGGCGTGCTCGACATGGCCCTCTGCCTGTCGATCCCGGGCATGACGGTCTTCGCCCCCTCCTCGGCTCCCGAGGTGGAGGCGATGCTCGCCACCGCCCTCACCCTGGACGGGCCGTCGGCCATCCGCTTCCCGAAGACGCCGGCGCCGGTCGTGGACCCCGGATCCGAGGGATCCGGGCTGGAGGCGCGCCTGGTGCGGGAGGGCGACGGCTCGGTCTGCATCCTGGCGATCGGCAAGATGCTCGGCGCGGCCGTGGCCGCCGCCCGCCGGCTCGATGCCGAGGGGATCGACGTGACCGTGTGGGACCCGCGCGTGGTCTCCCATCCCGACCCGGGCATGCTGGCCGACGCCGCCCGCCACGCGCTCGTGCTCACCGTGGAGGACGGGGTCCGCCAAGGTGGGGCCGGGATGTTCCTGGGCGACGCCCTGCGGGCGGCCGTGCCGCTCGGCTCCTGCCCGCCGGTCGTCCACCGGGGCGTGCCCCGTGCCTTCCTGGCCCAGGGCCGGCCCGACCGGATCCTGGCCCGGCTCGGCCTCGACGAGGACGGCGTGGTGCGCACCGTCCGCGAGGCCATGGCCGACCTCCAGCACCCGGCCGAGCTCCGCAGCCCGGCCGACCATCCCGGCTCCGACCTCCAGGCCTGAGGCCCGCCGGCCCCGTCCTGGGTGCGCACCGGCGGTGGCACGAGCCGCGCGGGGCGGTATCCCCGCAGCTCACGAAGGGGCTCCCGTCGCGGGAACAGAAACCTGTTCTACTATCTGCCGCGATGAGCACGTTCAACCTCGCCGACATGTTCGAGGCGTCCGTCGACGCCTACGGGGACCGGGAGTACCTGGTGGCTGCGGGCCAGCGCCGGACCTACGCCGAAATGGAGGAACGGGCCAACCGACTGGCCCACTTCCTCGCCGCCCACGGCGTGGGGCCCGGCGACCACGTCGGCATCTACGCCCTCAACAGCGTCGAGTGGGTCGAGACGGCGTGGGCCGTGTTCAAGCTCCGGGCCATCTGGATCAACATCAACTACCGCTACGTGGAGGAGGAGCTCCGCTACCTCTTCGCCAACGCCGACCTGGTCGCCCTGGTCCACCATGCCGAGTACACGCCCCACGTGACCACGCTCCTGCCCGAGCTGCCCGCCCTCCGGCTCGTGATCGGTATCGACGACGGCTCGGGGGTCCCGCTCGGCGAGGCAACCGTCCCCTACGAGGAGGCGATGGCCGCGGGAGCGCCCGAGCGGGACTTCGCCCCCGGTCCGGGGACGACTACTACATCCTCTACACCGGCGGGACGACCGGCATGCCCAAGGGTGTCGTCTGGCGCCACGAGGATGTCTTCTACGCACTCGGCGGCGGTGTGGACCCGACCACCAACACCCGGGTGCAGGCTCCCGAGGAGATGGTGGAGAAGGGCCGGGGCGGCCAGCTCACCCTCCTGCCGATCGCGCCGCTCATGCACGGGGCCACGCAGTGGTGCGTCATGGGCCAGAGCTTCGTGGGCAACCGCACGATCCTGGTACCGAAGTTCGAGCCCCACGAGGTGTGGCGCCTGATCGAGTCCGAGAAGGCGAACTCGGTGATGATCACCGGCGACGCCATGGGAAAGCCACTCATCGAGGCCCTCGACGAGCCGGGCAGCAACTACGACCTCTCCTCGATGCTGGCCGTGACGTCGTCGGCCGCCCTGTTTTCGGCGCCGGTCAAGGACGAGTTCTTCCGCCACTTCCCGAACCTCGTGATCGTCGACGCCATCGGCTCGTCGGAGTCGGGCAACAACGGCATGGCGACCCTGACCAAGGGTCACACGGCCATGAAGAGCGGACCCACGGTCAGCGTGCTGGGCGACACCGTCGTCTTCGACGAGGACCTGAATCCGGTCGTCGCCGGGTCGGGAGTGATCGGGAAGATCGCCCGGTCGGGGAACATCCCCGTCGGCTACTACAACGACCCGGTCAAGACGGCCGAGGTCTTCATCACCGTGGACGGCACCCGCTACACGATGCCCGGCGACTTCGCCACGATCGAGGCGGACGGGACCATCACCCTGCTCGGACGGGGCTCGGTCTCCATCAACTCGGGTGGCGAGAAGATCTTCCCCGAGGAGGTCGAGTCGGCCGTGCGATCCCACCCCGCCGTGCTGGACGCCATCGTGGTCGGGGCCCCGGACGACCGCTGGGGCCAGCGGGTGGCCGCCATCATCCAGCCCCGCGGCGGCACCGTGCCCACACTGGACGAGATCCAGGACCACTGTCGCGGCCACATCGCCGGGTACAAGGTGCCCCGGCAGCTCCACGTGGTGGAGACGATCGAGCGCTCCCCCAGCGGCAAGCCCGACTACCGCTGGGCGAACGCCATCGCCGCCGGGGCGCCCGAGGAGTCCGACGCCGGCGGGGCCCGCACGGCCTCGGGCACCTGACCGGGGCCGGACGCCGTGCCCGTCGACCTGGCCACGGTGGCGGCCCCCTCGAGGTCGGCCGTGCTCACCATGGAGATCCAACGCGGGGTCGTCGGTGACCTGACCTCCTTTCCCCAGCTGGCCGACGCGGCCGCACGGGTCGGGGTGGTGCCGAACACGGCCCGGGTGCTCCGGGCGGCCCGGGCGCTCGGAGTCCCGGTCGTCCACTGCACCGCCGAGTTCCGGGCCGACCGGGCCGGATCGACGGTCAACTGCCAGCTCATCGCCGCCATGGTCCGCAACCCTGACCACCTCCTGGTCGGGACGCCGCCGGTCGAGCTGTGCGACGGGCTCGGTCCCGAGCCGTCGGACCTGGTGTGCTCCCGACTCCACGGCGTGTCGCCCTTCTCGGGAACGTCACTCGACATCTGGCTGCGCAGCCTGGGGGTGGAGACGGTGGTGGCGACCGGGGTGTCGGTCAACCTCGGGCGTGCTCGGCCTGGCCATCGAGGCCTGCAATCTCGGTTACCAGGTCGTGGTGCCCCGCGACACCGTCGCCGGCATCCCAGCCGGGTATGCCGACGCCGTCCTCGACAACACCTTCCCGCTCATCACCACCCTGACCACCACGGACGCCCTGCTGGCGGCCTGGGGGGCCGACGGGGACTGAGCCCGACCCCGGGGGCGTCCCGGATCGCCGCTGCGGCGGCAGCTCCCCCGTTCCGACGCGAGTGCGCCCACCGACGACGATGGCCGGGCCCCGGGGGCCCGGCCATCGTGCGTTCCACTTCCGGGGCCGGTCGCGGCCCGGTGACTACATCTTGCGGGTGCCGTCCAGCTGGATCAGGGCGTTGGTCGGCAGGCCCGGCACCGAGATGTCGGGGACCTCGTTCGCGAAGTCCGGGTACTTGCGCTGGGCGGTGGCCCGGTAGCGGGTGGTCGAGTGGACCTCGTCCTTGTCGAATTCGGGGATCACCTTGGTGCCGAAGACCTCCAGCATCTCGAGGACCTCCTCGTGCTCCAGGGAGTCGCTCGGGAGGCCGAACACCACCTGGTCGCACCCCACCGTCTGGTACTTCTCGACGCTGCTCGGCGACCTCCTCGGGGTTGCCGCACAGCAGCCAGCCCTCGGCGATCAGCCGGTCGAGTGCGTCGAGGTCGGCGACGCCCGGGATCGACTCCGGCCAGGTCGGGCGCGTAGTCGGGCTTCGGGCATGGTGTCGTGGTACAGGCAGACCAGCGAGTACAGGTAGCCGCGGTAGTGGCGCAGGGCGATCTCGCGGGCCCGGTCGCGGTCGGACAGGCAGATGACCGAGTTGGTGATCATCACGTTGTCGTTCTTGAACTGCCCGATCGGGCTCGGTGCAGTTGGCGATGCCCTCCTTGTAGGAGTCGATGCGCCCCTTGAGCGAGAAGACCGGCTCGAAGTTGAAGGCGATGGCGCCGATCCCCATCTCGCCGGCCTGGACGAACGTCCCGGGATTGCCGCAGGCCACCCAGATCGGCGGGTGGCCCTTGCCGTAGGGCTTGGGGAGGACGTTGTGCGGCGTCGGCACGGTGAAGCTCTCGCCCTCGAACATGTAGTCGCGCTGCTCCCACATCCGCGGGATCTCGCGGACGACCTCGTTCCACTCCGGCTTGGTGGAGTCCTTGTCCAGGATGTTGAACGACCTCATCTCGTGGCTGCCGGCGCCGCGGCCGGTACCCCACTCGAAGCGGTTGCGGGTCACGTGGTCGAGCATGGCCGCCCGCTCGGCGTAGCGGACCGGGTGCTCCTTGCGCGGGCTCAGGCTGTTGATGCCGGTGCCGAGGTGGATGCGCTCCGTGCGGGACGGCGACATAGCCCATGATCACTTCGGGCGCGGACATGTGCGAGTACTCGGTCAGGGCGTGGTGCTCGCCGTACCAGGCGTACTTCCAGTTGTAGAGGTCGGCCTTGATGCCGAACTCGATCTCCCGCTCGAGCATCAGGTGCTCGGCGTCGGTGTCGCGGGACGCCGGTCCCGGGAGATACCCGTTGATGAAGATTCCGAACTCCATGTCTGGGGCTCCTCTCGCTCGCGCGGAATCGTTGCTCCGGAACGGTAACAGTAGGCCTGCTAAATTGCAACGTGTTCCAGATTTGTGCCTGGAGCGAGCCGCCGGGGGCCCGACCTCCGTCGGTGACGTACTGTCGCCTGTCGGCCGAACATCCTGAGGGAACCGATGCAGACCATCGACCAACTGATCCGCGACCGGGCGGACGACCCGCGACCGGGCCTCGCCTACTCGGACCGTACCTGGACCCACGCCGAGGTGGTGCGTGCCCAGGCGGAGAGGGCCGCCCTCCTGCTGGCCCTGCGCCGGCCGGGACCCTTCCACGTGGCCCTGCTCATGGACAACGTCCCCGAGTACGTGTTCTGGATGGGCGGGGCCGCCCTGGCCGGTGCCGTGGTCGTGGGGGGCAATCCGACCCACCGGGGTGACGAGCTCGCCCGCGACCTGTCCCACACCGAGTGCCAGCTGCTCGTCACCACTCCCGCCTATCGGGAGCTGGTCGAGGGCCACGACCTCGGCCCCGCCCTCCCGGCCGATCGCATCCTGGTGGTCGACGATCCGGCCGGCGACCGTCCCCCCGGCGGGCCCACCGCGTACTCGGACCTCCTGGCCGGTGTGTCCGGTGCCCCCCTGCCCGACCAGGACGAGGTGGGCGTCACCGAGGACAGCCTCGGACTGCTGCTCTTCACCTCGGGCACGTCCGGCGCGCCGAAGGCCTGCCTGTGCAGCCAGGGCCGGCTCGCCCGGATCGGCGCCATCGTGGCCCAGATGTACGAGCTCGTTCCCGACGACGTCTGCTACCTGTCCATGCCCCTGTTCCACTCCAACGCCCTGATGGCCGGATGGGCTCCGGCCCTGGCCGCCGGGGCCACCGCCGCCCTACGCGACCGGTTCAGCGCCAGCCAGTTCCTCGTCGACGTCCGCCGCTACGGGGTCACGTACTTCAACTACGTCGGCAAGCCCCTCTCCTACATCCTGGCCACCCCCGAGCACCCGGACGACGCCGACAACCCGCTGCGCAGGTGCTTCGGCAACGAGGCGGCGGAGGCCGACGTGGCCCGGTTCGCCGAACGGTTCGGCTGCGCGGTCCAGGACGCCTACGGATCGACCGAGGGCGGCGCGTCCATCCAGCGCACCCCCGACACACCCCGCGGCGCACTGGGGCGTGCCCTGCCGGGCACGATGATCGTGGACACGGAGACCGGCGAGGAGTGTCCCCGGGCCGTCTTCGACGAGCGCGGCCGGCTGCTCAACGCCGAGGAGGCCATCGGCGAGATGGTCAGCCAGACCGGGGCCACCGGGTTCGAGGGCTACTGGCGCAATGCCGAGGCCGACCAGGCGCGGGTCCGCAACGGCTGGTACTGGACCGGCGACCTCGGATACCGCGACGAGGACGACTTCTTCTACTTCGGCGGCCGCGACTACGACTGGCTCCGGGTCGACGGCGAGAACTTCGCGGCGGCCCCCGTCGAGGGCATCCTCCAGCGCCACCCCGACGTGGTCCTCGCCTCCGTCTACGCGGTGCCCGACACGGTCGTGGGCGACCAGGTGATGGCCACGCTCCTGCTCCACGAGGGCCGGACCTTCGATCCCCGGAGCTTCGTCGCCTTCCTCGAAGCGGAGGAGGACCTCGGCACCAAGTGGGCACCCCGGTTCGTACGTGTGACCGACCGACTGCCCGAGACGGCGACCACCAAGGTGGTCAAGCGGGTGCTGCGCAACGAGGCCTGGCGCTGCGACGAGCCCGTCTGGTGGCGTCCGGCCAAGGACGCCCCCTACCGTCGTCTCACCTCCGAGGACGCAGACGAGCTCGATCGGGCGATCGCCGAGCGCTGAGTCGGAGGACCCGGGTCACCGCCGGCGCGCGTCCGTCGGGCGGCCCGGGCCTCGGCCCGATGCCACCCGACGGAGCGGACGTGCACGGTGGGGGCGGCCAGGGAGGGGCCGCGGTCGGGGCGGCCAGGGAGGGGCCGCCCCGACCTGGCTAGTAGGACCAGCCGACGGCGATCCCCTCGAGTCCGCTGTGGCCCGGGAGCTCAGGGGCGACCGAGCCGGTGGCGACCAGGGAGCCGTCGGGCTGGATGGCGAACGAGTCGACGAGGTCGTTGCCCCCGGTCTCCACGTACAGCGACCGGCCGTCGAGCGACGTGGCCAGGTCCACGGGACCCGGGTCGGTCGCGGTCGCGGCCACCACGGTCGGGACGCCCGAGGCGCCGATGGCGTAGCTCGTCACGGTGGCGCTGCCGGCGTTGGCCCCGAAGAAGTACCGCGCCGTTGGTGGCCACCCAGCACAGGGCGGCCAGCCCGTCGGTGGTCGAGCCCACCTCGGCCACCGTGCCGTCGGCGGCCACCGAGTAGGTCGTCAGCGCGCTGGTCCCGGCCTCGGTCACCACGAGGTCACCCGACCGGTCGAACGTGAAGCCGAAGGGGACGGGTGTGGCCGACGGGTTGACGACCGGCGACCCGGTCACCGAGCCCCACGGGGTCAGGTTGAACACGTCGATGTCGCTGCCGTTGGCCTTGGTGGTCACGATCAGCTGCCGCCCGTTCGGGGTGAACCCGATCTGGCCCGGTGTGTTGAGGTACGCCGGCGTCACGCCGGGCGTCAGGCCGAGGGACCGGTTGCTCCCGGGGACGGGTGTCAGCGTGTTGGCGTAGTAGCCCTGGATGGACCCCGCGCCACCCGCGTCGAGCACGTAGATGAGATCGCCGCGTGCGGCCACGCTCACCGGGGTCGTCCCTCCCGAGGACACGACCCGGGGGCTGCTCAGGTAGGGCCCGAAGGCATGGAACACGGAGATGGTGTTGCTGCCGCCGTTGACGCCGACCAGCAGGCCGTCGGTCGGATCGGTGACGAGGCTGCCCTGGGACGCCAGCTTGTCGACCACTGAGCCCTGGATGTCGACACCGAGGCCGCCGGTGTCGGTGCGCGCCACCTCGTGGAGCCCGCTCCGGGAGGACAGGTAGGTCACGACCTGGTTGCCGGTCGGATCGTTGGTCTGGACATAGACCGTGGACCCGGGACCGGAGCCCCCGGGATTACCCGGGCTGCCGGGACCGAAGCCGTCGGCCCCGGCCACGGCCGGCAGGGTGAGGCTGGCGATGACGGCGGCCGCGCCGGCGAGCGCAGCCAGTGAGAGGGTTCGTCGCATGAGGTCTCCTTCGAAGGTGGACAGGTCGGGCACTGCACTGCTCTGTCCGGCGGCGACGGGACGCGTTACACGGCGGGTGCGGCTCCGGTCCCGGTCGGCCGCCGACGTGCCCGTCCGCCGCCGCGCTGTAACACCGACCGGCGGCCGCGGGACTACGCACCGTGTCCACCCGACCATCGAGGAGGTCCCCATCACCAGTGCCCACGGTGACTGCGACCCGTCGTCGCGCGCCAGCTACCGCCGGCGAGTCCGATCTACAGTGCAGCCCATGGAGTCCGATGTCGAGCTGCTGGCGCGGCTCCGCGACGGCGACGAGTCGGCCTTCGTGTCCTTGGTCGGCCGCTATCAGGGCTCGCTGCTCCGGGTTGCCCGCACCTTCGTCCCGAGTGACGCGGTCGCCGAGGAGGTCGTCCAGGACACCTGGATGGGCGTGGTCCGCGGCGTCGAACGTTTCGAGGGACGCTCGTCGTTCAAGACGTGGCTGTTCCGCATCCTGGTCAACCGGGCCCGCACCTCGGGCGTCCGCGAGCAGCGCCACCGGACGATCGACCCGACAGAGCCGGCGGTGAGCCCGGACCGCTTCGACGGTTCCGGCGCGTGGGCCCAGCCCGTCGTGCCGTGGGAGTCCGACGTCGACGACCGCCTGGTGGCCGCCGCGTGGGGTCCGATGCTGCGCGAGGCCATCGACGGACTGCCCGACCGGCAGCGGGACGTGGTCCTGCTCCGCGACGTCGAGGGGCTCGCCAGCGGAGACGTGTGCGACGTGCTCGGCATCTCCGAGGGAAATCAGCGCGTCCTGCTCCATCGGGGCCGGAGCCGGCTGCGCACCGTGCTCGATTCCGAGCTCCAGACGAGGGGGCGATGATGGTCCTGTTGCGACGTCGCGACGAGCTGGTGTGCCGGCAGGTCGTCGAGCTGGTCAGCGACTACCTCGAGGGCGTGCTCCCCCGAGCCGAGCGCAGGCGGTTCGAGCGCCACCTACGTGCCTGCCCCAACTGCACCGCATACCTCGAGCAGATGCGGGTGACCATCGCCGCCACCGGCCGCCTCACGCCCGAGGACCTCTCACCCGAGGCACAGGACGAGTTCACCGAGCTGTTCCGGGCCTGGCGCGCCGACGGGCCGGACGGGTCGATCGGTGAGGGGCCGGACGATACCGACGGGACGGACGGTCCGAACGGCGACGGAGGCTGACCCCGACGTCGAACGCTCGGTCCGGTTGCGCCCCCGGACCCCCTTCAGCCGGAGATGCCCGCGGTGGGCGCGCCGGACCGGGCGTGCGACCTGGTGAGGAGCACGACACAGACCACGAACGCCACGCCCAGGCCCAGGGTGGTCGGACCGTCACCCAGTCCGAGGCCGCTCGCGTACTTCGGCTTGCTCAACCAGTCGGCGATCGAGGCGCCCACCGGGCGGGTCAGCACGTAGGCCACCCAGAAGGCCAGGATCCCGTTCATGTGGAAGAACCGGTAGCCGAGCGCCGGGATGAGGAGCAGAGCCGCGAAGAAGAGCGCCGACGCGGGATAGCCCAGCTTCAGCGACGAGGCCGTGAAGTCGCCCAGAGCCGTCCCCATGGCGAAGGTGGACAGGACCGTGGCCCAGTAGAAGAACTCGCGCCGGGTGGTGTCGATGCTGTGGATCGACAGCGTCCCCTCGACCCGCGACCAGGCCACGAACACCACGGTCAGGACGACGGCGAAGAACAGGGACGAGGCGACGTAGGGGACGCCGAACTGGATGTGCAGCGTGTCGGCCGCCATGGTCCCGACCACGGCGACGATCAGGACGGTGAGCCAGTACACCCAGGGGATGTAGCGGTCCCTCGTGATTTGGAAGGCGAGGACCCCCACCAGCACGAGCGTTCCGAGCAGGACCGCGGGGACGGGATCGAGCACCTTGACCAGGTAGTCCGATGTCGACTCCCCCATCGCCGTGGTCAGCAGCTTCGCCACCCAGAACAACGCGGTGATCGAGGGGACTTTCACGAGGGTCCGGCGGCTCAACTCCATGGCCGCACATCGTATGGGAAGCAGTGCGTTCCACGGGGGGCGGGACCCTCGTCGGGGCCCGGTCGGCCCTCGTCGGGGCCCGGTCGGCGGTCAGCCCCCGAGGGCCGTATCCAGGGTCTGGAACGTGCTGTCGGCCGCATCGAGGACGGCCCGGAACTGCGGGCTGTTGTCCGTGGCCACGAACGCCTGGACGGAGGTGGACGACGCGAGGCTGTCGACGGCGTTGGCGGCAGTCGACGCAGCATCTTCGGCCGCGCTCGCCTGGACCTGCACCGACGACGGGTAGTTCACGTCCGACAGCGCGGACGCATAGGCCTGCAGGCCACTCGACCACGTACTGGCCGCCGAGTCGAGGCACTGCAGGTCGTCACCTGCCCCCTGGCTCTGGCATGCCTGGGCCGCGGTCCGGAACGTCGCGGTGTCGGAGCTCACCTGGGTGTAGGCGGCCTGTACCTCCACCCGGGCGACGACCTTCTGGAACGGTTGGCCGACGTTGAGGACCGGCAGCACCACATACGTCAAGGCACCCCCGACGATGAAGAAGACGGCCAGCACCCGTGCGCCCTTGGTCAGCGCGAGCGGCCAGAGGCCGGCGATCGGTGTGCCGTAGGCGCCGGGTACCGGGGGCATCGGTCCCGTCGGAGGAGGCGGCGGCAGCGATCCGGGTGGCGGTGGCGGGGTGCCGACCGGGTACATGGGCGTCCCGGGCGGATAGCCGCCCGACGTCGGATACTGGGGTGCGCCCGGAGACCCCGGCATGGGCACGGCGCCCGGAGACGGGGGCGGCGGGCCGGCCGGGTACGCCGTGGGCACGGCGCCCGGCGGTGGGGGCGGCGGGGCCGTCTCGGGGACGGAAGTGTCCGCATCGGCCACGGGTCCGTCCGTTCCCTCCGGAGACGCCGGGGCGGTGCCCTCGTCGGCCTGGACCGGGACCCCGGGCACCCCGGTCGGAGCGGCAGGGGTCGGCGCGACGTCCGGTGGGGCCGGCGGCACCGCGCCCGCCGGCGGGGGCGGCATGGCCCCCATGGGTGGCGGGGCCAACGGGGGCGGCACGGTCGGTGCGCCCGGCGGGCGGAAGGGGGGCGGTGGCGGCACCGGCGCGTACGTCGATGGCTCCGCCGATCCCCAGTCGTACGTGGCCGTCGTCGGTCGCGGGACCCAGCCGCCGCCGGGGGGTGGCGTGGACAGTTCGAGCGTTCCCGACGTCGTCGCCTGGATGCGCCTGCCCAGGGTGTCCTTGTCCCCCAGGATGTCGCTCGGATACCACGAGGTGAGCATCCAGAGGTAGGCGATGGTCCGGGTCTCCCACCGGATGGCGGCCGCCGAGGCCCCGAAGAAGACGTCGGGCATCCTTCCGAGGATCAGCGTGGCGATCCACGTGACGATGCCGAAGAGGACCATTCCGTACCTGAAGACCGTGGAGACGATGTACGCCGGAATGACCAGGATGATGCGGAAGAACACGGCGAACCGGTTGAGCCGACCCGTGGTGACGGCCACGTCCACCGGGTAGTTCGGGTCGGGATCGAGGGCGAACGGCGGGTAGACGTCGGTGAGGAGGTAGGTGTACGCGCTCACCCGCGTGGTCCACCGGACATACCCCAGCACGAACCTGGCGAACGGCGTCGGGAGACGTCCCATGAACAGGGCGGCGAACCAGCCGAGGAACACCACCACCGCGGCGCCGATCCCGACGAAGAAGAGGACGACGTACTGGGGGATCACCAGGATGAACCTGATGAGCACCGTCCACCTGCGTTGCGGGCGGGTCGTCCCGAACCGCACCTCGACCCGGCTCGACCCCTCGGCCATCTGCGATGGCGACGCCATCGTCATCCCGCAACCTGCCTTTCGGCCCCGGTCCCGGCGACGGGAGCTTTCGGACCGGACACTAGCAACGGTCCCTCGCGGGCCACGGGATGGCACGCCCCCGCACGGGCGCCACCGAACTCGGGAGGTCGGCGCCGGTCAGGGACGCCTGGTCGGCCGCCGGTCAAGAGCTCGTTGCCCCACGGCCAAGGCCAGGCCCACATCGTGGCGCACCAGCTGTCGGCGGCCGATGCGGACGACTCCGTGGACCCGCTGCTATCCGTCGATGCCCAGGATGAGACCGCTGGTCGGGACGCCGGTGCCCGAGGTCACGAGAACGTGCTCGACACCGTCCACCTGGTTGTAGGAGTCGCCCCGGACCTGGCGGACCCCCTCGGCGATGCCGTTCATGCCGTGGAGGTAGGCCTCTCCCAGCTGGCCGCCGTGGGTGTTGACCGGGAGGCCTCCCCCGATCTCGATGTTGCCGTCGCGCACGAAGTCCTTGGCCTCGCCCTTGGCGCAGAAGCCGAGCTCCTCGAGCTGGTAGAGCACGTAGGGCGTGAAGTGGTCGTAGATCACGGCCGTCTGGATGTCGGCGGGCGACAGTCCGGAGGTCTGCCACAGCTGGCAGGCCACGGCGTCCATCTCGCCGAGCACGGTGAGGTCGTCGTAGTAGTACGACGTCATCATCTCCTGGCCCGGGCCGGCCCCCTGCGCCGCGGCCCGGATCACGGCCGGCGTGCTCGGCAGGTCGCGGGCCCGCTCCAGCGAGGTCACGACGAGGGCCTGTCCACCATCGGTCTCCTGGCAGCAGTCGAGCAGGTGCAGCGGCTCGACGATCCAGCGCGAGTTCTGGTGGTCCTCCAGGGTGATCGGCTTCTCGTAGAACCAGGCCTTGGGGTTGGTGGCCGCATGGCGCCGGTCGGCCACGGCCACCCGGCCGAGGTCCTCGGAGGTGGCGCCGGTCACGTGCAGGTAGCGCTGGGCGGCCATGGCCACCCACTGGGCCGGGGTCAGCAGTCCCTGGGGCGCATACCAGGCGAAGTGGGCCGTCTCGGCATTGGGCACGGGCAGCCGCCCCTGGACCCCGGCGCCGAACCGGTTGCCCGAGCGCTCGTTGAAGGCGCGGTAGCAGACGACCACGTCAGCCACCCCGGCCTCGATGGCGAGGGCCGCCTGCTGGATCGTCCCGCAGCCGGCGCCGCCGCCGTAGTGGATGCGACTGAAGAAGGTGAGCTCCCCCATGCCCAGGCTCCGGGCGATCTCGATCTCGGGATTGGTGTCCGAGCTGAAGGTCACGAGCCCGTCGACCTCGGACGGCTCGATGCCCGCGTCGCGCAGGGCCAGGTCGACCGCCTCGACGGCCAGCCGGAGCTCGCTGCGACCCGACTCCTTGGAGAATTCGGTGGCGCCGATCCCGGCGATGGCCGTGTTGCCCACGTAGGAGTGGGACGTGCCGCTCACTTCGCACCTCCCGCGGGGAGCAGGAGCCGGACGACCCCGGTCACATGGTCGCCCAGACTGTTGGCGCCCCGCAGGGTCACCTCCACAGCACCCCGCCCCTCGGCGTCGACCACGTCGTCCCTGGCCGTCACGGAGCCGGTCAGGACCATGGTGTCGTCGGGGTAGTTGGGCGCCCCCAGGCGGATGTTGACGTCGGTCAGGACGGCGCCCGGGCCGGCCCAGTCGGTAACGTACCGGCCGACCAGCCCGTTGGTGGACAGGATGTTCATGAAGATGTCCTTCGATCCTCGCTCCACGGCCAGCGTCGGGTCGTGGTGGACGTCCTGGTAGTCGCGACTGGCGAGTGCGGTCGACACGATGAGCGTGCGGGTCACGGGGACCTCCAGCTCGGGCAGGGCGTCGCCCACCGTGACCTCGGCGAGGGTCCGGGTCGTCCGCCGGAAGTCGTGCTCGATGATGGCCCTGCTCATGCCGGCACCGCCTCGTTGCTCAGGTTCGCACCGATCTGGCGCCCGAGGCGCGCCAACTGCGCGCTCGGCGAGCCGAGCAGCAGCTCGATCTGCTTGCCCCACAGGAAGTAGCGGTGGATCGGGTACGAGATGTCGGCGCCCATGCCGCCGTGGAGGTGCTGGGTGGCGAACACGACCCGCTGGCCGGACTCGGCGGCGAACCAGGCGGCCACGTTGACCGCACGCGCCGCCTCGATGCCGTTGTCGAGCTGCCAGGCCGCCTGCCACGCCGTGACCCGGACCGCCTCGGTGTCGATGGCCGCGTCGGCGGCCCGCATCTTGGTGGCCTGGAAGGTGGCCAGCGGGACCCCGAACTGCACCCGCGTGTTGAGGTACTCGGCCGTCTGGGCCACTGCCGACTCGGTGACGCCGACCTGGAGGGCGCACAGGCCGGTCCAGGCCCGTTCGAGCATCCAGTCCCGCACGGCGGCGCCCCGGGCGGGGTCGCCCCCCGCCAGCACGTCGTCGCCGGCGACGGTCACCGCGTCGAGATGGACGTGGGGATGGACCTCGCGGTTGGTGGTCACCGCCCGCTCCAGGGTCACCCCGGCCGCCGTCGGGTCGATGGCGACCACCACGAGACCCTCCTCGACGGCCACGGGTACGAGCACCCGGGGGGCCACATGGGCGTAGGGAACGGCGGACGCGGTGCCCGTGACGGTCAAGGTCCCGTCGGCCCCGATCGTGCCCCGCACCGACGGGCGGCCCTCGCCTCCGACGGCGATGTCGTCGGCCACGTCGGCCAGGGCGGCGGTCAGCACGACGTCGCCGGCCACCACCCCCGGCAGCGTCGCCGCCTGCAGGGCATCGGATCCGAACTCGGCGACGGGAAGGGCGCCGAGCACCAGGGTGGCCCACAGGGGCACCGGGGCCACCACCCGGCCCTGCGCCTCGAGGAGCAGGCAGAGCTCGACCATGCCGTAGCCACCGCCGCCGTGGGCGGTGGGGACGGCCAGGCCGAGCAGGTCGGCCCGGGCCAGCTCGGCCCACAGTGCCCGGTCCATCCGGTCGTCGGTTGCCTCGACCTCCTGGACCCGGTCGGGGTCTACCAGTCCGGTGAAGATGCCGTCGACCGCCTCCTGCACCGCCGTCTGCTCGTCGTTGAAGGTGAAGTCCATCAGTTCGTCCTCGTCTCGTCTGCGGGGTGGAACACCGGGAGGGACAGTTCGTCGTCGAAGTCCTCGAAGCCGACCTCGACGGCCATGCCGATGGCCGCGGTCTCCGGCGTGATGCCCGAGACGTTGGCGATCAGTCGGGTGCCCTCCTCCAGCTCGACGAGGGCAACCACCAGCGGGTAGTCGAAGGCCGGCACCTGCGGGTAGTGGTTGACCACGAAGCTGAAGATGGTGCCCCGACCCGATGCCTCGAGGGTGTCCCAGTCGAAGGAGCGGCACACGGCGCACGAGGGGCGGGGCGGATGCCGCAGCGTGCCGCAGGCCGCGCACCGCTGGATCAGCAGCTTGTGCTGCTTGGCTCCCTCGAAGAAGAACGAGTTGTCCTGGGTGAGGGCCGGCCGGGGGCGCAGCATGCGGGCCGGGGCGGCCTCGGGCTGCTTCGCTCCGGTGCCCGGCTTGAACTTGAGGATGCGGAACTTCATGGTGGCCACGAGCTCGCCGCGCTGGTCCCGGTACTCGAGTCGGTTGGTGATGAAGTGGCCGAGCCCGAGGCCGGTCTGCTTCTCCCCCGAGACGGAGTCGATCACCGAGCTCACCTCGAGATGATCGCCCGGGACCAGGGGGCGCTCGTAGTGCTGATCGCAGTTGGTTGCGACAACCGAGGTGAAGCCGGCCTCGTCGAGGAGGTGCATCAGCTGGTCGCTCGGCGATGCGGCGGACGTCTCGCCCGCCGCGCGGGCGGCGTCGGCCTGGAGACTGGCCCGCAGGCCCCGCATGATCCAGGCCTGGAGCATGGTGGGTGGGGCGATGACCCCCGGGAATCCGGCCTCCTTGGCCGCGTCCTCGTCCACGTACACCGGGTTGTGGTCGCCCATGGCCTCGACCCAGTGGTCGATCATCGGCTCGTTCACCGGGTGGCGGCCCTTCGTGGCGGGTCCCGAGGACTGGCCGACGAAGGTCTGGAGCTCGTCGTCGAGGGAGAGCGGCCCGGTCATCGTGCGCTCCGCTTCATGCCGAGTCCGGCGGTGGCCAGGATCTCCCGCTGGACCTCGTTGACCCCACCGCCGAAGGTGTTGATCTGGGACTGCCGGCCCGCCCGCTCGAGCTCGCCGCGGAGGGCGGCCCCCGGCGACCCCGGGCTGAGGTAGCCGGCGGAACCGACGATGCCGAGGAGCTTGCGGTAGATCTCGACGGTCGACTCGGTGCCGAACACCTTGACCGACGACGAGTCGGCGGCGCGCAGGGCGTCGGCGGCCACCGCCGCGGTCATCCGCCAGGTGAGGAGCTTCTGGGCTTCGAGGAGGGCGTAGGTGCGGGCCAGGTCCTGCTGGATCCAGGCCACATCCCCCAGGCCGCTGTCGGACACCCAGGCGGCGACCTCGTCCCACAGCCGGAAGGCCAGGGCGCTGACCGCGGCCAGGCCCACCCGCTCGTGGTTGAGCTGCCCGGTGATCAGCCGCCAGCCGCCGTGGAGGTCGCCGATCAGCGCATCCTTGGGTACCCGCACGTCGTCGTAGTACGAGGCGGTGGTGGCCACCCCGCCCACCGTCACGATCGGGGTGGCCGAGAACCCCGGAGTGGCGGTCGGCACCATGATGATCGAGATGCCCTTGTGCTTCGGCGCGTCGGGGTCGGTGCGGCAGGCCAGCCAGATGTAGTCCGCCTGGTCGGCGCCGCTGGTGAAGATCTTGTTGCCGTTGATGATCCACTGGTCACCGTCGAGCACGGCGCGGGTGCGCAGGGAGGCCAGGTCGGTACCGGCCTCGGGCTCGGTGTAGCCGATCGCACAGTTGATCTCTCCGGCCAGGATGCCCGAGAGGAAGAACTTCTTCTGCTCCTCGGTCCCGTGGTTGATGATCATCGGGCCGACCGTCGACAGGGTCACGAACGGGTACGGCGCCCGGGCCCGCTGGACCTCGGTGAAGAAGACGAACTGGTCGCTCGGGGGCCGGCCCTGGCCGCCGTACTCGACCGGCCAACCGACGCCGAGCCAGCCGTCGGAGCCCATCTGGCGGACGATCCTGCGGAACGTCTCGCCGCCCTCGGACTCGTCGTCGAGCGCCTGGCGCACCTCGGGGGTGACCAGCTGGGCGAAGTAGGCCCTGAGCTCGGCGCGCAGGGCCGTCTGCTCCGGCGTCTCCTCGAGGTGCATGCGGGTTCCCTCCAACTCTGCGACTCGCCGCCCCGATCGGATGCGGGCGGAGGGAGTCGGTCGACGTCAACTCGGCGCCACCGGCCTCGGGCCTCCCCACCACCGGGTCGCGGGAGTCGACGCGGGCTCGCCGCCCCCGTCTGTCCCCCACGTCCGGCTCGGGTGAGCCGTCGTTCGGCGTGCCGCCGGGTCCCGTACTGCTGGAGGCCCGGGTGCAGCTGTCCTATGATAACTGATACACGTTCTAGAAACGTCACTGCCGCCCAGGCACGGCTCCCGGCCCCGTCCGCCCGGTCACGACTGGGCGGCCGGGCGTCCACCAGGGGGAACCACCATGGATCTGGCCGACATCGACCTCTGCGACCCGGGCAACTTCGTCTCGGGCGTGCCCTACGACTGGTTCGCCCAGCTGCGGAGGGATGCCCCGGTGCACTGGCATCCGGACCCCGCCGGGTTCACCGACGGGTTCTGGGCCGTCACCCGCTACGACGACTGCGTCGGCGTGAACCGGGACTACGAGCATTTCTCCTCGTCCCGCAAGGGGACCCTCTTCCACGACATGGACGAGGAGATGCTGGAGCAGCAGCGGATGATGATGCTGAACATGGATCCGCCGTTGCACACGCGGTACCGGCGCCTGGTCAACAAGGGCTTCACCCCCCGGATGGTCCGCGACCTGAAGGCCAGCGTCGTAGCCTCCACCGATTCGATCCTGGACGCCGTGTGCGAAGCGGGATCGGCCGACTTCGTGGAACAGATCAGCGCCGAGCTGCCGCTGCAGGTCATCGCCGAGCTCATGGGCGTCCCCCAGGAGGACCGGCACCTGGTGTTCGACTGGTCGAACCGGATGATCGGCGCCGACGACCCCGAGTACCAGGTGTCGGCCGAGGTCGCCGGCGAGGCCGCCATGGAGCTCTACGCCTACGCCGACCAGCTGTGTGAGCAGAAGCGCCTCGACCCGCACACCGACCTGTTCAGCGTCCTGACCCGGGCCGACCTCGACGGCGACAGTCTGAGCCAGCTGGAGTTGGACCTCTTCTTCCTCCTGCTCTCGGTGGCCGGCAACGAGACGACCCGGAACCTGATCTCGGGGGCCATGGTCGCCTTCTTCGACAATCCCGACCAGTGGGCGCTCCTGCGGTCCGACCGCTCGCTGCTCGACTCGGCCGTCGAGGAGATGCTCCGCTACGTGACGCCGGTCATGCACTTCCGCCGCCAGGCCACGTCGGACGTGGTCATCGGCGACCAGAAGATCAGCGAGGGCGACAAGGTCGTGTTCTGGCACATCTCCGCCAACCGCGACGAGGCGGTCTTCGCCGACCCGGACAGGTTCGACATCCGGCGGACCCCCAACAACCACATGGCCTTCGGCGGAGGCGGGCCCCACTTCTGCCTGGGCGCCAACCTGGCCCGCATGGAGATCCGGGTCATGTTCGACCGGTTGCTCGACCGGATGCCGGACATCCGCCTCGAGGGCGACGTCCAACGGCTCCGGTCCAACTTCATCAACGGGGTCAAGCACATCCCGGTGGCGTTCACCCCGTCGGCGCCCGTCGGCGCCTAGCCCTCCGTCTCTGCGGGTCCCGGACCCACCGGTCCCCGTCATCACCCCGCCCACCGCGAAAGCCGAGACCCATGCGCTTCCACCTCGCCATCCAGTTCCTGCCCCTCGAGACGGTCCGGGCCCTCACCCTCGCCTCGGACCGCCAGGGCTACGACGGCGTCTACCTCTCGGACCACCTCTTCAACCCCCGGGTGCTCGAGTCGAAGTACACCTACTCGACCCAGCCCGACGGTGCCCCCTTCTGGGAGAAGGAGACCGAGTGGCCCGACCCGATGTGCCTGGTGTCGTCCCTGTCGGCCGTCACCACCAACGTCACCTTCACGACCGGCATCTACATCGCCCCGGTGCGCGACCTCATCACGGTGGCCAAGTCGGTCGGCACCGCGGCGGTCCTGTCCGACAACCGGGTGCGCCTCGGGGTGGGTGTCGGGTGGTGCAAGGAGGAGTTCATCCAGACCGGGCAGGACTTCCACGACCGGGGCAAGCGGCTCGACGACATGATCCCGGCGCTGCGGGCGCTCTGGCAGAGCGGATGGGTGGAGTACCACGGGACCCACTACGACGTGCCCGAGTGCCAGATGAACCCCTCCCCCACCGCACCGGTGCCCATCCTGGGCGGAGGCGACTCGGCGGCCGCGTTGCGGCGCGCCTCCACCCTGTGCGACGGCTGGATCAACACGGGTGCTGCGTTCCCCGACGACGCGTTCGAACAGGTCCAGACCGTGCACCGGGCGCTGCACGAGGCCGGACGGGACGGTGAGGACTTCGCCATCTACCTGGCCGTCAAGGCCTTCCCCGATCTGGACCTCTACAAGCGTCTCGAGGACGCCGGCGTCACCGACCTGCTGTGCGCCCCGTGGATGCTCGCCGAGGTGTCCGAGTCCGACAGCCCCGACAGGATGCTCGAACTCCGCCTGGCCGAGGTCGACAAGTACGCCGAGGAGTACGTCTCCAAGATGCGCTGACAGCGGTGCCGGGTCTCCGGGTGGACCGCCCCACGGACGCGACCTCGGCCCCGAGACCAGTCCGGAGACGGTCACGGGGCCGAGGGGGGGGCGGGCGCCGCGTGCGCAGGGGCAGGAGACACGGGCGCCGCACGGACGGTCGCTGGGGGGGACCAGCGGCCGCCTCAGGATGCCGACGCCGGGGACGTCGAGGACGTCGGCGCCGGGGGCGATCCGGTGGGTGGCGTGCCTGTCGGCTTCGCACCCGAGGACGGTGTGCCGGTGGCCACGGTCGAGGAGACGCTCGTGGTGGTCGTGGTGGTGGTGGTCGGCGCCGTGGCCGCCTCGGCGGCGCCGGCGCCCCCGAGGGTCATCCCGGCGAGGAGGGAACTGGACACCATCACCCGTCGGAACCTCCTACGGCTGCTGCGTCGATAGGGGTTGCTGGTCATCGGCGACTCCTTCGGGCTGCGGTCCCGGGTACCTCCTGGAACGCTCCTACTCTCGGACCGTGGGGTGGGACCGGGCTGCGACCGACCTGTGAGCCAGCCGAGAATCTCGGGTGCGTGGTGGCGGGGACCGGCGACCGTCACGGGGGTGTCCCCGGAGGGGATTGCTAGGGTCTGTGCAGGACGTCCCCGGGGAGGAACCCATGAAGGATCTGAAGGTCGGACTGCAGCTGGGGTACTGGGGATCAGGACCTCCGCCGAACGCCGTGGAGCTGGTCGCCGAGGCCGAACGCCTGGGCTACGACTCGATCTGGACGGCCGAGGCCTACGGCTCCGACGCCCTCACCCCCCTCGCCTGGTGGGGCTCGCAGACGGAGCGGGTCCGGCTGGGCACCGCCCTCTGCCAGTTGTCGGCCCGCACGCCGACGGCCATGGGCATGGCCGCCATCACCATGGACCACCTGTCCGGCGGGCGCTTCGTGCTCGGGCTGGGCGTCTCCGGCCCCCAGGTCGTCGAGGGCTGGTACGGCCAGTCGTTCGAGAAGCCACTGGCCAGGACCCGCGAGTACGTCGACATCGTGCGCCAGGTGGTCGCCCGGGAGGACGTCGTCACCAACGACGGTCCGCACTACCCCCTCCCCTACCCGGGGGGCACCGGGCTGGGCAAGCCGTTGAAGGCCATCACCCACCCCCTGCGCAGGGAGGTCCCGATCGTCATGGGGGCCGAGGGGCCGAAGAATATCGCCCTCGCCGCGGAAATCGCCGACGGCTGGTTCCCCATCTTCTTCTCCCCCGGCGCCGTCGACGCCTACCAGCCCTACCTCGACGAGGGCTTCGCCCGTGAGGGTGCCCGCCACACGGCCGAGGACTTCGAGGTGCTGGCCTTCGCGGCGACGATCCTGGCCGACGACGTCGAATCCGCCGCCGACCTGATGAAGCCGATGCTGGCCCTCTACATCGGCGGGATGGGGGCCAAGTCGATGAACTTCCACTTCGACGTGTTCTCCCGCATGGGCTACGAGGCCGAGGCCACCAAGATCCAGGAGCTGTACCTGGAGGGTCGCAAGGACGAGGCCGCCGCCGCCGTCCCGACCAAGCTCGTCGAGGACACGGCCCTGATCGGCCCGAAGGAGAAGATTCGCGACGACATCGAGCGGTGGCGCGAGTCGATGGCCACCACCCTGCTCGTGTCGGGCGACGTGGCGACGCTGCGGACCGTCGCCGAACTGGCGCTGTAGTCGCCCGGAGGGCGGGCGCTCGGCCGTCGTCCCGGCGGTGCGAGCCACCCCGCGTCGCACCTGGTCACGGCCGTGCCGCACCCCGTGGCGACGACGCACCGTCGACCTCGGTACGGTCGGCGGCGTACGGGCGGGGCAGGTGCGGTACCGATGGCAGGTCGAGCTCATGGAGATCGTGACGTCCGGAGTCCTGCGACGGCTCCGTGTCGCCGCGGGCACGCTCCTCGCACTGGTCGGCGTCGTCGCGGCGGGGACGGTCGGGGCGGCGTCCCTCGGGACCACGACGGCCGGTGCCACGGCGACCGGTGCCACGGCGACCGGTGCCACGGTCACCCACGTGGCCGGCGCCCGCACCTGGTGGGTTCCACCGCTCGGCAACCAGCCGTGGCAGTGGGAGCTGGACAACCCGCTCAACCTGTCCAACCCCAAGCAGATGGGCCTCGACGACAAGCTGCCCGACGGGAGGCCGGCGCCCGCGCCCGCCATCTACGACATCGACGGGATCATCAATTCCGCCTCCACGGTCGCCGCGCTCCACGCCATGGGCAAGCACGTGGTCTGCTACGTCGAGGTGGGTGCGGCAGGCAACTACTACACGGCCGCCCAGGAGGGGATCCCCACCACGTACTACGACCAGCTGGTGGCGGCCGGGGTGCTCGGCAAGGCGGTCCAGGGGTGGCCCGAGCACTACCTCGACATCCGGTCTCCGGCCACCCTGTCGATCATCGAGTCGATGATCGACCAGCAGTGCGCGGCCAAGGGCTTCGACGCCGTCGAGACCGACATCGACGAGTCCTACGACTCGAAGACCGGCTTCCCACTGACCCAGGCCGACGAG
Source organism: uncultured Acidimicrobiaceae bacterium (assembly GCA_963830165.1). Classification (GTDB taxonomy): domain Bacteria; phylum Actinomycetota; class Acidimicrobiia; order Acidimicrobiales; family RAAP-2; genus Bog-756. The sequence continues at coordinate 384,802 of CAWHKZ010000008.1, forward strand.
GAGCGGTACATGACCACGCTCGCCGACTACATGCACAGCCTCGGGCTCGGCTGGTGGATCAAGAACCCCGACGACACGGGTAGCTCCTCGTACGCCACGGCCATGGAGCCGTTGGCCGATGCCGTGCTGACCGAGCAGTGCAACCAGTTCCACACCTGCGACCTGCTCAGCTCCTACTTCGGCAGGAAGGCCGTCTTCAACGCCGAGTACTACCGGAGTCCGGCCAAGTTCTGCTCCGACGACGAGGCGCTCGGCATCAACGGGGCCCAGTTCGACCTGAACCTGACCGGGGTGCGCAAGCCCTGCGAGTGAGGGATCCGCGACCGCCGGCCGGGCGACCGGTCAGGCGCGGACGGAGCCGCCGAGCACGGTCGACGTACGCCGGCTCAGCGAGCGGTAGAGGGCCAGGGTGCTCGGGTGGACCGACTCGATCGGCTCGACCTCGTCGGCCACGACCCGCACCAGCTCCGCCATGACCGACTCCACGCCGCCCGGGTTCCCGGCGGCGTCGGCCGCCCGAAGCAGCATCCGGTACAGCCGCTCGTCGTAGGGACTCACGAGCAGCCCCCGGCGGGCGGCCCACTCGGCACCCTGCGGATCGCCCGACCGCAGGCGCGCTCCGGCCAGGTGGCCGCTGACGTCGACCACCTTGGCCTCGATGGCCGGGCCGGTGCCGTCGAGCAGTGCCCAGTCGGTGGCGCGGATCCCCTCGAACGGCCTACCCCGGATCGTCGTGAGTGCCTCCTCCCACCGGTCGGGATCGTCCGATGCCGCCAGCTCCAGGAACCTCGTCCAGTCAGTCCCCACGGTGGGCGCCAGGGCCAGGCGCCCGTGGGACCTCGGGAGGTGGTCCGAGCCGTCGCGGGCCGTCCCCAGGGACCTCCGGGCCACCGAGGCGGTCGAGTGCAGGCTCGAAGGCGCCATCAGCCGGTCGGGCCACAGCGCGGTGGCCCACACCTCGTTGGCCGCGCCCGTGGGGTGCATGGCGAGGTAGACCACCAGCTCCAGGGCCCACGCCCGGGTGAACCCCCGGGCCGCCCCTCGGACCTCGACGGGACCGAGCACCGCCACCTCGACCTCGACCTCCGCCCGGTCGCCGGGTGCCGGGCGGGGCCCGTGACGAGGTGTGGCCGGGATGACCATGGCGTCCCGGTGCCGATGCCGCGACCCGGCCGCCGGGTCGCCCAGGACCTGGGCGGTCGTCGCCGGGCCGACCGACGCGTAGCCGGCGGTCCGGTCCTGGAAGGTTGCTCCGTCCCTTGCCGACGACAGGGGCGGTGGCACCGCTTCCTGCTCGGCGGCCGCATCAGGGGCATCGTCGAGCACCGCCGCCGCCTCGAGCACCGCGGTGACCCCGTCGAGGTCGCTCCCGTCCACCGTCTGCGCCGCCACCACCGTCCCGAGGACGTCCATCGAGGCGCCGTCGGACGACGGCTGCGCCAGGAGGACGTGCGCCGCGGTCGGCGGAACGGTCCGCCCACCCGCCATGGCCACGGCGCAGATGCCGTGGCGACCGTCACCGGCCAGCTCGAGGATGGCGTCGACGTCCTCCGTCGGCACCGTGGGGGCGCACACGACGACGACTGGTGCCCAGTCACCGACCGCCCCCAGCCGCCGGGCCAGATCGGCCGCCGGGACGCCCCCGTCGGCGAGCCGCATCGACGTGGTGAGCCGGCGCCACGAGAGGTCGGCGATCACCGGCCCTGCCTCGGCCGCCACCGAGACCCGGGATCCGTGGGCCATGGCGGCGCCGAAGCCGACCAGGACGAGGTCGAAGTCGCCGGCCCACCTCGACGTCGCCAGCTCGAGGGCCATCGCCCGTCCCAGGCCTTCCGTGACCAGTGGATCACCGTCGATCACGACGGAGCCGAGTCCCTCGAGGACCACCATGGCCAGCGTGGCGCCGCTGCGTCCGACACTCACCAGGGTCGCGGCGGCGGACCGGGCCCACGCCTGTCCCCGTGGGCCACCGGACGTGGGCAACGCGGCGCGGTCGACCCACAACGACCGTCCGTCCGCTTCGCGTGTGAACGGCGGTGATGCGGCGTCGGCGTCGAGGGTCTCGAGGGTGTCGAACGTCAGGCGCACCCGGTCGTCGCCGAGCGTCACCCCGGTGAGCCGGCCCCCCTCCGGCCAACCCGGCCCCATAGCGGCCAGGGCCTGCAGCGCGGCCTCCACGGCGTCGAGGTCGGCGGCACCGTCACCGACCCGCAGCCGCTGCTCGAAGGGACGCAGGGCCGGGTCGGGGAGACGGATCTGATGGCCCGCGGCACGGTGGCGCTGCTGGACCCGGCGAAGCCGGTCGACCAGGTCGGCGACGCCCGCACCGACGATGCCGGCGCCGAGCGGAACCACCGGCACCCCGGGCCGGACGTGGCCCGGTCCCGACGATGCCAGGGCTCGCTCCGCCGGCACCGCCGGGTCGGGGCGGGCGGTGGGCGTTCCCGCCCGGTCGGAGGCGGTGTCCGCCCGGGTGGCGACCGCGGCCGGACGGAGGGGTGCCGCGGGTCGCCCGACCGGTGCCGCCGGCCGCCCGACCGGTGCAGCGGGTCGCCCGACCGGTGCCGGATCGACGGCGTCCGTCCCGTCCGCCGGGGGGAGCCGGAGCACCCATCCGGGAAGGATCCAGTGCGAGCCGTCCAGGGACGATCCGTCCGGCTGGGCGACCCCGTAGTTGAGCTCGGCGATGTCGCGCCATCTGCGGGCCGCGCCGAGCCGGTCCTCGGCCACGGACCACAGCGTCTCCCGGTCCGACACGGTGTGGAACGAGGTGGACCGCTCCGCCGTGGCGTCCAACCCGACACCGTCGGTCACCGGGTACGGGTCGACCGGGAGTCGACCGTCCGGGGTCGGCCCGGGGCCGTCGTCCGACGACCGACTCCCCTCGGCGCGAGCCACGCGGGGCCCGTTGTCCACGGAGCCGGTGGACGACCCCGGAGCCGGTGGACCCGACCGGACCGCCTCGGGCGCTCCGGTCGTGTGGACCGGGAGTCGCCCCAGTGACCCCACGGCGAGGGCCGTCCCCACCAGGAAGGCGGCGGCGCACTGGACGGAGCGGCTCGCCGGGAGGCGGACGGGCGTCCGCCCCGACCGCCAGGCCAGGAGCTCGACGACCACGCAGACCGTGAGCCATGCCCAGGCGGCCCAGGCCAGCAGGACGGCCACCCGGCCGAGCCAGTGCGCGACCTCCCGGTCGTCCGCCGGGCCGCGGTGGCCCACTGCGTGCCAGAGCGCGCCGCCGTCGACATGGAGCGATGGCAGGCCCGCCGTCGAGGCCAGCCACAGCGGCACGCCGACGAGCAGGGCCACCAGGACCATGGACGAGACCAGCCCCAGAGCCTTCGTGCGCAACCGACGCTGGCGGTGGATGGAGCGCATCACGGCGTACCCCGCGCCACGCCGTCCACGTCCACCGCCGAGGCCGATGCCGCCACCGACAGATGGTCGATGCCGACGATGCCGAGGATCGCCGTCGGCACCTGGTAGCTCAGCTGGACCGACACGATCCCTCCGGACACGCTGGCCGTGCCCGGATGGCCCGACGCGGCCATGAACGCCTGTGCGGCGGCCACCGCCGCCTGGGGATCCAGCTCGACGACACCGGACCGGAGCCCGTCGACCGAGACGGCACCGGCGCCGGCTCGGGCGGCCTGCTCCGCCTCGACCTCGGCGGCCTGGCGGGCCGTCAGGGCCGAACCACCGTCCACCACCAGGCCCAGGAGGGCGATCAGGGCGACCAGCAGCAGGACCACGAAGGCGGTCATGGCGCCTTCGTCGGCGGCCGGGCGACCAGCGGTCGCCGGGGGATTCGCGGCGGATCGCACCGGCTCAGCCCACCGATCGGTAGGGATCGAGGGGCGCGGTCGCCGTCGCCTGCACGACGGTGGAGCCCGGCAGGCCGGGGAAGGCCAGATCGGAGAGGAGTACCTGGCAGGTGACGTGCACGCTCACCGAGCCGCCGGGCACGAACTCGCTGGTGTCGATCGAGATGGCCACGTGGGCGCAGGTGTGGGTCCGTCCGATGAGGTCGATCACGGCGTTCATCGAGCCGACCCACTGCGCCGTTCCCACCGTAGGCAACACGGCGGCCGCCTCGGCGCCGGCCCGCGACGCCTCGACCACCTGCTGGCGTGCCTCGACCACCCTCCCGCACACCAGCGAGGCCATGGCCACCACCAGGAGCACCGGCGTCAGGACCACCAGCTCGACCGTGAGGCTCCCCGTGTCCCCCCGGCGCCGCGTCCGCCACGGAGGCGGACCGGGCCACCTGCGTACCGACCGGCTCACTCCGAGCTCCGGAATTCCTGGATGGGCCCGGTGGCACTCGCCGAGACGGCGAACGACAGCCCGGGGACGACCGACACGGATCGCCCGGACACCTGGAGCCACTCGGAGTCCCCGGGGAGCACGGACACCGCCACCGACGGGTCGGTGACGTCGGAGCCGCGCCCGTCGAGGACGTCTCGGGCCGCGACCACCCCTGCGGCCGACCCACCACCGTAGGAGCGGGCGACCCGGTCACCCTCGGAGGCGGCGACCTGAGCGACCTGGACGGCGTGCATCCACAGACAGAATTGCACGGCCACGAGGAGCAGGAACATGACGACCGGCACCACCAGGACGGCCTCGACCACCGAGGATCCGTCGTCGGAGCGGGTCCCCGTCCGGCGGAGCGCCGCCCGGTGGTGGCCCCGGACGGGGCTCAGTTGAGGTTGATGGTGTTGGCCTTGGCCGTCACCTTGGCCACGATGATGGCCCCGATGGCGATGGCGAGCGCCGCGAAGATCGCCGTGAGGATGACCTTCTCGACGACCGACCCGGCCTCGTCCCACCCCCCTGCGGCTCCGCACCTGGCCCGGAGGTACATCCAGAGGGCGGTCAGTTGGTTCGGCATGGCGGGTGCTCCTGTTCTGGTTGATGGTGTGCTGGACGGGACGCGGTGGGGCGGGTCGGGCGGCGTGCGGTGGCGTCGGCATCAGATGCCACCGAGGATCCGGTCGACCGCCGGGTAGCCGATGAAGAGGAGGAACCCGAGCAGCAGGAACGCGCCGGGCAGGAAGAGGCGCTCGGTCATGGCGTTCGCCGCCGACTCGGCCTCGGCCTGTTCGTGACGCCGGAGCGAGGCGGAGCGGGCGGTCAGCGACCGGCGGATGCGCGCGCCCTCGGTCCCGGCGAGCTGCACCGTGGTCGCCAGCTCCACGAGTTCCGGGACCCCGATCTCCCGTCCGAGGGCCTCGAGCGCGCCCCAGGGCGTGGTACCTCCGTCGTGGGCGGAGGAGAGAGCCCGCCCCAGGCGCTGCGCGGCCCAGTCCGGACTGACCTGGGAGGCGGCGTGCAGCGCACCGTCGATACCCACGCCTCCGGCGAGCCCCAGCACCACCAGGTCCACGAAGGATCCGGTCACCACCCGGAAGTGGCGGCGCCGGTCGGTGGCCCGGCGTAGCAGCGAGGCCACCGGCAGCGCGGCACCCGACGGGACGGCCACCAGCGCGAGGAGCAGGGCCACGGCGGCGGGAGGAGCCAGGCCGGCCACGTCGGCCACGAGCCAGAGGACGAACGGCGCCAGCGCACAGGCGCCCGCGGACACGAGCACCCGGGTGGCGAACACTTCGGGGGAGGTCGCCGTGAGGTCGAGGTCGGCGAGCAGCGCGCGCAACCACCGCTGCTCGGACCAGCGTCCGTCGCGGAGCCGCGTCACCGCGGTCGAGACCATCGGCGTCGCGCCTCCGCCACCGGATTCGCCGGGCACCACCGGGCGCTGCCACGCTTCGAGCACACCCTCGAGGGACAGGCGGGGCCGCCGGATCCCGTAGGCCACGCCGAGGACGCCCAGGCCGACGCAGACGGACAGCAGGACGACCTCGGTCATCGCACGACCACCGAGTCGCCGAGCAGTCGGACCGGTGCGGGTGGTCGGGCCAGAGCGACCATGAGGCTGAGCCCCGCGGCGTACAGGGCGCCGACGGCGAGGAGCACCAGCTGACCCGTGGGTGAGCCGAACGGGGCGAGGTACGACCGGGCGAAGACGGCGAGTCCGGCGGCGAAGACGACCGAGAAGACGACCACGGTGCGCACCCCGCTACGCACCGAGGCACGGCTGGTCTCGACCCGCAACCGGAGCGAGACCTCCTCGCGGGTGGACTCGGCCAGCGCCTCCAACAGGTCGCCGAGGCGCTGGGCCCGGGACGTGAAGGCGAGCAACAGCGAGCACACCACGCGGTCCGCACAGGGGTCCCCGACCGTCTCGGTGAACTGCAGGAGCGCGTCGCGGGGGTGGGTCCCGGCCCGCAGCTGGGCGGACAGTTGCTCGGTGGCCGGGCGGATCGGCGCGGGGCTCAGCTCGGCGGTGGCGATGATGGCCTGGCCGAGCCCGGCGGACGCGGCCAGGGTGCCCTGCAGCATCTCGGTCCAGACGGCCACGGCCTCGATCCGGGCGATCGAGACCGTTCCCGAGGTCCGGCGAAGCAGCCGGGGCAGCCCGTAGGCGGCCAGGGCACCGACGGCGCCGGCCACCGGCCACCCCGTCAGGATCACGCTCGCGACCCCCACCGCGGCGGGGAGCACGAGCGCCGCCAGGTGCCCGGTGAGGCCGGACGGGTCGGGCCCGGGCGGCGCGGTCGATGCCGTCTCGGGCAGGTCGGCCCCGTCGGCGGGCCCGTCGTCGGACCCGGGGCGACCCCGCACCCGCAACGCGGCCACCAGACCGACGATGCCGATCCCGCAGCAGACCCCGGCGACCGGGACCAGCCAACCGCCCGTCGTACCGCTCATCGGAGGGACCCGGAACGCGTGCCCCGGCCCGGCTCGTAGCCGAACGAGGCCAGCTCGTCGACGGTGTCGGGGCGGAGCGGTGCGGACGGCACGGCGCGCCGGTCCGGCCCGGGTCGGTAGACCTCGTTGGAGATGACCTGGACACCTTCGGCGTCGATCACCTCGCGCACCGAAGCCACGAAGCGCTCGCGCCGGCCACTGGCCGGGAACTCGGTCCGACCGGGCGCGTCGCGGTCCCCCCGGCCGGAACCGTCGGCACCGACGTTCGACGCGTCGAGGGAGCCGGCGCCACCGGCGTACATCTCGGAGTCGAGGTGGACCACGAAGTGGAGCGAGCCGGCGATGAGGAGGTTGGTGGCCTCGAGGGGCAGCCGCTCGGGCGCCTGCACGGCATAGGAGGCGATCCGCCGGAACACCCCCGCGGACGACTCGGCGTGGATGGTGCACATCGAGCCCGACCGGCCCTGGCTCATGGCGTTGAGCATCGGGAGCACCTCGTCCCCCAGCACCTCCCCCACGATCACCCGGTCGGCGTTCATGCGCAGGGAACGGCGCACCAGGTCGGCCACCGGGATCTGGCCCTCGCCCTCGATGTTGGCCGGTCGGGCCTCGAGGGCCACCATGTCGGGGTGCCGGTCGGACGCGGTGTCGAGCCCGAGCTCGAAGGCCTGCTCGATCGTGACGATCCGCTCGCGGCGGTCGATCTCGGCGGCCAGGGCGCGCAGCAGGGTGGTCTTCCCCGAGTTCATGGCGCCGGACACGACGATGTTCTTCCTGGCCCGCACCGCCGCCGCCAGCAGGGCCCGGAGGTCCTCGTCCATGGCCCCCATGGCGCAGAGCTCGTCGAGCGAGAGGTCGGTGAAGCGGTGCCGGCGGATCGACACCGCCGGGCGGGCGGCCACCGCCATGAGTGCGGACAGGCGGGCCCCTCCGGGCAGCTGGAGGTCGAGCTCGGGCCGTGCCGTGTCGAACCGACGCTCGGCCAGCCCGAACCGTCCCGCCGCGGAGCGCAGCAGGTCGACCAGTTCGTCGTCGGAGTCGGCCACCGGATCCATCAACCGCTTCGATCCGTCGGCGAACGTGGCCCAGACGCGGTCGCAGCCGTTGACGTCGATGTTCTCGATGCGTTCGTCGTCCACCAGCGCCTGCAGCCTCCCCAGTCCGAAGAGCGCGTCGAGGACGGCCTGGGCGAGCCGCTGCTCCTCGACCGGGGTGCGCGCCGTGCCGGTCGTCCCACGATCGGCCGCGGCGAGGGCGTCGAGGTGGAGGAAGGCGCGCTGGCGGGCGAACTCCCGGCGATCGTCGCCGTCGAGCAGGGCCCCGTCGTCGGCGGCCAGGTCCTCGGCCACACGCCGTCGGATCTGGGTCGTCAGCGTCTCGCTCATCGCGCGGCCCCCTCGGGCCGAACCGGCGGGGTGTCTTCCGCGTCTGTGCCGTCGGCTCCAACGTTGCGGGCGACGGGAACGGCACGCCCGGCGGCGGCGGTCCGGCCGGCCCGCGGACCACGGGACACGCGGGCCGGGTCATGGGACGCGTCTCCCCAGTCGGGGGTGCCCTCGGACTCGACGAGACCGGCCACGCTGCCGGCGATCCGGCCCACCGAGGCGAGCAGGCGGGAGCGCTCCAACCGGCGGCCCGCCCCCGACCCGCCACTCGCCACCGCGGCCGCCGCCGGGTCGACGGGGACATCCCCCAGGTGCCGGATGCCGGCGAACGAGCCGATCTCGGCACCGGTGGGTGCCCCGCCTCCCACGGCCACCAGGCCCAGTCTCCCCACGGTGGCCTCGAGCAGCGCAGCGGCGTGGGTCCTGGCGTGCAGCGCGGCGGCGGACTCGCCCGGCACGACGAGCAGCGCCCCGTCACACGAGCGGAGCCACCCGACGGCCGGCCCGTCCGTCTGCGGGGCGACCCGGCCCAGGTCGACGACCACCAGACCCGGCGCCTCCCGCACGACCGCGCGGGCCGCGGCGCTGCCCGCCGACACATGGTCCCCCTGGGCGCCGACCAGGACCGGGAGTCCACCCGGGAGGTGCTGGAGGTGGGGCGCGAGCGGCGTGACCGCGCCCCGCGCCGGACCGCCGCCTCGAGCGAGGGCCAACCCACCGTCGACGACAGCGCGAATCTGGCGGCCAGGTCCCCCCCGGCCGGGTCGGCCTCGACGACGGTGACCGGTCCGGGGACCGGCCAGGTGGCCGCCAACAGGCAGGACAGGGTGGTGACCCCGGGCGACCCCTTGAGCGCCAGCACGCAGACGACGGTCATGACTGCCCCGACCCTCCGTGGCCGACCGGACCCAACAGGACCAGGCTCACCTGATCGGCCGACGAGGCGGTGGCGACGTCCGGCGCCACCGACGACGTCACCTCCACCGAGACGAGCAGCGCGTAGCTGCCGCTGGCGTCGGAGCCCGGTTGCGCCACCGAGACCACCGTCGCCGGGGACACCAGGATCCCGGTGCCGCTCCCGGTGAAGGCCGAACTCCCGACGGAGGCCGTGGACGATGAGGAGGAGGAGGTGGAGGAGGACGACGTGGTGGACGACCCGTCCGACGCCGTGGTGGGGGCGGACAGGGGCGACCCCGGGGTGCCGGTCTGCACGACCATCACCTGCTGCCCCGGCACGAGACCCGAGGCCGGGAACTGGCCGTCCTTGAGGGCGACGCCGACCACCGCGTCGCCCGACGCCACCGCTGCAGCGGTGGCCAGATCGCCCGTGGTCAGCAGTGAACCGACGGGGATCGCCGCCGCGGCCCGCTTGCCCTCGATCACGGAGGCCTCGGACACGGGGATGTACTGCACACCACCCGACACCGACACGTCGGCCTGGCCCAGGTCGGCCGACGTGATGGGCTGCCCCTGGGCCAGGGGCCGTACCACCACCACGGCCGCCGTCCGGTGGCCGGCGGACGCGTAGAGGCCGGCGAAGGTGGCGACACTGGCGCACACCAGGACCAGCGACGCGACGGCCACGAGGGCGCGACGGTCCCGCGGCCCGGTCGGCAGGCGCACGGCGGGCCCTGCCGCGGGTCCCCCGCCCGCCCGCCCGGGGATCCGCTCGGCGACGCGTTCGGTGATCGTGCTCATGACTCCGCTCCGTCCCCGGACGGCCATCCGGCGGCGGGCCCGGACGGAACCGTGTCCAGGCTCTCGACCTGCACCACCCGGAGACCGGTGGTGGCCGTCGTGTACAGCGTCGGGAGGAATCCACCTCCCGCTGCCCCGACGGCGGACCACGAGACCTGCCACTCGACGGTCGCCGAGAGGGGGTACCGGCCGTCGTCCGGATCACCGTCCGGCGTCGGCTGGCCGAGCGAGGTGCGGGCGTAGGCGTGGCTGCAGTAGGTCGCCTGCCAGGCCGACGGCTCGTCCGGGTCGTAGACCACTCCCGGTCCACCGCACGTCACCACGGCGCCGTCGCCCGTGGTCCACGTCACGCCCACGGGCCGGGCGACGGCGGTGGCCGAGACGCTGCCGGCCGTGGCCGTCACCGAGCGGGCGGACCAGATCGACGGGTCCACCCACAGCCACGTGGCGAGTCCCACGACCGAGGTGCCGGCGGGATCGAGTCCGATCGCCGGGGCGGGCAGGGTCATCGACTGCTCCGCCTCGAGGGCGAGCGCCCGCGGGTCCACCTGCGGGACGGGCACCGGCTGCCCGTCGGGGATCCAGACCGTCTGGGTGACCTGGGCGCCGGTGGCGGTGTCGTCGCACGTCACCGAGTACCAGGCACCGGGTGTCGGGCCACCGGGTGGGAAGCCGCCCTCGTTGTTCAGTGTCAGGTACGTGGAGGTGCACTCCCACGGCGATCCGGCCCCCGAGCCACCTCCGGAGGTCGAGCCACCCGACGAGCCTCCCGCGCTTCCCGGGGAGCCCGAGCCCGAACCGGCGCCGACCGTGACGGTCCCTCCGCCGCTGCCCGCGCCCGCCGACCCTCCGTCCGCGCCCGCCGGGCCCGCCGTCGGGCCGACCACGGCCGCCGTCGCGGCCAGGGCGAGTGCCACCACCGCGGCGTATCTCAGGACCGCCCGCACGGATGCCCCCCTCCGTCGACCCCGTGGGTCGACGGACGTCCCGCGGCCGTCTGTCGTCGTTGCCGTTCCTCGTGCATGAGGGGGGAACCCTAGGGAGAGGACCGGCGGGCGTGCATCGAAGGTTGCACGTGGAGTGCAACGACTCGCGCGTTCGTGGGCCGTACCCCATGGGCGACGTCGGGCGTTCGGAGCTGGGTGGGATCGGGCGGCGCGGCATGGCGGGCACCGTCTCCCGACCACCTTGCCCGGCGCCTTGCCGATGACCTTGCCGAGGCACGCGGTGACGACGGCCACCGAGGGCCGGGAGGTCGGGAACCCTTGTGCCCAGTGGGTTCCCGCCCATCTGACCGGTCCGGGACCCGGCCGGACCACCGGCGCGGACGCGCCACCGGGTCGCCGCCGTCGCGGCGCGTGCACCCGCGTCCGGTCGGTAGGGCCCGACCGCCGTCGGATGCCTGCCCGACGGTTCGGCACCGACCCCCGAGAGTGGTCACCCGGTGACCCAGCGGCAATTAGTCGTCCGGACGCAATTCGGCCCGCGACGCCGGGTGGACGGCGTGGCGGCGCGCGCTAGGCCGTCCCGAACACCTCGGAGTCGGCCTTCTCGGGCGACATGCCGGCCACGATCTTGGAGCTCATCTTGACGGCCTTCACGGCACTGGTGGCGCCGGTCTGGAGGATGACGGCGATGACCAGGAGCAGGACCCCCACGTAGAACAGCACGTGGGACCCGAGCATGAGGATGGCGATGCGGCCGAGCGCGTACGGTGGCGAGCAGATGACCGCCCCGATGGCCCCGCCGACGGCGGCGGCGCTGATCTTGTCCCGGCGGGACTTGCCCGACTTGAGGCCGAGCATGCGGGACGGCACGGCCACATAGGCGAACATCATGACGCCGCACATGATCCCGAGGGCCACGGTAAACCAGAACCTCCCCCACCGGTCGACCACGATCGCGGAGAACCCCAACAGGATCCCGACGCCGAAGCCCCAGCTCAGAATGGCCCGGAGGTGGTTCCGGGCCTGGGCGAAGGCCGGACGGATCTCGGGCGCCCCCTGCGTCGAGATGGCGAACGCGAAGACGGCGTTGAGGTAGAACGCCAGCGCGGTGATCAGCGCCACGAGCGCGATCACGGCGACCTCGACGAACGGACGCTTCCACTCGTGGAAGCCCTTGCCGTGGAGCACGTGGGCCTTGAGATCGAGCATGGCGGCCCAGATCCACATGGCCGGCAGGATCTGCACCAGGGTCAGTCGCCAGTTGGTGAACAGCGTCTTCACGCCCTGGAAGAGCATGGCGAACCCACCGACCAACAGGGCCAGCGGTGCCAGCCACCGGCTCCGCTGGCTGAGGGCGAGGACGGCGGACTCGACCATGTCGTCGTCGCCGTGGCGGACCGCCTCCACCAGGTTGCCGAAGAGCGCGCCGACCTGGCCGCGGCGAGTGGTCCGGCCCGGACCCGCATCCGTGCCCGCCGGGGCATCCGACGCTTCCCGGCCGGGATCGGCCTCGTTCCCGGTGGGATCGGCCTCGTTCCCGGTGGGATCGGCCACGCGGAGGCCCTCCGGCGCGCCACCGGGCCCCGGAGGAGCGGGCGCCCCGAGGCCAGCCGACTCCGGCGTCCCCGCCGCCCCGGTACCTCCGGACATCAGGTGCAGGTCCCGGAACGGGCCGCTCGCTCCGACCGCGGGCGCAGCGCTCCTCCCGCCGAGATTCCTGCGCGTCTGCCCATGCCCACAGGGTAGCCAACCCGTCCCCCTCCGGGGTTCCCGTCCTGCGCCGATCCGCTCCGCCGTCATGCCCGCCGGCACCCCCCGGCGGACGGCCGGCGCCCCGGGACTGGCACACTGTGCGGTATGGCTGCCCAGTACATCTTCACCATGCGCGACCTGCGCCGCTTCTACCCGCCCGACCGCGAGGTCCTGAAGGGGATCAACCTCTCCTTCTACCCGGGTGCCAAGATCGGCGTCATCGGCGGCAACGGGTCCGGCAAGTCCTCCCTGCTCAAGATCATGGCGGGCCAGGACGACGACTTCACCGGCGAGGCCCGGCTCACCCCGGGCTTCACGGTCGGCTTCCTGTCCCAGGAGCCGGAGCTCGATCCCACGAAGGACGTGCTCGGGAACATCGCCGACGGCGCCGGCGAGGCCAAGGCCATGGTCGACCGGTACAACGAGGTCTGCGCGGCCTTCGGCGAGCCCGACGCCGACTTCGACCAACTCCTGGCCGAGCAGGCCGAGCTCCAGGACAAGATCGACGCCGCCGGCGCCTGGGACCTCGAGCGGACCTTCGAGATCGCCATGGACGCCCTGCGCTGTCCTCCGGGAGTCGCCGACGTGTCGACGCTGTCGGGCGGGGAGCGCCGCCGGGTGGCATTGTGCCGCCTGCTGCTCTCCAAGCCCGACCTCCTGCTACTCGACGAGCCGACCAACCACCTCGACGCCGAGTCGGTGGCCTGGCTCGAGCGCACGCTCCAGGAGTACCCGGGCACGGTGGTGGCCGTCACCCACGACCGCTACTTCCTCGACAACGTGGCCGGCTGGATCCTGGAGCTCGACCGCGGGGCCGGCATCCCGTGGGAGGGCAACTACTCCTCGTGGCTCGAGCAGAAGCAGGACCGCCTGGCCCGGGAACAGCGGGCCGACACCACCCGTCAGGAGGCGCTCCAGCGCGAGCTCGAGTGGATCCGGATGTCCCCCCGGGCCCGCCAGTCCAAGGGCAAGGCCCGCATCAACGCCTACAACGACCTGGTGGCCGAGGCCGAGGCCGCCGAGAGGCGGGCCGACAAGCTCGAGATCGCCATCCCCGCCGGACCCCGCCTGGGTGACCGGGTGATCGATGCCGAGGGCCTGTCCAAGGGCTACGGCGACCGACTGCTGATCGACGGGCTCTCGTTCCTGCTGCCTCCGGGCGGGATCGTGGGCGTGATCGGCCCGAACGGCGCCGGCAAGACCACGCTGTTCCGGATGATGGTGGGCGAGGAGGCCCCCGACGACGGCTCGCTCGCGGTGGGTACGACGGTCGAGCTGGCGTACGTGGACCAGTCCCGGGACCAGCTCGACCCCGACGCCACCGTCTACGAGGAGATCACCGGCGGTGTGGACCACATGGTGGTCGGCGGGCGCGAGATCCACGGCCGTGCCTACGTGGCCAGCTTCGGCTTCACCGGCAGTGACCAGCAGAAGAAGGTCGGGCAGCTCTCGGGCGGTGAGCGCAACCGGGTCCAGCTGGCCAAGGTGCTCAAGTCCGGCGGGAACGTGCTGCTGCTCGACGAGCCCACCAACGACCTCGACGTCGACACCCTGCGGGCCCTCGAGGAGGCGCTGCTCGGCTTCCCCGGCTGCGCCGTCGTCATCAGCCACGACCGCTGGTTCCTCGACCGCATCTCCACCCACGTGCTGGCCTTCGAAGGCGACTCCGAGGTTCGCTGGTTCGAGGGCAACTTCAGCGACTACGAGGCCGACCGCAAGAAGCGCCTCGGCGTCGACGCCGACCAGCCCCACCGCATCCGCTACAAGCCCCTCGTCCGGGACTGATCCCCGTGACCCTCGATCCGGCGCACCCGCAGCGCGCCTTCGCGTCCGACAACTGGGCCGGGGTCCACCCCGAGATCCTGGAGGCCTTGGCCCGCACCAACGTCGGCCACGCCCCCGCGTACGGCGCCGATGCCGTCACCGAGGAGGCCCTGGAGCTCTTCCGGACGCACTTCGGGCCCGACACCGAGGTCTACTTCTGCTTCAACGGGACCGGCACCAATGTGGTCGGACTGCAGTCGCTGCTGCGGCCCTTCGAGGCCGTGGTGTGCGCCGAGGGCGCCCACATCAGCGTGGACGAGTGCGGTGCCCCGGAGCGCTTCCTCGGGTCCAAGCTCCTGACCGTGGCCACGGCGGACGGCAAGCTCACGTCCGAGCTCGCGGCGACGGCCGTGCAGGGCATCGGTGACGAGCACCACGTCCAGGCCCGGGTGGTCTCGGTGACCCAGAGCTCCGAGGTCGGCACCGTGTACACCGTCGACGAGCTGTCGGCCCTGTCGGAGTGGGCGCACTCACAGGGGATGCTCGTCCACCTCGACGGCGCCCGGATCGCCAACGCCGCTGCCGGGCTCGGCGTGGACTTCGGTGCGTTCGGCCGGGCCGCCGGCGTCGACGTGGTGTCCTTCGGCGGCACCAAGAACGGTGCCCTCGGCGCCGAGGCGGTCGTCACCTTCCGCACCGAGGCGTCCACGTCGCTCCGCTTCCTCCGCAAGCAGTCGATGCAGCTCTCCTCGAAGATGCGCTTCGTCGCCGCCCAGTTCGTGGCCTTGCTCACCGACGACCTCTGGTTGCGCAGCGCGACCCACGCCAACGCCATGGCCAGCCGCCTGGGCGCCGGCGTCGCCCGGTTGCCCGGGGTCGAGCTGGCCTATCCCGTCCAGGCCAACGGGGTGTTCGCCGTCCTCCCGCCCCGCGTCACGACGGCACTCCAGGCCGACGTCCCCTTCTACGTCTGGGACGAGGCGACCGGAGTCGTCCGGTGGATGGCGTCGTTCGACACCACCGAGGCCGACGTCGACCACCTCCTGGCCCGTCTGGCCGAACACATGGAGCGGCTCTCCTGAGCAAGGGCGACCGGGTATGTCTGGCTGCGTCGGGTTCGTCGGGGTTCGTCGGGGTTCGTCGGGGTTCGTCGGGGTTCGTCGGGGTTCGTCGGGGTTCGTCGGGGGCGTCGGGTTCGTCGGAGTTCGTCGGAGTTCGTGGGAGGCGTCGGGTTCGTCGGGGTTCGTCGGGGTTCGTCGGAGGCGTCGGGTTCGTCGGGGTTCGTCGGAGGCGGTGGGTTCGTCGGGGTTCGTCGGAGGCGTCGGGTTCGTCGGAGGCGGTGGGGGCGTATCCACGCCTCGTGTAGAGCCGGTCGATCGGTCGGCAGACCGGATATCCCGGCACTGTCAGGACGAGGCCGGCCGCCCCGGTCCGGGAGGTCCGGCGAACGCCTGGGCCACCGACATCCAGTCCTCGGCCAGGGTGCCGGCGACCAGCAGTTCGGTGTCGGCCACATTGCGACGGTGGGTGACGGCCAGACAGAAGTCGAGCGCGGGACCGGACACGGTGGCGACGTCTGCGTCCGTCCCGGTGTCGACAGGGTCACCGAGGTGCCAGCGCCACTCGTCGCCGTCCGGCCCGGTCAGCACCAGATCGATGCGCCCCTCGGGGACGTCGCGGCCGCGGACGGCGTAGGAGAACGGTCGGGCGCGGACTCCCAGGTGGGCGATGTGCCGCAGGCGGGCGGTCGGGACTCGCTGTACACCCAGCGCGTCGCAGACGTCCTGGCCGTGCGCCCAGGTTTCCATCAACCGGGCCGACACGAAGGAGAGCGCCCCCATGGGCGGGCCGAACCAGGGGACTCTGACCGATGGCTCGGCGACGGCGAAGGCCGCGACCATCGACCGATGGGCACTTCCCCACCAGTCGAGGAGAGCCCGTCCCCCCATGGCCCGGCCCCGGACGAGATGGACGTCCATGGGATCGCCACCGGCGGCCAGCAGTTCGTCGACGGTGGCGGCAAAGCTCTCGGGATCGACCATGGCGAGCCGGCCGGCGTCGTCGAAGTAGGCGAGGTGGCTGATCTGGTCGCGCACCGCCCATCCCTCGGCAGGCGTCGGCAGATCCCACTCGGGCGCACGGTCGGCGAACCCGTCCACGACGGAGCGGAGGTCGTCGTACTCGGCGTCCAGGTCGACAAGGAGATCGGCGAGAGTGGTCATGGTGTGAGGCTAGGGCATCGGCTCGGACCCGGTCCCGCCCGGGGATCGCCGGGACCGCGGCGAGGCCCACGCGTTCGACCGCGGACCCGAGCAGAGCCACGGTGCCCTCAACCGTCCGTCTCCAGCCACGCCCGCTCGCAGGAGATGACCTCGATCTCGGGGGTGGCCCACACGAATCGCTCCACCGCGTCGAGGACCGACTCGACCATTCCCGGGGTGCCGGACACGGCGGCGAAGCCGAGCTCGCTCCGTTGCCACTGATCCTGGAGACCCACTTCTGCAGCCGCCACCTCGAACCGGGAACGGGCCCCGTCGACGAGGTGCCGCACGACGGCCCGCTTCTCCTTGAGGGAGTGACTGGCGGGGATGCGCAGATCGACGACGAGGGTGCAGGCATGGACCATGCCCACCACACTGCCCCACCGGCGTGACAGGTACTACCCGGAGCCGACCGGGTTGCGTTTCCCGGGCCGGGCGCGACGGAGCCCGTCACGCCCACGTAAGGCGTGACGGGCTCCATCTGAGTCCGGGACGTCCAGCCGGACCGACGGGGGTGGGGGGCGTCGGTCAGGGGTCTGCCCCGGGGATCGTGCGCCGATGGGTGGGTCAGGCAGCTACACCCGCTGCCGTCGGCACGGTCGACGAACTGCTCGGCCCCGGGGGCCGGCCCGTCGGACTCCGACCGGTCGCGGCGCCGGGGCCAGGGCCTCCGGAGTTCGGTGAGCCGATGCCCACCCTGGTGGCGGTCACCGTGCCCGAGCTCTCGGAACCGAAGACGACCACCTGGGTGCCGTCGGCCACATCGCCGAGGGAGGCGGACGACTTACCGAACTCGAGATACGTGGTCGACGAACTGACATCGACCGTCACCTCGGCGCCGTCCTTCGTGGTCAACGTGAAGGAGTTCGTGCCGACCGAGGCGACGGTGCCGGCGGCCACCGGCGGTGTGCCACCTGCGCCATTGGAGGCACCTGGTCCGCCGGGCGGGCCGCCCGGGCCGCCGGGCGGGCCGATGACCACCTTGGAGGCCGCCACGGTCCCCGAGGCTTCGGTGCCGACGACGGCCGCGAATTCGCCGACCGTCACGTCCGCGAGCGTGGGCGACGTCACGCCCTGGTCCTGGTAGGTCGTCGAGGCGTCGACGTCGACCGTGACGGTACCGCCCTTCGTGGTCAACGTGAAGGAGTCCGTGCCGACCGAGGCGACGGCGCCTGCAGCCGCCGGAGGTGTGCCACCGGGGTCACCGGGGCTTCCGGGGTCACCGGGGCTTCCGGGGTCACCGGGGCTTCCGGGGTCACCGGGGCTTCCGGGGGAGCCGGGGCTTCCGGGGGAGCCGCCGTGCTGGCCGGCTGTGCTCTCCGACCCGGAGGGGGCGGCGGCTCCGGCCACCGAACCCCCGGCCACGGCCAGTCCGAGCGCCGCCACGGCCGCCGCGGTCACGTACACCCCACGTCGGCGCTTCCGGATGATGGCGAATGGGTCCTTTGAGGCCGACCCGACGATCACTTCTTCGTGCTCCGTGCTGCTCATGGTTGCTCCTCTGTTGGTGGAGGGTGCTTCCTGGACGACATCACCTTCCCGTCATCGGCTGTGACCACGCTGGGTCCCGGGGCAACGGATCCTTGGAATCCACCACCCCGCAATCCGTTACACCCCCCTGGAAGAATCGGAACATGACGCCGACCATGGCCCGCAACGCACCGACCTCCCCGTCGCTCGCCACGTTCGTCGCGCTCTCCGATGCCCTTCCCGACAGCCCGACTCCCACACCGGTCGGCTCCTGCGGGACCTCCATCGATGTCCGGGGTGAGCCATTCGGTCCGCCAGTCCGCCAGGCCTCCGAACTCCTCGCCGGTGTCGTCGCCCGCCTCGACCCGGGCCGGCTGACCGGGGCCGACGCCGCACGGCTCTACGAACTCTTCGCCGGAATCGAGCGGCTGTCGACGGCGGGTCGGATGCTCCTGGCGCCCCGGATCGACGAGTCGGGTGTGTGGCGCGACACCGGGCACCGGACGCCCGCGGTCATGCTCGCCGAACTCGAGGGCGTCCCGACGGGCCAGGCCCGGAACACGCTCGAGGTCGGGCAGCGCCTGGCCCAACTCCCCGGCACCGAAGAGGCGCTCCGGTCCGGCGTCCTCTCTGGCCCGAAGGTGACCGAGCTGTCCGGGGCCGCGCTGCTCGATCCCGGCAATGAGCAGGAGCTCCTGCGGGGCGCGGGCGAGCAGCCCCTCCACCAGGTCCGCGAGCGGTGCCAGCGCTCTCGGGCCTCGTCGGCTCGGAACGACCCGGTCGCTGCGGTGCGTCGCATCCACGCCGCCCGGCACTTCATATCGTGGACCGACGCGGAGGGGGCCTTCTGCTTCCAAGGCCGCGACACGGCCGACCGCGGTGCCCGCATTCTCCAGCAGATGGACTTCACCGCGTCCCGACTGAAGCGGAACGAGGACTCCGTCCAGCGAGGTGCCACCGGTCCCGAGGCCTCTCCGACAACCGAGCGGAACCGACGGGCCGATGCGTTCTTCCTACTCATGACAGGTAGGGACACGGTCGGCGGCCTGGTCGGTCGGACCATCGACGGTTCAACCGACGATGGAGATCCCGGGCCACCGGCCGAACAGATCGCCGAGCAGCTGCACCTCGCCACCGGCACCACCTCGACCGCGACCGCGACGGACCGGAGTGCGGATGCGGGTTCAGGTGTGCAGCCGCGCTCACCCGATGTCATCGAGCGACCCCCCAACTGCTCGGTGATGGTCCGGGTCGACCTCGACGCATTGCTCCGTGGCCATGCCCTGCCGGGGGAAGTATGCGAGATCGACAACCAGGGGCCGATTCCCGTGGCGATGGCCCGGGACCTGGCCGACGACTCGTTCCTGAGGCTCGTCTTCCACCGCGCGGGCGACATCCGGGCCGTCTCCCACTTCGGTCGCACGATCAACCGCACCCTTCGCACGGCACTGGCCTACCGGGACAGGTGCTGTGTGGTGCCGGGCTGCGGCGTGTTCTACGGCCTGGAGATCGACCATATCGAGTCGTTCGCCGCGGGCGGACCTACCCGGTTGGAGAACCTGGCGCTGCTCTGCCACCACCACCACTTCCTCAAGACCTACGAGGGATGGACGCTGAGCAGGGTCGGCACGGCGGACGACGGATCACCCACCTGGGCATTCGATCCGCTGCCCCCGTTTGGCGAGGAGCCCGATCCACCGGGCGGCTAACACTCGGGTCGGCCACATCGGGTGGACCTCACCCGGAATAT
The DNA here is from genome assembly GCA_963830165.1 of uncultured Acidimicrobiaceae bacterium. Taxonomy (GTDB): domain Bacteria; phylum Actinomycetota; class Acidimicrobiia; order Acidimicrobiales; family RAAP-2; genus Bog-756. Next base: position 404,600 of record CAWHKZ010000008.1, read on the forward strand.
GACCGCATGGTGACGGGCTCCGCGACGGCGGTGGCCGTTTCGCGACCGCTACCAATCGGATCCTCCCTCGCCTCCGTGGCAATCACCTTCTCACCCCCGACTTCCGGTTGAACGCACCGACACCGACCCGGTTGGACGTCCGCTCCCTCCGCCGAGCGAGGACCGCTGCCAGCACCGGGGTCCACCGGGGTACCGATCTGACGACCCCGGGCAGGGCTCGGATGGGCCGCAGCACGGAACGGGACCTTGCCGTTCGCCGTCGCGCCCGTGGGCTACGTTGAGCCCGATGACGATCGGGGAGCCACGCGTTGCGATCCGCCATCGGTGACATCCTTCCGTTCGCCGTGATCGTGATGGTCTCGCCGATCAACGTCGTCGCGGCGATCCTCCTCCTCTTCAGCAAGCGGGCGCTGCTGAACGCCACCAGCTACCTCGTGGGGTTCCTGACGGGTGTCGCCGTCGTCGTCGGGGTCCTCACCGTTGTGGCCAACGTGGTCGGACTGTCGTCCGACTCGGACAGATCGAGAGGTGCCTCCGCCCTGCTCGTCGCCCTCGGCGTCGTCCTGGTGGTCGCCGCCGTGCGGAAATTCCGCTCCCGCCCCGGGCCGGACGATGATCCGGCCCTACCGAAGTGGATGGACGGGATCGCCGGGTTCAACGCGGGTCGCTCCCTCGGGATCGGCGCGGCCATCGGAGCGGGCAATCCCAAGAACATCGCCGTCGGCGTGGGAGCGGCCGTGTCCCTGTCGTCCACCGGGCTGTCCGCTTCGGACCAGGTCGTGGCCGTCGTGGTCTACGTGGTGCTGGCCTCGCTCGGTGTCGCCGCGCCGATCGTCGCCGTACTCGTGCTCGGCGACCGCGCACCCACCGTCCTCGACGGCTGGAACGCGTGGCTGACCAGGAACAGCACGGCGATGATGGCGGTGATCTTCCTGTTCCTCGGCGTCCTGCTGATCGGGAAGAACCTCAGCGGTGTCTAGCGGGGCGGACCGGCCGCGCCGGGCTCGACCGTCGCCCCTGACGGGGCAGGACCCACTGGCCCCGGATCAGCCGTCGACCGCCCCTTCGATCAGTGCCGCGACGTCGGCCCACCCGAAGCCCACCGACTCCGCCAGGATCCGCCTCGTCGCGACCTCGACCAGCACGAGGAACGGGTAGCCCGTCACCCGGTAGTCCACCCAGGCCCGATCGGACAGCACGACCGGCGCCTCGATGCCGGTGGCCAGTTCGGCGACCTCGACCCTCGGTACCCGTCCGGAACCCTTGGTGATGACGACCGTGGCGACCCCGGCCGGCGGCCGGTCCCGCACCCCCGACCAGAACAGGTCGCAGCCGTCGCAGTGGGTGGAGAGGAAGACCAGGAGCACGGGCCGCTGCGCGGCGCCGATGTCAACCCGGACCGGTGAGCCGTCCGGTCGGATCCCGCTGATGTCGGCGGCAGTCCACGCGACGGGTGCGTCGCCGATTCCCGACGGGACCGGACGCAGGCCGGCCACGAACTCCGGGTCGTCGAGCGGATTGGCGGAGGCGGTCAGCGGTGGCGCCGCCGGGGCAGAGCCGGCATCGCCGATCGGTACCCCGCCGGGCTCGTCAACCGGTGATCCGCCGCCGCCCACCGCATCGGCGGGCGGCCGACGGCGCAGTCGCACGGTCCGCCGCGGGTCAGGCCAGGTCCGCGGCGTCGGACAGGGCGGGCGCGGTCGGGCTCGAGCACCTCGATGCCCTTGCCGTTCCCGCACCAGCGGCAGGTGACCTCCTCGACGTCCTCGTCGAGCACCTCGACCTCCTCGATCGTCAGCTCGCCGCCGACCGAGTAGTGATGGAATGCCCTCGTCCTGCGGGTGGACACGACGTCGAAGCGGGTCAGATTGCCACACGCCGCACAGCGGTAGCGGACGACGTGACCGGCCTCGGGGCCGGTGGCGTCTGCAGCGGGGGCGGCGGCTTCTGAGTCGGTGGTCACGCCCTCAACGGTAGCCGCGCCGGACGATGCCTCCGTCTTCCGTAACCGAACACCTGTTCGCTAGAGTCTTCCCATGGCACTCGCCGTCCAACGGTCCTTCGACGAGCTCGGCACGCCGCTGAGCCAGGTCACCTTCGTGGTCCTGGACGTGGAGACCACCGGCGGATCACCGGCGTCGGCATCGCTCACCGAGGTCGCCGCCGCCCGCTACCGGGGCGGGGAGCTCCTCGCCACGTACCAGACGTTCGTGCGGCCCGACGAGCGGATCCCCCCGTACATCACCGCTCTGACCGGCATCAGCGACGCCATGGTTGCCGACGCCCCACGCATCGGCGAAATGCTGCCGTCCTTCCTCGAGTTCCTCGGCGGTGGCGTCGTCGTCGGGCACAACGTCCGTTTCGACCTGTCCTTCCTCAACCACGCACTCGAGTCGACCGGACGCGACCGCCTGGCCAACGCCACCGTCGACACCCTGGCCCTGGCCCGCCGGCTCGTGCGGGACATGGTGCCGAACTGCAAGCTGGGCACGCTCGCCGCGTCGTTGCGACTCCGCCATCAGCCCTCCCACCGTGCACTGACCGACGTGCTGGCCACCGGCGACCTGCTGCACGCGCTGCTCGAGCGGGCCGGCTCGTTCGGCATCGTCGGCCTGGAGGAGCTGCTCGACCTGCCCCGACTGGTGGGCCACCCCCAGGCCGCCAAACTCACACTGACCAATCGACTCCCCCACCGCCCCGGCGTCTACTGGTTCACCGACGCGTCGGGGGACGTGCTCTACGTCGGCAAGGCCACCGATCTGCACAGCCGGGTCCGCTCCTACTTCTCGGGCGACTCCCGCACCAAGGTGGGTCGGCTGCTACGACAGCTGGACGCCGTCCACCATCGCGTCTGCCCCGGGCCACTCACCGCCGAGGTACTCGAAGGCCGGCTCATCCGGTCGTGGTCCCCGCCGTTCAATCGCCACGGCAAGGCGAAGCGGCGCGCTCCCGGGGGCGTGGCCCAAGAGGCGCTGCCGTCACCCGTCCCGGCGGTCGGTATCACCGACCCGACGGCGACGGAGACGGAGACGGAGACGGCGACGGCGACGCCGGGATCGACGTCGATGCCGGTGAAGGGACCACGCCGGCCCGGACGCCGGAAGCGCACGTGGACGGCCGAGGACCTCGACGGCGAGCCGACCGGGTTGCTCGCACCCTTTGCCGAGCAGGTGACCGCACTGTCACGGGCGCAGCGCTACGAGGATGCAGCGCGGGTGCGCGACGACGCGCAGCGACTCCGCCAGCTCATCGTCCGGCACCGCCAGATCGAGTCCCTCCGCCGGGCTGGTCGGGTCGCCCTGCTCATCGAGGGCGAGGGAACGGTCGAGCTGGACGAGGGACTGCTGGTGGAGACCGGGACGCTGACCTCGGCGGCCGCCGGACCGGGACCGGTCGGCGGGCTCGACCCGGCGTTCGCCGTGACCGCCGACGGCCACCACAACGAGCGCGCCATCGTGGCCCACTGGCTGCGGGCCAATGCCGACAAGGTGCGCGTGCTCGAGACCGACGGCCCGGTCGGCATCGCACTCCCCGCCGACCGGATCCCGACACTCGGCGAGCTGTGCGGATCGATGGCCACCGGCACCGATCCCGGGGACGCGTCCGCGGTGGCCGGGCCGATGGGGCCGACGGGGGCGGTGGAGGACGCGCCTGCGGAAGTCGGTGGGCCGACGGGACGGTAGGCGACGCGTCCGGGGTGGTGTCGGGCCTACCCGAGTCCGCGCCCGGTGGTTCCGAGGCCGTTCAGGCGACCTGAGCCCGGGTCCCGATCAGGACGACCGCTCGGCGTCCGAGGCTTCGTTGGTGACGCGGATGAAGTCGTCGAGCACGGTCGCCGCCCGGCCCGAGTCGATCAGGTCGCAGGCCAGGGCGACACCGGCGCCGAGGTCGGGGGCCCGTCCGATCACCACGAGGGCGGCGGCCGAGTTGAGCAGGGCGATGTCGCGGTGGGGCGACGCATCACCGGCCACCACCCGACGGATGGCCTCGGCGTTGACCGAGGCGTCGCCACCGCGGAGGTCGTCCAGCGTGGCTCGGGAGAGCCCGAGCTCGAGCGGGTCGATGCGGTAGACCTCGACGGATACGGAGCCGTCGTCGGCCCAGTCCCCGTCCCGGTCCCCGGCACCGTCGCCTCCGTTCGAGGGAGCGTGCGCCGTGCGGATCAGTTCGTGCACCGTGGACGGGCCGGTGGTCGACAGCTCGTCGAGGCCGTCGTCGCCGTGGACGACCATGGCCCTCCGGGTCCCGTTGGCGGCCAGCACTCCCAGCATCTTGTCGGCCATGGACGGGTCGGACACGCCCACGACCTGGAACTTCGCCCGGGCCGGGTTGGCCAGCGGTCCGAGGAAGTTGAACACCGTCGGGATCCCGAGCTCCTTGCGGACCGGTCCCGCATGACGCATGGCCGGGTTGTAGCGGGGGGCGAAGCAGAACCCGAGGCCGATCTCGTCGATGCAGCGGGTGACACCCTCGGGTCCGAGATCGGCGACGGCCCCCAGCGCCTCGAGCACGTCGGCCGCGCCCACCGCCGACGACGATGCCCGGCCGCCGTGCTTGCAGACCTTGGCCCCCGACGCCGCCACCACCAGCGAGGCGATGGTCGACACGTTGATGGAGCTCAGGCGGTCCCCGCCCGTCCCGCAGGTGTCGATCACGTCGATGCCGGGAGGCAGTGGCAGGGGGACGCCGTGGGCGACCATGGCGCGCGACGAACCCGGTCATCTCCGCGACGGACTCGCCCTTCGCCCGGAGGGACACCGCCAACGCGCTGATCTGGGCGGGCGTGGCCTCGCCCGACAGGACCTGGCCCAGCACGACCTCGGCCTCGTCGACGGACAGCGAGTCGCCCTCCAGCAGCCGGGTCAGCACGGCGGGCCATGCGCCGAGGGCGTCGAAGGAGCCCGGGGCCGGCCGGGCATCCCCTGTCGTGTCAGTCGCCACGACTCAATCCCACCACAGGTCGTGGTTGAGCACGCCCCGGCCGATCAGCCCCAGCTGCACCTGGGAGGTCCCCTCCACGATGGTGAGCTGTCGGGCGTCCCGGTACCAGAGCTCGGTCGGATGGTCCTCCATGTACCCGGCGGCCCCGAGGAGCTGGACGGCCAGGCCCGACGCCCGCACCGCCAGCTCGGTGGCGTGGTACTTGGCCATCGACAGGTAGGGCACGTACTCCTTGGTGAACTTGCCCTGGTCGGCCAGCCACGCCGAGCGGTAGGTCAGCAGGCGGGCCGCCTCGATGTCGACCGCCACCTTGGCGATCTCCCACTGGATCCCCTGGAAGTCGGCGATGGTGTGACCGAATGCCTGGCGCTGCTGCACGTACTCGGTGGCGTACATGAGGGCGCCCTCGGCCAGCCCGATCCCCCGGGCGGCCACGATCGGGCGCATGGCGTTGAGGCCGAGCATGGCCAGCCGGAACCCCCCCACCTCACCGATGACGTTCTCCTTCGGCACATGGACGCCGTCGAGCAGGAGCTCGCCGGTGTCGACGCCCCGCACGCCCATCTTCCGGTCCGTGCCACCGACCGACACGCCGTCCCAGTTCCGCTCCACGATGAACGCGGTGATCGAGTCGTGGGCCCGGGACGCCGGATCGCCCGTCTTGGCGAACACCGTGTACCAGTCGGCCTGGACCACCCCGGACATCCAGCACTTCGTCCCCGTCAGGATCCAGTCGCCCTCGTGGCCGGGCCGCTCGTCGGGGACGGCCCGGCGTGCGCATGCCGGCCACGTCGCTACCCGCCTGGGCCTCGGACAGACCGAAGCCGCAGCGCAGCTCGCCGGTGGCGACGCCAGGCAGGTAGCGCTGCTTCTGCCGGTCGTTCCCGGCGATGAGGATCGGTCCCGACGGCAGCCTCGTGAGCAGCAGCATGAGCGCCGCCGTGTTCGAGTACTTGGCCACCTCCTCGATGGCGATGGTGAGTCCGAGGATGCCCGCACCGGACCCACCGAGCTCGGTGGGCAGGCACAGGCCGAGCAGGTCGGCGTCCCGGAACGCCTCGAAGATGTCCTGGGGGTACTCGCCGGTCGTGTCGATCTCGCGGGCGCGGGGCTTGATCTTGTCCTGGGCGAGCCGACGGACGGTCGCCTGGAGGTCGGCCAGTTCGGGCGAGAGGTCGAAGTCCATGGGGGCCGAGGCTACCCGAGGCGGCCCCGGTGGCCGACGCCGTGTCCGGAGGCACGTCGGAGGCGTTTCGGAGGCACGCGAGAGGCATGTCGGAGGCACGGGGAAGCATGTCGGAGGCAGTATCCGACGGCCCGACGACCCGACGCCGCACGCCGCACGCCGCACGCCGCACGCCGCACGCCGAGAGGCACCATCGGGTCACCCGGCTTCAGGCTTCGAGCACCGGCGGCCCGTCGGCGGCGCCGTCCGGCCGGGGCCACCCCCGCTCGGTGAAGTGGTCGGCCCACCGCGACCTGCCCGTCCGGCGCAGGCGCTCGAGGTACCAGGGCACGTCGATCCGGCTGTGCCACGGGCCGCCCCCGGCCAGCACCGTCCACAACGGGTCGACCCCGCCGGGGGTGCGGGCGAGGGCCGCGCTGCCCCAGTCGGTGAGCAGGGCCAAAGCGTGCTCGACCACCTCGGGGCGGTCGGCGGCCCGGTCGTGCTCCTCGTGGGGATCCGCCTCGACGTCGAAGAGCAGCAGGTCGGGGAAGCCGTGGAAGGCGTCGTGGTAGGTACGGATGCACAACCACCGGTCGAAGCGCACCGCGCGCTGGGCCGTCCAGGCGCCGTGGGAGAGGACCAGGTGGTCACGGCCACCGGGGTCCGGACCGTCGGCCGCGGCGCGCCCGGGCGGGGTCGGGCCGTCGAGCAGGGCGGGGGCGAACGAGACACCGTCCCAGCGCCGGGGTACCGTCCCGCCGGCCAGCTCGACCAGGGTGGCCCACAGGTCGACCTGGTAGTGGAGCCCGGTGTCGACGCTGCCGGGGACCAGGCCGGCACCCGGGCCCGCTGCGCCGGCGGGCCAGGCCAGTATCGCGGGGAGCCGGGTGGTGACCTGGTCGGCGGTCTGGTGGTCGCAGTAGATGCCGAGCTCGCCGAGGTTCTCGCCGTGGTCGGAGGAGACCAGCACGGCCGTCGAGTCGGTCAGGCCGAGGTCGGCGAGGGTGCCGAGCAGGAGGCCGAGCTGGTCGTCGGCGTAGCGGACGCCGGTGTCGTAGCCGTCGACGATCCGACGGACGTCACCCATCGATGCGGCCTGGAGCGGTTGGCGGGGCCAGCGGTCCCACACGTCCCGGGGGCCGAAGCCGGACAGCTCCTGGGCCGAGTGGGGGCCGGGCAGCTCCCAGTGGGCGGCCCGGACGTCCTCGGTCAACCACGCCGGGATCGGCTGCCCGGCGAACGGGTCGCCGAGGCTGGCCGGGGTCCGGTAGGGGGTGTGGGGATCCCACAGGTGGACGTGGAGGAACCAGTCGTCCTCGGCGCCGTTGCGCGCCAGCCAGTCGCGGGCCACGGCGACGACCCGGTCCGCCGTCTCGAGGCCCCGGGTGCCGAGGTTCACGCACTCGTTGAACCCGGCGTCGAAGTGGTAGGCCGAATGGCGTTCGGAGAAGGTGCTGATCGATGTGGTCCACATCCCGAGGTCGCGCAGCGGGGCCATCCAGCTGTGGGTGGCCGCCCGGGTGCGGAACCCGCGGCGGGCGCCCTCCGGGAGCGGGTCGGTGGCCGGACCGCCGTGGTTGACGGCACCGGTGCGGATCCCGAACTGCCCCGTCGACAGGGCGGTGCGCGAAGGCAGGCACGGCGTGTCCGAGGCGTGCACCCCGGTGAAGCGGACGCCCCGGGCGGCCAGCGAGTCGATGACCGGGCTCGTCGCCCGGTGGTAGCCGTAGCACCCGAGGTGGTCGGGCCGCAGGGTGTCGATGTCGACGTAGATCAGGCGCACCGGCCACCGCCCCTCCGGACGTCGGTCCACCGTGCTCCTGGGGGTGCCGTCGGGGACGCCGCCGACGACACCGCCGCGCCCGCCACGACCGGGTTCGGCGGGGCCGCGCTCAGTGGATCACCGCCTGGGTGATCACGGCCGGACGGGTGCCGTGGATGCCGACGGGCCGGCCGGGCAGGCTCAGCCAGGCCTCGGTGGCGAAGACCATCAGGAATTCGTGCCAGATCGGCCACAGCACCACCCAGGCGATGTGGCGGCCCTGGTGGAAGCCGAGGGTGAGGAGGGCCTGGAGGGTCATGAAGACGATCTCGGCGAGTACGTACCCACCGAGGAAGATCAGGATCACGTCGCGGTCGCTGCCTTCGAACGCGGCGGTGAGCAGCAGGTAGAGGGGCAGCAGCAGGCGGGCGGGCGCGAACGCCGACTTCACGAACTGCTGGGTCTGGTTGAACCAGACCTTCGGCGTGGCGATGCCGGCCCGGTAGGGCCCGTGGCGGGCCTGGTTGTGGTGGACGGCCCGGCCCCAGCGCACCCGCTGCTCGCGGATCTCGGGATAGACGGGCGGGACATCCTCGTAGACGACGACCTTGGTGTCCATCCACGTGCGGTAGCCGAGGCGGCTGGCCCGCAGGGTGAAGTCGCCGTCCTCGCCGTTCATCCCGACGGTGAACCCACCGAGCTCCGTGCCGATGGAACGTCGGAACGCGGTGAACACGCCGGGCACCACGTTGACGCCGTCGACGGTCTGGATGGTGAGGTGGTTGAGGCCGAACTGCTTGAGCTCCTCGAAGAGGCGCAGGTAGGGGAACACGGAGCGCTGCCGCGTGGCCCGGGGAAAGCACATCGGCTCGACCAGGCCGATCTGGGGATCCTCGAACCAGCGCGCCGTGTAGTGGAGCGACCACTCGCCGATGACCGTGTCGGCGTCGATGCGGACGACGACGGCGGCCCGGGTGAGGGCCAGGGCGGCGTTGAGGGACTCGGACTTGCCACCGTGACGGCCGTCGTGGACCTCGCCGGTGGCGTGGGAGAACTCGGCCATGGTGGCCCGGGCCAGGGCGCCGGTGCCGTCGGTCGAGCCGTCGTTCATCAGGATGACCCGGACGGGGCCGGCGTAGCGGGCGGCGGCCACGTCGATGGCGACCAGGGTCTCGGCGAGGACCTCCTCCTCGTTGTAGGCGGGGATGATGACGTCTATCGGCGGCTGCACCTCGGGCACCGGCGGGTCGGGCCGGACCGTGATGCCGTTGACGAGGGCGAGCAGCAGGGTGCGGACGACGAAGGACCCCTCGGCGAACGGGACGGGCAGCACCAGGGCGAGCGCCGGTCGCCACTCCGGGTCGGCGAAGTGGTAGATGAGCAGCAGACCGGCCATGCAGATGGCCATGGCCGCCACCGTCACGCCGATGAGGGTGGTGGCGTCCGAGACCCGCGGTCGCGGGGCGAAGGGCACCGCGCTCGGGCTCGGCAGCGCGTAGTTGAGGTACTCCGTCCGGGTCATGGCCAGGATGGCCAGGCCCACGGCGATGAAGTTGCCGAGCAGGGTGGTCGGCGCGATCGGGACGCCCAGGAGGACCTCCACCACCACCAGCGTGGCGTCCATGAAGGCCATCACGAAGAGGTAGACGGCGGCCTGGAAGGCGACGAGTAGCCGACGCACGAGGTTGCCGCGGCCCACGATGGCCAGGGCCAGGATGGTGGCGAACGTCAGGAAGCGGAGACCGAGGGTGAAGCCGGCCAGGTAGCCGGAGACGACGGCCGGCGAGCGCACCACCGCGCCGCAGATCCGGGCGACCAGGTCGGCGTAGACGGTGTCGGGGTCCCAGGCACCCCGCATCGAGTGGTACGACACCATCAGCACGAGGAAGATGAGGGCGAAGGCCGGCACCGCCCAGAACGACGGCAGCTTGGGCTTGGGGAGCAGCACCAGGGCCAGACCGTCGCCCTGGTCGTCGCGGTACCGCATGCGCATCGGGTACGACATGAACACGAGCAGCACCGCGTCAGCGGTGAGGAGCAGGAGCAGTGGCCGCAGCCCGGTGAGAAGATCGAGGTGCATCGCTGGTCTTGTCGCCCCTGTCGTGCGTCGTGCGTCGTCCGTCGTGCGTCGTGCGTCGTGCGTCGTGCGGTCGGGGCCGCGTATGCACGCCCACTGACCGACCCCCACTGTAGCAAGGATTATCACTCTACGTGAAGTTGCGTGCACACTCCGTGATGTTTAGGTAGGCTCCCCCCGGGGCAGGGGTGCACCGCGACCGGCACGGTCCGTGGGCTCTCTGCAGAGCGGAAGGGCAGGAAGCGCATGGGGCAATTGCAGCAGTGGGAACGCGCAGCGGGTGGAGGAACTGCACCCGGCAGGATCAGGCGCGGCAGCAGGTCCGGGAGTGGACGGCGCCTCGTCGGTGGGGGGCGGTCCGCGTGAACCTCGTCATCTGCTCGCTCGACACCCTCCGCGCCGACCACCTGAGCTGTCTGGGCAACGGACGGGGGCTGACCCCGAACCTGGACCGGATCGCCTCGGAAGGCGCGCTCTTCAGCCAGACGTACGCCACCGACATCCCGACCCAGCCGTCGCACACCGCGCTGTTCACCGGCAAGTTCGGCATCAACTCGGGGATCGTCTCGCACTTCCACCCGGCGGCCTACCTGCCCGAGGAGACGCTCTGGCTGCCGTCGATCATGCGTCGGAACGGGTACGTGACCGGGGCCGTCGACCACCTCTTCGCCATGAAGGACTGGTTCATCCGCGGCTACGACGACTACATGCCGCCGCCCGGGCGGTCGCGATCGCCCGGCTCGGTCATCAACGGCATCGGCCTGCCGTGGGTCAGCGAGCACAAGGAGCGCGACTTCTTCCTGTTCCTCCACTTCTGGGACGCGCACATCCCCTACGTGCCCCCGTCGCCGTTCAAGGAGCGCTACTCCCACGGCACGGCCGGGCGCATCGACCCCGACATCACCGCCAAGCTTGAGGGTCGGCCCAGCTACCCGCTCTTCAAGCAGAACCTGTACGACTTCCTCGACGCCATGCCCAACCTGGACTACATCGCCGACCTGTACGACGCCGAGGTGGCCTACCTCGACTTCGAGATCGGACGGATCTTCCAGCACCTCGAGGCCGAGGGGCTGCTCGAGGACACCATGGTTGTCCTGTTCGGCGACCACGGCGAGAACATGACCGAGCACGACGCCTGGTTCGACCATGCGGGCCTCTACGACTCGGTCACGCACGTGCCCCTGGTGATGTGGGCGCCCGGCCGGGTGCCGGCCATGGAGTCGTCGGCCATGGTGACCCTGACCGACGTCATGCCCACGATCCTCGAGGCACTGGGACTGCCGGAGGCCGAGGGGATCGACGGCCGCTCGCTCTTCCCGCTGATGCGGGGCGAGGCGGCGGCACACCGGGACGCGGTCATGTTGAGCGAGGCCACGTGGCAGGCGGCCCGGGGCGTGCGCACCCCCGACTGGAAGTACATCAAGTTCCTGCAGACCACCATCTACGGGCGCGACGGCGTCGAGCTCTACGACCTCGCCAACGACCCCGACGAGCAGGTCAACGTGGCCGACCAGCACCCCGAGGTGGTGGCGGAGCTCGGCGACCGGCTGAACCACTGGGTCTCGGCGCAGCTGGGCGGCCGGCCCGACCCCATGCACTCGGTGCTCGACGCCGGGTTGCCGGCCGTGGCGCGGCTGAACGACGTCATCGCCGGGCTCACCCGGCCCCGCAACGACGTGCCGACTCCGATCGAGCCGGGACCCTCCCCCACGGCCGGGGTCGCCGCGGCCGCGGTGGTGGGGGCCGGCGCCGGTGTCGCCGGCGGTCCGGGAGGTGAGGGGCTCGCCGCCGGGCTGGTCCCCTCCGACCACCTCGACCCCCGTCCACCCGGGGACGGCGGCAGGTTCGCCCCCCACAACTCCCACGAACGGCGCTTGCGGGGAGCCCGCGGCCTCGTCGTCGGCACCGTGGTGCTCGGGGCCGCCGTCCTGCTCGGCGTGGCGGTCAAGGACCTGCTGCTGTCGGGTCCGCTGTCGGCGGCCGGGGTGGTGCAGCCGGCACTCGACGCCCAGCTCAACATGCCGACCACGGGCACCGTCACGTCGATCCCGGTCCACGTGGGCGAGGAGGTGAAGGCCGGGCAGGTGCTGGCCAGCCAGGACACCACCGCGCTCGACGCCTCCCTGGTCGCCGACCAGGCCAAGCTCACCTCCGACCAGGTGACGCTGGCCCAGGAGCAGGCGGGAGGCCAGCCCGCCGAGGTCCAGCAACTGCAGGACCAGGTGGCGGCCGCACAGACGCAGCTGTCGACGGCCCAGCAGAAGCTGAGCGGGACCTCGGCGACGACCGACACGACGGTCGCCGCCGCCCAGGCCCAGATCCACACCGACCAGGAGCTGCTGGCGTCGGACCAGCAGACCTACCAGGACGACATCCCCGAGTGCGTCTCGGCCACGCCGCCGGCGTCGTGCGGCAGCGACGAGCGCCAGGTCCAGGTGGACCAGGGAAACCTGACCGCCGACCAGGACGCCCTCGACCAGGCCCAGGCCGACCAGCAGTCCCAGGTCACCGCGGCCCAGGACGCGGTCAACCAGGCGGCCGCGGGCGTCGCCACCGCCCAGGCGGCGCTGGTCGCCGGCAGCGCACCGGCGACACCCGAGCAGATCGCCGCCACCCAGGCGGCCATCCAGCAGGACGAGGCCGCCATCGCCTCCGACAAGGACAAACTGGCCGACGCCGTGGTGACCGCACCCTTCACCGGGATCGTGACGGCCATCAACGGCACGGTGGGCGAGGTCGCCTCCAGCAACGGCGTGCGCCAGGCCACCTCGCCACAGTCGCTGCCCCAGAGTGAGACCACCGGCATCCAGCTCTTCCCCCAGGGCCCGCAGTCGGGCAACACGTCGTCGCCCTCCTCGGCCGCCCTCATCACCCTCGACTCGGTGCAGAACCAGATGGTGGTGCAGGTCCCCGAGACCTCGATCGGCCAGGTCCGCGTGGGCGAGAAGGCCACCGCCACCCTGCCCGCGGAACCCGACTCCACGCTTCCCGTCGTGGTCAGCGAGATCCAGCGCACGCCGGTCACCCAGGGGAACGAGACGTACTTCCTCGTCGACCTCGTGACCCTGGCCCGAGGCGACCGCACCCTCTCCTACGACCCGGGCCGCACGGAGCTGACCTCGGTGCCGACGCCGGGTCAGCTGGCCGGGTTCACCGTCGACGTCTCGTTCTGACCGCTGCGGTGCTCCCCGGCCGCAGCCGGCGGACGGGGGTGCGCAGGGGTGCACCGGTCCCATGGTCCCGGCCGGGCAGTCCTGGGGGGTGGTCGGATCGGACGGGCGGCGACCGGCGGATCGGACGGTGACGGGCAGTCCTGGGGGCGGCCGGGCGGTGATAGGCGGATCGGACGGTCGCGGACATTCCTCGGGGAGGCCGGGCGGGCGGTGACGGTCGGGCCGGGCGGTGACGGTCGGGCCGGGCGGTGACGGGTGGCCTGGGGGCCTGGCGGGCGGTGACGCACAGTGCCGGGGGGCGGGTCGTCTGGCGAGAGGCCGGCGGGCCGGCTCCCCGGCGGAAAATCGGGGGCGCCGTCGGCTCCGATGGCGATCCGTACGAGCGTCGGTTCCCGGGTGCGTGCAGGAAGCCGACGTTCTCCGCCGGGAGGTCGCCCGGTGGCCTGCCGCTGTCGGCTCAGCTCCCGGCGAACGGGTAGTCGAAGTAGGGGGTCTGGGCCAGGTCCGCGAACTGGTCGGCACCCAGGTCGCCCGGGGCATTCACCAGTGTCCAGTCCGAGTCCGACTTCGAGTCGTAGTAGAGGACGGCGTGGACGTCGGGCATGCTCGCCGGCAGGGTGGTGGCCAGCGTGGCCAGGTAGGACTGCTGGTCGGTGGTGGCCCCGGTCTCGCCGATGACGAGCGGCTTGTCGTGGGTCGCCCAGTAGGCGTAGAAGGGCAGGAACTGGTCGATGGTGGTGGTCGGATTCTGCTTGCGGTCGTAGCCGTCCCAACCGATCCAGTCCACGTAGCTGTCGCCCGGATAGTACGCGGAGGCGAAGGACGGTCCGTTGATCGACGGGCACCAGACGAAGGCCACGTTGGTCGCTCCCTGGTCCTGGAAGATCGTCCAGATGTGCTGCCAGGCCTCGATGTAGCCGGTGGCGCCGAGCGAGCCCAGGCACCCGGCGGTGCGGGACAGTCCGGTGAGGTTCATCTCCCAGAACCAGCGCAGGAACACCGGTCGCCCGTAGGCCGCCAGCGAGTCGGCGTAGGAGGAGATGAGGGCGTCCTGGCTGCCGTTGATGATCGAGGCGTCCGAGGTGCAGGTCCAGTCGATGAACGGGGTGGCCCCCGTGGCCGCCAGCGCGGCGAGCGTCGAGGTCCGGACCGGCGTGGCCCAGGGCTGGTACACGTGCACGAGGCCCAGCGACCGGCCGATGTTCCCGTCGAAGTTGCCCAGCTGGGTGAGCTCGAGCCGGACGTCGCCCTGGGCCTGGATCTCGTTGACGTGGGGGGCGACGAAGGCGCCGAGGTAGGCGCCGTCCGCCGGCACGGCCGGCTTGACCAGTGCGGACGACGACACCCGGGGGGCCGGCCCGCCCGTCGCCGCCCGGGCCACGGCCGCGGTGGTGACCGAGGCGAGGGCGGCCAGGGCGGCGAGGCCCACGACCAGCTGGCGGACCCGGGTACCCGCCGCGGAACGGCTCGGGACGTGGTGACGGTCGTGGTCGTCCCGGCCGCTGGGCGGACCGCTGACGGCGGGCCCGATGGCCCGGCCCCCGATGTCCGTCTCGTCGTGTGGTGTCGTCATGGGCTGCTCCCGGCTCAGATGATTCCGACGATCGGGGCCGGCGGATCGGACGCGCCCCCGAGGTACGGCGCGTCGCCGAAGGCGAAGACCCCGCCGTCGGCGCCGACCAGCCAGTAGCCCCGGTTGTCGCCGGTCGCGGCGATCCCGACGATCGGGGCGGAGAGGGCCACGTAGCGCAGGCTGCCCTCGAAGGCGGCGCTCCCGTAGGGGAAGACCGACCCGTCCCGGGTGACCAGCCAGTAGCCGTTGCCGTCGCCGGTCACGGCCATGCCCACCACCGGGTCGAGGGTCATCTCGCCACCGGCCGAGCCGTGGAACGCGGCGTCCCCGTAGGCGAAGACGCCGCCGTCGGAGGCCACCAGCCAGTAGCCCCGGCCGTCGGAGGTGGCCGCCATGCCGACGATGGGCGCCACCAACGGCGTGCCGCCGGCCGACCCGTAGAACCCGGCGTCGCCGAAGGCGAACACGCCGCCGTCGGATGCCACCTCCCAGTAGCCGTCCCCGCCGGGCGTGGACGCCATCCCGACGATGGGTCTGTTGAGCGGATGCCCGCCCATCGAGCCCTCGAACCGGGCGCTCCCGAATGCGAAGATGCCGCCGTCGGAGGCCACCTCCCAGTAGCCGTCGTGGAGCGGGGTGTAGGCCGCACCGACGACGGGTGCGTCGAGCGGGGTGCCCGTCATCGACCCGAAGAATCCGGGCGACGGCGACCCCTCCGTCGTGATCGACCCGTCGGCCCCCACCACCGCGTAGCCCCCGGTGGCCCCGGCGAGCGTCAGGGTGGCGGCCGGACCGGTCTCGAACGAATAGTCCGTGGCCGACAGCGTGCCCTGGGTGCAGGTGATCGGGTAGGTGCCCCGGAAGGAGCCCCCCTCGGCCGTGGTGGTGCACGAGGCCTGGCCGGAGACGACGGACGGGGTGTTGCCGTCCTTGAACCCGACCAGGTGGTAGGTGAGCGTGGGCAGCGGCTGGCCGGCGGTGCCGGTGGTGGCGTCGGGAACGATCTCGAGCACGGCCCGGGCCACGGTGAAGGAGGTGGTGGCAGCGGCCGGATAGTAGAGGAACGAGCCCGCCTGGGTGGCCGTCACCGTGCAGGTCCCGACCCCGATCACGAGCAGGTGGGCCAGAGGACCGGTGCACGAACCGGAGGCCGTGGCCGTGGTCCCGAGGCCCGAACTCACGTTCGGGGCGACGTCGAGGGGCGGGTCGCCGTAGGTGGTGACCGGGACGGCGGGGAACGTCACGGTCTGGTCCGACCGGGTCACGAGGAAGGCGGCCGACGAGTCGGGTCCGGCGAACAGCCCCGTCGCCAGCGTGCCCGGCGGCAGGCTCGCCATCGCCTCGGGCCCCACGCCGTTCAGGCCCGTGTTCCCGTCTCCGAGCTGGCCGTAGTAGTCACCGCCCCAGACCCACGGCGCACCGTCGGAGGTGAGGGCATAGGAGCTGTCCTCGCCGGCGGCGATCGAGACGTAGACCGTGGATCGCGGCAGCCCGCTCGGCTGCACCGGCACGTCGCTGTCCTGCGGCTCGAGATCGACGAGCGGGGTGGCCAGCTGCCCGAAGACATCGGATCCCCAGCCGAAGACCTGCCCGGCCGTCGTGAGGGCCAGGCTGTGCGCCCCGCCGGCGGCGACCATGGTCACCGGGGCGCCGGCCGGCATGTCCACCTCCGTGGGCACGGCCGCGTCGTCGAACGAGCCGTCACCCAGTTGTCCGGAGGCGCCCATCCCCCACGCCCACACCGACCCGTCGGAGCCCACGGCCAGGCTGTGGGTGGTGCCGGCCGCCACGTCGGTGAACGTGATGCCCGACGGTGGGACCACGGCCACCGGGGTGTCGGACGACGCCGTCGTGCCGTCGCCGAGCTCGCCGAGGCTGTTGTCGCCCCAGACGTAGAGCTCGCCGGTCGAGGTGAGGGCCATGCTGTGATCGCCGCCCGCCGACACCTGGGTGACGACCGTTCCCGCCGGGAGGTCGACCTCGGTGGGCGTCGTGCGCACGGCGGTGGAGCCGTCGCCGAGCTGGCCGTCGAGACCGGCGCCCCAGGCGTAGACCTGGCCGGTCGAGGTGAGCGCGAGGACGTGGCTGCTGCCCGCCGCCACCTGGCTGATGGTGGTGCCGGCGGGGAAGGCCACCGCGACCGGCGTGGTGCTCGACGCCGTGGCCCCGTCGCCCAGTTCGCCGAGGAGCCCGTCGCCCCATGTCTCGACCGTGCCCGCGGCGGTGAGGCCGACGCTGAACGATCCTCCGGCGGCCACCGACGCCATGGTCGTGCCCGACGGGAGGTCGACGGTGACGGGCGCCGTCACCCCGGTCGCCGATCCCCCACCGAGCTCGCCGTTGCCGACCTGGCCCGAGTCGTTGCCGCCCCAGCCGTACAGGGCACGGGACGCGAGGGCGGCGCCCTCCAGCAGCCGGAAGCGGTGGGAGGACGCCTCCCCCCGGGACGACCCCGACAGTGCGGCCGCCGGGGCGGCTGCGGCGGCGAGCACGAGGAGGGTCACCACGGCAACGCGCACCTGCTCGGCCCTCGGTCGACCCGCCGGGGGCGCGTCGTCCTCGCGACGGTGCCTACCCGTGCCCTGCCCCACTCCTCGACCCACGTGATCCCCCTGCCCGGGAATTCCGGTGCGGGACGGCCGCCGCACCGCGGCCCCACCGTCACCCTGGCGGGGCCCCTCTGTCACTCTCAGTGACTATAGCACCACTATACGTGCTTAGAGCGGGGGCAGGTGCGTCCGGGAGAGATGCTCCCGGGACCGCTCACCCGGGGTGGCAGATCACCGGGGGTGGCGGTTCACTGGGGGTGGAAGTAGGGATCGCCGGCCAGGTGGGCGAAGGCCTCCAGTCCGGCCGGGGTGAACTGCCAGGTCGCGAGCGGCCCGCGGGCGTCGAAGTAGACGACGGCCTTCACGGCCGGGAGCGTCGGGGCGTCGGTGGCGATGCTGTCGATGTAGCCGGGCTGGGCGTCGCCGGCCGCGCCCGTCTCCGCCACCATCAGCGGCTTGCCCTGTCCCTGCCACTCGTCGACGAAGGCGCTGAACAGCGTGGCGAAGGTCTGGGTCCCGTCGTGGTCGTAGCCGTCGACACCGATCCAGTCGACCTCGTCGGCACCGGGGAAGTAGGGCGTCGGGTCGACACCGCTCAGCGCCGGGCACCACACGAACGAGACGTTGGTGGCTCCCGCCTGTCGGAACAGCGTGCGGATGTGGTCCCACGCGCTCACGAAGGCGGCCGGGCCGCCGACCTGGGGATGGGAGGCGACCAGGTTCATCTCCCAACACCAGCGCAGGAACACCGGGCCCCCGAAGTCCTTGAGGGCCGTGGCGTAGGCGGTGATGAGGGCGTCGTCCGCCCCGCCGGACAGCCCGGACACGTCGGGTCCGCAGCCCCAGTCGAGGATCGGGACCGACCCGTCGGCCACCACGGCGCGCAGCTCGGTCACCGGTGCCGGCCTGGCCCACGGCGCGTAGATGTGGAGGAGTCCGAGCGGTCGTCCGGTGGCGGCCAGCACCTTGGGCACGGCGCCCTGTTCGACGGCGAACGACGACTGGCCGGTGACCGGCTCGGACGGATGGAGCCACGCCCCGAGGTAGGCGCCGGTCGTCGGCACCGCCGGTGCCGGATCGGGACCGGCGGTGGCGTCGTGGGCCCCACCGCTCCCGGTCGTCGACGTGTGCACCGGGGTCGCCGAGTAGGAGCCGCCGCAGGCGGCCAGGAGCAGCGCGCCGGTGGTCACGACCGCCAAGGCTGCGGCCACCCGGGCCCGTCGGGGGGTGGCGCGCCGTTGCGGGTCGGGTGACGTCCGGCGAGGGGTGGTCATCGACCGTCGATGCTCCCACACGTCGCGACCTCTCCGGTCGCACGGAGGCCGCGCCGCCGACGTCGAGCGGCGACCGACACGCGTCGCGGCGCGTCGCCTCCACCGGGGTCGGGCCGCGTCCCGTGATTAGGATCGTCGCCCATGACCCCGCCCGGCCTTCCCCAACCTCCGCCCACCGGCGCCTCGGCCCTGCCCTCCGGCACCTACGACGGCGTGGTGGTCCTGGTGACCGGGGGTGGTACCGGCCTGGGCAAGTCGATCGCCACCGAGTTCGGTCGGCTCGGCGCATCGGTGGCCGTGGTCAGCCGCGACGAGGGCCACCGGTCGGCCGGTGTGGCGTCGGTCGAGGAGGCCGGCGGGCGGGCCGTCGGCGTGCCGTGCGACATCCGGGACGCCGATGCCGTGGCCGCGGCCTTCGACGCCGTCGAAGCGTCGCTCGGGGCGGTCGACCACCTGGTGAACAACGCGGCGGGCAACTTCCCGGTGCCGGCCGAGGACATGAGCCCGAACGCATGGCGCACCGTGGTCGACATCGTGCTGAACGGCACGTTCCTCTGCTCCCGGGAGTTCGCCCGCCGCGCCATCGCGTCGGGCCGGAACGGCTCGATCGTTGACGTCGGCGCCTCCTACGCCTGGACCGGGGGGCCCGGGTTCGCCCACTCGGCGGCGGCCAAGGCCGGCGTCAAGAACATGGTCGAGACACTGTCCGTCGAGTGGGCGCCCTACGGCATCCGCGTCAACGGACTCGTGCCGGGCCTCATGCCCCACGAGGACGAGGTGGCTGCCATCGCCGCCGTGCCCGGGAAGTACGAGGGCCAGGACGACCGTGTGCCCGCGGGCCGGGTCGGGTACCCGCGCGAGCTGGCCTGGGCCGCCACCTATCTGTGCTCCCCCTACGCCTCCTACATCTCGGGCCACTCCCTGGTGGTCGACGGCGCCAACTGGCAGCGGCGCCACACCGTCCAGCCCGCCTTCACCCCGATCCGCGAGCAGCTGGGCCGCGGCCCGTTCGGCGAGCCGGTCCCCGGCCGATGACGCCCGCCGCCCTCACCCGTCCCGTCGCCCTCACCCGTCCCGCCGCCCCCACCCGTCCCGCCACCCGCACCCGCACCCGCACCAGCACCAGCACCGGCACCTGCACCCGCACCAGTACCAGCACCGGGTGCCGCACCGTCGACAAGGAGTCCGCACCATGACCGACCCCCGGGTCACCAGCGCCACCGACACCCGGCCACCCCTCACCGACGCCGAGCGCGATCTGGTCCGGCTCGAGGTCGACGGGGCGATCGCCGTCATCACCAACAACCGGCCGGACCGTCACAACGCCATGAGCGACGAGATGGACCGCCGGCTGTGGGAGGTGCTCGCCGAGGTGCACGAGCTCCCCGGCCTGCGGGCCATCGTGTGGCGCGGCGAAGGCAAGAGCTTCTCGTCGGGACGGGACACCGGGCAGATCGGCCGGCGCGTCGAGGACATCTCGGACCTCGAGTTCATCGAGCGGGGCCACCGTCCCACGCAGATGTTCCTGACCATGCCCTGCCCGATCATCTGCGCCCTCAAGGGGTGGGTCATCGGCGGGGCGTTCGAGCGGGCGCTCCTCTGCGACATCCGGGTGGCCGCCGTGGGTACCCGGATGATGCTGCCCGAGGTCGTCCACGGCGTGATCCCCGACTCGGGCGGCGTCGCCCGACTGTTCCAGATGGCCGGTCACGGTGTGGCCGCCGACCTGGCCCTCACCGGCCGGGTCATGACGGCGGAGGAGGCCTTCGGCCACGGCGTGGTGAGCCGGCTGGTGGCCGACGAGGCCGAGCTCGACGAGGTCACGATGGCGATGGCCGAGACGATCGCCGCGGCGCCCGCCTTCACCGTCAAGATGGCGCGGCGCACGATCTCGAGCCTCGGCACCGACGAGGTCCAGCGGTCCATCGCCGAGGAGGCGGTGGCCCAGTCCATGGTGTTCGCATCCTCGGACTACACCGAGATGAAGGCGGCCCGCGCCGAGGACCGGGTCCCCCACTACCGCCGGCGCTGACCCCGGTTCCCACCGGATCGGGAGGTTCGGGGAGCGGCCCCCTCCGGGTAGAACGGAGGAGGCTCATATGGCGCGACGCCAGGTGGACGCCGGACGCCGCACCCCGGAACCAGCACCCAACCGGCACATCCCAAGGAGTTCCCATGACCGACACCCTCCGCACCCCAAAGCCCGTACGCTCGAGCGGCACGTACACCTTCGGCGCCGACCGACCGGGGGCCACCACCGTCCACCGCCTCGGCTACGGCGCCATGCAGATCACCGGTCCCGGCGTCTGGGATGAGCCGGCCGACCCGGCCGAGTGCATCGCCGTCCTGCGGCGGGCCGTCGACATGGGCGTCGACCTCATCGACACCGCCGACTCCTACGGGCCCGAGGTCAGTGAGCGCCTGATCCACCAGGCGCTCCATCCCTACCCGGACGGGCTCGTCATCGCCACCAAGGCCGGGCTGACGCGGCAGGGTCCCGGCATCTGGACGCCGGTGGGCCGTGCCGAGTACCTGCGCCAGGAGTGCGAGCTCAGCCTGCGCCGGCTGGGACTCGAGCGCATCGACCTCTTCCAGCTGCACCGGATCGATCCGAAGGTGCCGGCCGACGAGCAGTTCGGACTCCTGGCCGAGCTGATCTCCGAGGGCAAGGTCGCCCACGTCGGCCTCTCCCAGGTCACGATCGACGAGATCGAGGCAGCCCGCAAGGTCGTCCCCGTGGTGTCGGTCCAGAACCTGTTCAACCTGACCGACCGGACGTCGGCCGGCGTGCTCGACCACTGCGAGGCCGAGGGCATCGGGTTCATCCCGTGGTTCCCCGTGGCGTCGGGCCAGCTGACCGGCCCGGACACCGCCATGGGTGCAGTCGTCGCGGAAACGGGGGCGACCCCGACCCAGGTGGCCCTGGCCTGGTTGCTGCACCGCTCCCCCGTCATGCTCCCCATCCCGGGGACCAAGTCGGTCGCCCACGTCGAGGAGAACTGCGAGTCGGCGACGTTGCAGCTCACCGGTGACCAGATGGCCGCCCTCAACGCCATCCACGAGGCGAGCTGAGCCCGGGACACTCGGTCGTCCGGGCTCGGGCCTGCTACCGCTGCCCCGAACACCACCGGTGCCGACCTCACGCCGGCGATGACCGGCGACGCGGTCCGTACGACCTCGCCGGCCGGGGCGATCGAACCGAACCGCTCGAGGAGCTCCTCGAGCAGGATCCGGCCCTCGACGTGGGCCAGGACGGCCCCGATGCAGAAGTGGGCGCCGAAACCGAAGGCCACGTGCGGGTTCGGGTCCCGGGAGGCGTCGAAGACCGCCGCGGTCGGTCCGAAGACGGCCTCGTCGCGGTTGGCCGACGCGTAGAGCATGAGCACCGGTTCGCCCGCGGCGAGCGAGCGGCCACCGAGCTCGACCTCGCCGGTCGTGGTGCGCATGAAGGCGACGACCGGCGTGGTCCAGCGCAGCATCTCCTCGACGGCGAGGGGTAGGGCCCGGTTGACGCCACCGCTGGACCGTCCGGCCAGCGCCTCCCACTGCCCGGGGTGCTCGGCGAACCCGACCAGACCGCCGGACATCATGTTGCGGGTGGTCTCGTTTCCCGCCACCAGCAGCTGGACGAGGAACATCCCGAGCTCGGCGTCGGTGAGGCGATCGCCGTCGACCTCGGCCGCACCGAGCTCGCTGATGATGTCGTCCCTCGGCGAGGCGCGACGGTCGGCGGCGGCTTCGAGCAGGTACGTGACCATCTCACCGCTGAGCTGGGCCCGCTCCTCTTCCGGCCAGTCGGTGGCCCCGGGGATGACGGCCTCCGACCAGCGGAAGAACCGGGGCCACTCGTCCTCGGGTACGCCCAGCAGGTCGCTGATGACCTGGAGGGGCAGGGGCACGGCCAGCTCCGACACGATGTCGACGGGCGTGCCCGCCTCGATGCGGTCGACCAGGGTCCGGGCCCGCCGACGGATGCCCGGCTCGAGCGCCCGCATGTAGCTCGGGCGGAATCCGGGCTGGACCAGGGTGCGGTAGCGGGTGTGGTCCGGGGGGTCGGTGTGCATCATGGTCGGCGGCGAGGCGTACTCGGCGCCGATCTCGAAGGTCATGATGCCCTTGGACGAACAGAAGGTCTCCGGGTCCCGGGACACCTCGACCACGTCGGCGTGCCGGCTCACCAACCAGAGCCCGAGCTCGTCGTTGCGGGCCACGGGGGCCTCGGCCCGCAGCCGGGCGTAGAGGGGGAACGGATCGCCCGCGTAGAAGTCCGGGTCGAGGAGCGGTGCGGTGAGGGCCGTCTCGTCGACGGGCCCCGCGCCGGCCGGCGGCGGGCTGGTGGGTCCCACGGTCAGCCGCGGGCGCCGGGCGCGGGCGACGTGCAGTCCCGGGACCCGCCCAGGACCTCGTGGTGCCTTCCGGCGGTGTCGTCCACGTCGGGACTGGTCATACGGGCTCCCTCCCGACGCCTGAGGAGGCGCCGTCTCGTCCACTCCGACCTACCGTGACGCGTGGCGGTCGGTCGATCCGCATCGGCGCACGGCCGGAGCGTTTCATCGTGCGCGGAACGTTAGCATCGGCCTCCTCCCGCGCACGGCGCCACCCGTCGGTCGTGCCACGACCCGGCCGGGCTCTCCGCCTCCGGCCCCACCTATGCTGACCGGATCGCCCGACCCCGATCACTCGCAGCCATCGCCGTCGCTGCCCTCGGGCTCGTGGCGTCGGCGTGCGCCTCCGGCATCCCCATGCAGGCCTCGCCCACGCCCGGCCGACCACCCGTCCCCCGGGTGTCCGGCGACCAGCTCGTCGGCGCCGACGACCAGCCGCTCCGGCTCCTGGGCGTCGACGCGTCCGGGACCGAGGACGCCTGCATCGAGGGGAAGGGCTTCTCGTGGGGTGCCCTCGACGCCGCCGAGGCCGACGGCATCGCGTCATGGCACGCCAACGCGGTCCGGGTCCCCCTCAACGAGGACTGCTGGCTCGGCATCAACGGAGTGCCGGCGGAGTACTCGGGGGCCGCGTACCGGTCGGCAGTGGCCGGGTGGGTCGCCAGCCTCAACGCGGCCGGACTCGTGGCCATCCTCGACCTCCACTGGTCGGCGCCCGGGTCGATCCCGGCCACGAGGCAGTGGCCGATGGCGGATGCCGACCACTCGGTCCTGTTCTGGACCCAGGTGGCGACCGCATTCCGATCCGACCCGTCGGTGATGTTCGATCTGTACAACGAGCCGTACCTCGGCGGGCTGCACCCCACGGCGGCCGACTGGTCCTGCTGGCTCCACGGCTGCACCAGCCCGGCCTCCGACTGCGACGCCGACCGCCCCTCCTGCACGAGGACACATTCGTTCGCGGTGGCGGGCATGCAGGAGCTCCTCGACGCGGTGCGCCGGACCGGAGCCCGCCAGCCGGTCATGGTCGGTGGCCTCAACTGGGCCGGCGACCCCTGCGGCGTGCACGACGCCGGTGGCGACGCGGGATCCTGTGCGTGGCTGGCCTACGAACCGCAGGATCCCGACCACCAACTCGTGGCCAGCTTCCACACCTACAACTGGACGGCGTGCGCCACGGCGACCTGCTGGAACTCGAGCGTCGCACCCGTCGCCGCCAAGGTCCCCGTCGTGACCGGTGAGCTCGGCGAGCGCGACTGCTCGGACAGGTATGTCGACGAGTACATGGCGTGGGCCGACGCGCACGGCATCTCCTACCTGGCCTGGTCGTGGGAGCTCGGGAGGGTTCCACAGTCCTGCCGCTCGGCGAACCTCACCCTGCTGTCCGACTGGCCCAGTACGCCGAATCCGGCCAATCCGGTGGCCTCCGCGTTCCGGGACCACCTGACCGGACTGACCGTTTCGCGCTGACCGCCCGCGGGACGCGGTTCCTACGTGCGGCTGGTCAGCTCGCGGCCCAGCTCCCGGGCGACGTACCGCGTGCCCACCCATCCGGCGAAGGGGCGTGCCGCCCGGAGGAACCTCCGCTGCCGGCGCACCCAGCCCTCGTCGGCCGCGTGGCCCTGGAGCGACGCGGGGAACACGCTGACGATCGTCGACTCGTCCGGCGCGGCCACCTCCCGGTCGATCGGCGTGCCTCGGAGGTACTCGGCGTACGTGCGGAGGAAGTCCAAGCCGACCGCACGGAAGGAGACGCACGAACCCCACACCCGGGGATTCACGTCATGGATCCAGTACTCCCCGTCGGCGTCGCGGATGACGTTGACGTTGATCATCCCCTCGATGCCGAACCCGTCGGCCACGGTGTGGCCGATCTCGTCCAGCACGGCGTCGTTCACGCACCGGATCTCGCTGGCCGGGCCCATGGAGCCCATCCGTTCGAGTGTGTGGTACGTGACGCTAAGCCCCCGACCGCAGTCGGCGACGACGCCGGCGAACTGGAGGTGGCGACCGTCGACGAACTGTTCGAAGAAGTGCTCGGACGTGTGCCCACCCGCCGCGAAGAGGCGGTCCAGCTCGTCTCGGTTGGCGATCACCCGCACGCCGTCACCCGAGCTCCCCCGTCGGACCTTGTGCACCACGGGTAGGCCGAGTTCGGCGATGACCTCGCACGCCTTCACCTCCGGATCGGTGAGGAGCTTCGGCGAGCGGAGACCGCGTCGCCTCACCTCCTCCGACACGAACGGCTTGTCGACGACGGCGGCCCGCCGCTCCCAACCTGCCAGCCGGGGGTTGTCGGCCAGGTGCCGGAGCCCCTCGACCGTGTCGACCAGGAGCGAGTCGATGGTCTGGATGTCGACGATGTTCTCGTCCTCGAGCAGCGGCGCGATGGCGTGCAGGTCGTCCGGGGACGTCAGCCGGATCGTGCGGTCGAAGCAGAGCGAGCTCGCCCCACGCCTGACCGGGGTCAGGCTGATCCGGACCGTCCGGAAGCCGGCCTTCCTCAACCCGGCCGCGATACTGGAAGAAGCAGTCCCATCCGTTCTCGTCCACGAAGAGCACCGTCGGTGCTCCCAGCGGTCGCGCCCACCACGTCATCGGGTCTCCCCTGCCATCGCCATATACGGAATCCTCGGCATCTTGTCAACGAGACCTGAGTTCGACCCGTGTCGGTCGTCCACCCCGGAGGAGCGGATGACCGGACGCAAGCTACTACGGCGCAGGGTCGGGGCATGCCGGAGGGGGCACCGCCCGTGTCTGCCGCCGCGGCTCCGTACCTGCTCCGGGGAGGTGTCAGGCGGGGGCACACCCCTTGCATCGACGGGTCCCCGGTGGGGCTACCGATAGGATCTCGCCACCAGTGGCCCCGACGCCGGGCTGCGCACGGGGCCCGCCTGTGCGGCCCGGGCGCTACCGGTCGATCACCGCAGAAGGGACGAGATGCCACCCAGTACCGTCGAGGCAGTCGACCCTCCCCTCGAAGGCACGCCCGACCCGGCCCCGTCGACCACCGGCGTCGCGGCGTCGCTGCTCTTCGGCTCCCTGTCGCTGCTCCTGCTCGTCGTCGTCGTGCTCTCGAAGCTCTTCGGAGCCGACCTCTCGACCGAGGCGGCCGTCATCCTGTTCGGCTTCTTCGGGCTCGGATCCGCTCCGCTCCAGGTGCTGGCGCCCGTCGACGGGGCCAAGTTCTTTGCCGCCGCGGTCGGACTGGGCGTCGGTGTCGTCCTGTTGACCGGCTTCGCCCTCGTCGAGCTCCACGGATGGAGCCTCGGGACACCGGTGTTCGTCGTCCTCGCCGTGGCCGCGGCCGCACTGCACGTTCTCGGCGTGAAGCGGAGCCTCGAGCGGATCACCCTGCCGTCGGCGCGGGCCGTCGTCGATCGGCTCGGGCTGGACACGGGGATGTCCCAGGCCGTCGTGATCCTCAGTCTAGGTGGTGCCGCGGTCTCGGTCGGAGCCGCGGTCGCCGACGTCCACCTGATCCCCCGACCGGGCGGCTTGCCGACGTCGATCACCCCGGTGTTCTTCGTCGGCGTCGTCGCCCTGCTGGTGGGGCTGTTCCTGTCCTGGCGATACCGACCCGGCCTGTTGGCCCTTCCCGTCGTCGTCCTGGCCCTGGTGCTCACCGGGGTCCCGTCCGTCGTCTACGACCTGCCCCGCTACGACTGGACCCAGTCGCACATCGGGTTGACCCTGTACTTCCTGCAGCACGGCTCGGCCAACAGTCGGCTCAGCGTGTACCGGGCCTGGCCCGGATTCTTCGCCGGGATCGCCTGGCTGCTCCACGCCGGAGGTGTGTCCGACGTGGAGGGACTCGCCCGGTGGTGGTCACCGGTGGCCGACGTCACCGGGGCAGGCATCGTCGTCTACCTCGCCCGTGCCTTCGGCGCCACGAGACGCAACTCGTGGCTGGCGGCCTTCCTGTTCGTCGCCGGCAACACCATCGGCCAGGACTATTACTCGCCGCAGGCCGCGAGCTACGTCGGCTATCTCGCCCTCCTGGCTGCCGTCGTCCGCCCCGTGTACGCGGCCGACGCCGATCCGTACGGCCCGTCGGCGATCGTGGGCCCGCGCCCACGCCGTACCCGGTCGGCCGGGCCGACCGACTGGGCCGTCCTGGTGATCCTGTCCCTGGCCCTCGCGGTCTCGCATCCGCTCACACCGTTCGTGACCGCGGGGATCGTCGTCCTGCTGGCATTCTTCGGCGTCCTCTCCTCCCGGTGGATGGCCCTCGCCCCGGTGGTGCCCGCCGTGCTGTGGGCCGCGCTGCACGGTTCGGTGGTGGCCAAGTACTTCAACATCGACCAGGTCGGCAACGTGGGCGCGAACCTGCAGTCGCCCAGCAGCTCCTACCACTACCACTACACCGTCTACGCCCACGTCGGCATCGTGGGCCAGGCCCTGGCGCCGATGATCGTGGGCCTGATGGCCCTCGTGGCGCTCGTGGCCACGCGCGACCGGCGCTCGTGGGCCCTCGCCACGTGCGCCGCTTCGTGCGCCATGCTGCTCGTCGCCGTGCACTACGGCAACGAGGACATCTTCCGGACCACGCTCTTCGCCCTGCCACTGCTCGCCGTCCTCGCCTGCCGGTTCGACTGGGCGACGACCAGGCTCCGCTCCGTCGTGATCGCGGGGATGCTGCCCCTCATCACCGCGGCCTACCTCGTCGGCGACACCGGGTTCGACTACATCTACGTGGTCCGTCCCACCGATCTGCGGACGATCGAGACCTTCGAGCGGACGGCCCCACCCTTCGCCACGCTGATCTCCGTCAGTGACGAGGCCTACACACCCATCGACTCGTCGCCCCGCTACACCTTGTTCGACCAGCAGTTCTACAACATCCCGATCCACGAGGAACAGGGCGCCGCCTCCATGCAGACCGAGGCCGACCGGTTGACCGCCTCCGTGGGGGCGTCCATCCGCAGCACCTACCGGGACCACGGGACGCTCCAGCACGTCTACCTCGTGACGCTCCAGCAGGCAGCGGCCGAATGGGCCGAAGGTGGCGTGCTCACGCTCGCCCAGTACGCGCGAGTTCGCGGCGGCCATCGCGGTGTCGCCGGAATGGCAGGTGGTACAGCACACGTCGACGTCGACCCTGTTCCGGTTCCGCAGCGCCTACGTCCTCGCCGACCGTCACCCCGCCGACGGGCTCGCCCCGGCCGGCACCTGAGCACCGAGTCCACGGAGCAGGATCAGGACTGCTGCAGCCCCGGGGGGACCGGCTGCCCGAAGCGGCGGAGCCGGACGCCGAGGGCGTCCAGGACGTCCAGGTTGGGAACGGAGGGGGCGGCGCGGACCAGGCCAAGGAGGGAGTCGGCCCGCACGGGGAGCGGAACGCCCAGCGATTCGGCGGCGACCAGCCCTCGATACGCGATCCTCCAGTCGACGGGGAGGAACCGTGGCCGGCGGCCCTCGGTCCGCGCCAGGCCCTCGATCAACCGTCGGAACTGGACCGGGACGGGATTGGCGACCCCGATCGGCTCGGTTCCCGGCCGGTCGGCCCCGACCAGCGCGGTGACCGCATCGGCGAAGTCGTCCTCGTGCACCGTGAACTGGTGGGCGCGGCCTCCCACCAGGGGCACCACGGGCAGCCGGCTGAGCCGTAGCAGGGTGCCGGCCATCCCACCCGGCGTCGGTCCGTACACGAGCCCGGGCCGCAGCGACACCGCACCCACCTCCCGGGCGACCTCCTCGATGCGCAGCTTGGCCCGTCCGTAGATCTGCTCCGTCCCCTCGAACGCCGACATCGACGAGAAGACCACCAACCTCGGAACACCGGCCGCGGCCGCGGCCTCGAGCAGCCGGCGGGTCCCCTCGACATTGACCCGCTCCACATCCGCAGGCCGGCGGAGTTCGAGGTCGTAGGCGCAGTGGACGAGTACCTCCAGGCCCTCGAACAGTCCGGGAGCCGGCTCCTCTCCCAGGTGGAACCGACGCGAACCGTCGGGCCCGGGGTTCCGCACCAGTGCGACCGTCCGCCGGCCCTGCTCGCCGAGTCGCCTCGCGATCACGCCGCCGAGGTAGCCGCTGGCTCCGGTGACACCCACCCCCGCATGGTCGGATGTCAACCGGCACTCTCCAGCGTCTCGGTCCCGATCCGATGGGCGTTGGCCATGATGGTGAGCGTGAACGTGGTGGCCGGAACCGACGGGAACACCGAGGCGTCCACGAGGTGCACGTTGGACCAGCGGTCGAGCCGGCCGAGCCGGTCGGTGGTCAGTGGTCCGTCGGCCCCCGAGGACCGGTGCGGAAAGCTGCCGCCGAAGTGATAGCTCTTGCCGCCTGCGGCGAAGAACGCGAGGGGTAGCACTGGCCACAGGTCCAGTCGGGGCGCGGCCCGTACCATCGCGGTGGCCACCCTGCGGAACATCGGGTTCCGCGCCGCGTGCGCCACGTCCCCCGACAGGGTCAGCCCGGGCAGCGTCCCCGCCCCGGTCGGCGGATCCACCCGGGCCCGCAGGACGGGCGACGCCCAGGACGGCAGGTAGCCGAGGCCCACCGTGGTGCGCCGGAGCACCGCACCGAGGAGCGGGGCCGCCGCCGCGGTGCGCAGCGGGGCCGGCAGGCCCTCGACGATCGCCGGATTGTGCGGGTAGAAGTGGATCTGGGCGACGTCGAGCCACTCCTCGTCGGTGGCCACCGCCATGTTGAACTGGTTCAGCGTGAACTCGGTCCGCCGCCTCGGGTCCGGTGTCGGCCCGGCCGACACCATCGGGAGCACGAACTGGGCGGACTCCCCCAGCTCCACGTCCTGTCCGAAGAGCCGGAGCGAGCCGAGCACGAGTCGGGTGGTGCCCATCGCTCCGCAGGCCACGAAGACCCGGTCGGCCTCGAAACGGTGGACGGAGTTCGTCCCGAGTTCCCGGGCGAGCACGTGGGGACGCTCGCCCTCCTGGTCGACGTGGAGGGAGAGGAGGCCGCCGCGGTACTCGATCCGCCCCGACCCGCGCAGCCGGTCGAAGGTCTGGGACGACGAGTAGATGAGCCCGTAGGGGCATCCCGTCATGCACAGGCCGCAGCGCACGCAGGCCGACGAGTCGAAGGCCAGTCGGGCCCTCCCGACGAGTACACCCATCCGCTCCAGCGCCGCATCGTGCCGTGCCGCGGCGTCGACGACGCGTTGGGCCCGGGGCGCGAGGGTGGGCAGCGGTGCCGCGTCGCCGTCGAGCGGGAACCGCCGGGCGAGGGCGTCCTCCTCCCCGGCGAAGGGGATCTCCTCGAGGATCCTCCGGTAATGGGTCCGCATGGCGTCGGCGTCGACCGGCCACCGGGCGAACGTGGCCGGGGTGAACGGCATCACCTGTGACCCCCAGACGTTGCTGAGCCCTCCGTACGCGGCGGAGATCACGGCATCGTTGACCTCGCCGACGGCACGGACCCCATCGAGCTGGCCCACGTTGCGGAACGGGAAGTCCGATCCGTAGGCGCGCTTCTCGGGAAGTCCCCTCACCTTCGCGCCCGTCGGCTGGGTGCGCACGAGATCGACGTCGGCGTCGTCCCAGTCCACCATCTCCCGGGCGCCCAGGCGCTGGACGGCACCTTCGAGCACCGGCTCCAGGCGGTGCCCGACGTCGATGACGGTGATCTGCTGCGACGGGTCCCCGGCCAGGGCCAGCGCGACCCCGGCGGCCGCCGGTCCCGAACCGACGATCAGATTGCTGGTCATGCCGTCACGCCGGCACCGGCGGCAGGAGTCCGTCGGATGCACACCGTGGCCCCGCCGGTGGAACGGCCGTCGCCGGTCCGGTCGACCACCCGTCGGTCCGTTGCCATGCGTCGATCTCCTGACCAGGTCGAGTTGCGCGAACCGCCAATGGTAGGGGGGCCGGCTCGCCACGGACCACTCCGACCGGTCGATCGTCGCACCCGGTCGGACGGCGCCGGGGCAGACGACCGGCGCCTCCGGTCCACGGGGGATCCCGGAGCCCCGTGGTATCGTCGGCGCCCGGCACGTGACACGGCGCAGCACCAGACTGGACATGGTCGACCCCGAGAACCTCACTGACGACGACCGTGCCGCCGATGCACCCCCGGGCGATCACGTCCGTGGGGCACCGGATCCGCCTCCGCCCCGGCCCGGGCCCTCCCGCCCGAGTGCCACGGTGGTCGTCGCGGCCTACACGCTCGACCGCTGGGACCTCCTCGTCCGGGCCGTCGAGTCCGTCTGCCGCCAGTCCGTCCGGCCCGACCAGGTCATCGTCTGCATCGACAACAACGACGAGCTGCTCGCCCGCTGCCGGGACACGTGGCCCGCCCCGGTGCCACCCTGGGGCGTCGCCGTCGAGGTCATCGCCGACGAGCGGTCCGACCACCTGGCCGGGCGGGTCCACCACCAACGCGTCCACGGCACCTCGCGGCGGTTCGGCGCCGGATCCGTCCGTTCGACGGCGGTCCGCCACGCCACGGGTGACGTCGTCGCCTTTCTCGACGACGACGCCGAGGCCACGGAGGACTGGCTGGCGCAGCTCCTCGCTCCCTACGACCGGGACGATGCCGTTGCCGTCGGAGGCACACCGCTGCCGCGGTTCGAGACGGCACGGCCACGGTGGTTCCCACGCGAGTTCGACTGGGTGTTCGGCTGTGCCTACGCAGGCATGCCCGAGACGGTCGCCCCGATCCGGCACCTCATCGGCGCCAACATGTCGGCCCGCCGCCAGGCCCTCCTCGACATCGGCGGCTTCCACTCGGTCGACTTCGACGACATGGACATGTGCCACCGGCTGGCCGCCGCCTTCCCCTCGTGCGAGCTGCTGTTCAACCCCGACGCCGTCGTCTTCCACTACGTCAGCGAGCAACGGGTGTCGTGGCGGTACTTCTGGCGGCGCTGCTTCCACGTCAACAAGCAGAAGGTGGTCGCCTTCGCCGAGATGGGCGAGGCCGCGAACCTCCGTTCCGAGCGCGACTTCGTCGTCCGCATCCTCCGGCGGCAGATCGCCGGTCACTTCCGCGAACTGTTCGGGAGCGACCCGTACGCCGCCGTCCGGCTCGGCGTGTCCCTCACCGGCGTCGGCCTCGCCGGGCTCGGCAATCTGGCCGGCCGGATCGAGGTCAGGCGGCACCCCGTCGGCTGAGCGGGTTCCGGCGGCCCGGGAACGGGATCACTCGTGGGAGAGGTGGTACTTCACCGCGGGCCCCGAGGCGTCGGTCGTGCTGGGCGTCCCGTTCCAGTTCGAGAGGAGCTGCAGGTTCGTGCCCGCGCAGGTGGTGTTGCCAGGGCTGGGGATCTCCCAGGACCAGGCGAGGTAGGACACGTCGTGCTGGTCGGCCCAGTCCATGTACTGGTCGATGTAGCTCGCCGAGCAGTCGTCCTCGCCGAGCTCACCGGTGACGACCGGCACGGTCGCTGCCACCGGGAGCACGCTCGTGTCCCAACACGTGACCGTCGTGCAGGCAGTCCAGTTGTAGGTGTGGAAGTCGACCAGCTCCTGATGCAGGGGGTCCACGGGCAGGTAGCCGAGCTCCGCGCAGGAGCCCCCGTTCCCCCCGAGGTCGACGGTGCCGCAGGGATCGCCGGACCAGTTGAGGCCTCCGAGCATGACGGGCTGGGTGGCTCCCGCGACGCGCACGGCATCGACCAGCTGCTGCATGCCCGCCGTCTGGTAGCTGACCGGGCCGGTGCACGTCGAGCACGTGAAGGTGGTCGTGCATCCGTCGAGCCAGCACGTCCAGTCCGCCGCCGTCGGGTGGTACCCGCCCACGAACGGTTCGTTGAAGAGGTCGAAGATCACCGACGGCGTCGACGCGAAGGCCGCCGCCACCTGGCTCCAGAACGTGATCGAGTGGTCGGCGTCCGCCATGGGCCACTGCTGATCGGCCTCGTAGGTGCCCGGCGCGGCCAGGTGCAGGTCGAGGATGGCCACGAGGCCGGCTGCGTTGATGTCCGCCACCCAGGACTCGATGGCCGATTGGTACGCGGCTCCCGAGAACCGTGCGGGTGCGCCGTTGATGCCGAGCCAGCAGTCCTCGTTCAGTGGGACGCGGACGACCGTCGCGTGCCACGAGGCGATCGCCTTGGCTTCGGCGACGGTCCTCGGTCCCCACGAGAACCCGTCGTCCTCGATGCAGGCGTCCTCGGTCCCGGACACGTCGACCCCGAGCAGGCGGAGCGGCTTGCCCGTACTGCCCACGATCTCGTTGCCACTGACCCGGGGGACGGGGGCCCCGGCCTTCGGTTGGGCGTCGACCGTCTGGCTGGGCCCAGACGGGTCCGACGAGGCGCCGGGCACGAACGACGTCCAGGTGCCCCTGGTGGACACGATCCAGTATCCGGTCCCGTCCGGAGCGATGGCGGCGGCCGCGAACCCGGCCACCCCGCCTTCCGAACCGAGGAACGCGGCGTCACCGAAGGCGAAGATGCCGCCGTCGGCGGCCACGAGCCAGTAGCCCTGGCCGTCCGGAGTGGGAGTCAGCCCCACGATCGGTCGGTTCAGGCGCAGGGAGCCGGTGGAGCCGTAGAAGGCGGCGTCACCGAAGGCGAAGATGCCGCCGTCGGCGGCGACCAGCCAGTAGCCACCGCCACCCGCCGGTGCCATGCCGACGATGGGCTGGTTCAGGTGCAGGGAGCCGGTCGAGCCGTAGAAGGCGGCGTCACCGAAGGCGAAGATGCCGCCGTCGGCGGCGACCAGCCAGTACCCGCCCCCGTCCGGAGTCGGGCTCATGCCGACGATCGGCTGGTTGAGCCGGAGGGAACCGGTGGAGCCGTAGAAGGCGGCGTCACCGAAGGCGAAGATGCCGCCGTCGGCGGCGACCAGCCAGTACCCGCCACCGTCCGGGGTGGCGGCGATGCCGACGATCGGCTGGTTGAGCACCTGTCCCGCCATGGATCCGTAGTCGGGGGCGCCACCGTAGGCCACGACATCGCCCGCCGTGTCGGTGGTCCACCCCCCGCCACCCGGCCGGGCCGCGGCGGCGTCGATGGTCACGGACGATGCGGCGGCGGACCCCGGTGCATGCCAGAGCGTGAGGTCCGGCACGACCGCCAGCGCCAGCAGGACGACGACCAGACCGGGCACGATGCCACCCGCGGCCCGCCATGTCGGCAGGATCCCTCGCCACGCCCCGCGACACCACGGCGCGGCACCACGCGGTGCAGCTCGAATCCCCTCGATTCGTCACTGTGTGTCCTACCCCACTCACTGTCGGCAATGGCCGACTCTGACTCATCGACGCATCCGGACCGGAACTGAAGATCCGATCCACGCCCTACCCCCGACGCGCTGTCGGGTGGTGTCCTCATCCAGTCCGGATGACGGCCGGCACTAACCTGGTGGACCGGTCGCCCGTGCAGGTGGGAACCGGTACGGCGACCCTCGCACGGTCACGACTCTGATCTCTCGGCACCGGGTGAGGACGCACGGGCGCCCGCGGCCCTCAGGAGCATCAGATCCCGTATGCCCCAGCCCAGATCCCTCGACGTGGAGCCAGCCGACAGATTGACGACGCCAACCGACGACTCCTCGCACCGCCACCATTCGTCGGCCGCGATCAGCGACATGTTCGGTCGCGGGCTGGTCTACGCCGCGGTGTTCGCCCTCCAGTCGGCGGTGATGATCTTCATCACACCGCTCACCGTCCGCTCCCTCAGCAAGAACCAGTTCGGTCGCCTGGTCACGGGACTGACCATCGTCCAACTCCTCATCGTCATCCTAGGGTTCGGGATGGGCACGGCGATCCAGCGGTTCCGCGCCGAGGACGACGAGTCCTTCCACAAGACCCGGGCCCTGCTCGGCACCAGCATCGTCCTGGCCGTCGTGGCCACCGCACTCGTCGCCGCCACCGGGCCGTGGTGGGCGGTCGCGCTGCACGTCGGCCCGTACGGGGCCGCGCTGGCGTTCGCCGTGGCCGCGGCGGGTCTGACGGCCATCGGCATGCTCATCGCCCAGCTCTTCCGGGCCGAGGACCGGTTCGGCGCGTTCTGCGGCGTCATGATGCCGCTCGCCATCGGCAGCCAGGTCATCGGTCTGGCCTTCGTGCTGCTCGCCCACCGCACGGCCGCCGCCTATCTGGCCGGGATGTGCGTCGGCACGGCCGTGGGAGTGGCGTTCGGGATCGTGTCGTCCCGGCCGCTCGTCCTGCGGCCACACGATCGCAGGATCCTCGTCGCCTCGCTGGCGCTCGCCCTCCCGCTGGTGGCGAACGGCGTCGCCTACCAGGTGCTCAACATGGGTGACCGGATCGTCGTCCAGAGCAAGCTGGGCGAGTTCGCCGTCGGTCGGTACCAACTGGCGTACAACGCGGCGGCCCTGGTGATCCTCGCCATGGTGCTCATCAGCCAGACGTGGCTCCCCAGGCTGTTCGCCATCAAGGATCTCGCCCTCCGCAAGGTCGTCCTGGCCGAGTCGAGGGATGCACTGTACGAACTGCTCGTACCGCTGATCCTCGGCATCAGCCTGGTCGCGCCCGTCGCACTGCGGATCCTGGCTCCCCCCTCGTACCGGACGGACCAGCTCCTGCTCGTCGTGAGCCTCGTGGCCATCTCGGCCATCCCGTTCGCCGCCTACCTCGCGGACACACGTGTGCTCATCGCCTTCGGCAGGACACGGCCCCTCCTGTGGGCGACCCCCCTGGCCGCCGTGTTCAACATCGCCCTCAACATCGCGTTCGTGCCGATCTGGGGGATCAACGCCTCGGCCGCGGCGACAGTGGCGGCCTATGGCCTGCTCGCCGCCTGCTCGGGCTTCGCCGCCCGAAGGGTGGCACGCCTCTCCCCCAGTCCGCTCCGCGTCTGGTGGGGCCTGGGAGCCACCGTCTGCCTCTCGTTGCTGACCGTCGTCGTCCCGACCGACCCCCTGTGGATCGTGGGACGCGTCCTGGTGGCGTCCGCGTGCGGCGTCTGGGCCGTCACCATCGTGGTCCGGCTCGTCAAGGGAACCGGCACCCGCGAGCCGAGACGGCGGCCCGCCCACCGGATCACCAAGACCAAGATCGGGCGGACCAACGGTGCTCGACGAGCCTCCTCCGGACACGGTCCCACACGCGGGCCGGTCGCCGACGGGAGCGTCGAACCCGACATGTACGATCACGTCCGTGACCCCTCCGTCGCCCGGAAGCCACGAGATCACGGCAGTGTCTGACGGGCGACCGGTCACCCCTCCGGAGCCCGAGGCCGTGACCGTCGTGGTCCCGACCGCGATCGATCGTGGACCTTGCGCCAGACCCTGCGGTCCATCCTCGCCCAGGAGGACGTGCACCTCTCGGTCGTGGTGGTCGACGACGCGTCGACGGACGACACCGCCGAGGTGGTCGGATCGATGCCGGGGGTGCAGCTCATCCGCCACGACCGCCCCATGGAACAACGCGTCGCCCGCAACCACGGGGCACGCGTCGCCACCACGCCGTGGGTGGCCTTCTGCGACGACGACGATCTCTGGGCCCCGCAGAAGCTCCGGCGCCAGTTCGATGCCCTGGCCGACGCGGGGGCCGACTGGTGCACGGCCAGCGCCCTGCACGTCGACGAGCACCTGCGCCCCATCGGAGGCCAACGACTCGGCGACCCGGGCCAGATCGCCAGGCAGATCCGCCGGAGGAACCTGGTACCCGGGGGCGGCTCGGGGGTGCTCGTCCGCAGGGAGCTCTTCGAGCACGTCGGGGGATTCGACGAGTCCGCCAGGTTCGTCGAGGACTGGGAGCTCTGGATCCGGCTGTCGCGCCAGGGGGCCGTGGCGTGCGTGGACGAGCTCCTCGTGGCCTACCGGCAGTGGGCCCGTTCGTTCAGCCACGACGGGTTCGACGCGCAACACGCCGCCTTCGAGGCCCTGACCGAACGGGCCGGCGGGAGCGACGGAACCCGTGGGCGAGCCCGTCGCGCGTCCGCGTTCGAGGTACGCCAGCGGCTGCTCACCGAACGGCGCGCCGTCGTCGCGCGGGACCTCCCCCGGCTGGTCCGGAAGCATCCTGCGGACACCGTCCCGATGCTCCTCATGCTCGGCCTGCCGACCCCGGTGCTGACCGAGCTGCGGCTGCGACGCCTGGGGCGACAGGCCGTCACCGGGGCCGAACGGTGGTTGGCCCCGTATCGGCGTACCGAGGTCGAGCGCCAGGCGCAGGTGCCATGAGTCCGCCCACGCTCTGCTACATCGGCTGGCACAACCAGGGAAACCTGGGCGACGACGCCATCCGCGAGGCGGTGCAGTCGGCACTCCACGGCGCCGAGATCGTCGACCTCGCCATGCAGCCCCGGGTCATCGCCACCTCGTTGGCCAGCGGACTGCATCGCCGGGTCCAGGACTCGACGCTCGTGCTCGGGGGCGGGACGTGCCTCGGACGGCGGAACTGGCGCCGGGTCGTCCGACTCGGGACGGCGCTGACCCGGGGACGACCCGGCTACGCCATCGGCGCCGGTGTGGAGGACCCTGCCTTCGTCGGGCTGCGGTCGTACTCCGATCGCGACGAGCTGGCGCGGTGGCCCCGCCTCCTCGGGTCCTTCCGATCGGTGTCCGTCCGGGGACCACGGAGTGCGGCGCTCCTGGCCGATGTCGGCGTCGATGCCCCTGTCGTCGGTGATCCGGCGCTCCTGCTCCCCCGGGTGGACGTGGAGGCGGTCGAAGGGCGGATCGGGGTGAACCTCGGGTTCGGCGACGACCTGTGGGGTCACGACGGCGCAGGTGTCGCGGACGTGATGGCATCGGTCTGCGCCGAACTGGACGCCGCGGGCCACGAGCTCGTGGGCATCCCGATGAACGAGGACGACCGAACCTGGTTGGCGACCGCGTTCCGCGACGTGACCCGGCCCGTCGAGATCGTCGAGGCGCGGACGACGCCTCAGGTCATCGCCGCTCTGGCCAGCTGCTCCGTCGCCATCGTCAGCCGACTCCACGCCGCGGTGCTGGCCGCCCTCGCCGGCACGCCCACGGTCACCCTCGAGTACCAGCCCAAGTGTCGGGACTTCGCCCTGTCCATCGGCAATGGCGACTTCCTGGTGCGGACCGACCGCGTCTCGACCGGGACACTGCTCGAGCGCACGGAGACGGCACTCGCCGAGCGGAACGCCATCTCGAACCGCACGACCGACGCCGTCGACCACCTGCGAGGGTGCCTGACGTCCGCCTACGGTGCGGCCCGCCAGGACCTCGGGCTCGGAGCCGACTGACCGACCATCAGCTCACCGGGCAGCGGCTCGCACCGCGACCGAGGAGTAGACGGCTTCCAACCGGTGGATCACCACGTCGTGGGAGAACCGGTCCATCGCCATCGCGTGGCCTTCGGTGCCCATTCGTTCGGCCAGGGCCGCGTCGGTCGCGAACGCGGCGCATGGCCCCGGCGAGACCGTCGATGTCCCCCGGTTCGACGAGCAGCCCGTTGACGTCGGGGACCACGAGACTCCCCACTTCGCCCACCCCCGTGGCCACCACGGCCCGACCCAGGGCCATGGCCTCCACGATCGCCATCGGCAGGCCCTCGGCGTAGGAGGGGAGGACGAGCGCCCAGGCGGAGGTGATATCCCGCTCCACCTCCTCCTCCGGCTGCCAGCCGCGCACGACCACACGGTCCCGGAGCTCGGGACTCGCGGCGACCTGCCGGCGTACGGCATCGAGATCCCCGTCGCCGAGGAGGCGCACCTCCACGGCCACCCCGTCCCGGGCGAGCTGCTCGACGGCCGCGAGGAGGTCGTAGGTCCCCTTGCGCCGCCCGAGCCGTCCGACGAACGTGAACACCGGTACCCCGTCCGGGAAGGCCGGCGCCCGCCGCGGCACATCGGTCCCGTTGGGGACGATCTCGGCCCGCACCCCGGGATCGATCGTGCGCAGCCAGTCGAGGGCGACGGGGCCGAGCACCAGGTCATGGGAGGCGCGCACGAGGGCGCGGTAGCACCACCGGTGCACCGCCCCGCCCTCCGTGTAGTCGTCGATCTGACCCGCCCCGTGGAACTGCGACACGACCGGAAGGCCTACCGAGCGCGCCACGATAGCCAGGACCAGATCACGCTCGATGCTCAGCCCGGTCGCCACCTGGATGTGGACGAGGTCCAGTTCGCGTCGTCGGCGCACGACGGTCAGCGCAGCCCGAAGGCCCATGACCAGCCGGCGGCGCGTGCTCCCCTCGTCGAAGTTCGGGATCGCGACGACGGACACCGACCGGCTGTCGGCGAACCCGCGGACGATGGTCCGGGAGATGGTCGCCATACCGCCAGGTGCGCCACCTTCGATGTCCGGCCCCACGAGTGCGACGCGCACCGGTGCCGTGCGGCTGACGGTGGTGTCCCCGACCGTGCCGGAGTCGTCCTCGTCACCCATGGCAGCAGAGTACGGCGCCCGGCACCGTGCGCCGGCGACCTCCCGGAC
Source organism: uncultured Acidimicrobiaceae bacterium (assembly GCA_963830165.1). Taxonomy (GTDB): domain Bacteria; phylum Actinomycetota; class Acidimicrobiia; order Acidimicrobiales; family RAAP-2; genus Bog-756. The sequence continues at coordinate 443,788 of CAWHKZ010000008.1, forward strand.
GGGGCGAACGGTTGAGGGGGTCCTTCAGCTGGCCTCTTCGACCAGGATCGACAGGTCCGACCAATTGGCACTGACCTCGCGGCGAGACGAATCGACCACCGACGCCTTCCGCCGGGATCCACGCTTCCGCTCCACGTGGATGGTGCGCAGCACCCGCACGCCGTCGGAGAACACGTTCAGGTTGCTCGTCCCGAACATCCGCTGCCGCTCGAAGCTCGGGACCTCCCGCACCCGGAGCCCGGCCTTGGCGATCCGCACGTTGATGAGCGTCTCGACCTCGAAGCCGTCTCCCCAGAGCATGTCCTGACTCTCCTGCCGGTCGGTCCCGGTCCCGTGCAGGTCGATGACCGCGAGACACTCCCGCCGGAAGGCGTTGTAGCCGTAGCAGAGGTCGGTGTACCGGGTGCCGTAGAGCAGGTTCACGATCCGGTTGAGCCAGAAGTTCCCGTACTGGCGCAGCCGACTGATGTCGCTGCTGCCGGCTCCGGGCATGAACCGTGACCCCTTGGCGAAGTCGGCACCCTGGATCAGGGCGTCGACGAACCGGGGGATCTCGGCTGGATCGGTGGATCCGTCCGCGTCGAGCATGACGATGAAATCGCCCGTCGCGACCTCGAAGCCGCAGGCCAGCGCATTTCCCTTCCCGCTCCGATTCTGGCCGATCACCTTCACTCCGGGCCGGAGCGAACGGGCGACCATCGGAGTGCCATCGGTCGATCCGCCGTCCACGAGGATCACCTCGTGGAGGTCCGGCGGCAGACCGGCGAAGACCAGTGGGAGGTTGCGCGCCTCGTTCTTCGCGGGAATGACCACGCTGACCGTGGGTGCCTCGACCGGGCGCCCGGGTGCGACGTCGTCACGAGCCACCATCAGTGCCTGCCCTTCCTCCGGGGCCCCCGGGAAGGGCCGTACGAATTACTTTCCAGCACTTCGGTGGCGTGAGGAGCCTTCCGCCGCGAGCCGCAGACGGTCAACTCCCTCTGTCCTACGGCGTGATCACCACTTGATCGTTCGACGCCGCTCAGTGAGAGTGAGATTAGGTTTTGTTGACCACTTTGGTCAAGATCCAATTTCCGGAATTCCGTCCGGTCATTTGCTGATCCGTCATCAACCTACGGACCGCACGTTGCGCTTCGGTAACCGCAACGAGAACGGAGCGTGAACAGCGCGACGCGAATCGGGCGGTGTCAGCCGGCGCGATCGGGACGACTCAGCCGGACAGCGGTGGTCACGTCGCGGGGGTCCCGTTCCAGTGGCGGCTGCTCACCGCGACATCGGCGGCCAGGAACCCGGCACCCCACACGAACTCCTTCGACAGCCCCTCCGGGGACTCGTTCTGGATGCGCCCGTGGAACTTCTGGACGATCCGTGGGAACGGGGCGATTCCCAGGAAGTGGGCGAACGGCTTGTCCAGATCCAGCACGACGGCCCCGGCCACGGCGCTGATCGTGGCGATCCGGGCGCGTCGGTCGGCCGCCGCCACCGAGGCGGCGATGGCACCGAGGCCGAGGAGGCCGTCCCAGCGGGCCACGCGCAGGAAGCGCTCCCGTCCTTCGGGCGACGTCGTGTCGCATCCCCAATGGGGCAGGGAATCGAGGACGAGATGCGAGGCCAGTCCGGCCAGACACGCGATGGCAGGATGCTCGGGCAGGAGTTGGCCGATCAGGGCACCCGACAGCACGTGGTTCGTCACGAACATCCACCCACCCTTGCAGACAACCGTCGGTCGATCGACATCGGGCACCACGGACGGTGAAAAGACATGACCAGCATTTGGCCGAAAAAATCGTTACAGTCGGCACGCAGAGAGGTCGATAAACCACGCGTTGCAGCGGCCTCGGTCACGGGGGAGAACACACATGATCAGTACAGCGGTCAACAGGGACGCCAGACCGGCTCGGCCGGGGATCTGCCATCGGTGCGGGTGGACCGGCATGGTCTCACACGTTTCCCGGAAGACCCGGCGGGAACTGGGTGCGGACTGGTCGACCACCCGGTTGTGCGCCGACTGCATCGACGGGAGGACGCTCGCCAGGCCCGTGCCGGCGGTCGCCCCCGTGTCGGCCGGCCAGCGACCCGTGCGGGTGCACCACCAACACGTCGCCTGATCGCAAGGCCGCTCCTGAGGTACCCGTACCGCGACGCTCCACTGCGATGGTGGCGATGACGTCGCGCTGGTGGGCTCCCGGACCGGTCTCCGTACTCCGTGACCGCCTGCCTGCCCGCGGTCAGCCCTGCCGTCCCGTCAACTGGCCGCGCCACGCCGGGCGCTGCCCGCGGTCTGCCGGCTCAGTACGGTCCGATGCGCTGGTCCGGGCTGGTGTCGACCTCGACGCGGCCGTGGGTCGACACGTAGGACGTCCACTCCGAGCCGGTCCACCAGCGGTAGTGGTACCGCCCGCTCGGATCGGGATGCCATGCCGGCGGTGAGGCCTCGTGCCCGGGCGCAGGGCGCCGCCGCGGCGCGACCGGGGTGGGTGGTGGGTTGGGCGGAGGTGGGGCGTCCCGCCTCCCTCCGTCCGCCGGCCGGGGATACGCGGGGAAGTCGCTCGCCGATGCCCGCACCGGCTGCGGTGCGACCGCGACCGGTCCCTCCATCGGAACGTAGGGCGCCTGGGCGGCCCTGCGGACCTCGGAGCGGTGGGCGAACAGCCACAGGACCAGACCGACGAGGGGGCTCACGAACCAGATGACGGCCCACACGATGGGCGGTATCCCCCACGGGGACCGCCCGAGGTTCCGGCGGTCCATCTCGGCCAGGTAGTAGGCGAGCGCGCCCATGGCGACGTAGAGGACGAGGAGGACGGCGTATTCCGGGCCGCTGAGATTGGGCACCCCTCCAGGTTACGCCCTTCAGGGGCGCCGTTCCCCTACCCCCGACGCCGCCCCCCGACCCCGCGGTCCGTCCCGGCCCCGGCGGAGGCCCGGGGGGCCCGGGTGGGGCAGCCGGTGCCCCCGGGGAGGGAGCGGCCCGGTGGGTCGTGGACCCCCGGGAGTACGTTGTCGACGTGGCCCACCCGACCCCTCCCACCTCGTCGTTTGACCCTTCCTCCCCCGGAACGCCGCCCGGCACGAGGACCCGCTCCTGGCAGGGCTGGGGCTGGGAGGAGGAGGCGGTCACGGCGGCCCAGCTCGGTCGGCTGGCCGCCGCCGTCGCCGGGCGCTTCGGCATCGAGCCACCCGAGCCGGTCACGCCGGTGGCCCTCGCCGACGTGGAGCTGCGGGCGCCGAGGATCGTCCCGCCGGACGCGCTGGCCCACCTGTGCTCGGCCGATCGCCGCGACCGCGCCCTGCACACTTACGGCCGCTCCTACCGCGACACCGTTCGACTGGTGCGGGGCGACCTGGCCAGACCGCCGGATCTCGTGGCCCACCCCGCCGACGAGGCCGACGTCGTCGCCCTGCTCGACTGGTGCGGGCAGGCGGGCGTCGCCGTCATCCCCTTCGGCGGTGGCTCCTCGGTGGTCGGCGGGGTCGAGTCCGATGTGGGCGACGACGGGCCCGGTGTGGTCTCACTCGACATGACCCGGCTCGACCGGGTCGTCGAGATCGACCGGACCAGCCGGGCGGCCCGCATCCAGGCGGGCGCCCTCGGCCCCGTGCTCGAGGGCCAGCTGCGCCCCCACGGCCTCACGCTGCGCCACTTCCCCCAGAGCTTCGAGTTCTCCACACTCGGGGGCTGGCTGGCCACCCGCTCCGGAGGTCACTACGCCACCGTGTACACCCACATCGACGACCTGTGCGAGTCCATGCGGGTGGTGTCGCCTGCCGGTGTCTCCGAGTCCCGGAGGCTGCCCGGGTCGGGGGCCGGGCCGTCGCCCGACCGCCTCTTCCTCGGCTCCGAGGGCACCCTCGGGGTCATCACCGAGGCGTGGATGCGCCTGCAGGACCGCCCGCGCTGGAAAGTCTCGGCCGGTGTCGAATTCCCCGACGTGACCTCCGGGGCGGAGGCCGTGCGGGCGCTGGCCCAGTCCGGTCTGTTCCCGGCGAACTGCCGCCTCCTCGACGCGGGCGAGGCGCTGCTCTCGGCCCGCCTCTCCCCCGGAGCCGGCGCCCTGCTCGTCCTCGGCTTCGAATCGGCCGACCATCCCGTCGACGCGGCCACGGCGCGGGCCCTCGAGCTCTGCGCCGACCACGGTGGAACCCTGCCGGAGCCCCCGTCGTCGAGTGACAGTGGCCCACCGGCACGGACCGGCACCACTGCTGCCGGCCCGAACGGCCCGAACGGCCCGGGCGGAGCGGGACGGTCCGGCGCCGGGCGGGAGGGCGCAACCGGCGAGTGGCGCAATTCGTTCCTGCGTGCGCCGTACACCCGGGACGGGCTGGTCCGACTCGGGATGATCTGCGAGACGTTCGAGACCGCCTGCACGTGGGACCGGTTCGCCGAGCTGCACGCCACTGTGACCGGGGCGGTGGAGGACGCCCTGACCCGAATCTGCGGCGCCGGTTGGGTGACGTGCCGGTTCACCCATGCCTATCCCGACGGCGTGGCCCCCTACTTCAGCGTGCTGGCGCCGGGCCGACCGGGATCCGAGCTCACCCAGTGGGCCGAGATCAAGGCGGCGGCGGCCGAGGCACTGCTCGCGGCCGGCGGCACCATCACCCACCACCACGCCGTCGGACGGGACCACCGCCCGTGGTACGACGCGCAGCGCCCCGACGTGTTCGCCGGCGCACTGCGGGCGGCCAAGTCGGCGCTCGACCCGGCCGGCATACTCAATCCCGGGGTGCTCCTCGACCCCTGAGTGGCCGAGGGCACCCTCCGCCGACGCCGCCGACGTCACTCCAGCCGGCTGACCTCGCGCACGGCCCGGCTGGCCAGCTGCCTGGTGATGCCCCAATGGTGCTGGATGTCGCCCTGGGTCATGCCCTCGGAGAGCCCGATGGCGATGAGCCGGAGCCGGGCCCGGTGCCGCAGCTTCTCGTAGGCGCTGAGCGACCGGGTCAGCTGCTGGCGCCACTTCTGCGAGTTGGCCGCCTCGAGGGCCTGGCCCAACGGCTCCTTCGTGCGGATGCATTCGAGGATGGACCGGCACACCGCCTCGTGCTGCTCGAGGTCCTGTCGAAGCGAAGCGGCCGCTTCGATGAGGCGAGTCATCTCCTCGTCGGCGCACCTGCGCAACTCGTCGTCGTCCGCCATGGCTCCGCCCGGTTCCATCGCACCATGATTCCACTCAGGCGACAGCGACACACGATCCCGGCCCGCGGCGACTGCAATGGGGGTTGCAATCCCGGGTTCGGCCCGTCCGACGTCCTCCGCGACCGATCGCACCGCCGGACGGGCCCCTGGCCCCTACGGCCGGCCGTGGCCCCGCTCGCCCGACCCGCGGCCCGCTCAGACGGGTCGGTCCCCCACGATGCTCGCCCGCTCCATGACCCGGCGCTGGGGCCAGTAGTCGCTGGACGCGTAGTGCTGGACCGACCGGTTGTCCCAGAAGGCCACCGAGTGGGGCTCCCAGCGGAAGCGGCACTGGTACTCGACCGTCTCGGCCAGCCGGGCCAGCCGGTCGATGAGCGCGTCGGACTCGTCGCGTTCCAGGCCGACTATCCGGTCGGTGAAGAACCGGTTGACGAAGACCAGCTTCCGACCCGTCTCGGGGTGGGTGCGCACCACGGGGTGCTCGACCGGCGGGTACTGCTCGCGCATGGTGGCACGGTCCTCCGCCTTGACGGTGCGCCCGAAGACCTTGGCGAAGTCGTGCACGGCCATCAGGCCAGCGATGCGCTCCTGCAGGTCGACGTCGAGGCCGTCATAGGCGGCGCACATGTCGGCGAAGAGCGTGTCGCCGCCGACGGGCGGGACCTCGACGGCGTGCAGCACGGCGCCGAGCGAGGGGCGGGCCCGCCACGTCACGTCGGTGTGCCATCCGTTCTCGTAGCCGCCGACGGTCGCTTCCTTCTCGAAGCGGACGAGCTCGGGCTGCTCGGGATTGGCCGGGATGAAGGGGTGCACCTCGAGCTCGCCGAAGCGGCGTGCGAAGGCCACGTGTTGAGCCGGGGTGAGGGGCTGGTCGCGGAAGAACAGCACCTTGAATTCGGCGAGCGCGGTGCGCAGCTCGACGACCGTGGCATCGTCCAACGGCCCGCACACGTCGACGCCGGAGACCTCGGCGCCGATGGTGGCCTCCTGCTGGCGGACGTCGAACCGATCGAAGGTGAGGTCGGCCAGGCGTAGGCGCTCCGCGGCGAGGTGACCGACGGGACCCACCTGCACACCCCACGGCTCGATGGTCACCCGCCGGGCGGCCGCCCCCGAGGCAGGGTCACACGACGGGCGGGCGACTCCTGCGTCGTCGGGCTGATCCTGCAGCACGGCCATGCGGGGCCTCCTCGGGTTCGGCGGCGCCCGGACGGCACCGGCGCTCCCTGTGCACGCTACCGAGTCGGGCGCACGCTGTCGTGGGCGCGCCGGGCGGGACACCCGGGTTGCGGCCGGCGCCGCCACCGGCCATCCTGCGGGGGCAGCGATGCCGGACGGTGCCGTCCGCCTCGCCCCGCAGCACGGCAGGCCCACGAGACCCCTGGAGCATCAACTCATGGACGTCATCCCCGCCTTCGGGAACCACCTACCCGTCAAGGTCCGCTTCGGCGAGGGCGTCGCGTCGACCCTCCCCGACGTGCTCGCCGAGCTCGGCGCCGGCCGGGTCCTGCTGATGGTCGACGAGGGGATCGAACGGTTCAACCCGGTGGCAGCCGGGCTCGTGGGCGAGCTGGCCGCCGTGACCGGCCTCACCGTGACCCGGTTCGACAAGCCCCCGGCGGAACCCACGATCGACATGGTCGACGACGCCACCCGGGCGCTGTCCGGCTCCGGGGCCACTGCCGTCGTGGCCCTCGGCGGCGGGTCGGTCATCGACACGGCCAAGGCGGCCCGGCTCTGCGCCCAGCTCGGCTGCACGTTCCGCGAATTCCTCGGCCGCGCCCCCGCCTACCCGGAGCCCGAGGTGGCACTGGTGGCGATACCGACCAGCGCGGGCACGGGGTCGGAGGTGTCGGGCGGCTCGGTGGTGTCGGACCCCGACGCCGGACGGAAGAACGGGATCGCCAACGCCAACCTCCGCGCCCAGGTCGCACTCGTCGACCCCCTGCTCACCTACTCCATGCCCCCCACGATGACGGCCAACACCGGGGTCGACGCCCTGGCCCAGGCCATTGCCGCCGTAGTGGCCAAGGTGCGCACCCCCGTCGGCGACGCCATCGCCCTGGAGGCGGTCCGGATGATGGCACCTGCACTCGTGGCCGCCTACCGCGACGGATCCGATGCCGCCGCCCGCTCGGGCATGTCGTGCGGTTCGATGATGGCCGGCCTGGCCATGAACATCTCCGACTGCACCGCCGAGCACTCCCTGGGTCAGGCCATCGGCGGCGTCACGCACGTGCCCCACGGACTCACCATCGGCCTCGTCCTGGCCGAGACCCTGGAGCGGGAGCGGGCCCATGTCCCCCAGCTCCTGGAGCGGGTGGCCGACGCCATGGGTGAGCCCGACGACGGATCGGGCGACGGGAGCCGCGCCGTCCGGGCGGTTCGGCGGATCCTGGCCGAGCTCGACTTCCCGGTACTGGCGAGCCTCGGCTTCGTCGAGGCCGACCTCGACCACCTGGCCGATCTGGCTCTCGCCGACTACTTCATCACCATGTCCCCCGTGCCGTGGACCAGGTCAGAGGTGGTCGAAGCGTTCGGCGCGGCGCTGTCCATCGGATCCCGCACGCCGTGACCGCTGGGGCGCACAGGTCGAGCTATCGGTCCGAGGAACCGTCGGGCCCGGCTCGACCGTGACGAGCGGCGTCTACCCGCCGAGGGTGGGGTTCGCGCAGGTGGCCGCGGTCGGGGGTGCCGGCTCCACCGCACCGTTCAGTCGGCCGATGGCGTCGAAGTCGTCCTGGATCAGGTTCGCCGGCAGTGGGGCGTACCCCAGGTCGCTCAAGGGCTGCTGTCCCCCACATGCCAGGTACTGGACGAACTGTCCGATCTCGGCCCCCTCGGCGTCCGAGACCGGTGACGGCACGTCCGGGCCCTGACATGCGGCACCCTGCGCCGCGGCGAGGCCTGGCGAGCACGGGGTGACCAGGTAGCTGTAGCCGGAGAGCGGGTAGGCGGTGGGCGCCGGGTTGTCGAACACCGGCCCGAGGTTCGCGGTGAGGTCCGGGTTCAGTGTGGCCGCCCCCAGTGCGGTCGACACATCGACCGACGTGGGCTGTACGAAGGCGCCGCTGGCGTTCTCCACCGAGGCGACGGGAAGATCGTGTTCCGAAGCGTACGCCGGGGCCACGTAGGTGATGGTGCCGACCGAGTACGGGCTGTCGACGTAGTTGACGGCGTTGTCCGGACCGCTCTGGGAGACGGGGGACCCGTCGATCCACCCCGGGTACCCGGTCGGATCGACCGAGGATGCCGGGACCGGCCACGTCGCCGACGGTTCGCCGGGATTGCCGGACTCGAAGGCGTTCTGCGCCGCGGTGAAGGTGGTGCCGTCCTCGGCGAGCAGGTAGCTCGTGAGCAGCTCGTTCTCCCCCGATGCATCCGAGCGGTACACGGGGACGATCGTCTCCGGCGGTAGGTCGCCGGCGAGCTGGGGATTGAGCGCGGCGATGGCCGGATCGTCCCAGTTGGTGATCCTGCCCAGGAAGATGTCATCGACGAGGGCCGCGTCGAGGTGGAGGTCGGTGATGGGTTGGCCGTTCGTCCCGTTCAGGTGGAAGGCGAACGCCAGTCCGTAGCCGAGGTCGGGCAGGTACTGGTACGGCTCATCCGGTGTGTAGGTCGCCTGTCCGGCCGAGTACGGGAAGTCCGAGGCGGCCAGGTCGACCTGGCCCTGCGCGAAGTTGTCGAGCCCGATGACCGAGGACGACACCTCGAAGTCGATGTTCAGCCCGTCCACGCTGCTCGCGTATCCGATCCATTGGTTGAGCGCCACGGCGGCCAGCGACGAACCCGTCATCGACAGGTTGGGAGGTCCGTCGGGCGAGACGGCCGGCGAGGTCGCCGACGAAGGGCCCGCCACCGTCCCGTTGTACGCCGTCACCGTGAAGGTGTACTCGTCACCGTTGGTGAGGCCCGTCACAGCGACCGGCGATGACGCTCCGGTGGCCGTCTGACCCCCCCGGGAGGGCGCCGTCGAATCAGCGGCCATCACGAGGAACGACGTGCACGGGCCGGCCGGCGACGTGAACCCCACGGTGACGGTGTCGTTGCCGGCGACCCCCGTCACGTCGGTCGGGGAGCCCGGCACCGCGTCCGGGGTCACCGGACCCGAGGCGGTGGAGACGGCACTGGTTCCGACCGATGTCGTCTCGACCACCGTGAAGGTGTAGGTGTCACCGTCCGCCAGACCGGTGACGACCACGGGGCTCGACGGACCCGACGCCGACTCCCCGCCGTTGGACGGTGTGGTGCCGTCGGTGGCCACGACCCGGAATGCGGTCACCGGGGACCCGTCGTCCGCTCCTCCCACGAAGGACACGGTGGCCTCGGAGGGTCCGGCCGCCGCCGTCACCTGGGACGGAGCGAGCGGGAGTCCGGCTTCCACGCTGACGGGGGACGAGTAGGCACTCTTCTTCGACCCGGCGATCGCCCGGACCTCGACCGTGTATATGGATCCGTCCCTCAGGTGCGTGATCGTGCACGACGTGGTCCTGACCAGTACGCAGCCCCTCCCCTTCGAGGGCTTCACCCGGTACCCCGTGATGGTCTGCCCCGCCGGGGGCATGACGGCGTTCCAGGTCACCTCGGCCGACCCGGCTCCGGATTGGGCGACGACACCGGTAGGCGTCGAAGGCGCGGGGAGCTTGGCAGCTCCCGCCGGCGCGGCGGATGCCAGCAGGGCACCCGACAGGGCGGCCGCGACCACCAGCGTCCTCGTGAGCGCGTTCCGATTCCTCGCGTCCGACATCGTCCCCCCAACGTCCGCCGGTGGACCTCCGCCTCCGGTGCCCGCACAGTGTCGCAGGCGCCCGCGGACGCGTGCCAGGCTCACGGCAGCACTTGTTGCGAGCTTGCCGAGGATCCCGGCCGGCGCCTCCTTCCACTCACACGCCGAAACCACTACGGTGTCCCCTTTGTCGCCTTGACCAGCAGTTGAGCGCCCAGGCGCACCCACAGGAAGGAAGGAGCACCGTGCCCGAGGGACTCTCGCCGAGCGAGGTCGGCAAGGAGATCGCCGAGCATCACGCCCACACCGTCGCCGAGGCACACGACGAGGACTCCACCTTCTCGAGGCGGCTGACCGTCGTCGAGGCCGCCCTCCTCGCTCTCGTGGCGGTGCTCGCCGCCTATTCGGGATTCGCGTCGGCCAAGTGGGGCACCGAGTCCTCGCTGATGCTGGCCAAGGCCAACACGGAGCGCAACCTGGCCAGCCGGGACCAGCTGACCGGCCTGTCCACCAAGAACTTCGACGAGGTGACCTTCAACGCCTGGTTCAGTGCCTACCTGGCCGGCGAGCAGACGGGCATGGTGGTGGCCGAGCACCGCTTCCGCCCCCAGTTCGACGTGGCCTTCAAGGCCTGGTTGGCCACCGATCCCTTCACCAACCCCAACGCCCCCAAGGGGCCCACCTACATGCCCGAGTACGTGCAGCCCGACCAGGCCCAGGCAAATGCGCTGGATGCCGAGGCCGACGCCCTCTATGCCGAGGGGGCGGCGGACGGCGGGCACTCCGACGACTACGTCCGGACCACGGTGTTCCTGGCCACCGTGCTCTTCCTGGTGGGGATCTCCGGCCACTTCCGGGTGCGGGCGGCCCGCATCGGGCTGATCGCGGTGGGCGGCGTGATCCTGGTGACGGCCATCGTCTTCCTGGTCGACCTGCCCAAGCCGTTCTTCTGACCGCTCCTCGACGGTGTCAGCCCGGAGACGGCACGGCGGGGCGCAGTGGCACGCATTCGAAGGCGCCGGAGTCGACCACGGCCGTCCGTTCCCGGTAGTCCGTCATCGAGAAGGGCCACTGGGTGACGACCCGACCGGAGGGTGAGCGGTAGTAGCCACCGCAGTCGGCCTGCCATACCGCCACACCTGCGATACCCCGCTGCACCTCGTCGTCGTAGGTCGCGGCCGCCTCGGGACGGACGTCCATCCAGGCCAGCCGCTCGTCGCGGAGCCGACGGACCTGGGCCACGATGTGGGCCGACTGGGCCTCGAGCATGGTCAGGATCGAGCCGTTGTTGGTGTTCGGGCCGTACAGCATGAACAGGTTGGGGAACCCCGGCGTGGTGATCCCCAGATAGGCCCGGGCGCCGTCGGACCACTCGTCGTCGAGGCACCGGCCGTCCCGACCCGCCACGTCGATCGACGAGACGTACCGGGTGGTCGAGAACCCGGTGGCCAGGACGATGGTGTCGACCTCCCGCAGGCTGCCGTCGGCCGTCACGACTCCTTCGGGTACGACTCGATCGATCGGGACGGTCACCAGCTCGACGTTGCTGCGGTTGAACGTCGGGTAGTAGTTGTTGGAGAACAGGGGCCGCCTGCATCCGAAGGGGTGGTCGGGGACGAGCGCATCCCGCACCACGCGGTCCTCGACGACCGAGATGGCGTCCAGTCCGGCCGCCTCGCGCTCGGCCAGGGGACCGGGATCGGCGAAGGTCATCCCGGCGTCCATGTGCCGGTAGACCTCGGACCGGAAGGCGGCCTGGATCTCGGGGTGCTCCCGTTGGTGGGCCAGCTCCTCCTCGGAGTAGGGGGAGTCGATCTTGGGCAGCACCCAGTTCGCCGTGCGCTGGAAGAGATGGAGTCGTCCGGCCACCTCGGCCACCCGCGGCACGAGCTGGACGGCGCTGGCCGCACTGCCGATGACGGCCACCCGCTCTCCGGCCAGGTCGTGCCCCTCGTCCCACCGGGCCGAGTGGAACATGGCCCCGGCGAACGTCCCGATGCCGTCGATGTCGGGAAGGGACGGCTCGCGGAACATCCCGACGGCGGCCACCAGCACCTCGGCCTCCACCTCGTCGCCCGACGTCGTGGTGATCCGCCAACTGGCATCCCCTGAGTTCCACACGGCCCCGTCGACCTCTGTGCCGAACCGGCAGCGCTCCAGGATCCCGTGGGACTCGGCGATGCCCCGTAGGTAGGACAGGATCTCGGGCTGGGTCCCGTAGGGCTTGGACCAGTCCGGCTTCGGAGCCCAGGAGAAGGAGTAGAGGGCCGACTGCACGTCGCACTCGCAGCCCGGGTACCGGTTGACGAGCCAGGTTCCCCCGACGTCATGGTTGCGCTCGAGGATCACGATGTCGTCGAAGCCAGCGTCGAGCAGGTCCCTGGTGAGGCAGATCCCTCCGGCCCCCGCACCGATCACGGCGATCCGCATCCGGCGGCGCTCCGACCCGCCCGTGACCGCCTCGGCACCGTCGCCCATGGCACGACCTCCCGCCCCATCCCCTGGGCTCGGCGCCCGCGGCGCCACCGTTGGAGTACAGCAATCATTGCGCGCGGCGTCAACCGCGGTCCCGGTCCGTGGGGCCTCAACCGAGCAGCGTCGGGTCGGCCCGCAGCTCGGACCGGACCGCGGCCTCGAAGAACCCGTGGAATCCCTCGCCGTCGCTGGCTGCCATACGCTCGAGGAAGGCGTCGGGCAGGACGGTCCCGCCCGTGCCGCCGGCGGCCCGGACGAGCCAGGCGTTGCGGCACCGCTGCTCGAGTGCCACGGCCCGCTGATGGACCGCACGCGCCGAGTTGCCGATCACGAACACCCCGTGGCCGGCCAGTAGCGCCGAGGTGGCGTCGCCCATGGCCTCGACCGCCCGGCCGGCCGACCCTGTGTCGTCGACGGTGCCCGAGTACTCGTCGACCAGGACCAGCCGACCGCCCCCGAGTGCCGAGGACTGGTCGAGGATCGGCGGCACCTCGGCCAGGTCGGCCCATACCGTTCCGAACCGTGGGTGGCTGTGGGCGGCCCAGCCGACGTCGGGTCGCCGTCGGTGCAACTCGAGGTGGAGCGGGATGCCGAGTGGCACCGGCCACTCCCCCTCCACCACCTCCCCCTCGAGGGTGATGCGCAGGACGTGCTCGGGGCGGACCTCCTCCCACGTCAGCAGCCACGGGTTGCACAGCAGCGTGCCGTCACCGAGGTTGACGGTGATGTGCCCGGCGAGGTGGTCGTCGTAGCCCTCGCGCCACAGCGCCCGGGCCAGCAGGGCCAGGGACTGGCGATGCGTGAGGTCGGGCATCAGGCGGTCCGCAGTGGGCGTGAACCCGGTCACGGCAGGACCTCGTCGGGCAGCGGGTGGCGGAACACGGCGGCGGCGTTGCCACTGCAGATGGCCCGGAGCTCGTCGTCGGGCAGGTGACCCCAGCACGAGCGCAGCACGGCCTGCGTGTCGGGCCAGGTGCCGTCGCCGTGTGGGTAGTCGGTCTCCACCATGATGTTGCCGACCCCGATGCGGTCGCGGGTGCCGATGGTCGACGGATCGTCGAGCGTGCAGAACCAGAAGTTGCGTGTCAGTACGTCGGCCGGCCGGGTATCCCACCCGAGGCCGTAGCCCGATCGGTCGACCACGTTGTCGAGCCGGTCGAGCAGCATCGCCACCCAGCCGATGCCGCCCTCGCTCATGGCGATGGCCAGGTCCGGGTGGCGCAACGGGTGGCCGGACCAGAGCCACTCCGCGCAGGCGGTCAGCGACAGCTGGCCGAAGAGCGTGGCACCGATCTGCAGAGCCGGTGCCCCCGGTGGGATGGGCGGCATGCCGGAACTGCCGACGTGGAGGCACACGACGGTCGCCGTCTCCACGCAGGCCTCGATGATCGGGTCCCAGTGATCCCGATCCCACAGGCTCGGCAGATCGACGACGTGAGGGCGCTCGGGCAGGGCCACCGCCTTGAAGCCCCGGGCGGCATTGCGCCGGATTTCGGCGGCCGCCTCGGCCGGATCGGACAGGAAGGCGATACCGAGCGGGATGATCCGGTCCGGGTGGGCCGACGCCCACTCCTCGTGGAGCCAGTCGTTCCAGGCCCGCACGCAGGCCGCGCCGAGCGCCCGGTCCTCGGCTGCGAAGAAGACCCGGCCGCAGAAGCCCGTGATCTGCGACGGGAAGTTCAGCGACGCCCAGACGCCGTTGAGGTCCATGTCCGCCACCCGGGCATCGACGTCGAAGCACCCGGGACGCATCTGGTCGAAGCGGAAGGGTTCGACCCGGACGGTGTCGGGCCGTCGACCCGCCACGGCGTTCATGCCGACCTGCGAGTACCGGCCACCCTCGAACTCCCACACCTGGTGACCGGCCTTCGTCTCCACGATCCGCGGGGCACGATCGGCCAGTGCGGCGGGCAGGCGGCCGACGAAGGTATGGACCGGCTCCACCACGTGGTCGTCCACCGAGATGACGGTGGCCCAGACCTCACGGGGCTCCGGCTCGGGCAGGAACAGGCCGGGGTCGAGCGACGTGGTCACGTGTCGAAGAGGATGACGCCGCGGACCGTGCGTCCCTCGAACATGTCGGCATACCCCTCGTTCACCTGTTCCAGGGAGTAGGTCTTGGTCACCATCGCGTCCAGGTCGAGCTGTCCCTGGTCGTAGAGGCGAAGGAGGTGCGGGATGTCGTGACGCAGGTTGGCCGAACCGAAGATGGAGCCGACCAGCTGCTTCTCCATGAGGGTGAGCCAGGTGAGCGACAGCGTGACCTCGGACTCGGCCATCGGGTGGATGTTGGTGACCACCACCCGGCCGCGCTTGGCCGTCATGTCCATGACCTGGTTGATGATGCCGCCGTCGCCGACCCCCATGGCCAGGATCACCTTGTCGGCGTTCTTGCCCCACGTGACCTCGTTCACCAGCGGCAGGGCCTCGTCCAACGAGGCGGCGGTGTGGGTGGCACCGAAACGCTTGGCCATATCCCGCTTGAACGGAACCGGGTCGACGGCGAAGATCCGCTCGGCGCCGGCCAGCCGGGCCCCCTGGACCGCCGAGGCTCCGATACCGCCGATCCCGATGACGACCACGTCGTCGCCGGGCCGGACCTGGGCGGCGTAGACCGCGGATCCCCATCCGGTCGTCACGCCACAGCCAACGAGGCAGGCCTTGTCCAATGGGTAGTGGTCGAGGATCTTCACGCACGAGGCTTGGTTGACCACGGTGTGGCGGGCGAACGTGCCGAGACAGGTCATGGTGGCGACGTCGGTGCCGTCGGCGGCGTGGTGACGGTAGGTCCCGTCGGCCTGGACCCCCGTCAACAGGACGGCGCCCACGTCGCACAGGTTGGACCGGCCCCGGGCGCACGAGGGACAGGTGCCGCAGGCGGCCACGAAGCCGAACACCACATGGTCCCCCGGGGCCAGCTCCGTGACTCCCGGGCCGACGTCCTCCACGATGCCGGCGCCCTCGTGTCCGCCGATGATCGGGTACGCGGCAGCCAGGTCGCCATTGCGGACGTGCTCGTCGGAGTGGCACATACCCGAGGCAACCAGGCGTACCAGCACCTCGCCGTCCTTCGGTGGGTCGAGGGTGATCTCCTCGACCGCCCAGGGGTCACCCACCTTCCAGGCCACGGCTGCTTGCGTCTGCATGCTGGTCCCTCCCACTCAGGCGCGACCGGTCCGCCATCCCCGGCGTCCAGCGGCCACCCGATCTGTCTAGCTCACAGGACGGGAGAGCGCCCTGCGCACCTCCGCGTCCACCCCCGGGAACCGTCCCACCGCCCCTCGACGATCGGTCGGAGGTGCCCACCATGGGGGCATGGCTACGACCGCGACTCGGGCACAGCTGTTCCGTGCCACATGGGGTCACGAGGCGCCGTCCCGTCACGGGCGGTATGCGACCCGGAAGGCCCGGACCTCGGTGTTCCGCACCGCGGACGGAATGACCAGGGAGTTGCCCCGCCCCGTCCAGGACTGATATCCGGTCAGCCCAGGCCCGCCTCGACCAAGGGGCCGGCCTCGGAGGAGACGAGGGTGACCACGTCCGTGCCGATCACCCGGTACCGGTAGTGGCGGCAGGGCGAGCACCCGACGACGGTGGTCGTGAGGGTGGTCCCGGACTGGACGATCGGTCCGGTGGACACGACCTTGTGTCCGGCGCAGAAGATCCTGATGGAGGAGCAACCCTCGACCCTCCAAGCCACTCCTGCGGTCGTGCCGTCCCACGCGAGCGTCTGCACGGTCCCGTCGGTGGTGACCATGGGAACCGCACGGGTGACGTAGGTCACGGTTGCGGTCGGCGGGGAGACCGCTCCTCCGATGGTGCCCTGGATGCTGAACCGATACACGGTGCCCTGGGCGAGACCCCGCAGTGTGGCCTTGACCGTCGACCCGCTGGACGAGAAGGTGGCGCCTCCCATGGGGCTTCCGTTGTCCAGTACCGACCAAGACGGTCCATGCGCACCGGTGTCCCCGGTGAAGGTCAGCGTGACCACTCCTTCCTTCACGGCGAGAGTCGGCACACTCGGGGTGGTGACGATGGGCGCGGCTGTGGACGGTGCCGACGTGCCGCCAGGATCCGAGGCGGCAACAGCGAGGCTGTAGGGGGTGCCGGGATTCAGGCCCGTCAGCTGCGCGGCTGCGGAGACCGACGTTTGCATGTCCGTGCCGTTGGCGAGCACCGTGTATGCGGTGGCTCCGGACGAAGATGCCCACGTCACCGTTGCCCCGTCGTCGGTCACGCTCGTCGCGGTCACATCGGTGGGAACGCTGGGAACCGGATCGACAGGGGCGGCGAGCACCGAGGCCGACTGTGTCGACGTGCCACCGCCGTCGGATGCCGCCACCGTGAAGCTGTAGCTGGTGCCATCGGTGAGGCCGGTCACGGTGTCGGCCGGCGAGGTCACCGATGCCATCGAGGTGCCGTTCTCGAACACCGTGTAGGTGGTGGCACCCGGCACGGCCGTCCAGGTGAGGGCGACCTGACCGTTCCCGACCGTGGCGACGAGTCCGGTCGGTGTGGCCGGGGCCTGAGGCTCCGGTGTGGCGGAAGCGGCCGTCGACTGGGATGACGTGCCACCGCCGTTGGAGGCCGCCACCGTGAAGCTGTAGCTGGTGCCGTCGGTGAGGCCGGTCACCGTGTCGGCCGGCGAGGTCACCGATGCCATCGAGGTGCCGTTCTCGAACACCGTGTAGGTGGTGGCACCCGGCACGGCCGTCCAGGTGAGGGCGACCTGACCGTTGCCCGCCGTGGCGACGAGGCCGGTCGGTGTGGCTGGCGGGGCCGGCTCCGGTGTGGCGGAAGCGGCCGTGGATGCGACCGACGTGCCACCGCCGTTGGAGGCCGCCACCGTGAAGCTGTAGCTGGTGCCGTCGGTGAGGCCGGTCACCGTGTCGGCCGGCGAGGTCACCGATGCGATCGAGGTGCCGTTCTCGAACACCGTGTACGTCGTGGCACCCGGCACGGCCGTCCAGGTGAGGGCGACCTGACCGTTGCCGGCCGTGGCGACGAGTCCGGTCGGTGTGGCCGGCGGGGCCGGCTCCGGTGTGGCGGAAGCGGCCGTGGATGCGACCGACGTGCCACCGCCGTTGGAGGCCGAGACCGTGAAGCTGTAGCTGGTGCCGTCGGTGAGGCCGGTCACCGTGTCGGCCGGCGAGGTCACCGATGCGAGCGTCGTGCCGTTCTCGTAGACGAGATAGGTGGTGGCTCCCGACACGGCCGTCCAGGTGAGGGCGACCTGACCGTTGCCGGCCGTGGCGACGAGGCCGGTCGGTGTGGCTGGCGGGGCCGGCTCCGGTGTGGCGGAAGCGGCCGTGGATGCGACCGACGTGCCACCGCCGTTGGAGGCCGAGACCGTGAAGCTGTAGCTGGTGCCGTCGGTGAGGCCGGTCACCGTGTCGGCCGGCGAGGTCACCGATGCCATCGAGGTGCCGTTCTCGAACACCGTGTAGGTGGTGGCACCCGGCACGGCCGTCCATGTGAGGGCGACCTGACCGTTGCCGGCCGTGGCGACAAGACCGGTGGGCGTGGCCGGGGCCTGAGGCTCGGGTGTGGCGGAAGCGGCCGTCGACTGGGTCGACGTGCCACCGCCGTTGGACGCTGCCACCGTGAAGCTGTAGCTGGTGCCATTGGTGAGGCCGGTCACCGTGTCGGACGGCGAGGTCACCGATGCGACCGAGGTGCCGTTCTCGAACACCGTGTAGGTGGTGGCACCCGGCACGGCCGTCCAGGTGAGGGCGACCTGACCGTTGCCGGCCGTGGCGACGAGTCCGGTCGGTGTGGCTGGCGGGGCCGGCTCCGGTGTGGCGGAAGCGGCCGTGGATGCGACCGACGTGCCACCGCCGTTGGAGGCCGAGACCGTGAAGCTGTAGCTGGTGCCATTGGTG
Organism: uncultured Acidimicrobiaceae bacterium; assembly: GCA_963830165.1. Classification (GTDB taxonomy): domain Bacteria; phylum Actinomycetota; class Acidimicrobiia; order Acidimicrobiales; family RAAP-2; genus Bog-756. The sequence continues at coordinate 462,014 of CAWHKZ010000008.1, forward strand.
AGGCCGGTCACCGTGTCGGACGGCGAGGTCACCGATGCGACCGAGGTGCCGTTCTCGAACACCGTGTACGTCGTGGCTCCCGACACGGCCGTCCAGGTGAGGGCGACCTGACCGTTGCCCGCCGTGGCGACGAGTCCGGTCGGTGTGGCCGGGGCCGGAGGCTCCGGTGTGGCGAAAGCGGCCGTGGATGCGACCGACGTGCCACCGCCGTTGGAGGCCGAGACCGTGAAGCTGTAGCTGGTGCCGTCCGTGAGGCCGGTCACCGTGTCGGACGGCGAGGTCACCGATCCGACCGAGGTGCCGTTCTCGAACACCGTGTACGTCGTGGCTCCCGACACGGCCGTCCAGGTGAGGGCGACCTGACCGTTGCCGGCCGTGGCGACGAGACCGGTCGGTGTGGCCGGCGGGGCCGGCTCCGGTGTGGCGGAAGCGGCCGTGGATGCGACCGACGTGCCACCGCCGTTGGAGGCCGAGACCGTGAAGCTGTAGCTGGTGCCGTCGGTGAGGCCGGTCACCGTGTCGGACGGCGAGGCCACCGATCCGACCGAGGTGCCGTTCTCGAACACCGTGTACGTCGTGGCTCCCGACACGGCCGTCCATGTGAGGGCGACCTGACCGTTGCCGGCCGTGGCGACAAGACCGGTCGGTGTGGCCGGGGGCTCCGGCGTGGCCGGCGCGGTGTACCCGGTGGTGAGAGGAACGAGTCCGGTGCCGGCCACCTGAGCCGGGGAACTCGTTCCTGCGTAGACCTGAACGGTATGGATGAATGCCTGAGCGGGCGTGGTGCTCGACCACCACGGTGGGATGCCTCCGCCGTAGTAGCCGCCGAAGTCCACCTCGCTCACCGAGATCCGTACGCCGGTGGCTGACGCAGGAGTGAGGGCGAAGAGCTGTTCGTGGTCGCGGAACTGGCCGACCTCGGTGGCGACCGTGGTCCAGGTGCCACCTTCGTCGAGGGCCACGGTGTAGTTGCGGATGCCGGTAGCGGTGGAACCGACCGACTGGGTGTCGACGAGGACCCTGTTGACCGTGGTCGCCGTCGGCCACGAGATGGTGAGCGCCGGTGCCACGTCGCCGGAAGCGGAGGACCATCCCTGGCCATAGCCGGTCGTGAGGCCGACGATGGCATCGTCGGCATAATTCCCGTTCCCCACGTTCTGAGACGTAGCCGTCGCCGTTGCTCCGGCCGACGAGAGGGCGACGTTGGTCGTGTAGCTCTCGGGAGCCGACACCGTCAGGGTGTCCGCAGCCGGGTAGGTGACGTACGTCACCTGGTCCGAGATCGGCAACGAGTAGGTGGTACCCAGGGCAGCCGTCGACGTCGTGGCGTTTCCGTACTGGTCGGTGACCGTCACGGGCGCGGCCGTCCCGGTGCCGGTCAGCGTGACGGCCCCCGTCGTGTTCAGGCCGTCCGACCAGACGGCGGCAAGATCGGTCGTGCCCGTGGCAGTGGTTCCGAAGTCGGCCTGATAGGTCTGAGGGATACCGGTGGCTGGCTGCATCGTGAAGTCGCGGCCGCCGAGTTGCTGAGCCGACTCCATCGATGCCAGCGCTGCCGGCTTCACGTAGTCGTCGCCGTTCGCACCGACCTGAACGAGCGAGAAGCTGACGCCGTCATTGCCCCAGTTGCCCTCGGTGAAGAAGTATCCCCAGACCGGGATGTGCAGGACCTTCATCCAGATCTCGGCGCGGGCGACGATGTCGGCCTGTTCGAGGTAGTTGAAGTCCCCATCGGACCACCATCCCACCTCGGTGAACCAGAGGGGCTTGGCGCCGAGGACGGCCTGCAGCTGCTGGATCTGGGCGATCATCCCGTCCTCTTCCCAGGAGTCGTTGGACCCGGTGTAGGGATGCATGGCCGCGACGTCCATGTACGACAGCCCGCCGGCGGCGGCCAACTGGTTCCACCACGACACGTCCGGGCCCAGCGTCGTGCCACCCAGGACGGTCGACCCGGTGCCGGGGAGGACCGCCTTGACTGCGTCGTAGAAGGGGATCAGGACGGACGTCGTATAGGTGGCACCGCTGGACCATCCCGTGTTGTTGCTCTCGTTCCACGGCTCCCACATGGTCACCGGGTCACAGGCCCCGCATCCCGACGGGACCGTGGCGTAGTGCGCCACCAGCGCCTGGATGTCCTGACCCCACAGCCCGGCGTTGACCAGGGCCATGTCCGTGGACTCGCCGCCGGACACCTGGTACCAGTAGGTGACATGGTCGGCCGCTGCTTCGTAGGCCGCCTGGTAAGGAGTGAGCGGGGCCGCGGCGACATCCATGGCGGACGAACCGCACGTGGCCGCGGTCGGGGCACTGAAGTTGCAGCTGGGCAGTAGGGCGGACCAGTCCGCATCGTCCTGGGCTCGTAGTCCGTCGAGGCCCAGCTCCTCGCTCAGCGGCACGCCGCGGGTGTCCGGCGGGCCGCCGCCATCCGAGCCTGCAGGGAGCGAGGCAAGGTTCAAGGAGTCGCTTCCCGCGCCCACCGTGTAGGGGAGGCAGGTGGTGCCCAGCACCGTGGGTGGGCTGGTGGAGTCGTTCTCCAGGGTGGCCTGCACCTCGTAGGGACCGGGCAGCGTGTCCTGGGCCGGCACGGTCAGGGGCACCGAGGCCAGCGCGGCGGCCGTGGACGGGAGGGCGATCGTAGTGGGGGCGGGTGCTGTCTCGGCGTTCATCGAGGTCTGGTTCTCGAACGAGAAGGACAGGGACAGCTGGGACGCGACCGAGACCCACCAGGGATCGAAGTTCGCGTCCACCGTCGGGGCCACGCCCGGAGCGAAGTACTCGCCTGCCGCCGGGGTCGACAGTCCGGCTCCCCATCCGAGCGCGTCCGTTGCCGGAGCCGGGGCGCCCAGGTAGGTCTGGAGGGTGGTGAGCGAGAACGTCGAGATGGCATCTCCGCCGCCGTCGAAGGGTGGCCCGCTGGCGAAGTAGAACGCACCGCCTTCGAGCTGCATGCCCCAGGTCCCGAAGGAGATGGCACCTCCGAGCGTGGTCTTGCCCTCGAGCATGCCGGTCGGGGACGTGGCCTCCACGGTCCCGAGTGGGTCCGCCGTGTAGATGGTGCCGTCGGAGCCCTGGTCGGCCTGGCCGGTGTAATAGAACTGGTACGGGCCGCCGGTGTGGCTGCCGGTGCCTGCGGTGCCGGACGATCCGAAGGTCGAGAGCACCGTTCCGGCTGCGCTGACCGTCTCGACGTAGCCGTCGTCGGAGGCAAGCAGGTTCCCCGAAGCCTCCGTGGTCACGTAACCGCCCACCGGCGAGAAGAACGGGAACGTGGCGCCGGTAGCCCCGGTGGCCTCGTTGAGGACGACGCTGCTGCTCCCCTGCACGAGCGACACCACCAACTGGGCACCGGCTCCCGAACCGGCCATGAACAGGTTGGTCGGGTTGCCACCGGAGGGATCGACGGACCACAGGAGCGTTCCGGACGACGAGAACTTGTCGACCTTCTGTCCGTAGTACGACGAGAGGTAGATGTCGCCGGAGGAGTCCACGACGGGCTGGGAGATCTCGCCGGCCGAGTCGAAACCGGTCGGCAGGGCGAAGCTGGTGACGGCGGCACCGGCCAGGGTGTACTCGTAGAGCGTGGCCGGATCGCCGGAGTTGACCACGTAGAGGTCAGTGGCGGTGGCGGTCAGCGATCCCACCCCTCCCGGCGGAGTGACCACGTTCGTGACCGGGTCCGTGGGGACCGTGGTGGAGGCCGGGCCGAGCACGGAGGCAGGCTCGACCGTGGTGCACATGGGGCTGGCCTCCGAGGCCGACGGAGCGGGCACGCTGTTCGACAGGGCCTGGCCAGTCGCACCGGCGGTCGATGGGGTAAGGGTCACCGCGGCCGGGCTCGCGAGGACCACCGCCACCACCGCCGATGCGGCCACCACTGCACGGAGGCGACTCCTGGACCTCGGCGGAGCACTGCGTTCGGTGTTTCCGGACGCGACGAAGAAAGGGGTACGCATTGAGGACTCTCCTCCGATTGACCACGAGGCTGACGGAGGTCCGCCCATGTGGCGCCTGTCCATGCGTCCCTCGTGGTCGCATGCAAGTCGCGAGACTCGTGACGACTAGCGGTCGGGAAACCTCACTGGCTCCACCAGGTCGATCCCGACACACGAACCTCTTGACTCCCCGTCGTATCGACGGACGCCCGAAGCGCCTGAAGAGTCGAAAGTCCCTTCACCAGCGACGAACTGAACATGGTCCTGCGACCGTTCGCGCCGGTTCCAGGCACGCCACTTCAGGCTGACGACGCGGCACCGTCGGGGCAATGGCGAAACACCTCGAGGCAGATCGCGCGCAGCTGATGCCCGCGACTCGCCCGCTCGGATCCAGGATCGTCGGCTGGTCGATCAGAGGATCACCGATCCTCACAGCCGGGTCCGCACGGACCGGATCGACGCCGCCGGTGCGGTCACCATCCGCTACAACGGCCGGCTCCACCACATCGGGATCGGTCGAGCCCACGCCCGAACCCACGTGGTGCTCCTCGTCCAGGATCTGCACATCCGGGTCGTCGACCGGCACCGACACCGAGATCCTGACCTGGCTCGACGACCACTCCCGAAAGGCGCTACGCGTCACCGTCCACGAGGGGGTGACCGGGCCCATCGTGGTGGCATCGTTCCGCAACTGCGCGGCCACCGACGAGCTGCTGCGCGAACTGGTGCTGGATCCGACCAGGGACTACCAGCCGACGGGCAGACAACACGGCTGGAAGCGAACATAATTCGCCTCCGGCGGCAGGTTCACGTGTTTCCGATGTCTTGAGACATCACATGCGTGGGGACGGAGGGATTCGAACCCTCACTCGGGGCGGTTTAAGCGCCCTGCCTCTGCCAATTGGGCTACGTCCCCCCGCCGCCGGCCGCCATCACCGACGATCCGACGATCCGACGATCCGACGATCCGACGATCCGACGATCCGACGATCCGACTGTACGTCCGTCCCGGGAGCCGACGGCGCACCGACGCGCTCCCACCAGGCCGTGCGGCGACAGATGACTCAGACGGTCCGGTGGCCGGGTAACGGCCCGGCCACACCGTCCACCGACTGCAGCTCGGTCGATCTCGGGTCGTCGACCGGGTGGACGAGGCCCGGAGCGTCCGGCCACGGGCCGAGCACCGTCGTCGGACGGAGCGCCGGATCCCACTCCGGCCATGTCACGGTGCCGGCGCCCGGCAGTTCGCAGGAGGGCGCCCCGGACCTGGCGAAGGAGGCCCATGCACGCCGCATGAGGGCCGACAGCGCGTAGGCGTCCTCGCCCCCGCCCGAGAAGGCTTGGACCACCGGGTTCTTGATCGTGCCGAAGACGAACGGGATCTCGAGCGCGTGACACGACCCGAGCACCCCGTCGAAGGCCGGCGACTCCCAGGTGAAGAGATAGGCGTAGGTGCCCACACCGGGATCCGCTGCTGCGGCATGGGCGTCGGCGAAGCGCGCCGACCCGACCCGGAACACGAACTCGGTGGCGATCGCCGACCACAGGTCCCTGGGCCCGACGGACTCGCCACGCGCTTGCCGGGCGGCGAGCACGGACGAGACGACCTGGGCCCCGGCCTCGTCGTCCGGGGTGACCCGGCGCATCCAGTGGCGCAGTCCGTCCATGGTCAGGTTCATGAGCTTGGGGCTACCCAGCGCGAAGAACGTCGACTCGTCCCGGGTGGTACCGATCAGCAGTGGGATCGACGATGCCGAGCCGGCGGCTACCGCCTCGGCGGGTGGCGCTACGAGCATCCCGCCGTCGACGACGGGCGTCATGAGCAGCCCGGCATCCGCCCCACCGGAGGCGTCGACGTACTCGTTGCCCGCCGCCACCAGTCGGTCGGCCGGGACCGAGGCGAGCGCCTCGCGGGTGCAGGCGACACCGAGATGATCGGCGAGCCGCTCGGCCCGGTCGGCGGCCACGGTGGCCGTACAGGTGTACGGCGGTCCACTCTCCACGACGGCCCGGTGGAAGAGCCCCGCGGCGTCGGGCGCGGCCAGGAGGGTCGCCACGCTCATCCCGCCGGCCGACTCGCCGAACAGGGTCACGTTGCCGGGATCCCCACCGAACCCGGCGATGTGGTCCCGCACCCAGGCCAGCGCGGCCACCTGGTCGGCCAGTCCCCAATTGCCCGTCCCGGACCACTCGCGCCCATCGAGCCATGTCTGACCCGGCTCGTCGAAGGCGGGGTGGGCGAGGAACCCGAGCAGCCCGAGGCGGTAGTTGAAGGTGACCACCACCACGTCCTCGTGCCGGGCCAGTACCCCGCCCCGGTAGAGCCCGGACGATCCCGTGCCGGTCATGAACGAGCCGCCGTGGATCCAGACCATCACCGGCCGCCGGGAGTCGTCGAGGCCAGGTGTCCACACATTGAGGTTGAGGCAGTCCTCGGAAGCGTCGGGTACGTCGGCGCCGAGGGCCTGGTCCATGAACCCCTGGGCCTGCGGTGCCACCGGCCCGAACCCGTCGCACTCGCGGATGCCGGCCCACGGTTCGGGTGGCGCCGGAGGGCGCCAGCGACGCTCCCCCGCCGGCGAGGCCGCGTACGGGACACCGGAGAAGGCCCAGACCCCGTCCCGCTCGACCCCGCGGCACACGTCCGCCGCGGACTTCCACGATTCCGTGCACGACGACCTCCAGTTCCGGGACCAATCCGCCGATCTACAGATCAACCTACTCAGCGATGGGTCCGATCAGTGCGCCCCGCCCGCAGCACCCGGGGACGACACCTCGGCGACACCCACCGACAACCGAACGTTCATCTCTGGTGACAAGGCCATGACCTGCAGTTTTTCCAGCGACCTGCCATTGTCCGGCGCCGCCGCGAACGGTACCGTTCCCGGGTGGCCTCGATGACGACCGGACGACGCCCCGCCACGCCCGCGGTCGGTCGTACCGGTCGATCCGCCAGGACCGGGTGGAGAGTGGGCGCGGCCCTGGTGGCCGCCCTCGCCACCGGCGTCGCCCTCGCCGCCCCGGCCGGGGCTGCCGGCGCGGGCTCGACCGCCTCGACGACCACCTCCGGTGGCTCCAGTACCTCGACCACCACCCCGGCCCAGGGGCAGATCAGCGCCGGCGAGGCCCAGGTCGTGGCCATCGAGGCCCAGATCGGCAAGCAGCAGACGGCCCTCGATTCGGCCTCGGAGGCCTACGACAGGTCGGTCGTCGAGCTCGACTCCACCAAGTCCGAGCTCGTGGCCACAGCCGCCTCGCTCGCCACCCAGCGGGCCAGGCTGGACGCGGCCCGGGCCATCCTGCGCACCGACGTCATCGAGTCGTACGTCGACGGTGCGGCATCCGAAGCCGTGGCCCGACTCTTCGCCGCTCCGAGCGGCAGCAGCCAGACACGCTCCCTCTACCAGCAGATCGGTGTCGGCGATCTGACCCAGGAGGTGGCACGGGTCCAGACCGGCCAGCGGGAGCTCGCGGCCACCCAGTCCAAGCTGCAGTCCGAGGAACAGAACGAGCAGGGCCAGTCCGCTGCCGCCGACCGCGCCGCCCAGCAGGCATCGGCTGCCGCCGCCCTGTCCGAGGCCACGCTGGCCCAGGTGAAGGGCACGCTCGCCCAGGAGATCGCCCAGCAGGCCGCCCAACAGGCGGCCCAGGCCGCGGCCCAGGCCGCTACCGCCACGACCGCCGCCGGCAAGCAGGCCGCCGCCGACCAGGCGTCACAGGCCGCCCAGGTGGCCAGCACCGTGAGCGGCGGCAGCGCGGCGGCCACCAGTGCCAACCAGTCGGCCAACCAGGCTTCCGGGACAGGGTCCGGCGGCTCGACCACGGTGTCCGCCAGCGGGGGCCAGAACGCCGCCGGACTGGCGGCGGTACACGCGGCGATGGACTACCTCGGCGTCCCCTACGAATGGGGCGGGGCCAGCTCGGCCGGCGTCGACTGTTCGGGACTGGCCATGTTGGCCTGGGCTGCCGCCGGTGTGACCCTCCCCCACTCGGCCGCCCTGCAGTACTCCGACTTCCCCCACGTCAGCCTCACCGCCCTCGAGCCCGGCGACCTGCTCTTCTACGACCTCGACGGCTCCGGCATCGACCACGTGGTCATCTACGTCGGACCGGTCCTCGACGGCCAGCCGACGGCCTACGGGTCGGGCACGATCATCCAGGCCGCGCACACCGGCACCGTGGTCACCTTCGACCCCCTCTGGTACTACGGGCTGGTCGGTGCCTCACGCCCGTGAGCCGTCGGTGAGGACCGATCGGGGGCCGCGCCCACACGCCCCACTGGCGACCGGCAGACTGGGCGGCAGATGACGCACGAACTCACCATCGTCGTCCCCGCGTACAACGAGGCCCACCGGCTGGAAGAGGGCATGCACCGCCTGGAGCGCGCCGCCTCGTCCGGGGCCGTCGATCTCGACCGCACCGAGGTGGTCGTCGTCGACGACGGGAGCACCGACCGGACCGCCGTCGTCGCCGCGAAGCTGCTGGCCGCGCTGCCCCACCACCGGGTCATCCGCCTCCCCTTCAATCAGGGCAAGGGCGCGGCCGTGCGGGCAGGCGTGGCCGCGTCCCGAGCCACCCACACCGCCTACATGGACGCCGACATGGCCATCGACCCACGGGCCGTCCCCCTGCTGCTCGACGGGCTCGAGCACAGCGACGTCGCCATCGGTTGCCGTGCGCTGCGCGACTCCATGGTCGAGACCACCTACGCCGTCCGTACCCTCATGGGCCGCCTGTTCAACGAGATCGTGACCACCGGAACGGGCCTCGGGCTGAAGGACACCCAGTGCGGGTTCAAGGCGTTCCGCACACCGGTGGCCCGCCTGCTCTTCCACCTCGTCCGCATCGACCGCTTCGCCTTCGACGTCGAGATCCTGACCCGGGCCCGGCGGCTCGGTCTCGACATCACCGAGGTGCCGGTCCACTGGATGCACGTCGAGGGCAGCACCGTCCACCCCCTCCATGACTCGTTCGCCATGGTGTCCGACGTGTTCCGCTCGCGCCGGGGGCTGCTGGCCGGCCCACCGCTGCCCACCATCTCGGTCACCCCGATCGGTGGGACGGCCGACCCGGCCGACCTGGCCCGCCGGGTCGCGGCCTTGATCGGACCGATCCTCGACCACGCCCCCGTACCGGTGCTGCGCGACGCCGCCGGCGTGACCGTCCTGCTGGCCATGGTGGACCCGGCGGACGTGGCACGGGCCTACGCAGCCCTGCGCGACGGGCTGGCCTCGGCGGATGTGCGCCGCCGGGCGCTCGGCCTCGACGACCTCGTCGTGCTGGGCCCGCTCACCGACCGCCTCGACGCCTGCGGCGAGACGGGACCCGGAGGCTGAACGGAGCGTCACCCCACGCCCCCGGGGCAGGACGGGAGCCGGCCACCACGTGGAGGACTCGTGCCCGCGCCGCGGGGGTACGCTTCACCGCGTGAGCGCTGACCAGGGTGACCCGAAGGTGACGGGTCCGGCCGGACACCCGGACGATGCCGATCTGATCGAGGCCATCGTCGCGCACGCCGACGACGTGACCGACGTCGGCCCGGCCGCCGAGGAAGGCCTCCGTCCCGGCGATGCAGACCACCGGGAGCTGGCCGGGGCCACCGTTTCCTACCTGCCCGTCTCCACCCGCCGGACCAACGGACTCGCACCGGAGGACCCCCGCCGCTCCGATGTCGACGAGTGGGGCCGTTCCGAGCACATGCGGTCGATCGTCCGCCGCATCTACGACCCGCTCTACCGCTACTGGTTCCGGGTGGAGTGGGAGGGTCTGGAGAAGATTCCCACCGAGGGAGGTGCCCTCCTGATCGCCAACCACGCCGGCGCCATCCCCGCCGACGCGCCGGCCATCATGCACGGCATCGAGACCGAGGTCGGACGTCCGGTGTACGGCCTGGCCGACTACTTCTTCCGCACCATCCCCGTGGTCGGCACCCTGTGGTCCCGCACCGGTGGGGTACCGGCCCACCCGGACAACGCCTATCGGATCCTGCACGACCAGCAGCAGTTGGCCCTCGTCTTCCCGGAAGGGACCAAGGCCACCTCGAAGACGTATGCCGACCGGTACCGGCTCCGTCGCTTCGGACGCGGAGGCTTCGTGGAGATCGCCATGCGGGCCGGCGTGCCGATCGTCCCGATCGCCGTCGTCGGTGCCGAGGAGTCGATGCCCATCCTCTTCCGGATCCCGAGCCTGGCCAAGGCGTTCAACCTCCCCTACTTCCCGGTCACGGCCAACTCGCTGGTTCTCGGACCCCTGGGCTACGTGACCTACTTCCCGGCCAAGTTCAAGCTGCGGGTGCTCGACCCGGTGACCTTCGACACCGAGCCCGGTCAGGAGCGGTACTCGCGCAGCCGGGTCATGGACGAGGCCGAGCAGATCCGGGCCACACTCCAGGAGGCCCTCCACGACATGCTGCGGGAACGCCGCAGCGTCTGGTTCGGCTGACCACCGTGGGCCGGCGCGTCCTCATCACCGGGCTGGACACCTTCTGGGGCGGCCGCATGGCCCAGGCCCTCGAGGCCAAGCCCGAGGTCGAGATGATCCTGGGACTGGGCACCAAGGAGCCCAGGGTCCCCCTCGAGCGCACCGAGTTCGTCCGCTCCGACCAGAAGTACTCGATCCTCTCCAGGATCGTCCGGGCCACCCAGGTCGACACGATCGTCCACACCTTCCTCGAGACGAACTCCACCGAGGTCAGCGGCCGGCTCCTGCACGAGATCAACGTGATCGGCACGCTCAACCTGCTGGCCGCGGCCGGCGCCGCCGGTGCCTCGGTGCGCAAGGTCATCGTGAAGTCCTCCACCCACGTCTACGGCTCCGCCGAGCAGGACCCCACCTGGTTCCGCGAGGTGGACACCCGCACCGGGCCGGTGAGGACCCGGCTCGAGCGCTCGCTGATCGAGGTCGAGTCGCTGGTGCGCGACTTCGCCGAGGACAATCCCCACCTGGACGTGACCGTCCTGCGGTTCGCCAACGTGCTGGGCACCGACATCATCACGCCGATCAGCTACGACCTGCGCAGGCGCCTCCTGCCCTGCGTCGCCGGGTTCGACCCGCTGGTGCAGTTCATCGAGGAGGACGACGTCGTCCGGGCCCTCGAGTTCGTCACCGCCCACCGGGTGCCCGGCGTCTACAACGTGGCCGGGGAGGGCAAGCTGCCCTGGAGCGAGGTCGCGTCGTTCGGCGGGGCCCACCTGGTCCCCTTCCCACCATTCCGTCCCCGGCTGTTCTCCGCACCGTTCGAACGGGCGGGCGTCATCCGGTTCCCGCCGGAGATGGAGTGCCTCGCCCGGTTCGGCCGCGGCGTCGACACCTCCAAGCTGCGCGAGGCCGGGTTCGAGTACCGCTACACCACCTCGGGCGCCGTCCTCAGCTTCGCCCGGGCCAACAACCTGCGCCGGGCCACCGGTGACGCCGGCCAGGAGTACCGCTACGAGCAGGACGTCGAGCAGTTCTTCCGGCACTCCCCCGCCGTGGTGCGGGGCGTGGACACCTGACACCGGCCGCCGGCCGGTGTCCTCCCGTCACGCCGGACCGACGACCGGCGTGGCTCCGGCGAAGGAGATCGGGCGGATGTAGAGGGCTCGGCTGTTCGGGTAGCCCACGGCGTCCGGCGCCCAGGCGTCGAACGCGATCCACGTCGCCCCCGACACGCCGGTGAACACCGTCTCGCCACCCGGGCCCTCCATGCCCGAGTCGCTGGCCAGGATGGGACCGGACAGCGGCTTCGAGCACGGACCCAGCGGCCCCGCGCAGGTGGCCACCCCCACGGCGTAGTCGGCGCTCATCCAGTCGTTGCCCGAGTAGAAGAGGAAGTACCGGCCCCCGTTCGACACCAGGTCGGGGGCCTCGATCACGCCCCCCTCCCACGTCTGGGAGGGCACCAGGATCTGGGTCGGGTTGGCGCCCGGGGCGAATCCGGTCCCCGCCGCATCGAGCTGCTCGGACCAGATCGCCGACGCCCCGGCCCCACCGTTCGACTTCCAGACGAGGTAGGGCGTCCCGGTGGAGTCGACGAACGGAGACGGGTCGATGGAGCCGCCGAGCGCCGTCTGGCACTCGAGCGGCCCGGTGGACGAGTCGACGAAGGGGCCCTGGGGCTGGGTCGCCGTGGCCACCGACAGGCACTCGTCGCCCCCGCCCGGCGCCGCGACCCGGACCGCGTAGTAGAGGACGAAGGTCGCCCCGAACTGCTGCACCGCCGGCGCCCAGGTCTCGTCCGGGGTGGCCCAGGCGGGGAGGCTCGGCAGCGCGTCCCCCAGAGCGGTCCAGTGCACCAGATCCGTCGACATGACGATCTGGATGTTGCCGGCGACCGAGTTGGTGGCGTAGGCGTAGTAGGTGGAGCCGACGACCAGGACATCGGGATCCGGGAAGTCGAAGGGGTAGGACAGCCCTTCGTCGTTGCCCGCCTCGAGCGATCTGCAGGCTCCCGCCACCGACGCGATGTCCTGGGAGGCCGTGGTGTTGTCGCCCGCGCCGATCTGCTGGAACGACTGCTGGACACCGGTGAGGCACGTGTGGAGCGTGCCGATGTCGAGCCCCTGGAGGTACGAGAGGTCTTCGGCTCCGGCCAGCGCGCCCTCGGTCGTCGTGATGCGACCGAGCGTCGAGGCGACCGACGCCTGGATGCCGTTCCGCTGGTTGGTAGTCAGCGCCGAGGAGAAGCGGGTGAGGGTCAGATCGGTGCGCGCCGTGTGCAGCCCCGCACGGGCGGCGGTCAGCTGCATGTCCTCGGACCGTTCGCGGGCGTGCGACCGGACATCGGTCACGAAGGCGGTGGCCAGGACGGTCAGGACGACCAGGACCGCGGCCCCGGCGAGCAGGCGCCGGCTACGCATCGGCGTCCACCGCCGACGAGCACGCCGTGGCCACCGCATCGAGCGCCGCCACCGCGTGGGCCTGGTCACCCAGGGAGAGGGCGTTCGTCGCCTGTTCCACCCCGGACAGGCACGTCTGCAGGCTCCCGATCGCCGTGGACTGGCTGGCGTCGCTCGCCCGGGAATCGGTCAGTGCCACCAGGGCGCTGTCCAGCTTGGTCGTGTCGGAACTGAGCACCGCCGAGTCCTGGGTGACCTGGCCCTGGAGGTCGGTGAGGTCGGCCCGGGCCGTCACCAGGTCCCGGTCCACCGCGGCGGTCCGCGCCTCCGTGACGTCGAGGGCGCGGTGGGCCCGGTCGTACCGGGTGTTCGCCTGGACCTCGTTCCCGATCATGATGGCGAGGCTGGCGGCCACGACCACGAACACGAGGGTCCCGATCACCCAGGCCCGCCGTCGGGATCGCCGCGGGGAAACCCGGTCGGGACGAGCGCTATCACTGTCTGTTGCCCGGACGTCGGTGGTTGTCATCGCTCGCTTCGTCCCGCCGATCTCGCAGGGCTGACTCAAGGTTGGCAGCCGACCGGCGCGCCGTCAGGCAAACGTTCGGTGACGCCGTTGGCACCCAACAGTCTGGCCCGTGCACCGGAGGCAGTGGACGGCGCCCCGGCAACGCCTGTGGCCGTCGACGCCGACAGCGGGTGTCGACCCATGATCCCGGGCGACGACAGGCTCCCGAGCGCAGGGTGGCGCCACCGCCGCGGGGGGTGGTCGTCAGGTGACACGCAAGGTTCACCGTCCGATGACGTCGTAGCCGTCGGCGACGGCGGCGGTATGCCGGCTCCGGGGCCCCGGCGCCACCTCTCCCGGCGAACCACCGGGCCGCCCGGGGCCTACTTCAGGATGTTCACCGCCCGGGCCACCACCAGGAGGGCCACGACCAGCGAGATCGCCGCCTCGGCCATCATCAGCAGCTTCGCCCACGGCCGGATCGCCGACACGTCGGTGGGACTGAACGCCGTCGCCGTGGCGAAGGAGAAATGGAAGTAGTCGACGAACCGCGGGTACCAGCCCGACCCGACGAACTGCTCGTTGCGCATCTCGGGGAAGACGAACGCCGGGCTCCTCGTACCCCCCTCGGCCCGGGCGACCGGCCCACCGTCGTCGAGGTCCCAGTACCAGAGGCCGAAGGCGATGACGTTGGTGAGCCAGATGGCCGCGCCGCTGGCCAGCAGCACCTTGGCATCGTTGGTGAAGGTGGACGTGTCGATGATGGCGACCACGAGTCGGACGGCGGCCGACGCATTGACGATCGAGATGAGGCCGATCAGGACGTCGGTCAGCGTCCTGAGCCACCTCGACGGACGGTCGATCCGACCCGGGTCGCCGACGACGAGCACGACGAGCAGCGCGACGAGCACGACGAGGAACAGCCAGCGGGCGTCACCGTTGCGGAGTTCCGACGGCAGGGTGGCCCGGAGCAGGCCGGTGGCGAGGACGGCGGCCGCCATCGGCCAGCGGGGCTCCGCGGCCGCCGCCACGGGACCCGCGTCGTTCACTGGGATTCCGCCATCGCCATGGAAGTGTAGGACCACCTGTCGCCACGATGGGTCCCCGGTGCGCCTGGGCGCCGGGAACCGGTGACGATGCCGATCCGGCGGGCCCGACGTCGCCCCGTGCCCACCGTGCCCGCGGGCGCCCGATCGGTGCCGGCCTCAGTCGATCCAGGCCACCGTGAGCTCGCCCCGTCGCTCGGTCCACTCCTCGGAGGTCATGGCGTAGCGGACGTGGTCCTCCCAGGCACCGTTGATCTCGAGGAACCCGATGGCCACGCCCTCGTTGCGGAGATTCAACTTGTCGGCCACCCGACGACTGGCCGTGTTGCGCGGGATGATGGCGACCTCGATGCGGTGGAGGCGCAGCGTCTCGAAGGCGAACTGCAGCACGACGACCACCGCCTCGGGCACGATCCCGAGGCCGGCCATGTCCCGGTCCACCCAGTAGCCGATCGAGCCGTTCTGGAACGGCCCCCGCAGGATCGACGACAGGGTCACCTCGCCGACGAAGCGCCCCTCGTAGAAGATGCCGAAGCCGAAGCCGGACCCGAGCTGCCGCTCCCGCTCGCGCATGGCGCACCGGGCGACGAAGCTGGCGTGGTCCTCGGCCGGCAGCGGCGACCCCTTCGATCGTGGCTCCCACGGCACCAGCCAGTCGCGGCAGCGATTGCGGACCTCGAGCCAGGCGGGGTAGTCCGCCTCCATCAGCGTGGCCAGCCGGATGCGCCGACCGGGCAGCTCGAGCGAGCGCACCTGTTGGGCCCTCAGGCTCGGCGTCATCGATCCTCCCCGGCGGAGCAGGGGGAACACGGACCTACCGGGCGGCGGCGGCGAGCATCCACGAACGGAATGGTACGGCATCGGCGCGCTCCCCCACACCCCCGGGGGACGGACCCCCGGCATCGCGGAGGAAGGGCCCCGGGCGTCCCAGCCCGCGGGCCCCGAACGGCCTCAGCCGGCACGATCCCGACGGAGCCGGGCCGCCCTGCGGGCCTCGGCGTAGATCCGGCGGTGCTCGGCCACCACGCGCTCCCAGCGGAAGGCCAGCGACCGCTGCCCCGCCCGGGCGGCCAGGTCCCCGCGGAGCCCGTCGTCCGCCAGCACGCGTCCCACCGACCGGGCGATCCCCTCGACGTCGTTCGAGTCCGCGACCAGCACCGACGCGCGGGCGTCGTTGAACAGCGGCTGGTCCGTCACCACGATGGCCCGACCGAGGGGCAGGACGAAGCGCAGGGCGGCGCTCGAGGACTCCCCCGTGTCCCGGTACGGCAGGACGATGACGTCGGCGCCGCGCAGCAGGACCCGCGCCGCCTCGTCCGACAGGTAGTCGGTGAGCAGCAGGACGTTGGCGTCCATCCCCCGGGCCGTGATCTCGGCCCGGATGCCGGCCTCGTACTGCTTCGACTCGATGTTCGGGTACTGGGCGCACAGGGCCAGGAGCAGGATGTCAGGGTGCGTCCGGCGCAGCTGGTCGACGGCCTCCACCAGCTCGAACGTCCCCTTGTGGGGCAGCAGGAAGCCGAACGTGCCGACCACCGGACGCTCGCCCAGGCCGAGCTCCTCCCGGACCTGCCCGGGCGTGAGTCCGGGGGGTGGCGCCGACCCGATCGGCACGAGGGTCACGTTGTCCTCAATCCCCATGTCGGCCAGGTAACGGGCGTCGGACTCCTGGTGGACGATGAGCTGATCGACCCGGGCCAGCGTGTCGCGGATCTGGCGCAGGGTGAGCAGGTTGCCCTGGTCGTCGTAGTCCAGGGTCCGGTGCATCGTCAGCACCACGCCCCGCCGGTCGAGCTGCCGGTCGAGCAGGGCGGCGAGGCGCTCGAACTCGAAGAAGCCGAAGTTGAACTGCACGTGGAGCACGTCGGCCTCGCTGACCAGCAGCGCGTCCTCGAGCCCGTCGAGATCGGGCGTCCAGCGGTCCTTCCAGGTCCGCACCACGCCCAGTTCGGCGGCCGGGTCGATCACCTCGACGTCCACGTCGGCGAAGATGTCGAACGCCACGGAGTCCCGGGTGTGCTCGACGAGGTAGCGGCTGTTCTCGGCGATGCCGCAGCGCGAGTTCCACGAGGTGACCATGGCCACCCGCCGGCAGCCGACCTCGTCCTCGACCTCCTCGATGAGCGCCCGCCACCGGTCCACGGCCGCCGCCCACGAGTACTCGGCGGCGATCCGGGCGCGGGCGCGCTCGACCCGCCCGGCCACCTCGGGCGCGCCCGGGTCGGCGGCCATCCGGGCGAGTTCGACGGCCAGGGCGGCGGCGTCCGGCTCGGCCCACAGGGACTCCCCCTCGGCGAGGTGGCTCTCCGCTTCGACCAGCTCGAACGGGATGGTCACGGCCGTCTCCTCGGACACGAAGTCGGCCAGTCCCGACCAGGCCACGCTGATGACCGGCACGCCGGCCAGCATGGCCTCGGCCACGGGCAGCCCGAACCCCTCGCCCCGTGACGGGTGGACGTAGCAGTCGGCCAGTCCGTAGAGCGCGCCCAGTTCGCGGTCGGTCAGGTCGCGATCGATCCAGCGCACGTCGGGGGGATCGTCGTGGCCGGCCCGCAGGTCGTCGAGCAGCCCGGCCACGGCGTTGTGGGGGTTGGGGAAGGTCTTGAGCACCAGGGTCACGTCGTCGGTCCCCGTGAAGGCGGCGAAGTAGGCCCCCAGGAGGACGTCGACCCCCTTGCGGGGGAAGGCCGAGCTGATGTGCAGGAAGGTGAAGCCCGACAGGTCGACGAGCTCGGGTGCCGAGATGCGTGCGCCCGGGTCGGGGGCGTCGACGCCGTTGCCGACCACCCGGATGGGCACCGTGGCACCCGAGTCCCGCAGGGCGTCGGCGACGAACCTGGACGTCACCCCGATGCCGTCCAGGTTGGCGTTGAAGTCCTCGATCATCGCCGCCGGCACCCGACTCTCCTCCCAGGCGAAGTACTCGAGGGTGAGGCCGCCGGGCGAGTCGGCGGTCCGGGGCGGCCACATCTGACGGATGGCCACGTCCGGGTAGGGCACGCGTGCGGCGCGGCGGTACAGGGGCACGACCTCGGGGTGGCGTTCGAGGTCGGAGGGCGAGGGCAGGTAGTCACCGGGTCCCTCGGTCGGGTACAGCGACACCGCGACGTCGGGCGATCCGTCCAGGCCGAGGGCCAGCTTCCGGTTCATCGTGGCCAGGCTGTAGCTGGTCTCGAAGGGTCCCTGCACCTGGATCTCGAGTGGCGGGACGTCGCCGCTGGCCCGGGCCACGACGCGTTCCAGGGCGCCGGGCAGGTCGAAGGAGGAGACCTGGGCCACCCGGGTGCTCTGGCGGTCGAGCAGGCGCTGGCGCAGGCCGGGGTCGGTGTCCAGGGCCTCGACGGTCGCCGCCACCGTGGTCGGGTCCTGGGTCCGCAACAGGACGCCCGCCCCACCCAGTGTCTCGGGTACGGCGGAGGACGCGTAGGCCACGACCGGTAGTCGTGCGGCCATGGCCTCGAGGAGCGGTACGCCGAAGCCCTCGTGGTCGCTCAGCGACACGTAGGCACCCGCTCCGGCGAACACGGCCCGCAGCTCGCGGTCCGGGACCTTGCCCCGGAAGAGCACCCGGTCCTCGATCCGCAGCCGTGCGGCCGTGCGCACCAGCTCGGCGCGGTAGCGCTCGTCGGTGGTGCCCCCGACCAGGTGGAGTCGGGCACGGGCGTCGAAGGTCCGGGAGTACGCGGCAAAGGCCTCGATGAGGAGGTGCTGGCACTTGTTGGGGACCACCCGGCCCACGAACATCCAGTCGGTCGACCGGGGGCCGCCGATGCGGCCGGCCGCCTCGAATTCGGAGTAGTCGATCCGCACCGGGATGACGTCGACGCGCCGGAACCCCGTCGCCAGCATCTCGGACCGGTTGAAGTTGGAGTCGGCCACGCCGAACAGCGACCGGCGGGCCAGGTAGCCGAGCTGCTCCCGCCCGAGCCGGCAGTACTTCCTGGCCACCGGGTCCTCGAAGAAGTGCTCGGGGGTGACGTTGTGGTACATGGTCACGATCGGGTTCGCCAGGTCCACGACGTCGTCGAAGGAGTCACTGCCGTGGGAGTGGTGGACGAGGAGGAGTTCGTCCTCGGACCCGGCGTAGGTCCCGATGGGGAGCACGTGCCGGGCCAGCTCGGGGTCCACGTGCTCGGCGAAGATCTCGGAACGCCACCCCGACCGCCGGAGGTGGGCCTGCACCTCGAGCATCTGGTTGGTGATGGCATCCCCTGGCGCGGTCCCGGAGTGGAACTGGTGGACGGCGTCGAATCCGGTCACTTGAGCGCGACGACCACGTAATCCTGGTAGCCGAACACGTTCTGGAGCAGGTTCCGGACCGCACCACCCACGGCGTCGTCGGGCAGGTCGTCGCCGACGGCCAGAGCCGGGTGCGGCGACCGCTCCTCGAGCATCACCGTCCCGAACCCGACCTGTTCGCACAGGAAGCGCAGGGTCTCGGGGTGCACCGGGCGGACGTGCGACGTGTCGGCATAGAAGTGGTTGCCCAGCGCATACGAGCTACGGGGATTGATCGTCTCCATGACCAGGGCGCCCTCGGGCTGCAGGGCGGCGAGCGAGCGCCGGACCAGCTCCTCGAGCTCGGACGTCAGCAGGTGCTCCACCACCTGGGCGCAGAACACCCCCTTGAGGGAGTCGGGTGGAGTCTGGAGGAGGAAGTGGATCGCGTCGTCCTGGACAGCGGGCAGCCCCTGGTCCAGGCAGGCCGCCACCATGCCGGCGTCCGTGTCCACCCCCAGCACGTCGTGGCCCTCGTCGGCCAGCATCCGAAGCATCTCACCCCGGCCGCAGCCGATGTCGACGATCCTGCCCGCCACCGACGGTGGGGGGAAGAGCGTGAGGTAGCGCCGCTGGGCCTCGGCGATCTGCGCCGGGTCGCCCCGGAAGCGGCGCTCGAACTCGACGTAGTCGATGTCGGCACCGCTCACCGTTTCCGCGCCGAGCCGGTCGAGCATGGTCGAGAACTCCTTGGACAGCACCCGGAGATCTTCCTGATCGGCCGCGTCCCGGACCACCACCTGGAGGTGGGTGACCAGTCTGACCATCTCGTCGGTGACCGCCTGCTGGCGGCGGAGCCGCTCGGCCGTCGCCACCATGTCGAGCTTGGTCCGGACGTTCTGACGGCGCAGCTCCTCGACCTCCCCCTCCAACTGATGGATGGCGTTGTAGGCCTCCGAGGCGAAGTCGACGGCCAGGGCGTCGATCTGCTCCTGGACCTGGAACCGTGGCTCCACGTACCAGCTCGTCGCCCGGCGGACCATCTTGCGGGCCAGCGCCCCGGCCTTGCCCCGCGCACCGGGTCCGGGGGTCACCTCGGGCGGGTGCATCTCGCGGTGGAGGATCCGCATCCCGTGGACGGGCTCCACCAGGGCGGGCAGTCCCCGGACCTCGGTCGCACCGGGGGCGCCGGCACCGGCATCGATCCGCCGGATCAGCTCCTCCACCCTGCTGACCAGGGCCTCCGTCGAGGCAACGTTGCCGTCGACGTCGAGCACGGGCCCTCCGTCCGGGGGCGTGATCGGCGTCTCCATGGGTGATCAGCATACTTGGGGGCCCGGGGAGCGCCGGCGATCCGGCAGCCCCCGGCGGAGCCCTTCGTCACCCGGTGTTGCCCGGGACCTGGCGGCGCGAACCTCCCGTCCGGGCACCCCGGTCCCGGGACCCGCCGCCTGGTCGTCGGTACACTCCGGAGGTGGCGACGGTGGAACCCGCGGGGGCGGACACCTCCGGGTCGGCGGCACCCGACGGCACCGTGGCGACGGTGACGGCCGGCCGGTCGGACCAGGGCGGCGGGCGGTCCCCGCCCGACATCGGCGCGGGGCGTCACGCCCATTCGCCCGCCCGGGGGAAGCGCACCCGCTGGAGCCTCCTCCGCCTCGCCGGCGCCGCCGTCCTCCTCGTCTGGGCGGTCGGACTCATGGCGCTGTCGACCGTCGTGTACCACCGCAATTTCCTGGCCGAGGACTTCGCCCAGTACAACCAGGCGTGGTCGTTGATCGGCACGGGTCACCTGAACCCGTTCGACACGGTCTACGGGTACCCCTACATCAAGTTCGACCTCGAACTGATCATGTGGCCGCTCGCCCTGCTCCACATCGTCACACCCCAGCCGGTCGTCCTGCTGTGGGTGCAGGCCCTGGCCATGGCCGGCACCGGCATCGTCTCGTTCGCCTGGATCACCGAGTACCTCGAACGCAGGGGGATCGCCTGGAGCTGGGCGGTCGGCATCAGCGCCGCCGTCCTGGTCGCGGTCATGGTGAATCCGGGCGTCTACCGGACCATCCAGTTCGACGTCCACCTGGAGCCGCTGGCCACGTTCTTCCTCGTGCTGGCGGGGCGCGACCTGTGGCACGGCCGGATCCGTCGGGCCTGGATCTGGACGGCCGTCGTGCTGCTCTGCGGGACGTTCGCCGCGGTGACGGTGGTCGGCCTCGGCATCTCGGCCGTGCTGGCCGGTCGGGAGACACGGCGGACCGGACTCCTTGTGGTGGGAGCCGGCCTGGTCTGGACCGGCCTCATCTCGGTGCTGCACGCCGACCTGGGGTCGGGCATCGACTTGTACGCCTACCTGGACGGGCGCACGTCCCTGCCCGCCACCGGCGGCGTGGCTTTCATCGTGGCCGGTGTCGCGACCCACCCCTGGCGGGTCGTCGACCACCTGGCCGACCGACTGGGCGACGCCTACACCCTGCTCAAGCCGGTCGGCGTGGTCGGTCTGGCCTCGGCCTGGGGCTTCGGCGTGCCGGTCACCGTGCTGACCGTCGACGCCCTCAACTCCCGGCCCGACTTCCTGCGCGACTCCTACCAGAACTTCGCGGTGTTCCCCTTCGTGCTGCTCGGCACCGTGATGGTGCTGGTGTGGGTGGCCGGCCGGGTGTCGTGGGGATGGGTCGCCTCCGCGGTGGTCGGGGCCGCCGTCCTGGGTCAGGCGCTCGCCTGGGGCTACTCGGCCTCGCCGGGTTCGGTACGCTTCACGCTCTCCCAGGTGGCACCGTCCACGGGCGCAGCCCTCCGCACCGCACTGGCCCGGACCCCACCGGAAGCCGAGACGATCGTGAGCCTCAGCGTCATGGGACGGTTCTGCGGGCGACAGTGGTGCTACTTCTTCTCTCCCGACGGGGCGCGCCCGGTCCACTCCCGGGACGTCGTCTTCGTGTTCGCCACGGCCAACGAGCCCTCGACCACGCCGGCCGGCGTGCTGGCGGCCGTCGCCTACGTGCGCGACGACCTGCACGCCCGGGTGCTGGTCGACGCCGACACCGTGGTGGCCCTCGAGTGGACGCCGCCCCCGGGCACGACCGAGGTCACCGTCCCGACCACCCCCCAGCCGGCGTGAAGGACCCGGGACCACCACCCCGGAGGGCGCCGGCACCGTACCCGGTCCGCCCGACAGGTCACCCCGGCCGGGTTAGCGTCTGACCTCATGCAGCCCGCTCCCAACCCTCCCCCGGCAGACCTCGCCCCGGGCGTCGGAGCGGCGGACGGACCCGACGCCGCCCGTCCGGCGGGCGCCGAGGTCGAGGTCCTCTTCTCGATCGACGACCTGGAGGGCAAGCTCGAGGAGATCGACCAGGCGTGGGCCGTGTCCGACGACGCCATGCGGGCCGTCTTCCAGAGCTTCGTCTACGAACCGGCCGGCGACCTGCCGCCCGACCCGTACAGCCCGGACTACACCGAGCACCAGTTCGCCCTCTACCGGCTGATCGCGGACCGACCCCACTACGAGGTCCAGAACGAGCGGTCGGACTTCCCGGTCGACGCCAACCGGCCCTTCCCGTACTACACCGAGAGCCCCGAAACGGTCGGCCACACGCTGATGGCCATCGGCTTCATCATCCGCACCATGCGGCTGGCGGCCGGCTCGTCGATCCTCGAGCTCGGTCCGGGCTGGGGCAACACGACCATCGAGCTGGCCCGCATGGGCTACGACGTGACCGCCATCGACATCGACCCGACGTTCGTCGGGCTCATCGCCGAGCGGGCCGCCAAGTTCGCCCTCGACGTCGACGCACGCCAGGGCACGTTCCTCGAGATCGACCGCCTGGACCGCCGCTACGACGCCGTCCTGTTCTACGAGTGCTTCCACCACTGCTCCGACCACCGGGGCCTCGTGGCCAAACTGGCCGACGTGATCACACCCGGTGGGCGGGTCTTCTTCGCCGCCGAGCCGGTCACCGAGTCGTTCCCGGTGCCGTGGGGCGTCCGCACCGATGGCGAGTCCCTGTGGGCCATCCGGCGCAACGGCTGGCTGGAGCTGGGCTTCCAGGAGTCCTACTTCCTGCGGATGCTGGCCCATGCCGGCTGGGTGGTGACCAAGCACACCACCGACTCCACCCATCTCGGGGTGATCTTCGAGGCCCGGCGGGCCGGCGGGTCCTACCCCGTCTGCGGTCGGACCCTGCCCCCCGACGAGGAGGCGACGTGGCAGCCCCTCGAGGAGTCGGATTCGACGAGTCGGTACACCACGGCCCGTAGTGAGCTGTCCGTGGAGCGGGGCGGCCCCTTCGGGCTCGCATCGGTCGGTGTGGTCAACACGTCACCGTTGGACCTCCCGTACCGGGTCTCCCACGGCCGGCACGAGGTGACCGGGGTGTCGCCCGCGGGCAGCGCCCACGCCATCGACGTCCCCTACGACCCCGAAGGGCGATCCGTGGTGATCGAAGCCGAGCGCTGGCGGCCCGCCGAGGTGCTCCACAGCGCCGACGAGCGCACCCTCGGCCTGCTCGTGACGGGCGTCACACTGCACTGACCGTGCTCGGTCACCCCGTGGGAGGCGGGTCTGCCCGGGTCGGCTCCCCCGTACGCGGGTCGGCTCCCCCGTAGGAGAGGCACCGGACGCGGTCCCGGTCAGGGACGGTGGGCCAGCTGGCTCGCCACCAGACCGTCCAGGATGTCGGCCTCCGACACGAGGCACTCGGTGAATCCCAGCCGCTCCATGACGGCGTCCAGGACGAGCGCGCCCCCCACGATGACGTCCTGGCGGCCCGGGACCATGCCGGGCCGGGCCAGGCGCGCGGCCACCGTGTCGGCGGCGAGCTCCCGGTACCAGCGGCGCACGTCGTCCAAGGTCAGGACGGCGTGGTGGACCAGGTCGCGGTCGTAGACGGTCATGCCCTTGTGGAGCGAGGCGAGGGTGGACACCGTCCCGGCCAGTCCCACCAGCCGGCGGGACGAGGCGAACCGCGGGTGCTCGGCCACCGCCCGGTCGAGCTGGGTGTCGACCTCGACCCGGGCCGAGGCCAACTCGTCAGCCGTCGGCGGGTCGGAGGCGAGGAAGCGCTCGCTCAGCCGCACACATCCGAGCTGCAGCGAGACGGCGGCCAGGTCGGGATCGTCGGGACCGTCGCCGGCCACGAGCTCGGTGGAGCCGCCCCCGATGTCGAGCACCAGGAACGGGCCCTCGGACGGATCGAGGTCGGCCACCGCCCCGGCCAGCGACAGTCGACCTTCCTCGATGCCGGTCAGCAGTTCGGGCTCGAGCCCGGTGGCCGACCCCGCCGCCTCCAGGAAGTCGCTGCCGTTGGCCGCGTCGCGCGCCGCGGAGGTGGCGGCCAGGCGGCCCCGTCCGACGCCGAGGGCGTCCATCACCTGCCGGAACTCGACCAGGACGGCCACGCACCGCTCGATGGCCTCCGGGGCCAGCCGTCCGGTGGCGTCGACTCCCTCGCCCAGCCGGGTGATCCGCATCAGTCGCTCGAGGGGGTGCCCGTCGGCGTCGGCCACAAGGAGCCGGGTGGAGTTCGTGCCGCAGTCGATGGCGGCGATGGCCGCGTCGGATGCCATGGGCCCTTGCTACCACGCGACCCGACCGGCGACCATCGCCCGCCGGGGCCCGATCAGACCGGGTGGAGGCCGATCCGCCGGGCCGTCCACTCCCCTACCGGATCGTCGGCACCGGTCAACCACCAGGCCAGGTGGGCGTGGAGGCACTTCACCCCGGTCCGGGTACCGCCCACTCCGCCCGAGGGGCGGGGGCCGGAATGGCCCGGATCGATCAGGGCGTTCCGCTCGGCCGCGTAGGCGGCATGGGCGGCGGCGATGCGGTCCGCCGGGACGTCGGCCTCCGCGGCCCGGACGCCGCCCGCCGACTCGAGCCGGCTGACCGCCTCCCGGAGGTCCGGGTCGCACAGCCAGTACCGGGTGGGCATGGGCGTGCCGTCGTCGAGGAAGGGGGCGTTGGCCAGGACGGCCGGGGTACCGTCGGCGGCCCGCACCACAACCTCGAATGCGCCCGCCGGTCTCCGGCCGAGCAGCTCGGTGACCCGCGCGACGTCGTCCTCCGACGCCCCGGCGGAGGTCACTTCCAGAATTCGAGGGTCGAGCGGACCCGTCCCCAGAAGCCGCCGCCGGACGCGGCCGCTGTTCCGTTCGTCGCCGACGACGGGGGCGACGTCGAGGATCCCGTACCGGTGGCCGGGGTCGTGGTCGGCAGGCCCGGATCGGGCGACATGTCCGGCGCCTGGGACGGCGACACCAGCGGCTGATCGCCGGGGTCGCCGGTGATGGGCGCGCCCGGCGTGGTGGTCGTCTGGCCGGCGGCGGGCAGGATGTCGTAGAGCTTCTGGCCGGGCTCCACCAGCTGGTAGTTCTGCTGGGCGAGCCGCTTGACCTCGGTGTTGGAGTTGAGCTGCTGCTCCTGCTCGCTCAGGAGCCCGTTCTCGTGCTTGAGCTGACTCAGTTGGGCCGCCTCGGCCGAGATCTGGTGGTGCTGGCCCAGGAGGACCGACAGCGGGAAGCTGGTGGCCAGGATGACCACCGCGGCCACGGCGGCCAGCGCGACCGGCATGCGGTTCCGGCGGGCCTCGATCGCCGCCCGCTGCTCGGGGGAACGGACCTGGGAGCCGGTGCGGACCGACCCGGGGGCCCGGTTGCCGGACGTCGTGCGGGCGGCGGTCGTGCGAGCGGAGGTCTTGCGAGCGGAGGTCTTGCGAGCGGAGGTCTTGCCGGCGGACGTCCTGCCGGCGGAGGTGGCGACACGGCCGGCCGCCACCGTGCGGGCGGCGGTGGCCTTCGCCGACGAGCGCCTCACCCTGGTGGTGGTGCCCCGGCGCGTCGATGCGGGGGCGCGGTGGGTCCGTCCGGGGGCGGTGGGCCGCCCCGTCGGGCGCGCCGGGGAGGATGTCCGGGGGGCCGGGCGACCCTTGGCGTGCAGCCGGCCGCTCACTGCGGGGCGCTCCATGCGGAGAGTGCGGCCCCGCCCCGGAAGGCGGCCGACTCGCCGAGCTGCTCCTCGATGCGCAGCAGCTGGTTGTACTTGGCGACCCGGTCCGACCGGGCGGGGGCGCCGGTCTTGATCTGCCCGCAGTTCGTAGCCACCGCCAGGTCGGCGATGGTCGTGTCCTCGGTCTCACCGGAACGGTGCGACATCACACACGCGTAGGCGTGGCGGGTAGCCAGATCCATGGTCCCGAGCGTCTCGGTCAGCGTGCCGATCTGGTTGACCTTGACGAGGATGGCGTTGGCGGTACCGGCATCGATGCCCCGGCGCAGGCGCTCCTCGTTGGTCACGAACAGGTCGTCGCCGACCAGCTGCACCGATGCACCGAGTTCGGACGTGAGCCCGGCCCAGCCGTCCCAGTCGTCCTCGGCCATCCCGTCCTCGATGGAGACGATCGGGTAGCGGCCGACCAGATCGACGTAGTACGCCACCATCTCCTCCGACGACAGCGTCCGCCCTTCGCCGGCCAGCACGTAGGCACCGTCCCGGTAGAGCTCGCTGGCCGCCGGGTCCATGGCGATGGCGATCTCGTCCCCCGGCACCCGGCCCGCCGCCTCGATGGCCTCGACCAGGATGCGCACCGCGTCCTCGTTGTGGTCCAGGTTCGGGGCGAAACCCCCCTCGTCCCCCACCGCCGTGGAGAGGCCGCGCTCGTGCAGGACCCCGGCCAGGGCGTGGTAGGTCTCGACACCCCAGCGCAGGGCCTCGCTGAACGAGGCGGCCCCCACCGGCATGATCATGAACTCCTGGAGGTCGATGGAGTTGTCGGCGTGGACGCCGCCGTTGACCACGTTCATCATCGGTACCGGCAGCACATGGGCGTTGGCCCCGCCCACGTAGCGGTACAGCGGCAGGTCCAGCTCGTCGGCCGCGGCCCGGGCCGTCGCCAGCGACACGCCGAGGATGGCGTTGGCTCCCAGGCGGCCCTTGTTGGGCGTGCCGTCGGCGTCGATCATGGCCAGGTCGACGGACCGCTGGTCCAGCGCGTCGAAGCCCTCGAGGAAGTCGGCGATCTCGCCGTTCACGTTCTCGACGGCGGACCGTACGCCCTTGCCCCGGTAGCGGTCGCCGCCGTCACGCAGCTCCACCGCCTCGAAGGTGCCGGTGGAGGCACCGGACGGGACGATGGCCCGCCCGGAGGCACCCGAGTCGAGGACCACCTCCACCTCTACCGTGGGATTGCCGCGGGAGTCGAGGACCTCCCGGCCGATTACCTGTTCGATCAAGCTCACTGTGCGGCGTCGCTCCTGCTCGCGGTGTGCGAAACGCTACCATCCGCCACCCTGCGGACCTGGGAATTCGCGCTGGAATTCGTCAGCTCGGGACCTCGGCGGGCTCTCACGGTCGGCGCCGTCAGCCGTCAGCCGCGGGCCTCGACCTCCGAGCGGAACGACAGCGACCGGGACAGGAGGGCGGTCTCGGGGTCGACACCCAGCGCCCGGGCCAGCGCGACCACGGCGAACAGCAGCTCGCCGACCTCGCCGGCCCGGTCGCGGGCCCCGCCCTCACCGTCGGCGACCGAGGCGTCCTCCCCTCCGTCGGTCAACCGGGCCACGACGTCGGCCACCCGGGCGGCCTCGTCGACCAGGGTGGGCAGCACCATCCCGATGGCCGCCGCCTTGCGCTGGAGCTTGGCCGCGAGGGCCAGGGCGGGAAGGGCGGCCGGGATGCCCTCGGTCACGCTGGCGCGACCCTTCTCCACCTTCTTGATCGCCTCCCAGTTGGCGGCCACGTCGTCGGCCGTCTCGGCCGTCACGTCGCCGAAGACGTGGGGGTGACGCGACACGAGCTTGTCGTGGACCTCCCGGGCCACGTCGGCCAAGGTGAAGCGTCCCTGCTCGGCGGCCAGGGTGGCGTGGAAGTAGACCTGGAACAGGAGATCGCCGAGCTCCTCCTCGAGATGGGCCACGGCGGCCGCCTCGACGACGTCGTCCGAGTCGGGTACGGCGTCGACGACGGCCACCGCGTCGATGGCCTCCAGCACCTCGTAGGACTCCTCGAGGAGGTGGCGGCCCAGCGACGCGTGGGTCTGGCGCCGATCCCACGGGCAGCGTTCCCGCAGGGTGTGGACCAGCTCGTCGAGAGCCACGAGTTCGGCCGCCACCGGTGCGGCCAGTCGGGGGATCCACAACGACGTCAGGTGGTCGGGCTCGAAGGTCCGGTCGACGTCGTCCCAGGCCACATCGATGACCTGTTCGTCGGGCAGGCCGAGGTGATGGAGCACGGTGACCGGCACGTCCGGGACCGTCTCCACCGACAGCTTCACGTCGGAGAGCACCTGGCGGCTCCAGCACTGGGCGACCAACAGCGGCCCGCGCTCCCCGCCGCGTCGACGGCGAAGCGCCCGGCGTCGACGAGGCGCACCCCGGCATCGACCGGATCGACGCCGAGCCGGGCGAAGGCGAGGTCGAGGAAGGAGACCGAGGGGTGGACGACGACGGTGACCTCGCCGGCCACCACCCGGGGATCCTCGGTCAGCAGCACCACCGTCCGCTCCGCCACCGTGGGCGACCCGGGCACGGCGTAGGCCACCGGGCCCCCGGAGACCGCGGCGTTGATGAGGTCGGCCACGATGGCCCGGTAGACGTCCTCGAAGGTGTCGGCCGACTCGTAGTGGTGGTCGAAGGTCTGCGCCCCGTCGACCGCGTCTGCGGCCGGGTGGCGCCCGGTGCGCAGGAAGACCCGGGGGGCCGAGGCCAGCAGCGCCAGCGTCCCCGCCGTGATCAGGTCGCCCCCCGCCGGGCCCAGCCCGACGACATCGATGCGGGGATGGGCGGGCACGGTGGGCTCAGCCCGCGCCCGAACCGGTGGAGGAGCTGCCCGAGCCCGTGGACGCGCTTCCCGAACCGGTGGACGCGCCGCCCGAACCGGTGGACGCGCTTCCCGAACCGGTGGACTTGGTCGCGCCGCTGGACGGCGATGCGTAGCTGGGCAGGAGGTACTTGGCCGGCGGCGTCGCCGGGGGGACGATCTGGGCCCGGGTCCACGAGCCGTACTGCGGGTTGATGTCGATCGAGGCGTGCTTGGAGAAGGCGAGCACCTCGTTCGAGATGCGATCACGGTTGGCCGTGGTCTCGAGCAGCTCCTCGCGGATCTCCGAGGTCACCTCGGTCACGGGGAGCAGCGTCCCGCTGGTCACCTCGAAGATCTCCCAGTCGCCGGAGCTGGTGACCTCGGGCGTGACCGCCTTGCCCACCGTCACCGACGACACCTGCAGCGACTGGACGACCTCCGACTCGGGGAAGTTGCACCCCAGCTGGCCCCCGCTTTCGGCCGTCTTGGCGTCGATCGACGTCGAGGCGGCCAGCGACGCGAACGACGCCCCGGCGTTGAGCTGGTTGTACACGGTGTCGGCCGTCGCCTGGGAGGCCACCACGATCACCCCGACGCAGTCGAGGGTGAAGTCCGTCGGGTTGGCCACGTAGTACCCGAGGATGGCCGCGTCCGACAGGTCGGCGCCGCGGGCCAGCAGCAATGTCTCGACCGCCTGGTTGGTGATCTCGACGTCGCGCACCTCACCGGGGAGACCGGCCAGGACCTGTTCCCCGGTGAGCAGCGTGCCGCTGGATTCCGCACAGCTGGAGGTGCCGCCGAGCGAGGAGTCCTGTTGGGCCTGGGACTGGATGGCCCCCGAGAGCGTCGATTCGTAGGCGCTCTCGGCGGCGTCGAGGTCGGCGGCCGTCACGTGGAGCCCGTGGGCCTCCGCGTACTGGACGGCGAGCAGGTTGTAGACCGAGGTCCCGAGGATGGTCGAGGCGTAGTCGGTGGAGTACGTCCCCGTCCCGCCGGTGCCCTGGGTCGCCAGGCTGACGGAGTCGGGGAACTTGAGGGAGAGCAGGCACTGTCCCGCCGTCGTCTGGCTGAGGGCGTCGAGCTGGGTGTTGAGCGACGACACCGAGATCGTGTCGCCGTTGACCGACGCGGCGACGGGGCTGACGGTGCACGCGGACGTGGCGGCACCCGTGGCGAGGACGGCGAGGACGGCGAGGAGACCTGCGGAGATGCGCTTCACGGCGGCGATGCTACCGGGCGGCACCGGCCCCTTCGGGCCGCGCCGCCGGCTCAGTCGGCCGGGACCAGCTCGCGCAACAGGCTGACCAGGACGGGCGCGTATCCGCCGGTGTCCGGGTCCGGGGCGATCGGCACGGTCAGGCGCCGGACCTCGTCCTGGTAGGTGCCACCGGGAGCAAGCCGGCGCAGGCGCACCTCGGCCGAGGCCGGCAGCAGCACCGGCGTCAACTTGGCCACCGCCCGCCCGCCGGGCCCGCCACGGGGCCCGGCGCCCTCGGAGGCGAAGCGGGGCACCGACACGGCCAGGTCGTCCACTCCGAGGCGCAGGCACTCGACGCGCAGCAGGGCGACCTCGAGGAGGGCCGTCGCCGGGACCGGCAGCGGGCCGAACCGGTCCAGCCACTCGGCCCGCACGTCCTCGACCTCGGCGACCGACCGGACGGCCGACAGGCGCCGGTAGGCCTCCAGGCGGACGTCCTCGGCCTCGACGTACTCCGGGGGCAGGAAGGCGGCGTCGGGCAGGTCGACCGACAGCTCGACCGGCTGCGGGCGGGGCTCGCCCTTCAGCTCGGACACCGCCTCGGACACCATCTGGACGTAGAGGTCGTAGCCGATGGCGGCGATGTGCCCCGACTGGTCGCGGCCCAACAGGTTGCCGGCGCCGCGGATCTGCAGGTCCCGCAGGGCGATCTTGAACCCGGAGCCCAGCTCGGTGTGGTCGCCGATGGTCCGCAGCCGCTCGTAGGCCGTCTCCGACAGCACCCGGTCGGCGGGATGGAACAGGTAGGCGTAGGCCCGCATGCCGGCCCGGCCGACCCGGCCGCGCAGCTGGTGGAGCTGGCCGAGGCCGAGCAGGTCGGCGCGGTCCACCACCAGGGTGTTGACGGTGGGCATGTCGATGCCCGACTCCACGATCGTGGTGCACACGAGGACGTCGTAGGCGCCCTGCCAGAAGTCGAGGACCACCTGCTCGAGGGAGCCCTCGTCCATCTGCCCGTGGGCGACGGCCACCCGGGCCTCGGGGGCCATGGCGCGGACGCGCTGGGCCGTGGCCTCGATCGACTGGACCCGGTTGTGGACGTAGAAGACCTGGCCCTCCCGCAGCAGCTCGCGGCGGATGGCCTCGGAGGCGGCCGCCTCCTCGAACTCCCCCACGTGGGTGAGGATCGGGCGGCGGGCCGCCGGCGGGGTGTTGACCATCGAGAGGTCGCGGATCCCGGTGAGCGCCATCTCGAGCGTGCGCGGGATGGGACTGGCCGTCAGGGTGAGGACGTCCACCCCCTCGGCCATGGCCTTGATCGACTCCTTGTGGGACACGCCGAAACGCTGCTCCTCGTCCACCACCAGCAGTCCGAGCTTCTTGAAGGTCACGTCCTGGCCGAGCAGGCGGTGGGTGCCCACCACCACGTCGACCGAGCCGTCGGCCAGACCGGCCAGCACGTCGGCGGCCTGGGCGTTGGTGAGGAACCGGCTGAGCAGGGCCACCTTGACCGGGAACGGGGCGTACCGGTCGGCGAACGTCTGGGCGTGCTGGCTGGCCAACAGGGTGGTGGGCACGAGCACGGCGGCCTGGTAGCCGTCCTGGACCGCTTTGAACACGGCGCGCAACGCCACCTCGGTCTTGCCGAAGCCGACGTCGCCGCAGACCAGCCGGTCCATGGGCTGGGGCCGCTCCATGTCCGCCTTGACCTCCTCGATGGCCTTCAGCTGGTCCGAGGTCTCGATGAAGGGGAAGGACGACTCGAGCTCGGCCTGCCACGGGGTGTCGGGCCCGAAGGCGTGACCGGGCACCTCCAGGCGGCGGCGGTAGAGGGCGACCAGCTCCTCGGCGATCTCGTGGACCGCGGCCCGCGCCCTGGAGCGGGCCTTCTGCCACTCGGAGCCGCCCAGTCGGTTCACGGTGGGCGAGTCACCGCCCGCATAGGGCGTGAGCAGATCGATCTGGTCGGTGGGCAGATAGAGGCGGTCGCCGCCCCGGTACTCGAGCAGCAGGTAGTCACGCGTCGCCCCGCCCATGGTCCGGGTGACCATCCCGCCGTAGAGGGCGACGCCATGCTGGCGGTGGACGACGTAGCTCCCGGGGGCCAGGTCGTCGAAGAAGCCGTCGACCGGGCGGGCCCGGGTGCGGGCCTGGCGGTGCGGCCGCATCCGACCGGTGACGTCCGACTCGGCCAGTACGGCCACCCGGCTCCCGGGCAGCACGAACCCGCGGTCCACGGCGGCGACCACGATCCGCGCGCCGGCCATCGACAGGTCGTCGTCGGGCCCGGCCACGGGCACCAGCAGCCCCTCCTCGGCCAGCAGTCCCGACAGGCGCTCGGCGCCTCCGGTGGTGGAGGTGCAGAGTGCGACGGAGTACCCGCCCTCGACCAGGGCGCGGATCTGGGAGGCCATGCGGGTCCCGTCACCGAGGATGGGCTCCCACCCCCGGCTCTCGATCTGGGGGACGTCGGGCCCCTCGGCCGTGGGCACCAGGGACACGACGGCCGCAGCCGTCCGGGCCAGCAGCCGGTCGAAGGGCACGTGCAGCCGGGGGGCGTCGACGCCGTCGGCCAGGCCCCAGGTGTCGGCCAGCGCGTCGGCCAGCGCCGACTCCTCGTCGAGCAGTTCGGCCGCCCGGTCGCGCACCCGGCGGGGTTCGACGAGGACCACCAGGGCGTCGTCCCCCAGCAGGTCGCAGAGCAGCTCCTCCCCCTCGACCAGCCACGGCAGCCACGACTCCATGCCGTCGAACTGCTGTCCGTCGGCGATGCGGTCCCACTGCTGGCGACCCCAGGGCGCGCTGCCCACCAGGGCGGCGGCCCGGTCGCGCATGGAGGCATCGGCCACCAGTTCGCGGCAGCCGAAGAGCTCGACCCGTTCGAGGTCGTCGGTCGACCGCTGGTCGGCCACGTCGAAGCGGGTCAGGCGGTCCACCTCGTCCCCCCAGAGGTCGATGCGGACCGGCTCGTCGGCCGTCGACGGGAACACGTCGACGATCCCGCCGCGCACGGCCAGCTCGCCCCGGTGCTCGACGATCGACTCGCGCCGGTAGCCGAGCCCCACCAGTCCGCTCACCAGCTCCTCGACGTCCACCCGGTCGCCGCGGCCCACCACGATCGGCCGGGCGGCGGTCCGCCAGGGCCCGAGGCGCTGCAGGACCGCCTTGACCGGAGCGACGACGATGCCCGGTCCCCCGGCGGCGGTGGCCTCGGGACCTCCCAGCTGCCACAGCACCTGGAGCCGGCGGCCCATGGTGTGGACCTCGGGGCTGACCCGCTCGAAGGGGAGGGTCTCCCAGGCGGGGAACACCTCGACCGAGGGGACCCCGCCGTCACCGGGATCGGCGAACACCCCGAGGTCGTGGGCCAGCTGCGAGGCGGCCGCGCCGGTCGGGGTGACGACCAGGACGGGCCGCCGGGTGCCGAGCCGGAGGAGGCCGGCCAGCACGAAGGCCTGGGCCGGGGTGGTGACGGCCAGGGTGGCGCCGCGGGCACCCACCACGCTGGTCATGGCCGGCTCGTGGCGCAGGAGGGCGGGGAGGGACCGGAGACTCACCCGGTCAGGGTATCGGCGGCGGCCGAGGTGTCGGGACGGCTCAGCCGCCGACTCGGGCGCACCGCGCCGATCACCGCCGGGCAGGGCAGGCCGTGGCCTCGCTACCCGGCGGTGTTGATCCGGTTCATCGCCGTCTCGACCCCGTCGGCGACGATGAGCTCGACGGCGTCGGCGGCCACCTCCGCGGCCGCGGCCAGCACCTCGCGCTCGGTCGCACCGGGCCGCTTCAGGACGTAGTCGGCCCCGGGCTGGCGCCCCGGCGGCTTGCCGATGCCGATCCGCACCCGCAGGTAGTCGCCGGTGTGGAGGTGGGCGTGGATGGACTTGAGCCCGTTGTTGCCGGCCGTGCCCCCACCGACCTTGACCTTCACGCGCCCGGACGGGAGGTCGAGCTCGTCGTGGACGACCACCAGACGGGTGCCGGGTGACGGTGCGCCCCCCGCCGCGCCGTCGGCACCCTCGAGGCCGGCCCGGCGCACCAGCGGCGCCACCGCCCGGCCCGACTCGTTCATGTAGGTCAGGGGGACCGCACAGAGGACGCGGTGCTCGCCGATCCGGATCTGCCCGGCCCGGGCGTGGAGGCCCTTCTCCGAGGAGAGGCTGCCGTGGTGGCGCGCCACCAGCAGTTCGACGGCGTCGGCACCGATGTTGTGGCGGGTGCCCGCGTACTCCGCGCCCGGATTGCCGAGCCCCACGACGAGCAGGTCGACGGGGGTGCCGCGGCGGGTGCCGCCCGCCCCCTGGCGGCGGAGCAGGGCCTAGGCCTCGTCGGTGCCGGCGTCGGCGGCGACCTCTTCGCCGGCGGTCTCCTCGGCGGCCTCGGCCGCGACGACCTGGACCCGGGGCGGGTTGCCGGCCACGACGGTGGCCGCCAGATCGGTCTCGAGCTCGACACCGGTCGGGATGGCGATGTCCGACACGTGCAGCGCGCCACCGATGGTCAGCGACGAGATGTCGATGTCCACCGACGGCGGGATGTCGGTCGGCCTGGCCTTGACGTGCAGGGTGAAGAGCTGCTGGTCGACGATGCCGTCGCCGTGGGCCACCTCGACGGCCTCGCCCACCAGGTTGATGGTGACCTCGGCAGTGATCATCTCGTCGCGGTTGACGATGAGGAAGTCGACGTGGGTGACCGTGTTGCGGACCGGGTGGTGCTGGATGTCACGGGCCAGGGTGAGCAGGTCCTTGCCGCCCGACGTTGAGCGACAGCAGGGTGTTGAGGCCGGCCTCGCCGGACATGGCGATCTGGAACTCCCGGGCCACGACCGCCACCGCGATGGGCTCGGTCCCGTGGCCGTACACGACTCCGGGGATCTTGCCGTCGGCGCGCAGGCGCCGGGTCGAACTGGACCCGATCTCGCGGCCGGTGTGGGCGGTGAGCGTGGCTTCGGACATGCGGGGACTCCTCGGGAGGTACGCAGACGGGCGCAGGGTCATCCCGTCCGGGCGTGCCCTGGGCACGGCCCGGCAGCGACCGCTGCTGACGGCCCATCATGATAGACGCACGGGACGCGCCGGGGCCACACGCCCCGGTGCCGGGCCCGTCCGGACGTCAGGCGAGGTTTTCGCCGCCGAAGATCTCGGAGACCGAGGTGTCCTCGAAGACGGCGTCGATGGCGTCGCTGATCAGCTTCGCCACCGACAGGATCTCGAGCTTGTCGAAGCGGCGGTCCACGGGGATGGGCAGGGTGTTCGTCACCACCACCTTGGTCAGGGCCGAGTTCTTCAGGCGGTCGATGGCCGGGTCGGACAGGACGGCGTGGGTGGCCATGCACCACACCTCGGCCGCACCCCGGTCGGCCAGCAGGTCGGCGGCGGCCACGATGGTGCCGGCGGTGTCGATCATGTCGTCGATGAGCACGCACTGGCGTCCCTCGACGTCGCCGACCACGTGCAGGGCCTCGACCTGGTTGGCCACGCCGCGCAGGCGCCGCTTGTGGACCACGGCGAGGTCGGCGGTGAGGTGCTGGCTGAACCGCTCGGCCACCTTCACCCGGCCGGCATCGGGGGCGACGACCACCAGGTCGTCGCTCAGGTGGGCCCGCAGGTAGTCGATCATGACCGGCGCGGCGGTCAGGTGGTCGAAGGGGATGTCGAAGAAGCCCTGGATCTGGCCGGAGTGCAGGTCGACGCTGACCACCCGGTCCGCCCCGGCCACCGACAGCATGTCGGCCACCAGCTTGGCGGTGATCGGCTCGCGACCCGAGGCCTTGCGGTCCTGGCGCGAGTACCCGTAGTAGGGGCACACGGCGGTGATCCGCTTGGCCGACGCCCGCTTGGCGGCGTCGATCATGATGAGGTGCTCCATGAGCGAGTCGTTGACCGGACCGCAGTGGGTCTGGACGATGAAGACGTCGCTCCCCCGGATCGAGCTGCCGAACCGGCAGTGGATCTCGCCGTTGGCGAACTCGCGCAGGTTGGCCTCACCCAGCTCGACGCCGAGCTGCGAGGCGATCTCCTGGGCCAGCTCCGGATGGGAGCGACCCGACACCAGGTCCAAGCGGCGGCGCGGGGTGAATTCCATGTCGCGACGCTACCGCGACGGAGCGTCCGGGTCAGACGACGCCGGCCCGATCACCCCGCCGGCGGGCACCTCGGTCCCCTCGACCAGGACGGCGAAGGGCCCGACCCGGGCGTCGGGGCCGATCACCGACCGCCGGCACACGCTGGAGGAGACCACCGCTCCCTCGCCGACGACCGTGTCCACGAGGCGGGTGTCCGGTCCGATCTCGGCGTGCTCGCCCACCCGGCAGTCACCCTGGAGGATCACCCCGGGCAGGAGGACCACATCGGTGGCCAGGGTGGCCTCGCTGTCGATGTACGTGGTCTGGGGGTCCCACATGGTCACGCCCCGACGCATCCAGCGCTCGTTGATCCGGTCCCGCAGCTCGGCCTCGGCGACGGCCAGCTGCGCCCGGTCGTTGACCCCGGCGACCTCCATGGTGTCCTCGACGACGACCGAATCGACCCGGTGACCCGCCTCGTAGAGGACCTCCACCACGTCGGTCAGGTAGTACTCGCCCTGGGCGTTGGCCGGGCTCAGTCGCCGCAGCGACGGGGCCAGGACGCTCCGCTTGAAGCAGTACATCGAGGTGTTCACCTCGCCCACCTCGAGCTCCTCGTCGGTGGCGTCGCCGTGCTCGACCACGCGGGCCACGGCGTCGTCCCGGCCGCGCACCACCCGCCCGTAGCCGGTCGGGTCGTCCAGCACCGCGGTCAGCAGCGTGGCGGCGGCGTCGGAGGACCGGTGGGCCCGCACCAGCGCGGCCAGGGTGCCGGGACGCAGCAGCGGGGTGTCACCGGGCAGGACCACGACATCACCGTCGTCGCCCGAGTCGTCGTCGGGCAGACCGGTGAGGGCCACCGACATGGCGTCGCCGGTACCCCGCTGCTCGGCCTGCTCGACGAACTCGATGGCCAGTCCGGGCGGCGCGTGCTCGACCAGGGTCTTGGTCACCCACTCGGCGCGGTGGCCGACCACGACGACGACCCGGTCGATGGGCAGCCCGGCCAGGGCGTCGAGGACGTGCAGGATCATCGGTCGCCCGCACAGGCGGTGCAGCGGCTTGGGCCGGTCCGAATGCATGCGGGTGCCGTGCCCGGCGGCCAGCACCACCGCCGACAGCGGCCGTCGGGCCGGACCCGGGCGGGACGATCCGACCGTGGTGGAGTCCCAGTCGTCGGACGGGCCCTGGGGATACGTGCGGATCACCAAGGAGCCACCCCCGGACGGCCGAGGCTTCCGGTGGTCCCGACGACGTGACGCGGCGCTGGGGTCATGCGCCTATTCTTCCCACGTCGACCGGATCGTTGCGACCCGGCGGCGCCACACCTCCCCGACCAGGGGATCAGCGAAACCCATGCCCGTACTCCCCACCGCCATCGACCCCACCTCGCCCACCTTCCGCGCCAACGAGGCCGCACTCCTCGAGGGCCTGGCACTGGTCGAGGCGGAGCTGGCGACGGCCCGGGCCGGCGGCGGCGAGCGCTACGTGGCCCGCCACCGGGAGCGGGGCAAGCTCACGGCCCGCGAGCGGATCGAGCTGCTGCTCGACCGCGACGCCCCCTTCCTCGAGCTCTGCCCGTTCGCGGCGTGGGGCACCCAGTACACGGTCGGGGCCTCCTCGGTGCTCGGCATCGGGGTCGTCGAGGGCGTGGAGGTCCTCGTCAGCGCCACCGACCCGACCGTGCGCGGCGGCGCCATGAACCCGTGGTCCTTCCGCAAGGGTGCCCGGGGGGCCGACATCGCGCTGGCCAACCGACTGCCGACGGTCAGCCTCACCGAGTCCGGTGGTGCCGACCTGCCCGCCCAGGCCGAGCTCTTCATCCCGGGGGGCCGGGCCTTCCGGGACATCACCCGGCACTCGGCAGCCGCCCTCCCGACGGTCGCCGTCGTGTTCGGCAACGCCACCGCGGGCGGCGCCTACGTGCCGGGCATGAGCGACTACGTGGTCATGATCGAGCAGCGCTCGAAGGTCTTCCTCGGAGGGCCGCCTCTGGTCAAGATGGCCACGGGCGAGGAGTCCACCGACGAGGAGCTCGGTGGCGCATCGATGCACGCACGGGTGCTCGGGCCTGGCCGACTACCTGGCCGTCGACGAGGTGGACGCCATCCGCCTCGGGCGCCAGATCGTGCGCCGCCTGCACTGGCGCAAGCAGGGACCGGGCCCGACCGAGCCGGCCGACGATCCGGTCCACGATCCCGACGAGCTGCTGGGCATCGCGTCGGCCGACCCGAAGATGCCCTTCGACCCCCGCGAGGTCCTGGCCCGGGTGGTCGACGGCTCCCGCTTCGACGAGTTCAAGCCCCTCTACGGCACGAGCCTGGTGACCGGCTGGGCCTCGATCCACGGCTACCCGATTGGCGTGCTGGCCAACCACCGCGGCGTCCTCTTCTCCGAGGAGGCCCACAAGGCCACCCAGTTCATCCAGCTCGCCAACCAGATCGACGTGCCGCTCCTCTTCCTCCAGAACACCACCGGCTACATGGTGGGCAAGGAGTACGAGCAGCGCGGGATCATCAAGCACGGGGCGATGATGATCAATGCCGTCTCCAACTCGTCGGTGCCCCACCTGACCGTCAACATCGGCGCCTCCTACGGCGCCGGCAACTACGGCATGTGCGGCCGGGCCTACGATCCCCGCTTCCTGTTCGCCTGGCCGAACGCCCGCTCCGCCGTCATGGGTCCGGCCCAGCTGGCCGGCGTCCTGTCGATCGTCGGTCGCCAGTCGGCGCTGTCCAAGGGCGTCCCCTTCGACGAGGAGGCCGACGAGGCGATGCGGGCCCTCGTGGAGTCCCAGATCGAGTCCGAGTCGCTCCCCCTCCACCTGTCGTCGCGGCTGTACGACGACGGGATCATCGACCCCCGCGACACGCGGACGGTGCTCGGCCTGTGCCTGTCCGTCATCGACAACCAGCCCACCGCCGGCACCCGCGGCTACGGCGTCTTCCGGATGTGACCGGGCCGTGACCCCCCGACCCACGACCACCGGTCCGCGACCGGTCACCTCCCTCCTGGTGGCCAACCGCGGGGAGATCGCCCGACGGATCATGCGGACCGCCCGCGCCATGGGCGTCACCACGGTGGCCGTCTACTCCGACGCCGACGCCTCGAGCCCCCACGTGGCCGAGGCCGACCTCGCGGTCCGCCTCCCCGGTGCGGCCCCGTCGGACACGTACCTCCGCCAGGACCTGCTGATCGACGCCGCCCGGCGCACCGGTGCCGACGCCGTCCACCCCGGCTACGGCTTCCTGTCCGAGTCGGGGGCGTTCGCCCGGGCCGTGCTCGCCGCCGGTCTGACCTGGGTCGGCCCCCCGCCCGAGGCCATCGACGCCATGGGGTCGAAGATCGGCTCGAAGGAGCTCATGCGGGCGGCCGGCGTGCCGACGCTGCCCAGCATCACCGTCGACGGGGACACGCCCCCCGACCCCGACGCGGTCGGGCGCCTGGGCTGGCCGCTGCTGGTCAAGGCGTCAGCCGGTGGTGGCGGCCGGGGCATGCGCATCGTGGAGGCTCCCGGGGCGCTGGCCGACGCGCTGGCCGGCGCCCGGCGCGAGGCCCTGTCGGCGTTCGGCGACGGGACCGTGTTCCTCGAGCGCTACGTGACCTCGCCGCGCCACATCGAGGTCCAGGTCCTGGCCGACGCCCACGGCGCCACCGTCGCCCTGTTCGAGCGCGAGTGCAGCATCCAGCGCCGCCACCAGAAGATCATCGAGGAGGCGCCGTCGCCGGTGGTCGGGCCGCACCTGCGCGAGCGGCTGTCCGAGGCGGCGGTGGCCGCCGCCCGGGCCGTCGGCTACGTCAACGCTGGGACCGTCGAGTTCGTCCTCGACACCCGTGGGGACGACGGGTCGGGCGACGGTGAGCCCTACTTCCTGGAGATGAACACCCGGCTCCAGGTGGAGCACCCCGTCACCGAGGAGGTGACCGGGCTGGACCTGGTCCGCCTGCAGCTCCTCGTCGCCGGGGGGGCGCCGCTGCCGGACGAGGTCCACGAGGCCGTGGCCCGCGGCCCCGTCGGCCATGCCGTCGAGGCCCGCCTGTACGCCGAGGACCCGGCAGCCGGCTGGCTGCCATCGACCGGCGACCTCCACGAGTTCGCGGTGCCCGAGGACCGGACGGGCGTGCGCGTCGACGCCGGCGTGGCGGCCGGCGGGGTGGTCAGCCCCCACTACGACCCGATGCTGGCCAAGGTCATCGTCCACGCCCCGACCCGCGCCGAGGCGGTCGCCAGCCTGGCCGCCACGCTGACCGCTGCCCGCATCCACGGGGTCACCACCAACCGCGACCTGCTGGTGCGCACCCTCCGCCACGAGGCGTTCGGGCGGGGCGCGACCGACACCGGGTTCCTCGACCGCCACGGCCTCGACGTGCTGGCTGCGCCGCTGGCCGACGGCGCCGCCGTCGGGCGCCACGCGGTGGCCGCCGCGCTGGCCGCCCAGGCCGGGCACCGCGCCGACCGCGCCGGTGCTCGCCACCCTGCCCTCGGGGTGGCGCAACAACACGGACGACCGCCAGACCGTGACCTTCGACGCCGCGGGGCGGGACGTCGTGGTCGACTACCGCATGGGTCGGCGCTCGGGGTCGCTGGCCGAGGTGGCCGTCGACGGCGCCGCACTCGACGCCGTGGCCCATCGGGTGGCCCCCGACGGGGTGACGCTGACCGTCGGAGGCGTCACCCGTCGCTACGCCGTCCAGCGGGTCGGTCCGGTCGCCTACGTCGACGGGCCCGACGGCTCGTCTCGGTTGGTCGAGGAGGAGCGGTACCCGGTCGCCGCCGAGCAGGCGGCCGAGGGCTCGGCGGTGGCGCCGATGCCGGGCAGCGTGGTGCGGGTGTCGGTGGCCGCGGGCGACCGGGTGGCGGCCGGACAGGTGCTCGTGGTGCTCGAGGCGATGAAGATGGAGCACAGCGTCCACGCCGGCGCGCCCGGTGTCGTGATCGAGGTCGACGTGGCCGAGGGGGACCAGGTGGAGACGGGCCGGGTCCTGGTGGTCGTCGAGGCCGACGGCGACGGGGGCCAGGCGGGAGACCCGGGAGAGGGCAGGCCCGGCACGGAGGAAGAGGTGCAGGTATGAGCCAGCCGCTGCGGATCGCCAACTGCTCCGGCTTCTACGGCGACCGGCTGTCGGCCGCGGCCGAGATGGTCGGCGGCGGTCCCATCGACGTGCTGACCGGCGACTGGCTGGCCGAGCTGACCATGCTCATCCTGTGGAAGGGCCTCCAGCGCGACGCGTCGCGGGGCTGGGCCCACACCTTCCTCACCCAGATGGAGGAGGTGCTCGGCACCTGCGTCGACCGGGGCATCAAGGTGGTCACCAACGCCGGCGGCCTCAACCCCGCCGGCCTGGCCGACCAGGTCCGCCGGCTGGCCGACCGGCTCGGCCTGTCCGTGGCCGTGGCCCACGTGGAGGGCGACGACATCCTCCCCCGACTGGGCGAGCTGCGGGCCGACGGTCACCCTCTCGCCCATCTGGACACCGGCCGCCTGCTGGAGCACGCCGCGGGCACCGTGGTGTCGGCCAACGCCTACCTCGGCGCGTGGCCCATCGTCGAGGCCCTCCGCTCCGGCGCCGACGTGGTGATCTGCCCTCGGGTGACCGACGCCTCGCTGGTGGTCGGCCCGGCGGCGTGGCACCACGGGTGGGGCGAGACCGACTGGGACGAGCTGGCCGGCGCCGTGGCCGCCGGGCACGTCATCGAGTGCGGCCCCCAGG
Source organism: uncultured Acidimicrobiaceae bacterium (assembly GCA_963830165.1). Taxonomy (GTDB): domain Bacteria; phylum Actinomycetota; class Acidimicrobiia; order Acidimicrobiales; family RAAP-2; genus Bog-756. Next base: position 503,301 of record CAWHKZ010000008.1, read on the forward strand.
CCACGGGCGGCAACTACGCCTTCTTCACCGAGATCCCGCACCTCGAGCACCCCGGCTTCCCCATCGCCGAGGTGGCGGCCGACGGATCGTCGGTCATCACCAAGCACCCGGGCAGCGGCGGTGCGGTGACGCTCGGCACCGTCACCGCCCAGCTGTTGTACGAGATCGGCGGCCACCACTATCCGAACACCGACGTGGTGGCCCGCTTCGACACCGTGGCGGTGGACGAGGTCGGCCCCGATCGGGTGCGCCTGTCGGGGACCCGGGGGCTGCCGGCACCCCGGGACGTGAAGGTGTGCTGCAACCTGCTCGGCGGCTGGCGCAACTCGATGACCTTCGTGCTCACCGGCCTCGACATCGAGGCCAAGGCCGACCTGACCGTGCGGTCGCTGTCCGACGCCCTCGGCGGGACGGGGCAGTTCGCCGAGTTCGACGCCCGCCTCGTCCGCACCGACAAGCCCGATGCCCCGACCAATGCCGAGGCCACGGCCCAGCTGCGCGTGACCGTCAAGGACGAGGACGCCGACCGGGTCGGCCGCCGGTTCTCGGGCGCGGCCACCGAGCTGGCGCTGGCCGGCTACCCCGGCCTCCACCTGACCGCACCCCCGGGGGAGGCCAGCGCCTACGGCGTCTTCTGGCCCGCCCTCGTCCCGGCCCCCCTGGTGTGGCCGGCCGTGGTGCACCCCGACGGGACCCGGGTGGAGGTCCCGCACCACCGCCATCGGGCGGCCGGCGGGCCGGCGGTCGTGGACGAGCGGCGAGGCCTCCCTCGCCCCCGGGGTCACCGTCGCCCCCGACACCGCCCAGCCCGCCGCCGCCGGGCCCGCACGCCACCGTCGGGGGACACGGTCCGCCTGCCCCTCGGGACGATCATCGGTGCCCGGTCGGGGGACAAGGGCGGCAATGCGAACGTCGGCCTGTGGGCCCGGTCCGACGAGGGGTGGGCGTGGCTCGACGCCGAGCTCACCCTGGCCCGGTTCCGCGAGCTCCTGCCCGAGGCCGACGGCCTGGTCGTCCAGCGGCACGCCTTCCCCAACCTGCGGGCCCTCAACTTCGTCGTCGTCGGCCTGCTCGGCGAAGGGGTGGCCTCGTCCACCCGGCCCGACCCCCAGGCCAAGGGGCTGGGCGAGTACCTCCGGAGCCGGACGGTCGACGTCCCCGTCCACCTGGTCCCCCACCCGTCCTAATCTTGTCGCCGTAGGGGTGACCACCGTCCGGGGCACCCGCAGCGAACCCACCCGAAGCGAACCCACCCGAACCGAATCGACGGGCCGGCCACACCGCCGGCACCGCGCCCAGGAGGCAGCCATGGACTTCACCGAATCCGACGAGCTCACCATGCTCCGCGAGGCGGTCTGCGTCGATCGCCGCCAAGTTCGGTCACGGGTACTACGTCGAGAAGGCCCACGCCGACGAGCGCACCGACGAACTGTGGAACGCCGTGGCCGAGCAGGGCTTCCTCGGCGTCAACGTGCCCGAGGAGTACGGCGGCGGCGGGGGCGGCATCACCGAGCTGGCCGCCGTTGCCGAGGAGCTGGCCGCGCAGGGCTGCCCCCTCCTCGTCATCGTGGTGTCGCCGGCCATCTGCGCGACGATCATCGCCAAGTTCGGCACCGAGGCCCAGAAGCAGCGGTGGCTGCCGCGCTTCGCCACCGGCGAGTTGAAGATGGCCTTCGCCATCACCGAGCCCGACGCCGGGTCCAACTCGCACAACCTCGGCCTGACCGCGACCAAGGACGGCGACGTCTACCGGCTCAACGGGCAGAAGTACTACATCTCCGGGGTCGACGAGTGCGAGGCCATCCTGGTGGTCACCAAGTCGGGCACCGACCCCGACACCGGCCGCGGCCGGCTGTCGCTGTTCGTCGTCGACGTCGACACCCCCGGGCTGAACAAGCAGGTGCTGCCCGGTCGAGATCACCGCGCCCGAGAAGCAGTTCACGCTCTTCTTCGACAACGTGCAGGTCGACGCCGACCGGCTCATCGGCGAGGAGGGCGAGGGACTCCGCCAGGTCTTCTTCGGGCTCAATCCCGAGCGCATCCTGTCGGCGGCCACGGCCAACGGCATCGGTCGCTACGCGCTGGACAAGGCCGCCGAGTACGCGTCGTACCCGCGAGGTGTGGGGCACGCCCATCGCGCGCCACCAGGGCATCTCCCACCCGCTCGCCAAGGCCAAGATCGAACTGGAGCTGGCGCGGGTCATGACGGACAAGGCCGCGTGGTTCTGCGACCACGACGGCGACTCGCCGACGGCCGGCGAGACCGCCAACATGGCGAAGTACGCGGCGGCCGAGGCGACGCTCGCCGCGCTCGACCAGTCCATCCAGACCCACGGCGGCAACGGCATGTCCAGCGAGTACGGCATCGCCGATCTGTGGGGCATGGCGCGCCTGCTCCGCATCGCGCCGGTCAGCCGCGAGATGATCCTCAACTACGTCGCCCAGCACTCGCTCGGACTGCCCCGCTCGTACTGAACGACGGTCCGTGCCGGCGCGGTCCGGAGCGACGTCTAGCGAGTGAGTGAGTGTCTGGCGTCTGCCGGAGCCGGCGTACGCCCGCTCAACCTTCGACCACTGCGTCAGACTCAGCTCGGCGGCACGTCCGCGCCGGACAACCCTCGATCCGTGCCCGTCGCACGGTCGCGGGCCAGGTACCGCGTACGCGCCCACAGCGCTCCGCTGGGTTCCATGCGTTGCCGCCGGCCGGGCGTCACCGTGGTCGACGGCGCGCGCTGCGCCGGACCTGCAACCGACCGCTGCACCGGACGCTGCAACCGACCTGCACCGGAGCACCCCCGGTTGGCGTTCCCTCAAGTCACAGGTGGGCGCGGACGATAGGTGCGTAGGTGGAATTACGCCTAGGAGCGGGGGTTTCCCCGGTCGTACTCTGCCGAAAGAGCACCATGCCACGAACCACAGGTCACCTCCGCAGTCCGGCCACGAGCCGGAGGGACGGGCTGGGCACAGCCCGGGTGACCCGTCGCGCCCGGAAGATGATGCGCCGCCACTCCGACGACGGCGTCACCCTCGTCGAGGTCTTCGTGGCCGGCGTGGTCCTGCTGATCACCATGATCCCGATGGGCATCCTCCTGACACGCTCGTACTCGGCCGCCACAGCCTCCCGCCAGCGCGAGGCCGCTGTACAGCTGGCCGATACCTGGGTGGAGATCCTGTCCAACTCACAGCCCCCCACCCGGGCGAGTGACGGCGCAGTGGAGACGGACACCCTGGCGGCGCCGTCGGTGCCGGCCGGCACCGCGGTCCCGCCGTCGAATCTGGCCGGCACCAGCTACACGGTGAAGGCCATCTACACGATCGCCGATTCCGCCGACCCCACCGGGTCGGATCTGTGCGCATCCGGCGAGCCACCGAGTCCGCAGCATCCCGACGTGATCGAGGTCACCGTCACGGTGAGCTGGAATGGCGGCCCCAGCGGAACGCAGTTCACCTCGGACTCGACGGAGATCAACTATCCGAAGCCCGGCCTGCAGACCGACGGTTTCCTCGCCGTCCTCGTGACCAACAACGGCCAGCCCTCCGCGGTGCCCCAGGGCAGTGTGCCCGCTACCGATCGGCTCCAAGCCGTGCCCGTCACCGTCACCCAGGTGACGGGCACTCCGGCGATCAGTCCGATCACCGTCACCCCGGACCCCCAGGGGTGCATCTTCATCCAGGTCCCGCCCGGTACCTACAACGTCGCAGTCGGCCAGCCGACCCCCGGTTCTTTCTCGCTGTACGGCGGCACACCCGCCTTCGTGACCCCGTCAGGTGCCGAGTCCCAGACCGACAACGGTGAGACCGTCACCGTCACCGCCCAGGAGACCGTTGACCTCCAGCCCTTCGACGAGGGCATCACGGCCACCGTCTCCTACGGAGGATCTGCCGCCATCGACGGCGGGGTGGAGTGCCCGGGTGCCGCGGGACTGACCTGTGTCACCACCGGAAATCATTCGTCGGGTGCGGGCGCGGCATGGGGGGTGCCGGCGCAGCCTGGACCTCGGCCAAACTGGGCACCGTCACGCAGATCAACCAGGTGGCCTGCACGACGTCCTCGTCGCCGACCTGTGTCGCCGTCGGTTATGGACCGACGGGTGGTGCGATCCTCTCCACGACGTCGAACCTGTCGTCGACGTCCCCCGACACTGCTCCGGGGGGGGTCACCGACATCTCGAAGGTCACGTGTCCAAGCTTCAACGGCTGCTATGCGCTCGGCACCACGGCCGCCGGCCCGGCCCTACTGGCCGGCTACGTCGGACCGGGCGGTGACACGTGGTCGGCGGTCACTCCGCCGGCAGTTCCCTTCGCCACGATGAACTCGATCGCCTGCCCCACCTGGAGCACCTGCGAGCTCACCTACACCAGCACCAGCGGAACCCCGGGCGTCCTGCGCCTCGACGGCAGCCCGTCCAACCTGTCGGGCAACCCTGCGTGGGCGCCCACCGTCACGGCGGACGTCCTCCCGCCGACCGTGACCTCGATCGCCGCCATCACGTGCCCCTCGGCCACCGATTGCGAGGCGACGGCCACCGGCGACTTCGCCAGCCCGCTCGACGCCACCGTGGTGACCGGTCCGATAGCCGCCTCCGGTGCCACCACGTGGACAAACGAATCGACGTTCCCGACGGGAGCCGCCACCGTGACCAGCCTGTCGTGCACCTCCACGACGTGTGTCGCCATCGGCAGCATCCCGGTCTCCGGATCCGCCAACCAGCCGTCCGTGTGGACCGGTGACCTGACCACGTCGACCCATACCTGGTCGCAACCCGACAGTTTCCGACCGGGCTCGATGCGGTCACATCGGTGGCCTGCGGCCAGCCCGCCAGTGGCGATACCGCCGACTGCCTGGTGGCCGCGGTGACCGGAGGGTCCACGGGCTCGGGAGAGCTTCTCGACGGGTCGCTCACCAACGGCAGCTGGGCCTGGAACACGATCCCGCCGCCGGGCGGCGTCGGCGTGCAGTTCTACGACGAGGTGGCCTGCCACAGCCCGGCGTCCCCGTCGGCCGCCTCCTGTGCCGCAGTGGGGGCCACGCTGAACGGCCCGGTCATCCTCGCGAACATCGACCGGTCCTACCGGATCCTGGGCGAATGTGACCCCTGCCTCCCTCGGAGGTGCGAAGGTCACGGGAATCCCGATCGAGACGGCTCCGGCCGGGACGACGGGATGGACCACTCAGGTCGTCGCCATCGCCGGCCACGCCAACGCGACCGCCCTTCCCAATCCCCTGTACCCCCAGGTCAACGGCTACTCGGTCGTGGCCGGGGACTGCACCCTCGAGGGTGACGGGGTCCCTGCAGGAAGTCTCCTCGCCGCGGCGGGCGGCACCGCCGCCACCACGGTCCCACTGGGACTCCTCTCCCTCCAGTTGGTCAACTCGTCAGGTGCCCCGGTGAGCGGAGCTTCCATCACCCTCACCTCGACCACCTGCGGCTCGGCCTATGCCGACGCTTACAACATGCCCATCACGGATGCCTACGGACTCACCACCACATCGGTCCCCTACGGCTCGTACTCCTACACGGTGACCGGCGGCGGGCAGTCGACAGCGCACACCACGGTGAACCTCACCGTCGGCGTGAGCAGCGTGGTCGAGTCGGTCGGTGGAGCCGCGACCACGTACTACCTCCCCACACCGATCCAGGTGCCGGCATGATCCGCGACCGCCTCCGGCAACGGGACGACGAGGGCATGACGTTGGTCGAATTGCTCATCACCTCCACCATCCTCGTGGTGGTCCTCGGCATGGTGCTCGTCTCGATGAACCTGATCAGCACGATCTCCGGCAACGTCACCTCCCAGTACCGGGAGTTCGACCAGGCGCTGCCGGCCATGGCCCCGTTCCAATCGCTCCTCGCCGCAGAGATCGAACCGGGTCCGGAGACGGTCAACGGCACGCCCACCTCTCTCGGCCTGCCCAACACCATCAGCCAGCCGGACCCGCCGTTCACGCAGATCGGGAACTTCTCGATGACCTTCTACGCCAACATCGGCGCCGGCTATGCGAACACGCTCGGGTGCCCCACGGGGCAGACCTGTGTGGCGGGAGGCAGCACCGCCGGCCCGGCCAAGATCGTGGTGGAGGAACTCGGCTCCGCTGACACACCGGTCACCTCCAGCACCGCGTGCAACCCCACGTCGCCCTGCAGTCTCCAGGTTCAGATGTACCTCCCCGATACCGGCACGAACGGCACTGCGGGCTCGCCGTCGTGCCCGTTGCTCTGGGGTTCGTACGTCAACCTCCTCTCGACCTGTACCTACTCCACCCCCTACCGGCTCCTGGCCGACATCCAGAACGTGGTGAACGACCCGTCGAAACACATCGGGACGACGCAAGCACCGTCCGAACCCATCTTCACGTACAGCCTCTTTGATACGGGTGGCACCTACACGAACCCGAGCACCGGCGTGCAGACGACCTACAACGACCAGGACATCCCGCTCACCTCCACGGAGGTCTCCAACCAGACGATCACCGGCTTGTACACCACCTACGGCTATCCCACGGACTCACAGTCCCTCACCGCCTGTGCGCCGACGTCGGCCGCCTTCCCCACGGTCGCCGTCGCCTGCCCGGCGGATGCGATCCAGAGCGTCGGCATCGACCTGCGCATCCAGGAACCCGGCACCAGCTCCGCCGAGATGGTCGATGACGACGTGGTGATCTACCGCTACGCCCAGAGTCCGGGCTCGTCCACGGCTCCCTATCAATACTCGGAAACGCAGGGTTGACCTCCATGCAGACACGCGACCTCCACCGGACCAGCCGCCTCGAGCGTGTCGTGGGGCCGCGCCGCGCCACGCTGCTGACCGACCTGGGCCAGACGGCGATGGTGGCCGTCCTGGCCATCACTCTCATCATCGGCGTGATGGGCGGGGTGCTGGTCGCCACGGTTGTCCAGTCGGCGCCGTTGCAGGCCCAGACCCAGGTCGCCGTACTCGCCCACCGGGCCCTCGAGGCCGGTGAGAACGCCTACATCACCGCCATCAACACGAATCCGAGCCTGGCCCAGTGCAACACTGGCACCAACGCCTCGGGAACCTGCTCGGGAGTCAACTACGGAGTCTGGAACCAGGTCACCAACTCGGGCACGAACAACGGTGATGCCGAATGGTACGCCTTCGGCAATCCGCAGCCCACGTTCGATCCGACTACGAAGGCCCTCACCAATCTGGAAGTGCAGGTCGTCGGCGCCGCCGCCAGCAATTCCACGCCCAACAAGTACCTCTTCGACACCGAGGACCTCAATCTCGCTTCCACCAACGGCTTCCTGACCCACGTCTGGTGGTCCAATTACGAGTCCTACAGCCAGACGGGCGATTACTCCGACTGCAGCTACAACTGGACGAACAATGCCTACGACGCTGCCAACAACGACGGCGGGTGCAGCCCGGTCTACTTTGCCAACGGCGATTATCTCTTCGGACCGACGTACACCAATGACTCGGTGTTCGTCAGCAACGCCGGCAGCGGTCCGGCATTCGGCAATACGGCGAGCGGCGTGGCCTCCACCGTCCAGACCGCCGACCCGCACTGCCTCTTCGTGGACACCAACAGCGGCATGAACGGCAGTGACGCAAACTGTCTCAGCGCGACCGGACCAGAGAGCGCCGTCGCCCTGTACGACAAGACGAACAGCACCTATGGGCACGCCGTGGAACAACCCCCCCAGAGCGACGCCCAGTTGGCCACTGAGGCCAACGAGTTCGGCTGCCTCTACTCGGGCCCCACCCAGATCTCCCTCGGCACGACCACCCAGACCAGCCCACTGGGCGTGGTCACGACCGTCGGCACGATGAACGTCGTCAGCCCGGACACCGAGGAAGTGGCCGGGGTCGATCAGGACAATGCCTCGAACAACAGCAACGACTGCCCCACCGACGGGTCAGCGCCACTTCCGTCGAACGGCGTCGTCTACGTCCAGACGGCGAACGGGCAGCCGACCGAGCCCATCGATCCCGGTGCGAATCCGTTCGACGACTACGTGGCCAACTCGGTGACGAACGTCACGGCCAGCCCCTCGCCGACGCCGGTGACCGCCGGCAAGACGGTACTCCTCACGGCCACGGTCACCTCGAGCGTCCAACAGATCGCCTCCGGTGCCAGTGTCTCCTTCAGTCAGACGACGACCAACACCCACGGCGGTACCTCGTCGTCGGCCATCAGCGGCTGTACGTCCCAGGCCAACTGGTCGACCGTCGTGCCGGTGGGCGGCAACGAGCAGTCATCGGTCACGTGTCAGGTGACGGAGACGGCGAGCAATACCGGCGCATTCTCCGCGACCTACAGCGGTGGAACGTACGTCAACACGTCGCAGGGCAACCTGGGCCAGAGCAACACCCTCTCCCCCGGGGTGACCCCCGGAGCCAACTCGCAGACCACAGCCGGCGGGTGCTCGTCCTGCTACTACGGAGAGACCTCCGACCCCGACGCCGAGGGAGATGCTTTCGTCAACGGCAGCCTGTCGGGTGAGCTGACGATCGGTAGCTCGAACAACGTGATCATCGACGGCAACATCAACTACTACGACTGCAAGAGTTGGGTCCAAGGGCAGAGCGGGCTCGACGACTTCTGTCCGTACTCCGACGCCGGCCCCAACGACTCGTTGGGTCTCATCGCCAACCAGTATGTCGAAGTCAACCATCCGGTCACCTCCGCCGGAGGGAGTGTCCTCCCATCGTGCGGCGGGACGCCCGGAGCCCTGTGCGACCCCTCCGCCCCGAAGGGGGCCTTCATCAACAACGCCTCCCAGGCCGGCATCACCATCGATGCGGCCATCCTGGCGCTCAACCAGTCGTTCGTGGTGAACAATTATGGCTCCGGGGGCGCCGAGGGTGAGCTGGCCATCTATGGGTCCGTGCAGCAGTACGGACGCGGACCGGTGGGCCAATTCGATCCCACCACTGGGGACCTCACCAGCGGCTACCTCAAGAACTACACCTGGGATCCGTTGCTCGACTACGTCTCCCCACCGGACTACCTCGTTCCGTCCACAGCTCCGTGGGACCTCACGTCGATCACGTCCACGGCGAGCGAACACCCGACCGAGGTCTGCCCGCCGCTGCAGGGGATCTACAGCGGCGGCACTGCCACGGCCCCGATCACGAACTACTGCTCACAGTCCAGCGGCGGTCTGCCCGGATACCCGACATCCACGGCGCCGTCCCCCCCGACGGACGTCTATGCCACCGCGACGTCGGGTGGCGTAGCCACGGTCAACTGGACGGACCCGGCCAATACGGGTGGATCGACCATCCGGTACTACACCGTTAGCCCCATCCCGGGCTGCTCCAGTTGTACGAACCTCGTAGCCAACGGTACATCGACGACGTCGGCGGTCATCTCCGGACTCACTCCGGATGCCAGCTATGTGTTCACCGTCACGGCGACGAACGGCAACGGGACAAGTGATCCGTCCGCCCCCTCGGCCTCGATGACGGCTCCCGATGTCCCGTTCGCACCGACATCCGTCTCGGCGCTCGGCAACGCCAATGACACGGTGACGGTCAGCTGGACGGACCCATCCGCCGTCGGTTCGCCCATCACCCAGTACAACGTCATCCCCTCGCCGGCCTGCGGATCGTGCACCGGCCTCCAAGTCAGCGGGGCCACGGCCTCGACCGCCACAGTCAGCGGACTGACCGTTGGAGGCACCTACACCTTCACCGTCACGGCCACGAACGGTCTCGGTACCAGCGCGCCGTCGCTGCCCTCGAACCCCGTCGAGGTGCCGACGCAACCCGGCGCCCCACTCGCGGTGACGGCAACATCCGATGCCAACGGGCAATCGGTGGTGACGTGGACCGCTCCTCTGTCCAACGGCGGAATGGCCGTCTCCGGGTACCGCGTCACTTCCTCGCCTGGGGGCAAGACGTGCACGACCGCGGGTGCCACCTCCTGCACCGTGTCGGGTCTGACCAATGGCACCGCGTACACGTTCACCGTCACCGCAACCAACTCCATCGGTACCGGTCCGGCGTCTGCTCCCTCCCCTGCGGCCACGCCGGCCGCGGTCCCGGGCACTCCGACCATCGGGACCGCAACCGCCAGTAGCGGCCAGGTGAGCGTGACGTTCTCCACTCCGGCCACGAACGGGACGCCCATCACCGGATACACCGTCACCTCCAACCCCGGCGGGATCGCGGCCACCTGTTCGTCCTCGCCCTGCGTCGTCACCGGGCTGACCAACGGAACCGCCTACAAGTTCAGTGTCGTCGCCAACAGTGCAGCTGGTCCGAGCGCCTCGTCGGGCTACACGACCACGGTCACGCCCACCGGTCCTCCCGGACCGCCAACCGCGGTCACCGCCACCTCGTACGCCAACGGCCAGTCCGTCGTGGCCTGGACGGCACCGAGTTCCAACGGCGGATCGACCATCACCGGGTACGAGGTGACGTCGAGCGGCGGCCAGACCTGCACCACGACGGGAGCCACGACCTGCACGGTCTCGGGTCTCGCCAACGGCACGAGCTACACCTTCACGGTCACGGCCACCAATGCACTCGGCACCGGCCTCGCCTCGGTGGCGTCGGCCGCCGCGACCCCGGCCACCGTCCCCGGGGCACCCACGGGCGCCACCGCCGTCGGTGGCTACACCCAGGCCACAGTCACCTGGGCGGCCCCCGCCTCGAACGGCGGCGCCGCCGTCACCGGCTACACGGTCACCTCGAGCAGCGGCGGCCACACCTGTACAACCGGCGGCACGTCCTGCGTCGTGACCGGCCTGACCGACGGCACTCCCTACACATTCACGGTCATCGCCACGAACGCCGCAGGCAACAGCAGCGCCTCCGCCGCCACCACCTCGGTGACGCCGACCACCACGGTTCCCGGCGCCCCGACCACGGTGACCGCATCGTCCTCGGCCAACGGGCAGTCCGTCGTCAGCTGGACGGCTCCGACATACACCGGCGGATCCTCGATCATCCACTACACGGTGACCTCGAGCCCTGGCGCCAAGATCTGCACCACGTCGAATGGTACGACCACCACCTGCACGGTGACCGGCCTGACCAACGGGACGGCCTACACCTTCACGGTCACCGCCACCAACGGCATCGGTACCGGCCCGGCATCCGCCCCCTCCGCCCCGGCGACCCCGTCGACGGTGCCCGGTGCTCCGACCGGGGTCACGGCAACGACTCACCAGAACACCTCGTCGGTCGTCTCGTGGACGGCGCCGACCTCGAACGGCGGCAGTTCGATCACGTCGTACACCGTGACATCCAGCACCGGCGCCCGCACGTGCACGACCACCGGAGCCACTACCTGCACGGTGTCCGGGCTCACCAACGGTACGAGTTACACCTTCACGGTGACGGCCACCAACAGCGCCGGCACGGGAGCGGCGTCCATCGCCTCTGCGGCCGTCGTGCCGGCGACCCTGCCGGGCGCCCCGACCGGGGTGACCGCCACCTCCAATGTCAGTACCCAGTCCACGGTCACCTGGACGTCCCCGTCCTCCAACGGCGGCTGGCCATCACCGGGTACACGGTCACCTCGAACGACGGGCAGACCTGCACCACGACGGGGGCCACCACGTGCACCGTCACGGGTCTGTCCAACGGCGCCGCGTACACGTTCACGGTGACCGCCACCAATGCGATGGGCACCGGTCCGGCATCGGCAGCCTCGGCGCCGGCCGTTCCAGCCGGCCCACCCCTTGCGCCCACCTCGGTCAAGGCCACGACCGGGCAGAACGCCTCCTCGACGGTGTCGTGGACCACACCCTCCGACGACGGCGGCTCGGCCATCACGGGTTATCAGGTCACCTCGAGCCCGGGCGGCCAGACGTGCACTTCGACCGGGGCCACCTCCTGCACCGTCTCCGGTCTCACCAACGGCACGAGTTACACGTTCACGGTGACGGCCACCAACAGCGCCGGAACGAGCGCCGCCTCGGCGCCGTCCAACGCCGTCGTCCCGGCCAGCACCCCCGGGGCCCCGACCGGCGTGAGCGCCACGTCCTACGCCAACGACCAGTCCACCGTGACGTGGTCGGGGCCCAGCAACACCGGAGGCACCCCGATCACGAGCTACACGGTCACCTCGAGTGGTGGCCAGACGTGTACGACGGCCAACGGTTCGACCACCTCTTGCACCTTCCTCGGCCTGGTCAACGGCACCACGTACACGTTCACCGTGGCGGCCACCAACTCGATCGGCACCGGACCGCCCTCGGCGCCGGCCACGGGTACGCCGTCGACCGTGCCGAACGCGCCGACCTCGGTGACCGCCGCCGACGTCCCCGGCATCCCGTACGTCCAGAGCCCCGAGATGTCGGTCTCGTGGACAGCACCGGCTTGGAACGGTGGCGCCCCGATCACCGGGTACACCGCATGACGTCCAACAGCGGCGCCACGTGCACGACCGCGGGACGAACTGCACGCGTCACCGGAGGCCTGACCGCCGGCACGGCGTACACGTTCACGGTGACGGCCACCAACGGCTCGGGCACGGGCGCAACCTCGTCCGCCTCGTCGAGCGTGACGGCGGCCACGGTGCCCCAGGCGCCGACCATCGGTTCGGCCTCGTATGCGACGGGCATCGCCAACGGCGACCCGCCGCAGGTCACCGTCACCTGGACCGACCCGGCCCACAACGGCGGTTCCGCCGTCACCGGCTACACCGTCACTTCGAGCCCGGCGGGCGGTAGCTGCACGGTGAGCGGTGCCTCGGCGACCAGCTGCACCATCTCGACGGGTCTGACCGCCGGCACCGGCTACACCTTCACGGTGGCGGCCTCCAACGCCACCGGAGCGAGCGCGGCTTCCGGCACCACGACGTCGATCACCCCGGCGACCGTGCCCCAGGCCCCGTCGGGCGTGGCTGCGGCCAACGTGGCGGGCAACCTCTACGGCTCGCCGCCGCACGTCGCCGTCACCTGGACCGATCCGACCAACACCGGCGGTGCCGCCGTCACCGGCTACACCGTCACTTCGAGCCCGGCGGGCGGTAGCTGCACCGCGGGTGCCGGGGCCACCGGCTGCACCATCACGTCCGGTCTGACCGCCGGTACCGGGTACAGCTTCACGGTGACGGCCACGAACGCAGCGGGGACCAGCCTTCTTTCCGCCGGGGCATCACTGACGGCGGCCACCGTGCCCCAGGCCCCGACCATCGGCACGGCCGCCTACACCGCCGGCATCGCCTACGGCCAGTCCCCCCAGGTCACCGTCGGCTGGACCGACCCGGTCAACACCGGTGGTGCGGCCATCAGCGGCTACACCGTGACGTCGAGCCCGACGGGAGGTGGCTGTACGGCCGCCGCCGGGGCCACCACCTGCACCATCACCTCCGGCCTGACCGCCGGTACGGCGTACACGTTCACGGTGACGGCCACCAACTCGGTCGGCACCAGCAGCGCCTCGGGCTCGACCGCCAGCATCACCCCGGCCACGGTGCCCCAGGCCCCGACCATCGGCACGGCCACCTACACCACCGGCATCGCCTACGGCCAGGCCCCGCAGGTCACCGTCACCTGGACCGACCCGGTCAACACCGGCGGTGCGGCCATCAGCGGCTACACCGTCACGGCCAGCGGTAGCGGCGGCACCTGCTCGGCGATCTCGACGGCGACCAACTGCACCTTCACCTCGGGACTCACCGCCGGCACGGCCTACACCTTCAAGGTGGCGGCCACCAACGCGGCCGGCACCGGCCTCGCCTCGTCCTCGACCGCCAGCCTCACCCCGGCCACGGTGCCCCAGGCACCCTCGGCCGTGACCGGCGCCATCGTCACCGGCACCGCCTACACCGGGACCCCGAGCATCAACGTGTCGTGGACGGCCGGCAGCAACGGCGGATCGACAGTGACGTCCTACGCGGTCACCGCTTCGCCCGGCGGCGCCACCTGTACGTCGGCCACCACCTCCTGCACCGTCACCGGCCTGACCGCCGGCACGTCGTACACCTTCACGGTGGCGGCCACCAACGGGGCCGGTAGCAGTCAGCTGTCCAGCGCCTCGTCCGCCGTCACTGCGGCAACGGTGCCCCAGGCCCCGACCATCGGCACGGCCACGAACTCCGCGGGCATGACCTACGGCTCGTCGCCACAGGTGACCGTCGACCTGGACGGACCCGGCCAACACCGGCGGGTCGGCCATCACCGGCTACACGGTCACGGCCAGTGGCAGCGGGGGCACCTGCGCAGCCGCCGCCGCGGCCACCAGCTGCACCTTCACCTCCGGCCTGACGGCGGGTACGGCCTACACCTTCACGGTGACGGCCACCAACACGGCCGGCACGAGCATCGCCTCGTCCTCCACCTCGAGCCTCACCCCGTCCACGGTTCCCACGGCCCCGACGCGGTCAGCGCCGCCAACGTGTCCGGCACCGCCTACACGTCGGCCCCCGCGCCGTCGTGTCGTGGACGGCGGCGCCACCGGCGGCTCGGCCATCACCGGGTACACGGCCACGGCCAACACCGGCGCCACCTGCACCACCGCGACCACCAGCTGCACCGTCACCGGACCCACCCGGGCACCGCATACACGTTCACGGTGACGGCCACCAACCGTCGGGTACCAGCGGCAACTCGTCGTCGCCGGCCTGACCGCGGCGACCATGCCCCAGGCCCCGACCATCGGGGCGGCCACGTACGCCACCGGCACCGCCTACAACGGCGCGCCGCAGGTGACGGTCACCTGGACGGCCGGCGCCACCGGGGCGCGGCCGTCACCGGGTACACGGTCACGGCCAACGGCAGCGGTGCCACCTGCTCCACCACCGGGGCGACCACCTGCACCTACACCTCGGGTCTGACCGCCGGGACGCCTATACGTTCACCGTGACGGCCACCAACCCGGTCGGTACCGGCCTCGGCTCCGGGGCCACGGCCAGCATCACGCCCGCCACCGTGCCCCAGGCGCCGACCGTCAGCTCGGTCGCCGCCATCACCAACGTCGCGTACACCCCGGCCCCGCAGGCCACCGTGACCTGGACGGCCGGCGCCACCGGCGGCTCGGCCATCACCGGGTACACCGTCTCGGCCAGCGGCAGCGGCGGCCAGACCTGCACCACCACGGGGGCGCTGACCTGCAACGTGACCGGCCTGACGGCGGGTACGTCGTACACGTTCACGGTCAAGGCCACCAACGTGGCCGGCACGAGCAGCGCCTCGGTCGCATCGTCCAGCCTGACGGCGGCGACGGTGCCCCAGGCGCCCACCATCACGGCCGCCAGCAACGTGTCCGGGGTCGAAAACGGCGGCAACCCCGAGGTCACGGTCACCTGGACGGCCGGCGGCACCGGCGGCTCGGCCATCACCGGGTACACCGTCACGGCCAGCTCGGGGGGTGGCACCTGCTCCACGGCCACCACCTCCTGCACCGTGGCGAGCGGCCTGACCGCGGGCACGGCGTCCACCTTCACGGTCACGGCCACCAACGCCACCGGCACCGGATTGGCCTCCACCGCCTCGAGCCCGGTGACCCCGGCGACCGTGCCCTCGGCGCCGACGATCGGCACCGCCACCAACACTGCGGGCGTCACCTACGGGTCCAACCCGCAGGTGACCGTCACCTGGACCGATCCGTCGAGCACCGGCGGCTCGGCCATCACCGGGTACACGGTCACGGCCAACGGTACCGGCGCCACCTGTGCGGCAGCCTCGACGGCCACCAGCTGCACCTACACCTCCGGCCTGACCGCGGGCACGGCCTACACGTTCACGGTGACCGCCACCAACGCTGCCGGCACCAGCGCATCGTCCTCGCTTACCTCGAGCCTCACCCCGGCCACGCTGCCGAGCGTGCCGACCGGCGTGACCGCCGCCAACGTGACCGGCATCGGCTACGGCTCCACCGCCAATGCCACCGTCTCCTGGACGGCCAGCTCCTCGGGTGGCTCGACGATCACCGGCTACACGGTGACGGCCACCGGCGGCGCCACCTGCTCGGCCGCCGGCACGGCCACCAGCTGCACCTTCACCTCCGGCCTGACCGCGGGCACGGCCTACACCTTCACGGTGACGGCCACGAACGGGTCGGGCACCACCGCAGCGTCCACCGCCTCGGCCTCGCTGACCCCGGCGACCGAGCCCCAGGCGCCGACCATCGGCACGGCCACCGTCGTGAGCGGCGTCGCAAACGGGTCGACCGGCTCGGCCACCGTCACCTGGACGGCCGGCGCCACCGGTGGCACGGCCCTCACCGGGTACACCGTCGCCTCGAGCCCGTCGGTGACCACGCCGGCCGCCTGCTCGACGGCGCTGACCGGCTCGTCGACCAGCTGCGTCTTCACCGGGCTGGCCGCCGGCACCTCCTACACCTTCTCGGTCAAGGCCATCAACGCGGCGGGCACCGGCTCGGGCTCGTTCTCCTCCAACTCGGTCACCGCGGCGACGGTGCCCGGAGCGCCGACCATCGGCACCGCCACCTACGCCACCGGGACGGCCAACGGCGGCACCCCGCAGGCCACCGTGACCTGGACCGATCCGTCGAGCACCGGCGGCACGGCCATCACCGGGTACACGGTCACGGCCAGCGGCGCCGGCGGCACCTGCTCGGCCGCCTCGACGGCCACCAGCTGCACCTTCACCTCCGGGCTGACGGCGGGCACGGCCTACACCTTCACGGTCACGGCCACCAACGCCAACGGCACCAGCGCGGCCTCGGGGGCGACCTCGAGCCTCACCCCGGCGACGGTGCCCGCCGCCCCGAGCGCGGTGACCGGCACCCCGGTCGCCGGCACCGCCTACGGGTTGAGCCCGAGCATCTCGGTGTCCTGGACCGCGCCCAACAACGGCGGCTCGGCCATCACCTCCTACGCCGTGACCTCGACGCCGGGCAGCTTCACCTGCTCGGCCACGTCGGGCACCTCCTGCACGGTGAGCGGCCTGACCGCCGCCACGGCCTACACCTTCACGGTCACGGCCACCAACGCCGCCGGTACCAGCCAACTGTCGTCGGCCTCGTCCGCCACGACCGCGGCCACGGTGCCCCAGGCCCCGTCGGGCGCCACCGCCACCAACGTGGCCGCCGTGGCCAACGGGACGAGCCCCTCGGCCACCATCGCCTGGACCGACCCGACCAACACCGGCGGATCGGCCCTCACCGGCTACACCGTGACCTCGAGCCCGTCGGTCACCACCCCGGCCGCCTGCTCGACGGCCCTGACCGGCTCGTCGACGGGCTGCACCTTCACCGGCCTGGCCACGGGCACGGCGTACACCTTCACGGTGTCGGCCATCAATGCCGAGGGCACCAGCGGCGCCTCGACATCCACCACCTCGATGACGGCGGCAACCGTGCCCGGCACCCCGACCATCGGCACCGTCTCGGTGGCCTCCGGCATCGCCAACGGCAACAACCCGCAGGCGACCGTCAACTTCACCGCCCCGGGCTCGACCGGCGGCTCGGCCATCACCGGGTACACGGTGACCGCCACCACCGGCGGCGCCACCTGCTCGGCGGCAGCCGCCGCCACCAGCTGCACCTTCACCTCCGGACTGACCGCGGGTACGGCCACCACGTTCTCCGTCAGGGCGACCAACTCGGCCGGCACCGGCAACGCCTCGGCTGTCTCCAGCAGCGTCACCCCGGCCACGGTGGCGGCCGCCCCGACCGCAGTCGCGGCGACGTCGAACGCCAACGCCCAGTCGGTGGTGTCCTGGACCGACCCGACCAACACCGGCGGGTCGGCACTCACCGGCTACACCGTGACCTCGAGCCCGTCGGTCACCACCCCGGCCGCCTGCTCGACGGCCCTGACCGGCTCGTCGACCAGCTGCACCTTCACCGGACTCACCAACGGCACCGCGTACACCTTCACGGTGACGGCGACCAACGGTGAGGGCACGAGCGCCGCCTCGACGCCCCCGGCCGCCGCCACCCCGGCGACCGTCCCCGGCGTCCCGACCGCGGTGGCGGCCACGTCGAACGCCAACGCCCAGTCGACCGTGAGCTGGACCGCACCGACCTCCAACGGTGGCGCCGCCATCACGAACTACACGGTGACG
This sequence comes from uncultured Acidimicrobiaceae bacterium, assembly GCA_963830165.1. Taxonomy (GTDB): domain Bacteria; phylum Actinomycetota; class Acidimicrobiia; order Acidimicrobiales; family RAAP-2; genus Bog-756. The sequence continues at coordinate 521,258 of CAWHKZ010000008.1, forward strand.
TCGACCCCGGGCAGCTTCACCTGCAACACGTCCACGACGAGCTGCGCCGTCACGGGCCTCACCAACGGCACCAGCTACACCTTCACGGTCACGGCCACCAACGCCGCGGGCACCGGCACGGCCTCGGCCGCCTCGTCGGCCGCCATCCCGGCGACCACCCCGGGCGCCCCGACCGTGACGTCGGTCGCCAACGTGGCCGGCGTGGCCAACACCTCGACCCCGAGCGTGACCGTCAACTGGACCGCACCGGCCTCCAACGGCGGCTCGGCCCTGACCGGCTACACCGTCGTCTCCACCCCCTCGGTCACCACCCCGGCCGCCTGCTCGACCTCGCTGACCGGCACGTCGACCGGCTGCACCTTCACCGGCCTGACCGCGGGCACCTCCTACACCTTCACCGTGTCGGCCAAGAACGCCCTGGGTACCGGCACCGCCTCGGCGGCCTCGAGCAGCGTCACCGCGGCCACCGTGGCCGCCGCCCCGACCACCGTCACGGCGACGTCGAACGCCAACACCCAGTCGGTGGTGTCCTGGACCGACCCGACCAACACCGGCGGGTCGGCCCTCACCGGCTACACCGTGACCTCGAGCCCGGCGGTCACCACGCCGGCCGCCTGCTCGACGGCCCTGACCGGGTCGTCGACCAGCTGCACCTTCACCGGGCTCGCCAACGGCACCCCCTACACCTTCACGGTCACGGCCACCAACGCCGCCGGAACGAGCGCCGCCTCGACGGCCTCGGCCGCCGCCACCCCGGCGACCGTCCCCGGTAGCCCGACCGCGGTGGTCGCGACCCCGTCGACGGCCACCACCCAGGTGGCCGTGAGCTGGACCGCACCGTCGACCACGGGCGGTGCGGCCATCTCCGCCTACACCGTTGCGGCCAGCCCGGGCACGGCCACGTGCACGTCAGCCACCACCAGCTGCACGGTCACCGGGCTGACCGCCGGCACGTCGTACAGCTTCACGGTGACGGCGACCAACAGTGCCGGCACGGGCGCGGCATCGGCCGCCTCGAACTCGATCGTCTCGGGCGCCCCCGCCTCCCCCACCGGAGTGTCGGCCTCGTCGAACCAGAACGCCGAGTCCCAGATCACCTGGACCGACCCGACGGCCACCGGCGGCGCCACCATCACCGGGTACACCGTGACGTCGAGCCCCGCGGTCACCACGCCGGCCGCCTGCTCCACGGCGCTCACCGGCACGTCGACCACCTGCCTGTTCACCGGCCTGACCAACGGCACCAGCTACACGTTCACTGTGACCGCCACCAACTCGGCCGGCACCAGCCCGGCCTCTGCGGCTTCGGGGGCGGCCATCCCGGCGACCACACCAGGCGCCCCGACCGGAGTCGCGGCCACCTCCAACGCCAACACCCAGTCGGTCGTCTCCTGGACGGCACCGGCGGCCAACGGCAGCCCGATCACGGGATACACGGTGACCTCGACGCCGGGCAGCTTCACCTGCAGCTCGGCCACCACGAGCTGCACGGTCACCGGCCTCACCAACGGGACCAGCTACACGTTCACGGTGACGGCCACCAACGGCGTCGGAGCCGGACCGGCCTCGGCCTCCTCGGCGGGGGCCATTCCGGCCACCGCGCCCAACGCCCCGACCGGGGTGACGGCCTCGGCCTCGTCGGCCACCACCCAGGTGACCGTCAGCTGGACCGCACCCTCCGTCAACGGTGGTGCCGCCGTGTCCGGCTTCACCGTCACCTCGAGCCCGGCGGTCACCACGCCGGCCGCCTGCTCGACGGCGCTGACGGGGTCGTCGACGAGCTGCGTCTTCACCGGGCTCACGGCCAAGACGGCGTACTCGTTCACGGTGACGGCCACCAACGCGGCGGGCACCAGCGTGGCCTCGTCGCCCTCCAACTCCATCACCTCGGGCACGCCGGCGTCACCCACCGGGGTGACGGCCACAGCCTCAACGGCCACCACCCAGGTGACCGTCACCTGGACCGATCCGACGGTCACCGGCGGTTCGGCCATCACCGGGTACAAGGTCACCTCGAGCCCGTCAGTCACCACCCCGGCCGCCTGCTCGACGAGCCTCACGGCGACGTCCACCACCTGCACCTTCACCGGCCTGACGGCCAAGACGGCATACACCTTCACCGTCTCGGCCATCAACACCGAGGGCACCGGTGTCCCCTCGGCGCCGTCCAACTCGATCACCGCCGGCACACCGGCGTCGCCCACCGGGGTCACCGCGGTCGCCACCACGTCGGCCACCACGGCCACCGTCACCTGGGCCGACCCGACGGTAACCGGCGGGTCGGCGCTCACCGGTTACACCGTCACCTCGAGCCCGTCGGTCACCACCCCGGCCGCCTGCTCGACGTCGCTCACGGGCACGTCCACGACCTGCGTGTTCACCGGGCTCACGACGGGCACGGCCTACACGTTCACGGTGTCGGCCATCAACACCGACGGGACCGGCCTGCCGTCGACGGCTTCGAACTCGATCACCGTCGGCACGCCGGCCGCACCGGCGCAGCCGACCGTCACCGACGTCAGCTCGACCTCGGTCAAGGTCGCCTGGACCGCGGTCACCAACACCGGCGGGTCGACCATCTCCAGCTACACGGCGACGTCGAGCCCCGGCGGATTCACGTGCTCGGCCGCCGCGTCGCCCTGCACGGTGACCGGCCTCTCGAGCACGACCTCGTACACCTTCACGGTGACCGCCACCAATACCACCGGCACCGGGCCGGCCTCGCCCGCCTCGTCGGCCATCACGCCCTGATCCGGCCGCGGCCGCACCGGCGCGCCCGTCCCCGACCGCCGCGACCTGCGGTCGGGGCACCCGGGTCGGCCCTGTAGCCTGGTATGTCTATGCCTTCCCAGACCCGTGACGACATCCGCAACGTGGCCATCGTGGCCCACGTCGACCACGGGAAGACCACCCTGGTGGACGCCATGCTCTGGCAGTCCGGGGCCTTCCGGGACAACCAGGCCGTCAACGAGCGGGTCATGGACTCCGGCGACCTCGAGCGGGAGAAGGGGATCACGATCCTGGCCAAGAACACCGCCGTGCTCCACAGCGGGGTCAAGATCAACATCATCGACACCCCCGGGCACGCCGACTTCGGCGGCGAGGTCGAGCGGGGCCTCACCATGGTGGACGGCGTCCTGCTGCTGGTCGACGCCTCGGAGGGTCCCCTCCCCCAGACCCGGTTCGTGCTCCGCAAGGCCCTCCAGGCCCGCCTGCCGGTCGTGCTGGTGGTCAACAAGGTCGACCGGCCCGACGCCCGGATCGACGAGGTCGTCCACGAGGTCGAGGAGCTCTTCCTCGATCTCGACGCCGACGAGGACCAGATCGACTTCCCCATCCTCTTCTCCAATGCCCGGGCCGGCTGGGCCTCGACCGAGCAGGGTGTCGAGGGCACCGACCTCGAGCCCCTGTTCCAGGCCATCCTGGACCGCATCCCCGCCCCCAGCTACGAGGAGGGGGCACCCCTCCAGGCCATCGTGTCCAACCTCGACGCCTCCCCCTACCTGGGCCGCCTGGCCGTGTGCCGGGTCCACAACGGGACCCTGACCAAGGGCGCCACGGTGGCGTGGTGCAAGCTCGACGGCACCATCGAGCGGACCAAGATCACCGATCTGTTCATCACCGACGCCCTCGACCGGATCGAGTGCGACGCGGCCGGGCCCGGCGAGATCGCCGCGGTGGCCGGCATGGCCGAGATCACCATCGGCGAGACGCTGGCCGACGCCGAGGACCCCCGCCCGCTGCCGGTCATCACCGTCGACGAGCCCAGCCTGGCCATGACCATCGGCATCAACACGTCCCCCCTGGCCGGCGCCGACGGCAACAAGCTGACCGCCCGCCAGGTCCTCGGCCGGCTCGAGTCCGAGCTCGTCGGCAACGTGTCGCTGCGGGTCAACCCGACCGAGCGCCCCGACACCTGGGAGGTCCAGGGTCGTGGCGAGCTCCAGCTGGCCGTGCTGGTCGAGACCATGCGACGCGAGGGCTTCGAGCTGACGGTCGGCAAGCCCCAGGTCGTCACCCGCGAGATCGACGGCAAGCTGCACGAGCCGATGGAGCGGGTGGCCATCGACGTGCCCGACGACTACCTCGGCGTGGTCACCCAGCTGATGGCCCTGCGCAAGGGGACCCTCGTCGAGATGGTCAACCACGGGACCGGCTGGGTGCGGATGGACTACCGGATCCCGGCCCGCGGCCTGGTCGGTTTCCGGACCGAGTTCATGACCGAGACCCGGGGAACGGGCATGCTCCACCATGTGTTCGACGGCTGGGAGCCGTGGCACGGCGAGCTCAAGACCAAGCGCAACGGCTCGATGGTGGCCGACCGCCGCGGCATGACGACCGGCTACACGCTGATGAGCCTCCAGGAGCGGGGGATGCTCCTCGTCGGCCCCGGCACCGAGGTCTACGAGGGCATGGTGGTGGGCGAGAACGCCCGTGACGAGGAGATGGACGTCAACCCCACCAAGGAGAAGAAGCAGACCAACATCCGGTCCGCGTCGGCCGACGAGGCCATCCGCCTCACCCCGCCACTGCTGCTCTCCCTCGAGCAGGCCCTCGAGTTCATCGCCGACGACGAGTGCGTGGAGGTGACCCCGAAGGCCGTCCGCCTGCGCAAGGTCATCCTCGACCAGACCACCCGCGGCCGGCTCCGGAGCAGGGCCCGCAAGTCGAACTGACCGGTGCGCCCGGCCGGACGGCCGGCGACCCGTCGGCTCCGAGGGGAGGGCTCGAACCTCCAACATCCGGCTCCAAAGGCCGGCGTTCTGCCAATTGAACTACCTCGGACTGGTCCGGCGGGGACCGGCGCGCCACCTCCGCACTCCCCTGGCGGCGTCGCGTAAGGCTAGTACCGGCCCCGACGGCCACCCCGGTCCCCACGGGCCGTGCCACGGGCCGTGCCACGAGCCGGAGGCACGGCGCCGATAGGCTCCCGACCCGATGCGCATCCTCGTAGTCGACGACGATCCGGCGGTCAGCGGGGCCCTGCAGCGGGCGCTCCGCCTCGACGGCTACGAAGTGACCCTGACGGCCGACGGCCCCCAGGCTCTCGAGGAGCTGGCCATCCGGCCCCCCGACGCCATGATCCTCGACATCGGCCTGCCCACCATCGACGGGCTCGACGTGTGCCGGCGCATGCGGGCGGCCGGCGACGACACGCCCGTCCTCATGCTGACCGCCCGGGACGCCGTGCAGGACCGGGTGGACGGCCTCGACGCCGGTGCCGACGACTACCTGGTCAAGCCCTTCGCCCTGGCCGAGCTGCTGGCCCGGCTGCGCGCCCTGCTGCGCCGCCGGCCCGAGGACCCGGGCGAGCTGCTGACCTTCCTCGACCTCAGCCTCGACCCGGTGACGCGCGACGCCCGCCGGGGGGAGCGGACGTTTACGCTGACCCGGATCGAGTTCGACCTCCTCGAGTTGCTGCTCCGCCACCCCCGCCAGGTGCTCACCCGCGAGCTCATCCTCGACCGGGTCTGGGGCTACACCTTCGACTCCGGCACCAACTCACTGGCCGTCTATGTCGGCTACCTGCGGCGCAAGACGGAGGAGGGCGGCGAGCCCCGCCTCATCCACACCGCACGGGGGGTCGGCTATGTCCTCCGCGAGCCCTGACCGCCGCGAGGGCTCCGCACCGTGACCTTCCGCACCCGCCTCGTGCTGGTGGCCACCGGTGCGGTGCTGGTGGTGGTCCTGCTCGCCTCGGTCGCCACCTACGCCGTCGCCTACCACTCGCTGGTCGGCAGCCTCGACGTGACGCTCGAGCAGGACGCCCGCAACCTGGCGGCCGGCAACGCCATCGGCGTGCCGCCCAAGATCTACAACACCTGCGGCCGGGCCGGCGGCTACTGCTCGCAGGTGGTGTGGGCCGACGGCAAGGTCAACCCCGGTGACCCCCAGGTCCTGCCCATCACCCCCCAGGTGGCCCAGCTGGCCGGCAGCCTGGATACGGGCACCCAGCGACTGTTCACGACCACGGTCGACGGGATCTCGGTGCGCGAGATCGTCGACCCACTGGGCGGGAACTTCCACTACAGCAACGGCAGCCAGCAGCTGACCATGGAGTACGGCGGGGCCCTGCAGCTGACATCGCCGCTGACCGGCGTCCACGACGGCCTCCACGACCTGGCCGTCGCCCTGTGGCTGATCATCCTCATCGGCGTGGGCCTGGCCGTCCTGCTCGGCCTCGGCGTCGGACGGGCCGTGCTGCGCCCCCTCGACGACCTCACCGACTCGGTGGAGGACCTGGCCCGCACCACCGACGTCTCCCGGCGGCTCGACCCCGGCGGCGCCGACGAGCTCGGCCGGCTGCGCCGGGCGTTCAACCGCCTGCTCCTCGCCCTCGACTCGTCGCGCGACAGCCAGCGCCAGCTGGTGCTCGACGCCTCCCACGAGCTGCGGACGCCGCTCACCAGCCTGCGCACCAACATGGAGGTGGCGCGCCAGATGGACCGGCTCACCCCCGAGGACCGCGAGGTGCTGATCGGCGACGTCCTCGCCCAGCTCGACGAGCTCACCTCGCTGGTGGCCGACATGGCCGAGCTGGCCCGGGGCGACCTCCCCCAGGTCACCAAGGAGATCCTGCGCTACGACGAGCTCGTCCTGGGTGCCGTGGAGGCGGCCACCACCCACGGTCGCAGCCGGGGCGTCACCCTGGCCGCCTCCACGTCCCCCACCTGGATTTTCGGTTCGGCGGCCCGGATCGAGCGGGCCGTCAACAACCTGCTCGACAACGCCGTCAAGTACAGCCCCGACGGCGGCGTGGTCGAGGTGGTCTGCGGCGACGGCACCCTCATGGTGCGCGACTACGGTCCCGGCATCGCCGACGGCGACATCGACCACATCTTCGACCGCTTCTACCGGGCCCCCGAGGCCCGCAGGCGCCCCGGGTCGGGGCTGGGCCTGGCCATCGTCGCCCAGGTGGCCGAGGACGAGGGCGGCCAGGTCAGCGTGCACCACGCCCCGGGCGGCGGTGCCCTGTTCCGACTGGCCTTCCCGCCCGTCACCGCCCCCCACCCCTCGGGGTCCGCCCACCCCGGCTGACCTCCGCAATCAGCCGGCGCCGGCCGGCCTTTGGCGTCAAATGCCCTGGTCGACTACCGTGCTACCCGACATGGGATCCCTGATCAAGAAGCGCCGCAAGCGCATGCGCAAGAAGAAGCACAAGAAGATGCTGAAGGCCACCCGTTGGCAGAGGCGGGCGGCGGGCAAGTAGGTCCCGTCACCACCGGGACCGCCATCCGGCCCCGGGGACGAAGCAGGATCAGGAAGCAGGGTCAGGTGGGCGCCGGCACCGTCCGCGCCACGACCAGAGGGGCCCGCTCCCCGTCCCGCTCCAGCCACGCCCGTCCGTCCAGGCCGAGGTCGTCGACCCCGCCCTCCACGAACCACGTCGAGCCGCTTCCCGCCAGCCGGGCCCGACGGCCCGTGGCGTCCTCGAGCGCGCGCCGCCAGCCCACCAGCCGGGGCTCCACCTCGAGAGCCGCCGCCTCCAGCCCGTTGACGGCACCGTCCGTGCCCGCCCCGGGCTCCCGCGCGGCCAGGCGGTCCCAGGCCCGGTAGACGGCGGCGGTGTCCACGCCGAAGGGCGGCAGGACCAGCACGAAGGTGCGGGCCTCGAAGGGCAGGGGCGCCACCCGCTCCCCCACCCCGGTCACCAGCGCCCGGCCCCCGGCCACGCAGAACGGCACGTCCGCGCCGAGGCCGACGGCCACGTCGACCTCGTGGCGGCCCGCCCACCGCAGCACGGCAGCGGCGTCGGCCGATCCCCCTCCGAGGCCCGCACCCGGGGGGATCCGCTTGACCAGGCGGACCCGGGCCGACCGTCCGGTGGCCGCCAGCGCCCGCACGACCAGGTTGTCGGCGGGCGGCCCGAGGGCGTCGCCGTCGCGCACCACCCCGTCGGCCGGCCACGCCGGCACCACCTCGAGGCCGCCCGCCCCGTCGCCGGCCGCCTCGTCGATCTCGAGGGTGTCGGCCAGGTCGAGGGTGACCATCTCCGATTCGAGCAGGTGGTAACCGTCGGGACGGACCCCGGTGATCCGCAGCGACAGCGTCAGCTTGGCCGGGGCCACGCACCGGACGGTCACCGGTGGGCCCCCCTCACGAGGCCACGGCGACGTCGGGGCGCCACCAGGCCAGCCGCTCCCAGTCGTCGAGCCCGAGCTCCTCGGCCCGTGCGGTCGGGTCCACGCCGGCGGCGACGAAGGCTTCGGGGTCCACCAGGTCGAGCAGCGCCCTGCGCAGCATCTTGCGCCGGTGGGCGAAGCCGCCCCGGACCACGGCGAAGAGCCGCTCGTACTCGGGGGATCCGGGGCCGACCCGGCCGTCGCCGGTGGGCCGGGGTCCTCCCGGATGGCGATCGAGGCGCACCAGTACCGACTCCACGCGGGGGCGGGGGATGAACACGCTGGCCGACACCTTGCCCACCACGGCGGCGGTGGCCCAGTAGGCGACCTTGACCGACACCGCGCCGTAGGCCTCGTGCCCGGCGCCCGCGGCCAGCCGCTCGCCCACCTCCCGCTGGACCATGACCAGCAGCGACGCCACCTGGGGGGCCTCCTCCAGCACGCGGACGACCAGTGGCACGGCCACGTTGTAGGGGAGGTTGGCCACCAGCGACCAGGGGCCACCGTCGCCCAGCAGGTCGGTGAACCCGACGCGCAGCGCGTCGGCCTCGACCACTCGCACGCCGACGGGCTCGACGACCGACCGGAGCACCGGCACCACGTGACGGTCGACCTCGACGGCGGTGACCTCGGCACCGGCCTCGACCAGGGCCAGGGTCAGCGAGCCGAGGCCGGCCCCGATCTCGACCACCCGGGACCCGGGCCCGACCCCGGCCAGGCGCACTATCCGCCTGACCGTGTTGGCGTCCGCCACGAAGTTCTGCCCGAGCGCCCGGCTCGGGTGCAGGTCGTTGGCCAGGAGCAGCTCGTGGATCTCGGCGCGCCCATGGGTCACCCGATCAGTGTGGCACCCCGGAGCGCCCCGGCCGGTCCATGCCCGGAGGGGCCGCTCACCAGCTGAGACGGGCGTCGATCACGCCCTGGGACAGCGGCGCGAGCTCGGCGAAGGTGGTGGTGGCCAGGTCGATCGACCGGGCGGTGTCGGCCTCCCGGTCGTCCACCATGCAGGTCACCGTCAGCCCGTTCGCCGGGTTGGTGATCTCCACCACTGTGCCGAACGGGAGCCACGGGCTGGCGCAGCGGCCCGGCGGGTGGTCGTAGTAGGTCACGATCCCGGTGGTCTCGACGGCGCCGCCCACCGGTACCGCCGTCAACGTGGTCGTGGTCGTGGTGGCCGGCGGGGCGGTCGTGGTGGCCGGCGGGGCGGTCGTGGTGGTGGTGGTGGTGGGAATGGTGGTGGGTACCACCTGGAGCACCGGCGCGGCGGCGAGGACGACAGGCGCACCGTGTCCGGGGTGGGTCGCCGCCCGGCCCCGGGCCGACCGGGCGTGCGGCGGGCCCGTCCGGTCCGGGAGCACGGTCGAGGACGTGAACGTGGCCGGCCGGGCGGTCGCGGCCGTTGCCGCCGGGCCGCCGTGCAGGGCGACGAGCGGCGCGGCGAGCAGGGCGGCACAGAGCACGAACGCGACCCCGGTACGGGACCGCCGTTGCGGTTCGGTCGTCAGGACTCCACTCCTCGTGCGACAGGGTCCCTCCCCCGACAGTCCCGGATGGACCCGACGAACGCCGTCGGACCCCCGGGGAGAGGATGGACTCGATCGGCTCCTCCGGCCGACCCCCGCACGGCGTCCCGACACGACGCCCGATGCGACTCGGCCACCCCGAGGAGCGGCCGTGGCCACGACGCTACCTGGGGGCCCACGCCGCGGCAACCTCGGCGGCACGGTCGGCCCCCGGCGCGGGGACACCCGAGTGCGCATTCCCGCGGCGATACGCTGACCGGATGCACTCCCCCCGGACCGTCCCCCTCCTGTCGTCCGCGCTCGTATCGGTGGCCCTGATGACCGCCGCCGGATGCTCGGGCGCGTCGTCGGCCACCACGACGACCACCGCCCCGCACACCACCACCAGTACCACCGGGAACAATCCGCTCGACCTCCCGGCCACCGGCGCCGTCGACGGGGTCACCCTGTCGGTCACCTCGTCCCCGCTGACCGGCACCGTCGGCTCCACCACCATGTCGGTGGACGTCGTGCTGAAGGGCTCGGTCACCGCGGCCCACCTCGAATACCAGATCACCGATGCCCCGGCGGCCGACTCCGGCAAGCCGGCCACCTCGCAGCAGGTGTCGATCTCCCACGCCGGCACGTACCACCTGCCCACCGCGTTCCACCCGCCCAAGGCCGGCAACTGGGCGGTCACCGTGACCTACGTGCCCGAGTCGGCCAAGGACTCCACGCTCAGCGTGTCGGGCCTGCCGCCCCGGGTCGGGCTGCCGGCGCCGTTCCCGCAGCTGGTCACCGTCGTGACCGCCGGCTGACCACCGACGGTCGGCTCAGCGGCGGGTCGGGCGGCTCAGATACCGAAGGCCCGCCGGGCGTTGGCCGTGGTGACCTCGGCCAGGACGGCCGTGTCCACCCCCTTGACCTGCGCCACCGCCGCGCCGACCAGGGGCACCCGGGCCGGCTCGTTGGGCGTCCCCCGGTGGGGCACCGGCGTGAGGAAGGGTGTGTCGGTCTCGACCAGGAGCCGGTCCAGCGGGCACAGTGCGGCGGCCTCGCGGACCTCGGCGGCGTTCTTGAAGGTCACGACCCCGCTGAACGACAGCGAGGCGCCGAGATCGAGGCACCGGCGCGCCTCCCCGGGACCCCCGGTGAAGCAGTGGACGATGGTGTGCTCGGGCACCCCCTGGACGGTCAGCACGTCGAAGGTGTCGTCCCACGCCTCGCGGGTGTGGATGACCAACGCCAGGCCGTGGCGGTGGGCGAGCTCAACCTGGAGGGCGAAGGCCTCCCGCTGGACGGGCCGGGGCGAGTGGTCGTAGTGGTAGTCGAGCCCGCACTCGCCGATGCCGACCACCACCCGGTCGGCCGGATCGACGTCGCCGGACAGCTCGGCGGCCAGCACCCCGTCGAGACCGGCCACACCCTCGACGGCGTCGTGGGGGTGCAGCCCGACGGTCGCCCACAGAGCCACGCCCTCGGCCGCCGCCGGGCCCCCCGGACGCCGCAGGGCCCGGGCCAGCGACACCGCCTCGGCCGACGAGTCCGCACCCGTCCCGACGCACACCATCCGGGTCACCCCGGCCTCCGAGGCGCGGGCGATGGTCGCGGCCAGGCGGTCGGCGTGGGGCTCGACCGGCCCGTCACCGGGCTCGTCGAACTCGTCCTGGAGATGGCAGTGCGAGTCGAACCACTCCACCACGGCGTCGCGGGCCACGGTTCAGTCCTTCCGGCGGGGGAACAGCGGTGCGCCCTTCTCCACGGCCAGCCCACCCGGGTAGCCCCCCCAGGCCGCGGCGGCGGGCAGCCGCTGGTCCTCGGGCGCGCCCGGCAGGCCGATGCGGCGCCAGATCTCGCGGGCGGCCGACGGCATGGCCGGCACCACCAGGATCGACACGATGCGGAGCACCTCGAGGGCGCTGCCCAGCACGGCCTCGACGTCCGGGCCAGGCTCGGCCTTCCACGGCTCGGCCGCCTCCAGCTCGGCGTTGGTCTCGCGGAGCAACCGCCACGTGGCCTCGAGGCCCAGGTGGGGGGCGCCGGCGTCCCACGCCGCCGAGGCCTCGGCCACCACGTCGGCGGCCACCCCGGCCAGCCGGCTCGAGGGGGACGGGGCGGGGCCCACACCGCCGCACTTCTTGTCGACCACCGTCGACACGCGTGACAGCAGGTTGCCGAGGTTGTTGGCCAGGTCGGCGTTGTAGCGGGCCGAGATCCCCTCGGCCGAGAACTCACCGTCGCTGCCGAGCGGCACGTCGCGCAGCAGGTGGTAGCGGAGCGGGTCGACCCCGTACTCCTCGGCCAGTTCGGCCGGCACGATCCGGTTGACGCTCGAGTTGGACATCTTGTCGCCCCCGAGCAGCAGCCAGCCGTGGACCTGCACCCGGTGGGGCGGGTCGATGCCGGCGGCCATGCACATGGCCGGCCACCAGACGCAGTGGAACCGGATGATCTCCTTGCCGATGAGGTGGTGGACGTGGGGCCACCAGGCGTCGAAGCGCTCCTGGTCCTGGCCGTAACCGATGGCCGTGACGTAGTTGACCAGCGCGTCGTACCAGACGTAGAAGACGTGGGCCTCGTCCCACGGGACCCGCACGCCCCAGTCGATGGACGTGCGGGTGATGGAGATGTCGTTGAGGCCGCCCTTGATGAAGCTCAGGGCCTCGTTGCGCTTGGGCTCGGGCACCACGACGTCGGGGTCGTCCGAGTACCAGTCGATGAGGCGCTGCTGGAAGGCGCTCAGCCGGAAGAAGTAGTTCTCCTCCTCGAGCTCCTCGAGCACGGTCCTGTGGTCCGGGCACAGGCCGCCGGGCAGGAGCTCGTCGGGGGCGTAGTAGCGCTCGCAGGACACGCAGTAGAGACCCCGGTACGTGTCCTTGTAGATGTAGCCGTTCTCGTGGATGCGGCTCAGGAACTGCTGGACGGCCACCGCGTGGCGGGGCTCGGTGGTCCGGATGAAGTCGTCGTTGGCGATGTCGAGGCCGGCCCACGCCTCGGCGAACCGGGGCGAGAGGTGGTCGGTCCACTCCTGGGGCGAGAGCCCCTGCTCCTCGGCCGCCCGGGCCACCTTCTGGCCGTGCTCGTCGGTGCCGGTCAGGAAGAAGACGTCGTCGCCCACCAGCCGGTGCCACCGGGCCAGGGCGTCGGCGTTGACCGTCGTGTAGGCGTGCCCGACGTGGGGCGCGTCCTTGACGTAGTAGATCGGCGTGGTGATGAAGTAGCGGGACACTGCCCGCCAGCGTACCGACCCGACCGCGCCCGGCCGGACACGTGGCCCGACGGGCACCCGCCGGGCCGTGCCGGGAGCTGCGCGCCAACCGGTCCGGGAGCTGCGCTCCTACCGGTCCGGGAGCTGCGCTCCTACCAGTTGGCCACGTGGCAGCCGCCCCGTCCGGTGCGCTCGGCGTAGCGCTGGTGGTACGCCTCGGCCGGCCAGAAGGTCGACGCCGGGCTCACCTCGGTGACGATGGGGCGCTTGAAGCGGGCCTGGAAGGCATCGAGGGAGGCCCGCGCCGCTTCGGCCTGCGCCTCGTCGCGCACGAAGACCGCCGAACGGTACTGGGTACCGTGGTCCGGTCCCTGGCGGTTGAGGGTGGTCGGGTCGTGGTGCCGCCAGAACTCCTCGAGCAACTGCTCGAAGGTCACCCGGGTGGGGTCGAAGGTGACCAGCACGGCCTCGGCGTGGCCCGTGCTGCCCGAGCACACCTGCTCGTAGGTGGGGTGGTCCACGTGGCCGCCCTCGTAGCCCGACACGGCGTCGAGGACGCCGGGGACGGCGAGGAAGAACTCCTCCACGCCCCAGAAGCACCCGGCGGCGAAGGCCGCCCGGTCGGCACCGTCGGGCACGTCGTCGGGCTCGATCGGGGCTCCCTGGGTGGCGTCGAGGTGGCTGCTGCGTCCGAACATCTGGTGGCCTCCTGTGTCGATGGTGGGTCTGTCGATGGTGGGTCTGTCGATGGTGGGTCTGTCGATGGTGGGTCTGTCGATGGTGGGTCGGTGGTGCCTGCGCTCCGGGCGACCCGGGCGGTCCCGGGGCCGTCCCGGGGAACGGTCCCGGGTCGCCGACCGAGCGTTACACGCCGACCCCGCTGCGGTCGACCCCGGGACCTTGCAACACGGCCGCTCCGGCGCTCATCCTCGTCCCGCCCGGCGGCCGGGTCGGCCCCGCTCCCCTCCCGCAGCCGGAGGGCCAGCTCGTACGTGCGACGTCGTGACACCCCGTGCCGGGCCGCCACCTCGTCGACGGCCCCCCGGGTGCGGGCCCCGGCGGCCAGTGCGGTGGCCAGATCGGCGGCCAGCTCCTCGTCGCTGACCTCGGCGGCCTCAGGTTCGGGTGCCCCGCCGAGCACCAGCACCACTTCGCCCCGGACCCCGCTGCGGCCCAGGCGGCGGCGCCCTCCAGCGTGCCCCGCCAGATCTCCTCGTGCAGCTTGGTCAGCTCCCGGGCGACCGCGACCGGCCGGTCGCCGCCGCACACGCCGGCCAGATCGGCGAGCGTGGCGGCCACCCGACCCGGAGCTTCGAACAGCACCGTGGTGCGCGGCTCGGCGGCCACCACGGCCAGGCGACCGGCCCGGTCCCGGCCGGACCGGGGCAGGAAGCCCTCGAAGCAGAACCGGTCGGTGGCCAACCCGCTGGCCACCAGGGCGGTAAGCACGGCGGAGGGGCCTGGGACCACGGTCACGGTCAGCCCGGCCGCGGCCACCGCTGCGGCCACCCGGGCGCCCGGGTCCGACACCGCCGGCATCCCGGCGTCGCTCACCAGGCCCACCGTGCGCCCCGCAGCCACCGCGGCCACCACCTCGTCCAGGCGGTCGGCCTCGTTGTGCTCGTGCAGCGACCGCAGGGGCACCCCGGAGATCCCGGCGTGGCTCAGCAGCTTGCGGGAGTGGCGGGTGTCCTCGCAGTAGAGGACGTCGGCCGAGCCGAGGGCGGCCACCGCCCGTGGCGACAGGTCGCCGAGGTTGCCGATGGGCGTGCCCACCACCACGAGGGCGCCTGCGCCCGACGACGGCAGCTCGACGGCCGCGTCGTCGATCTCCCCGGCCCCGCCCGGGTCGCCGGTGCCCGTGGCGTCCTCGCTCATCGCAGCTCGAGCCGGTCGCCGGGCCGCAGGCCCCAGCGCTCGAAGGCGCCGGCCTCGGCCTCGATCACCATGCGGCACCGGCGCCGGGGCAGGGTCATCCGCAGCGGCACCACACGGACCGAGTCGAGGACGACCAGGTCGTCGTCGCAGAAGGCCACGTCGATGGGGAAGCGCATCCCGAAGGTGTGGACCGAGCGGATGCCGGGCAGCACCATCGCCCCGTCGTAGCCGTCACGGCCGAGCAGGCCCCGGGCCCGGCCCGGCCACGTCTCCATCACCTCGGCGGCGGCCAGGACGTCGCCGTCGCGCAGCAGCCAGGTCACCGGGACACGGTGGGACCCGTGGCCGACCCTCGCCCCACCGCAGCGACGCCCCCTAACGCAGCGACGTGCCTCCGGCACCCCGTTGGCCCCGTGGGCCGGGGACCGAGTAGCCTTGTCAAACTGTGTCTAAGCGAACCAACAAGCGCAAGCTCCGGGCCAAGAAGAAGGCCAACCACGGCAAGAAGCCGAACTGCGGGCGCGGCTGACCGTCGCCCCACGGGGCCGGGCGACACCGCCCCGTCCCTCCTCCCGCACCGGATGACCGGTCGGGGCCGTTCACGTCCGTGCACCGGGGCGTTCCCGTCCCCCCGGGTGCGTCGCGCCCGGACGCCGGGTGGTCGCCGCCCCGACGCTCCCGACGCTCACCGCGGGTTCCACGCACAGCCGAGGCGGTCGAGCACCCCGACGAGGGCCGTGGGCCGGTCGGTGATGATCCCGTCCACTCCGAGGCCGCACAGCGCCTCCATCTCGGACTCCTCCTCGATCGTCCACACGTGGACGGCCAGGCCCTCCTCGTGGGCCACCTCGACGAAGCGCGCGTCGACCAGGGTGACCTCGCCGAAGCTGACCGGCACCTGCAGGGCCACGTGGCGGGTGGGCGCCGGCCGCTCGCCGGCCTGGACCGCCCGGTAGAACTCGGCGGTGCCCACGGTGCCGGCCGAGATGGCGAACTCGGGGGCGTGGGCCGAGAAGGCGTCGGTGGCCGTGTCGAGGAACGAGGCCACGATCACCCGGTCGGCGCAGTCGAACCGGCGCAGCAGGTCGCCCAGGGCCTCCTCGTAGGGGGTGACGACCGGGGCCGTCTGCTTGATGTCGAGGTTGAGCACCGTCCCCGGGAACTCCTCGAGCACCTCCTCCAGCAGCGCGAACCCGAACCGGTGGTCGGCCGGCGCCCGCCCCCGGAACGGGTAGGCGTCGTCGGCCAGGCCGGGGGTCACGTCGGCCCCCGGCGCCCACCAGTAGGCGTTGTCGAGCCGGGAGAGCTCCTCGTAGGTGAACGAGGCGATGGCCCCCGAGCCGGCCGTGGTCCGGTCCACCGTGGCGTCGTGGCAGACCACCAGGCGGTGGTCGGCGGTGGCGTGGACGTCGAGCTCGATGCCGGTGGCGCCGGCCCCGAGGGCGGCGGCGATGGCGTGCAGCGTGGACGACGGGGCCTCCCACGCGCCACCCTGGTGGGCGTAGGCGATGACCCGCCGGTCGGCCCACACGGCGGTGGGGCGGGACGGTGGTGGGGCGGACGAGGTGGTCACGGAAGAACGGTAGCCTCTGCCCCGCCATGCTGGACCACGTCTTCACCCACCTCGTCGCCTCCCACCGCCGCGCCTTCGAGGCCGCGCTGCTGCAGCGCCAGGCCGTCGAGGAACGGTTCCAGGTGGACGTGTTCCTGGGGGACGTGAGCTTCGAGACGTCCTACAGCCTGCCCGGCGAGGAACGCCCGGCCCGGATCCGGGTCGACACCAGCCTCGACTGGCCCACGTGGAGCCAGACCGCCTACCGCAGCTGGGCCATCGGCGACGAGCCCGACGAGCAGGCCGAGGTCCTGGTGGAGATCGCCTTCCGGGTCCAGGGGCTCGAGGGCGTGCCCGATGCCGGCCCGCTGCTCGCCATCCTGCCCCACACCCTCGACGTGCTGGGCGAGCCGCTCGGCCGGGGACCCGCGACCATCGAGCAGACACTGGCCGAGGACGGCACCGACGCCGAGTGCGCCGTCGAGGTGGCCTACGAGGGCTCGTGCGCCATCGACGAATCGCTGCTCGAGGACCTCAGCGCCCTGGACGAGGCGCTCGCCCCGCTCGGGCGGGCGGTCGCCTCGCTGCTCGTGCGCATCGGCGACCTGCCCTTCACCTACCGTCCCGTCGACCCCGACGAGGTCTGAGCACCGGGACCACCACCGGGACCGGTCAGGCGAACAGGCCGGCCTCGACGGCCAACGCCCGGAGGTCGGCCTGGGGCCGGGCGCCGACGTGGGAGATGACCTCGGCGGCGCAGACGCCACCGAGACGGGCCGCCTCCTCGGGCTGCAGCCCGTTGGTGATGCCGTAGAGGAATCCGGCGGCGAAGAGGTCACCGGCCCCGGTGGTGTCGAGCACCCGGTCGACCGGTGCGGCCGGCACCTCCACCGGGCCGGACGCCGTCACCACCACCGAGCCCTTCGCCCCGCGGGTCACCACGGCCAGCACCCCCGTCTCGGTGACGGCGTCGAGCGCGGCGTCGAAGGTCGAGGCGCCGAAGAGCATCATCACCTCCTCCTCGTTGGCGAAGAGCAGCTCGAGGTCCCCGGTGAGCAGGTCGAGGAACTCGGCCCGGTGGTGCTGTACGCAGAACGGGTCCGACACGGTCAGCGCCACCGCGGCATCGTGGCGGTGGGCGACCTCGATGGCCTCCCGCATGGCCGCCTTGGCCGGCGGCTGCTCCCACAGGTAGCCCTCGAGGTAGACGACCTGGGTCGAGGTGAGGTGGCCGGCATGGAGGTCGACGGCCCCGAACTCCGACGCCACGCCGAGGTGGGTGGCCATCGTCCGCTCGGCGTCGTCGGTTACCAGGACCAGGCAGTGGCCGCTGACGACCTCGCCCGGCACCGCAGGCGTCGGCGTGGGATCGAAGGCCACCCCGACCGACCGGATGTCGTGGGTGAAGGCGCGTCCCAGCACGTCGTCGGCGACCCGGCCGAGGAAGGCGGCCCGCCCGCCCAGCGCGGCCACGCCCGCGGCGGTGTTGGCCGCCGATCCGCCGGACGCCTCGGTGGTGGCGCCCATCCGCTCGTAGATGGCGGCCGAGCGCTCGTGGTCCACCAGGACCATCGTCCCCTTCACCAGGTCGAGTTCGGCGAGCTCGGCGTCGGTGGCCGAGGCCAGGACGTCGACGAGGGCGTTGCCCACGCAGACGACGTCGAGCCGGGGCGGCGGGGTGTCGGCGGCGGGTGGGCTGTCGGGGGTCAGGTCGGAAGGCACGGCGCGACGGTAGCCTGCCCAGCATGAGCAATTCGACTCCGGAAGCACCTGAGGACGACGAGTCCTCGTACCGCCTGCCGACGACCGTCCTCCCCCACGCCTATCGCCTGACCCTCGTCCCGGATCTCGGGACGGCCACCTTCACGGGGGAGGTCGAGATCGACGTGACGGTCGGGTCGGCCACCGACCGGATCGTGCTCAACGCCGCCGAGCTCGAGATCACCTCGGCCGTCGTGGTTCCCGGCCGCGGTGGTGACCCCGTCACCCCGGCGTCCGTCGACCTCGACCCGACCGAGGAGCGCGTGGTGCTCTCCTTCGCTCCCGGGCTGCCCTCCGGGAAGGCCTCGCTCCACCTGGCCTTCACCGGGATCCTCAACGACAAGCTACGCGGCTTCTACCGGTCCACCTTCACGGGGGAGGACGGCGTCGAGCACGTCATCGCCACCACCCAGATGGAGTCGACCGACGCCCGGCGGGCCTTCCCGTGCTTCGACGAGCCGTCGTTCAAGGCGACCTTCGAGGTCACGCTCGTGGTCGACGACCACCTCGCCGCGTACTCCAACAGCAACATCGTGGAGGAGACGCCCGAGTCCGGGGGACGCAAGCGCGTGCACTTCGCCCCGACCATGGTGATGTCGACCTATCTCGTGGCCTTCGTGGTCGGCCCGCTCGAGCACACCGAGCCGGTCGACGTGGACGGCGTGCCGCTGCGGATCGTGCACCCCCTCGGCAAGGGCCACCTGACCGACTTCGCCCTCGAGGTGGGCGCCCACGCGCTGCGGTTCTTCACCCAGTACTTCGGCATCCCGTACCCGGGGGACAAGGTCGACATGGTGGCCATCCCGGACTTCGCCGCCGGGGCCATGGAGAACCTCGGCTGCATCACCTACCGCGAGTCGGCCCTGCTGGTCGACCCGGCCACGGCCGCCCGGGTCGAGCTCGAGCGGGTGGCCGACGTGGTCTGCCACGAGATGGCCCACATGTGGTTCGGCGACCTCGTGACCATGAAGTGGTGGAACGGGATCTGGCTCAACGAGGCCTTCGCCACCTTCATGGAGGTGCTGGCCGTCGACGCCTTCCGGCCCGACTGGCAGCGGTGGGTCAGCTTCGGCGTCGAGCGCGAGGCGGCCCTGGCCGTCGACGGGCTGCACGCCACCCGCCCCGTCGAGTTCCCGGTGGGCCGGCCCGAGGAGGCCGAGGGCATGTTCGACGTCCTCACCTACCAGAAGGGCGGCAGCGTGCTCCGCATGCTGGAGCAGTTCATCGGCCCCGACGTCTTCCGCGAGGGGATCCACGACTACCTGGTCACCCACTCCTACGACAACACCGAGACCCGCGACCTGTGGAACGCCCTCGAGCGCTCGAGCGGCCGGCCGGTGGCCCGCATCATGGACACCTGGATCAACCAGGGTGGCTACCCCCTGATCTCGGTGGGCGACGACGGCACGTTGTCCCAGCAGCCGTTCTGCTACTCCGGTGCCCCGGGTGGGGCCATCGGCTCGCGCTGGCAGGTCCCGGTGATGCACCGCTCCCTCGCCAAGCCCGGGGGGTGGAGCGAGGCCCTGCTCCTGACCGGCCCCACCCAGGAGGTCGGCGGCGACGACGACCTGGTGGTCAACGCCGGCGGCTCGGGCTACTACCGGGTGGCCTACTCCGCCGAGCGGGTGGACCACCTGGCCGGCCGCCTCGGTGACCTGGTGCCCCTCGAGCGCTACAACCTCGTGTCCGACACGTGGGCGGCGACCCTGGGCGGGCACGCCCGGGTGGCCGACCTGCTGCGACTGGCCAAGGCCCTCGTCGACTCCGGCGAGGGCGATCCCAGCGTGTGGTCGGTGGTGGTCGGCGCCATCGGGCTGTT
Organism: uncultured Acidimicrobiaceae bacterium; assembly: GCA_963830165.1. GTDB lineage: Bacteria > Actinomycetota > Acidimicrobiia > Acidimicrobiales > RAAP-2 > Bog-756. Next base: position 541,101 of record CAWHKZ010000008.1, read on the forward strand.
CGACCGGATCGTGCCGGCCGACGGGCGGGAGACCCTGGCTGCGGGCGTCCGCACCCTGCTCGGGCCCCTCGGCGAGCGTCTCGGCTGGGAGCGGGCCCCGACGGACGGCGAGCGCACTCCGTCGCTGCGGTCGGCCGTCCTGCGCACCCTCGGCACCATCGGCGCCGACCCGGGCGTGCGGGCGGAGGCGTCACGGCGGTTCGCGGCGCGGGACACGACCCCGCTCCACGGCGACATCGCCTCGGCCGTGCTCGACGTCGTGGCCGCCGAGGGCGGACCCGCCGAGTACGACGCCTACCTCGCCGTCTACCGCTCCCCGGCCAACCCGCAGGAGGAGAACCGCTACCTCGACGCGCTCGCCAGCTTCGGCGACCCCGACCTGGCCGCCCGCACCTTCGAACTGGCCATGACCGAGGTCCGCAGCCAGGACGCCCCCTTCCTCATCCGGCTCCTGCTGGCCAACCGCGAGACCGGGCCGGCCACCTGGCGGCGGATCGTGGCCGCCTGGGACGAGTTCCCGAAGAAGTTCCCGTCCAACACGCTGCCCCGCATGCTCGACGGCGTCCGGGCCCTGTGCGCACCGCCCGAACTGGCCGCCGAGGTCACCGAGTTCGTGACCGACCACCCGCTGGCCGCCGGCGGGCGGACGGTCGAGCAGATCCTCGAGCGGCTGGCCATGAGCGTGGCCTTCGGCCAGCGCGAGGGGCCCGGCCTGGCCGACACCCTCACCGGGGCGCTCGGAACGGGGGCCTGAGCGCCACCGCCCCGGCGGGCGTGGTCCCTCCGGACCGCCCCGGGTCCCTAACCTGAGCCAGTGCAGCTCGGCCTCGTCCTCGGCGTCTTCGCCCTCGTCTTCGTGGCGGAGCTGCCCGACAAGACCATGATCGCCACCCTGATCATGGGCAGCCGCTACCGCCCGGTGCTCGTCTGGATCGGGGCCACCGCCGCCTTCGCGGTCCACGTGACGATCGCCGTGCTGGCCGGCCGCCTCCTCGCCCTCCTCCCCCACCGCTGGGTGGAGATCGTGACCGCCGTGCTGTTCGCCGGGGGTGCCGCCTACCTGCTCTTCGTCCCCGAGACGCAGCGCGAGGAGAAGGGCTCCGCGGAGGTCGAGCGGGCCCCAGTCGGGCTGCGGCCCATCGCCACCGCGTTCGTCGTGATCTTCGTGGGCGAGTTCGGCGACCTCACCCAGATCCTGACGGCCAACCTGGCCGCCAAGTACCACGACCCGTGGTCGGTCTTCGTCGGGGCCTTCGCCGCCCTGGCGTCGGTCGCCGCCGTCGGTGCCTTCGGTGGACGGGCGCTCCTCCGGGTCCTGCCCCTCACCGTGATCCGCCGGGCCGGCGGCATCATGCTGGCCGGGTTCGCCGCGTACACCGTCGTCACGCTCGTCCGCGGCTGACCGCCGCCCCACGGGATAGCGTCGGCGGCGTGACCACCGGTTCCGAGTCGCTGCGAGCCCTGGCGCCCACCGCGGCCGCCGCCCTCGACGCCGTCGTGGGCGCGCTGTGGGCCGAGGCGGCCGGGTCGGGCACGACCGCCACCGTCGCCGCGGCCGCCCACCGGTCGGGCGAGCTCCTCGACCTCGAGCCGCTGCGCCCGCCCGACCCCGGCGGCCCGGGTGGCCCGGACGGCCCCGGCGGACCGGACGGAACTGCCCCTGAGGCCTGGTCCGGTGACGAGGCCGCGGTGCTCGCCTTCGCCACCCAGTGCACGCTCGACGTGGCCGCCGTGACGGACGACCAGCGCGCCGCCTTCACGGCCGCCGCCGGCGGGCTGACCGGAGGGCTGGCCGCCGCCCTCTGGGTGGTCGACGTGGTGCCCCGCACCCGGGCCGCCCTCGACGCCCTGTTCGGTGCCGGTCCGTGGCCCGCCCCGGTGGCGCCCGACGTGCCCGGTGGGCTGTGGGGCGCGCTGGACGACCTCGTCCGGGTGGTACCCGCCCTCGACGCCCTGGACCCGGTGACCTCGGAGCTGGTCCGGCTGCGCGGGGCCCGCCAGCACGACTGTCGCCTGTGCCGGTCGTTGCGCAGCCGCTCGGCCCTGCGGGCCGGCGCCACCGAGGAGGACTTCGCGGCCGTCGACCACCACGCCGGTAGCGGACTGCCCGCCCTCGCCCGGGCGGCCCTCGCCTTCACCGACGCCATGGTGTGGACCCCGGGCCGGATCGACCCCGGGGTCGTCGACGACCTGCGGGCCGAGGCCGCGCCCGCCCAGCAGGTGGAGCTGGTGCTCGACGTGACCCGCAACGCGCTCAACAAGGTGGCGGTGGCACTCGGAGCCGACGCCGCCCACGTGGAGGAGGGCGTCGAGCTCTACGACGTCGCCCCCGACGGGTCCCTCGTCTACGGCCTCGAGCCCGACTGACCCCCCCGCCCTCGGCCGCCGGTCGGTCCCGGCCACCGATCGGCCCCGACCGGATGGTCCGGCACGGCTAGTTGTTGTCGACGATCACCCCGACGTCGGGACTCTGGTAGGTCCGACCCGAGGCCGTCGAGGCCTCGACGGACAGGTAGTAGTTCCCGTCGCCCACCTTGTGCGTGTCCCACTTGGCGATCCACCCGGTGGGCGTGTACCTGGCATTGGCGATCGGGCTGTTGTCGAGGCCCTGCCCGTAGAGGACGAACTCGACGTCGGTGGTGCCGGGTGCCAACACGCCGGCCCGCATGAAGAAGGTCCCGCTCACGTGGGCCTGGTCGTGGGGAAAGATCACGGTGGCCTCCAGCTGGGGCTGCGGTCCGGCCCGCTCCTGCCGGGCGGCGAGCGACGTCGCGAACAGGCTCAGCTTCGCCTGGCGGGCGTAGGCGGCCATGGTCCGCATGTAGGTCGGGGTGTAGCCGCCGAGGTTGTCCTGCACGATGTAGTCCGGCAGCTCGTCGATGTTGGCCGTCACGTTGGCGATGGTGAGCTGCTCGGTGTGCCAGCCCCCCGAGTCGGCCGGCCCGACGCGGTTGGACTCGACCGCCTGGAACACGCACAGGGCGAACAGGCAGGCGACCAGGACCAACGGCGTCACGAGCCGGGTGCCCGGGCTGGTCCACGCCAGGTCCACGACGGCACCCTCCTCGGGCGGATCGAGCACGCGCTCGCACCACGACAGGAGGACCAGGTAGGCGCCGACCAGGATGAGGAGCACGAACGGGGCATACCGCAGGGCGTCCCCCAGGCCGAGCTGGGACCGGCCGACGGTGGCCGACACCAGGAAGGCGAACCCGAAGGTGATCAGGGCGACGCCGACCGGGGCCCCGTCGTCCACCCCCCGGTGCAGCCCGGCCACCAACGCCACGATGGCCAGGACGAGCACCGCCCCGCCGAAGAACTTGTCCACGCCGTAGCTGGCCTCGCTGCCGAGCACGTTGCCGATCTCGACGACGAAGAACCGCAGCGTGCCGAGGAACGTCTGCGGAGCCGTTCCCGATCCGGCCTTGGCCTGGGTGAAGTTGAAGCCGATGAAGTAGACGGTGGTGGTGACCGCGCCGGATCCCACCCAGACGGCGGCGGCCGTCAGCGAGCGGCGGCGCACCCAGAGGAGGACGAGCACCGACGGCCAGATCAGCAGGCCCTGCAGGCACGAGTAGCTCGCCATGACGGCCACCACCACGGCCACGGCGAAGGCCGTCCGCGACACCTCCTCGGCATCGATCACGTAGAGGACGACCCCGAACCCGAGCAGCGCCATGAACCACGCCAGGTTGAAGCCCAGCAGCCCTTCGGCGACGACCGCCGGCGACAGCAGCACGAAGGCGACCGGCACGTAGGCGAGCAGCGGCAGCCCGGGCGAGCGTCGGCGGTGGGTCAGGATGAACAGCGCCGTGGCGCCGCACAGGGCGATCACGCACAGGTAGTCCTCGACCTGGATGTTCAGGTGCGTCGTGGCGCCGAGCGCCAGGACCACGAGCTTCGGGAACAGCATCCGGTGCTCGTTGTGCTGGGCCCACAGGTACGACAGGGTCAGCGTGCCGTCGTGGGCCCGCTTGAGCAGGTCGACGTCGGTCCACTGGTCGTCGAAGATCATGTTGACCGAGTAGGCGTGGACGTAGAGGAAGGCCGCCGCCCCGGCGAAGGTGAACAGCGCCACCGCGATGGCGTCGCCCACCGGCGACGACAGGCGTTCGGCCCACGTGGAGGAATCGGACCACGGCCCGGCCGGGCCGGCCGGGCCGTTCGGTCCGGACGGTCCGGATTGCGTCGTCTCCGCAGGAGCGGGGCCGGCCAGTGTCTGCATCCCGCCCCCCCACTCGACGACTTCCCCCAATTGCCTGGTCAGTGTAGGGGAACACCCGTGACGGATGCGGACCGGACCGGTCGCGTGTGGGAGTGTGGTCGGATGGAATCGACCAGAGCGGCGCGCCCCGGCACCGATCGCGGGTCCGTCGAGGAGCGCCGCCAGCACCTGTTCGGGCTGGCCCGGACCACCACCGGGTTCATGCCCGACGACGAAGGCGAGGCGCTGTTCCGAGCCGCCCGGCGGGCCGGCACGTCCCTGCCCGGCGCCACCTTCGTTGAGATCGGAGCGTGGTGCGGCAAGTCCACCACCTATCTCGGGGCGGCCGCCGAGGAGACCGGGAGCGTTCTGTTCAGCCTGGACCACCATCACGGCTCCGAGGAGAACCAGGCCGGGTGGGAGCATCACGACAGCTCGCTCGTCGACCCGTCGACCGGTCGCATCGACACGCTCCCCCACTGGCGCCGGGCCATGATCGTCGCCGACCTCGAGACCTCGGTCGTCGGACTGGTCGGCGACTCACCGACCGTGAGCTCGCGCTGGACCACGCCGCTGGCGTTCTGCTTCATCGACGGCGGACACGGCGAGGCAGCCCGCGTGGGCCGACTACCGCGGCTGGGCGCCCCACGTGGTGACGGGCGGCTGGCTGGCCATCCACGACGTGTTCCCGGACCCGGCTGACGGCGGCCGGCCCCCCTTCGACATCTGGCGGGCCGCCCTCGACTCGGGGGAGTTCACCGAGGACGGCACCTGCGGCTCGTTGCGGGTGCTGCGCCGGGTCTGACGCCGGTGCCCAGGCCGGAGGTGACGCCGGAACGGCAGTCGGGAGCGTCGGCGCAGTCCTCGGTGGTGTCGGGGGTGCCGACGGACGGGACCCGCAAGGTGACGGCGGGTCAGGTCGGGTTGTCCACGACGATCGGCACCCAACTGCTCACAACGACGGTCCCCGTGGACGTGGTCACCTTCGTCCGCAGTTCGTAGTCCCCGTTGGGGACTGCGCTCGAGTGCCAGAAGTCGATGTATCCGTCGCCGGTCGGGGTCGACCCGGCGATGGTGAGTGGGCCTGACCCCGGAGGCTCGAGCTGGAAGACGAGGTCGACCTTCTCAGAGGGAGACGCCCAGCCGCCGTCCAACAGCGTGGTGCCCGACACGGTCGAGTATGGACCAGGTCGGAGCACGACGGTGACGCTGGGGAAGGACCCGGGACGGACCCGCTCGGTGGCCAGTGCGGTGGCGAACAGGCTGAGCTTGTCGTCCCGCGCGTCCTGGACGGCGGCACGGGTCAGCGCCACGGGGTAACCACCGAGGACCTCGAGCACGCCCTCGTCGGACACCCGGTCGATGTTGGCGGACACGTCGGCGATGGTCACTTCCTCGGAACGCCAGCCTCTCGAACTGTCCGTCGCCGAGATTCCGGACGCCTGGACCTGAACCGCCATGAGCGCCACGAATACTCCCAGGGTCACGCCGGGGACGAGGCCGGCCCGTGCGGTCCCGCCACGCGTGACCGGTCCCGGGGCCGCACCCCTACGGCCCACCTCGGGCCCGTCCGCCCCCCGGGGCGGAACCGAGCGCGGCCCGCGCGAACCAGCTGAGCAGGACGAGATAGGTGCCGGCCCACAGGGTGAGTACGAACGGCACGTAGCGGAGCGCGGCGGGGAGACCAAGCTGGACCCGTCCGGCCGCCGTCGAGGCGACGAAGAGGAGGCCGAAGACCACGAACGCCACGCCGACCGGGGCGCCGTCGTCACGTCTGCGCCGCAACCCCACGACGAGGGTGACAGCGGCGAACGCCGCGAGACACGCCCCGACCGGTCGGAGCCATTCCTGGGTAACGCTGGCGCCGAAGACATTCCCGAGTTCGGCCAGGGCAAAGGAGAACACCGTTCCGGCTCCCGGGTGCCCCTCCACCCCGACCTGGCTGACGTCGAACCCGACGAAGAAGACGACGGTGGCGACCGCGCCGCTCGCGATCCAGACGGCGATGGCTACGAGACCGCGGCCGCGGAGCCACAACAGCACGAGTACTGCGGGCCAGATGAGGAGACCCTGGAGTGACGAGTAGCTCCCGGCGACCGCCGCGACCACCGCTCCGGCCAGCGCCAGCCAACCCAGGGTCGGCCGGTCGGCCAGGTAGACGGCCGTCGACAGCGCGAGCAGAACGAGGAACCAGGACAGGTTGAAGCCGAAGAGCGCGTCGGCCACGACGATGTAGGAGGAGAGAAGCACGATCACCGGGCAGTAGGCGATCCAGGGAGTGCCGGGCGACCTGCGACGGTGGGCGAGTACCAGGAGTGCGATCGACCCCCACAGCGCGAGACCGCTCAGGTAGTCCTCGACCACGACGTTGAGGCGGGTCGTGAACCCGAGCACCACGACGACCAGGTTCGGGACCAGGATGCGGTTCTCGTTGTGCTGCGCCCAGAGCTCCGGCAGGGTGAGCGTCCCGTGCAGCGCATGGTGCACCAGGACGGCATCCTTCCACTGGTCGTAGTAGAGGATGTTGAGCGCGTAGTGATGGATGAACAGCACCGTCCCCACGGCCACCCACCCGGTCACCAGCAGGGCGACGGTGTTGGCGACACGGCCGTGCAGCGCGGCGGGCCAGGGCGACCCCGGCACCTGCCCCCGGTACGGTGGAGCGCCGTCGTCCTTCGGGTCGCCGTGGTCGAACACACCACCTGCCAACGACACCGAAGTCGGCTGCACCCACCCCGCCCCCTGGCCGCCGACCGCCAGCGCCCGTCGAATTGTAGCGGGCGGATGCCCGCCGGCTCCGGCGGGGCCCCGAGGGTCGGCTCATCGGCGAGGCGGTCCGACATCGGTGGCTGAGCCCGCTGCCCCGCCCTCGCATCGACCGAGCGGCGTCAGGACCGGCCGCTCAGGACCGGCCGGTGGTCATCCGTTCGTCGGGCGCCAGGCCGGCATGCGGGCCCACGTCCCACCAGATGCGGCCCTGGTCGACGTCAGCACCGGGCAAGCGCTCCCCCGATGGCCACCCGCTGCGAATCGGCGGGTGCCCCCCGACGTTCAGGCGTTGCCGGGGGGCCCGAGGGCCGGCTCGACCGGTGCGTCGGGAGCGGGCTCGGTCAGGTCGAGGTGGCTCGGCAGGTCCTCGCCCCGGAACAGGCCCGACGCGGGGGTGCAGCGGCCCAGTGCGTCGGCGGCCAGCACCATGGCGCCGGCCGTGTAGGTCGAGCGCTCGAGCGGCGGATACGTCGCCTCCTCGGGGTAGACCATGCCGGTCCAGTACGAGCCGTCCTCGTTGCGCAGCGCCTGCACCCAGCCGAAGAGGCGGTGGGCCTCCTCGTCCCGGCCGAGGGCGTCGAGGGCCAGCACGCACTCGGCCGTCTCGGCCGCGGTCACCCACTCCCCGGTCGACACGCAGCGCACGCCCCGGCCGTCCATCACGAAGGTGTCCCACGCGCCGTCGATCCGGCGGTGGGCGGCCTCGCCGGTCAGGGCACCGGACAGGATCGGGTAGTACCAGTCCATGGCGAACTCGACCTTGGGGGCGAAGGCCGCCGGGTCGTGGGCCACGGCGTGGGCCAGCCGGCCGGCGGCCAGCTCCCAGTCGGGACGCTCGTGGCCGAGGCGCTCGGCGATGGCGATGGCGCACCGGAGGCTGTGGTAGATCGACGACGAGCCGGTCAGCAGGGCGTACTCCTCGAGCATGCCGGACGGGTCGAGCGACCAGCGGATCGAGCCGTCGAGCCGCTGCCAGCGCAACACGAAGTCGACCCCGGCCTCCACCGTGGTCCACAGCGCCTCGAGCCCGTCGGGGTCGCCGGTGGAGATGTAGCGGTGCCAGGCGCCGGTGGCCAGGTAGGCGCACACGTTGGTGTCGAGCCGGGCGTCCTTCACCCCGGTGGTCAGGTAGTAGTTGAACCAGCTGCCGTCGGGCAGCTGCGTGTCGACCAGCCACTGGTAGGCCGCGTCGGCCTCGTCGTCCAGTCCCACGGCGGTGAGCGCCATGGCCGCCTCGACGTGGTTCCACGGGTCGCAGTGGCCACCGGGGAACCACGGGATCATGCCGTCGGGCCGCTGCAGGGCCACGATGGAACGGGCCGTGTCCAGTACCTCGGCGGCGGTGATGATCCCCGGGACCTCGGGCACCACCCTCATGCGCCGGCCCCCACGGGCTCGCTCACCGGCGTGGGGACGGACTCCGGGGGCTTCACCAGGTAGACGACCAGGCTCTTGCCGACCAGCGGGTTGAGCACCCGCTCGGCCGTGCGGGTCACGGCCGGCGCCTTCTCGATGTCCCACACCAGCAGACGGTGGTAGGCGGCGACGGCGGGGTGGGTGTCGTTGGTGGTGCCGACCAGGCACTTGAGCCACCAGTAGGGGGCGTGCAGGCCGTGGGCGTGGTGGTGGCCCGTCGTCCGCATGCCGGTGCCCTCGAGCCGCTCGACCAGCTGGCTCTGGCGGTAGATGCGGATGTGGCCGCCGGGCACGTTGTGGTACTCGTTGGAGAGCGCCCAGTTGATGAACTCCGGCCCGGTGCGGGGCACGGTGATGGCCATGGTGCCGCCGGGACGGAGCACCCGGGCCAGCTCGGCCATGGCCTGCTCGTCGTCGGGTATGTGCTCCAGGATCTCCGAGGCGATCACCCGGTCGAAGGCCCCGTCGGCGAACGGCAGGGCCAGCGCGTCGCCCTGGACCGCGCCCACCCGGGACGCCACCGGGTCGAGTTCGCCGGCCACGGCCATGGCCCCGAAGGTGTCCTGCACGTTGCGCACCTCGTCGGCGCCGAAGTCGAAGGCCACCACCTCGGCCCCCAGCCGGGCGGCCTGGTAGGCATGCCGACCGAACCCGCACCCCAGGTCGAGCACCTTGTCGCCGGTGCGCACACCGAGCCGCCCGTAGTCGACGGTCAGCATCGTCCGGCCTCCTTGTCCTCGAGCAGCTTCCGGTACTCGTCGGCCGTGCCGGCCGCCGTGACCTGCCAGGTGAACCGGCCGAGCACCCGCTCCCGCCCGGCGGCGCCGAGCTTCGCACGCAGCGCGTCGTCGTCCAGCAGCCGGGCGATGGCCTGGGCCAGGGCCCCCGGGTCGTCGGGCGCCACCAGCAGGCCGGTCTCGCCGTCGGTGCCGACCACCTCGGGCAGCGCCCCGCCGGTGGTGGCCACCAGGGCCACCCCGCAGGCCATGGCCTCGATGGCCGGGAGCGAGAACCCCTCGTAGAGCGACGGGACCACGGCCACCTGGGCCTGCCCGTAGTTGCGGGCCAGCTCGTCGTCGCTGATGCCGGTCACGCAGTGGACGACCGGTCCGAGGTCGAGGCGCTCGATGGCCTTGGCCACCCGGCCCTCGGGTCGGGGGTTGCCGATCACGACCAGCTCGACTTCGCGCTCGGTGCGCAGCTTGGCCACGGCCTCGAGCAGGGGGACCAGGCCCTTCATGGGCACGTCGGACGACGAGGTCACCATGATGCGGCCCGGCACCGGCTCCACGTCCTCGCGGGGGCGGAACACGGTGTGGTCGACGCCGACCGGCACGACGGTCATGCGGTCGGCGGCCACGCCCATCTGGGCCGTGATGTCGGTCTTGGACGACTGCGACACGGTGATGATCCGGGGCAGCGACCGCGCCACCTTGACCTGCATGCGCAGGAAGCCGAACCAGCGGCGCTGGCTGAACTGCTGCCACGGGTTGGTGGTGTGGCTGAGGGCCAGTTGGCGGTCGACGGTGATCGGGTGGTGGAGGGTCTCGAGCACCGGCCAGCCGTCCGCCATCATCCCCTCGATGCCGTGTCCCAGGCACTGGTTGTCGTGCACCAGGTCGAACTCGTCGCGACGGGCGGCCAGCATCCGGCGGGCCCGCAGCGAGAAGGTCCACGGCTCGGGAAAGCCGGCCGTGCACATGACGGCGAACTCGAGGGCGGCGACCGACGTCGGGTACGAGTTGAGGAACTCGGCGGGGTACGGGACCCGGAAGGGATCGGGGTCGCGGTAGAGGTCGAGGCTGGGGACCGGGGTGAAGCCCACTCCCTCGTCGACCTCCGGCCAGGGCTGGCCGGCGAAGACCTCGACCGAGTGGCCGAGGGCGACGAGCTCGCGGGTGAGGTGCCGGGTGTAGACACCCTGACCGCCGCAGCGCGGATTGCCGCGGTAGACGAGAAAGGCGATCCGCAGTCCGCCGGGCGCGGGCGGCCGGGGCGGGATGCGCTCGGGGACGGGTGGTGGCTTCTTCGGGCCCTTCACCTTGTTGCGACGGAACCAGAGACTAGGCATGTCGGTCCGACGCAGGTGGGCTCATAAGCAACAGATACTCTCGCGAGCAGGGCGGATGCGCAAACCCCGTACCGCTCCGGACCGCACGGGCGCACGCCATCGTCAGTTGTGGAGCCCCAGCTCGATCGCCTTGACGAGCAGCAGGAGCACGGCGAGGACGAGATAGACCCGGAGTCCCCACATGCCGATCAGGCGGGTCCTCGACCACGTGGGGCGCTCGAGCAGGCTCAGCTGGGGCATGCGCCACGTCGCCCGCCGCTCCATCGACACGACGGGCACGGGTGCGCGCTTCTTGCGGTTGGCGAACAGGACGGCCCCGACCACCACGTAGCAGACCACCAGGACGGCCCCGAGCACCCCGACCAGCGCGGTGACGTCGACGTGGGTGAACAGCGTGGTGATCATGAGGACGAGCGACATGGCCAGCAGGATGGAGACGATGACGCTGGCCAGGATGTTGAGCCACAGCCGGTTCACCCACGGACCCAGCACGTCCTTGTCGTTGCACAGCAGCAGGAGGAACACGGTGGCGCTCGGCAGCAGCACCCCGGCCAGTGCCTGGACGCCGGTGGTGATGACGCCCAGCGGTGCGCCGGGGATGAGCACGATGGTGGCGGCCAGGACGACCATGGCCGTGAACGCCCCGTAGAAGAACTTGGCGTCGCGCCAGCCCCGGTGGAGCGAGTGGTGGGCCCCGAAGACGTCGCCGAAGGCGTAGCTGGTGGAGAGCGTCACGCTGGCCGCACCGATGATCGAGGCGTTGAGCAGGATGATGGCGAAGATGGCGCCGGCCGCGCCGCCCACCTCGTGCTGCAGGCCCCTGGCCACCCCGAGGGCGTCGGTGAAGCCGCCGAAGTAGTGGGTGCCGACGAAGGCGCTGGCCACCACGGCCATGATCAGCGAGGCGGCGAAGACGGTGATGAGCGACCCCACGACGGTGTCGGCCCGCTCGTAGTTGATCCAGCGGGGCGTGATCCGCTTGTCGACGATGTTCGACTGCTGGAAGAACAGCTGCCACGGGGCGACGGTCGTGCCCACGATGGCGATGACCAGCAGCACCGAGGTCGAGTCGAACCCGCCCTGGACCCCGGGGGACACGAACCCGTGGGCGAAGCTGCCTGCCGACGGGTGCGAGAGGAACGCCAGGGGGATGACCAGGAAGTTCACCGCGATGAAGACGAACATGAACCGCTCCCACCGCCGGAAGCTGCCCGTCGCCGTCATGGCCACGAGCCCGATGGCGGCCAGCGGCACCGAGACGTACTCGCTGATCCCGAAGTACTGGAGGGCCAGGCTGACCCCGATGAACTCGGTGGCGATGGTGAGGAAGTTGAGGATGAAGAGGTCCCCCACCGAGAAGGCGCCCCAGAACCTCCCGAACCGCTCGTTGATCAGGCGGGCGTGGCCCACGCCGGTGACCGCCCCGAGCCGCACCACCATCTCCTGGTTGACCACCAGGACGGGGACGAGCAGGGGCAGCACCCACAGCAGCGACAGGGCGTAGTTCTGGCCGGCCTGCGCGTAGGTGGCCACCCCGCCGGCGTCGTTGTCCCCCACCATGACGATGAGACCCGGCCCCATGATGGCGAGCAGCGTGAGCAGGCGCGCCGTCCACGTGCCGGCGCGAGTCCAGGTCGTGCTCGCGGATGGTCCCGAAGGCCCCGTGGATGTCGCCGACGTGGGCGGAATCGAGGACGGCGGCCGTCCCGGAGTCCTCCGGGCAGTCGTCGGGGTCCTCCCAGTCCTCGGAGTCCCCCGGTTCGTCCTGCTGTGGTGGCTGGTGGGCCATGACATACCTCTCGGCGCTGTGGCACCGCACTGTTCGACTGACTGCTGACCGACCGACGGCCGGACGCGGAACGGACCGGATCGGCGGTTCTGGGGCGACCGGGCGCACCGGTCGGGATAGCGGGTGTCGGCGGGGCGTCGCGCCCCGCCCGGGGCGGCGCGCCCGCACCGTGGGGGGCGCCACTCCGTCCGGGCGCGGACGCACCGCGCCCGGGTCAGGCCCCGGGACTGGGGGGGTACCCGACGACGATCGGGGGGCCCGGCTGTCGCAGTCGGCGCACCATCTCAGTCCTCCACCGCCGTGCGGCCGAAGTCGCGCCGGAACCCGGTGGGCAGGAGCAGCTCGAGCACGTCGTCGACGGTCACCACCCCGAGGATGGTGTGGTGCTCGTCGTCGAGCACCGGGGCCACGATGAGGTTGTAGTCGGACATCTTGCGGACGATCTCGCCGAGGTCCCAGTCCACGTGGATGTGGACGGTCTCCTCCTCGCAGACCGAGCCGAAGGCGGCCGTCGGGTCGGCCTGCACCAGTCGCACGACCGAGGCCGATCCCACCACGGCGTCCCCCACGTCGTCGGCGAACACGACGTTGAGGGCCTCGGGGGCGAACGTGCGACCGGTGCACGGCCTCGAGCACCTCGGCCACCGGCGTGTCGGCCGGCAGGCAGAGGAAGTCGGGGCTCATGAGACCGCCGGCGGTCTCGGGGTGGTAGCTGAGCAGCGACCGCACCTTGCGCTGCTGCGGCTCGGGCAGCAGCGTGAGGATGGGCAGACGGCGCTCCTGGTCGATGTCGCCGATCAGGTCGGCGGCGTCGTCGGGTGCCATCGACGACAGCAGGCGGGCCGCCTCGGCGTCGGAGCGGCTGCGGACGAACTCCGTCTGGTGCTCGCTGTCGAGCTCCTCGAACACGTCGGCCTCGAGCTCGAGGTCCTGCGCCGACGGCCTCGATGATCTCCTCGCCCTCGTCGTGGGAGGCGGCCTCGACGAGGTCGGCGATCTGGGCCGGGTGCAGCTTCTTCAGCTTGCGATAGGGGATGCGGAGCTTGGAGGTCGGCACGTGGGCCACGAAGGGTTCGATGCTCGCCCAGTCGACGATGGGTCCGTCGGCGACCCCACGGCCGAACGGGCCGGCCAGCCGTCGCATCAGCGGCCGGCCGGACGGGTCGACGGCCACGACCTCCCAGGTGCCGGCCACCTTGGCCAGGAAGATCTCGTTGGCCTTGATGATCCGGCCGCCGACGAAGTTGATGGCGTGGCGGGCCAGCAGGTCCTGGGCCAGCAGCACCTCGCCCTCGCGGCGCTCGAAGCGGCGCAGGTCGACCCGCGGGCCGTCGAAGAGGACCCGGCCCGCCTCGAAGGCCGCCACCTTGCGGATGGGGACGAACAGGTCCCGCTGGCCGATGGTGACGACCAGGCCCACGACGGGCGGGTGGGGTGAGTCGCCCAGGCGCACGACCAGGTCCTTCACCCGGCCGATGCGGTCGCCGGTGGTGTCGACCAGCGGGCGCCGGACGATGCTCGAGAGGTGCAGGACCTCCATGTCGGCGTGGGTCGCCACCTGGCCCGGGCTCATGCCGGATCAATGGTAGACGCAGGCCTGTCCCGACGTGCGCCCCGGACAGGCGCACGAGCACCGGCCCGACCGCGCGGCCACCGTGCCGGTGGTCGGGGGACCGGGGGTATTCTCGCCCGCATGGACCTCAACTATCCCGTCGAGACCGAGCCGTTCCGCGCCGAGATCCGCGGGTGGCTCACCGACAACCTGCCCGAGGGCTGGGGCACGCCCGGGATTCACGATGTCGAAGGAGGACCGCAAGGCGTTCCTGGCGGAGTGGACGGCCAAGCTCTTCGAGGGCGGCTGGATCTGCGCCTCGTGGCCCAAGGAGTACGGCGGCAAGGGCCTCGGCCTCATGGAGTCCGTGGTGCTGAACGAGGAGTTCGCACGGGCCGAAGCCCCCCTGCGGGCCGACTTCTTCGGGGACACGCTGGTCGGCCCGACCATCCTGCAGTGGGCCACCGAGGAGCAGAAGCAGCAGTTCATCCCCGGGATCCTGAAGGGCACCATCGCCTGGTGCCAGGGCTTCAGCGAGCCCGACGCCGGCAGCGATCTGGCCAGCCTCAAGACCCGTGCCGAACTCGACGGCGACGAGTGGGTGATCAACGGCCAGAAGGTGTGGACCACGCAGGCCCAGTTCGCCGACTACATCTTCCTGCTGGCCCGGACCGACCCCGACGCCCCGAAGCACGCCGGCATCTCCTACCTCCTCGTGCCCATGAAGCAGCCGGGCGTCGAGGTGCGGCCCATCGAGCAGGTCGACGGCAGTGCCGAGTTCAACGAGGTCTTCTTCACCGACGCCCGCTGCCCCGCAGGCAACGTGGTGGGCGGTGTCAACAACGGGTGGAAGGTGGCCATGACCACCCTCGGCTTCGAGCGGGGCTCCTCGGCCACCACCGGCCACCGCCGGTTCCAGCGCGAGCTCGACACCATCATCGCCGCGGCCCGCGCCAACGGGAGGGACCAGGACCCCCTGATCCGCCAGCGGCTGGCCACGGCCTGGTCCAAGGTCAAGATCATGCAGATCAACGGCTTCCGGTCGCTGACCGACGCCCTCAACGGGACCCACCACATGGCCGCCCTCGGCGCCGCCAACAAGATGTACTGGTCGGAGTACCACCAGGACACGATGGACCTGGCCATGGACATCCTGGGGATGGACGGCCAGATCCTCACCGGCGACCCCACCGACCCGGTCGAGGAGGCGTTCCGCCGGGGTCGCGACGACTACCCGGTCAGCCCCCTCCAGGCGTCGTTCTTCTTCTCCCGGTCCGAGACCATCTGGGGCGGGACCGCGGAGATCCAGCGCAACATCGTGGGCGAGCGGGTGCTCGGCCTGCCGAAGGAGCCCAAGGCGGCCGCGGCCGGCTGAGCCGGTCGGCTCAGCGGATCGACGACTCGGACTCCTCGACCGCCTGGATCTCGATCGTCCGGTCGTCGTCGTCCGTGCCGGGCCGTGCCCGCCGCCCGGCCTCGTGGCGCCACATGAGCAGCCCGGCCGAGGCCACCGTGGCCACCGCGCCGACCAGCAGCGCCACCCGGGGGTTGGTCCACTGGGCGATGGCGCCGACCAGGGGTGCACCGATCGGCGTGGTGCCCGAGGAAGGCCATGGCGTAGAGCGCCATCACCCGGCCCCGCATGGCCGGGTCCGAGGTGAGCTGGAGCGTGGCGTTGGCGGTGGCGATGAAGCCGATCGAGGCCGCCCCCATGAACACGATGGCGATCTCGGCCACCAGCAGCGTCGGGGCCAGGGCCACGGCGGCCAGCAGGGCGCCGAAGACGAGGGCCAGCACCTGCAGGAGCCGGGGCGTGGGCCGGGCCCGGTGGGCGGCCAGGAGGCCGCCGACCACCGCACCCACTCCCATGCACGCGGTCAGGGCGGCGTAGGTGCCGGCGCCGCCGTGGAACGTGTCCTTGGCCAGCAGGGCGAGGGTGACGGTGAAGTTGTAGGCGAAGATCCCGATGACGGCCACGGCCAGCAACGGGTTGCGGAGGCTCGGTGTCCGCCACACGTAGCGGAAGCCGTCGCGGATCTGGCCCTTGGCCCGGACCACCGGCTGGCCCCGGTGGAGCTTCGAGCCGTCCATCATGGCCAGACCGATGAGCACGGCCACGAAGGACGCGGCGTTGACGTAGAAGCAGACGCCCAGGCCGAAGAGCGTGATGATGACGCCTCCGATGGCCGGGCCCACGACGCGGGACGCGTTCATGATCACGGTGTTCAGGCTGACGGCGTTCGGGCAGGTCGTCGCGTCCGACCATCTCGATCATGAAGGTCTGCCGGGCCGGGTTGTCGAAGACGTTGACCACGCCGAGCAGCGTGGCCATCAGGTAGATCTGCCAGAGCTGCACCTCGTGGGACACCACCAGGGTGCCGAGCACCAGGGCCAGGACGGCGCCGGCCGACTGGGTGAAGTAGAGCAGCCGGCGCTTGTTGACGCGGTCGGCCACCAGCCCGCCGAACGGCCCGAAGAGGAGCATGGGCAGGAACTGGAGCCCGACCACGATGCCGAGGTCGACGCCGCTCCCCGACAGGTGGAGGACGAGCCAGGCCTGGGCCACGGACTGCATCCAGGTTCCCGACACCGAGATGAGCTGGGCGATGAAGTAAGATCCGGAAGTTCCGGACCCGCAGCGAGCTGAACGTCTGGTGGACCGCCTGGCGGATGGCGGTCACGACTCGTCCATGTCGACCAGCCGCTCGAGCAGGTCGGTCAGATCGGCGAGGGCGGCCCGGTCGACCGGGTCCAGGCGGTGGAGCTGGTCGGCCAGGAAGGCCGTCTTGGCGGAGCGGGCCCGGCGGAGGGTCGCGGTGCCCTCGGGCGTGATGGCCAGGCGGGTCACGCGGCGGTCCTCCGGATCGGTGACCCGGGTCACGTAGCCGAGGCCCTCGAGGCCGGCCACCACCTTGGACATGGACGGCGGCTGGACCGACTCGCGGGCGGCCAGGGCCCCGAGCGTGGGCGAGCCGAGCCGGTCCACCCCGGCGAGGGCCGAGGCCTGGGAGGGCGTGAGGTCGCCGCCGGCCTGCTGGCGCATGCGGCGGTGCAGCCGGGTGACGGCCATCCGCAGGCGGGACGCGAGCTCCGCCTCGGCCGGATCCAGGTCGCCGGCCACGGGGGCGTCGTCGACGCGGACGTCGCCTGGGGGGCCCGTGGTCGCCGGTGAGGTGGGCGAGATCATGCCCCCAGTATAGTTAGTTTCGCTAACTAATGTGCAGTGGGTCCCCCACCGGTGGTGCGCCCGCGGCCGACCTGGAGGTTCAGCGGCCGGGGACCATGGCCTCCAACAGCGGCAGCACCCGCGGCGCCAGGTAGGCACCGCCGGCCAGCGTGGTGTGCACCCCGTCGCCCTGGCGGACCACGTGGCCGTCCAGGGTCCAGGTGAAGTGTCCCGCCGGGTCGAGGAACCGGTTCAGGGGGATGACCGTGACCACGCCGGGATGGTGCCGGGCGACGGACTCGATGATGGCGTTGAGCCGGTCGACCCGGGCGGGGTCGTCCTGGGGCCACGCCGCGCCGTCGGGCTGCTCGCCGGTGTCGAAGTACGGGGAGGTGAAGAGGGCGACCTTCGCGCCGCCCGAGGACAGGATGGCCACGGCCCGGTCGAGCTGGGCCGTCTCGTAGGCGTCGAAGGCCGGGTCGCCGAGGTGCTGCCAGCGGCCCTGGTAGACGCGGTCCACGACCTCCCAGAAGCCGATGACCAGGCCGACGACCTGGGGGTGCAGCTCGCGGACGTCGTCGCTCCACCACGTCGGCCACGTCGGGCAGTTGGTGAACGGGTCGCCGACCACCCCGTGGTCGAGCAGGGGCAGGGCGATGGCCACCCCGCAGCCGGTGTGGGACCGGCCGCCGAGGTCGATGCCGTAGGCGTGGGCGTAGGGGGCCAGACCGACGCCCACCGTGAGGGCCAGCGAGTCGCCGACCAGGAGCACCCGCAGCCCGGGACCGGTCCCGTCGAAGCTGGTGAGGTGCACGGCCCGCCACTCGGCGCTCGTGGCCCGGGCGCCGACGAGGCCGGCCGGCGACGTGGGCGCGGCCGTGGCCGGGCCGGCCGTGGCCGCCACCACCACCGCCACCGTCGCACCGACGGCCACGAGCGCCGGCCCGGCCGACCGCAGCGTGCGCCAGAACCGCGCCTCGATGACCGGCCGCTCCACCAGGGTGAAGCTGGCGGCGGCCACGGCCACGGTCACCACCGTCCGCAGGGCGAGCAGCGCGACACCGTGCAGGCCCGTCCGGCCGGCGTCGAGGTAGACCGCCACCGGGAAGTGCCACAGGTAGATCCCGTAGGAGATCGTGCCGATCCACACCAGCGGCGCCAGCGAGAGCAGCCGGGCCAGCGGGCCGCGCGGGCACGGCCACTACGGCGGTGATCACGGCCGCGGTGCCGGCCGCGACCAGGAGGAAGCCGCCCCGGTAGGTGGCGGCCGACGCCCCGTCGAGGGCACGCGACAGGGTCACCACGCCCACCAGGCCCACCAGGCCGGCCCCGGTCAGCACCACCCGCCACGCCGGGGTGGCGGCGGCCGGGTCCATGCCCGTCGTCCCGCGCCGGCGGGCCACCAGGGTGAGCACGCACGCCAGGGTGGCGCCGACCAGCACCGACTGGGCGTGGGTGTCGGTGCCGAAGTAGATGCGGGTGGTGTTGCCCCCGGGGTGGAACAGAGCGGCCATCTCGACGGCCGAGGCCACCGCACCGACGGCGGCCACGGCGGTCAGCACCCGCACGCCGCGCCGGAAGGGGCCGGCCAGGTGGAGCACGGCCAGCACGACCAGGGGCCACACCAGGTAGAACTGCTCCTCGACGGCGAGCGACCAGGTGTGGGTGAGCGGGGACACCGCACCGGTGGACACGAAGTAGTTGCCGCTGGTGGCGATCTGCCACCAGTTGGAGACGTAGAAGAGGGCCGACAGCGCCGCCCCGCGATAGCCGGGGTAGGCGCCGGCCGGCTCGGCGAAACGGACCATCAGGGTCACGGCCACCAGCACCAGGAGCAGGGCGGGCAGCAGGCGGCGGGCCCGTCGCAGCCAGAAGGCGCCGAGGCCGATCCGCTCCCGGCGCTCGTACTCGGCCAGGAGCAGCCCGGTGATGAGGAAGCCGGACAGGACGTAGAAGACGTCCACCCCGAAGAACCCGCCGCCCAGCCAGCCGATGCCGAAGTGGAAGCCCAGCACGAGGGCGACGGCGACGGCCCGCAGGCCGTCGAGGCCGAGCGACGCGGCCGCTGCCGGTGGCCGACGGCCGGTCGACCAGGGCGTCGGCATGGAACCGGTGGCCGTCGGCCGGCGGTTGGCGGAGTGGGCCCGGGCTCGGGGTGGTCATGGTGTGCTTCCTCGGACGGCGCCGGGTGTCCCCCCTGCTGGCGGGGCCCCGGTGGGGACGCACGGTATCCCACCGGGGCCCCGGTCGGGCGCTTGCCGCCGCGCCCCGTTCCGTCCGGCGGGCGGTACATTGCGCGGATGCACGCCCCCCGGAGCCGCTGGACGGCCCACGGACTGGCTGCCGTGCTCTACCTGGGCCTGGCCCTCGTCCTGTGGTCCGGCGTGTGGCTCCACCACCCGACGTCGGTGTCCACCTGCGGCTGCGGCGACACGTCGCTGCTGCAGTGGTTCATGTCCTGGCCGGCCTACGCCCTCCGCCACGGCGACCCGCTGTTCTTCTCCACCCGGGCCCTCCACCCCTCGGGCATCAACCTCCCGGCCAACACCAGCTTCCTCGCCATCAGCCTGCCCCTGGCCCCGGTGACGTGGGCCTTCGGGCCGGTGGCGTCGCTCAACGTGGCCGCCACCCTGGCCCCGGTGGCCACGGCCCTGTCGGCCCGGGCCCTGCTGCTGCGCTGGACCACGTGGCAGCCCGCCGCCTTCCTGGCCGGCCTCTTCTACGGCTTCTCCCCCTTCGTCATCGAGAACCTCACGCTGCAGCACGTCGAGTTCGCCACCCTCGTGGTGCCCCCGCTCCTCTTCTGGTGCCTCGACGAGCTGGTGGTGCGCCAGCGCGGTCGGGCCTGGACGTGGGGACTCGCCCTCGGCGGGCTCTGCACCCTGCAGTTCTTCCTCAGCTCGGAGCTCCTCGTCGTCTGCGCCCTGGCCACCGTGCTCGGCATCCTGGTCCTGGTGGTGGCCGGGCTCGTGGCCGACCCGCGGCAGGTGGCCCGGCGGGCGGCCCACGCCGCGACCGGACTGGCCACCGCGGCCGTCACCGGTGCCGTTCTCCTGGCCTACCCGGCCTGGTACGCGGTAGCCGGGCCGCGGGCACTGCCGGCCCGGGTGTGGCCCGACATCCAGTACTTCGGCAGCGCCTGGCGCACCCTCCTCCTCCCGGCCGACGCCCACGACCGGGGTCCCAACGCCGTGACCGAGACGTACGGCTACTTCGGCAGCCATCCCCTGCTCCTCGGCTACCTCGGCCTCGGCATGGTCGCCGTCCTGGTCGTCGGGCTGGCCTGGTTCCGCCGGGACGGCCGGCTGTGGTTCTGCGCCGTCCTGCTGCTCCTGCTCGAGGCCATGTCGCTCGGCGCGTCGGCCTGGCCGTGGCGGGCCTTCGACCACCTCCCGCTGGTGGAGAACATCGTGCCCGACCGGATCGCCGGCATCGCCGACCTGTTCGCGGCGGTGATGCTCGGGGTGATCCTGGACCGGGCCCGGGCCTGGGGCCCCGACGCGCCGGCGCGGCACCTGCCCCGGCCGGGGACGCTGGTGGCCTGGGGGCTCGCCGCCGTCGCCCTCCTGCCCGTCGCCCTCGGCTACCGGCTCCCCTTCACCACCCGGCCGGTCGACGTTCCGCGCTGGTTCACCACCGTGGGGACGACCGTGCCCACCACCGACGTCGTCCTCACCTACCCGTACGCCTCCTCCGGGCTGCGGGCCCCGATGACCTGGCAGGCGGCCACCGGGCTGCGGTGGTCGCTGGCGGGCGGCGGGAGCATCACCCCGACACCGCCCGCCCACCCGTCGGCCCGCCAGCGCATCGACGCGGCGGCCGCCGCCGACCTGGCCAACCTGTCCGACGGCTTCCTCCCCCTGCCCACCGGCTCGGCGGCCACGTCGGCCCAACTGCGCCTCGCCCTCCACGACTGGGGGGTCACGACCGTGGTGGTGCCGTCCGAGGCCGGGTGGCCGGTGGCCCTCCGGGGCCGGTCGGTGGCCGTCGCCGTCGCCACCTTCGCCGCCGCCCTCGGCGAGCTGCCGCGGTGGCAGGCCGACGCCTGGGTGTGGGAGGTGGCGCGGGCGCCCGCCCCCGTGGCCGTGGTCGCCCCGCCGACGTTCGTGGCCTGCACGACCTCGCCGTCGGCGACGGCCGACCCCGGCCGGGCGGCCGCCTGCGTGCTCGGCCGGTCCACCTGAGCGGAGGATCCGAGCCCCGGGGCCGGGACCCTCGGCTCACTACAGTTCGGAGGATGGCTGCCCCGGGCTCCCCCGACCTCCCTCCGGGATCGGGTGCGGCCGTGGTCGACCGGCCGGGGGACGCCCGTGGCGACGACGCCTCCGCCCCCCGGCGGGGCCTCGACGCCCACCCGGCCGTCCCCGTGGTCGTGCTGGTCGTGGCCTACGGCATCTCGCGGGTGTGGGGCGCGGTCGCCGGGGTGCGCTACGACGACAGCGTCCTGCGGGGCACGCCGCTGACCGACATGTGGCAGCTGCTCGACGTCGATCTGCTCCGCCACGACCTGGTGGACAGCGTCTGGCACCTGAACAGCCAGCCGCCGCTGTTCAACCTCTACTGCGGGTTCCTGCTCCACCTGCCCACCGGCCTGCGGCGGCCGGTCGAGGTGGTCTGTGCCCTGGTGCTCGGCCTCGCCATGGTGGTCTGCGCCTACCTGGTCCAGGTCGAGCTGGCCGTCCCCCGGGTGGCCGCGCTGGTGGTGACGCTCGTCGCCGTGGTCGCCTCCCCCGCCTACCTGCTGTACGAGAACTGGCTCGACTACGCCTACCCGACCGCCGCCTTCGGCACGGTGGGCGCCTGGTGCCTGATCCGGTTCCTGCGTACCGGACGGGCGCGGTTCGGCCTCGGGTTCTTCGCCGCGTACGCCGCCATCGTGCTGACCGACAGCACCTTCCAAGTCGAGTGGCTGCTCGTGGCGACCGTGCCCGTCGTGGTCGTGCTGCGCCACCGCTGGCGCACCGTGCTGGCCGTGGCCGCGGTGCCCGTCGTCCTCGTGGCCGGGTGGTACGTGAAGGACTACGTGCAGGTGGGCACCACCACGACCAGCAGCTGGCTGGGCATGAACCTGGCCCGTTCGGTCCTGTACATGGCACCGGCCGGCCAGGTGGCCGAGCTGCAGCACGAGGGGAAGCTCGACGGGCTGGCCTCGATCCCGGCGTTCGCCGGGCCGGAGGTGTACTCGCCGCGGTACGTGACAGCGGTGCCGAGCACGATCGCCGCCGTCGGCGCGCTGCACAAGGCCGACGGCGCCACCAACTTCAACAACCCGCTGTACGTGCGGGTCTCGTCCCTCTACCTCCACGACGACCTCGCCTGGATCCGGGCCCACCCCCACGAGTACGCCGACGACGTCCTCAACTCGCTCGGCGTGTGGTTCGTCGGCACCGACCAGAACTTCACCGACTCGGTCAACTGGCCGGCCACCCGGTCCTACGCCCGGCTCTACGACCGGGTCGTCGAGTGGCAGCCGACCCAGGACCCGGCCCCGGCCATCGTGGTCTTCCGACGGGGCTGGCACCGGCCGGCGTGGCTGTCGGGCCAGGCCCTGGCCGTCTACGCCCTGGCCCTGATCGGCGCCCCCGTCCTGGCCTGGCGCCGGCGTCGGACCGACCCGGCGCTGGCCGGTGCACTGGCCGTGCTGTGGTGGACCACCGCCTACGCGCTGGTCACCACCTCGCTCGTGGAGATCGGGGAGAACGAGCGGTTCCGGGCCGAGCTCGGTCCGGTCCCGACCATCGTGGCCGTGGTGGTGGCCACCGCGCTGGTACGCGGGGCCTGGTCGAGATGGCGACGGTCGAGATGGGGGGACATCTCCTCCGTCGGGTCACACACCACCTCGACCCGGCCCGCGTAGCCCGCCGTACCGACCCCGGGGGAGGGTCGGAAGGAGGGGGTCAGTCGCCCCGGGCTCCCTGGGCCGCCAGTCGGGCGGACCCGTCGCGATCGGGGGCGAGCAGTGTGGGCCGCAGCCGGTCGGGGGTGGGTCCCGCAGGGGGGACAAGGGGCTGGCGCCGCCGCGACGACGGGGGTCCGTCCGCCGGGGTCAGGGCCAGATCGATCCGCAGCCGGATTCGCTTCGTCCTCGATCGCATGTGGTCCTCCAGCTCCTCTGCCCGGCGGAACAGCGCGCGCCGGCACCGACACCCGTCATCGGCCGATCGCCCCGGGGACTTGAGGGAATTCCGGGACTCGTCCGTGACCTGGGGTGATGCCGTCCGCCGACTGGGCCGCACCACCTACGCCGA
Organism: uncultured Acidimicrobiaceae bacterium; assembly: GCA_963830165.1. GTDB lineage: Bacteria > Actinomycetota > Acidimicrobiia > Acidimicrobiales > RAAP-2 > Bog-756. Next base: position 564,316 of record CAWHKZ010000008.1, read on the forward strand.
AGCGTGCGCCGTGGCCGCACGGGCGTCGAGGCCGAGCTGGGCGACGGTCGGGAGGACCCGGGCCTGCAGCCACTCGCCGCCCTGCTCCGAGATGTGGATGCCGTCGGCCCACCGGACGACGACCCCGTCGACGTCGGTCTGGAACTGCCCGTGGGGGTCGAGGATCCGGTTCAGGTCGATGACCGTCACCACCCCGGGGTGCCGGGCCGCCACCACGTCCAGGATGTGGTTCCACTCGTCCACCCGGGTCGGGCTGTCGTAGGGCGACAGCGACCCGTTCGTCGTCTCGTTGGACGGGTCGATGTAGGGCATGGTGAAGAAGACCACCTTCGCGCCGTGGGCCGACAGCACCGCCACCACGTGGTCGACCTCGTCGGTGAGGTGCGCGTCCCACGCCGGCTGGCCGATGGAGACCAGTCGGTTCCCGTCGACGTGGTCGAGGATGTCCCAGCGGCCCATCAGCATCCCCACCACCTCGGGATGGGTCGCGGCGATCTCCCCCGACCACAGTGACTCCCAGTCGGAGCACTGGGAGACGGGGGGGTCCGCCACTCCGTTGGTGGTGGAGATGGTGGGGAGGTCGTCGAGGTCACAACCCAGCTGGCCCTCGTTGATCACGTCGACTCCCCAGCGGTGCACGGTGTCGACCTCCAGGCCGATCCCCATGGTCACCGACAGGGAGTCGCCCACGAACATGAACCGCACCGGGTGGGTGGTGAAGGCGTGGGCCGCCTGCAGCGCCTGGCGCTCGGCCGGGGGAATGTGGCCGGCGGACGAGACGTGGACCGCCGCGGCCGCCGGCGTCACCGTCCCGACCACCACCACGGCGACGGTGGCCCCCATGGCCAGGGCCGCCGGCCAGGCCGCGGTCAGGGTGCGCCAGAACGTGCCCTCCATGACCGGGCGCTCGACCAGGTAGTAGCTGAGGGCGGCGAGCACGAGGGTGGTGGCGAAGCGGGCGGCCAGCAGGCCCGGGCCACCGAGGCCGGTGCGGGCCGCGTCGAGCTCGATGAACACCGGGAAGTGCCACAGGTAGGCGCCGTAGGAGACGGTGCCGATCCACACCAGGGGGCGGAGCGACAGCACCCGGGCGATCGGCCCCTCGACCACGCAGACCGCGGCGACGACGACGGCCGCGGCCGACAGGGCCGAGAGCAGGAACCCGCCCCGGTAGGCGAAGGCCTCGGTGCCGGTGGCCAGCCGGGTCAGGGCCAGGGTGCCGGCCAGGCCGCAGAGGCCGACCCCGGTGAGGGCGACCCGGGCCCGGGGCGAGGCGGCCCGGGGGGCCATGCCCTCGAGGCCGCGGTGGCGCTGGACCAGGGTCAGGACGCAGGCCACGGTGGCCCCGACCAGGATCGACTGGGCGTGGGTGTCGGTGCCGAAGTAGAGCCGGGTGGTGTCGACCCCGGGGTGGTAGAGCAGGGCCATCTCCGTGGCCGAGGCGACCACCCCCACCACCGACACCCCGAGCAGCAGCTCGACGCCCCGGTCGAACCTGCGGCCCAGGTGGAGCACGGCCAGCACCACCAGCGGCCACACCAGGTAGAACTGCTCCTCGACGGCCAGCGACCAGGTGTGGGTGAGCGGCGAGACGGCCCCGGTGACCACGAAGTAGTTGGACGAGACGGCGATCTGCCACCAGTTGGAGAAGTAGAACAGCGCCGACAGGTCGGCCATGCGCAGGTTGGGGTAGAGGCCGGCCGGATAGGTGAAGCGGATCACCAGGGTCACCACCACCAGCACCACCAGCAGGGCGGGCAGCAGGCGCCGGGCCCGGCGCAGCCAGAAGGCCGAGAGCTTGATGCCGGCCCGCCTCGCCCACTCGCCCAGCAGCAGGCCGGTGATGAGGTAGCCGGACAGGACGTAGAAGATGTCGAGGCTGAAGAAGCCGCCCTGGAGCCAGCCGATGCCGAAGTGGAAGCCCATGATGATGAGCAGGGCGAAGGCCCGCAGGCCGTCGAGGGCGAGCACCCGCTCCCGGCCGGTGGCCGACGTGCGGACGTGGTCCCCCCTGGTACGTCCCGGGGTGGCGGATGGCTTCAGCTGATCGACGCCGACAGGCTAGGCCTCCCCGACCTTGCCGCTGGCTCGGGCCTCCAGGCCGAGTTGGGCGATGGTGGGCAGGATCTGCGGCTGCAGCCACTCGCCCCCGTCCTTCGAGATGTGGATCCCGTCCGCCCACCGCACGGTCACCCCGTCGACGACGGACTGGAAGTGCCCGTCGGGGTCCAGCATCCGGTTGAGGTCGACGACGGTGACGACGCCCGGGTCCCGGGCCGCCACCTCGTCGACGATCTGGTTCCACTCGTCGGTCCGGACCGGCTCGTTCTCGGGGTAGGTGGAGCCGTTGGCCGCCTCGACCGGCGGGTCGATGTAGGGCATGGTGAACAGGACCACCCTGGCCCCGTCCTTCGAAAGGATCCGGACCGCCTGGTCGAGCTCCCCCTCGAGGTGCCGGTCCCACGCCGGCTGGCCGATGGAGACGATCCTGCCGTCCACGATCTGGTCCGTCGTGTCCCAGCGCCCCATGAGCACCCCCACCACCTCCGGCCGGTACTCAGCCACCTGCCTGGCCCACAGGGTCTGCCAGTGGGTACACACCGAGACCGCCGCCGTGCGCTGGCCGGACACGATGGCGGGCAGGTCGTCGAAGTCGCACCCGAGCACGCCCTTGCCGATGACGTCGACCCCGTAGCGTGGCTTCGCGTGTCGACCCGCAGGCCGATGGCCAGGGTCACCGACAGCGAGTCGCCGACGAAGAGGAACCGGACCGGGTCGGAGGTGAAGGCGCCGGCCGACTGCAGGGCCTGGTGCGGCGCCTCGGTGACGGCCTGCTTGGTCTGCAGGTCGACGGCCGCGGTGGCCGGCGCCACCGTGGTCGCCACCACCACGACCACCGTCACACCCGTCAGGGCCACGGCGGGGCCGACGGCCTTCAGCGACCGCCAGAACGTCCCCTCCATGACCGGGCGCTCGACCAGGTAGTAGCTGAGGGCGGCGAGGACGAAGGTGGCGGCGAACCGGACGGCCAGGAGGCCCATGCCACCGAGGCCTGTCCGGGCCGCGTCGAGCTCGATGAAGACCGGGTAGTGCCACAGGTAGGCGCCGTAGGAGACGGTGCCGATCCACACGATCGGGCGGAGGGACAGCACCCGGGCGATCGGACCGCCCGCCACGCACACGGCCCCGACGATGATGGCGGCGGCGGACAGCGCGGACAGGAGGAAGCCGCCGCGGTAGTCGAACCCCTCCGTCCCGGTCAGCGAGTACGTGAGCGCCAGGGTGCCGGCGAAGCCGGCCAGGCCCACGACCGTGAGCAGTACCCGGGCCCGCGCCGAAGTAGCCACCGGGGCCATGCCCTCCAGGCCCCTCCGACGCTGGATCATGGTCATCGAGCACGCCACCACCGAGCCCACCAGGATCGACTGGGCGTGGGTGTCGGTGCCGAAGTAGAGCCGGGTGATGTCGACCCCGGGGTGGTAGAGCAGGGCCATCTCGGTGGCCGAGGCGGCCACCCCCACCACCGACACGCCGAGCAGCAGCTCGACGCCCCGGTCGAACCTGCGGCCCAGGTGCATCACCGCTACGACCACCAGGGGCCAGACCAGGTAGAACTGTTCCTCGACGGCCAGCGACCAGGTGTGGGCGAGGGGGTAGATGGCCCCGGTGGCGACGAAGTAGTTGCCGCTGGCGGCGATCTGCCACCAGTTGGAGAAGTAGAACAGCGCCGACAGCGCGCTCATCCGGAAGTCCGGGTACAGCCCGGCCGGATAGGCGAACCGGACCACCAGGGCAACCACCACCAGCACCACCAGCAGGGCGGGCAGCAGGCGCCGGGCCCGGCGCAGCCAGAAGGCCGCGAGCTTGATGCGGGCCCGCCTCGCCCACTCGCCCAGCAGCAGGCCGGTGATGAGGTAGCCGGACAGGACGTAGAAGATGTCGAGGCTGAAGAAGCCGCCCTGGAGCCAGCCCACCCCGAAGTGGTAGCCCATGATGATGAGCAGGGCGAAGGCCCGCAGGCCGTCGAGGGCGAGCACCCGCTCCCGGCCGGTGGCCGACGTGCGGACGTGGGCGGCTGCGTGCGTGCCGCGGCGGTGGGCCGGCGCGGCGCTCACGGCGACGCCCCCGAGCGCTCGTCCAGGCCCAGGACGGCCACCGTCGGCAGGATCCGGGGCTGCAGCCAGACGCCGCCGGCCGGGGTGATGTGGATCCCGTCGGGCCACCGGGCCACCACGCCGTCGACCACCGTCTGGAACCGGCCGTGGGGGCTGAGGTCGGCATTGAGGTCGACGAGGGTGACCTTGCCCCGCTCGGCGGCGACGACGCGGGCCAGGTCACGGTTGAAGGCCACCACCCGGTCGGGCAGGTTCTCCGGATAGGTCGATCCGTCCGGCGCCTCCTGGGGCGGATCGAAGTACGGGAGGTTGAACAGCACGACCTTGACGTCCTGTGAGGCCAGGAAGCCCACGATGTCCTCGTACTCCGCCACCACGTGGTCGTCCCACGCCGGCTGCCCGACGTGCACGGTGGCGCCGTCGACGACGCGGTCGGCGATGGTCCACCGGCCGGTCAGCAGGCCCACTACATCCGGGTGGTACTCGGCGATGTCGGAGGCGTAGAGCGTCCGCCACTGCAGGCACGAATTGTACGGGATCACCAGCTGGCCCTCGTTGTAGGCCGGCGACGTGTCGTAGTCGCACCCGAACACCCCGTCGTCGATCACCTGGACGCCGTAGTGGTCCACGCTGTCCGTGGCCAGGCCCACCGACATGGTGATGGCCAGTGAGTCGCCGATCATGAGGAGCCGCACCGGGCGCCCGGTGAAGGCACCCTCTGACTCGAGCCGGGCGTGGACCGCCGGGGGCAGGGCCGACCGGGACGCGGCGGACGAGACGTGGACCGCCGCGGCCGCCGGCGTCACCGTCCCGACCACCACCACGGCGACGGTGGCCCCCATGGCCAGGGCCGCCGGCCAGGCCGCGGTCAGGGTGCGCCAGAACGTGCCCTCCATGACCGGGCGCTCGACCAGGTAGTAGCTGAGGGCGGCGAGCACGAGGGTGGTGGCGAAGCGGGCGGCCAGCAGGCCCAGGCCACCGAGGCCGGTGCGGGCCGCATCGAGCTCGATGAACACCGGGAAGTGCCACAGGTAGGCGCCGTAGGAGACGGTGCCGATCCACACCAGCGGGCGGAGCGACAGCACCCGGGCGATCGGCCCTTCGACCACGCACACCGCGGCGACGACGACGGCCGCGGCCGACAGGGCCGAGAGCAGGAACCCGCCCCGGTAGGCGAAGGCCTCGGTGCCGGTGGCCAGCCGGGTCAGGGCCAGGGTGCCGGCCAGGCCGCAGAGGCCGACCCCGGTCAGGGTGACCCGGGCCCGGGGCGAGGCGGCCCGGGGGGCCATGCCCTCGAGGCCGCGGTGGCGCTGGACCAGGGTCAGGACGCAGGCCACGGTGGCCCCGACCAGGATCGACTGGGCGTGGGTGTCGGTGCCGAAGTAGAGCCGGGTGGTGTCGACCCCGGGGTGGTAGAGCAGGGCCATCTCCGTCGCCGAGGCGGCCACCCCCACCACCGACACCCCGAGCAGCAGCTCGACGCCCCGGTCGAACCTGCGGCCCAGGCGGAGCACGGCCAGCACCACCAGGGGCCACACCAGGTAGAACTGCTCCTCGACGGCCAGCGACCAGGTGTGGGTGAGCGGCGAGACGGCCCCGGTGACCACGAAGTAGTTGGACGAGACGGCGATCTGCCACCAGTTGGAGAAGTAGAACAGCGCCGACAGGTCGGCCATGCGCAGGTTGGGGTAGAGGCCGGCCGGATAGGTGAAGCGGATCACCAGGGTCACCACCACCAGCACCACCAGCAGGGCGGGCAGCAGGCGCCGGGCCCGGCGCAGCCAGAAGGCCGAGAGCTTGATGCCGGCCCGCCTCGCCCACTCGCCCAGCAGCAGGCCGGTGATGAGGTAGCCGGACAGGACGTAGAAGATGTCGAGGCTGAAGAAGCCGCCCTGGAGCCAGCCCACCCCGAAGTGGTAGCCCATGATGATGAGCAGGGCGAAGGCCCGCAGGCCGTCGAGGGCGAGCACCCGCTCCCGGCCGGTGGCCGACGTGCGGACGTGGGTGGCCGAGGTGTCCGGGAGGTCGATCATGCGGCGGCCGGCCGCGTAGACAGGCCCAGGCGGGCGACCGTCGGCAGAATGGCCGGCTGCAGCCACTCGCCCCCCTGCACCGAGAAGTGGATCCCGTCCGGCCAACGGACGGTGACGCCGTCGACGACGGCCTGGTAGTGGCCGTCGGGATCCACGAGCCGGTTGAGGTCGATCAACGTCACCTCACCAGGATGCTCCGCCGCCACCTCCCTCACGATCCGGTTCCACTCGACCACCCGGGCCGGGTTGTTCTCGGGGTAGGGAGCACCGCCCGAGGACTCGACCGGCGGATCGTAGTAGGGGGCCGTGAAGAGGACGACCTTGGCGCCGCCGGCGGCCAGGATCTGCACGGCGCTCTCCAGCTCCCCCTTCACGTGCTCGTCCCACGACGGCTGCCCGAGGTTGACGATGTGGCCGTCGACTACGTGGTCGATGACGATCCAGCGTCCCATGAGCAGCCCCACGACCTGGGGGCGGTAGCCGGCGACCAACTGTTCGAAGTAGGCCTTCCAGTCCCGGCAGTACCCGTACGGAGCATTTGGTTCTCCGTTGACGTATCCGGGGAGCTTGTCGAAGTCGCAGGCCAGCTCACCGCGATCGATGACATCGACGCCGTACCGGGACTTCGAATCGTGGCTCAGGCCGACCCCGAGCGTCAGCGCCGTCGAGTCCCCGACCAGGAGGAACGTGACCGGAGACCCGGCGAATGCGCCGCTGTCGGTGAGCGCCTGGCGCTCAGCCGACGAGATCGCCTCGGCGGCTCGGTCGGGAACGGCGGCCACCGCCGGGGCGATGGTGGCCACCACCACGACGGCGACGGTCACGGCCATGGCCGCGATTGCGGGGCCCACCGCCCGCAGCGACCGCCAGAACGTCCCCTCGATGATCGGTCGCTCCAGCAGGTAGTAGCTCAGCGCGGCGAGGACGAACGTGATGGCCGTCCGCAGGACGAGGAGGGCCGGGCCGCCGAGGCCTGTGTGGGCCCCGCTGGCCGCCACCCAGACCGGGAAGTGCCACAGGTAGGCGCCGTAGGAGACCGTGCCGATCCACACCAGCGGTCGAAGGGACAGCACCCGGGCGATCGGTCCACCGCCCACGCACACCGCACCCAGGATCAGGGCGGCGGCGGACAGGGCCGAAAGGAAGAAGCCGCCCCGGAAGGCGAAGGGCGTCGTGCCCGTCATGTAGTGGCTCAACACCACGGTTCCGGCCAGCCCGGCGAGGCCGATCACCGTGAGCACCACGCGCGCCGGCCGCGAGCCGGTGGACGGGGCCATCCCCTCGAGGCCTCGGCGGCGCTGGACCAGGGTGAGCACGCAGGCCAACGACGCCCCCACCAGGATCGACTGGGCGTGGGTATCCGTGCCGAAGTAGACCCGGGTCGGACTCGCCCCGTGGAGGAACAGTCGGTCCATGGCCACCGCCGAAGCGATCGAGCCGACCACCGCGACCCCGAGTAGGACCTCGATCCCCCTGCCGAACCGCTTGCACATGCGGAGTACGCCGACGGTCACCAGGGGCCACACCAGATAGAACTGCTCCTCGACCGCCAGCGACCAGGTGTGGGTCAGCGGCGAGACCGCTCCGGTCAGCACGAAGTAGTTGGTGCTGTTGGAGATCTGCCACCAGTTGGAGAAGTAGAACAGCGCCGACAGGTCGGCCATGCGTAGGTTGGGATAGAGCCCGGGCGGGTAGGCGATGCGCACCACCAGGGTCACCACCACGATCATGACGACGAGGGCCGGCAAGAGGCGCCGGGCACGGCGGAGCCAGAAGGCCCCGAGCTTGATGCGGGTGGCCCTCGCCCACTCGCCGAGCAGGAGTCCGGTGATCAGGTAGCCGGACAGGACGTAGAAGACGTCGACGCCGACGAAACCCCCGGGGAGCCACCCGACGCCGAAGTGGAACCCCATGATCAGGAGCAGGCCGAGCGCCCGCATCCCGTCCAGGGCGACGACGCGCTCGCGGCCGGTAGCTGAGAGTCGCTCGTGCCGCCCGTGGGTGCTCGCCGTGGTGTCCGGGAGGTCGATCATGGGCGTCGTCGACCAGCGCCCGGGCCGCCTCCACTCCGACGCGACTCCCCCGACACGACGTTCAGCTCCCCCCTCGACGGCCCTGTGCGTCGGACGCCACAACTTACCGGCGTCGGCCCCGCCCCCCGGGTCAGCCGCCCGGCACCGTGGCCAGGATGCACGCCGAGGTCGCCTGGACCGCGGCCACCGAGCCGTCGAACGACCCTTCGGCACACGTGGTCAGCCGGGCGGCGCTCGCCGCGATCGGGGCGGGTGCCCGGTCGACGTCGGACCAGACCCAGGCGCTGGCCCGGTACTCGGGGGCCTCGCCGATGGCCGCGGTCATGAGGGCCACGACCGACCCCACCGAGGGGGTCTGTTCGTAGGTGGGGAGCCGGGTCGGGTTCGGGAGGACGACCCCGGTGACCCCCCACCCGTCGAGGGCGCGGCGCACCGCTGCCGCCTCGCCCGACCTGAAGGGCTCGAATCCGCCCAGGAAGGAGATGTCGGACAGGTAGCGGTCCCCGACCTTCTCCTTGCCGGCCCGGCTCAGCAGCGATTCGGGTCCACCGCCGCCCACCATGGCGTAGCGCATGCCGTCGACCGCCTGCCACGTCATGTTGCTCTGGCGGAACGCGAAGGGGAAGACCACCAGCACCTGATGGGGCGGCAGGTCGGGCGCCACGGTCGTGAACCAGTCCGGTAGCTGGACCGGCACCGCCGTCAGGGGCAGGCCGTCGGCGAAGTAGGTGACGATGGGCACCAGGGCGATCGCTGCCACCAGCAGCCCCGCGCCCCAGCCGAGCAGGTTCCGCCCGAGGTCGCCCGCCGCGTGCCCGGCGGCCGCGGCCCTGGCGTGGTCGACGACGATGCCGAGCAGGACCCCCGCGCACAGGTAGACGACGAGCGTGAAGCGACTGGGGATCACGTTGTCGAGCAGCGGCGCCCGGACCAACAGGCGCCACAGTGTCCACCCCTTGAAGGAGAGGCCGAGGGAGAAGAAGGCACTGACCACACCGACCGCGGTGAAGAGCCACAGCCGGAGATCCCGGCGCCAGACCACGAGCCCCACCACCAGCACGGCCACCAGCCCGATGCCGAGGTACTGCCCGGACAGCGAGGGCGCCTGGTAGCCGCCGACCTTGTGGGTCAGGACCGTGGTCTTGGCCGACGGCGGCATGGCGTGGACGAAGAACCCGAGGGTGTCCCCGCCGTAGCTCAGCACGGCACTGCCCCAGATCCGGCCGGACAGGTGGGCGGGACCGGCCAGGGCGAACCAGGCCGGCCAGGCCAGCAGCACGACCGTGCTGGCCGCGGCGGCCACCGCGGCCCGGCAGGCATACGGGGCGCGGGCGACCAGCGCGTCACGGTGGAGCACGGCGGCGCCCGCCGCCACCAGGACCACGCCGATGGCCGAGGCGATCCCGGTGATGACCAGCACCTCGGTGCCGAGGGAGAACTGCACGAGGGCCAGCCCGCCGAAGGCGAGGCCCGTCACCCACCACCGCCAGCGCTGCCGGACCAGCAGCTCGTCGAGGCAGAGAACGACGAGGGGAGGCACGGCCGCCATCCCGAGCATCAGGTGGGCGTCGCTGAGACTGACCACGATGAACGGCGAGAAGCCGTAGAGCAGTCCGCCCACGAAGGCGGCCGGTGCCCACGCCACCCACCGGCGCAGCAGGACGTACATGGTGAGCGCGGACAGGGCGGGGCTCAACGTGAGGGCGACGTTGAGCGTGGCGATCGGCCCGAAGAGCCACGTCACCGGGGCGAGCACGATGCCGAGCCCGACTTCGGCCGTGTTGGACAGGAGGTTCACGCCGGTCGGGTGGAACAGGTAGGTCGAGTAGAAGGGATCGAGCCCGTGGCGCAGCGCGTAGGCCGGCCAGGCCAGGAACCACGTGAAGAGCGAGGTGTCGCCGCAGCCACAGGTGGTCGTCGAAGTCGGGTGGGTGGACCACGCCTGCCACCACAGGGCCACCGAGAGGGCGAGGTAGGCGGCCGCCCCGGCGGCCAGTGACCGCCACCCCCGGCACCGCCCCACCCGGTCCGGGTCGCCCGCAGCGGACCGTGCGGCACCGCCGCCGTCGACCCCGTCGACCGAGCTCCGCTCGAGCGTGGTCATGCCCCGGCCCCGACGAGGTCGCCGTCCGGCTCGGCGAACGCCCCGACGGTCGACGGCTCCCCCTCGGGGGCGATCTCGCCGGGCCCCGGCCGGGCCAGGCCGGCCGCGGCCACCACGACCCAGACGCCCACGATCCACCACCCCTGCAGGGCGGGGTACTCGGTGATCCGGTGCACCGTAGTCAGGATCCACGGGCCGATGGCACCGGACCCGGTGACCAGGGCGCCGCCCAGTGCCACCAGGCCGACGGCCAGGGCGAGCCAGGCCCAGAGGTCGTTGGCGAGGCCCGCCGTGCGCCGCACCGTTCGAAGGATCAGCCCGCCGACCACCGACAGCGCCAGGGCGAGCACCAGCACGTGGAGGTAGGGACTCATCCCCCGGGCCACGGCGTCGGTGCGGTGGGCGATGTCCTGGGACAGGCTGAAACTCGTGGTGGCCCCCCGGGCGTGGATGACCTTCATGAGCTCCGGCCACCAGGCCAGCAGCACGAGCTCGCAGACGGCCACCACGACGGGCGCGACCCACCGGTCCCGTGCACCGCGCAGCCCGGGCACGCCGATCGAGCGGGCGGCGATGAGCACGACCAGGGTCACCGACGTGGCGAACCCCTCGTCCTTGGTCATCCCGGCCACGAGGACCAGGATCACCGCCGCCGCCCGGGCCGACGGCTCGTCGCGCAGCTGCAGCCCGTAGGCCACGGCCCCGACGGCGGCCAGCGACCAGAGGGGGTCGGCGTACCCGTTGGTGAGGAAGGGCTCGGTGATCCCGGCTGCCACCACGACGAGCAGGACCGCCGCCAGCACCCCGGTCACCAGCGGGACCCACGGTCGGGCCAGGCGCGACGCCGCCGTCCGGCCGCACTGGACCACGGCCAGCGCCGCGGCGGCCAGCGCGCAGGCGTCGAGCACCGCCACCGTCGTCACCCCGAGCCGCGCCGTGTGGATCCCGGTGACCTTCCAGGCCACCGCCACCGAGGCGCTGAGCAGGGGCGGGTAGGCCGACTGGGTGAGGACCAGTCCCCTGGCCTTCAGGTCGATGAGCAGCTGCGCGTGGCTCTGGAGGAACCACCCGGGGCGCATCACCCAGAGGGCCCGGGCGTCGAAGCCCACCGTCGGCGTGCGCAGCCCGCGCAGGCTCCAGGCGCACGCGAGCACGACGAGGACGAACCCCACCGTCCCGGCCACCCGATCGGGCGCCCGCCGGCGCCGCCGGGACGGCCCGGAACGGGTACCCAGGTCGGGACGGACGACGAACACGGCACACACCGCGGCCACCGCCACCGCGGCCAGGGCCAGGAACCAGTCGATGAGGGATCCGCCGAACGAGAGCGACGCGGTGGCGGCCAGCCCGGCCAGCACCGAACCGGCCAGCGGCGCGAGCGGCACCGCGTACCAGCGCATCCCGACGGTGGCGAGGACCGGCAGCACACCGGCGGCGGCCAGGACGGCGATGCCGGCGATGGTGGCGAGGGCGGTGCTCACAGCGGCGGTGCCGGGGGTGGGCCCCGGCCCGGCACCTGGGCCCCGGTCCCCACCCGCACCGTGGTGCGTCCGTCCGGTCCCCGGTAGGTGGCGACCACCGTGGTGCCGAGGCAGGTCCCGGGTCCGGCCGTCCCGTCGTGGAGGGTCAGGACCACGTCGGCCCGCGACGCCGGGTCGGCCACCGTCACCCACGAGCCGAACCCCTTGATCATCGTCACGACGTCGGCCAGGTTCCGCGTGCTGAGGGTCACGCTCTGGCCGGGGCGGACCAGGCTGTGGGCCTGGGTGTCGATGCAGTCGTAGAAGGCGTCGTCGATCGAGGCGTCGTGGACGGTGTGCGGGTCCAGCTGGACGTCGACGACCCGGTTCCCCCGCACGGCCTGGCCGGCCAGGGCGACCAGGGCGACGACGACGACCAGGGCGCTGACCACCACCACCAGCACCGTCCGGACCCTGCCCCGTCGGTGCGCATCCGCGGGAGATCCGACCGGCATCACGGGCGGTGACGCTACCAGTCGACCCCGGTCAACCCGCAGCCAGCACGCAGGCGACCTCGCGGTCGAGGGCGGCGGCCGAGCCGTCGGCCCCCAGCGCCTCGCACGCCGCCAGGGCGGCCGCTGTCGGCCCCACACCGGTCGGGAGGTCGGCGGAGGCGACGGGCCAGACCAGCGACCCGGCGACCCGCACCGGCCCCCGGCCGGTGACCGCGGTCAGGAAGGCGACCGTGTAGGGCACCGACGTCACCCGGTCGTAGGCCGGCAGTCCGGGCTCGTCGGGCAGGACGGCGTCGTCCACCCCCCAGCCGGCCAGGGCCCGCCGGGTGGCGGCGACGTCCCCCGGCTGCAGGCGCTGGCCGGTGAAGGAGAACGACGCCCGGGCCACCGCCGCGGCTCCCGGCCGCTCGGGGCCGGCCCGCTGGATGACGCCGCCGGGGCCACCGCCGCCGACCATGGCGTACGGGAACCCGGCCGTCGCCTGCCATGCCATGGCGCTCTCGATGACCTGGTCGGGGACGGGGAAGACGAGCAGCACGGTCCCGGGGCGCAGCGTGGGAGCGACGGCGGTGAACCAGCTCGGGGACCGGACCGCCTGGGTCACCATCGGGACCGTGGGGGCGAGGTACGCGGCGACGGGTCCGAGCCCGACGGCCGCCACCACCAGGCCGGCGGCGACGGCCACCCACCCCGGGCGTGCGGTCGCATGCCGGCCGGCCCGCCGCGCCACGCCGGTGTGGGTGTGGTCGACCACCAGGGCGAGGATGGCGGCCAGCGACAGGTAGGTCACCACGAGGAACCGGCTCGGGATGATGTTCTCGAAGATCGGCTGGCCGGCCAGCAGCTGCCAGGGCAGCCAGACGGTCCGGCTCACCCCGAGGGAGAGCACGACCGAGACGGCGGTCATCGACCCGAAGAACCACAGCTTGCGGTCCCGGCGCCACACGAGCAGGCCGACGACGGCGACGACGGCCATGCCGATGCCGACGTACTGGCCCGACAGCGTGGGCCCCTGGTAGCCACCGACCCGGTGGGTGAACAGGGTGAACCCGGGCGACACCGGGGTCGGCCACAGGTAGGCCCGGGCCGTCGTCCCCTCGTACCCCAGGTAGAGGGTGGGCCACACCCGCCCCGACGTGTGTTCCGGGCCCGCCAGCGCGAACCAGGTCGGCCAGGCCAGGAGGACCACGGTGGTGACCGCGGCGGTGGCCGCCCCGACCAGCGCGTGGCGGGCGTGGGCCCGTGCCGCGGCACGGTGCCGCCATCCGTAGGCGCCCAGGATGACGGCGGCGGGCACCCCGGTGATCACGACGATGAGCAGCACCTCGGTCCCCACGAAGAACTGGACCACCAACAGGAGGCCGAGCAGCAGCCCGACCTCGACGGGGCCGTGCCGGCGGCGGAAGACCAGCTCGTCGACGCACAGGACCACCAGCGGCGGGATGGCGGCCCAGCCCAGCATCAGGTGGGCGTCCGACAGGCTCACCAGCACCAGCGGGGAGAACCCGTAGAGGAGGCCGCCCACGAACGCGGCCGGCGCCCACCGCACCCAGCGGCGCAGGAGGAGGAACATGGTCAGCGCCGAACAGGCCGGAGCGAGGGTGAGGGCGACGTTCATCGAGGCCACGGGGCCGAAGACCCACGTGACCGGGGCCAACACGATCCCCAGCGCCAACTCCGACGTGTTGTCGAGCAGATTGACCCCGGAGGGATGCGACATGGCCGTCGACGTGAACGGGTCGAGACCGTGGGCGATGGCATGGGCCGGCCAGGCGAAAAACCAGAGGAACAGGGCGCTGTCACCACAACCGCACGTGGTGGTGGCGGTCGGGTGGTCGGACCAGACGTTCCACCACACGAACACGGCCAGCACCAGGTAGCCGGCGGCGGCCAGGGCCAGGTCCCGGCCCGACCGGTGCGTGGCCCCGTCGTCCGGCACCGCCGCGCCGGCCAGGTCGCCCGTCTCCTCCACCGTGGCCACCCGGTCAGCCCCCGGCCCGCGTCGAGGCGGCCAGCACGCAGGACGGTACGGCCGAGGTGCCGGCGGATGCCACCGCTCCCGAGGTGCACGTGGCGAACCCGGGTGCCGACAGCGGTGCCACGGTGGGGGCCGAGCCCACGCTCCCCCATACCCAGGCCCGGTCGGCGTAGGTGGGGAGCTCGCCGAGCACGGCCGTGAAGAAGCCGGCGGCGTACGGGCCGCCGCGTCCGAGCTCGTAGCCGGGAAGGCCGGGCTGGTCCGGCACCACCACGGTGGTCACCTTCCACTGGCGCAGCGCCGAGCGCACCGCGGCCACGGTCGCGGCCGTCGGCACCGGGGCGGGCCCCAGCGGCAGCGAGGCGGCCGACAGGACCTCGAAGCCCGGGCGGGCGGCGCCGGCCCGGGACGGCTGGCCCTGGGGTCCCCCACCGCTGGCCTGGGCCCAGGTCATGGCGTTGACCGCCTGCCAGGCCTGGGAGGACTGGAGACCGGAGGACGGGACCGGATAGGCCAGCACAACCTGACCCGGGGGCAGGACGGCGCCGCGCCGGGCGTACCAGGCGGGCAGGACCACGGCCCGTGTGGTGAGGGGCAGGTTCGGCCACAGAACCACCAGCGTGGGCACGAGCACGATGACCACCAGCAACCAGGATGCCGCGGCGACGGCCCCCCGGTCGAGGCGGCCAGGGGCCGCGAGGGCGTGGCGGGCGTGGTCGACGGCGAGCGCGGCGAGCACCGCCACGCAGAACGTCACCACCAGTGTGAAGCGGACCTCGACGACGTCCCCGATCCACGGGACGTGCTGCAGGGCGTCCCACGGCACCGGGTAGCCGTGGCCGGGACCGAGGGACAGCACGGCGGCGGCCAGGCCGACCCCCGCGAACAGCAGCATCTTCCGGGTCGCGCCGCCAGACCACGGTGCCGACGACGGCGACGGTCAGCACGCCGAGGCCCAGGTAGCCGAGACCCACCAGGACGGGGCCCTGGTACCCGCCGAACTGCACCATGGAGTTGTGGAGGTAGCCCAGGCCCGACGTCGACACGAAGCTGGACAGCGACGTCCCGAACCGGGTGGTGGCGCCGGCCGACCAGATGGGCCCGACCAGGTGGGCCGGACCGTCGAGCAGGAACCACAGGGGGTAGGCCAGCACCACCGCGGCCGTGCCGACGGCTATGCCGACGCCGGATGCGGCACGCCCCACCCGTGACCTCAGCTCGGCCGGACGGCGCCAGGCGGCCCAGGCGACCAGCAGTACCGCGCCGACCAGCACAGCCAGCCCGGTGATGACGAGGACCTCGGTGCTCAGGAAGAATTGGACGACGGCCAGGCCGGCCAGCGCCAGACCGTCGACCCACGGGCGACGGCGCCGGTACACGACGAGGTCGGCCAGCACGAGCACGACGAGGGGCGGTACGGCCAGGAAGGCGATGTTGAGCTGGTTGAGGGCCAGCTCGGTCACCATGAACGGGGAGAACCCGTATACGAGGCCGCCGAGCACGGCGGCCGGCGCCCACCGCACCCAACGGCGCAGCAGGACGAACATCGACAGGGCCGACAGCACGGGGGCCAGGGTGAGGGCCACGTTCATCGACGCCACGGGGCCGGCCAACCACGTCACCGGGGCCAGCACCACGCCGAGCGCCACCACGCTGGTGTCGTCCAGCAGGTTGACGCCCCCCGGGTGGAACAGGTACGTCGAGTAGAGGACGTCGTGGCCGTGGGCCAGGGCGAACGCCGGCCACCGGAAGTACCAGAGGAACCGGGCGGCGTCGCCACAGCCGCAGGTGGTGACGGCCGACGGGTGGGTCGACCACGCGTTCCACCACAGCGCGACGCCGAGGGCCAGGTAGACCAGTGCCGCCGCCACGAGGGCGCGGCGACCACCGGCGACCGTGGGCCGGTCGCTCTGCCCGGTGACGGTCACGATCCGGCTCCCCGGGAACCGCAGAGCTGCAGTGCGGCGAGGGTCGGGTCGGCGCTGTAGTGCATGGTGGTGAAGCCGAGGCTGTCGCCGATGTTGGACAGCGCCCGCGACCAGGTCAGCGGGGCGGTCACCGCGGTCAGGTAGGCCCGCAGCGGGTCACAGGTCAGCGCCACCCGGGCCGAGGCGATCGACGCCTGCGACGGGCCCGAGGGCACGGTCGTCGTACCGGGCACCCCGAAGCGGGCGAGCATCCACGCCGGGCCGATGAGCTTTTCGTGGCCCGGCCGGGCGTGGTGGACGATCGTCGTGTGACTGCCGATGGGGTTGGCCAGCGAGAACTCGTCGAAGACGTAGACATCGGGGCCGGCCAGGTAGCCGATGACCCCGATGGCCGGGAGATTGACGGCCAGGGTGAACGGGAGGGGTGAGTGAGCCGGTCGGGCCGCGGCCGGGTCGATCGGGGCGAACGGGTTCGTGATGACGAGGAGGCGCTGCTGCCCGCGGGGCACGTCGTGGGCCATCCGGGCCAGCACCGCCCCGGCCTTGCCGGACAGGGCGTGTGCGTAGTCGGCGGCCGTGACCGGGTGGGGCACCCCGGTGGCCGTGATCCAGCTGTTCCGCTCGTTGGAGATGAAGACGGTCTGCGGTGTCAGGTCCTTGATCGTCGGCGGCACGAAGCGCAGCCAGCCCCCGCACACCACCGACCACACGGCGATCCCGGCGACCGGCACCACCAGTGCCCCCCGCAGGGACCGCACCCCGACGTAGACGGGCAGGCACAGCGCGAAGAAGGCGGGCAGCAGCAGGCGGGCGTGCATGTAGTCGCCGCCGACCTCGACCACGTAGAGCAGGTCGACGAGTCCCACCACCAGCGGCGTGGCGAGGAGCAGGACGCCGGTCCGGTCGCCCCGCCCCCACCACCGGGCGATCCGGGTCCCGACGATGACCGCGGCGAGCGCCATCGGCAGCCACAGCGTGTAGGGGGCGACGAAGTTCCACAGATAGGTGGCACCCTGCGACCACCAGGACGACCCGGCCGCCTTGGCCAGGGCCGTCGACGGCACCCACATGGCGTAGTAGGCCATCCGGAACACCTGGTAGGCGAGCGGGACGGCGACGGCGACGGCCACCACGGCCACCGCCCGACGCAGGCGACCGGCGGGGGTCCCCCAGCCGGGTGCGACCACCAGGAGCACCAGCGCGACGACGAAGACGACCGACCCCAGGGCCAGCTCGGGGCGGATGAGCGTGCCGAGCCCGGCCACCAGCGCGGCCGGCAGCTGGCCGCGCCGACGCGAGGCGACGCGCACCAGGAGCAGGAAGGAGCACCCCAGCCACAGGAACACCATCGACATCTCGAGCCCCGACGTGACGAACTCCCACACGCCGGAGACGACCGAGACCACGAGCAGGCCGACGGGGAGCGCCGTCCCCTCGTCGTGGCGCGCACCCAGCCGGGCCACGGCGGCACCGCCGGCCACGAATCCCCCCGCGGTGCAGACGAGTCCGAGCACGACCGAGGTCCACTCGAGGGAAGCCCACGGGGTGACGCCGTGGACCGCGGCCAGGGTGAACAACCACAGGGGATCCGAGTCCACCTCCACCCGCTCGCCCACGTTGAAGACGGGGCCGTACCCGGCGAACAGGTTGTGGATGATCCGGAAGTTGATGAAGGCGTCCTCGTCCACCCAGCGGTACGTCCAGGCCCCCGCAAGCACGATGACCAGGGGGACCACCACCGGCCACCACGACCGGAACCCCCGGTAGGGGCCCCGTCCGGCGGGACGACGTACGTCGGGCGCCCCGGGACCGTCGGGCCCCGGCCCGGTCCTGACCTCGGTGTTCCCCCGGTGTGCGATGGCGGTGATGGTAGTGGAGGCGCCCTCGGATCCGGCATCCACGGCCCTTGTCGTGATGCGGCACAGCCCCAGGGGCGTGCCGGAGGTCGGTGTACCATCCTGGCGATGCGGACGGGATGTCGACCAGATACGGTGCGCACAGGCACTGTCCGTCGCCGGAGCCGGGTAGCCCCCCGGTGATGGGAAGGGACGGCTCGACCGATCCCTCCGCACCTGCTGCGTCTCCCCAAACGGCGGTGGCCGACGCTGGACACCTCGCCGATCCATCGCCAGGTGGAGATCAGGTGACCTCAGAGCCGTACCGGTTCCGCCTCGGGAACCGTCCGCCCCTCACGGGGATCCGAGCGCTGGCGCTGTTCACCGTCCTCATCTACCACTCGAATTTCGAGACGTTGCCCGGTACGTGGGTCGCCCTCGGGGTGTTCTTCACACTCAGCGGATTCCTCATCACCGCCATGCTCGCCAGCGAAGGGGCCCGATTCGGCCGGATCAGCCTGAAGTCGTTCTACGCACGCCGAGCGGTTCGGTTACTCCCCCCACTCCTCCTGACCGTGGCCCTGCTGGCCATCTACGCCTCGTTCGTTCATGTTGCGGAAGCGTCGACCCGCATTTGGGGGGACAGCCTGGCGGCACTCTTCTATTACGCCGACTACCGCCAGGCACTGGGACACGCACCGTTCTTCGGCTACCTGGCCCAGACGTGGTCACTCTCGGTGGAGGAGCAGTTCTACATCCTGTGGTCGATCGCCATGGTCGTGGCCGTAGCGATGAACAGGCGCAGACTGGCCTACGCGTTCGCCGTGGTCGGCGCCCTCGCGTCGACCGGCGACCGCCTCTTCCTCGTGTACCACGCGCCCCGCTTCGACAACGTGGTGTTCGACCGGATCTACTACGCCTTCGACACGCGGGCCGACGCTCTCTTCGTCGGCTGCCTCCTCGGCCTGCTGGCCGCTGACGGTTACCTCCACGGGTGGCCCCGCTGGGCCAGGGGCCTACTGACCGCAGCGGCGGCGGTGTCGGCGGTGTTCCTGTGCTGGATCCTCCTCTACGCCCCTCTCAATACCGAGAACCTGTGCGTCTGGTGGCTGCCGACGACCACCCTCGCGTCCGCGATCATTCTCACCTACTTCGTGATCTGCCCCTCGAGCCTGGGCTCCAAATTCGTGGGCCTCGGATTCCTGGTGTTCATCGGCGACCTGTCCTACACCGTCTACCTCATCCACTTCCCCGTGTATCTGGCGATCCAGCAGGGCTACACGGGATGGGCCTACTGGCCCAACGAGCTCGCCCGGCTCGGCGTGATCTTCACGATCGCCATCGCCAGCTGGTTCCTCATGGAACGACCACTGATGCGGTGGCGACAACGCTCCGCGGCTGCACGTTCTGCAACCTGAACCGGTCGTTCCCCGATGTTCGGCCCCATCGGGCCGGAGCTAGCATTCGGCGGTGGGAGGAGCCGTGGACGAAGTGATCGCGGCGCCGCCGCGGGACGACGGCACCGAGGTGGCCTCCGAACAAATGGCCCCTCCGGAACCGTCCCTCGGCAGGATCCCGGCCCTGGACGGGATCCGCGCCCTGGCCATCGTCCTGGTCCTCGTGTTCCACGGCGGGTTCTCGTGGGCCGGCGGCGGGTTCTTCGGCGTGGACGTCTTCTTCGTGCTCTCGGGGTTTCTCATCACCGGGCTCCTGGTGTCCGAGTACCGGCAGAACGCCGGCATCGGCCTCAAGCGGTTCTGGGGCCACCGGATCCGCCGCCTCGGGCCGGCCCTCCTGGTGATGCTCGCCGGGATCGCCATCTACGGGTGGCTCGTCGCCGCCCCGGACACACTCGACTCGCTGCGCAGCAACGCCATCGCCACGCTGTTGTACGTCAACAATTGGCACCAGATCTCGGGGGGCCAGGGGTACTTCGCCGCCCTGAACACGCCCCAGCCGCTGCTCCACACATGGTCGCTCTCGATCGAGGAGCAGTTCTACGTGATCTGGCCCCTGGTGGTGCTCGGCGTCCTGCACTGGTTCCGATCGCTGCGAGCCCTGCTCGTGGTGACCGTCGCCGGGGCGGTGGCCAGCGCCGTCGACATGGCGGTCGTCTACGGCAACGGGGCGGGCCAGAGCCGTGCCTACTACGGCACCGACACCCGGGCCCAGGCCCTGCTGATCGGCGCGGCACTGGCCATCGTGCTGGCCCACCCCCTCCCCCGCCGACGTAGGCGACCGGTCACCACGACGACGCTGGTCCGGAGCCTCGACCTCGGGAGGCCGGCCCGGGTGGGGCTCGTGGTGCTGGGCGGTCTGGGCCTGGCCGGCATCCTCGTACTGGCGACGACCGTCAACAGCACCTCGACCTGGATCTACCGGGGCGGCTTCACACTGGTGGCGCTCGCCGCCGCCGCCGTCATCGCCTGTGTCGCCCTCCTGCCACGGAGCCCGTGGGGACGGGTCCTGTCGCTCCGTCCGGTGCGGTACGTCGGAGCCATCTCCTACGGCCTGTACCTGTACCACTGGCCGATCTTCGTGGTCCTCGACAACGCCCGCACCGGATTGACCGGTTGGGCGCTGTTCGGGTTGCGGGTGGCCGTGTCGGTGGCCGTGGCCGTCATCTCCTTCCACTTCCTCGAGATGCCCGTCCGCCGCGGCGTGCTCCGTGGGTGGCGGGGATGGTTCGCCGCCCCGCTGGCCGTGGGGGCCACGGCCGTCCTGGTGCTGGGCTCGACCGCGGGAGCCACGGCCGCCGTCAACCAGGCCCCCGCCTCCTTCTCCACGTCCTTCCCGATACCGAAGGGAGAGAATCCGGGCACCGCGGCCGGCGTGCCGTCCTTTCCGGCGGGCGCGGGAGGACCCATCCGCGTCCTCCTCGTGGGCGACTCCGAGGCCAGCTTCCTCGGGTTCGGACTCGGGCCGGCGGCGCCCAGCTACGACACGTACTACGCGGGGGACGGCACCTTCGGGTGCGGCCTGCTGACGTACGCCACCAGCTTCCACGGCACCGTGGTCAACGGCAACCTGGGCCTCCGCGGCGGGCACCTGCCCGTTCCGTGCGACACCCAGCTCACCCGGTGGCAGGCCGATGTCGACGCGTTCCACCCCGACGTGGTCCTGCTCGCCGACGGCGAGTACGAGGTGCGCAACCAGTACATCGGGAAGGGGACGACCAACATCCTGTCGACCTCCTTCGATGCCGTCGAGCGGCGCGCCCTCGAGAAGGCGGTGGGCGTCCTCGGTTCCACCGGGGCACCGGTCGTGTTGCTGACCGCCCCCTACTACCACCAGCTCGAGCAGGAGGACGGCCAGCCGTGGCCCGAGGACAACCCGGCCCGGGTGAACCGGTACAACGCCATCCTCCGCGAGGTGGCGAAGGGCTCGGGCGGGAAGATCGTCGTCGCCGACCTCGGAGCCCAGCTCGATCCCGGCGGCCACTTCGATCAGTACATTGACGGCGTGGACGTGCGCTTCTCCGACGGGATCCACGTGACACCGGCGGGCGCCTCGCTCGTCGCGCCGTGGCTCCTGAAGCAGGCCGCCGCGCTCGGCCAGGCCTACCGGGCGACACAGGCACCGACCACGACCACGACGTCGCCGACCGGCTGATGACCACCGCAGCCGTCCCCGTCGACGTGCCACCGCACAGGGAAACGACGGCCGCCCTG
Organism: uncultured Acidimicrobiaceae bacterium; assembly: GCA_963830165.1. GTDB lineage: Bacteria > Actinomycetota > Acidimicrobiia > Acidimicrobiales > RAAP-2 > Bog-756. Next base: position 585,988 of record CAWHKZ010000008.1, read on the forward strand.
CTCACCCGTGCGCCCCTCGTGGTCAGGGTCTCCAGCCACGTGGCGGTGTGGCTCAGCGTCCTCCTGGCCCTCGAGGTCGAACTCTCGCACCACTGGCTCCCGGTCGGGGACAACGCGGCAATCGCCAGCCGGGCCTACCAGACCTTCTCCACCCATCCCCCGCTGGTCGGTCTCCTCTCCACCGCGGGCAGCCCGGGGCACACCGTCTACGACCCGGGTCCGCTCCTGTTCTGGCTGCTCACCGTGCCGGTGCACATCGACCCCACCCAGGGGGCGCTCTGGGGCGCGGCGCTGCTCGCCGGCGCTGCCCTGTCGCTCGCCGTCGAAGCGGTGTGGTCCACCCGATTGTGGTTCGGCTGCGCGGTCGTCGGCTTCATCACCGTCGACATGTTCTGGTTGACCCCGTACGTGTTCGAGAACATCTCCTGGAACGCCTACTTCCCCCTGCCGTTCTTCATCGCCACGCTCGCCCTGGCCTGGGTGGTGGGCAGTGGCTCGTTCGGATGGTGGCCGGTGCTGGTGTTCACCGCGTCCGTCGCCGCGCAGGCTCACCTGCTCTTCTCCCTCCCCTGCGCCGTCCTGGCTGTCGCCGCACCGGTGGTCGGTCTCGTCGTCGACGGCCGGCCGAGGCGCATACGGTGGCTCGTCATCGGACTCGCCGTCGGGGTCGCCTGCTGGATCGCCCCCGTGCTCCAGCAGCTGTTCGGCCGGAATGGCAATCTGTCCTCCCTCGTCGGCAGTCAGTCGGGCCTGCCGAAAGAAGGAGTGCGCTTCTCCCTTTCGCTGTTCGGCCGTATCGGGCACCTGCCTCCGATCTGGCTGACGCACCAGCCGACGAACATCGACGCCCTCGCAGCATTCGAGGGTTCAGCCGGCGCCGCGACCGGCGTCATCGTTCTGGCGCTCCTGGTCGGTGCCGCCGTCTTCGGGTGGACGACCGGCCGAAGGCGGCTTGCGGTGCTGGCTTGCACCTGTCTGGTCGCCAGCAGTGCCGTCATCGTGGCGATCTCCGTCTTCCCTGTGAAGAACGGACTCGACCTCTTCTACCTGCTCGACCTCTTCTGGCCACTCGGCGTTCTCATCTGGGTGACCGTGGCGTGGGGTGTGTCCGCGCTCGGCTCGGAACTGATCCGGAAGCTTCCCAACCTGAGCGCCGACCCTCCGGCGGCACAAGGGCGCACCCGAGGAGCTTCACCCGCACTCCAAGGGGTTGCGGCGGCCGTCACCGTAGGAGTGCTGGTCGTCCTCTGCGTTCTCGGGATCGCGGGACTGCGCGGATTCACTCCACAGGAAGACACGGTGAGTTGGGATGCCTCCGACGCAGCTTCCGTCGTCGCCCTCACCCACGCGATCGAGCGCGTCGTGCCGCCCGGACCTGTGGTGTTCACGGTCATCGACGCATCGGGGTCCCCGCTCTCGAAGCTCTGGATCTCCGAGGGCGTGGGTTGGAGGCTCGAGTCCGACGGCTGGGAGCCGGGTTTCGCATCCACGCAGGCGAGTTACACCGGACTCCGGATCCCTGTCGGCACTCACTTCACGTCCGTGAGGGTGGTCGTGGATGGAACTCACGTCGTCTCGATGAGCACCGCAAGCTGCACGGCGGGTGACGCTGGGTGTCTGGGATTGAACTGATGCTCCGGGTTACACGGACTGAGGTCGTTGAACCGGTCCGGGTGTCGGTGGCGGCGACCGCCGGAGGAATCCCAATCGGTCCGAGGGCGACACCACCTGCTCGGCGGTACGCGGCGGCGGCAGAATCACCCCGTCACCTCACCGAGTGTTGGACATCGACCCATACCCACGCGCCGGCCTGAAACTGCGGTCGTTCGCCGGTCGCAGCCGTGATGAGCGACGCTGCCGACCCTACGGCGTCGATGCGTTCGTAAGGCGGGAGTCCGGAGTCGACCGGGATGACGACCATCGTCACTCCCCATCCGATCAGCGCCTGGCGAACCGAAGCACTGTCGCTAGGTCCAGGGCGGAATCCCGTGAACGAGAAGGAGAGGTTACTGATCACAACTTGCCCAGGTCGCTCGACTCCGGCGCGCCCGAGCGTGGCGCTCGGCCCGCCACCTCCCACGATGCTGTAGTGCAGACGATTGACGGCCTGCCAGGTCATCGCGCTCTCCACAAAGGAGAACGGCGTCGGCAGCACGAGCAGCACCTGGTGCCCCTCGAGGTGGGGCGCCACGGTGCGGAACCAGGTCGGCAGCACAACGGGTTCGGCGGTCATGGGCAATCGGTCGATCAGGTACATCGTGACCTGGCTCACCGCCAACACCGCGACCAAGGTGGCTGCCAGCGCCCCCGCCCACTGGCGCCGACGGGGATGGCCGTCGTTGCCGTCGGCTGCGAATCTGAGTGTGGACCAGGCATGCACATGGTCGACGATGACCGCCAGAATTATGGCGACCGCCAGCCAGGTGACGCCGACGAATCGGTTGGCGATGATGTTCTGCAGCAGTGGAACGTGCGCTGTCAGTTGCCACGGACGCCAACTGCCCCGAATTGCTCCCAAGGACAGGATCGCGGTCGCACAGGCTATGCCGCCGAATAGCCACAGCCGTCGATCGCGGCGCCAGATTGCGATGCCCGCGATGACGACGAGGAGTAGCGTCACTCCGAAGTACTGGTTCGAGATGAGCAGTCCCTGATACCCCCCTCCCAGGTGGTACAGCGCCATCACAGTGCTCGGAGTTGTTGCGGACCTCACGAAGCTCCCGAGTGCCGTGCCCGAATAGGTTGGGTTGCCCAACCCTTGCCACACCGGTCCTGAATAGTGCCCGGGGCCTGCGAGCGCGAACCAGGCCGGATAGGCCAGAAGCACCCCGGCAGTGGCCAGCGCGGAGACACACCCGACCACGGCAACTCGAGCGTGCCGCCTCAACCCTTCCAGGTCGACGATGGCGACGAAGATGCAGACGAGCCCGAGACCGACTGCCGTGCTGATCACCGTGATCACCAGCTGCTCCGTCCCGATGAAGAACTGCGACACGACCAAGAGGCCGAGGACGACTCCGACAACAACCGGGCGGCGGCGCTGGGTGATCATGAGTTCGTCGAGGCAGATGACGATCAAGGGGGGCACGGCAGCGAAGCCGAGCATCAGCCAGGACTGACTGAGGCTCGACAGGATGAAGGGTGAGAATCCGTACAACAGTCCCCCGATGCATGCCGCGGGCGCCCAGGACACCCAGCGGCGGAGCAGTGCGAACATGGCGAGTCCCGACAGCACGGGGGCGATGATGAACGCGACGTTCAAGGTGGCGACGGGGCCGAAGATCCACGTGACAGGAATCAGTGGGATCCCGAGGAACTCGACGCTGGTGTTGGCCAGAAGATTGATTCCCGTGGGATGGAACATCGCCGTCGAGTAGAAGGGGTTGTTCCCGTGCTCCAACGCGTAGGCCGGCCACTCGAGGAACCAGGTGAAGAGCGAGGCGTCGCCACAGCCACAGGTGGTGGTCGACGTCGGATGGGAGGTCCACACGTTCCACCAGACGACGAGTGACAGTACCGAGTAGGTCGCCGTCGTCCAGGCCCACGGAACCCACGAGCCCCTGCGTCCGGTGGTGGCCGGTGCTCTGCTGCTCCGATCGGCCGGCAGGCTCTCCGCCGTCCGTGGCATGCGAGTTCGCGATGCTTCCATCCGATCGTCATACCCCGTTCGCCCCATGCCCGGTCCTCCGATCAACTCGACGTAGAGCCGACAACCTGACACGTCGCGCCAGGACGGGTCTGCTCAATGGACGCCGACCCGGACACGTCCTGTTCCCTACTTCGAGAGGACGTCGTTGTCCTCAGTGGCGGACCTGCCTGTCGGACGATTCCACCACGCCAGGTGCCCCTTCCACCGGAGGGCGGGCTTCTCGACCCCGAAGTAGCTGATCGACGCGATCACCGTCGTGATGACCAGGGTCGCGGGTGCGAGGAGCCAGAACGGCACGGTGAACAGAAGGTAGCCGCTCGCCGACGTGAACTTTTCGGCCACGCCCTGGTGCCACAGATAGATACCGTACGACACCACGCCCAGGCTGGCTATCGGCCAGCATCGGAGGAACCGCCGGATCAGCGACCTGTCGTCCGGTCCGAACACCGCTGGCAGTAGGAGGAGGAAGGCGAAGATCCCGTAGAGGGCGTGCATCTCCATGCCAACGGTCGGCCTCGGAAGGAACACCGGTGAGATGGGCGCGCCGATGTTCGAGACCCACCAGAACGTGAAGCCTGCGCCCATCCAACTCAGCCAGGGCATCCAGCGACTCGACAGCCAGGTTGGTTCAGACTCGCGCTCGGTCCACCATGCACTCAGCACCGCCAGCAGCATCCCCAGCGCGAACAGGTCCGTCCACGCTGGCAGCCAGAGATCCATCACCCAGGCAAACGGAACGTGATTTCCGCAGCCGGGATAGCAAGCAGGCTGCAGATGCCCACTCACCAGCTTCAGGCCAGCGATATGGATCCACCACATGCGGAAGACGACGCTCAGTACGTACAACGCGAGGAGTCCCAACAGTTCTCGGATGAGTTGGTTCTCTTGGCTCTTGCGCCGAACGACAATCGCCGCGGCATAGAAGGGCAAGACGAGATAGAAGCTCATCTCGGTGCACAGCGTCCAGGCTTGTCCGATACCTGTGGCGGCTGCTTCGGGGAAGTAGATCTGGAGGAACAGGTAATGGATCACCACATTGCCAAGACCCGGACCCATGGTGTCAAGGCGGAAGACATAGGTCAGCAGCGTCAGAGCGAGCCAATATGCCGGAATGATCCGCAGAAGTCGGCGCTCCCAAAACCTTCGGGTGTTCGGCGACTGTCGCCCGGTCAAGTGGGAAACGGCGAACGGCCGATAGAGAAGGAAACCGGAGATCAGGAAGAAGATCGAGACACCGATCTCCAGCCGGCTCGTATAGATACCGAGTGAGGACTTGAAGGTGAAACCCGAAATGAAGGCGGTGTGGATCAGGAGAACAGACACCGCCGCGATCGCGCGCAGACCATTGAATCCGCTGAAGTGCCTGGGTCTCACGAGCGGGGGGGCCGCACCGTCGGTGACGACATCTCCAGCGACCTCACCCCTGCCGGGGTCGCTGATCCGCGAGGGGACCGTCATTCCCGCGACGGCGCCGTGTCCACCGGCGGGTAACCGAGGCTCTCGGCCAGCGCATTCGTCAGGTAGGTGGCATACGTCCCCGTGACGTGGAACTGGTCCATGTAGACGACGTACTGCTTCACCACCGCCGTGCATGTCGACGAGCAGAACCACGGAGTGGTGGTGATGTAGCGGGCGTGGGCGGCAGCCGCTCCCGCCTGTTCGGCGGGATTGAAGTAGGACACCGTCGCGGGCCCCGGACGCGCAGAGCACGCCTGGACGTCAGTGCTGTGTCGGGCCAGGCAGGCGGGCGGGGGCTGGGGGAGGGAGGGGATGTTGCCGAGCAGGACCTTGTCGTGATCCGGAATCTTCATGGCATTGAAGAGGTTCGTCACTCCCGCCTGCCAAGCCTTCGCCGTGAAGAAGGTCGAGACTCCCGCCGCGTTGACCGGGGTCTTGTAGAGGGAGTCTTGGGACACGATCACCAGGGAAGGCTTGAGGGCGTTGATGGTGGCGATCACCCAGTCGTGCCATGAGATGCAGGACTCGTAGGGACCGCCGACCCCTCCGGCGCCGGGCGGGTTGACCACGGTCACGAGCGAAGCCGGGCAGAAGTACTTGACCAGCACGAAGAGGCGCAAGTGCTCCGCCTTTGCGATCGCCTCGTACGCCGGCAACCACATGATCGTGTGGGAGTCGCCGTAGACGATCATGTTGTTCCGGCTCGAGACATCCCCGAGCGCACACAGTTTCTCGCTGTATGCGGTGATGTCCGCAGTGTTGGCACAAGGGGTGTAGATATTCCCGTTCCAAGCCGCCCAGTCGTTCGGTGCCTCGGCGAGCGACGGTTCCAGCTTGGCCGGGAGGGTCGTGATGTGCGGTGCGGCCGCGACGTTCTGGAGTACGGCCCGGGTGTCGGGGGCCGGCGTGACGCGATACACGGGAGGCGTAACCGTCTCCACCGCGACAAGCACGGACAGGACGACCACCGTGCCGATCACGGCGATGCCACCCACCAGCACGGTCGGGCGCGAGGGCGTCCTCAGGTGCCGGACCGGATTCTCGAGGTAGCGATACGTCACCATCGAGAGGACCACGGCCACCGCGATCAGTGGGACATTCTGCCAGAAGGGCAGCTTCGTCTTGCCCACGTACTCGGCAGCGATCACGAGTACCGGCCAGTGCCAGAGGTAGAGGGAGTAAGACCGTCGCCCCAGCCACTGCGCCGAACCCCTGCCCAGGACGTACTCGGCCCCGTACTTCGGGACGGCCACTCCCCCGGCGATGATGAGGCCGGCGCCGAGCACCGGGAGGGCCACGACCGATCCCGGGTAAGGGGTCAGCGCGTTGAAGTGGAACGACGCGTAGAGGATGGCGGCGACTCCCACCCATGTCATCGCCGTCGCCGAGCTGGTTCTCGAGCTTCTTGAGCCACGGGGTGCTCACGGCGATCAAGCCGCCGAGTGCCAGCTCCCAGGCCCGGGTGAAGGGCGAGAAGTACGCCGCCGCCGGATGCGCGCTGGTCTGGACGATCGACCAGGCGTAGGAACCGATGACGATGACGGCCAGCACGACGGCCAGGCGCGACCCGCGTGGACGACTTGCTGCGCAGGCCGGCCACCACCAGGAACAGCGTGGGAAAGACCACGTAGAACTGCTCCTCGACCGACAGCGACCAGAAGTGCTGGAGAGGCGACGGGGGCCGGAGCGACTGGAGGTAGTTGGTCCCCACCTCGAGGAAGTGGTAGTTGGCCAGGAAGATGGCCGCCCACCGTCCGTCGTCGGCCACGTTGTTGCCGTCGACGTAGCCGAGGAACACGTAGCTGGCGATGACCGTCACCAGGATGACCAGCGTGGCCGCCGGCAGGATCCGGCGCACCCGACGGGCGTAGAAGTCGACGATCGAGGTCCGTCCCGCGCCCGACCGCTCGCGCAGCAGCAACCCGGTGATGACGAATCCGGAGATGACGAAGAAGACGTCGACGCCCACGTACCCGCCGGTCAGACCGGGCAGGTTCGCGTGGTACAGCACGACGAGGACCACGGCGACGGCCCGGAGCCCCTCGACGTCGGGCCGGAAGCGGCGGTCGTCGGGTGCGCTGCCCGCCTCCTCGCCCGAGGGCAGGTAGCGGCTGTCGGTGGCGCTATCGGCTTGGCTGCCCGTGGCGCTATCGAGCTGCGACATCGTCCCCCCCTTCCCGAGTGCCCGAGCTGCCACCGGAGCTGTCTCGGCGGTCACGACGGCGCGAGGCGAAATCCGTACTCAGGCCCCCACGAGGACGGCCATCACCGGTCCGGCCGGCAGCTCGTCAGCTCCGGGCCGGTACCGGGTTTCCCGCGGCGTCGGTCACCGTCACGGCCATGTCCCCGGCCTTCCCCACGTACCCGGGGAGCGTCGGCGAGGTCGGGTCCAGGTGGCCAGCGTGATCTGCCGGGGCTCGCGGCCCGTCTCGCGGAAGCCCGGCCCGAACTCGAGTTGCCAGATGTGGTTGACCGTCGGGCGGTACCCGTGCACCTCGAGGAGGTTGACCAGCCCGATGAACCGCTCCGTGTCCAGCAGCTTGGTGTTGACCGTGCCCGCCCCGGCGTCGCCCACGAAGACCTGACCGCCGGGCTTCAGGGACGGCGTGACGAGGTCGGCCAGGCGGCCGACCACCGGATCGGACGCCGACGTGAGGGGCGGGATGGCCGTGACCCGCACGACGGCGAGGACGCAGACGGCCACCGCCACGACGCACAGCGCCACCCGCAGCCCGGTCGAGGCCGTGACCGGCCACCCGGCTCCCGACGCGTGCCGGTGGGGACGCCGCTCCTGGCGCCCCGGGAGGGCCAACAGCCCCGGGCCGATCAGCGCGGCCACCGGGAGCACCACCGCCCAGACCAGCAGGTAGCCGAAGATGTAGCCCTCGATCCGGGTGGAGGACACCAGCACGGCCACGCTGCCCGCCAGGCTGGCCGACCCGATACCGATGGCGAAGCGGTTCCGCTGCACGACGCCGCCGACCACGGCCACGAGGGCGCCCAGGCCGGCCACGACTGCGGCCAGCCAGGCCGTCGCCGGGTGGAGCACGACCAGGCCGAGGATGGAGCGCATCACCTCGGCGGGACCCTGCACGACGATCCCCTCCACCGAGAGCAGCGAACGCCAGCCCACCACCATCGGGTAGGAGCTCTGGTGGTGCTCGAAGTACCGGGCGATGAGCGTCATGTTGCCCGGGTGGTTGACACCTGCTGGTCGATGGGCGGCAGCCACATCGCCACCAGGACGGCCAGCGAGCCGACGGCCAGGAGCGGACCCGGATATCCAGTGCCGGCGGGCGCCCCAGGCCCCTGCGCTCCTCGCTCCCCTCCCCCGGGCGCATCCGGACCAGGTCGTAGACGGCCGTCCCCACCCAGGCGAGCACGGCCAGCCCGCCCACCACGGCCACCACCGGCAGCGCCGAAATGTTCGTCTGGACCACGAAGGAGCCGGTCACCACGGCGGCCAGCAGCGACAGGCCGGAGCGGTCGATCGCCGCCGCGCACAACAGCACGGTCAGCAGGAGCGGGAGGATCACCACCATCGGGTTCCACGGGCTGACCAGTCCGCCGAGCACCGTCTCGGAGTACGTGGTGGCCGACGGGCCCGAGGCGGCGAGCAGGAACACCAGCCAGCAGATCCACACCGCCGCCCACAGCGTCCGCGCCGGCGTGCTGCGGTAGCGCACGACGCCCACGCAGGCCACGGCGGCCAGGCCGTTCAGCAGGGTGGCCCCGACGAACAGCGACCGGGCGCCGCCGCCCAGCACCCGGTACACGACCGAGAGCAGGTAGAAGTAGCTCGGTCCCGGGGTGGTTCCAGTTGTTCTGGTCGAAGACACCCAGCTGCTGCTTCCAGGCCAGGGCGCGACGGGTGTGCAGGTCGATCAGGGCCAGGTCGTCGGCCAGGGTCAGGTGGGCCCCCGACTGGCGGAGCAGGGCGATGAGGGCCACCACGAAGGGGAGCGCCACCACGGTGAAGGCCAGGCCGGTGAGCCATCCGCCGGACGGCGTCAGCCGCCGGCCGTCGGTCACGGTGGTGGGCACCGGGTCCTTGTGCCGGCGCCGCCGGGCGGTCCCGGCGGGCGGTGCATCACCGTCGGGCGCCGTATCGGCCACCAGGAGGTCGGGCAGGGGGTCGGTCTCGATCGGACGATCGTACGGCACCTGCTCCCGGTCCACCCGCGGTCGGACGGGCGGGTGGGCCCGGGTCGGTTCCGGGCGGTCCTCAGAAGCTGGGGACGTACCCGCCGCGGCCCATCGACTCGCTCACGAAGGGGTCGACCGAGTCGTCGACCCCGCCGAGACCTCGGTCACCCAGTCCAGGCGGTCGCGCAGGATCCGGTCCACCCCGCCCTGGAGGGTCGAGGAACTGACGGCGCACGAGCTGCACGCCCCCTGGAGCTGGACCTCGACCACGCCGGTGACGACATCGGCGCTGACACAGGGCCAGGTCGCCGCCGTCGGCCTGCACCGCCGGGCGCATGAGGTCGATGATCGTGGTGAGGGCGGCCAGCCGCTCACCCCGCTCCTCGTCGGTGACCGCGAGCCGTGGTCTCCTGGCCGGCCCGTCGTCTCGGCTGGTGTCCTCGGTCGTCCATCGTCGGTCCTCCCGCGGGCCCGGACCGGCACGGTGCGGAGCGGCCCGCTGCCCCCCATTCTGCCGTGCCGGACGCCACCTCCGGACACATCGACCCGGCGGACCCGCTGATCGACCGGCCAATCTCCGCCGGCCAGGCACGGGGGTACCATGCGGTGTGCCCCCGGTACCACCAGCCGCGCCCCTCGGGGCCATCGGGCTGATCCTCCCGACCTTCGTCCAGCACACCGTCCCGGCGTGGGCCGAGCCGGTGGCGGGGCACCGGTCCGACGCCGACCCGCTGGACGAGCTGGCCGACCTGTGCCGCCGGGCCGAGGAGGCCGGGGCCGGCGCCCTGTGGGCCTGCGACCACCTGTTCTGGCACGGCCCGTGCCTCGAGTGCATGGTCGTCCTGACCGTCGCCGCCACCGCCACCGAGCGGGCCGCGCTCGGTACGTGCGTGATCCAGCTCCCCCTCCGGCGGGCCGTGGCCGTGGCCAAGCAGGCCGCCACCCTCCAGACCCTCAGCCGGGGGCGGTTGATCCTCGGCGTCGGGGTCGGCAGCCACCCCGGCGAGTACGAACAGGTCGGTGCCGCCTACCACTCGCGGGGCCACGACCTCGACACGGCCATCGGCGAGCTCCACCGCGCCTGGCGCTCCGGGCACGGGGCCACCCGCGGCGACACGGGATCGGCCGACCCCCGCCCGGTACCTGCAGCTGCCGGCCCCGGCTCCCGTGCCCGTGTGGGTGGGCGGCTCGTCCGAGGCGGCCCTCCGCCGGGCGGCCACCCGGCCGAGGGCTGGATGCCCCTCTTCCTGACGTCGACCGGTACGGCGACGCCGTCGAGCGCCTGACCAAGGAGGTGGACGCGGCCGGACGCCCGCCGGGGTCGGTGACCCCGGCCGATGGTGCTCTTCGTCTCCCTGGACGAGGACCGCGACCGGGGCGTGGCCGCCGGCACCGGGTGGATGGGCTCCCTCTACGGGCTCCCGCCCAAGGCCTTCGAGCGCCACCTGGTCGCCGGCACCCCCGACCAGGTGGCCGCCGGGTGGCCGAGTACCGGGCCGTCGGCGCCGAGCACGTGGCCGTCTACGTCACCGACGACCAGCCCATCGACCAGTTCGCCCGCCTGATGGCGGCACTGCCCGCCGCCGGCGTCCCGACCGGACGCTGAGCCACAGAGACCGAGGACCCATGGACCGCACCGCACACATCGTCGGCACCGCCACCACACCCATGCAGCGGCGGGACCTGACCATCGAGGACATGTCCCACCAGGTCGTGGACGACGCCCTGTCCGACGCCGGGATGACCCCCGACCAGGTCGACCTGGTCATCTTCGGCAACGCCACCGCCGGGCGGCTGGTCAACCAGGCCTGCATCCGGGGCCAGAGCTTCCTGCTCGACGCCGGTCTGCGCAACGCCGGGATCATCAACGTCGACAACTCGTGCGCCGGCGGGGCCTCCGCCCTCCACCTGGCCACCCTGGCCACCCAGGGCGGCGCCGGCACCGTATTGGCCGTCGGCGTCGAGAAGATGTGGACGGGCCACCGCATGGAGACCCTGGCCGGCATCGAGGACGGCGTGCCCGAGGTCGACCGCCGCTTCATGCACGCCAACTGGGAGAACCCGTCGGGCTCGGTGCTCATGGCCCTCAACGCCAAGTGGACGGTCGAGCACATGGAGGCCTGGGGCACCACCGTCGAGCAGATCGGGGCGGCCGCCGTCAAGGCCCGCAGGCACGGGGCCCTCAACCCCAACGCCCAGTTCCAGAGCGAGGTGAGCCTCGAGGAGGTGCTGGCCTCCCCCGCCATCGTCCCGCCGCTGACCCGGCTCATGTGCTCGTCGTTCACCGACGGGGCGGCCGCCGTCGTGCTCTCCCTCGAGGCCCGCGCCGGCGCCCCCCGCATCCTCTCCAGCACGTCCCGGTCGGGCAACGGCGACATCGACTACCACGACCGCCTGGCCGAGACCGCCGCCGCGGCCTGGGACGCCTCGGGCGTGGACCCGGCCGACGTGGACGTCGTCGAGCTGCACGACGCCACCAGCGCCGAGGAGATCTGCGCCCTCGAGTCGCTCGGGTTCTACAAGCCGGGCGACGCCGGGTCGGCCACGGCCGCCGGCGACACCACCCTGGGCGGCAGTGGGGTGACCGTCAACACCAGCGGTGGGCTGGTCAGCCGGGGCCACCCGCTCGGCGCCACGGGCATCGCCCAGGTGGTCGAGCTCGTCGCCCAGCTGCGCGACGAGGCCGGCCCCCGCCAGGTCGAAGGCGCCCGATTGGCGGTGGCGGCCAATACCGGTGGCATGATCGGGTCCCATGCAGGCACGACAGACGCGGCATTCATCGGCATCCACGTCCTCGAGGCGGGCTGAGCCGTGATCGGCCGCGGTGGTGTGATCACCGGGTACGGCATCGCCGTGCCCGACAAGGTCGTGACCAACGACGACCTCTCGCTGACCCTCGACACCAACGACGCGTGGATCCGCGAGCGGACCGGCATCCGCGAGCGCCGCATCGGCGGGACCACCTCGGGACTGGCCATCGAGGCCGGGCTCGCCGCCCTGGAGCGGGCCGGCCGGCGCCCCGACGAGATCGATGCCGTCATCCTGGCCACGACCACCCCCGACCAGATCGTCCCCGGCACCTCGGCCTCCGTGCAGGACGGGATCGGTGTCACCGGTGGCGCCTTCGACGTCAACGCCGCCTGCTCAGGCTTCGTCTACGCCCTGACCGTGGCCCACGGCCTCATCGCCATCGGGGCCGAGCGCCTGCTGGTGATCGGGTCCGAGACCCTGTCGCGGATCACCGACTGGGACGAGCGCTCGGTCTCCATCCTGGTGGGCGACGGCGCCGGCGCCGTGGTGGTCGAGGCCGTCGACGGCCCCGGTCAGCTGCTCAGCTACCGGCTCGGTGCCGACGGCTCGCTCCGGCACCTGCTCTACTGCGACCACGGCGGCTACCTCTTCATGAACGGCAAGGAGATCTTCCGCAAGGCGGTCGGCGTGGTCGTCGAGTCGGCCCAGCAGGCCATCGCCGAGGCCGGGCTGACCCCGGACCAGATCGACCTCGTGGTGCCCCACCAGGCCAACCTCCGCATCATCAGCGCCGCCTGCCAGCGCCTCGGCATCCCCGAGGAGAAGGCGGTGGTCGTCATCGACCGGTACGGCAACACCTCGTCGGCGTCGATCCCCCTCGCCCTGGCCGACGCCCTGGACACCGACCGGCTGCAGGCCGGCCAGCACGTGCTCCTTACCGGGTTCGGCGGCGGCATGACGTGGGCCAGCGCCGTCCTCAAGTGGGGCGGGTGAGGGTCGATAAGGATGGCATGACCACCTCCTCTGCCGACGCGCCCTCGCTCGTCGTCCTGGCCGCCGGCATGGCCCGTCGGTACGGCGGCTGCAAGCCCCTCGCCCCGATCGGTCCCCGTGGCGAGGCCGTGCTCGACCTCCTGGTCAGCGACGCCGCCCGGGCCGGGTTCGGCCGCATCGTGCTCGTCCTCCATCCGGAAACGGGCCCGGCCATCCGCTACCACGTCGAGCGGAGCTGGCCGGCGTCGATCGAGGTCTCCTTCGCCACCCAGCGACTGCCGCTCGGGACGGTGCACGCCGTGCTGGCCGCCGAGGAGGCCCTCGACGGGGCGGACGCCTTCGGGGTGTCCAACGCCGACGACGTCTACGGCGAGTCGGCCATGGGCCTGCTGGCCGGTCACCTCGCGTCACCCGCCGACGAGCACGTGCTCGTCGGCTACCAGCTCCGCTCCACGGTGGCGACCGACGACCCGGTCACCCGCGGCATCTGCACGGTCGGCGCCGACGGGCTGCTGGTCTCCCTCGACGAGCGGCGCCAGGTCCACACCGAGGGTCAGGGCTTCGCGTCCGACGACGGGCTCGAGCCCCGGGAGCTCGACGGTGACCTGCCGGCCTCGGTCAACCTGTGGGGATTCCGCTCCGACATCTGGAAGGTCCTCCACACGGCCATGGACGGGTCCGGGCTCGACGAGGAGGCCCTGCTGGCCCAGGTGGCGGCCGGCGGCGAGGTCCCGAAGGCGGAGGTCCTGCTGCCCGAAGTGATCTCGACCATGGTGTCCGACGGCTGGGGACTGCCCGTGCGGGTGCTGACCACCGACGCCAAGCTGGTCGGGGTGACCCACGCCGCCGACCTGCCGGTCGTCAGCGCCGAACTGTCCCGGCAGGTCGCCTGGGCGTGCGCCCGGCCGACCTCTGGTCCGGGGTGGCCTGAGGGTCATCGGTCGGCGGCTCCGTCCGGCCCGAGGCTGTCCCCGCCGGTCCCGCCTCTCCTGCCGCGGAGCCGCGAGACGAGCTCCGCCAGGGCGTCCGCCCCGAGGAAGAGCACAGCGGCCCAGGCCAGGCCGTCGGCGAAGCCGAATCCGCTGGGCCAGCCGCCGTTGGCCTTGCCCGGGTCGACGCCCTGGGCGATGACGATGGAGAGCCCGGTGGCGAGCACGAGCAGGGTGGCCGCCCCGCCGAGGGCCAGCCGCAGGCGCGGGCGCCGCAGCACCACGACGACCCCGATGCCCACGAGGGCGCCGATCAGCGGCGCCGAGATGAACGCGGCCAGGGCGCCGTAGAGGACGCCTCCGACCACCGCGGTGGTCCAGGACGACGTGGGGACGCCCCCGTCGCCCGGCTCGGCCAGGACCGGCCCGGGCACGGCGGCCACACCGACGGCACCGGTCACGTCGTCGGGCAGGCCGGCCGACCCGTCGGCCCGGGCCGTCCGCCTGCGCCGGCGGCGCACCGGCACGAAGACCAGCACCAGGCAGAGGAGCACGGCGAGCGTCGAGATGATCAGGGCCACGTCGACGCTGCGCTGCGGGGCCCATACGAGGTCCACGGTGAGGGTCCCGTCGTGGATGGCGCCGCCCAGCTTGGCCGGGTCGACCCGCCATCCGTTGGCGAAGGCGTCCACCAGCACCGGGGCACCCAGGGAGTGTCCGTCGGCGGTCGCCGTCCATCCGGCGTTGATGCTCTGGCCCAGCACGAACTCGAACGGGGCGGTCGACGGGCTGATGCCCGAGATGGCCACCGTGGCCTTCGTGGCCGTCTGGTGCAGCACGGTGGTCGTGCCCACCGGCGCCGTCGGCGGCGGCTGGAGCTGGCCACCCGGCAGGACCGGGGCCGCCGCGCCGCCTGCCGCCGAGGCCAGGGCCAGCTCGTCGATGTCGAACCCGACGTCCTGGCCGAGCGTCGAGATCAGCGTGTGGGTGCCGGGGGACAAGGTCAGTCCGGAGGCGTCCGGCCCGCAGAGCGACACGGCGAGCGGGTCACGGGCCAGGGCGTCGGCCGTGGTGCCGGTCACCGACAGCCAGACGGGGGTCCCGTCCACAGTGAGCAGGTCGTCGCGGCAGGCCCCGGACAGGTCCGCCGGGGCGGCCGGCGCCACCAGGCCCGGGATCCCCAGCTCGGCGATGCCCACCGGCAGGGCCTGGCGGGCCTGGGTCGTGTAGTTGACCGTGGTCACCGTGCGCGAGGCGGCCACCGTCACCCGGATGACCGACCCGTCGAGGGCCTCGGGCAGGGTGACCGGCACACGGGCCACGCCGCCCGGCACGGAGTCGGCGATGGCGGGGAGCGCGACCCGCTCCGACCGGCCCCCGGCGGACACGGTCAGCGCCGTCGGGATGGAGTGGCGGCCGTCGGCCACCACGGCCAGGTCCATGGTGTCGAAGGCCAGCGGTTGCTGGAGCGTGTACTGGACCCACTGCCCGTTCTGGTCGGTGGGGCTGAAGGCGCTCTGCCACGACGTCTGCGTGTTCCCGTCGATGGCCGCCGCCGCCCCGACGGCCACGTTCCCCGCCATCCGGCTGGAGGAGGCGACGTCCACCACCGGGTCGGTCCCGGTCGGCGTCGCCCCCGTGGACGTGTCCACCAGCTGGTCGGAGGCGAGCGGGGAGATCCGGGCCTGGCCGACCACCGAGAAGGTCCGGGCCGTGGGCAACCAGAACTGGCGGGCCAGGTTGCGTTCGTAGTCGCCCCGGGGCGGGAACCCCGACGAGCGCAGCCGGGTCATCACGAGGTCGAGCGGGTCGGACAGTGACGCCGTTCCCGCCGCCCGCAGCAGGTCCTGGGGCATGGACAGCAGCTCGGAGGTCACCGAGACCCCCGGGATGCGCACCTCGGAGAGTCCGGTCACGTTCTGGTAGCCGGCCGGCACCTCGTAGCGGGTGCCCCTCGAGGCGTCCATCGTGATACGCAGCAAGGAGAAGGACCGGGGTGAGAACCGGATGGTCTGGCCGGCCGCCGTCTGCGAGGCGTGGGTCAGGTCGACGGTGACGGGGTCCTCGTAGTCGAAGGTCAGGGTCAGCCGGGTCAGGACCTGGGTGGGTCGGTTCGTGACCAGCTGTGACAGGTTGATCTGGTCGGTCGTGACCGGGTGGTCGAGCTCGACCTCCCACCACTGCCCGACGGGCGGTGCCTCGGACAGCACCCAGGCGGTGGAGGTCGACCCGTCCATGGCCGCCGCCGGGCGCTGGTCGTTGAAGTACTGGGTGGGCGAGCCGTAGCTCGAGGCGGTGATCGAGTGGACGCCGTCGAACACGGTGGTGGTGAAGGCGTCGGCGGGTGCCCCCGGGAAGATGTCCAGGGGCGCGTCGAGCGGGTCGTCGTAGGCGTCGTCGGGCGAGGTGGCCGTCTCGACGTAGCCGGCGTTCTCGGTGATGCCGTTCCACCGCCACCCCTGCTTCGGGTTGGTGTCCGTCACCACCAGGCTGGGCTTGGCCGCCAACAGCTTCCGGCCCAGTTCCGGGCGCGTGTCCAGGGTGCCGGCGTAGAAGATCGTCGGGTTCCCGCCGAGCAGGCCGAGGGCGGACGCCGCCGTCACGCCGGCCGCGTTGCCGGATACCAGCAGGGGCGCGGCCGTCGACTCGGACCGGATGACCGGCCTCGGGTGGGCCACCGTGTAGGTCACGATCGGCGGCAGGGGCTTCGCCTTGGCCGGGAGCGAGAGCGTCTGCTCGTTCAGGTTGGGGACCGAGGAGACGTTGGTCCGCGGCGTGCCGAAGCTGACGGGGTCGCTGAGACCGGGCGGGGTCGGGTCGAAGCTCTGGGCCACCACCCGGGGGTCGGGCACGTCGTAGCGCTCGAACTGCTCGTCGTTCTCGACCAGCACGTCGCCCGCGCTCATCAGCGCCGCCATGGGGGCGATGGTGCGGGGGTCGAGGACGCCCTCCTGGAGCGGCGTGTCGGTGGCCTCGAGCAGGTCGGCCGTGGGCAGCGACCCCATGGTCTGCTGCTCGTGGGTCACGTACGGGCGGGTGAGCAGGGCCGGCCAGACCGTGTCGTTCGTGTCACCCCAGCGGTAGGCGGCGAAGTTGTCCCCCGGCAGGCCGAAGACCCGGGTCCCCGGGTGGGTGGCGTTGAGGTGGTCGGCGGCCTGCTGCACGTAGGCCGGCGGACGGGCCGGCTGGGTCAGGCCGCTCACCACCGTGTCGCCCGCCCACGTGGGCGACGAGGCCACCGCGATG
The DNA here is from genome assembly GCA_963830165.1 of uncultured Acidimicrobiaceae bacterium. Taxonomy (GTDB): domain Bacteria; phylum Actinomycetota; class Acidimicrobiia; order Acidimicrobiales; family RAAP-2; genus Bog-756. Next base: position 603,160 of record CAWHKZ010000008.1, read on the forward strand.
GCCACGATGCCCATGCCGGCCACCGCCAGGCCGGCCCGCGGATAGCGGGAGGCGACGGCCGTGACGCCCGCGCCCAGCAGGATGGCCAGGGCCAGCAGCACCAGGGGCACGGCCCGGTCCGTCGAGCGCAGGGCGAGGCCCGCCGTCGTGTCCGACATGAACGCCTTCAGCAGCGACCCGACACCGGTGGGCTTGAAGTACGGGAAGGGGCCGACGGCCAGGACCATGCCGACCACCAGCAGCACGATGAAGAAGGAGCGCTGCCGCCAGCGCACGGCCGCCGCCGCGGCGAAGGCCAGCGTGGGCACGAGGAACGAGAAGCCGATCAGCCACAGCTCCTGGGTGTAGGCCACCGCGGCCTGGGTCCAGTTGCCCGTCTGGTCCGAGGCGCCGTAGAAGAACCAGTAGCCGAGGCCGCGCAGGCTCTCGAAGGGCGACGACGCCGAGCTCGTCGAGGACAGGGTCTCGGTGTACTTGAGGATGTTGATCCCGTAGGCCGCCTCCACCTGGAGGCCGACGACCCACCAGAAGCACACCGCGGCGGTGAGCACCACCACCCGCCAGACGACCCCCCACACCCGGCGCCAGGTCGACTCCCGCAGGATGATGACGGCGAAGGGCAGCCACAGCGCGGGGCCGATGCCCACGTAGAGGATGGAGCTGGCGTTGATCCCGCTGACCAGGGCTACGACCAGGGCGAACAGCGCCGGGTACTTCCAGCCCGGCCGGCGCAGGGCCAGCACCACGAAGGCCAGCATCCAGGGCAGCCCCGACCAGGGCATCAGGATCACCGAGATCCGCCCGGCGTACTGCAGGATGTAGGGCGTGAACATGAAGGCCAGGGCGGCCACGTAGCGCCCCGGCCCGGTCAGGTTGATGGTCCGGCACAGGTAGAGCATCCCGGCGCCGGCGGCGAAGACCAGGCAACCGAGCCACAGGCGCTGGGCCACCCACACGGGGACGTGCAGCTCGGCGAAGACCCAGAAGAAGGGGCCCATGGGGAACAGGTAGCCGATGTTCTCGTGGGTCACCGTGCCGAGGGCGACGTTCGGGTCCCACATCGAGACGGCCTGGCGGATGTAGCGGCCGGGATCCAGGTAGAGGTAGGTCTTCGTGTCGTCGGTGACCTGGCCCGGCTTCGACCACAGCATGGGCACGAAGGCCAGGACGGCGAAGACCAGGTACTCGACGGCCGAGCGGGCCCGGCCCGTCGGGCCGGCGCCCGTGCCACCGTCCACCCGGACTTCCGCCTCGTCGGCTTCGGGCGGACGCACCGCGGTAGCTCGTCCGGACATCAGGCGAGAGGCTAGACGACCAGGGCTCGGACCCCGGGGCGACCCCACCCCGACCTGCAGCCGATCCCGGAAAGGCGGACAGTTACTGGTGCATCAGGTGTTTCGGCGGCGGTATCGTGGTGGGTTACCAGTTCGGGATGCGCAGGGGCGCCGCACCGGGCACGCGACGGGGGGAGCTTCACGTGAGTCGTACGGCAGCGGAGGGCGACAAGACCGCCGCGTTCCCCGTGACCGGGGGCGACGCCGGGTTCGTGCCGTCCGTCGCGCCCGACCCTTCCCCGGCCCCGTGCCCTGCCCCTGATCCGGCTACCGGGCACGGGTCGGACGGCCGCCTGTGGTCGCCCGGGGCCGCAGCGTTCGCGTCGATGAGCCTGGAGGAGATCGCCGCCGCGGCCGGGCTGCGGACGATCCAGGTCGTGGCCTGGCGGGACCACGGCGATCCCGAGGCGGGCGGGTCCGAGCTGCACGCCCACCGCATCCTGACGGCCTGGTCGAAGGCCGGCATCGACGTCTGCATGACGACGTCGTCCGTCGAGGACGCACCCCGCTTCATGGCCCGCGAGGGCTACCAGATCACCCGGCGGGTGGGCCGCTACTCGATCTTCCCGCGCACCATGATCTCGGGGTTCCTCGGTCACCTGGGCCGGGCCGACGGGCTCGTCGAGATCTGGAACGGCATGCCCTTCCTGTCGCCGCTGTGGGCCCGCTGCCCGCGCATCGTCTTCCTCCACCACGTCCACGCCGAAATGTGGAAGATGGTCCTGCCCCGGGGACTGGCCGAGCTCGGCTACGAGTTCGAGCACCTGCTCGCCCCGCCCTTCTACCGCCGCACCCGGATCGTCACGCTGTCCTCGTCCTCGCGCGACGAGATCGTCGAGCAGCTCCGCCTGTCGGCGTCCAACATCTCGATCTGCCCGCCCGGCGTGGAGCCCGGCTTCAGCCCCGGCTCGACCCGCTCCCCCACGCCCCTCGTGGTGGCCGTGGGCCGGCTCGTGCCCGTCAAGCGCTTCGACCTGCTCATCGACGGCGCCGTCGCGCTCAAGCCCCGCCACCCGGACCTCCGCCTCGTCATCGCCGGCGAGGGCTACGAGCGGCCGGCCCTCGAGGCCCAGATCGCCCGGGCCGGTGCCGGCGACTGGATCGAGCTGCGCGGCTTCGTCGACGACGACGAGCTGCTCGAGCTCTACCGGTCCTCGTGGCTGGTGGCCTCGAGCTCGCTGCGCGAGGGCTGGGGCATGACCGTCACCGAGGCCGGCGCCTGCGGCACGCCGGCCGTCGCCTCGCGGATCAGCGGGCACATCGACGCGGTGCGCGACGGGGCGTCGGGGATCCTCTTCGACGACACCGACGGCATGGTGGCCGCCCTCGACACCGTCCTGTCCGACCCCGCCCTGCGGGCCCGGCTCGGCGCCGGGGCGCTCGCCTACTCGGCCGAGTTCAGCTGGGAGGCGACGGCGCGCCAGACCTTGGCCGAGCTGGCCGGCGAGGCGGTCCGGCGGCGGGGCTGACCTCAGCGCCCGGCGGCCCGGACGACCTGGTGGCAGAGGGCCATCGACGGCGGCGCCCCGGTGGCGTCGGTGACGGACACCGCTGACGTGTCGGGCGCGCCTTCCGGCGTGGTGTGGAGGACGGCGGGTCCCGACCCGGCCAGGAAGTGGACGATCCCGCCGCCCAGTCCCCCGGCGGTGATCGACTGCAGGTAGGGGTCGGTGATGACGGTGATCTGGTAGGGCACGCCCGCCTCGACGGGCTGGGGGCCGGTCGACAGCGGTGGCCAGGCGCCGGCCGGGCCGCCGGGGTCGCTGACCACGGTCCGGACGCTGTCGACACCCGAGGGCACCAGCTGGACCAGCGTGCGCCCCCAGCTCACCAGGGTGACGGCCGGGTCACCGGGCTCCACCGGGTGGCGGAAGACGACCTCGAGGGTGTGCGAGATGCCCGGGCCCTGCTCGACGGGGTCCCACGTCTCGTGCATGAGCTGCTGCTGGGGCACCACGGCGTAGGAGTACCCGGTCGAGACGTAGAGGGCCGCGCAGTCGTCGACCGCGTAGATCGTCCCCGCCGGTGCGAAGTACGGCAGCCGGTCCCCGGTGTGCACGGGTGAGCCCGTCGCCGCCGGGCCCAGGCGGAGTTGGGCCCGGACGAAGGCCGCGCTCTGGGCGTTGGTCCACAGGGCCGACGGGGTGGCTGCGGCGCCGACGTTGGCCCACACCCCGAAGCCGCCGAGCACGACGACGGCGGCCAGCACCGCGACCCGCAGTCCGCCGCCCCGGCCTTCCAGGCGGCGCCAGACGTCGACCAGGCCGACGAAGCCGGCCAGTGCCACCAGCGGCAGGATGTCGGCCAGGTAGCGGTCGGCGATGTAGCCGAACAGCAGCACGCCCGACGTGGCCGCCACCATGGCCACCATCAGCACCCGGGTCACGGCCACCCGACCGACGGGGCGGGGCCGGAAGGCCGTGACCAGACCCCAGACCCCTAGCAGGAAGTACAGCGGCATGGACGCCGGGATGGAGGCCGTCGGGTAGGAGTCGTCGAGGATCGCGCCGCCCACCGCGCGGGCCGGCGACGTGGGGAGGGTGATCCAGGGGAAGGCCGACTGGACGTGCACCCCGGCCGGGTCCAGGTAGGCGAGCAGGGTGGAGGGCAGGAATTTCAGGCCGAAGCCGCTGCCCCCGCTGGCCGCCAGGTAGACCCGGCGGTGGGCGTTGATGTGCGTCCACACCTGGTCGGCCTCGGACAGTCCGAACGGCGTCCCCAGCTTCGCCCAGTTGACGAACAGCACCGCACCGAGGGGGATCACGCCGGCCAGCGCGGTGGGCACGATCCAGCGTCCGGTGGTCCGGCGGTTGCCGGGCAGGGCGAACCACCCGGCCACCAGCAGCGCGGCCAGGCAGCACGCGTAGCCGGTGGGGGCGCGGTCGAGCGCGGCGCACAGCACCAGGACTCCCGAGGCGGTGATGCGTCCCCAGGACGGGCGCTCGAGCACGCCGAGCAGGAGGAACAGACAGGCGAGGGTCAGCGCCACGCTCCAGGCCAGGTCCTCGTCGGACACCTTGGGCGAGGCGGCCAGGTACATCAGGACCGACCCGCCGCACACGGCGGCCAGGGCCACGCCGTCGGCGACGGCCTCGGTCCAGCCGATGGCCGCGTCCCCCCGGATCACCACCCGCACCCGCCACAGCAGCAGGGGAGCCGCCACGAGGGTCACGACCCAGGCCAGCAGCATCGACGGCGCCGTCAGCCGCCCGTCGTAGGTGTGGGTCAGGGCCAGCACCGGTAGGCGGAGGATCGAGGGGAAGAGCCCGAAGTAGGTGTACTGGCGTCCGTCGTGGACGAAGGCCTCGATGCCCAGCGACCCGTTCGGCACCCACAGGTGGCCGGACAGCAGCGCCCGGCCCTGGAGGTCGTAGAAGTTGTCCGGCGACAGCTGGCGCAACACGCCGACCGTGCCGGTCCACAGGTCCCACAGGATCCACAGGTAGGGGACGGTGACGGCGGCCAGGCAGACCACCGAGGACACGACGAACCGCCGCAGGCCCCGGTCGGGCGCCGTCCCGACGTCCGACCCGTCCCGGCCCGGCGACGCGACGCCGGCCGGATCGTCGACGAGCACGGAGGTCGTCATCGTGGTCGGGCCGCGTCCGGACGGGCCATATCCGCTTGCATGCCTGCTCCCCTCGGCCTCCCGACGATGCTACCGGGTGGCCGGTGCGGCCCCGGATCGCCGACGCACGACGGGGACCGGGGACGCACCCGTTGCGGAGGGACACCCCCCCTGCCCTACTATCTGTGCATGGCAGACGAGGGGGGCACGCCCACCGCGAAGACGACGCCCAAGGCCCTCGCCTTCTACCTTCCCCAGTACCACCCGATCCCCGAGAACGACGAGTGGTGGGGCCGGGGCTTCACCGAGTGGACCAACGTCACCCGGGCCAAGCCGCTCTTCCCGGGGCACTACCAGCCCCACGTGCCCACCGAGCTCGGCTACTACGACCTCCGGATCCCCGAGGTCCGCCAGGCCCAGGCCGACCTGGCCGCCGAGCACGGCATCCACGGGTTCGTCTACTACCACTACTGGTTCAACGGGAAGCGCCTGCTGGAGCGGCCCTTCGAGGAGGTCCTGGCCTCCGGCTCGCCGGACTTCCCCTTCGCCCTGTGCTGGGCCAACGAGGAGTGGACCCGCAACTGGGACGCCCAGACCGGCACCGTGCTCATGGCCCAGGAGTTCGGCGACGAGGACGACCTGGCCCACATCCGCTACCTGGCGACGGCGTTCGAGGACCCCCGCTACATCCGCATCGACGGCCGGCCCCTCATGCTCGTCTACCGGCCCCAGAAGCTGCCGGACGCCCGGCGGACGTTCGCCATCTGGCGCGAGGAGGCCAAGCGGCTCGGCTTCCCGGACCTCTACCTCTGCTACGTCGAGAGCTGGGGTCCGCCCGACGGCGGTCCCGAGGCGTTCGGCATGGACGCCACCGTCGGCTTCATGCCCACCTACGGGGACCAGGAGGTCGTCTTCCCCGCGGTGGACGGTGCACGGGGCAACCGCATCGTCGACTACCCGGCCACCGTGGAGAACGTGCTGCGCCGGCCGTCCCCGCCCTACAAGCGGTTCCCGTCGGTGATGGTCGGCTGGGACAACACCGCCCGCCGCCCCTACGGGGCCACCATCTTCAAGGGGGCGACGCCCGACGTCTACGAGCGCTGGCTGCGCCGGACGGTCGACGCGGTGGCCGACGTGCCCGACGAGGAGAACTACGTCTTCCTGCTGGCCTGGAACGAGTGGGCCGAGGGCAACCACCTCGAGCCCGACCTCCAGTACGGCCGCGACTGGCTCGAGGCCACCGGCAACGTGCTCCTGGCCTCACCCGAGGAGCGCGAGGCCGCCGCCCGGCCCCAGGCGGCCGAGTCGGTCGTGGCCCGCATGCAGGCCAAGAAGGAGTACGACTACATCTACGACTACCAGCACGAGAGCGCGGTGGCCAACGCCGCCGGCCTGGTGCGGGACCTCATCGCCGACCGGTCGAGCACGGTGGTCGACCTCGGCGCCGGCTCGGGCATCGTCAGCCACGCCCTCCGGGGCATTGGCGTCGGCTACCACGGCCTGGAGATCCACCCGGTGGCCGTCGAGCTCATGCACGAGCGCGGCATCGACGCCACCCAGGTCGACCTGTCCGACCTCGGCGCGGTGGTCGCCGCCCTCGGCTCCGTCGACGAGGCCGCGCCGGTCGGGGCGATGATGCTCCTCGACGTGATCGAGCACCTGCTGCAGCCCCAGCAGCTCCTCGTCGAGCTCTCCGAGTGGGCCCTCAAGCACGGCGAGCCCCTGCTCGTCGTCTCGGTGCCCAACGTGTCCCACTTCGACGTGGCCTTCCGCCTGCTGTGCGGCCGGTGGATCCCGACGGAAACAGGCCTGCTCGACAGCACCCACATCCGGTTCTTCACGGCCCGGACCCTCGCCCACCTGTTCGAGCGGACGGGATGGGAGGTCGTGGCCGAGGACAACTTCTCGGTGGTGCGGGGCGACCAGTACGACGCGCCGCTGACCGACTCGCTCCCCCTGGAACTGGTGGCCGCGCTCCGGGTCCTGTCCGACGCCGAAAACCCGCACGCCGCGGTGCAGCAGTTCGTCTGGGCGGCGCGACCGGTGCCCGTCAAGCAGCGGCCCGAGTCGTACCTCGACGCCGTCGGGCTGACCGACAAGGAGCGGATGCTGCCCCCGTCGGCCGACCTGTCGCCCGTCTACGGCTTCCTCGGTTCGGCGGGCATCCTGGCCAGCGAGTCCAACCGGCGGGCGATCGAGGGGCGGAGCCAACGCCGCGGCGGCCCCGGAGGCATGACCCTCCACCAGCGCGCCGCCTACTACAAGCAGATGGCGGTCCGCGAGGCGTACAAGAACCCCCGCCGGGCCCGCGCCTTCCAGCGGGTCTACGGCTGGATGCGCTGACCCCCCTGATGACCTCCGTACCGGCCGGCCCCTGGGTGCTGGTGATCGGCTGCCACCGGAGCGGCACGTCCGCGGTCACCGGCGCGCTGGCCGCCATGGGCCTGCACGGGGTCGACCCCTCGGACCGCATGGAGCGACCGGACAGCAACCCCGAACACTGGGAGAGCCTGGGCGCGGCCCTGTTGGACGACCGCCTGCTGGCCTCGGTGGGGGCGACGTGGGATGCGCCACCGCCCCTCGACGCCGAGCCCCTGCTGCCCGCCGGCGACGGTCCGGACCCGGCCGCGGTCATGGCCGCCGCCTACCCCAGGCCCGGCCCGGTGGTCTGGAAGGACCCGCGGGCCTGCCTGCTCCTCCCCTACTGGAGGGCCGTCCTCCCCGGACCCCTGACCGCCGTGTTCGTGTGGCGCGACCCCCCTGCCGTCGCCCGGTCGCTGCAGGTGCGGGACGGCCTGCCCGTGGCCGAGGGACTGGCCCTGTGGGAGCACTACAACCGCAGCGCGGCCCGTGGCCTCCAGGGCGTGGACACCTTCGTGCTCGACTATGCGGCGGTGGTGGACGATCCGCGCCGGGCGCTCGGTGCGGTGGGCGCATGGATGGACGACCTGCCCCAGTTCGCCGACCGGGCCGGCCGGTGGGACCTCGACGCCGGCTCCGCCACCGTCGATCCGGGGCTGCGCCACGAGTCGCCGTCCGCCGACCGGTCCCTACCCGACGAGCACCGCCCGGTGACGGAGTGGCTGGTCGGGCAGTCCGGCGGCCACCGTCCGCTCGACACCGAGCCGCCGGCGCCGACGTCGCCCTGGCCCGAGGCCGTGCTGGCCGCCCGCCGGGGTGAGGCCCAGCGGGTCCCGGTGCTCGAGGCCGCCCTGGCCGCGTCGCGGGCGGCCGAAGCGGAGGCGTGGCAACGGATCCACCGGACCGACGCCGAGTTCGCCGAGTACCGCACCACGCTGCAGCAGCTGCTGGCCAACCGTGAGGTCAAGCTGGCCGAGGCCCGCGCCGATGCGGAGGCCGAGCGGGCGACCGCCGAGTGGGCCCGGGGCGAACTCGACCGTGTGCTGTCGTCCACCAGCTGGAAGGTGACCGGACCCCTGCGGTCCGTCCTGGCCCGCCTCGGCCGGTAGGCGGTCCGGTCAGTCCGTCCGGGCGGTCAGGTCGTGGCCGGGCCCGCGGCACCGCCCGAGCCGACCGACTTGCCGGTCAGCCGCTCCTTGTAGATCATCCAACCAGCCCCGACGAAGGCGACGACGGCGATGATCGCGCACAGGTAGCCCCGCTTGTGCTCGTGGCCCCGCTTGTGGGGCTCGTTGCCGGGCACCCAGCTCGGCAGATGCCCGATACCGGTGGACAGGTACTCGTAGGCGAACACCGCTGCCACGATCCCCACGACGATCAGAAGGATGATCCAGACCCACTTCATATTCATGGAGGGGAACTCTAGCCACAGGTGATGCGCCGGTGGAAGAGCCGACCGCGGAAAGTAGCGAAACGGCCCGACCCGCCCTCCCGCATCGCGACCCGGCGTAGCGACCCCGGGTCGCGATGCCGGGTGACGATCCCGGGCCGCCGGGTGAAGAATCCCTGACCAGACACCGTGCGTCCCTACCATCGGGCAGCCCCGCCCCTCTATGATGGTGGCCGGAGGCGGTCCATGGAGACCGGTTCCCGCACGCAGGGGGGGGTTCCGGTCGGGTGTCCAAGACCAAGAAGCGCATCGGGGTGCTCGTGGTGGCCTACAACGCCGCCACCACGTTGGCCCGCACGCTCGACCGGATCCCGGCCGACGTCCGCGGCAGCATCGAGGAGGTCATCGTCTCCGACGACCACAGCCAGGACTCCACCTACCTGGTGGGCCTCGGCTACCAGCAGACCTCCGATCTCCCCATCACCCTGATCCGCCAGCCCGAGAACCTGGGCTACGGCGGCAACCAGAAGGCCGGCTACCTCCTGGCCGTCGAGCACGGCCTCGACATCATCGTGCTGCTCCACGGGGACGGGCAGTACGCGCCCGAGTCGATGCCCGACCTGCTCGACCCCCTGCTCCGGGGCGAGGCCGACGCCGTGTTCGGCTCACGGATCATGATCAAGGGGGCGGCCCGCAAGGGTGGCATGCCGCTGTACAAGTACGTCGGCAACCGCATCCTGTCCACCTTCGAGAACGCCGCGCTGGGCACCGACCTGAGCGAGTTCCACTCCGGCTACCGGGCGTACTCGGTCGAGGCGCTCAAGCGGATCCCGTACGAGCAGAACTCGAACGGCTTCAACTTCGACACCCAGATCATCATCCAGCTGCACGACGCCGGCATGCGCATCGCCGAGGTGCCGATCCCCACCTACTACGGCGACGAGATCTGCTACGTCGACGGCGTCGGCTACGCCGCCGACGTGACCAAGGACGTCGTGGCCTACCGCCTCCAGAAGGCCGGCTTCGGCGACGGCAGCCGCATCAGCCTCAACGAGGAGTACCAGCTCAAGCCCTCCGAGGACAGCTCCCACGGCCGCATCTCGACGATGATGGCGGCCCGGCCGCCGGCCAAGATCCTCGACCTGGGCTGCTCCAGCGGGCTGCTGGCCGAGCGCCTCCAGGAGATGGGGCACCACGTCACCGGGGTCGACGTCCACGAGTTCCCCGCCGCCGCCGAACGGATGAGCGCCTTCTACCGGGCCGACCTGTCCGAGGGGGTCCCGCCCGAGGTCGGCCGCGGCTTCGACCTCATCCTGATGGCCGACGTGCTGGAGCACCTCGGCAAGCCCGGCAGGTTGCTCGAGCAGTGCAAGGACCTGCTCGCACCGGAGGGATCGATCATGCTGTGCGTGCCCAACATCGGCCACTGGTACCCGCGGTCCCGGGCCACCCTCGGGATGTTCGACTACGACCAGCGGGGCATCCTCGACGCCACCCATCTGCGCTTCTTCACCCGGCGCAGCATCCGCCGGCTGGTCGAGCGCAACGGGTACACGGTGCGGCGCACGGAGCCGGTGGGCCTGCCCCTCGACGCGCTCGGGCTGGAGGGGACGACGGCCCACGCCGTGCGCCTCATCGACCACTTCCTGGTGACGCTGTGGCCGACCCTGTTCGGCTACCAGTTCATCGTCGAGGCCACGCCCGCCCGCTACTGAGTCCGGAGGCCGGACGCTCAGCCCCCGGCCCGCGCCAGGGCGGCGAGCACCAGCTCCACGGCCCCGTCCACCGACACGGTGGGATCGATGGCCAGGTCCGGCGACTCGGGCACCTCGTAGGGATCGTCGATCCCGGTGAACGAGCCGATCGTCCCGGCCGACGCCCTGGCGTAGAGGCCCTTCGGGTCCCGCACCGCGCACTCCTCGGCCGGGGTGGCCATGAAGACCTCCACGTAGGGCAGGCCGGCCTCGGCGTGGATCCGGCGGGCCAGGTCGCGGCGACTCGGCGTACGGGCTGATGACGGCCACGACGGCCACCATCCCGGCGTCCGCGAACAGCCGGGCCACCTCGGCCACCCGCCGGCAGTTCTCGACCCGTTCCGGACGCGAGAACCCGAGGTCGGCATTGATGCCGGTGCGCGAGGTTGTCACCGTCGAGGCGGTAGGCGGCCCGGCCCGAGCGCGACCAGTGCCTGCTCGACGGCCGTGGCCACGGTCGACTTGCCCGAACCGGACAGCCCGGTGAACCACAGGGTGGCACCCCCGCCGCCGAGCAGGGCGGCGCGGTCCCCGCGGGAGACCGCTCCCTCGTGCCAGGTGATGTTGGTCGCCTCGGCCACCGGCCGGGCTCAGCTGTCGGGACGGAGCAGCATGCCGGCGCCGGCCGTCACGTTCGAGCCCTCGTCGGCCAGGATGAACGAGCCCGTCGGCCCGGTTGCGCGCGGTAGGGGTCGTAGAAGAGCGGCTGGGTGACCCGCAGGGCGAGCCGCCCGACCTCGTTGAGGGTCAGGGTGGTGGCCGCCTCGTCCCGGTGGAGCGTGTTCACGTCGAGCCGGTAGTGGAGGCCCCGCACCACGCACTTCACCCACCGGGTGGTGTGCTTGAGCATCAGGATGTCGCCCACCTGCAGCGGCTTGTCGGTCATCCAGCACACCATGGCCTCGAGGTCCTGGCCGACCGTGGGCTTGTTGTGGGGACGGCAGATCATGTCGCCCCGGGAGACGTCGATGTCGTCGGTCAGACGCATGGTGACCGACATCGGGGCGAAGGCCTCGTCGACCGGACCGTCGAAGGTGTCGATGCCGGCGACCGTGGTGATCAGGCCCGACGGCAGGATCATGCACCTCGTCGCCGGCGCGGAAGACGCCGCCCTCGATGCGGCCGGCGTAGCCCCGGTAGTCGTGGTACTCGGCGGCGTGGGGACGGACCACCCACTGCACCGGCATGCGGGGGTCGATGAGGTTCCGGTCCGACGCGATGTACACGGTCTCCAGGTGGTGGAGCAGCGACGTCCCCTCGTACCACGGCATGTTGGCCGACCGCGTCACGACGTTGTCGCCCTTCGAGCGCCGAGATCGGGACGAACGTCACGTCGGTGATGTCGAGCCGGCTGGCGAAGGCGGTGAACTCGGCGCAGATCCGGTCGAAGGTCGGCCTGGTCGTAGTCGACCAGGTCCATCTTGTTGACGCAGACCAGGAGGTGGGGCACCCGCAGGAGCGAGGCCAGGAAGGCGTGGCGCTTGGTCTGCTCGACGATGCCCTTGCGGGCGTCGATGAGCACCATGGTGAGATCGGCCGTCGAGTTCCCGGTGACCATGTTCCGCGTGTACTGCACGTGGCCGGGGGTGTCGGCGATGATGAACTTGCGGGCCGGGGTGGCGAAGTAGCGGTAGGCCACGTCGATGGTGATCCCCTGCTCGCGCTCGGCCCGGAGGCCGTCGGTGAGCAGCGCGAGGTCGGTGTAGTCGTTGCCGCGCTGGACCGAGACGCGCTCGACGGCCTCGAGCTGGTCCTCGAAGATGGCCTTCGAGTCGTAGAGCAGCCTGCCGATCAGCGTGCTCTTGCCGTCGTCGACCGAGCCGGCGGTGGCGAACCGCAGCAGTTCCATCAGAAGTACCCCTCGCGCTTGCGGTCCTCCATGGCCGCCTCGCTGACCCGGTCGTCGGCGCGGGTGGCGCCCCGCTCGGTGAGCCGGGAGGCGGCGACCTCGAGGATGATGTCCTCGACCGTGGCGGCGGCCGACTCGACGGCGCCGGTGCAGGTCATGTCGCCGACCGTGCGGTAGCGCACGGTGGCCTCGAAGAGCTCCTCGTCGTCCCGGGGGTTCACGAAGGGACCCTCGGACAGCAGCATGCCGTCCCGCCGGAACACGTTGCGGCGGTGCGAGTAGTAGATCGACGGGAGCTCGAGTCCCTCCTCGCCGATGTACTGCCAGACGTCGAGCTCGGTCCAGTCCGAGATCGGGAAGACCCGGATGTGCTCGCCCGCGCCGTGCCGGCCGTTGTAGAGCGACCACAGCTCGGGCCGCTGGTTCTTCGGGTCCCACTGGCCGAACTCGTCGCGGAAGGAGTACACGCGCTCCTTGGCCCGGGCCTTCTCCTCGTCGCGGCGGGCGCCGCCGAAGACGGCGTCGAACTTGAACTCGTTGATGGCGTCGAGCAGCGTCCGGGTCTGGAGGCGGTTGCGCGACGGATCGTTGCCCGTCTCCTCGGTGGACCGGCCGGCGTCGATCGAGTCCTGCACGGAGGCCACCACCAGGGTGGCCTCGAGCTCGATCCACGATCCGGTCGCGGAAGTCGAGGACCTCGGGGAAGTTGTGGCCCGGTGTCGATGTGCATCACCGGGAACGGGATGCGGCCCGGGAAGAAGGCCTTCTGGGCGATCCGCAGCATCACCACCGAGTCCTTGCCGCCCGAGAACAGCAGGACGGGGCGCTCGAATTCGGCGGCCACCTCGCGGATGATGTGGATGGACTGGGCCTCGATGGAGCGGAGATGGGACAGCTGGTACTGCCCCGGGATGGTGCCCCCCTGCGTCGTATCCATGGCTACCCAACTTACCTGACCGATTACCTAACGAAAAGAGGGTACCCGGACGGGTCCCGGGGCGTGGTCAGCCACCCGCGATCGGATCGGCGTCGTAGACTGGCGCGTCGCTGGTGGCCCCGTGCCCCCGTGGGGACAGTGCGCCGGAACCGGCACTGGTCGGCGGGCCCGGTGCCCACTGCCCGTCAGACAGATTCGGAGCGTTCGACCATGGGGACCACCAGGCAGCCAGTCCCGTCCGACTGCGTGGACGACGCCGTCCCCGGACCGGCGGAGGTCCTCGATGTCCGGTGACGACACGGCCGGGTCCGCCTACCTGGTCCGGGTCGGCACGCTCGAGGAGGCGGCGGTGGCGGCGCGGCTCCACGCCCAGCAGATCACCACCGGGTTCCTGTCCAGCCTCGGTCCCCGGTTCCTCGAGCGGCTCTACCGCCGGGTCGTGCTGTGGGACGGCGGCCTCCTCCTCGTGGCCGTCGAGCGGGGCGACACCCCCGGTTCCGGAGCGGTCGTCGGCTACATCGCCAGTGCCGACCCGACCGGCGGCCTGTACCGCCAGTTCCTGCTCCACGACGGGGTGGGTGCCGTCCTCGGGACCATCGGTCCGCTGCTCCGCACCTGGCGCAGCGTGCTCGAGACCCTGCGGCACGGGTCGTCCTCCAGCCCGGGCGTGGGGCGGGGGCCCGAGGTGCTGTCCATGGCGATCGACCCCGGGAGCCAGGGCAAGGGCCTGGGCCGCCAGCTGGTGCTCGGGTTCGTCGACGCCGTCGTCGCCGGGGGGAAGGTCGAGGGGTACACCGTGATCGCCCGGGACAACGAGCCCTCCCTGGCCCTCTACCGTCGCTGCGGCTTCCGTCCCGCCGAGGAGTTCGAGCTGCACGCCGGGACGACGTCGGTGGTCATGCAGTGGGACCTCCCGACCGGCGAGACCACGGACGTCCAGGGGCCGGGTTCGTCGTGACCGGGGTGGTGGTCGCCGTGGCGTCCTTCGTGGTCACCGTGGCCCTCACGCCCGTGGCCATCCTGGTCGCCCGCAGGACGGGCATCATGGACCGGCCGGGCGAGCTGAAGGGCCAGACCCGGGCCGTCCCCTACCTGGGCGGCGTCGCCGTCTTCGCCGGCCTGTCCGTGGGAGTCTTCGGGACCCGCCCGTCGGTCCTCCTCCCCCTGGCGCTCGCCCTGGCCCTCGGCGTGGCCGACGACCGGTTCCCCCTCCCGCCGTGGGTGCGCCTGGTCGGCGAGGTGGCCATCGGGGCGGCCGTCGTCGCCACCATGCCGGTCCACGCACCGGGGTGGGTGGCCGCCCTGACCCTGGTCCCCCTGACGCTGCTCCTGGTCAACGGGGTCAACCTGATGGATGGCCTCGACATGCTGGCCGGCGGCACCGTGGCCGTGGCCGCCGTCGGGTTCGCCGTGATCCTGGACTCGCCCTCTCGGAGGCCGCCCGCCTGCCGGCGGTCGGCCTGGCCGCCGCCCTGGTGGGCTTCCTCGTGTACAACCGGCCGCCGGCGCGGATCTACCTGGGGGACGGCGGCTCCTACCTGCTCGGCACCGCCCTCGCCGTCCTCGTGGCCGGCGCCTGGGGGCCCTACCTCCCCACCCCGGTCGGGATCGTCTCCTTCGCCCTGGTCGCCCTGCCCGCGGCCGAGGTGGCCTTCGCCGTCGTCCGACGCCTGCGGGGCCGCCGGTCGGTCCTGGCCGGCGACCGCGGGCACCCCTACGACCGGCTGGTCGCCCGGGGCTGGTCCCGCACCTCGGCCAGCGCCGCCTACATCGCCGGCCAGGGGATCCTCACCGTCGGCGCGGTGCTCGCCTACCGTCAGGGGTCGTGGCCCGCAGCCGTGGCCGTCGACGTCGCCGGCGCGGTGGCCCTCGTGGTGGCGGCCGCGCTGGTCGGCGCCCTCTCCCCCGACCAGGAGGTCGCACCGTGACCCGCGTCTACCTGTCCCCGCCCGAAGTGGGCGCCGAGGAGCGGCGGATGCTGCTCGAGGCCTTCGACTCCAACTGGATCGCCCCGCTCGGGCCCGACGTGGACGCCTTCGAGGCGGAGTTCGCCGCCCGGGTCGGCGCCGGCCACGCCGTCGCCCTGTCGAGCGGCACCGCGGCCCTCCACCTCGCCCTGCTCCTGTGCGGGGTCGGTCCGGGCGACGAGGTCCTCGTCCCCTCGTTCACGTTCGTGGCCACCGCCAACGCCGTCGTCTACCTGGGCGCCCGGCCCGGTGTTCGTCGACTGCCGCCGCCGACACCTGGACCGTCGACCCGGTCCTGGTGGCCGACGAGCTGGACCGGCGGGCCGCCGCCGGGCGACTGCCGGCCGCCCTGGTCACCGTCGACCTCTACGGCCAGTCGTGCGACTACGACCGGCTGCTGGCCGACCTGCGACCGGCACGGGGTGCCGCTGGTCGAGGACGCCGCCGAGGCGCTGGGCGCCACCTACCGCGGCCGCCAGGTCGGCTCGTTCGGCCGCATGGGGGTGTTCTCCTTCAACGGCAACAAGATCATCACCACCAGCGGCGGGGGCATGCTGGTGACCGGGTCGGCGGAGGAGGCCGACCGGGCCCGCTTCCTGGCCACCCAGGCCCGCGAACCGTTCCCCCACTACGAGCACACCACCATCGGCTACAACTACCGGCTGTCCAACCTGCTGGCCGCCCTCGGCCGGGCCCAGCTGGCCGGCCTCGACAGCCGCATCGACCGCCGCCGGGCCCTCAACCGCCGCTACCGCGACGGCCTGGGTGACGTGGCCGGCCTCGGGTTCATGCCGATCGCCGACTACGGCGAGCCGAACTACTGGCTCACCTGCGTCACCATCGACCCCGAACGGTTCGGCACCGACCGCGAGACGGTCCGCCTGGCCCTCGAGGACCGGGACATCGAGTCCCGGCCGACGTGGAAGCCCCTCCACCTGCAGCCGGTGTTCGCCGGGTGCGCGACGGTGGGCGGGGCGCAGTGTGCCGCCATCTTCGAGCGGGGGCTGTGCCTGCCGACCGGGTCGGCGCTGGCGCCGGGCGACCAGGACCGGGTGATCGGGATCGTGCGGGGCCTGGCCCGGGCCTGAGTGCCCGACGGGTCAGGTGGTGCGCTCCTGCATGGACTCGATGGGGTACTGGGTGCCGAGCCGGCCCCGGGCGCCGTCGTAGAGGCCCCGGCCCATGGCCGACAGGCGCACGAGCCGCCCCTCGGGCTCGCGCAGGATGGCCCGGCCCAGGAGCTTGGCCATGTTGCGGGGGTAGTAGCCGACGCGCTTCTTCACGTGGAGGTGCACGTAGAGCATGTTGCGGGCCTCGTAGTAGTACTTCCACACCGGGACGCCGGTCCCCTGGCGGATCGCGTCGTGGCGCACGAAGGCGTCGCCCACCACCCGCATTGGGTAGCCGGCCTGGGGGATGCGCCACTGGAGGTACTCGGTGTCCTCGGCCCACCAGAAGAGCTCGGTCATGGGCAGGCCGACCTGCTCGATGATGTCGCGGGCCACCAGGAACCCGCACCACGACGGCCACGCCCCGAAGGACCCGTCGAGCTGGTAGCTGATGGGGAAGACGAACGCCCGGTCCGGGTCCTTGGCGGCGACCACCCACAGGCGCTCGAGGCAGTCCGGGTCCGGGCGCATGTCGTCGTCGATCACCCACGCGTTGCGGTACGACGCCCTCAGGAAGTGCTCGAGGGCCAGGGCGTACCCTCCGGCCGGACCGCCGTTGTGGTCCGAGCGCACCAGGGTGACCGGCGGACACCCCGGGGGGAAGTGGGCCGGGTCGACCGGCGGGGTGCTGGCGTTGTCCACGACCAGGACGGCCTGCGGCGGCGTGGTCTGCGCGGCGATGGCCAGCAGGCACCGCTCGAGGGAGGCCGGGGCGTTGTAGGTCAGCACGACGGCCATGACCGAGAGCTCGGGGTCGGTGATCGATGCCATCCGACGCGCTCCCCTAGGGCCGGTGGGCCAGGACGAACCAGCCCGTCTCGTCGCGGTGGGCGTCGACCACCAGCCCGGTGGCGTCGAACCACGGCTCGAGCTCGCTCCACAGGTAGCGGTGCTCCACCGGTGCGCTGAGGCGGTCGAACGTGTCGAGCACCAGGCTGCGGAAGGGCTGGCGGCGGTACGTGTACATCGGCAGGTCGGCCAGGGCCGCGACGCCGTGGTCCTCCCCCCACTCCCCCGGCTTCACGAACGTCCACCACAGGACGGCGGCGACCGGCGTCGAGCACGCCTTCAGGAGCGGGTGGGACATCCGGGTGGTGATCTTGCGCAGCGCGGCAGAGGCGCCCAGGGCGACCGAGCGGACGCTCGTGCGCTCGGGACGGCTGTAGAGGTAGAGCAGGACCTGGCCCTTCGGGGCCAGGTAGGTCACCAGCTGGCGGAACCCCTCGAACGGGTCGTCGAGGTGGTGGAGCACGCCGAGGCTCGAGATGAAGTCGAAGCTCTCGGGGGCGAACGGGGCCGAGCGCAGGTCGGAGCGGACGACGGCCGTCCCCTCGATGCCGGCCAGGTTGCGTGCGGCCGCGTCGACCGCGGACGAGCCGTCGAGTGCCACCTCGGCGTCGAGGTGCTCGGCCAGGAAGCGGGTGTAGCGGCCCTTGCCGCAGCCGGCGTCCAGACCGACCTTGCCCTTGAGGCTGTCGAGGTCGACGTCGCGGAAGTACACGTCGGCGAAGAGCTCGTCCTCGGTCCGGACGTCGTCGAAGGCGTTCCACTCGTAGCCGAAGCTGGCGAACGTCCGGGCCGTCGAGCCGCGTGGTGCCGCGGCCCGGGAGAAGTCGAGGACGCCCCCGATCCGGTCGAACCGGTGGCCCGCGGTGCACTCGACGCCGCTGCCGTCGTCGAGCGCCGCCACGGTCGCCCCGCAGGTGGGGCACCGCAGCCGGTCCACGACTGCCGGAGGCAGCGCGTCCATGTCACCCATGTCCCGTTCCCCCCGTGTGCGCCACCCCGACACAGTAGCCGCCACATCGGACCCGTCCGGAGGGAATTTCGACCGGATTTCTCGGTTCCGGCGCGGGTGGCGGGCGTCAACCCCCGGCGCCGGCGGCGCCCCAGAGTCCCACGTCGAGACCGGGCACGAGGTCGCACAGCAACGCGGTGTCGGGGGCGTACAGCTCCCGCAACCGGGCCCGGCTGCCGGCGTCGAGGCGGCTGGCCGGCGCGTCGGTGGTGCCCTCGGCCGGGTGGGGCAGGACGGGTCCGTCGGGCACCGGCACGCCGAGGAACTCGTAGGTGGCGGCCAGCGTGCCGGTGGTGTCGGCCACGCACCGCTCGTACTGGAGCACCCGGACGGCGTCGGCCGGGAACAGCTCCCGCAGCCGGGCCAGCTGGGCGCCGGCGAACCCCCGGTCGACGGCGTCGGCCAGGTTCGAGCCGACATGGGGAGCGCGCGTCGCCGCGGTGGCCGCGACCCGGTCGGCCACGAGGTCGACCGGGTCCCGGACCAGGACGAGCACCCTGGCCCGCGGCGCCGCCGCGGCCACGAGCGGGGCGATCCACGGGTAGGAGAGCCCGTCGGCCGACCAGTGGCCGATGATCCGGCCCGGACGTCTGGGGAAGAGCCGGTGGAAGCGGGCCACCTGCGCGTCGCCGAAGGCCTCGGTGCAGTACCGGTCGAGGGCGTGGGCGGCCGCCCCGGGGTCCCGGGTCGGCGTCACGTCGGGGTGGTCCGAGATGAGCGACAGCCACCACCGCGCCCCGCTCTCGGGCGGGCCGAACACGACGAAGTCGGGCGGACCCGTGCGCTCGCCCGGCGCCACCGGGGGTGGTGCGGGCTCGAAGGCGAGGTCGCCGGGTTCCCAGGAGCCGAACCGGGCCCGCAGGTCGGGCTGCACCTCGACCGGGACGAGCCTGCGCAACGGGGCGGGCAGGCCGGCGTAGAGGCGTCCGCCCAGGGACGTCATGGCGCCGACCCCGGGCCGGCGAAGCTCGGCCAGAGCGACAGGTCGAGCGTGGGGACGAGCCGGGCCAGGTCGTCGACGTCGTCCCGGTAGAGCTCGACCAGGCGCGCCTCGGCCGCCGGGTCGAGCTCGACCTTGGCCCGGGCACCCACGTTGACCTCGCGGCGCACGTCGGCCGGACGGAACGGGTCGAGCCCGAGGAAGTCGTAGGTGACGGCCAACTGGCCCTCCGGGTCGGCGCGGCACTGCTCGTACTGCTGCACCAGCACCTGTGCGGGCGGGAAGTACCGGAGGTACCACCGGAGCCACCGGGCCGTGAACCCCTGGCGCACGGCGTCGGCCACGGTCAGCGACGTGTCCGGGGCGCCCATGCTGAGCCGGAAGGCCGAACCCGACCGGAACCGGTCGACGGGGTCCCGCACCAGCACCAGCAGCCTGGCGTCCGGGGCGGCCTGGGCCAGCAGCGGGGCGACCCACGGATAGGCCAGGTACTCGGGCGTCCACTCCCCCGTGAGGGACCCGGGGACGCGGGGGAACCAGCGGTGGAACTCCTCCACGTCGCCGGGGCCGAACGGCTCGGTGCAGAAGCGGGTCAGGAAGTGGCGCTCCTTGTGGAGGTCCGGTCGGTCGAAGACCCCCGGGTGCTCGCTGACGAGCTCGTACCACCAACTCGTCCCCGCCTTCTGCACGCCGATGCCCACGAAATCCGGAGGGCCGACGACCTCGCCCGGACCGGGCACCGGCGGGACGGCGTCGTAGCCGCCCTCCCACGGCGCGTAGTCGCCGCGCGCGTGCAGGAGGACGGAGCGGACATTCGGCGGGAGGTTGCGGAAGGCCGTGCGGACGAAGTCGGGGGGGCGCACCGCTTCAGGTTGCCACACCGTGACCCTGGACACGGACGCTCCGGCGCCTCGTGACCGCGCCCGGCGGGGCGCCCGGGACCGGGCCCGGCGGGGCGCCCGGGACCGGGCCCGGCGGGCCACCCGGACCGGGCCCGCACCGGTGGTCGCGCCCGGGGTCCGTCGAGGCGATCCTGGGCTACTGTCACGCGTCATGCGTCGATCGCCGTCCCCCCGGAACCGCGTGACGGCGGGTGCCCGATGACCGGCGGCCGGCCGATCGTCATCGCCGGGCTCCCCCGTTCGGGTACGACGTGGACGATGCGGGTGCTCGGGACCAGCCCGGGCACGATCCGCCTCCCCGAACCCGACAACGAGGACAAGTACCCGGCGGCCATCCACGCCAAGGCCCGGCTGGGCCGGTACCCGTCCCTGGAGCCCGGTCAGCGCGCACCCGCCTATCACCGGCTGTGGGAGTGGATCCTCTCCGGCGGCCCGGAGGGCTGGCGCTCCGTCCAGGCCCGGCGGATCCTGGGCCCCGGGGCGCCTACCCGCATCTTCGAGGGCGACCGCGACCTCGTCACGTGGTCGGCGGCCACCCTCGCCCGCGACCCGCGCCCGGCGCGCCCCCGGCGGGGCGCACCATCGCCAAGTCGATCCACGCCCAGCTGTCGCTCGAGTGGATCGACGACGAGTTCGCCATCACCCCCCTGGTCCTCCTCCGGCACCCGGCCAACGTGCTGGCCAGCTGGATGGAGGTGCAGTTGAAGGACGGGCGGAACTCCACCCTCGAGTCCCGCCCGGAGGTCCGCACCCGCTTCGCGGACCGGTGGGACGTGCCCCCGCCCGGCCAGGACCCGATCGAGAAGATGTGCTGGCGCATCGGTCTGCTGATCGCCGCCCTCGAGGAGGCGCTGGCCCGCCACCCCGACTGGCAGATGCGCACCCACGAGCAGTTGTGCACCGACTCGGTGGCCACCTTCCGCACGCTGTTCGCCGACCTCGACCTGCCCTGGGGCGAGACCACCGAGGCGTACCTGGTCGAGAACGACACCCCGGGTGAGGGCTTCGCCACCCGACGGGTGGCCTCGGAGCTCTCCGACTCCTGGCAGAAGCGACTGGACGACGACCAGGTGGCCACCCTCCGCCGCGTCCTCGGCCGGTTCCCGATCACCACCTGGACCGACGCCGACTTCGAGAGGACGTCCCCCGGGGCGTGACCGTCGGTCGGGTGCGGCGCGCCTACCCGGCGGCCGGGTCCGGCGGCGAGTACTCTCCGGCCTCCCGCTGGTAGCCGGGATGCCGGCCGAGCCGTCCCCGGGCACCTTCCCAGAGACCGTGGACGATGGCCCGGCGCTCCTCGGCCGACCGGGCCGCCTGCAGGTGCCGTGCCGAGTAGGCCAGGTGCCACGCGTACCAGCTGGGCCGACCGTACCGACGGGACAGCTCGACGGAGTTCCGGGCGTGGTAGAACGCGCGCCACGCCTCGGCCGCGTCGTTCGGCCGCGCATCGCGTATCGCCTCGTCACGCCCCTCGTTGGTCTGCTGGCCGGCCACGGCGCGGGCGGCCGCGCCGTCGAGCAGCACCTCCCAACCCGCCTGGCGGGCCCGGCAGAAGAAGTCGAAGTCCTCGAGGCCGAAGAACAGCTCGTCGTCGGGCAGCACCCCGGACTCGACGACCTGGCGGGCCACGAGGGTCGCCCCCCAGCACGCCACGTCGACCGGCACGAGGTCACCCGTGGCGGGCACGACGTTGACGGTGTGCGCGCCCCGGCCGACGAAGCTCCTCCCGTAGGCCACGACGGCCCCGACCGCCGGGTGGCTGGCACGTGCCCCGTCCACCCGGGCCACCAGGTCGGCCACCCGCGGGGCCGGCAGGTCGAACAGCCCGATGTCGTCCTCGCAGAGGTAGGCCCACCGGCAGCCGGGGTCGGCGAACGCCTCGACCAGTCCGGCCCGGAAGCCCCCGGCGGGGCCGAGATTGGCCGGCAGCCGCACCATGCGGACCGCGTCCTCGAGGTCGGGGCTGTCGAGCCCGCCGTCGCCGTTGACGACGACCACGACACGGTGCGGGTCGAAACCCTCCACCTCCAGCAGGGACCGCACGACAGCGCTGGCCAGGCGGGGCCTGCGGTAGGTCAGAACGACCGCCGTCACCTCGTCGGGCGGTACCGGCACCGATCCCCCGGAGGCGAGGTCCGACGCGTCACGGGGCGTCACGACGCACTCACAGGGTTAGGCTAACAGGACCCCTCGTAGCCGATGAGCCGCCCGGCGGGGGGATCCGCGACCCGTGCCGACCCGGCCGGCCGGTCCGCGGCAGGCGGCCCGACCGGGACTACCCATGACCAGACGACCAACCACACGAGTCGGGAGCCGACGGTGATCAGCGTCATCGTTCCCGTGCGCAACGGCATGCCCTACATCGAGGAGCAGATCCGCGCCCTGGCCGCCCAGAAGTGCACGGAGCCGTGGGAGGTCGTCATTGCCGACAACGGTTCGGACGACGGCACCCTCGAGTTCGCCCGCGACTGGTCGCTGACGCATCCGAACTTCGTGGTGGTCGACGCCTCCGGGCTGCCGGGCACCTCGGCCGCCCGGAACGCCGGCGTGGACGTCTCCCGTGGCGAGTGCCTGGCGTTCTGCGACGCCGACGACGTCGTGATGGCCGGGTGGCTGGAGGCGTGCGTCGCCGCGCTGCGCACGGCCGACCTGGCGGCCGGCCGGTTCGACTTCTGGAGCCTCAACTCCATCCCGCCGGCGGCGCCCGTCCGGGCCGCCACCCGCCAGCTCGGCTTCCTGCCGGCCGGCCTCGGGGCGAACCTGGCGGTCCGCAGGGGCCCGTTCCTCGAGGTGGGCGGCTTCGACGAGTACCTCGTCCCGGGCGAGGACATCGACCTGTGCTGGCGCCTGCAGCTACGGGGCTTCAGCTACGCCGACGCCGCCGGCGCCGTCGTGGCCAAGCGGGCCCGATCGGACTTCCGGGGTGCGTTCCGGCAGGCCTACGCCTACGGCAAGAGCGGGCCACTGCTGCACAAGCGCTTCCGGGGGGCCGGGGCCAAGCGCGACGTCGAGGGTGCCCTGAAGGCGTGGGTCTGGCTCGTCGTGTCGGTCTTCCGCATCGCCCAGCCGACCCGGCGCATCGAGTGGGCACGGGGTGCGGGCACCCGGTTGGGGCGCCTCGAGGCGTCCCTCCGGCTCCACGTGTTCTTCCCGTGACCGCCCCCACGCCGACGGGCGGGGACCGGGAGGGTCAGCCGACCTTCCAGTCGGCGCCGACGTAGACCGGCGACAGCGCCATGACGCCTTCGGGAGGCTCCATCCGGTCGGGACCGAAGGACTCGAAGGAGATCAACGGCTGCCACGGCAGGTACGGGTCCTTCTTGCCCTTCGGATGTCCCGTGATCGCCGACCACAGCGAGAAGTGGCCCTTGGGCAGGGGCAGGTACCCCATCCGGCAGATGATCTCGAAGTCGCCGCCGGGCATGGTGCCGGTGTGGTCGATGACGAACATCGGGAACGCCGTGCCCTGGGAGATGCCGACGAAGAAGGTGGCCATCGCCTCCTCGGGGGCGTTCAGCACGAGGCGCACCTCGACCTCGCACTCCGACCGGAGCATGCCCCCGTCGACGGCGCGGATCTCGGCCTTCTTGACCTCGACGACGCCCTGCTTGGTGTTGAGGATCGTGGAGTTCTGCTCGACGGCGGTGCGGTACATGGTGACCACGTCCTTGGTGGGCCCCGCGGCGCGGACCACCGCGTCCGACAGCCACACCGCCCGCTCACAGGACGCCTCCACCGAGGCCAGGTCGTGGGACACGTACAGCAGCGTGGTGCCGTTGCGGACGATCTCACCGATGCGTTGCAGGCACTTCTGCTGGAAGCTGGCGTCGCCGACGGCCAGCACCTCGTCCACCAGCAGCACGTCGGGCTCGAGGAACGCGGCGATCGAGAACCCGAGGCGCATCTGCATGCCCATCGAATAGAACTTGACCTGCCGGTCGACGGCGTCGGCGAGCTCGGCGAACTCCACGATGGTGTCGAACTTGCGGCGGATGTCGGCGCGGCCCATGCCGAGGACGGCGCCGTACAGGAAGATGTTCTCGCGGCCGCTGAGGTCCGGATGGAGGCCACTGGTCACGCTCAGCAGGGCACCGATGCGACCGTACACCTCGCACCGGCCGGCCGACTGGTAGGTGACCTGGCTCAGGATCTTGAGCAGGGTGGTCTTGCCGGAGCCGTTGATGCCGATGAGGGCCATGCTCTCGCCCGGGGCGACCTCGAAGTTGACGTCCTTCAGGACCCAGCGGTACTCGGGCTTGGAGCGGTCGACGATGTTGTGGCGCAGCCGGGTCATCTGCTCGTAGAAGAGCGGCACCGTCTTGTCCGATCGGAATTTCTTCCACACGTGATCGACCCGGATCGAACCCTCAGGCAATGTCGGCAAAATTCACCTCGAATCTCTTGAAGATCTTGTAGCCGAACACGACGTAGCAGATCGACCCGACGACGGCAGCCGCGAGCGGGCCCCACGCCGGGTTCTGGCCGAGGAGCATCGTCGCGCGGATACTCGTGATCACCGGTCCGAGTGGGTTGAAGAAGCCGTAGATCACCTGGAGGTTCACGAAGAAGCCGCCGATCCAGTGCCCGGCCACCTCGGTACCGCCGGCGACGTGGAAGTGGTCCGGGATCTTCGAGAACGGCCAGATCACCGGCGTCATGAAGATGCCCAACGAGATGATGATGGGCAGCACCTGCTGGAGGTCGCGGATCTGGATGATGAGGCTCGAGATGGCGAGTGTCAGCCCGGCGGCGAACAGGACCTCGATGAGCATGAACATCGGCACCCAGACCGTCGCGATCCGCGGGGCCCGGCCGAAGATGACGAACAGGATGGCCAGGGGGACGAAGGAGATCACCGTGCTCAGGGCGTTGACCAGCATCGTCTCGAGCGGGAAGCACTCCCGGGGGAACTGCGTCTTGGCCAGCAGGGCCTTGTTGGTGAGGAGCGAGGTCCCCCCGTTCCCGAGGGAGGAGGCGAAGAAGCTCCAGCACATGATGCCCACGAAGTAGTAGAGCGGCTTCGGGATCCCCTCGGTCCCGAAGCTCTTCACCCGGGAGAAGACGACGACGAAGATGGCGAGGGTCGCCACCGGGCCGAGCACGGCCCAGGCGATCCCGAGGGTGGCCTGCTTGTACTGCGCCCGGAAGTCCCGTTCGGCCAGCGTGTAGACGATCTCGCGGTGGTTCCACAGGTTCCGCATCGAGTCGACGAGCTTGACCTTGTGCCGGTACACGAACTCGTCCGGCGGCTCAGCCGGGATGGAGGCCACATCGGTGACCACGAGCGGCATCACGGGACGGAAATTGCCGCCCTGGAGGTCAGACATTCGGAAACATACCCCCCATCGATGGGTGCACCCCACCCGGGAACACCCAACTCGTGATCGCCCATACTACTTCACGACAACACCCCGGCCAATAGCCGTACCTGCCGGTCACCGGACGTCCTGCCCCCCGGCGGCCAGCAGGTGGTGGACCGAACGGGCGGCCAGCGCGGGGTCGGAACGTCGGATCCCGCGCGGGCTCGTGACGGCGGAGCAGGCCAGGACCGAGGCGGCCAGTCCCGCGGGCAACGGCGCGCCCGCCGCCTCGGTCGCCAGCCGGCGTGCCATGCCCCGGCGGCCCCCGACCTGGCCGGCCAGGACCGCACGGTGATAGGCGCGACAGGCGGGTGTCATCGAGTCGGCGTGGAGGTCGAGGAAGGTCTCCAGGCCGGACCGGCGACCCGCCTCCACCTTCGTCACCCGTGCTCCGCCGTGCTGGTAATAGGAGTAGAGGACCAGTGGGACGACTTCGAAGGGGCGTCGTTCGGCGCACCGGAGCCACACGTCCCAGTCCTCGCAAGTGGGCAGGTCCGGGTCGAACCACACGCCGTCGGGGTGGTCGGCCCGCCGGATCACCCCGAAGGGGATGGCCACGAAGTTGAACCACCGGAGCCCGCCGGCCCCGAAGCGCAGCGGACCGCGGTAGTCGACGATCCGGCCGATCGTCGGGTGGACGACCTGGTGCCAGCAGGAGACGGCGCCGAGCGACGGGTTCGCCCGCAGGTGGGCGACCAGGGCGTCGGCGGCGCCGGGCAGCAGCGCGTCGTCGTCGTCGCAGAAGCCGAGGTAGTCGCCGCGGGCCAGCTCGATCCCCTGGTTCCTGGCTCCACCGGGGCCGAGCGACACCGGGTTGCGCACGATCCGGACGCGACCGTCCTCGGCGATCCGCTCGAGCGTGGCCGAGTTGCCGGCGTCCGAGGCGTCGTCGACGATGATCAGCTCGAGGTCCACGGTGCCCTGGGTGAGCACCGAGGTGGCGGCCCGCAGGAGCTGGTCGGTCCGGTTGTGCGTGGGCATCACCACGCTGAGCAGCGGGTCGGCCATCAGCGCGCCCCGGGGCCGGACCGGCGCGTGGTCGTCACCCGGACGGACGCGTGGCCAGCCGACATGCCCCTCACGGCGGGAAGCGTACCAAAGGGCCCGGGGCGTCCCGCCGGCCCCGATCGGCTTGACACCGGTCGCGCCACCGCGGATGATCTCGCCATGGTCGACCTCGGGGGCAGCGTCGGGGCCCGCCGCGGCGCACCCCGTCCCCCCCGGCCGGGGGCCTGAGCCATGTGTGGCATCACCGGCCTCTTCGATCCCTCCCGGTCGTCCGACGCGGAGTCGCTGGCCGGGCGGGTGGTCGACATGACCGCCACGCTCGTCCACCGGGGGCCCGACGCGGACGGGCTGTGGACCGACCCCGCCCATGGTGTGGCCCTCGGACACCGGCGGCTGGCCGTGGTCGAGCTCGGGCCCGAGGGAGCCCAACCCATGGCGTCCGCCGACGGCCGCTGGGTCCTGGTCTTCAACGGCGAGATCTACAACCACCGGGAGCTGCGCCACCGTCTGATGGCCGAGGGCATGGACTTCCGGGGCGGGTCGGACACCGAGGTGCTGCTCGGCGCCGTGCAGTCCTGGGGCGTCGAGGGCGGCCTCGACGCCTGCGAGGGGATGTTCGCCCTGGCCCTGTGGGACCGCCGGCTCGAACAGCTCCACCTCGCCCGGGACCGCTTCGGCGAGAAGCCGCTGTACTACGGCTGGGTCGGTGGGCGCCTGGCCTTCGCCTCCGAGCTGAAGGCGCTGGGGACGCTGCCCGAGTTCGACGCCGTCGTCGACCGCGACGCCGTCGCGCTGTATCTGCGGCACAACTGCGTGCCCGCCCCGCACACCATCTACCGCGGCATCGCCAAGCTGTCCCCGGGCAGCTGCGTCACCGTCGCCGCGACGGACCGCCCCGGCGCCCCGCCAGTGCCCCGTGCCTACTGGTCGGCGCGCGACGCCATCGAGGAGTCGCGGGCGCATCCGCTCGGGGGATCACCCACCGAACTGGCCGACCTGCTGGAGCGCGCCCTGTCGGACTCCGTGGCCGCACGCATGGTGGCCGACGTGCCGGTCGGGGCCTTCCTCTCGGGCGGGATCGACTCGAGCCTGGTCGTGGCCCTGATGCAGCGCCACAGCGACCGCCCGGTGCGCACCTTCACCATCGGCTTCGCCGATCGGGCGTTCGACGAGTCGGGGGATGCGGCGGCCGTGGCCGGACACCTCGGCACCGACCACACCCTCCTGCGGGTCGGCGACGGCGACGCCGAAGCCGTGGTGCCGCAGCTCCCCTTCTTCTGGGACGAGCCGTTCGGCGACATCAGCGAGATCCCCATGTACCTGGTGAGCCGGCTGGCCCGCACCGACGTGACCGTCGCCCTCTCGGGCGACGGCGGCGACGAGCTCTTCGCCGGGTACAACCGCCACGCCTGGCTCGACCGGATCTGGCGGACGTCGTCCGCCCTGCCCCGTCCGGTGCGTCGGGCCGCCGGGGCCGCGCTCGGGTCGCTGTCGCCGGGGACCGTCGACACCCTGGCGAAGGGGACGGCCGTCCTGCCGGCCCGGCTGCGGGTCCGCAACCCGTCGACCAAGGTGGCCAAGGTCGCGAAGGTGCTGTCGGCCGAGGGCGTCGAGGACGCCTACTTCGCACTGGCCTCGTACTGGGACGACGCCGAGGCCATGGTCTACGGGGCCGGATCCTCGGTATCGGTCGCGGCCAGGCCCGAGAAGTGGCCGGCCCTCTCCGGCATCACCGAGCAGATGCTCTGGCTGGACCTCGTGACCTATCTGCCCGACGACATCCTCACCAAGCTCGACCGGGCGGCCATGGCCCACTCGCTCGAGACCAGGGTCCCGTTCCTCGACCGGGGCGTCTTCGACGTGGCCTGGCGGCTGCCGATGTCGGCCAAGCTCCACGACGGGACGACCAAGTGGCTGCTGCGCCAGGTGCTCTACCGCCACGTCCCCGAGTCCCTCGTGGAGCGGCCCAAGATGGGGTTCGGCTTCCCCATCGGCACGATGCTGCGGGGCGCGTTGCGCCCGTGGGCCGAGGAGCTGCTCGACGAGCGTCGCCTGACCGAGCAGGGCCTCCTCGATCCGGTGCCGGTGCGGGCGGCGTGGGCGAGCCACCTCGCCGGCACGCGTGACCACGGCTACGAGCTGTGGGCGGTCCTGGCCCTGCAGGCGTGGATCGACCACTGGTCGCCCGACCTCGGGTGACGACCGGGCCGGTGCCTGTCGCCGGCGCGTCGCGACCTGTTGCCGTCGTGCGCGACCGGACGGTACTCTGCAAGACCTGCAGTACGAGCACCGGATCCGGTGCGGGGGTCCGGCCGGGGGGCTCCCGTCGATGAACAGAGGGGCGATGGAACCGAAGCCCAGCGCCGCACCCGAGCGCCGTACCACCACCCGCCGTGGGTGCCGCGTGGTGACGACCGCCCTGAGTGCACGCGTGCTCCTGGCCAACCAGCTACGGGTCCTCGACGACGTGGACTGGACGGTCGTGAGCGGCGACTCCTACGACGACGCGCCCGAGGGCATCGACGTCGAGGTGATCCCGATCCGTCGCGAATTCGCGCTCTCCGATGTGGCCTCGTTCGTGGCCCTGTGGAGCTACTTCCGCCGGAGGCACCTGGACTTCGCCCAGACGCACACGCCCAAGGCGTCGTTCCTCGGTCTGCCCGCCGCCCGCCTGGCCGGCACCCCGGCCATCTACACGATCCACGGCGCCCTGTACTTCCGCGACAACGGGCGGATGGCCAACGTGCTCGGCTGGTGCTTCGAGCGCTGGTGCTGTTCGTGGGCGGACCGGGTGCTCGTGCAGAGCGAGGAGGACCGGCACGTCCTGCCGAGGGTCAGGATCTGCCCGGACAGGAAGCTCGGCTACCTGGGCAACGGCGTGGTACTGGAGCGGTTCCTCGCACCCGTGCCCCCGGCCCTGACGTCGGAGCGCCCGATCGTGATGATGGTCAGCCGCCTCGTCCTGGAGAAGGGGTGTCAGGACTTCCTCGACCTGGCCGCCGCCCTCGAGGGCCGGGCCGACTTCGTCCACGTCGGGCCGATCGAGCACGACCAGAGCGACGCACTCCCTCCCGAGGTGATCGCCCGGGCCGAGGCGTCGGGCACGGTCACCTTCGTGGGCGCCGTCGCCGACGTCCGCCCGTACCTCGCCTCGGCCGACCTCGTCGTGCTCCCGTCCTACCGCGAGGGGATCCCCCGCGCCGTGATGGAGGCCGCGGTGATGGGTCGCCCGGTCGTCGCCTACGACATCCGTGGCGTCCGGGAGGTGCTCGACCCCTCGCTCGGCCTGGTGGCCCCTCGCGGCGACGTGCCCGCCCTGACGGCTCTCGTCGCCTCCCTCCTCGGTGACCCCGACCGCAGGGCCACCCTCGGGAGCGCCTGCCGGCAGTGGGTGACGGCGCGGTTCTCCGAGGAGCTCGTCGTCCAACGGCTGTCCGCCGAGTACGCCTCGATCGCACCACGCCCGACCGGGCCCGTCGCCACGACGGAGGACGCCGCATGACCGCCACGGTGTGCCTGACCGTCGACGTCGAGGACTGGTACGACGGCATGGCCGTGCTCGGCAAGCCCATCCCGCGCCCGCCCGGCGCCCGGAGTGGCCTGGACGGCCTGGCCGACCTGCTCGGAGGATCGTCGCAGGACCCGCGCGTGACCCTCTTCGTGGTGGGCAACTACGTGCCGGCGGTCGCCACCGAGCTCGCCGCACTGGCCGACGGCGGCCACGAGATCGGCAGCCACGGCCCCGACCACGGGCGCCTGCCCGAGGACCCGGCCGCGCTGCTCGACTGGCTCCGGCGCGGCCGCCGGATCGCCGAGGACGCGGTCCAGCGGCCGGTGAACGGGTTCCGGTCACCCCGGTTCGACGTGCCCGCATCCATGGAGCTGGCCCGGTTCCGCGATCTGGTGGCCGAAGCAGGCTTCAGCTACGTCTCGGACACCCGGTGCCTGGGCAGCCGGTCGCCGGTACGCGAGCTTCCCGTGCTGACCGCCCACGGCGTGGCGATGGGCGGCGGGAGCTACCAGCGCCTGCTCCCCCTGCGGACCGTGACGTCGGCGGTGGACACCGCCGACGGGCCCGCCGTGCTCTACTACCATTCCTACGATTTCGGGGCGACCCTGCCGGCCACGTCGAGCATCCGCTCGGTGGCCGAGGCCAAGCAGCTGCTCGGCCGGGGCCGGGTCGCCAGTATGTTCTCCCAGCTCCTCGGCCGCTACGGCAGTAAGGCGTGTGCAGATGTCTGACGGCGACTTCAAGACCTACTTCCACCAGCGGGCCGGACGGTTCTCGTCCTTCTACCGGAGCGAGCCGGTGTCCCGCCTGCTCGGTCGGGGCCCGCTCTTCGACCGGCTGCGGATCGCCGTGGAGACGGCGAAGGCGACGTCGGCCACGCGGGTGCTCGACGTCGGCTGCGGCAGCGGCCCGCTGTTCGCACCGCTGGCCACCGCCGGCATCCACGTGACCGGGATCGACCCCGCCGACGGCATGGTCAGCCTGGCCCGGAAGGAGGCGGCGGCCCATCCGGGGATGGTCGAGGTCGAGCAGCGGGGCTGGGAGGAGATCGACGAAGTCGGCGCCTACGACCTCGCCACCGCCCTCGGGGTCTTCGACTACGTCGCCGAGCCGGCCGAGCTCCTCACCCGGATGGGCCGTGCCGCCACCCACGCGGTGGCGTCGTTCCCCTATCCGGGACTGCGGACCGACCTCCGCAAGGCCCGCTACGGCACCCGTGGCGTCAAGGTGCACGGCTACCCGCCGAACGGCTTCGACGCACTGGCGGCGGCGGCCGGCATGCGTGTCGTCGAACTCACGCCGCTCGGCAACGCCGGCGCCGTCGTCCACTTCACGGGGTCCGGCGGCGGCCCTGCTGCTTGAGCCCCCGACGGGCCGGGGCGCCCCAGGCCGTAGCTAGGGTGTGAGCGTGCAGCCGGGGTCGCGATCTGGTGGTGCGCCGACCCGTCGGCTGCGCGTCCTCGTCGTCATCAAGTGCCTGGGATTCGGTGGCGCCGAGCGGCTCCTGGCCGACACCGTCGCCACCGGCGACAGGCAGGCCTTCGACTACGAGGTGGCCTACGTGCTCGCCTCCGAGGACGGGATGGTGCCGCTCATCGAGGCCGACGGGACCCCGGTCCACCCGCTCGGCGCCGAGGGCAACGGTGATCTGCGGTGGATGGCGCGCTTCCGGCGCCTCCTCCGGGACGGTCACTACGACGTCGTCCACTTCCACCTCCCCTACACGGCCTCGCTCGGTCGCCTCGTGGTCGCCTCGATGCCGTCGGCCGTCCGCCCGGCGATCGTGTACACCGACCACAGCCTCTGGAACAAGATGGCGGTCGTGGTCAAGGCGCTCAACCGGGCCACCATCGGCCTGGACCAGGCCATGATCGTCGTGTCCGACGCCGCGCTCGAGTCGCTGCCCGCGTCGATCCGGCCCCGGGCCCGGGTGCTCGTCCACGGCGTGGACCTGTCACAGGCGGACACCCTGCTGGCCCGCCGCGACGACGTGCGCGACGAGGTGCGGCGCGAGTTCGGCGTGGCCGACGACGAGGTGCTCGTGGTGTCGGTGGCCAACCTGCGCCCCGAAAAGGGGTACGACGTCCTGCTCGACTCCGCCGCGATCCTCGTCGCCCGGGACCTGCCCGTCCGGGTCGTGGCCGTCGGACGGGGCGAGGGCGAGCTGGAGCGGACGATGAAGGCGCGGCACGCGGCGCTCCGGCTGGGCGACAGGTTCACCTTCGCCGGGCAGCGGGACGACGTGCTGCGGATCCTGGCCGGCGCCGACGTCTTCGTGCTCGCCTCACGCCAGGAAGGCCTCCCGGTGGTCCTCATGGAGGCGACGAGCGTCGGGCTGCCGATCGTGGCGACGGCGGTCGGTGGGGTCCCCCAGGTGCTGACCGACGGGGTCGACGGACTGGTCGTCCCCCCGGGGGACCCGGAGGCCCTGGCCGACGCACTCACCCGGGTGGTGTCCGACCCGGAGCTGCGCGCCCGGTTCGGGGCGGGGGCGAAGCGCCGGAGTGCGATGTTCGACGTGGCCGAGGCCAGCCGCACCATCGAGTCGATCTACCGCGAGGTCGCCCCCGACCGTCGGTGACGTCGGGTCACCGGCGTGCCGGCCGGTGGTGCCTCCCGGAGGGGGTCACTCCTCCGTGCCGGCCACGGTGCGGGCGACGTCAGCCACCCGCTCGGCGACCACACCTTCGGCGTAGCGCTCGACGAACAGCTCGTGGGCGGCGCCGACGAGGCGGCCCCGCAGCTCCTCGTCACCCACCAGCCGGGCACAGGCCGCGGCCAGACCGGCGGCGGTGTCGGTCACCAGGAGGTGGATCCCGTCCTCGGCACCCAGGCCCTCGGCACCCAGCGAGGTCGACACCACGGGTACCCGCTGGGCGAACGCCTCCAGGATCTTCAGCCGGGTGCCGCTGCCGAACCGCAGGGGCACGATCACCATGTCCGCCCGGGCCAGCTCGTCGGCCATGTCGGGCACCTGCCCCACCAGGGTCACGCCGGGCGGGTCGTCCAGGTCCTCGAGCGACGGGGCGGTGGTGCCGACCAGGCGGATGCGGACCCCGGGGACGCGGTCGCGCAGTTCGGGGGCCACCTCGCGCACCAGGAAGCGGGCCGCCTCGGCGTTGGGCGGGTAGCGCAGGGTGCCCGGGAACAGCACGGTCGGTGGCTCGCGCACCTCCCGCCGGCCCACCGGGTCGGCGACGAGGCGGTAGGCGTTGGGCACGACCTCCACCCGGGGCAGCCCGGCGGCCCGGGCGCGTGCCGCGTCCAGGTCACTGCACACCACGGTGGCGGCGACCCGTCCGGCCAGGTCACGCTGGAGGCGGCGCCAGCGCCGGGCCTCCTCCGCCGAGAAGGCCCGCGCCGCGGCCCGACGGGCCGACTCGGCGGCGCCCACCGGCGGAGGCGAGGGGATGGCGGTGCGGGCGGCGATCTTGTGGTCCTCCAGGTCGTCGAGGTCGAGCACGGCCGGGGCGGCGGTCAGTCCACCGGTCAGCACCAGCGGCCGCAGGCGGAAGTACCACACGAGGTCGTAGCGGCCCCGGGCGAACCGGGTGAGGGCCCCCAGCGCGGCGCCGCCGTCGGGCCGCGGCAGCTCGAAGGGCCGCCGCAGGTCGAGGGCGGTGGCCAGACGGGCCAGGCCCTCGGGCGGGCGGTCGTCGTAGGCCACGTGACCGACGCGGTCGAGGCCGGCCGCCGGGTCGGGTGGGTCGATGTCGGTGCGGACGGAGGGCAGGATCGAGAACAGGTCCGTCGGGCCGCACCGGGCGAGGGCTCGGAGCACCATGCCGAGGCGGAGCCGGGAGCCGCTGTTCTCCGGCCAGGGGTACTCCCCCGCCACCACCAGTGTCCTCATCGCCGGGTCCTCATGGCTGACTCCTCATGACCGGGTCCTCGTGGCCGGGTCCTCGTGGCCGGGCTTCACTGCCGGGCATCGCTGCTGGTGTCCGCGACCGGTGCCGTCGCCCTCCCGGGCGGCGGAAGCCCCCGGCCCGGGGTGCGCCGGTCGTCCGGCAGGCCCCGGGGCGCGGCCCGATGGTAGCGGTACGGACCGTCACCGGGGGCGGGGTCGGCTGCTACCGTTGACGGGCCGGACGGGCCGGTGGGAGGGGGCCGGTATGACCGACCAGTGGAAGCCGACCGACGAACCACTGGTCCTGCACGTCATCCCGACCCCGCTGGCCCGGGGCGCCCAGCGCGAGGCGCGTGCCCTGGCCGACCAGCTCGACTCGCCCGGGCACCGGGCCCACCGGGTGCTCTGCCTCTTCGACGGGCCCGACGAGGTCGCCGTCGACCTCTCCCTCCACGTGTCCGACGGTGACACCCCCGGCGTCGGCTACAACTGGCGGAGCGTGCCCCGCCTGCGCTCGGCCCTGGCCGCGCTCGACCCCGTCTGCGTGGTCGCCCACGGCGGCGAGCCGCTCAAGTACCTCGTGCCCGCCATGGCCGGTCGCCGGCGGCCGCTCGCCTACTACGCCATCGGCACCTACGGCGCCTCGTCGGCCCGTAGGTCACAGGTCGAGCTGTGGCGTCGGCTGCTACGCCGCGTCGACGCGCTGGCCGCCGAAGGTGACGAGGTCGCCGAGGAGTGCACCCGGCTGCTCGGCGTCCCGGCGTCCAAGGTCACCATGACCCCGAACGGACGCGACCCCCGCGTCTTCTACCCCCGGCTCGACGACCGCGACACCGGGCTGCCGGTGGTCGCCTTCATCGGCGCGCTGACCGAGGGGAAGCGGCCCATGAGGTTCATCGAAGCCGTGGCCGCGCTGCGCGAACGCGATCTCCGGTTCCGGGCCGTGCTGATCGGCGACGGCGCGCTGCGGAGTGCCGTCGACGCACCGGCGGCGGCGGCCGACATCGAGCTCCTCGGTTCGCGGTCGGACGTCGCCGAGCTGCTCGGCCGGGCCGACGTCATGGTGTTCCCGAGCCGGCCGCAGGGCGAGGGGATGCCGGGTGTCCTCATCGAAGGAGGCCTGTCCGGCCTGCCCATCGTGGCCACCGACGTGCCGGGTGTCCGGACGGTCATCGACGACGGCACCACCGGCTACGTGGTCGGCGTCGAGGACCTCGACGGGATGGTCGACGCACTGGCCCGTCTGGTCGGCGACGAGGAGCTGCGTCGGACCATGGGCACGGCGGCCCGGACCCGCTGCATCACACAGTTCAGCATCGCGGCCGTCGGGGCGCTCTGGCTGCAGGTGCTCACCCCGCTGCTGCCCGCGGGGCTCGGCGCACCCGCCTGACCGTCCGTCAGGGGGAGCCGATCGGTGGCGCCGTCCTGTCGTCGTCGCCCGTACCCCGGGGCCCGGCACCGGCACTCCCCCCGGGTCGCGGCTCGGGCAGGGCGGTCGGCTCCGGGGCCACCGTCGACGCAGCCACCAGTCCGTGGGGGGTCGCGACGAGCTCGCCGCTGGCCACGGCCAGCTGCAGTCGCCGCACCCTGCGGTCGTGCTGGGCCATGGCCGCGCGGAAGGCCTTGCGGTGCTTGCGCCGGTACTCCCACTCGTACATCCGCGGCTGTCCCTTCGGCGAGCGCGGGATGGCGAGGAGGACCATCAGGAACGGCAGGAGCATGACCCGCTCGCGGTAGATGAGGCCCAGGTTGCCGAGTGCGGCGAACAGGTAGATGAACAGGATGCTGTAGACGAGGCACAGCATCACGTAGGCGCGGGCGAACGAGGCGCGGGGGAGCATGCGCAACTGCCGGTAGGAGGCGAAGAAGACGCCGAGGATGACCGTGTTCTCGAGGGCGGCGGCCAACTCGCCCGAACCGTGGAAGTTGATGGGCAGCGGATCGAGCAGCACCGTGTACGCGTCGATCGGCCATCGCAGCGGGCTCGAGGAGTAGGCGACGCCGCCCGAACCGCCGTACACCGAGTTGTTGGCGGTCGTGTTGCTGAGCGATGTCGTCGAACCCAGCTTGAGGTAGTGCAGGGTCACGAACACCGAGGCCCCCAACAGGATGAACATGAAGGCGAGCCCGCCGACGCGTTTGACGGTGGCGTAGGCCTGCCTCCGGTCGCCCCCCGGGCGGATCATCAGGGCCACCGCGAACGCGGCCAGTGCCACCAGCAGCTCGTTGGGGCGGATCAGCACACCGATCAGGGCTCCGAAGGTGATCGTCCGGAACCCACCCGGGGCGCGCCGCAGCACCTTGGCGCAGCCGAACGCCACCAGTCCGAGGGAGACGGTCATGATCGCCTCCTTGCTGACGTCGGCGGTCCAGAAGATCGTCGAGGGGAGGAAGAAGACGAGGTAGGCGTAGCGGCGGTGGCTCCGGCGCGCCTCGGGGAACGTCACCGTGAACGCCCGGTAGAACATGATGGTCCCGAGCCACGACAGCCAGGAGAACACGAGGAACGTCGCCAACTGGTTGACGCCCACGATGGCCATGACGATGCCCGCGGCGATGCTGACCGAACCGTCGTTGACGATGGCGCGCACGTCCGAACCGGCCAGGGTGAAGTTGAAGGACCTGAAGTTGGGGGCCAGGATGGCGCCCTGGGTGTCGTAGCGGATCCAGTCGGCGACGCCGTGGTAGAAGTGGTGCACCACGAAGATCTGGGCGGGGGCGGCCAGCAGGTGGAGCACGAGGCTCCACAGCAGGATGCGGTGCAGCCAGGGATTCTGCTCCTTGTCCACCACCCAGGCGATGATGGGCCGGGACACCAGGAGGAGGACGGCCGCCACGACGACCACCCCGACGGGGTTGGATCCGAGTGTGGCGCCGATCATCATGGGCCCCTACCGCTCGCCCGGGTGACTCAGGACGGGTGCAGCTCGGGAGTGACGCCGACCACGCCGTCCGATCCCGGCCCGGCGGGGGCATCGGGACCGGTGACATCGGACTCGTCGGACCCGTCGCCCTCGTCGGACACGACCGGCACGCCGGCGCGGCCCGAGGCCGCCATGCCGGACTCGAGGACGCGCTTCTGGCCCTTCGACAGCTCCTCGCCCGTGAAGACCACACCGAGCACCGGGGCACCCAGGCGGCGGAGGATGTCCCCCATGTCCTGGGCGTCGTCCACCTCGGTCACCCCGTTCTCCACGATGACGACCACCGCGTCGACGGAGTGCACCAGGGCCTCACCGTGGTGGTAGCGCAGGAAGGCCGGCGTCTCGACGATCACGACGTCGGCGACCGAGCGGGCGGCGTCCAGGACCTCCTTGGCCCGGTTGACCAGCTGGCCGCTGTTGCGCATGAAGTGGCGCATCGACAGCGTCCACACCCGCTCGGGGCCCGCCGGGGTGAGGCGGCTCTCGACGTCGGCCGCACTGACCGGCCCGGACAGCACGGACTCGGCCGGGAAGGTGGTCCCGACCTCGAGGTCGGCCGTGCTCACGACGACGACGTCCTCGGACGCCTCGGCGTAGGTGGCGGCCAGGTTGGCCACCACCTTGGCCCGCGAGGGCTCGTCGACGGTCGAGGCGACGAGCAGTACGGCGCGCGAGCCGGACTCGGGGACCTGGTAGGGCTCGGCCTTGGAGGCGCCCATGCCGAACAGGTCCCCGAAGGCGTCGTCCGCCCCACCCACCGCGGCCGCGTCCGAGGCCATGGCCTCGAAGAGGACGGACATCCGGAGTTTCCGGTACGCCTCGGACGCCGGTGACGTCGGCCGGTCGACCACGTCGACGACGCCCGGGTCGGCCGGCCACGTCTCGGGGATGTCGGCGATCACCGGGAACCTGGTGTGCTTCTCGGCGCGCTTCGCCCGGCGGATCGTCCTGTTCAGGACCTCGCGGATGAGGACGATGGCGAGGCCGATGAGCGCGCCGCCGATCAGGCCGATGACGAACCTCACCTTGTGGCTGTTGAGCCTGCTCCTGGACGGGAGGTTGACGCGGTGGGCGAGCTGCGGGGTGCCGGGGAAGATCACCTGGTACCCGGTCGACGTGGCGGCGAACGGCGAGTCCGATGCCGCGCTGGCCCTGACCGGGGTGGTGGCGTCGGCCGCGGCGTGGGCGGCGGCCTGCTGCTCGAGGGTGTTGCCGAGCTCCTTGGCGTAGGCGTTGGCCAGGTCGGCGGCCAGGGCCGGTGTCTGGGCCGCCGCGTAGAGGGTGACGGAACCAGCGGTGGCCGCCTTCTTGGTCGATGCGGCGGCGGTCGTGCCCCCGGCCGTCGCACTGGCCGGGTAGCTGCCCTTGGCCGTGGGCGCGACGTTCGAGCCGAACATCCCCCCGGCGAACACGTAGGGGTTGCCCGTCAGGCCCACGTCGGACACCGCGGCCAGCTTCACCGGGAAGGTGTTGGCGTAGAAGAGGATCTGGGCGTTCGACACGGTGCCCTGGATGATCCCGCTCGACGCCGGGGCCCCGACCGATGCCCAGGTCTCCCACTTGAGGACCGTCTTCGGCTGCTTCGTCGTGGAGATCGGGTAGAGGAGCGCGACGATCACGCCCACCACGGCGAGCACGGCGATCAGGCGCCAACGCTGACGCAGCGCACCGAGGAAGTTGATTGGCTCGATCATGCCCCTGTCCCGTTCGCGATATTGCCCACACGTGGGCGGAGATACGGCCCGTTGATCGTACTACACGGACCCCGTGTTTCCACAGGGGGGTCCGGCCGTTCAGCCTGCCGCCGCCTGTCTGCAACCGACTGGCAACCGTGCCGTCCGACGGCAACGATGCGGTCCGATCGCCACGATGCCGTCCGATGGCAGCCGTGCGGTCCGACGGTCGCCGACGACGTCGCTCGCCCCCGTCCGTGACCGTACGGCGACCGCGCGGGCGACGAGGCCACCCCCGGTTGCAGGACAGCCGCCGCACACCGCCACCGATCCCAAAATTTGAGGATGCCGAACGGTGACCATCGCGGTAGAGTTTGAGCGACGACACAGGGCAGCGGCACGTGAATACGTTGCGTGCCGCAACGCAGGTGCCGGAGAGCGCGGGGCGCTCCGAGGCGAACACATATTCGTCTGCGAGGACCGGGCGGCCAGGTTGTCGGCCACCTCGCCAAGGGGCTGTTGTCAGGGGGGCGTAGGAATGGATGCGCAAGCATCGCCAGCGTCGGAAGGAACAATGAGGTCGTATCCGGGGCAGGCCGACGACCAGGAGGTGTCGCGCACCGACATGCGGCGGGTGGCCGTGGCCGCCAGCCGGGTCCGGGCCGCGATCCTCTTCGTCCTGCTCGACGCCATCACCGTCGTGATCGGCTACGGGCTCGCCGAGGTGACCTACTTCCGTGACCGGGCCCCGAGCGGCTACTGGCTCCACTTCAGCGAATTCCTGGCCGTGGCCGTCGTCGTCACCATCGCCTCGAACAAGATGTTCGGCCTCTATGGACGCATGTGGCGGCACGCCGGCGCCGACGAGGCCCGCCAGCTCCTGCTCTCCGTGGCGACCACCCTCTGCGTACTGATCGCCTTCTGGCCCGCCGGCAACGCCATCAACATCGAGCTGGTGCCGCCCTTCGTGGTGGTGGTCGGCTGCATGTTCACCGCCGTCGGCATGGGCATCCTCCGCTTCCATTCGCGCCTGTTCGCCTGGCAACGGGGCTCCAAGCGCCTCGGACTCCGGGTGGCCGTGATCGGCAGCCGGGACGCCGGTGCGGCGGCGATCCGCGAGATGCTGCGCAGCCCGGGCGCCGGCCTGGTGCCGGTCGCCGTCTTCGACGACGACGAGCGGGCCCACGGCCTCTCCCTCCTCGGCGTGCCCGTGGTCGGCGGCATCAACGAGATCCCGAAGGCGGCCAGCCGCTACACCATCCAACAGGTGCTCCTCACCATCCCGTCACCGGCGCCGGAGCTCGTCGACCGCGGCGCTGCGGGCCTCCGAGCAGGCCGGCGTGTCGATGAAGATGCTGCCGGGCGTGAAGGACATGCTCAACGAGCCCAATCATCTGGCCGCCCTGCGCCAGGCCCGCGAGCCGCAGATCGAGGACCTCCTCGGCCGCACCCCCGTGCCCACGGACCTCGAGTCGGTCCGACGCTCCATCGAGGGCCAGCGGGTCCTGGTCACCGGCGCCGGAGGGTCCATCGGCTCCGAAATCTGCCGGCAGCTGGCGAGCCTCGACCCACGCCAGCTCGTGCTGCTCGACCACGACGAGACCCACCTGCACGACACCGCCGCCACCATCGCCGGACCGACCGAGCAGGCGCTCGTCGACATCTACGACCGCGACGCGGTCTTCGACACCTTCGAGCACTACCGCCCCGACGTCGTGTTCCACGCCGCCGCCCACAAGCACGTGCCCGTGCTCGAGCAGCACCCGATCGAGGCGGCCAAGACCAACGTCCTCGGCACGCTCAACATCGTCGACGCCGCCGCCGTGGTCGGCTGCCGGCACTTCGTGCAGATCTCGACCGACAAGGCCGTCCATCCCTCCAGCGTCATGGGTGCCTCCAAGCGCCTGGCCGAGCAGACCGTCCTGGCCCACGCCCCCGAAGGCGGCGCCTACTGCACGGTGCGCTTCGGCAACGTGCTGGGCAGCCGGGGCAGCGTCATCCCCACCTTCGCCCGACAGATCGCCCAGGGCGGCCCGGTCACGGTCACCGATCCCCGCATGACCCGGTTCTTCATGAGCGTGGAGGAGGCGGTCCAGCTCGTGCTGCAGGCTTCGGTACTGTCCGAGGGTGGCGAGATCTTCATGCTGGAGATGGGTGTACCGGTGAAGATCATCGATCTGGCCGAACGGATGATCCGGCTGTCGGGCTGCCAGGTCGGCATCGACATCCCCATCGAGATCACCGGGATGCGCCCCGGTGAGAAGCTCAACGAGGTGCTGAGCACCCCCGACGAGGAGATCTTCGGCACCAGCCACCCCTACATCAACCGCCTGGTGCCCATCCCGGCCCCGGCCGACGCGTTCGCCGCCGAGCTCGAGGAGCTGGAGCTCGCCACCCTGAAGCGCGACAAGGAAACCGTCCGCTGCCTGCTGTTCACCGCCGCCGCCACCGGCACCTCGGTCCCGGCGGTCCCCGGCGTGCCGGTCCGGGCCGACGGGTCCGTCGACGGCGCGGTCGCCGGCCAGTCCTTCGAGTGGCCGGAGCTCGACGACGCCGAGGCCGAGCTCGACCTGCGGGGAGTGGTGGCCGGCTACCTCCAGCCCGAGACCGACACGGGCCAGGTCCGGACGTGACCGACCGCACCTCCGGCCGGCCCCGGTCGGCACAGCCGTGCCCGCAGCGATGAGCGACGCCTCCCTCGGCAGACTGGTCGTGGTCGGACAGGGCTACGTCGGCCTGCCCCTCGCCCTGCGGGCCGTCGAGGTCGGCTACGACGTCGTCGGATTCGACCTCGACGTCGACCGCATCAAGCGCCTGGCCGACGGTGACTCCTACGTGGAGGACATCAGCGACGAGCGGCTGGCCGCCGCGCTGGCCTCCGGCCGGTACCTGCCGACGGACGACAGCGCCCACATGGCCGGCTTCGACCTGGCCGTGATCGACGTGCCCACACCGCTCGAGGACGGCAACCCGAACCTCTCCTACGTCGAGGAGGCCGCCGGCACGCTCTCCGCCCACCTGCGCCCGGGAGCCACCGTGGTCCTCGAGTCGACCAGCTACCCGGGAACGACCGAGGAGCTGGTCGTCCCCATCCTCGAGTCCGGCTCCGGCCTGGTCGGCGGACGCGACTTCCACGCCGGCTACAGCCCCGAGCGGATCGATCCCGGCAACACCACCTGGCAGCTGGAGAACACGCCGAAGGTGGTCTCCGGCATCGACGCCGCCTCCCTCGAAGCGGTCGAGGAGTTCTACGGACGGATCGTGGAGCGGACGGTGGCCGTGTCGGGCACCCGGGAGGCCGAGCTCACCAAGCTGCTCGAGAACACCTTCCGCCACGTGAACATCGCGCTGGTCAACGAGCTGGCCATGTTCGCCGCCGACCTCGACATCGACGTGTGGGAGGCCATCGACGCCGCCTCGACCAAGCCGTTCGGCTACCTGCGGTTCACCCCCGGCCCCGGCGTCGGTGGCCACTGCCTCCCCATCGACCCCAGCTATCTGTCGTGGAAGGTGCGGCGCAGCCTCGGACAGCCGTTCCGCTTCGTCGAGTTGGCCAACGACGTCAACGAGCACATGCCCGACTACGTGGTGCGCCGACTGATGCTGGCCTTCAACCGGATGGGCCGGTCGGTGAGCGGCTCGCGCGTCCTGCTGCTCGGCCTGGCCTACAAGCGCAACACCGGGGACGCCCGCGAGGCGCCCGGTACCGTGATCGCCCGCTCGCTGGTGGCCCTCGGGGCCGACCTGCGGGTGGCCGACCCCCACCTCGACGGGCGGGCTCTCTCGTTCCCGCTGGTCGAGGCCACCGCCGAGGAGCTGGCCGCCGCCGACGCCGTCGTGCTCGTGACCGATCACGACGCCTTCGACTACGACCTGATCGAGCGGCACGCCCGCTTCATCCTCGACACCCGCAACCGACTGGACGGAACGTCGGTCGAGCGGCTCTGATGCCTTCGTGAACGTCGTCGTCACCGGCGGGGCCGGTTTCATCGGGGCCAATCTGTGCCGCACGCTCGTGGCCACCCCCGGCGTGGACGAGGTCATCGCCCTCGACGACCTGTCGTCGGGCAGCAAGGACAACCTCGAGGGCCTCGACGCCGTCACACTGGTCGAGGGGTCGATCCTCGACACCGCCGTGCTCGACGAGGTCGTCCCCGGCGCCGGGGCCATCGTCCACCTGGCCGCCCGCCCATCGGTCCCCCGCTCGATCGTCGACCCCGTCGCCTCCCACGAGGCCAACGCCACCGGCACGCTGAGGGTCCTCGAGGCGGCACGCCACCACGGCGGGCCGACGGTCGTGGTGGCCTCCTCCTCGTCGGTCTACGGGGCCAACCCCGAGCTCCCCAAGCACGAGGGGCTCGTGCCCATGCCGGTGAGCCCCTATGCCGTGAGCAAGCTGGCCGCCGAGTCCTACGCCCTCGCCTACGCCCACTCCTACGGGCTGGCCACCCTGCCGTTCCGGTTCTTCAACGTCTTCGGCCCGCTGCAGGCCCCCGACCACGCCTACGCCGCCGTGATCCCCGCCTTCCTGTCGGCGGCGCTCCGGGGCGATCCGCTGACGGTGCACGGGGACGGCGGGCAGACCCGGGACTTCACGTACGTGGGCACCGTGTGCTCGGTGCTGGCCGAGGCCGCCGTCCGCCCGGTGACCGCCACGAGACCGGTCAACCTGGCCTTCGGGACCCGGGTGTCGCTCCTCGAGGTCATCGCCCTGATCGAGGACCAGCTCGGCCATCCCGTCGACCGGGTCCACACCGAGCCGCGGGTGGGCGACGTCCGGGACTCCCAGGCCGACCAGTCGAGCCTGCGCCACCTCTTCCCCGACGTGCGGCCCGTCCCCCTGACCGAAGGGCTGGCCGCCACCATCGCCTGGTTCCGCGAGCGGTGACCTCCGGGACGGCCCCCGGCACCACCCCGGCCCCCGCCGCCTCCGACGGACGGCCCGAGACGGTGATCGGCGCCATCCTGGTGGGGCTCACCGTGGTGGGCGCCATCGTCGTCCGGCTCCACCCCGGGGCCCTGTTCCTCGACCGGTGGGGCTTCGACTTCATCCACCCGGCCCAGGGCAACCAGCTCTACGTGCACGTGACCGAGTTCCGCTCCACGGACTCCCTGGTGGTCGGCTCGATCCTGGCCGCCCTCGTCGTCGTGGCCCGGGACCGCCTGCGGGCGCTGGCCTGCCTGGTCGGGCCGGGCCTGGCCGTGATCCTGGCCGAGTACCTGCTCAAGCCCCTGATCGCCCGCCGCTACGCCGAGGTCCTGACCTACCCGTCGGGCACGACCACCGCGGTGGCCGGGGTGGTCACCGCCTGGGCCGTCGCCGTCCCGGGCCGGATCCGGCCCGTCGTCGTGGCCGTGGGGGCATTCGTGCTCGGCCTGGAGTGCATCGCCGTGGTGGCCCTGCAGTGGCACTACCCGACCGACGCCCTGGCCGGCGGCGCCCTCGGGATCGGGGTCGTCCTCCTCCTGGACGGGGCGCTCCATCTGGCCGCCTCGTCCCACCGGTCGCGCACGGTGCCGGCCGCCGCTTCCGGGCGGGGGCCGGGCCGGTCGGGGCCGCCGTCCTGACCTCGGCGACGTCCCCCGGCGGCCACGAACCTGGTACGGATCGCCACCCACCGGTAGGCTGGGCGGCCGGCGAACGCCGCACGGGCAGGCAGGCCCCGGGGGGAACCTCGACGGGGCCGGCGGAGGTGTGCGGTTGCGTCAGGGGTCGGTCCGGCCCGTGAGCGGGGGCGACATGAGGACAAGTGGGGACGACCGGGCAGCCACCGAGCGGGAGGGACGCGTCACCGGCACGGTGGCATGGGTGGACGTACGCACGACCACCTCCGTGCGGCGGGGCCGGCCGACCGGTGTGTCCGCCATGGCCTACGCGCTGCGCAAGATCGCACAGGCCGTGCGCGGCGACGACCGGATCTGCCCGGCGTCCACCACCCTGGCGGCGGTGGCGTTCGGCCCGGTGGCCGGCGCCGTCCCACTGCGGGTCCTGGGTGACCGCCTGGCCCGGGCCGTCGGCCCCGGCCTCCTCTTCGACCGCTCCGACACCGGCTTCTCCACCGCCGTCGGCCTGGCCGGCCCCATCGAGGGCCCGGGCGCCGACGGCACCGCCGGGGTCACGCGCCGCGTGCTGGCCGCGGCCCGCACGTCCCGGGCGGCACTCGGTCGGGACGCCGGTGACCCCGATGCTGCGGTGGCCGCCGTCACCGTCGACCAGCGGGTCACCGGTCACCCCTCCCCCGGCGGGACGGCGCCGCTCTTCGTGCCGCTCCACCGACGTCCCGTCCGCCGCTACCTCGGCGTCCGCACCGGTGGGGTCCCCGGCCTGTGCCCCGCCGACGAGCGCGAACGGCTCGCGGCGCGGGAGGGGCCACGGCCCGTGAGCAGCCGCTGCGTGCTCGTCGTCGATCCGATGGCCGCCGAGGGCGACCCGCCCGGGTTCGCGCTCACGGCCGCG
The DNA here is from genome assembly GCA_963830165.1 of uncultured Acidimicrobiaceae bacterium. Taxonomy (GTDB): domain Bacteria; phylum Actinomycetota; class Acidimicrobiia; order Acidimicrobiales; family RAAP-2; genus Bog-756. The sequence continues at coordinate 647,912 of CAWHKZ010000008.1, forward strand.
GCGGCCGTCATCGAGCGCCTCGGCTGCCGGACCGACGCCACCCCGGTGTCGCCCGAGGTGCCGCTCCCCGTGACCGTCGACGGCGTCGACGCCGACCTGGTGGTCCTGGTGCTCGACGGTGCCTGGGTCGGGCGCTCCCCGAGCTGGGGCCACGGCGCCTGGGGCCGGCCCGCCCGCCTGACCACCGCGTACGTCGACAAGGGAGTGCCGGTGCTGGCCGTCAGCGTCGGGGCGGGGGCCGGGGCGATGGCCGCGTGCGTGGCCCAGGGCGCCCTCGCCCTCTTCGACCCCGACCACCTGGCCGAGGCCCTGCGCTCGCTCGAGCGGCTGTCCTCCGAGGAGGCCCGCCAGATGGAGGAGCTCGAGTTCCCCGACCGGTTCCACGCGCTGCTGAGCCTCACCGCCGGCGAGCGGCGGGTCCTCTTCTACCTGACCGAGGGTTGGGGAGCCCAGGAGATCGCCGACGAGCTGGTGGTGTCGCTCACCACCGTCCGCTCCCACATCCGCTCCGTGCTGCGCAAGCTCGGCGTGCGGTCCCAGCTGGCCGCCGTGGCCATGGCCAACAGCCGCGACCTCGAGCACCACGCCGGCGGCGCCTAGGTGGCCGCGCCTCCCGGGTCGCCCACGCCTCCCGGGTCGCCCACGCCGCCCGGGTCGCCCACGCCGGCGGCGGCCAGTCGACCGAGCAGCTGGTACTCCGGCTCGAGCATGGTCCGCAGCCGATCGGTCTGGGCCGGGGTCAGCGTCGACCGCTCGCCGGTCACCCGCGCCCGGTGGACGCCCAGCGGCAGCTCGAGGCGGGCGCCGAGGGCCGCCAGGCCGGCGGCGTAGGTCTCGGTCGAGAACACGGCGGAGCAGGCCGCCACCCGGTCGACGGCCTCGGAGACGTCGAGCGACGTCGAGAAGGTGTGCAGCTGGCTGAGCAGGTGACGGGGCGGCACCACGTCGAGGAAGGCGTCGAAGCCGTCGAGGGCGATCCGCCGCTCGCGCTCGGCGACCCGGCCCGGCGTGTCGGGGGTGTCCCCCGCCACCAGGTAGTCGAAGTAGGAGTGGACCCGGGCCAGCGGATCGCGCAGGACGGTCACAGTGAAGGTCCCGTCGGGCAGGGGCTGGTCGGCCGCCGGCCGGTGGGCGCGCCCGAAGAACCAGTCGCCCTCGGCCAGCAGGCGGCGGTGGATGGTGGCGAACGCGTACCCGCCGCTGACCGTGCGCGGTAGCCGCGAGGCGTTGATCCGCCGCCACACCACCCTGGGGTCCTCGCCCCCGAGAGCGAGGAAGCTCAGGAACAGGCTGGTGCCCGCCGTCTTGCGGATGTGGTGCAGGTAGATCCGGCGGGACCCGTCGGGCAGGCGGTAGCCGGCGGCCAGGCGCCGGTAGGTGCCGTCCAGGCGCATGTCGAGGAGATCCCGGGCCCCGCGCGTCCCGCGTCCGGCCCGGCGCCAGGCCCGGACCAGCGGGTCGTTCGACCGCACGATGGCCGTCGGGTCGTCGGCGGCGTCGGCTCTGGCCACGCCGACAACCTAGTCCGGGACGCCCGACCGGCCGGCCCATCGCACCGTTGAGTCTCCCGTGACCGCTGTGGAATACTCGGGACGTGGCAGGCACGGGCACGGGGTCAGGGGCACCCGCGGGCACCCGGACCGACGGGGGACCCCTGTCGGCCCCGGTCAAGTTGGTCGTGTGGGACCTCGACGACACGTTCTGGCACGGCACCCTCAGCGAGGGACCGGTCGTGATCGACGACCGGTCGGTCGACCTGGTCCGCACCCTCAACCGGCGCGGGATCGTCAACGCCATCTGCTCCAAGAACGACGTCGGTCCCGTGCGGTCGGAGCTCGAGGCCGTCGGCCTGTGGGAGGAGTTCGTCTTCCCGCGGGTCGACTGGACGCCGAAGGGCCCCCGCGTGGCCGCCATCATCGAGGACGCCCAGCTGCGCCCCGAGAACGTGCTGTTCCTCGACGACCTGCCCTCCAACCGGGGTGAGGCCGAGCACTTCGCCCCCGGCCTCCAGACGGCCGGCCCCGATCTGATCGACGTGCTCGCCGACCTGCCCCAGCTGGCCGGCAAGGACGATGCGTCGCTCTCGCGGCTCCGCCAGTACCAGGTGCTCGAGCGCAAGGTGGCGGACCGCCGGACGGCGGACGGGTCGAACGAGGAGTTCCTCCGCTCGTGCGGCATCCGGGTGGCGATCCACGAGGACACGGCGGCCGAGGCCGACCGCCTGCACGAGCTGGCCCTGCGCACCAACCAGCTGAACTTCACCAAGCGGCGGCCCTCCGGCGAGGAGTTCGCGGCGATGCTGTCCGACCCCGGCGTGGTGTCCGGCTACGTGGAGGCCGCCGACCGCTACGGCCACTACGGGATCTGCGGCTTCTACGCCATGGACCGGTCGACCGGCGTGCTCACCGACTACCTCTTCTCGTGCCGGGTGATGGGCATGGGGGTCGAGCAGTGGCTCTACGAACGTCTCGGCCGACCGGAGCTAGAGATCGTGGGCGAGGTCGCCTCGTCCCTCGACGGCCAGGTGGACTGGATCACCCTGGACGACGGCACGGTGGACGACGCCGGTACCGCTGACACCCGCCCGACGCGGACGGGCCGGATCCTCATCGTCGGCGGGTGCGACCTCTCCACCACCGCCGACTTCCTGGGCGGCCACATCGCCACCGAGTTCGCCCACCCCGGCGACACCGGCGCCTTCATCCACGCCGGGCACACCGAGACCCTGCGCCTGTCGGCCGAGGGACTCACCCCCGCCCAGGAGGCGCTGCTCGACCGCCTGCCCATCGTCGACCGCGCCACCTACCGTTCGGCCGCCGTGGTCGATCCCGACTACGACGTCCTCGTGCTCAGCGTGCTCACCGACTACACCCAGGGCCTCTACCGCCACCGGGAGACGGGGCTGGTGGTGGCGTGGCGCCAGTTCACCGAGGACGTCACCGATCCCGCCCGCAGGCCGCGCCTGGTCCAGCGACACGCCCGGGAGTCACTCGACGCGGCCTGGTTCGCCTGGTTCGCCGACGAGTTCGAACCGCTCGGCGGGATCACCCCCGAACGCTTCCAGGAGAACATCGCCTGGCTGGCCGCCACCATCCCCGCCCACGCCGACCTCATCCTGGTGAACGGCGCCGAGTTCCCGCTCGACAACCCGAAGGAACCCGACCGCCACCTGCACCACAAGGTGATGAACGCGGCCCTCGACGAGGTGGTGGCCGGACTGCCCAACGCCCGGGTCTGCGACGTGCGGCGCTTCATCGTCGCCGAGGACGACTTCACCGACCACCTGCGCCACTACCGCCGGCGCAGCTACCTCACCATGGCCGAGGAGATCCGCAGCGCCGGCGCGGCCGGCCTGGAGGTGCGGCCGGAGTCGTGGGCCACCCGGGCGTACTCCCGGACCTACCGGTTCGCCGGCCGCCGCAAGCTGGAGGTCGGCCGCCTGGCCGGCCGGGTGCGGGGCGGCCGGGCCCGCCCGGGCTGACGGCCCGTGACCGGGCGGTTCAACAGCTGGTGTTGATGACGAACGCCTTGGCCAGCGACGCCCACTCGTAGGGGATGTCGCGGAGCAGGGCGGCGCCGTGGGCCGTGACCGGGACCACCACGAGGCGGATGTCGCTGCAGCGGCGGAAGAGCATCCGGGCCCGGGTGGCCTGGTCCCGCTCGGGCACCATGATCATCGAGGTCCAGTGCCGCTCGGCGGCCAGCCGGGTGGCGAACTCCACCTCCCCCCGGGTGTCGAGCGGGTTGGCCCGGAAGCAGATCACCTCGACCCCGTGGGTGGCCTTCGGGCACGGCACCTCGGGGTAGCCGCCCCGGGACACGACCACCACCGGCGCGTACCCGGCCTCGGCCAGGGCCACGCCCTGCTTGGCCCGCAGCTGACCGGGGTCGCCCCCCAGGGTGAGGATGGCGTCGACGCGGGTCGGAGCGTCGGTGGGCGGCCACACGAACAGCCGGGCCGTGGCGGCGACGAAGAGGACGCAGAGCACCAGGAGCACGACCAGCGCCCAGGCGGACGCGCGGTGCCGGCGGCGCTCGCGGGCCGTCGGCGGGCCGCCCGCCGCGCCCGCGTCGACGGGGGCCGAGACCCGGTGGCTGCTCGACTCGGACACCGCGTCCGGCACCACGGGCCCGGGGCGGCCCGCGGCCCGTCCCCCGCTCATGCCCGGAGGTGGCCCGCCCGGGCCAGTTCGGCGCGGAGCGCCTCGAGCCGGGCCGTCCCCACCTCGGCGTCGGGCTCGAGGTAGTTGCCCTCGGCCCACTCGTTCCACGACTTGACCACCAGGACCCGCTCGTCGGCCGGATGGGCGGCGAGCCGCTCGAGGCCGCGGCGCACGTGGGCGGCGAACCGCTCGGGGGTGGCGCCGGTGGCCACCGCCCCGAGGCGCCCCGACCTCGGGGTGTTGTCCCAGTTGGGGTACACGCCCGGGAAGAGCAGCCCGGTGAAGTGCGACGGCGGGTCGGCGGGCACGTCGGGGTAGGGGTAGCGCCGCGGGCCCCGGACGAGGCCGCGGGCCACGAGCCGGTCCCGCACCTTGACCTCGGTGGTGCGGGTGAACGGGTAGCGGAAGACCACCCCGGCGTCGAAGCCGTCGGCCACCTGGCTGCGGTAGCCGGACTCGCCGAGGGAGGCCACCAGGTAGAGACCGCCCAGGCCGGCGTCGACGGCCATCTTCTGCCACGACTCGACGAACCGGGCCGGCTCGGGCAGGTCGCCGGGCTGGTAGACGAAGAAGGCCGGTCGGCCGGCCACCCGCACGTAGCGGGGATCGCGGAAGGCCGGGAGCAGCGACTCGAAGTGGGCCCGGTCGTCCTCGGGGCCCGGGTAGGTCTGCTCGATCAGGATGCGGTCGGGGGCGCCGTGCCAGACCCCCGACCAGGTCTGGTTGGCCCAGGCCAGGCAGAACGGGAAGTCCGGTCGGCCCGAGGCCAGGACCTCGTCGAAGGGCCGCTCGAGCAGCCGGCGCCCGGCGAACCAGTAGTGCCAGTAGCAGAAGCCGGTGATGCCGTGGTGGCGGGCCAGCTCGGCCTGGGCCTGGCGCGTCTCGGGCACGCGGAGGTCGGTGAAGCCCAGGTCGGCCGGCAGGTGGGGCTGGGCATGGCCCCGGAACAGGGGGCGGGCCCGGGTGACGTTCGTCCACTCGGTGAAGCCGGTCCCCCACCAGCGGTCGTTCTCGGGGATCGGATGGTACTGGGGCAGGTAGAGCGCGAGTACCTCCATGGGCCGCCATGCTACCGACCGCCCCGCGCCCCGCCCGTGCGGACCGACAGAGGCGGAAACCCCAGGTCACCGGGTAGCATCGGAGCAGGAGCGCCCATGGACCGAACCCGCAGACTGGCCGTCAGCCTCGTCCTCAACCTGGGGCTGGTGGTCGCCCAGGTGGCCTTCGGGATCGTCGCCCACTCGACCGGACTGCTGGCCGACGCCGGGCACAACCTGACCGACGTGGGCGCCCTGGTCCTGTCACTGGTCGCCGTCCGCCTGGCCCTCCGTCCGGCCAGTCCGGCCCGCTCCTTCGGGAACCACCGGGCCACCATCCTGGCCGCGCTGGCCAACGCCGTCCTGATCGCCGCGGTGACCGTCCTCATCGTGGTGGCCGCCGTCCACCGCCTGCTCCATCCCGAGCACGTCGACGCCGGCATCGTGGTGGCGGTGGCCGCCGCCGGCCTCGTGGTGAACGGCGTCGCCGCCCTGGTGCTGGCCGAACGGCGGGGCGACCTCAACATGCGCTCCGCCTTCGTGCACATGGTGGGGGACGCCCTGGCGTCCGCGGCGGTGCTGGTGGCCGGCCTGCTGCTGCTGGCCGTCCCCTCGGCCAGCTGGCTCGACCCGGTCTCGTCCCTCGTGGTGGCCGCCCTGATCGTGACCCAGGCCGCCGGCGTCTTCCGGACGAGCGTCGCCGTGCTGCTCGAGTCCACGCCCGGCGACGTCGACCTCGACCACCTGACCGCGACGATGACCGGCGTCGAGGGGGTGGCCGGCGTCCACGACCTCCACGTCTGGAGCCTGTCGAGCGAGGTGCGACTGCTCTCGGCCCACGTCCTGGTGACCGGCCACCCCACCCTGGAGGAGGCGAACACGGTCGGCGAGCGGGTGAAGTCGGCCATCGCCGGGCCGTTCGGGATCGCCCACAGCACCCTCGAGCTCGAGTGCGAGCTCTGTGCCGACGTCGACGTCGACCCCTGCACCATGGACTCGCTGGACGGGGCGCCCGCGGTCACGCACCACCACTGACCGCGGCCGGCCACCGCCGGCGTCGGCCGGCACGTCCCCGGGCGCGACGCGGCCCCGAGTAACCGGACGGTCGAGACCGCCCGAGCTCCTCGGGGCCACGTACCGGCGGCCCGGCTCCTCCTGTCGCAGGTCGTGTCGGACAACCCGCGCCAGGCGTCCGTCCCGACGTGCCCTGGGGCACCCCGGTCCGTCCCCGGACCTCCACGCCGGTCGCCTACGGCCGTCCCGATCCCCCGGTTCGGACCTGGGAACCGATCATCGGACCGCTTCCCTGGACCTCCCCCGGAGCCTCGCTGGGCTTCGGCTTCCCGACAGCAGTCACTCTGAACCGGGGGCTCCGGAGGGTCAAGGGGACGGCGCGAAATCCTGAGCTTTTCCGCCACATTTCCCGCTTCGTCCCCAGTTCGGGTGGGGATCTCCACCGTTCGTCCCCAGACGGCCCGGCCGGGCCGCCGCCGGCGCGGGGCCACCGCTCCGGTGCACCGGAGCGGTGGCGGTAGCGTTGGCGACCGAGGGACAGCCCCGGGGGACGGGGGATCGTGGGGGACGCAGTGGGAAGGCACGAGGAGCGACGGGTCGGGACCGCAACTGGCGTGGCGCACAGCCACCCCGGGGGCCGCCGGGTCCTGGCCTGGGCGGCGCTGGCCGTCGTCGGCACGGTCGGAGTGGCGGCCGCCGGGCTGGGCCTCGGGTCGGGACCGGCGGCGGCCGGCGGCCACCCCCCCGCCCACGGCCACGCGGCGGTCGGTGCCGGGCGGGTCCCGACGCCGGCGTCGTTCCTGGACTCGACGGTGGCGCCGCCACCCACCCCCTTCCCGGCAGCACCGGGCACCGAGGTGACCGGGGGCTCCGACCAGTCCGACCCGTTCCTCACCACGGCCGACAACCGGTACCTGCTGTTCACCAGCGGGGGCACCGGCCCGGCGCCCATGAACGTGCCGGTGGCCACCAGCGTCGACTTCGTGCACTGGACCGCCCCGGTCGACGCCCTGCCCGTCCTGCCGGCCTGGGCCCAGCCGGGGTTCACCTGGGCGCCGGACGTGCACCGCTTCGACTCGACCTACGTCCTCTACTTCACGGCCATGGTGGCGGACTACTCGCCCCAGACCGAGTGCATCGGGAGCGCCTCGTCCGACTCGCCGACCGGACCCTTCGTCGCCGCGCCGGCACCCTTCATCTGCCAACTCGACGAGGGCGGCTCCATCGACCCCCGGGTCTTCGTCGACGGGGACGGCACCCCGTGGATGCTGTGGAAGTCCGACCAGAACGCCGGAGGGGCGACCACCCCCACCAGGATGTGGTCGCAGCGCCTGTCGGACGACGGGACCCACCTGCTCGGCAGCCCGGCGTTCCTGATGTCCCCCGACGAGCCCTGGCAGGGCACCATCGTCGAGGCCCCGGACATGGTCGAGGTGGACGGGACCTACTGGGTCGTCTACTCGGGCAACTGGTTCAACCAGCCGCAGTACGCGGTGGGCGCGGCCCGCTGCGACGGTCCGGCCGGTCCGTGCCGGGACGTCGCCCCCGGCCCCCTGCTGTCCTCCAATGCCCAGGGTCAGGGTCCCGGCGAGGCCTCGGTGTTCCACGACGCCGCCGGCTACTGGGTGCTCTACAGCCCGAGGCGATCGCTCGCCCCGCACCCCGACCTCCCGCCCCGGCCGGTCTACATCACCCGGATCGGCTTCACCTCCACCGGCCCCTACCTGGCCAGCGGCCCGCTCCCGTCGGCGGCCGACCTGCTCGACGAGCCGATCTGGGCGCCGACGCCCTGAGTGGGGCGGTGCCCGGGGCGGAGCCCGTCGCTCAGCCCCGCAACCGCTGCAGCTCGGCGGCCACCGCCTTGCCGTTGGCCTGGCCCCGGGTGGCCTTCATGACCAGCCCGGTGAAGAACCCGGCCAGCTTGCCGTCGCCCTCGCAGAACCGGACCCACTCGTCGGGGTGCCCGGCCACCGCCTCGGCCACCGTGGCCGCCAGCGAGTCCTCGGACATGGCCTCGAACCCCTTGTCCCGGGCGATGGCCGCCGGGTCGCCGCCGCCCCGGGCGAACAGCTCGGCCAGCACGGCCTTGGCCTGGGTGGCCGACAGCGTGCCCTGGTCCTCCAGGGTCAGCAGCTCGACGTAGCACTTGGGGTCGAGCCGGCGGGCGGCCTCGGCGTCGGTGGCCGCCTCGTTGGCCGTGCGGGCCAGGGCCAGCGGCGTCCCCACCCCGCCCGCCACGGCCTCGACGACCAGGTCGTCGAGGCCCAGGTCGACCACGGTCGTCACCTGGAGCACCTGGGCCTCGGTCGCCCCGCCCGACCCGTCCAGGAGCTCCGCCAGGCGGGTGCGGCGCTCCGCCGGCATCATCCCGAGGGTGTCGGCGACGGCCCGGATCCACTCGGCGTCGGGCACCAGGGGCACCAGGTCGGGCTCGAGGAAGTACCGGTAGTCGTAGGCGTCCTCCTTGGAGCGGAGGGCCTGGGTACGTCCCGCGTCCTCGTCCCAGTGGCGGGTCTGCTGGACCACCGGCTCACCCGACTCGATGAGGGCGATCTGCCGCTCGGCCTCGTACTCGATGGCCCGGCCGAGGGACCGGACCGAGTTGAGGTTCTTGATCTCGCACCGGGTGCCGAACGGGTCGTCCGCGCTGCGCCGCACCGAGACGTTGGCGTCGACCCTCATGGACCCCTCCTCCATCTTGCCGTCGGAGGCTCCCGAGGCCACCAGGATGGCCCGCAGCTCGGTCACGTAGGCCCGGGCCTGGTCGGGGGTGCGCATGTCGGGGGCACTCACGATCTCGACCAGCGGCACGCCGGAGCGGTTGTAGTCGACCAGCGAGTAGTCGGCCCCGTGGATGCGTCCCGACGCGCCGGCGTGCGTCGTCTTGCCGGTGTCCTCCTCCATGTGGGCCCGCTCGATCCCGACCCGGAACCCGTCGGGCAGGTCGAGGTGGCCGTCCACGTTGAGCGGCTCGTCGTACTGGCTGATCTGGTAGTCCTTGGCCTGGTCCGGGTAGAAGTAGTTCTTCCGGTGGAAGGTCGACGGCCGGATGTCGCAGTGGAGGGCGGTGCCGATGGCCATGGCCAGCTCCACCGCCCGCTGGTTGAGCACGGGCAGCGATCCCGGCAGGCCGAGGCAGTTCGGGCAGACGTTCGTGTTGGGCTCGTCGCCGAACATGTTCGGGCAGCCGCAGAACAGCTTGGTGGCCGTCCGCAGCTCGCAGTGCACCTCCAGCCCGATGACCAGCTGCCAGTCGGACCTCATGCCGGGGCCCCCGTCCGGATGCGGGGAGCGGCCAGCACCGGGGCGGCCGCTTCGATCACGGCCGCCACCTGGAACAGGGTGCCCTCGGAGAGCGCCGGGCCGAGGAGCTGCACGCCCACCGGCAGGCCGTCGTCGCCCGGGCCGAAGGGGACGCTCACGGCCGGGTGGCCGGCCAGGTTGGAGGGGATGGTGCACACGTCGGACAGGTACATGGCCAGGGGGTCGTCCACCTTGGCGCCGAGGGGGAAGGCCGTCGTCGGGGTGGTGGGGCCGAGCAGGACGTCGCAGCGGGCGTACGCGGTGGCGAAGCCCTCGATGATCCGCGTGCGGACCCGCAGGGCCTGGTTGTAGTACGCGTCCATGTAGCCGGCCGACAGCACGTAGGTGCCGAGCATGATGCGGCGCTTGACCTCGTCGCCGAAGCCCTCGGAGCGGGTGGCCGTGTTCATGGCCACCGTGTCCTCGGCCTCGACCCGGAGCCCGTAGCGCACGCCGTCGTAGCGGGCCAGGTTCGACGAGGCCTCGCCCGGGGCGATGAGGTAGTAGGCGGACAGGCCGAGGGTGACCTCGGGAACCGACACCTCCTCGACCCGGGCCCCGGCGGCGGCCAGGGCCTCGGCGGCCTGGTGGACCCGCGCCGCCACGTCGGGGGAGGCCCCGTCGAGCAGCTCGGCCAGGACGCCGACGGTCATCCCCTCCACCCCGTCGTCGAGCACCGACAGCACCCGCGGGGTGGGCCGGTTGAGCGAGGTGGAGTCGAGCGGGTCGTGGCCGCCGATGGCGTCGAACAGCAGGGCGGCGTCGGCCACCGAGCCGGCGAAGGGACCGATCTGGTCGAGCGACGAGGCGAAGGCCACGAGGCCGTAGCGCGAGACCGTGCCGTAGGTCGGCTTCATGCCCACCACGCCGCACAGGGCCGCGGGCTGGCGGATCGAGCCGCCGGTGTCCGAGCCGAGGGCCAGCGGGGCGAAGCCGGCGGCCACGGCGGCGGCCGACCCGCCCGAGGACCCGCCGGGGACCCGCTCCGGGTCGTGGGGGTTGCTGGTGGGGCCGAAGGCCGACGTCTCGGTGGACGAGCCCATGGCGAACTCGTCCATGTTGGTCTTGCCGATCACCACGGCCCCGGCGTCGGCCAGGCGGGTCACGACCGTGGCGTCGTAGGGGGGCTCCCACCCCTCGAGGATCCGTGACGAACAGGTGGTGGGCACCCCCCGGGTGCAGAGGTTGTCCTTCAGGGCCACCGGAACGCCGGCGAGCGGCCCCGGGTCGCCACCGGCGGCCACCGCGGCGTCGACCTCGTGGGCCCGGACCCGGGCCCGGTCGGCCAGCACCAGGTTGAAGGCGTGGACCGTCTCCTCGCCCGCGTCGATGACGGCCAGGTGGTGCTCCAGGACGTCGACGGCGCTGAGCTCGCCGGCCCGCACCATGGTGGCGGTCTCGAGTGCCGGACGGGGGGCCGTCACGGCGCCTCGCCGAGGATCCGGGGGACCCGGAAGCGGTGGTCCTCGACCGACGGCGCCTGGGCCAGCACCTCGTCGCGGTCGAGACAGGGCTGCGGCTCGTCGGGGCGCAGCACGTTGGTGACGGCCATGGCGTGCGCCGTGGGGACCACGCCGGCCAGGTCGAGCGAGGACACGTCGGCGGCGTGGTCCAGGACCTCGGCGAGCTGTCCGGTGAACAGGTCCAGCTCCTCCTCGGTGAGGTCGAGGCGGGCCAGCGCGGCCACGTGGGCCACGTCGGCGCGGGTGAGGCGGGCGGGGGTGGCCATCAGGCGGCACCGCCGACGACCGAGGCGACGAATTTCGTGACCAGCGACTCGATGAGCGGGGCGTCGTTGTCGAGGGTGGCCACGTGGTAGCTGTCCTCCAGCCACACCCGCTCGACGGGCCCGGACACCCGCTCCACGACCACGTCGCCGGAGACCGGCTCGACCAGGTGGTCCTCCCGGCTGGACAGCACCAGGACCGGGCAGTGGATGTCGGCCAGGTGGGCCTCCACGCCGTCCGCCCCCTCGAACAGCGAGAGCACGGCGCCCAGGGGCGTACCCGGGTACGCGGCCTCCACGGCGCCCTCCTTCTTGATGTCCGAGCCGATGCCGTCGAAGGACTCGGTGCCGGCGTCGAGCAGGGCGCGGATGCCGCTCCGGAACTCGTCGTCGGGGGCGTGGACCAGCGGGTTCACCACGGCGATGCCCGACAGGTGGGGATGGTGTTCGGCCAGCCAGCAGGTCAGGGTGCCCCCCATCGAGAGCCCGACCACGGCCACGTGGTCGCAGCGGGCGGCCAGGGCCTGGAAGTGGGCCTCGGCCGCGCCCGACCAGTCGTCCCAGCGGGTCGGGACCATGTCCTCGAGGGAGGTCCCGTGCCCGGGCAGCAGGGGCAGCTCCACCGTGAACCCGGCGGCGGCCAGGGCCTCGGCCAACGGCCGCATGGACTGGGGGTTGCCGGTGAACCCGTGGAGGACGAGGACGCCGTCGGGACCGCCCTCGGCGGACCACGGCTCGGCACCTTGCATGATCGGAGCAGTCACGGTGGCGATGCTATCGGCCCCCGGCGCGGCGGCCCGTCCCGCCGGCGTCGGGCCCCCGCCGGCCCGCCGGCGCCGGGGGCGCCGGATAGAGTTGCGCCACGATCGACGAAGGGCGAGGAGCGCTGCACCGATGGCCACCTATCTGTTTCTGAGTGACGACTGGCTCGACGAGGCGCGGGCCATCCGCGCCGAGTACGAGGGCCAGGGCGGCACCATCGAGCACTCCGTGCGGATGAACCTGGTCGTGGTCGAGGTGCCCTTCGGCGAAGGGTCCCTCCATGCCCATGCCGACACCTCCACCGGCGAGCTGATCCTGGACGTCGGGCACATCGACCCGGTCGACCTCACCGTCACCATCGGCTACGACATCGCCCGGGCCCTGCTGGTCGAGGGCAATCCCCAGGCCGGCCTCCAGGCCTTCATGCAGGGCAGGATCAAGGTCGAGGGGGACATCGCCAAGCTGATGGCCCTCCAGACGGCCTCGCCGGACCCGACGGCCGCCGAGATCGCGGCCCGGATCCAGGCCATCACCGAGTAGCCCCGGCGGTGCGCCCCGCCTAGTGGACGGCCAGGTCGGCCGGCGCGGCGCGCACGCCGCGCGGGGTGTTGCGGGTGAAGAAGCCGCACACCACCGCGACGAGGGCCACCAGGGCGCCGACCAGATAGGCGGCATGGAACGAGGCCAGGTCGCCCGCACCCCCGTGGGCCGACGCCTGGACGGTCACCATGGTCTGGATGCCGGCCACGACCCCGATCTGGGTGATCAGCAGCTGGGCGGCGCTCATCACCCCCAGCTCGTCGGGCTCCACCTCGTTGGAGGCCGTGGACGCCGTCGACGGGGTCGAGACCCCGTTGGCCAGGCCCGAGAGGGCCAGGGCCACGACGATCAGCAGCACCGACGGGTCGGCGCCGACCTGGGTGAAGACCAGCATCGACACGAACAGGGCGGCGGAACCGGCCACGATCGACCACCGCTCCCCCACCTTGACCGCCGCGTACCCCGCGATCGGGGCCGACAGCGAGAAGACGAGCGGCCGGGCCGTGGACAGCAGCCCCGCGCTCGTCTCGCTGTAGCCGTAGATGCGCTCCATCAGGATGGGGAACAGGAAGAACCCGCCCATGTAGGCGAAGTTGACGCAGGCCCGGGCCCCGAGCGGGAACACGAAGTTCCGCTTCCGGAAGTAGCGCAGGGGGATGAGGGGCCGGGGGGCCCGCCGCTCGTGGAGCACGAACCAGACCGCCAGCACCGCGCCGACCACGAAGAGCGCCACCGTCCTCGGGTTGCCGAAGCCCCACGACGGCGCCACGTTGAGCCCGAGCAGCCCGAAGGTGACCGACAACGACAGCGTGGCCGAGCCCAGCCAGTCCAGCTGTCGCCACGGGCTCTCGGGCGGCGGGCCGGGGGTGCCCCCGACCGGGGCCGGCGCGGTGACCGGTGCCGGATCCGCCGGCGGGTCCGCCCCCGGCTCGGGCACGGCGTGGTCGTGGGCGGGCAGCACGACGATGGCCAGGACGGCGGCGATGGCCATGAGCGGCAGCTCGCCCCAGAACAGGGCCGCGCCAACCGTAGAACTGGATGATGGGGGCGCCGATGGTCACGCCGAGCACCGGGCCGCCCGCCCCGACCAGGGACCACCACCCCAGGGCCTTGACCCGGTCCTCGTGGGAGAAGGCCTGGAGGACCAGGGCCATGGAGGCGGCCCCGGTGGCCGCGCCCTGCACGCCGTCGAACAGCCGGGCGGCGATGAGCACACCGGCGGTGGGCGCCGAGGCCGTCAGCACCACGCTGACCGCCGCCCCGCAGAGCCCCCACAGGTAGAGGCGCTTGTAACCCCGCAGGTCGCCCAGCTTGCCGAGGACGGGCGCGGCGACGCCGAACGCCAGCAGGGGGCCGGTCGACGTCCAGGTCAGCGTGGAGACTGTGGTGTGGAGCTGGCGGGCCACCTGGGGCAGGGCCACCACGAACACGGTGAAGGTGATGTTGACGGACAGGAGCCCGGCCAGCACCGTCCACAGCACCCACCACTGGTACCGGTCCGAGCCGGCCACCTTGTGGTGGATCCTGTGCCGGAGCAGGAGCGGCCACGGGATCGTGATCCCGCCGTCGCCCCCCGAGCCGGTGCCGCTGAGGAGGCTCTCGGCCTCGCGCAGCTCCTCGGCGTCGAACTCCTCGTCCGGGACCGCAGGGCCGGGCCCGTCGGCCCGGGAGACCACTCAGCCCCCGAGCTTGTGCATTTCGGCCTGCAGCTCCGCCACCGTCCAGCGATCGTCCTTCTCGATCGTGTCGGTCAGGGTCCAGGGCTGGAACAGGCGCACCGTCCCGCCGAGGATGAAGTACACCTTGCCGGTGGCCGGGCACGACTCGGTGGCGAGGTAGGCGACCAGCGGGGCGATGTTGGCCGGGTCCCAGGCGTCGAAGGTGCCGGCGTCCTCGGGGGCGGCCACGATGTCGGCCAGACCCGGGGTCTCCACCGTCATGCGGGTGCGGGCGTTGGGGGCCAGCGCGTTGACGCGCACCCCGTAGCGCGTCAGCTCGGTGGCGGCGATGGTCGTGAAGGCGGCGATGCCGGCCTTGGCCGCCCCGTAGTTGGTCTGGCCGGGATTGCCCAGCAGGCCCGAGGTCGACGAGGTGTTGATCACCGAGGCCTTGACCTCCTTGCCGGCCTTGGTCTGCTCCCGCCAGTACGCGGCGGCGTGCCGGGTCGGGACGAAGTGCCCCTTCAGGTGGACGTGGATGACGGCGTCCCACTCGTCCTCGGACATGTTGATGAGCACCCGGTCGCGCAGGATGCCGGCGTTGTTGACGAGCACGTGCAGGTCGCCGTAGGTCTCGATGGCCGTGTCGACGAGTCGCTTGCCCCCCTCCCAGTCGGTGACGTCATCGTGGTTGGCCACGGCCTGGCCGCCGGCCGCGGTGATCTCGTCGACCACCTGCTGGGCCGCGCTGCGGTCGTCGCCGGAGCCGTCGAGGGAGCCGCCGAGGTCGTTGACCACGACCTTCGCCCCCTCCGCGGCGAACAGCAGGGCGTACTCGCGGCCGATGCCGCGGCCCGCGCCGGTGATGATGGCGATCCGTCCGTCCAGTGCTCCCATGTCCTCAGCTTCCCTCGTGTCGGCCGGCCGTCGAACGACGGGCCGGCGTGCCGTGGCCCCGGTGCGTCCCCCGGGCCGTCGATGCCCGCCCGCGTGGCGTCCGGCGTGGAGGCGTGCGGGGGGCGTACCCGTCCCACGTTCTCATCGGGTCGATGTGGCGGTCAAGCCCGATCAGGCGGCCGGGACCGGGACGGGGCGGTCGACCCGGGCCCCCAGCCCCGCCGCCTCGACGGCGGCGGCCATGGCCCGCACCCGGGCCCTCGGGCCGGCCAGCACGACGTACTCGGTGTTCCGCACGTGGGAGACCCGCCCGACCTTGTGGCCCGACGGATCGTGGATGCCGATCCGGGCCCCCACGTAGCGGGCCGAGTCGAAGGCCAGGACCTCCACGTGGCCCCGGGCCGAGCACAGCTCGTGGAGCTCCTCGTAGCTGAGCCAGGCCTCGTTGTTGTACGACAGCACCACCACCTCGGCCGCCACCCGGGTCACGACGTCGGCGAGGGCCACGGGCATGGTCCGGCGCCCGTTGAACGGGCTGCGGTTGGCCGGGTCGCGCAGGTCGTCGCGCTTGCAGGCCACCCCGTAGTGCGCCGGGGCGTCCCAGGCCACCAGGGTCTCCCACACGTGGTAGTTCGAGTCGTAGCGGTGCTGGTTGTAGGGCGGGTCGAGGTAGGCGAGGTCGACGTCGCCGAGGACCCCGGCGGCCACGAGCGCGCAGGCGTCGCCGTGCACGGCCCGCCCGGGCCCGGGCAGCAGGTCCGGCACCCGCAGCGTGAGCGGCCGGTGGGCCCGGGGCGCCCACCGCTTGAGGTACGCCATCTGCAGGCCGGTGGTCGAGTCGACCCGGTCGGCCGCCTCCAGGAGGCTGGTGAGCAGGACCGGCCAGAGCCGCGTGCCGGCCCAGCCCTCCTCGATGGCCTCCCGCACGGCGTCGATGCGGGCCCCGTTCTCGGGCCGGAAGTAACGCGACTCGACGCAGAAGGTCTCGGTCACGTAGCCCGCCCGGCCGGGCAGGGCATTGAGCCGCTCGACCGCCGCCCCGACCTCGTCCACGAGCCCGGGGTCGGCCCCGGGGTCGCTCGCCACGTAGCAGCGGGCGAGCACGTGGGCACAGCGGGCCTTGTCGACCGCGGTGGTGGTGAGGCCCAGGCCCTTGAAGGCCTGCGACACCCGGGTCGTGCCGCAGAACAGGTCGAGCGCGGTGCGGGCCCCGGACGCCGCGGCCAGCACGGCGAGGGCCGGTACGAGGCGCCGCTTCGACCCCAGGTACTTGATCATGCCGGCGCGTACCGGCTCACGGGCCGCTCAACGTCGGCCGAAGCGCCGTGCCCACCACTGCGGGTCACGGGCGTGGGCGTGGAAGTGGTCCGGGATCTGGCGCATGACCCGGTCGTAGCTCCAGACGCCTTCGCCCAGCACCCGGTCGGCCACCTCGCCGAGGCGGGCCAGCATGTGGTCGACGTCGGCCTCGGGCGGCTCGTCACCGTGCTGCTTCCACACCACCATGGGGACCCCGCACACCTCGCAGTCGGCCACCCAGCAGGTGTCGTCCTCGTGGAACCACTCGGTGATCCGGGCCGCCTCGCACAGCTCGCACCCGCCGCCGGTGCGGCTCACGACGTGTAGACGTCGACGGTCGAGCCGACCGGCACCGGCGACCCGGCCGCCGGCACCGTCGACACGACCGTGGTCGACCCCGGCGGTCCGTAGGGGCCGCCGGCGACCAGGCCGCGGGCCCGGAGCAGGGCGGCGGCGGTCGACGGCGACGAACCGATCAGCGGCGGCACGCTGACGGGCTGGGGCCCGAGGGAGACCTGGACGGTCACCTGCGAGCCGAAGGGGGCGGGCGCGCCCACGGCCGGCACCGTGCCGACGACCTCGCCCGCCTGCACGGACGACGAGTAGATCTTCGACTCGACGGGCACGAGCCCGACCGCCGTGAGGGCGGAGGCGGCCGTCGTGTACGTCGTGCCGGGGCCGGCCACCGAGGGCACGGCCACCGGGGCGTGGCCCTTCGAGGTGATGACGGTCACCGTCGACCCGTAGGTGGCCCGTCCGGCCGGGGTGGTCCCGAGGACACCTCCGGTCGCCACCGTGGCGCTGTACTGGGCGGCGGCCGCCGGGCAGACGCCCACCAGGTGCGACGCCGGCCAGGGCGGACACCGCGTCGTGGCAGTCGGTGAACGAGGTCACGTCGGGCACGGCCACGAGGGGCAGACCCGTCGAGACCTCCACCGACACGGTCGAGCCCTGCTTGACCGACACCGCGGTGCCGCCCGACCGCACCGCCGGGTCCTGGCTGATGACCACTCCGGCGGGCACGGTGATCGACGACGCCCGGCCCGAGACGCGCACCTCGAGGTGGGAGGCGGTGGCCGTGGACGATGCGGCCGTGAGCGTGCGGCCCACCAGCACGGGCACGGGCGTCGAGGGGGTGAAGACCCCGTCCGACACGGCCCAGGCGACGCCGGCGGCGAGCAGGGCGGCCACCACCGCGCCGACGCCCACGACCCAGGGCCAGCGACGGCCCCGACCCCGTCCGGTCTCGAGGGTCGGAGGTGCACCGGCCGGGCCGACGGGTCCGCCGGTCGGGGCGGCCACCACCGGCGCGCCGAGCTCGGTGAGGTCGCCGGCCGGCTCGGCGGCGGCCCGGTGCGTGACGCGGGTCGGGCGCTCGGTGCGGGTGGTCAGCCCCACCGCGGCAGCCATCGAGGAAGGGGTCCTCCTCCTCGCGTTCGGGGGTGACCAGCGGGAGCGGTGCCGGGGCGGGAAGGATGGCGGCCAGCTCGGCGAGCTTCACCCCGAACTGCGCGGCGTCGTAGCGCTCGGCGGGATCGGGGGCGGCGGCCCACACCAGCACCTCGCCCAGCGGCCCCAGCGCCTCGTGCTCGGGCAGCAGGGCGCCGATGCGGGCCATGAGGGTGGCCACGGTGGTGTCGCCGATGAAGGGGGACTCGCCGGTGACGCCCTCGTAGAGCACGAGGGCCAGGCCGTAGACGTCGGCCTTGCCGTCGAGCACCCAGCCCTCCACCTGCTCGGGAGCGGCGTAGCGGGCCGTGCCCAGCATGGCCCCGTCCGGCTCGGTCCAGGCCGCCTCGGCCAGGGCCCGGGCCAGGCCGAAGTCGGCGATCCGCAGCCGGCCCTCGGCGTCGAAGAGCAGGTTGGCCGGCTTGACGTCGCGGTGGACGAGCCCGCGGCGGTGGGCGTAGTCGAGCCCGGCGCAGGCCTCGATGCCGATGCGCACGCGCCTGCTCGGGGGTGAGCAGGGCCCCGGTGTCGTAGACCTGCCGCAGCGACCCGCCGGCCAGGTACTCGAGTACCAGGTACGGCTCGCCGTCCTGCTCGCCCCAGTCGTAGACCCGCAGGACGTTCGGATGGTTGAGGGCGGCGACGGCCCGGGCCTCGGCCCGGAAGCGCTTGAGGAAGGCCCGGTCGCCGGCCAGCGCCGGGTGGAGGACCTTGATGGCCACCGGTCGCTTGAGGGAGACGTCGTCCGCGAGGTAGACGTGCGCGGACGCACCGGTGCCCACGGGTGTGACGAGTCGGTAGCGGTCGCCGAGGACGCGCCCGATGGAGTCGGTGAGACTCGGCATGGCTGACTTCAGGGTAGCGACCAGCGCCGGCGAAGCGGTGGACGGTCGGGCACGAATTCCCGGACTTCGCGGGCCGCCGTCGGGAGCGGTGTGCGACCTGTGGACGCGACGAGGGCGGGGCCGGAGCCCCGCCCTGCGGACGCCACGAGGGCGGGGCCGGAGCCCCGCCCTCGTGCTACGTACTTCTGACCCTCCACCCGGAGGTGGAGATGGTGATCAGGCGCTGTAGACGATGGCCGAGTCGCCACCGACGAGGGCGGTGGCGATGGTGGCCGAGCCCCCGACGAGGTCGGTCACGAAGCTACCGGTGGTGCCGGGACCCGTGTCGCCCGAGAGGCAGACGTAGATCGTGGCGTTGGTCGCACCGACGAAGCCGTCGGTACCGACGAGCTGGAACCCGGCGTCGGCGCCGCAGACTCCACCCGGATCGACAGCGGTGGCTCCACCCGGCGACAGGGTGAAGACGCCCTTGTTGCCGTTGTTCTCCACCTTGAGGCCGCCGGCCAGCGCGGTCGTCAGGTCGGAGATGGTGCTGCCCGACACGAAGCTGAGGGCGCTGTCGTAGTAGTACTTGTCCTTGATGGCGGTCTTCACGTCAGCGGCCACGATGGTCGGGTCGCCGGCGGCGGATGCGCCACCGACGTCACAGGACGAGGCAGCACCGGCGGCCAGGGTGCCACCGACCGGCGAGGTCTTGCTGTACACCGGCAGGGTGGCCCAGCACGCGCTCGTGGCGGAGACGATCTTGGTCTTGATGGCCTTGGTCCCACCGAAGCCCGACGGCGTGATGGTCGCCGTGGTGGTCTCGGCGGTCTTGTTCGTGATGGTCCCAGGGGCCGAGATACCCGGGGCGGCGAACGCCACCGTACCCGTGAGGGGAACGCTTCCGGTCTCGGCCGGACCGGCCTTGGCCGACGCGATACCTGCACCGGTGACACCGGCGAGGACCGTGGCCGGCATTGCGACTGCAGCCGCAACCACAAGCATCTTGCGAATCATATTGATTGCTCCTTGATTTCCCCCGTGTCGCCACGGGCTCGAAGTCAGGCGACGGTCGCCCCCCGACGTATTTCCAACCACCAGCCAGCAGATCCCCCGGACAGGCAGCCGGGCTGTACAACGAGTGCACCCCCCGAACCGTTACAGCGGTGGCAGCCGAATCCCCCGACGTGACTGCGAAATCGGTACCGTCGAACCGACGCCCCCCGATGCCCCTGCACGCCGGCCGGATTCCGTGCGACCTCCCCTGCCCTGGAACCTTCTGAACCGGTAGTCGTACAGTAACGACGTCGCCCCTTGTTTACAAGACAATGTGGTTGCAAAGATTGGCGCTGTGGCCAAGATCGTCAATTTTGGCGAGAAACCCCAGGATTGCCCCGAATTCTGCAACTGACGGTGACCGCATTCCGCCCACGCAGGGTGGGCGGACCGTCCCCTGGAGCGGCCCCCAGGGCGATCTCAGGGGCCGAGCTCAGGGGCCGAGCTCAGGGGCCGAACTCAGGCGGGCGCGGGAAGCTCGCCCGAAGCCAGGAGGTCCTCGAAGGCGGTGCCGTCGACCACGGGCACTCCCAGCTGTTCGGCCTTCGTGACCTTCGACGCCCCCGGCGACCGGCCGACGACGACCGCCCACGTCTTCTTCGACACCGTGCCCGGCGACTTGCCGCCCCGCGCCAGCACCGCGGCCTCCGCCTCCTCGCGGGTGTAGCCGTCGAGCGTCCCGGTCACCACCACCGAGCGTCCCTCGAGTGTGCGGGGCAGTCCGGGACGGCCCCGGCCTCCCCGGCACCGGGTTCGGACAGGTGGAGTCCGGCGGACCGCAGCCGCTCGACCACCGACCGGTTGACCGGCGACGCGAACCACGCCACCACGCTGGCGGCGATGACCGGTCCGACCCCGTCGATGCGGGCCAGCGACTCCTCGTCGGCGCCCAGTACGCCGTCGATGTCGCGGCACGCCCGGGCCAGCGCCGTGGAGCCGACCTGGCCGAGGTGGCGGATGCCCAGTCCGATCAGGACCCGGCTGAGGGGCCGCTCCCGCGAGGCGTCGATGGCGGCCAGCAGGTTGGCCGTGGACAGCTCGGCGAACCCCTCCAGGCCGGCGAACGTCCCGGGGATGAAGGCGTAGAGGTCGGCCACGTCGACCAGCAGGCCGCGGTCGACGAGGAGCTGGACCCGCTGCTCGCCGAGGCCCTCGATGTCCATGGCCGACCGCGAGGCGAAGTGGGCGATGCGCTGCACGCGCTGCCCCGGACAGTCGAGGTTGGTGCAGAACGTGTCGCTCTCCCCCTCGAGCCGCACGAGCGGCGCGGCGCACACCGGGCACGACGTCGGGAACACCCACGGCGCCTTGCGCCGCTTCCCCTTGACCCGCACCGGGCCGACCACCTCGGGGATCACGTCACCGGCCTTGCGCACGATCACGGTGTCGCCCGGCCGCACGTCCTTCAGCCGGACCTGGTCCTCGTTGTGGAGGGTGGCGAGGCCGACCGTCGACCCACCGACGAACACCGGTTCGAGCACGGCGAACGGCGTCGCCTTGCCGGTCCGGCCGATGGACACGGCGATGTCGAGGAGGGTGGTCGACCGCTCCTCGGGAGGGAACTTGTAGGCGATGGCCCACCGCGGGGCGCGCGACGTCGCGCCGAGCTCCCGCTGGAGCGCCAGGTCGTCGACCTTCACGACGACACCGTCGATCTCGTAGTCGAGGTCATGGCGGTGCTCCTCCCACCGGGCACAGAAGGCGAGCACGTCGTCGAGGCCGTGGACGAGGTGGACCTCCGGGTTGACCGGGAACCCGGCCCGACCGAGCCACGCCAGGGTGGCCGACTGGCTTGCGGCGAGGTCGGGGGTCGCACCGCCCGGGCCCGTCGAGGGCGCGGGCCGCACCTCGCCGACCTGGTAGGCCCAGAACGACAGCGCCCGCGACGCGGTCACCGCCGCGTCCTTCTGGCGCAGCGAGCCGGCCGCCGAGTTGCGCGGATTGACGAACAGCCTCTCGCCCGCCTCGGCCTGGCGCCGGTTGAGGTCGTCGAAGGCGGCGATGGGCATGTAGATCTCGCCCCGCACCTCGAGGACCTCGGGCGGCCGCCCGGCGGCGGGGTCGAGCCGCTTCGGGACGGCGGCGACGGTGGCGACGTTCGCGGTGACGTCCTCACCGGTCGTGCCGTCGCCCCGGGTGGCGGCCTGGACGAACACGCCGTCGTGGTAGAGGAGCGACATGGCCAGTCCGTCGATCTTGAGCTCGCACTCGAACGCGGTGTCCGGCGGCACCTGCTTGGCCACCCGTTCCGCCCAGGCCCGCAGCTCGTCGGGGCTGAAGGCGTTGTCGAGGCTCATCATCGGGACGTGGTGGACCACCGGCGCGAACAGTTCCGACGGTGCCGCCCCGACGGTCGTGGTCGGCGACCCCGGCACGACCAGGTCGGGATGCTCCGCCTCCACGGTGCGCAGCTCCCGGACCAGGTCGTCGTACTCGGCGTCACTGATCTCGGGGGCGTCGAGGACGTGGTAGCGCTCGTTGTGGTGGGCGATCAGCGCCCGCAGCTCGGCGGCCCGTCCGACCGGGTCGTCACTCATCGCACCACGCCCGACCCCAGCACGCAGTCCGGACGGCCCGGGTCGTAGAGGGCGACCGTCTGCCCCGGGGCCACCCGCCGCTGGGGCGAGGCGAAGGCCACCACGAGCCCGTCGGCGTCGGCCCGCACGGTGCACGCCACGGCGGCGCCGTGCGCGCTGCACTGGGCCAGGGCGGTGATCCCGTCGGGGCCGTCGACCGGGGCGGGGCGTCGACCCACGTGACCGTGTGCACCGCCAGCTCCGACGCCATCGACGCCTCCGGCGGTCCCACGGTGACCCGCCGGCCGGGCACGTCGACCGCGGTCACGAACCGGCGGCGGCCGTCGCGGCCGTGGCCCATCCCCCGTCGCTGGCCGACCGTGACCAGCTCCACGGCCGACACCTCGCCCAGATCGGCCCCGGACTCGTGGTCGACCAGCCTCCCGGGGTGGAGCGGCACCCGGGCGCCCAGGAACCCGGCCCGCCCGGCGTCGGAGCGGATGAAGCAGACGTCCTGGCTGTCCGGCTTGGCCGCGGTCCGCAGCCCGAGGCGGGTCGCGGTGGAGCGCACCGCGTCCTTGGTCATCTCCCCGACGGGAAAGAGGGTCCGGGACAGCTGCTGCTGGCCCAGCATGGCCAGCACGTAGGACTGGTCCTTGGCCGCGTCGGCCCCGCGCCGGAGGCGCCACGTGCCGTCCCCGTCGCGACCGACCCGGGCGTGGTGCCCCGTGGCCACCGCGTCGAAGCCGAGGTCGGCGGCCCGGACCAGCAGGCGGTCGAACTTGAGGTGGCGGTTGCACTCGATGCACGGGTTGGGCGTGCGGCCCCCGACGTGCCCGGCCACGTAGGGGTCGACCACGTGGGCCTCGAAATCGGCGCTGAAGTTGAAGACGTGGTGGACGATGCCCAGCTGGTCGGCGACCCGCCGGGCGTCCTCCACGTCGGCCACCGAGCAGCAGCCGGAGTCGGCGGCGCCACCCCACAGCTTGAGGGTGGCACCGACCACGTCGCCCGTCCCGTGGGCACCGACGGCCAGGGCCGCGGCGACCGACGAGTCGACTCCACCGGACATGGCCACCAGGACGCGCATCGACCTAGTTTCGCAGGCGGGCGAGGACCCCGGGAACCCGGGCCAGGGCCCGGTCGACATCCTCGTCGGTGACGGTGACGCCGAGGGAGAACCGCAGTCCCGACGAGGCCTCGGCGGCGTCGAGGCCCATGGCGCCGAGCACGTGGCTCGGCTCCACGGCACCGCTCGAGCAGGCGGCGCCGGCCGAGACGGCCACCCCGGCCTCGTCGAGCAGCACGACCGCCGCCTCGGACTCGACGCCGGGCACGCGGAGGTGCAGGATGCCGGCCACCCGGTGGTCCCGGTCGCCGCTCTCGACCGCACCCGGCACCCCGGCGAGCAGTCCGTCGGCCAGCCGGTCGCGCAGGGTCCGCAGGCGGGCCACGTCCGCGCCGCGCCCCGCCACGGTGGCCGCCAGGGCGGCGGCGGCCGCGGCCGCCCCGGCCACGTTCGGCGTGCCGCTGCGCCGGCCCCGCTCCTGGCCGCCACCCTCGATGCGGGACGCAGCCGCACACCGTGGCGCACCACCAGGGCACCGGTGCCCTTGGGGCCACCGAACTTGTGGGCGCTGACCGACACCAGGTCGGCGGCGGCGGTGCACCGGGCGGCGTCGAGCCAGGGGACGGCCTGGACGGCGTCGGTGTGGAGCACCGCGCCCGGCGACCGGTCGGCCACCAGGGCGGCCACCTCGGCGAGGGGCTGGACGGTCCCGAGCTCGTTGTTGACGGCCATGACCGACACCAGTCCGACGTCGGCCCGGCAGGCGTCGGCCAGTGCGTCGAGGTCGATGCGGCCGTCGGACCCGGCCGGCACCTCGCGCAGCACCGCGCCGGTGCGGGCGGCCAGCGCCCGGCAGGCCCGGAGCACGGCGTGGTGCTCGATGGCCGAGCACACCACGGCCGGGGCGGTCCGCCGGGACGCCGCTCGGCCGCCACCTCCCACCCGCCGTGGACGGCCAGGTCGTCGGCCTCGGTGCCCCCCGAGGTGAGCACCACCTCGCCCGGTTCCGCCCCGAGCAGTTCGGCGATGCGGTCGCGGGCGTCGTCGAGGGCGACGCGGGCCCGCCTCGACTCGGCGTGGGCCCCCGACGGATTGGCGAACCCGTCGGTCAGCAGGGGCAGCATGGCCTCGAGCGCCTCGGGACGCAGGGGCGTGGTGGCCGCGTGGTCGAGGTAGACGCGCCGCCCGTCGTCCCCGCGCACGCTCACCACCGGGTGCGGTCCGGCATCAGGCGATCCAGACCGACTTCACGTTGCAGAACTCGTGCAGGCCGGACGACGACAGCTCGCGGCCGATGCCGGAGCTCTTGATGCCCCCGAAGGGCAGCTGCGGCATCGACACCGTCATCCCGTTCACGAACACCTGACCGGCCTGCAGCCCGGTCACGAACCGTTGCTGCTCGTCGGGGTCCTCGGTCCACACGCTCGACCCGAGGCCGAACTCGGAGTCGTTGGCCAGGGCCAGGGCGGCCTCGGCGTCGTCCACGACCCAGAGCAGGGCGACCGGGCCGAACACCTCCTCGGTGGCCACCCGCATGCCCGGCGCGATGTCGGTGAGGACGGTCGGTCGGTAGAAGCAGCCGGGTGGTCCGGGCCACCCGGTCCCACCACCCGCTCGCCGCCGCACAGGACGGCGGCCCCCCGGGCCCGGGCGTCCTCCACCTGGGCCTCGACGCCGTCGACGGCGGCGGCGCTGATCAGCGGGGCCGACCTCGGTGGCCGGGTCGAAGGGGTCGCCCACCGACAGCGAGGCCATGGCGGCGACGAACCGCTCGGTGAACTCGTCGGCCACGTCGCGGTGGACGATGAAGCGCTTGGCGGCGATGCACGACTGGCCGGCGTTCTGCACCCGGGCCTGCACGGCCACCGGGACGGCCCGGTCGAGGTCGGCCGAGGGCAGCACGACGAACGGGTCACTGCCCCCGAGCTCGAGGACGACCTTCTTGCCCACGGCCCCGGCCTGGGCGGCGACGGCCGCCCGGCCCCGACGCTGCCGGTGAGGGTGACGGCGGCCACCCGGTGGTCGGCGATCACCCCCGGGACCTGGTCTGTGCCGATGAGCAGCGTCTGGAGCACGCCGTCGGGGGCCCCGGCCCGCCGGAACAGGTCCTCGAGCAGCAACGCCGTGCGGGGCACGCTCGGGGCGTGCTTGAGCAGTCCCACGTTGCCGGCCATGACGGCGGGGGCGATGAACCGGGCGACCTGCCACAGCGGGAAGTTCCAGGGCATGACGGCGAGGATCACCCCGAGCGGCTGGTAGGCCACGAGGCCCAGCGAGCCGTCGACCGGCACCTCGCGGTCGGCCAGCATCGCCTCGGCGTGCTCGGCGAACCAGCGGAACCCGAAGGCGCACTTGGCCACCTCGCCCTTGGCCTGGGCGAAGGGCTTGCCCATCTCGGTGGTCACCGTCTGGGCGATGTCCGGCACCTCGCCCTCGAGCAGCTCGGCCGCGGTGACGAGCAGCCGGGACCGCTCCTCGAACGACGTCGCCGCCCACGTGCGGGCACCGACCGCGGCGGTGGCGAGCCGCGCCTCCAGGGCGGCGGCGTCGAGCGGCTCGAACGACTCGAGCAGCTCGCCGGTCGTGGGGTTGACGGTGGCGATGGGAGGCCCGGGGTCGACGGCGTGCATGCCGTCCAGTATCGCCGATGCCCCGGACGGACCGCCCCGCCACGACGGCCGTCGCTCACCCGAGACCGAGCACCCCGGGCAGCTCCAGCCGCCGGACCTTGCCGGTGGCGGTCCGGGGCAGGGCCTCCACCACCTCGTACTGCTTGGGCCGCTTGTAGCCGGCCAGGTGCGCCGCCGCGTGGTCGGCCAGGGCACGGACGACCCGCTCCGGATCGCTCCCGACGGCCGGCACCACCGCGGCGCAGACCCGCTGGCCCCACCGGTCGTCGGCCAGGCCGAACACGGCCACCTCCTCCACCCCGGGCACGTCGGAAAGGGACGCCTCCACCTCCGCCGGGTAGACGTTGACCCCTCCGGTGATGACCAGGTCGTCGCGCCGGCCGTCGAGGAACAGGTAGCCCGTCGTCGTCCAGCCGCCCGAGGTCGCCCACGCTGAAGGCCCCGTCCCGCCAGGCGGCCGCCGTCCCGGCCTCGTCGCCCCAGTAGGAGAACCGGGCGAAGGCGGGCGGCCGGCACCACACCGCGCCGCCGGCGTCGACCGACACGCGCCGGCCCGGACGGGCGCGGCCGACCGTGCCCGGGCGCTCGAGCCACTCGGCCGGCGGGCAGACCGTGAACTGGCCCTCGGTCGAGCCGTAGAACTCCCACACCACGTCAGGGCC
The DNA here is from genome assembly GCA_963830165.1 of uncultured Acidimicrobiaceae bacterium. Lineage (GTDB taxonomy): Bacteria > Actinomycetota > Acidimicrobiia > Acidimicrobiales > RAAP-2 > Bog-756. The sequence goes on from CAWHKZ010000008.1 coordinate 674,520, forward strand.
GGCCAGCTCCAGCGCGGCCCGCTTGAGGGCCGGCGGGCACGGGGACCCGGCGTGGACGAGCAGGCGCAGCGCGGCGAACCGTGCCGGCGAGCTGTCGGCCAGGGCGAGCAGGCGCGTGAGCGCCGCAGGGGCCAGGAACGTCGTGGTGGGCGTCGGGCCGTAGGCGCCCTCGAGGGCGGCCGCCGCCCGGTCGGCGTCGAAGTGGTCCAGGACGACGCACGTGCCGCCGGCCAGCAGGGTGCCGCCGGCGAACCGGACCGACACCGAGTGGTACATGGGGGAGCAGACCAGGTGCACGTCGTCGGGGCCGAACGACCACAGGTCGGCCTCGTCGGCCAGGGCGGCCGCGGCCGTGGCGCGTCCCACAGTCCCGACCAGACCCCCTTGGCCCGTCCGGTGGTACCCGAGGTGTAGTGCATGGGCCGGGCCACGCGGGTGGGCGCGCCAGGGCGGCCGGGTCCCCGCGTCGAGCCGGGCCAGCGCGTCGGCGTCGGTGACGACCAGCGCCGGGTCGGCATCGTTGACGAGGGCGTCCCGCTCGGCGTCGGTCAGGGTGGCGTTCAGCAGGACGGGCACGATCGCCGGCCCGAAGGGCACCGAGCACGGCGCAGAGCAGGGCGGCCGACGACGGCAGGCAGAAGGCGACCCGGTCACCCGGCGCGCAGCCGGCGGCCTGGAGGGCCCCGGCGGCCCGGGGCTGGGCCGGCTCGGCGTCGGCCGCGGTCAGGACCTCGACGCCCGTCGGTCACGTCGTCGCCGCCGGCCGGCGGCCGAGTCGGCGGCCGGCGTCGGGACGGTCGGCCGCCGGTCGACCACGCCCAGGTCGCGACCGTCGCCGGGTCGACGCGGATCGGCCAGGTTGGTGAAGATCGAGCGGCCGCACCAGCGCGGCCAGGGTCGCCAGGGCGAGCAGCACCAGCGCACCGGCCACGGTGACGGCCCGGATCCCGTGGCCGTCGGCCAGCCACCCCTGCAGGACGGCGCCCAGGGGGTACACGAGCCCGAGGGCCATCATGTAGATGCTCAGGATCCGGCCCCGGGCCTCGACCGGGGCCCGCAGCTGGACCACCGTGTTGAGGCCGGACAGGACGCAGATGTAGCCGGCGCCCACGGCCACGAAGGCGGGCACGGCCAGGGCCAGGGTGGGGGCGAGCGCGCATAGGCGCACAGGAGCACGGGCACGGCGAACAGCGCCGTGCGCAGCACGGTCAGCCGACCGAAGCGGAGGGCCAGGCCGGGCAGGGCCAGGGCGCCGACCACCGCTCCGACCCCCTGGGCCGTGATCAGCAGCGCGGTGGTCAGCCCCAGGCTGAGCCCCGAGCCGTGGAACTGCTGGGCCATGGCCGGCACCAGGGCGATGAACGGCGAGGCCAGCAGGGCGACCACGGCGATGCAGAGGATGGCCGAGCGGCACCCGGGCTCGGCCCGGGCGGCCCGGGCGCCCTCGACGATGCGCCGGCCCATCGACGGATTGCCGGCACCGGGACCGGCGCGGGCAGCCGCACCAGGAGCAGGGCGACGACCACGGCGCCGAACGAGAGCGCGTTGATGCCGAACACGATGGCGTAGTTCTGGGTGAGCAGGACGAGTCCGGCCAGCGCCGGGCCGATCACCCGACCCAGGTTGTACTGGGCCGACGACAGCGAGACGGCGCCCAGCAGGTCCTCGGTCGGGACCAGGTCGGGAACCATGGCCTGGTACGCCGGGAACCCGATGGCGCCCGACGCGCCGCCGAGGAACGAGAGCACCACCAGCGCCCACGGCGGGTCGTGGTGGGCACCGGCCAGCACGGCCAGGACGACGGCGAAGGCACGTTTCGGCCAGGGTGGTGACGATCAGCCAGCGGCGGCGGTCGAGCCGGTCGGCCAGCGCACCGCCCACCGGGGCGAGCAGGCCGATGGGCACGAAGCCGGCGGCGGCCACCAGGCCGGCCCAGGCCGGCTGATCGGTGCGGGTGAAGACGAGGACGCCGAGCGCCACGGTCTGCATCCACGAGCCCAGGTTGGACACCAGGGCCGCCGACCAGATGAGGGCGAAGTTCCGCGAACGGAGCGGGCGGAGCGATGCCAGGGCCACGGGCCGAGGCTACCGGCGCTGGGCCCGCCGACGGCTGCCCGCCGGTCCGGTCCTCCTCCCGCCGACCGGGTCGCCCCGTGAGCGACTACTTGTCGAGCTTGACCTTGCGCCGGGGACGCAGGGCGAACCACCAGATGCTGGCCATGGTGGCCAGCACGCCGAGGGCGGCGGCCGGCTTGGCGATCTTGCGGGAGCGGTCGGACATGCCGGTGACGTTACCCGGACCGCCACCGGGCCGAACGGGACCACGTGCGGCTTCTCACGTTCTTCTTCCGATCTTCTTCCTGTTCTCCTACACCCTCCTTGGGTTCCCCTTACGGGCGGACCGCAGCATGGTGGACATGCCCGGGAGCACCTTCCGCACCAGCCCGACCGAGCGTGACCGCCGCCGCCGCAGCGACCCCGCGCTCACCCTCGTGGTCGGCGGCCGCGGCTCCCCCACCACCTCGCGCGACCTCCCCCGCAGGCATCCCGCCTACGAGGGGTTCACGCCGGACGGCACGCCGGGCGAGGGCCCGCGTCCGGGCCGTCCACGATTCCGAGCCGGGGTCGCCCACCCTCCGCAGCACGTCGAGGGGCAATGCATCACCCGACAGGACGGGGATGGCGTCCCCCGGCTCGGGCCCGATCGACCGGCGCGGTGTCCTGCTCGACGCCATGGCCCGGTTCCTCGAGGCCCACGACGGCGACACCGGGCGGACCGCACCGCCACGTCCGGTCACGCCGGATCCGCTGACGGGAGGCGTCAGCCTCCCGAGGCCACGACCTTCAGTCATCCAGCGCCTCGGCCATCAGGACCGCAGGTCCCGGTCGCCGGTCTGCCCGATCCACCGCTCGAAGGCGATCTTGAACACGGCGGCG
>CAWHKZ010000009.1:0-49099 GCA_963830165.1 uncultured Acidimicrobiaceae bacterium
GAGGGGTACGAGGAGTATTTCCCCGAGGACGAGCTTCCCGACCGGGCCCTACCCATGCTCCGCCATGCTCTCGAGCAGCTACGGAAGGACGGGCCGTGCTGCGCCGTCGACGCAGGACCGGCGCATCGCCGCCTTCGCTACCAGGGTGTGACGAATTCGGCCGAGGTCATTGACACACGTGTCCCCATCGGCATCGCTATTGGTCCCGTCGGGACAGGCTGTGTTCGACCAGGTGACGTTCGTCAAGTTGGCGTCGTCCAGATTCGCGCCGGTCGATATTCGTCACGGTCAGATCTGCACTCGTCATGTCTGCCTCGAAGAGGTCGGCACCAGCAAGACCGGCATCGACAAGACTTGCGTCCCTCAAGTTGGCTTGGGGACCTACCAGGTAACCGCTCACGAGGCTCCATCCGGACGGCAAGGCGGATGGTGTTCCCGTGATGAATCCGGAGGACACTCCGTCCAGTGAGGTACCGGTGAGGTCGGTACCCGCCAAGATCGATTGAGACAGGTTGGTGAGTCCGAAGGTCCGCGTTCTCCAGATTTCGGTACCCGTGAAGTCGACGTCGGCTATGGAGGCGTACCTGAGTAGGGCATCCGTGAGATCAGCCCCTACCAATGTCGAGCCGTTGAGGTTCGATTGATACAAGTCGGCATTCGTCAGGTCGGCACCATCAAGGTCTGCCTGAGTGAGGTCCGCTTCGAACAAGTCCGAAGACGTCAGATTGGCGCCGGGGCCGATCAGGTAACCATCGACGATGACCCAGTCCACGGGCAACCCGGCGGGTGTGCCCGAGATGCTCCCCGAGGACACACCGGTCAGCGTGGCGCCGGTCAGGTCAGCTCCAGCTAGGTCAGAGTTCGTCAGATCCGTCCCGGTCAGATCCGCTCCGGCGAGGCTGGCATCGGTCAAGTTGGCGGAGTTGCCGATCAAGTAGCCAGCGATGAGCATCCAACCAGTGGGGAGTCCGGCCGGAATCCCGGTGACACCACCCGTGGTGACCCCGAACAAGTTGGCGTCGCTGAGGTCCGCACCGCTCAGGTCACAGCCAGACAGATCGGCGCCCGCCAGTTGGTCACCGGCCATGTCAGCGCCGACCAGATCGTTTCCGGTGAAGTAAGCGCTGGCCAGTTGGGCGCCAGGGCCGACCAGGTATCCGTACCTCCTGACAAGGATCCAGTTCATGGGGAGTCCGGCCGGCGTCCCGGTGACTCCCCCAGATGACAGGCCGCTCATCTCCGCCCCGGTCAACAGTGCTCCGGCCAGATCGGCGATGCTCAAGTGTGCGTCGGTCAGATTGGCGTCGTTCAGAGTGGCATCGGTCAAGTTGGCACCGGTCAGATTGGCGTCGGCCAGGTTGGCACCGGCGAGATCTGCGCCATCGAGGTCACACCCCTGGAGATTGGCATCTGGCCCCGGATAGGAGCAGGCTTGGGCCGTCGACGGTGTGGCGAGGACAGCGATAGAGGGGCGACTCGCCCCAATTGCGTTGGTCGCTCGGACCTTGAGTTTGTACCTGCGCCCATTGACGAGCCCCGTTATTGTGCAAGAGAGCGCGGCGGCGGTCGTGCACGTCTCGCCATGAGGCTCTGCCGTCACCGTATAACTGGTGATCGGTGAACTGCCAGTGGTTGCCGGAGCGGTCCATGTGATGCCGATGGCCGTATTGATCCCGACCGCTTGAACTGCTGTCGGAGCACCGGGCTTCTGCGGCTTCGGAACCTTTGATCCATAGGCAGGCGAGCCGCCAACCAACGTCAGAACTGTCGAAACGACTGTGCCAATGATGGCCCAGCGGACGACCCTGCGTCTTGCCGTGATCGATTCGGCCGGCCCGGTTGCCAACGACGACTCGTCTCCACCCGCCGCTCGCTTATCCACCCCTGCACCTCCCACCTCACCGGGGTCAATCCTGTTCGCAATTGAAAATTGTGTCAATCGTCACCGGATCTGTTGCGGAGCCGACGACAGGGCGATGGCCGGTCATCGGTTCGAGTGCCCGTCCAACTGGTTCGTCCTCAACCTTCAGAAGCTGAGCATCTTCGGGGAGTTCCGTTTCCGCAGCCGGTCGCTGCGTACCGACCTCGCACGCCCCTGGTGGCCCATGCCTCGGCGTGGGCCCGGTTTGGCGATGATCATGATCCCTTCTGCGGCACCTCGGGCGTGAACCGACGCACGAGGTGCTCGATGGCCTCTCGCTGGGCTTCCGGTGTGGCCGACAGACCTATGCGTTGGATCAGCACTTTCGTATCGACGATCCCTCCCGCAGGAGGGCACCCACGAAATCCAGTTCCTTCTCTCTTCCAGCGGCCAATTTGGCGATGCACAGGTCGTGGCGCTCGAGACACAACCCGGTGACGTTGTCTCCGAAACGCCATCAGCGTGGATTCCGAACTGCTCGTCGAATGGGCTGAACTCCCCAGGACGCCATCGATGACGTCCGCTTCGGAGCCGTCTGGATCATCCCGGGGAAGGATGTCAGCTTCAAGAGATCGTGCCGCTTCGACCGGGAGTTCGCAGGAGACCAGTTGTCATTCTGTCGCGCAATGCCGCAATTTCACGCTTGCGTCGCGCTCTAGTCGCTCCATGCACAACGACCATCCGCAGCCAGCCGAGCGAAGTGATCCTCGATCCGAGCGAGGACCCGATCCCGCGGCCATCCGCGGTCAACCTCGATTCGGTCGAGAGTGTTGCCATCGCCGTTCTGGTGGAGCGAATTGGGCAACTTGCACAACCGAGGATGAGGGAAGTCTGCGTAGCGCTGGAGGTCGCCGTCGACTGCGGGGGCTGACGAGCTGCGGCTTGCTCTGCGGACGTCCTCAGCTGCGTGGGCTGAGTTATCCGCCGCTGACGCACCGGGAGATGTCCGACCGGGTGGGCCAGGCCAGGGTCAGGATGGCTGGGTCGATCCACCGCCGGTGACCTCGTCGACGAGGTCGGCCACCGAAGCCACGATCCTTCCCGGCCGGTAGGGGAACCGATCGACGTCGGATTCGTCGGTTACGCCACTCAGCACCAGGATGGTGGACAAACCCGCCTCGATCCCGGCCACGATGTCGGTATCCATGCGGTCTCCGATCATCACGGTGGTTTCCGAATGTGCTCCCAGGGAGTTGAGAGCCTCGCGCATCATCAGCGGATTCGGCTTTCCTATGAAGTATGGCGAGACTCCGGTGGCCCGTTCGATCAGGGCGGCCACCGATCCCGTGGCCGGGAGGATCCCGTCGAGAGAGGGTCCGGTCGCGTCAGGATTGGTGGCGATGAATCGCGCACCGGCATCGACGAGTCGGATGGCCCGGGTGATGGCTTCGAAGCTGTACGTCCGGGTCTCACCCAGGACCACGTAGTCAGGCCGCTGATCCGTCAGGACGTAGCCGGCCTCGTGGAGGGCAGAGGTGAGCCCCGCCTCCCCTACGACGAACGCAGTGCCGTTGGGTCGCTGGGAGTCGAGGAAGGCAGCTGTGGCCTCGGCCGATGTCCAGAGGGATTCTGCCGGTACGTCGAGTCCCAGGTTGCGGAGCCGTGCCGAGAGGTCTCGGGCGCTGTAGATCGAATTGTTGGTCAACACCAGAAACGGGTGCCCCCCGGCAGTCAGTGCCCCGAGGAACATATCGGCACCCGGGATCAGGCGACCTTCGTGGACGAGCACTCCGTCCATGTCGGTCATCCACGAGACGGGCAAAGGTCGATCCGGCACCTTCGTATGCTCCCACGTGACCGGCATCGCAAGTGGCGGATTCCCCATGGCTCCGGGCGAGTGCCACGCCGAGAACGTGCCGGACTCAGGTGTGGCGCAGACGTTGGCTGACCCGGCGAACGCGAGTAGCGGCGTCTCGGGATCGATCGCCGCCTGACGCGCGGCAGTAATTTCTCAGGTGCGTGAGCTGAGGCGCCCCACCACGTGCGCATCAGAGCGAGCGTTCGTCTTGGTTCCGTCTCCAGGCGAGGTAGCCCGGCGGATCAAACTCGCTCATGGCCGCCTGGACGACTTGGGCGCTTGGAGGGCACGGACACTCTGATGTCCACAAGGGGGCCAGATCGTATTCGTTTCCCTCGAAACTGCAGCCGTCGAGGACGGCGCCGCTGAAGTCGGCCCCGTCGATGAATGTCTGACGCACGTCGGCTCCGGTTTAGTCCGCCCCTCGAAGTGAGGCCCCGCTCAGTCGGGCTCCGATGAGACCTGTCGAATCTGGCAGGGACGGGATGAGGACCCACGCGACCCACGTTCCATGACTACCCCCCGCTGTCCGGGTCGACCATGTAGTGCTACAATTGACGCACATGGAGACCATCGGCGTGCGAGAGCTTCAGCAACACGCATCCTCTGCACTTAGGAGGGTGGAGCGCGGTGAGACATTGGGGGTAACCGATCGAGGCAGGTTGGTCGCCGTCCTGACCCCCCCCTCAGCCGCAACGGGAGCTGGCGCTTTGATCGCTTCTGGGCGAGTGCAGCCAGCGCGTCGTCCGGCGTCGGAGTTGCCCGAGCCCGTGAAGGTCAACGAGAGAACGGGCGATGTGCTCGACGACCTTCGATCGGAGCGGTGACCGGGTTGGTCTGGTATGTCGACACTTCGGCGTTCATGAAGCTCGTCGTCGATGAGGAATCGTCGACGGCGATGCGAGATTGGTCGTTGACTCATGACGGTCTGTGGTCTTCTCATCTCCTGCGCACCGAGGCGCTCCGTGCGGCCCAACGCCTCGGGATCGGTGCCCGAACCATCGAGGAAGCGCTGGAATCGATCGCGCTCATATTGCCAAGTGTCGGCACCTACGCATCCGCAGGCCGTTTGCAGCCCACGGGGCTGCGGTCGCTCGATGCTCTTCACATTTCATCCGCCCTCGAGATCGGCCCCGATCTCGAGGGGATGGTGGCGTACGACCAACGATTGAGCACCGCAGCGCAACAACTGTCGATCGCTGTCGTCACCCCTACGTAGTCAACTCGAGCCCCAGACGGCTACTCGGCGAGCAGTGAGCGAACCTCACCGGCAAGCTCAACCGAGCGGGAGGCCCCATCGGAACCGATCTCGGGCGGCAGGGGTGACATGGTTCGGATGATGATGTCCGTGTATCCCGCTTCGCCATAGACCGTGAGCTGCTCGGCCACGCTCTCGGGGTCGCCGTAGGCGACGGCGTCGCGATCTAACCCCCGGTAGCCGCCGGCCATGAGGGCGTCGCCGACCCGTTCGGCCTCCGCCCGGCTCTCCGCGATGAACACGTCCTTCCGGATCGGGACGCGGATCGGTTGGCGATCATGACGGGCGCACGCCTCCCGATAGATCCCGATATCCCGCGCTGCCGTGTCGGGGGTGAGATCAGCATTGCCGTACCAGCAGCCGCCGAGTCGGGCGGCACGATCGATGGCCTTCGGCACGCCGCCGCCGATCCACCATTCCGTCCCCTCGGGCGGCAAGGGGGCGATCCTCGCGCCTTCGACGGCGAACAGGTCGCTGTCCACCGTCTCGCCTCGCAACAATGCCTGGACGACGAGGATGCCCTCCTCGAGATGGGCCGCCCGTTGGTTCAGCGCGGCTCCCATGGCCCGGAACTGGCCTGCACCACCACCGAGGCCGGTCTGGACGATGAACGGGCCCGACGACAGTGCGGCCAGCGTCCCGATCTGCTCGGCCATCAACACCGGATGCCACAAGGGGACGAGAAACAGGCAGCCGATCGGCCGGGCGGTCCATTCCGCCAGAAGGCGACCGAGCATCGGCACGTTCTGTACATACCCGGCCGGGCCGGTGGAGTGGTGGTCGCCGACCGTCAACGTATCCAGTCCGGCGCGCTCGGCGGCCCGCGCCTGGTCGATCACCATGAGCGGGCCATCCCGATGGCCCCCGGGTCCATCGGTGGAGAAGGCGGTGCCGATGGATATGCCGACGCGCATCATCCTTCCGTTCTACCGCTCGAGCTGTCACCCCGGTACGGATGCGAGCCAGGACCTTCTCGCGGCTCGATCGACCCGGACCGGTGGTAGATCAGCCTCACATCTGGAGTTGCATGTACCAGGGGTAACTGACCGGTGGCCGAGAGACCTTGCCGAGGGCCTTTGCCGACTCCCGGGGCAGCTCCAGGTCGAATCCCGCCAGGTTCTGTTCCAGCTGGTCGACGGTCCGAGGGCCGATGATGACGGAGGTGACGCCCGGACGGTTGAGAAGCCAGGCGAGGCTGACCGCGGTCGGGGTCGAACCGAGGTCGCCGGCAACTCTGCTCACCTCGGCGACGATCTCGAAGTTGCGGTCCGTGAAGGTGAGCATCCTCATCCCTTCCGCTTCCATGTCCGAACCTCTGCTCAACCGCGCGTCGGCGGGGAGATCATCCCGCTTGGTGTACTTGCCGGTGAGCATGCCCCCACCGAGCGGGGACCACACGATGACTCCCATGCCGTGACGGGTTGCCGTCGGGAGGATGTCGAGCTCGATGTCCCGCCAGATCAGCGAATACTGGGGCTGCAGGCTGACCAGAGAAGCCCCGCCCTGGCGTTCGGCGGCCCACTGGGCTTCGACCAGCTGGCTGCCGTAGAAGTTCGAGCAGCCGATGTAGCGGACCTTGCCCGATCGGACGAAGCCGTCGAGCGTCGCCATGCTCTCTTCGATCGGCGTGTCGTGGTCCCAGTTGTGCAGCTGGTAGAGGTCGATGTAGTCCGTGCCGAGGCGGCTCAGACTGGCCTCGAGTGCTCGGGTCAGATGGGCACGGGACGAACCGCGGTCGTTGGGACCGTCTCCCATGTGGTTGTAGCCCTTAGTCGCCAGGACGACTCCATCCCGCTTGTTGGCGATGGCTCGGCCGACGAACTCCTCGGAAACGCCGGCGTTGTACACGTCGGCGGTATCGATGAAGTTGTGGCCGCCACCGACGAAGGCGTCGACGATCCGCTGAGATTCCCGCTGGTCGGTGCCCCAGTCGGTATTGCCGAAGGTCATCGTGCCCAGACAGGCACGAGACACTTTCAATCCGGACTTTCCCAGGGTGACGAAGCTCATATCCGGGACGTTAGTGGACCTCGCCTTTGCCCACCGACTGCCAGCAGGCAGGGCCCGACGGGTGCTCCGGGCTACTGGTTGGTGACAAGCGTGGGCACGGTCTACCAGTTCGGAAATGCGACGAACTTCGGTTCCGCGTCCCCACAGTCCAGCGCGGTAACCTCCGCCGTCGCCGATCCCGCTGGCAATGGGTACTGGATCCTCTTTGCCAACGGGTCGGTTTCGGCCTTCGGATCGGCACCGAACCTGGGCGGCGTTCCTTCGAGCGATTTCAACGGTATCGATCAGGCGACGACTATTTTCGCCACCGCCGACGGTCAGGGCTACTGGGTGGCGTCCGCATCGGGCGGCGTCTTCGCAATCGGAGATGCTCCATACGACGGATCGATGGCCGGGGCCCACCTCAATGGACTGATCATCGCCGCTACCGGTTGGTGACATCCTTTGCTGGCGTTGAACCCAGCGCCGAACATCGCAAGCGGCTCACGCATGGCCCCGGTCGAACCAGCCGAACGACTCGGCCGTCAGCGGGCGAGAACAGATCCGAAGAAGTCCTCGGTGGCCTTCCAGTGGCGCTCGGCAGCGTCGGCGTCGTAGCTCGGGTTGTCGGGGACGGCGAAGCCGTGATGGGCCTGATAGGTCTCGATGGTGTGCACGACCCCGGCGTCGGTCAGCGACTTCTCCAGTAGCTCCTTCTGCTCCTCGGGGAACGACTGGTCCTCGATGGCGCCCCCCACGTACACGGCGCACTTGATGCCGCTCGCCTTCTGGTGGGGGCTGTCGGGGTCGTCGGCGTTGGCGAGGTTCCCTCCATGGAAGGAGGCTGCCGCACCGATGCGTTCGCCGAGGTGGGCCGCGGTGATGAGCGAGAGTCGGCCGCCCATGCAGTAGCCGGTCGTACCGACACCCCCCGACGCCGTTTCGGGCAGGGAGTGGAGGTACTCGACGAATGTCCCGGCGTCGCGCACCACGAGGTCCGCGGTGTAGCCCCGCATCATGCCCATGATCTTTTCCGCGGACTCCTTCTCGGAGAACGCGGTGCGCATGTCGATGGGCCCGTACGGGCCGTTGCGATAGTAGAAGTCGGGCACGAGGACCACGTAGCCCAGTGTCGACAGCCGGTCGCCCATCTGGCGCATGGTGTCGCGCATGCCACCGGCGTCGGCGAACATGATGAGCCCGGGCCAGGGACCCTGCCCGTCGGGAGTGCTGAGTGCGGCCGGGCAGGTCCCGTCGGCGGTCTCGATCTCTACGGTTCGTTGCGTCATGTCGGCTCCAGTCCTCGTGCTCGTGCGTCTCTCCGGACCCTACCGGGACCGTCCTCGGAGTCGGCGCGAGAAAAACGGCTCGCGTGGTGACCACCCGTGACTCCCGGTGGGCGTCGGCTCGGGCGCTCGGTGGTCAGCTCCCGTAGGGCCGGGTGAGGACCTCCAGGTTGTGGCCGGAGGGATCCTCGAAGTAGAAGCCGCGACCGTGAGTGTTGATGCGGTTCTCCTGTGTGTGTCCCGGATCGGCCCAGAAGGTGAGTCCGCGCTCCGTCACCCGGGCGAAGATGGCATCGAACTCGTCCTCGGTGACGAGGAAGGCGTAGTGGTGATGCTCGGGAGCGCCCCGGTCGTCGTAGTCGAGGCTGACGCCGTTGGCGGTCTCGACGCACAGGAACGGTCCGAACGACTTCGGTGGATCGAGCCCGAGGATCTCGGCCAGGAAGGTGGCGGACGCCGCCTTGTCCCGGACGGGAACGATCGTGTGGTTGAGCTGAACTGGCATGGCACCTCCCGGGTGGTTCCCGGCGACCAGTATCGGACCGCCGGGGCCGGGAGTGCTGGTCGACGGCCGGATTCCACCCGGCAGCCTTCGATCCGGAAGCGATCTCGGGGACGTGCGGGAACCGGTCGGGCATCGCCGGATGCGGCAGAATCCAGGTGATGAAGGCTGTTCGCTACGACTTCGCCGACGCCGCCTTTCCCGCCTCGTTGGTGGACGTGGACGATCCCGTCTTCCCCAACGGCGAATGGGCCCGGGTGGCCGTCGGGCTCGGGGGCATCTGTGGCAGCGACCTGCATCTGTTCGCCCCGCTCGTGGACGGCTCACCGACCTTGCGGGGGATCGCCGACTTCCCTTTCGAACTGGGCCACGAGATCGCCGGGACGATCATCGAGGCCGGCGAGGACTGCCCGTTCGCCGTCGGGACGCGGGTGGCGGTCGACCCGATCATCCCCTGTCTGCCCCGGGGCATCGATCCACCGTGTGCCAACTGCGCCAGAGGATGGGCGTCGAGCTGTCTCCACTTCGACAGCCACGTGATGACCGGCGGCCGGGCGCTCGGGTACACCCGGGGGCTCGGGGCCGGATGGGCCGAGCAGGTACTGGGGCACCGGTCGATGCTGCATCCGATCCCCGACGGCGTGCCCGACAGGGCGGCCGGACTCCACGAGCCGATCTCGATCGCTCTGCACGGACTCGCCCACCGCCCACCGGACGAGGGAGTCCCGATCCTCATCGTCGGGGGCGGCATCATCGGCCTCACCGCCCTACTGGCCGTGCGGGCCTACTTCCCGGACAACCCGGTGACTGTGCTCGTGCGCTATCCCCACCAGGCCGAGGCCGCCCGCGCCTGTGGGGCGGGCGCGGTCGTGATGGGATCCGGCGCCACGGCGTTCGAGGAGCTGGCTGCCCGGACCGGGGGACGGGCCGTCGGGGACGGTGACGACCGGATGCTGATGGGAGGCTTCGGGTACGTCATCGAGGCCGCCGGGGGACCGGGTGCGGTGACCGACGCGCTGCGGGCCGCCGATCATCGGGGCACCGTGCTGACCCTGGGTGCGACGGGCATCGGTACGGTCGACATGACCCCGATCTGGTACAAGCAGCTCGTGGTGGTGGGCTCCATCGACCACGGGTCGAACCCGTCGTCGGTCATGGGCCGGGCACCCGAGGGCCTCGACCACTCGATCGATGCCGCCCTCGAGGTGCTGGCGCGGCAGTCGATCCCGCCCGAGGTGCTGGTCACCCATGAGTTCCCCCTCGAGGGGTACCGGGAGGCCGTCCGGGCCGGGCTCGACAAGAGCACCAGCCAGGCGATGAAGGTGGTCTTCCGGCCGCACGGTTGACGCTCGATGCGGAGCGTCCTGGCCACTGGCACGGGTCCTTATCGGCTGTCGATCGCCACTTTGATGGCCCCTGAGGTCTCCTGGTCGGCCAGCGCGGTGAAGGCGTCGCGCCACTCGTCGAGGCGGAACGTGTGGGTGAGCATCGGCGTGAGGTCGATCCGGCCGGATCCGACGATGTCCAGGAAGTGGGCGATGCCGTGCTGGCGCACACCGTCGATCTCCTCGATCCCGAACGCGTTCGAACCGGTGTAGGTGATCTCCTTGGAGTACACCGGTGTGTCGTCCCACTTGGCGGCTCCGTGCATGCCCAGCTTCACGAGGGTTCCCCGGGCGCGCAGCACTCGGCAGCCGACCTCCAGCGTCTCGGCTGCTCCGATCGTGTCGTAGACCACGTCGATGCCGCCCGGGAAGGCCATGGGGAGCCCGTCCGCCGGTTGCAGCACGCCGCCCGACCAGTCGGCGACCTGCTCGATGAGCTCGAGGCGCGGCTCGTGGGGCACGGTCGAGGCGCCGAAGGTCTCGGCCAGCCGGCGTTGCGCATCGAACCGGGCGACCACCATCACCTCGACCGTCGGGTGCAGCGCCCGAAGGATGGCGACGGCGCACTGACCGAGCGAGCCGGCACCGTAGACGAGCACCTTGCTCCCCGGCTGCGGCGGATGGCGGGTGACCGCATGGAGTGACACCGCGAACGGGTCGGCGAGGACGACCTGCTCGTCGCTCAGATGGTCCGCCACCTTGAAGAGCATCGAGTCGTGGGCCGGCATGAGGTCGGCGAAGCCCCCGCTGACGTCGGCGCACATGCCGATGTGCATGCCGGGCGCGAACGAGCCCTTCGCGAACGAATGGCACTGGCTCAGGTCGCCCGCCTCGCACGCCGGGCAGACGGGCGCCACGCCCCGGGTCACGCACGTGAGCCACGGGTTGAGAGCGACGCGGTCCCCCGGCTCGAGCCCCTCCGCCTCGGGACCGACGGCGACCACCTCGGCGATCACCTCGTGGCCCATGGCGTGGGGCATCGAGACGAAGTTCTTCATCGGGTTCTGCTGCATGCCCGATGTGCCGCCCGGGTCGATCAGGCTCGCGTAGTCGAGGAACACCGCTTTGGACTCCGACCCGCAGATTCCCACCAGTCTCGGTCTGGTCACTACCCAGTCCGGTCGGAGGAACCCGGGTTCGTCGATGTCGATGAGCCGCGTCGGTGTCCGGGCGAGCATCCGCAACAACCGGTTGTCGGTATCGGCGATCGGCTGCACCTCCGGCTCCACCCCGTACATGAGCGCCCGCATGGCCGCATCGTAGGGCTTTGCCGGTCCGTCGGCCCGGTCCGGCGTCCTCGGCGAGGCGGAATCGCAGTGGTTGTCGGCAGGGCGGGGAGGCTCAGTCGGCGCGGAGGAATTCGAGCAGGTCCTTGTACTCGACGGGACGCTCGGCCAGCCAGATGCGGTCGTCCTCGCTCAGGGAGTCGAGGTCGTCGTGGGGCTGCGGAGCGGGGACTCGCTGCTCGGACACGGTCCAATTGTAGGTAGGCGTGCATTTGGCTGACGAGGCCCACCGTCGCCCGACCTAGCCGGCGGCCTGGACGCCCCGATTCCACCACGCTGGGCTCGTCGCAGCTTGGCGGACGATCCAGGAAAAATGGTGCTTGGCGGTGCGGTACAACAGCGGCGACACCGCGAGGCCGAGAAGGGCCCAGCGCCGATCACGCGGAGGCGTCTCGAGGGCGATCGAAAGCGCCGACGCTGCTCCCCATCCGTAGAGGAGCGTGCTGTAGGCGGGAAGCTTCGAATCATCGAGACCTTCTGCTTCCGCGAGGACCGGTAGCCCCAGGGCGCCTCGTCGCCACGGCCAGACCAGGAAATGGACCATCACACCACCGAGCGCAGCCCCGGACCAGGCGGCAAGCATCCCGTCCCATCGCTTTCCACCCCTCGCGGCCAGCGTGATCCAGGTGGGTATCTGGGCCGCCCAGAAGGCACCGGCCCCGACGAGACCGAACTCCGGCTGGCCCACCAGTCCGATTCCGCTGGACAACTCGAAACCATGGTGGGCGGCGGTGAGGGTAGCCGTGAGCATCGTCCAGGGCCGCCTGAATTTCGTATCGTGTCGGTTCGCATGCACGGGCGCCATTCGACACGAATCGCCCGGATATCGCCAAGTCAGTGCCTCGGCCGCGCTCGGTCACTCCTGAAGTCCACACGCGGTTCCCGCCAGCGGTGCGAGTGATCTGACTAGGGTCCAGCGATGGCTCGCGAAGTGGTCACGGGGTACTGCTGGCCCCAATCGGTACGCCCCGGCGAACAGGTCGGCCTGCATATGTCGTCGTCGTCCGGGCGGCCCGTCCGTGTCGAGGTGGCCCGGGTCGGACACCGTCGGGAGGTCGTGTTCACCGCGTCCGGCGTCGCTGCAGATGAACACGAGACGCCGAGGGACGCATCTTCGAAAGGCTGTGACTGGCCTGTTGCCCTGACGCTGTCCGTCGACCCGTTGTGGCGGTCCGGGTACTACGAGGTGGTCATGGAGATCGACGTCGGCGACAAGGTGCGGCGCAACATCGCGTTCTTCGTCGTGCGCCCGTCTCCGGGCACCCGGGTCGTGATCGCACTGGCGACCAATACCTGGCACGCCTACAACGACTTCGGGGGAACGAATCTCTACACCGGTGGTACCCAGGTGGCCATGCGGCGACCGATGTCGGCGGGCTACCTCCACAAGCCGCCGGGCAAGGGCCGTCGGGTGACCGGGACCGGCGAGCCGGATCCGCAGAATGCCGCGCACGTCGGCTACCTCCTGATCAACCATCTGTCGGACTATGCCGGATCGGCGGGTTGGCCGGACTGGGAACTGCCGTTCATCGAGTGGGCCGAACGCGAGGGCTTCGAGCTCGGTGTGTGCACGAACGCCGACCTGGAGGAACATCCCGAGGTGTTGGACGGGGCGAGTCTGTACCTGTCGGTCGGCCACGACGAGTACTGGTCCCGCGGCATGCGCGACACGGTCGAAGCCTTCATCTCGAGCGGCGGCAACGCCGCGTTCTTCTCCGGCAACACGTCACTCTGGCAGGTACGCCTCGAGGGCGATGACCGCGACGTGATGGTCGGCTACAAGAGCTTCTTCCGGGACGACCCGCTGATGGGGACCGACCGTGAGGCCGAAGTGACGACCTTCTGGTCCGACGTCGTCGTCGGTCGTCCGGAGAACCGTATGACGGGCGTGTCGTTCACCCGAGGCGGCTATCACCGCATCGGTCGCAATGTGACCGCCGGCCTCGGTGGCTACACCGTCCACCGCGCCGGGCACTGGATCTTCGAGGGCACCGGACTCGGCTATGGCGATGTGCTGGGTGCCGATGCCACCGTCGTCGGCTATGAGTGCGACGGCTGTGTCTTCACCTACCGGGACGGCCTGCCGTACCCGACCGGCGAGGACGGCACGCCGGCGAGCTTCGAGATTCTCGGGACCTGCCCGACCCGGCACTTCACGCGCGAGACGGCGCCCCGTCCTCCCCGGCCGGGGGAGCCGAGCGAGTTGGAGTACATCGCGGCACACGTGTTCGGGACCCGCGAGGCGGAAGCGGTCGACCGCATCCGTCACGGCCACGCGGTCCTCGGTGCCTACGGGAACGATGCCGGCGCGACCGTCCTGACGTCCGGGTCGACCGACTGGGCCCACGGGTTGGCCCAGCGCGACCGGCAGATCGAGCAGATCACCCGCAACGTGTTGGGGCGGTTGGGGTAGCGCCACACCACGTGGAGTCCTCGGGATCCGGTTCGGCGGCCGGGCGCCCCACTCAGGAGGGGAACGACACCTGCGCCGCCTGGGCCAGGAGCGACGCCCGATCCGCCGGGAGGATGTACCCGCCGGCGATGGCCCGGTCGAGGTCGGTGGTGTAGGCGGCGACGTAGCCGGCCTGCGACCCGTAGAGCGCCACCAGGGTCTGTGGACTGAACGGGACGGTCGACCCGAACAGACCGCAGAGTTCGCTGCTGCCCTGTGGCGGCGCACCGCTCAGCGTCGACACCGGCACGTCGACGGCGGGGGTGCGGACACCGCCCACCACGTTCCCGTGGGCGTCGAGGACCAGCTCGGGAGGGTCGGTCGAGGTGAGGCTGAACGCCTTGGGTGAGGGTGGCTGGGTCCCGTCGTCCACCCAGCGCAGGAACGAGACGAAGGCGGCCTGGGCCACCTCGTGCTGGGGCCCCGAGTTGACCGGGGTGGTGCAGCCGAGGAATCCGGCACCCACCCCCAGCTCGAAGGCATCGGCGTGGGACGTCCCCGCCATCTCCCACGTCCGGATCCTCGAGGTGTCGGGCTGCTGGGCCGCCGCGTAGCCGAGCTGGATCAGGTCCGTCTGGGTCTCGAGCATGAACACGGGGACGTCGAGGTCGGTGCGGATCCGCACGTCGCCGCTGACCGCCGAGGTGACGTCCTTGCCGTCGAACGGGACGGCCCCACCTCCCCGCGAGTGGATGAAGATCCCCTGATACGCGTGGTCGAGGGGCTGGATGGCGTCGGCATAGGTGGTGAGGTAGAACGCCGACTGGGACTCGCCGATGGCCACCACGTGCGTCGGTCGCAGCCCGCCGAGGACCGACGGCGCCGGGGCGCGTAGCGCCTGGCCGACCTGGGCGAACATGTCGAGGGAGTACTGGTCGCCGGGGTGGTGCAGGCTCCCGTACCGGGCCGGCTCCTGCTGGCGCAGCCCGGGGCTCGTCCCCGAGCCGAGCAGCGCCTTTCCTCCGTCGACGGCCAGGGCCTGTGCGGACACCCCCACGTAGGCCGCACCCGAGTCCATGAGGGCCGGATCGAGGTAGTCCCAGTCGGGGGCGGACTCACCGGCGGACACGTTCATCCACTCCACGACGACGTTCCCGTCGAACTTCGCCGGATCGCTCGGGCGCCGCACGATGATCCGCGTCCGGTAGGGCGCCGAACCGGCGACGGCAATGGTCCACTTCCCGTCGGAGGGGGTGGACCGGCTGGTGAACGAGTAGGCGGTGCCCGAGGCGAAGTACTCCTGCTCCTCGTAGCCGTGGGCGGCCAGATCGGTGGGATTGGCGGACACGGGTTCGATGATGTGGCCGGTGTCCGGCGGCGTGCTGAACACCGCCGGCGCCCGCCAACCGGTCGCCTCCGCCGCCGACGTCGTCGGGGACGATGAGGCGGCCGCGCTGCCGCATGCGGCCAGGGTGCCGGCAACGATAACGAGCACGGCGCCCCATCGGCCCGCTCTGCTCGCGCTGCGGTGATCCACCATGTGTTCCAGGCCTCCCCCGAGAGTCCCGAACGCTGCCACGACGTGGCTCGGGCCCAGGGGCAGGGTAGCGCCCACGTCCGGGGCACGGCTGGACGCATCCCGCGGTGGGGCACCCCGGCGATCCGTCCGCCCGGGCACCCTGGACCCCGGCCCGACCGCCGCCGATGCGGTTCCCGGGACCCGCGGTCGTGGCCACCCCGTCGACGTGGACGGCGGGGTGGGCGACCGGCTCAGGCCCAGGGCGTGCCGTACCGGTCCCGGTGGGCCCGCTCCGACAGGGGCCGGCGGCGTGGCGGTCCGAGCGCCCGGGCCGGCCATCCCAGGGGGATCACCGCCATGGGGTGGACGTGGCCGGGCAGGTCCAGGATGTCGGTGAGGGTGTCCGCCTCCAGCGTGGCCAGGGTGGTCATGGCCGAGCCCAGGCCGAGGGCCCCGGCGGCCAGCAGCAGGTTCTGGGTGGCCGGGTAGATCGACGACGGCAGGGTGGAGCGGTGGGCCGCCGACGAGTCCCCGCACACCACGACCAGCACCGGTGCCCCCGCCGTCCCCGTCTCGGCCCCGGCGTCCACGTCGGCCAGCAGGCCCGGAGTCAGTCGTCCCTCGGAGGCGGGCCGGCCCATCTCGCGCCACAGCCGTCGGGTCAGATCGGCGATGGCCGCCCGCCGTACGGGGTCGCGCACGACCACGAACACCCAGGGCTGGAGGTTCTCGGCGCTCGGGGCGTGGGTGGCCGCGGTCAGGCACCACTCGACCATGGCGTCGTCGACGTCCCGGTCGGCGAAGTGCCGGCACGCCCGCTGGGCCACGACCACGTCGAACAGGGGCGGCCCTCCGGCCGGCGGTCCAACCGCCTCGTCGGTGCCCACGTTCACACCTCCGCCGTCGGAGGACGACCGCTCCGCCGGGGCACGTGTCAGCCCGTCGTCGTCGCCGCGTGTGCGGCGATCTGGTCGTCGATCTGGTGCAGGTCGAAGTAGTCCCGCCAGCGGGTGACCAGCCCGTCGGGGCCCACGTCGACCACCGTGCATCCGTGCAACTCGATGGGGATCGTGCCCCCCAGCGTCCCCCGGCCGATCCACTCGAACGCGCCGCCGGCGTCGTCGCCGTGCACCCAGGCGATCTCCTGCCGCCAGTCGGGGAAGGACGCCCGCGTCATCTCCTCGATGGCGGCCAGGTCCGTGGTGGGCTCGTTGACCGGATCGCTGAACTGGGCCCCCGGGGCGAAGAAGGAGGGGAAGTCGCCGTCGGGCCCGAGCGCGTGTTCGAGGCGCTCCGCCCACGATGCCCAGTCCATGCCTCAACCGTACCGTTCCCCCTGCCGCCCGGGGGAGTGGCGCAGTAGTCTGCGGCTGACCGGACGGGGTGCCGGGCCGGGAGGGACGAGCCGGGGGAGGCGAGTCGGATGGCAGATCACGGTCGTGACGCCCAGGCTTCGGACCGGCCCTACGTGGTGGTGTCGGCCGATGCCCACGCCGCCCCGGACACCCTGGAGCAGTTCCTCTCCTACGTCGATCCGGCGCACCGCGAGGCGGTGGCGGCCTTCGGGGACCTCTCCTCCGTGGCCATCCCCATGTTCGGTGGGGTCGACCCCGGCGAGGTCGACGATGCCGACGCCGTCCGGGCCGTGGCCACCCGGCGGCTGGCCGGCATGGGCGTCGACACCCGGGCGGCCTCGGCGTGGCTGGCCCGCTACGGCGAGGACTGGGTGTTCGCCTCCGACGCCGACGGCCGGCGCCTCGCCTACCTCGAGGAGCAGGGCATCCATGCCGAGGTGGTGTTCCCGGGCCCGGTGCTGGCCGGCGGGCTGTCCCCGGCCATGTACTTCGGTGGCCACTCGGCCAAGAACCTCGAGCCGGTGTGGCCGGCCCTGTGGGCGTACTACCGGTGGCTCGCCGAGTTCGTGGCCGCCGCCCCGGGCCGGCGGACCGGGTGCATTCCCATCGACCTCCACGACCTGGACCGGGCCACCGGGGCGATCGCCTGGGCCCGGGACCACGACATCCACGGGGGCGTCATGCTGCCGGCCATGTCCCTGCGCAGCGGGCTGCCGGGCTACGCCGACGAGTACTACGAGCCCCTGTGGAGCGCGTGCGAGGCGGCCGGGGTCGTGGTCAACCTCCACACCGGTGCGTCGGGGTCGGCCACCGACGCCCGGCAGCTCTACGACGACCGGCACGGCGGCTTCCTCGGCCTCTACGAGGCGTTCGTGTTCACCCGTCGGCCGCTGTGGTTCATGATCTTCGGCGGCGTCTTCGACCGGCACCCCGACCTGCGGGTGGTGGTCACCGAGAACGGGGTGCAGTGGCTGCCCTCGCTGGTGCGGGACATGGAGTCGTTCTTCGACACCCACGGCGGGGCCCCGGTGCGCTCCTACCTCTCGATGCGACCGTCGGAGTACGTCGACCGCCACGTGTTCCTGGGCGGGTCGCTGATGCAGCGCGCCGATGCCGAGAGGCGCGAGGAGATCGGGGTGGACCGGCTGATGTGGGGTGCCGACTACCCCCACCTCGAAGGGGCCGCGCCGGTGCACCGCCTGGTCCTGCGCCAGGTGTTCGGCGGACTGCCCGAACCGGACCTCCGCCGGATCCTCGGGGGCAACGCCTGCCGCCTGTTCGGCTTCGACGGGGCGCTGCTCCAGGAGGTGGCCGACCGGGCCGGTCCCACGGTGGCCGACCTGTCCCGGCCGATCGGTCGGGACGACATCCCCGAGACCTTCAGCTGGAGCCTGGCCCGTCCCGTGCCGCTGGCCTCGGCGTCCGGCACCGGGCCTTGAGCGGCGTGTCCGGGACGCAGGACGGACGACGGCCACCGTGACCGGGCTCCTCACCGACCAGCTGCGCATCATGGCCGCGGCGTACCCCGACGAGACCGCCTACCGGAATCTCGGCGACGGCACCTCGATCACCTTCGAGCGATGGGAGCGGCGGTCCAACCGGCTGGCCCGCGGGCTGGCCGACCGGGGGGTGGCCCGGGGCCAGCGGGTGGCCATCGTGATGGAGGCCGACCACATCCTCCACTGGATCGTGACCTACAGCGCCGTCCACAAGCTGGGCGCGGTCGCCGTCCCGCTCAACGACCGCCTGTCCCCTCCCGAGGTGCGCGGCATCGTGGCGCACGCCGAGGTGACCGCCGTGGTGGCCAGCGCCTCCTACGGCGCCACCCTCGGACCGCTCGTCGGCTCCGTCCCCTCGCTGTCGTTCGTGGTCGCGGTGGGCGGACCACCGGTCGACGGCGCCGTCGACTTCGCGGACGTGATGGCCGAGGACGACTCCCCGATCCAGGCCGCGGTGGACGGCGACGACCTGGCCGACATCATGTACACGTCCGGCACGACCGGCCGGCCCAAGGGGGTGGCCGTGCGGCACAGCCAGGTGGCCCGGGTGCCCAACCAGCTGCCCGAGTGGCAGGGGACCGGATGGCTGACCGCGTCACCGGTCTCCACCTTCGCCGGACTGGGGTTCATCTACAACCCGATGAAGTCCGGGATGACCGTGCTCCACCTGCCGACCTTCGACGCCGGCCGGTGGCTCGGGATCGTGGAACGGGAGCGGCCCGACATCGCCTTCGTGGTGCCGGCCATGGCCCAGCTGCTCATCCACCATCCGGCGTTCGCCCCGGCCGACCTGACCAGCCTGCGCAAGCTCATCCTGGGCAGCGCCCCACTGGCCCCCCACACCCTCCGGGCCCTGCAGGCCAGGCTGCCGGGCGCCGACGTGCTCAACAGCTACGGCATGACCGAAGGGGGCCACGCCACGTTCACCATGGACCCCGAGGCGGCCCGGACCCGGCCCGGGGCCGTCGGCCGGCCGACCCCACCGGTCGAGGTCAGGATCGTCGACGACGCCGGCCGCGGGTGTCCCACCGGGGAGGTGGGCGAGGTCCTGACCCGCAACCCGGGAGGTCACCGCGAGTACTACCGGGACGCGGCCGCCACCGCCCGCCAGTGGGCGGGCGGGTGGCTGCACACCGGCGACCTCGGCCGCCTCGACGCCGACGGCTACCTCTACATCGTGGGCCGCAAGAAGGAGATGATCGTCCGCGGGGGGATGAACGTCTACGCCGACGACGTGGAGGCGGCCCTGCAGGCCCATCCGGACGTGATCGAGGCCGCCGTGGTGGGCGTCCCCCATGCCGTGCTGGGCGAGGACGTCGCCGCCTTCGTCGTGCTGCGGCCGGGCTCGGGGGCCACCGCCGAGTCGGTCGTCGACGTCGCCCGGTCGACCCTGGCCGACTACAAGGTGCCCCGCCGGGTGGAGGTCGTGGCCGAGCTGCCCAGGAACGCCGGGGGGAAGGTGGTCAAGTCCCAGCTGATCCCGGGCGCCGGCCCGGACGGTCCGACCTAGGAGAGACGGGAGCCAGGAACGTGCAGGAACACACATTCGACTTCGTGGTGGACGCGACGCCCGAGGAGGTCTGGGACGTCAGGTGGCGGCGGATGCGCGCCGGGTTCACCTCGGACACGGTCACCATCGAGGTCCTCCACCCCGGCGACGAGGACGGCAACGGGCTGGTGCGCCACTGCCGGTTTCCCGTCCCGCGGTACCTGCTGTCCGGGGGCCGGGCCCAGTCCTGGGAGTGGATCACCGAGGCCCGGCGCCCGGTGTCGTGGCGGTACGACGCGGTGGGCAAGCCCCTGTGGTCGCGGGCCTCGGGCGGGGCCCGGCTGGAGGACCTGGGTGGGGGGAGGACGCGGGTCCACTTCCGCGAGACCTACGAGGTGTTCAATCCGCTGATGCGGCTGCTCCTCGAGCGCCGGGTGCACCACGCCATCTCCGACGGCAACGACGAGCTCATCGAGGCCTCGCTCGTGCGGTCGTTGGCCGAACTGCACGCGGGGGAGCCCGACCCGACCTGAGCCCGGCGGACCCGGCTCGGCGGCGGACACCCCGACCGGCCGATCAGGGGCCCGGCTGGTTCACCGGCGTCCGGAACGGTTCGGCCCGACCGGGATCGGGCTCCCGGGGCAGGCCGAGCACGCGCTCCCCGATGATGTTCCGCTGCACCTGATCGGTGCCACCGCCGATGCGGACGGTCCACTGGGACAGGAACTGCTGCTGCCAGAACCCGCCGTCGGGGGCCACGTCGGCGCCGAGCATCCCCGACGGGCCCTCGAGCGACAGGGCCAGGTCGGACAGGGCGGCGGTGTGCGCCGAGTAGGCGAGCTTCATGACCGAGCTCTCGGACCCCGGCGGGACCCCGTGGCTGAGGGCCGTCTGGACCCGCAGGCCGAGGAAGCGCAGGAGCTCGAACCGGGTGTAAGCCCGGGCCAGCTCCTGGCGGAGGACCGGATCGGTCGACCGCCCCGTCGCCCGGGCGAGGGCACGGAGGTCCTCGAACCGGACGCCTTCGCCCCCGCCGATCAGGGCGCGCTCGCTCTGCAGCGTGGTGTGGGTGACCTGCCATCCCCCGTGGACCGGGCCGACGACCTGGGTGGAGGGGATCCGGACGTCGGTGAGGAACACCTCGTTGAAGTGGGCGACCCCGTCGATCTGGCGGAGCGGTCGGACCTCGACGCCGGGGCTGGTCATGGGGACCAGGAAGAAGGTGATGCCCTGGTGTTTCGGGACGTCGGGATCGGTGCGGGCCAGGAGGATGGCCCAGTCGCTGTGGTGGGCGAGCGACGTCCACACCTTCTGTCCGTTCACGACCCACGCGTCGCCGTCGAGCTCGGCCCGGGTCCGGAGGCCGGCGAGGTCCGAGCCGGCTCCGGGTTCGCTGAACAGCTGGCACCAGACCTCGTCACCGCGGAGGATCGCCCGCAGGTGACCGGCCTTCTGTTCGTCGGTGCCCCACGCCATCAGCGTCGGGCCGACCATTCCGACCCCCACGGACAGCGCACCGCCACCGACCTCGAAGCGGGCCGTCTCCTGGTTGACGATGGCCTGTTCGATCGCCGTCCCGCCCCGGCCGCCGTACGCGGTGGGCCAGGTGACGCCGGCCCAGCCACCGTCGAACAGCGTCCGCTGCCACTCCTGGCAGGCGCGCACATGCGCGAGCTCCCCGGCGGGTGACGGATCGCGCCACCTGCGCCTGGTCGCCACCGATCCCGCCTCCCGTCGGCGGGCGTTCCGCTCGAGCCAGGCGCGCACCGACATCCGGATGGCCGCTTCCTCGGGCGTATCGTCGAAATCCACCTGCACCCCGATCCGGACGGGTGGTCCGTCCCCCTGAGCCCCGGCATGTGCCGTGCCCGGCACCGCCCCCTGCCGAGCAGGCTGCCGGACAGTATCCACCACCTGCCGTAGGTGCGGGCCGCACGCCCAGGACCCGGCTTCCGAGGACGGAGCCTGCGGGCCCGGGGCCCGGTCGCCTAGGCCGGGGCCTGCACCTGGCGCACCAGACAGGCCACGTGGGCGAGGTCCGGGGAGCTGGTCGCGGTCCAGCCGGCGGTGTCGCCCACGCCCACGGTGGCGGTCTGCACGATCTTCGTGTCGAGGACCGTGTCACCGGGCTGCGACACGAAGTCGACGACGATCTGGTAGTCGCGCGGTGCCCGGGCCGAGTTCCTGACCTGGCCGTTCAGCACCCACGCACCCCCCACCTCGGCGCACGATCCGGTCGTGGACACGTCCTGGCGCGCGTTCTTGGACAGGCTGAACGGGATGGTCGTCGCCGTGTTCGTGGCGGTGGACGCGGTCGGGGGCTTCGTGGTCGGCGAGGACGACGGCCCGGACGAACAGCCGGCGAGCGACAGGGTCGTCCCGACCAGGACGAGCGTGGCGAGCGGCAGGCGCCGGTACCTCGGGTGCGTCGGCGAACGGCCGGTCCCGGGTGCCACCGCCACGTCTCCGCCCGCGAGTCCCGCCACCGCTCCGCCTCCTCTGTGTCCGTGCGCCGGTCGTCGGACCCGATCGTCCGCCGACCCACCGTTGCCGACATCCACGCCCACGACGCCGACAACCTACCGGAAGAGCGCGCACCGATGTCGGCCGTTGGTGACCCCGCGTGGTCGTTCCGTTCCTCGGAGTGGAGATTGGCCCGACTGAACGGCCGTGGATGCAACTTATGGTTGACCTACTGTCGCAGATGTGTTTCGCTGCTGCCGGCGGAGCGTTCGTGGACACGGCGGGTAGTCGTGTGTGTGGCGCCTAGGCGGAGGTTGACACATGGCTGGTCGGCGGTATCTCGCGTTTGCGATGTCTGTTCTGGCGATCCTGGCGACGTTCGCCACCGCCACGGTGCTCGATTCGACGAGTGCGTCGGCGGCGACGCCGGGACCGGCGTTCACCTGCACCACGCCGACGTACTTCCTGTCCCAGGGCACCGACTCGGCGAGCAACCCCACGGAAACACAGCTCTACGACTCGCACAACGAGGCCGGGACGACGACGTACACCACACTCGGCCCCGCCTTCGACGCGGTGTACAACGCGCTCGGCTTCGACCCCACCAACCAGTACCTGTACTCGACGCAGCTCAGCGGGAGCACGCTGTACCAGATCGACAGCAACGGGGACGTCACGTCGCTCGGTGCCATCTCCGGCTACACGGCCGCCAGCAACGAGCCGGCCGACGGGGCGTTCGACGCCGCGGGCAACTACTGGATCACCGGGGGCAACGGCTCGACCAAGGCCTACGAGGTCAACGTGACCTCCTCGCCGGCCAAGGTGATCGGCACTGTCTCCCTCAGCGCACCGTGGCAGCCGATCGACTACACCCTGATCGGCGGCGACATGTGGGGTGTGTCGGGCTCGAGCGTCTACCGCCTCAACCTGTCGACGGGTGCGGTCAACACCTACCCCGCACCGTCCGGGGTGGAGAGCGGCAACTACGGCGCGGCGTGGACCTACGACAACGGCAACCTCGGCATCTCCAACAACGCGGACGGCAAGGTCTTCCAGATCGCGATCGCCAACCCGACCGGCTCGCCGACCTTCTCGCTCCTCGACTCGTCCACGGGCCCGGTCGCCGGCGCGAGCAACGACGGGGCCGACTGCGTGGCCCCCACCCCCCCGACCACGGATCTGGCGATCACCAAGACGGGCCCGGCCACGGTCACGGCCGGCGGATCGGTGACCTGGACCCTCGTCGCCACCAACAACGGCCCCGACGCCAGCAGCGGATTCGCCGTCGACGACACCGTGCCGACCGGGTACACGAACATCAGTGCCAACCAGGGCTGCGTGGTGAGCGGCAGTGCCGTCACCTGCGCCGGTGAGGCGCTGGCCGACGGGGCGAGCGAGACGATCACGGTGACCGCCACGGCCCCGTCCACGTACGGGACGTGTACCACCAACACCGCCACGGTCACCGCCGACCAGACCGATCCGGTCTCCTCCAACAACTCCTCGAGCGTGCAGACCTGCACCCTGGGGAAGATCAACATCGCCAAGTCGGCGAGCCCGGGCAGCTACACGGCCGCCGGCCAGGTGATCACCTATTCGTACCTGGTGACCAATGGCAGCACGTCGACGATGACCGCGGTGGCGGTCACGGACCCGATGAGCGGCCTGTCGGCGATCGCCTGTCCCGGTACGACGTTGGCCGCCGGGGCCTCCGAGACCTGCACGGCCACGTACACGACGAAGGCGGCCGACGTCACCGCGGGAACCATCTCGAACACCGGGACGGCCACCGGGACCATCAACGGTGGGCAGGTCACCTCGACGTCGTCGCTGACCATCCCGTACTCGGCCCTGTCGCTCACCAAGACGGCCGACACGAGCGGCTACTCGGCCGCGGGCCAGACCCTCACCTACAGCTACCTGGTGACGAACACCGGCAAGTCGACCGTCGGTGGGATCACCGTGGCCGACAACAAGGTGCTTCCGGCCGATCTGTCCTGCCCGCAGCCCTCGCTGGCGGCAGGGGCCTCGGAGACCTGTACCGGCACCTACGCGACCACGGCGGGTGATGTGACCAGTGGCTCGGTGACCAACACGGCCACCGCCTCCGGCACCGACAGCGCCGGCCGGACGATCACCTCGAACACGTCATCGGCCGTGGTCCCGGCCAAGAAGTCGTCGCTGTCGCTCACCAAGAGCACCACCTCGACCGGCTACGGCGCCGCGGGCCAGGCCCTCACCTACGACTACCTGGTGAAGAACACCGGCACGACCACCGTCTCGGCGATCAGCGTGTCCGACAACAAGGTGCTCCCGGCCAACCTGTCCTGCCCGCAGCCCTCGCTGGCCGCCGGCGCCTCGGAGACCTGCACCGGCACCTACTCGACGACCCAGGCCGACGTCGACAGCGGCTCGGTGACCAACACGGCCACCGCCTCCGGCACCGACCCCTACGGCCTCCACGTGACCTCCAACCAGTCGCAGGTGACGGTGCCGGCCAACAGCACCACGTCGTCGCTGTCGCTGGCCAAGACGGCCACCTCGAGCGGCTACTCGGCCGCGGGCCAGACCCTCTCCTACAACTACCTGGTGACCAACACCGGCACCACGACCATCCACGGGATCGGTGTCACCGACAACCTGGTGGCACCGGCCGACCTGTCCTGCCCGTTCTCCTCGCTGGCCCCGGCGGCCGCCGAGACCTGCACCGGCACCTACGTGACGACCCAGGGCAACGTCGACGCCGGCTCGGTGACCAACACCGCCACCGCCACCGGCAGCAATCCGAGCAACACCGCGGTCACCTCGAACCCGTCCTCGGCCACCGTGCCGGCCAACGGCGCGGCGTCCTCGCTTTCCCTCACCAAGACCACCACCTCCAGCGGCTACTCGGCCGCGGGCCAGACCCTCGACTACGACTACCGGGTGACCAACACCGGCACGACGACCGTCACCGGTATCAGTGTCAACGACAACCTGGTGACCCCGGCCGACCTGAGCTGCCCCGACCCCACGCTGGCCCCCGGCGCCTCGGAGACCTGCACGGGCACGTACTCGACGACCCAGCCCAACGTCGACAACGGCTTCGTCACCAACATCGCCACCGCCTCCGGTATCGCCCCCGACCACAGCGCCGTCGTCTCGAACCAGTCCACCGTGACCGTCCACACGTCGGGGACGACGTCGTCGCTGTCGCTCACCAAGAGCACCACGTCCAGCGGCTACGGGGCCGCCGGTGACACCCTGGCCTACGACTACCTGGTGACCGACACGGGCACCACCACCATCACCGGTATCGACGTCTCCGACAACCTGATCGGCTCGGTCAGCTGCCCCGACTCCTCGCTGGCCCCCGGCACCTCGGAGACCTGCACCGGCACGTACACGACGACCCAGACCGACGTCGACGCCGGCTCGGTGACCAACACGGCCACTGCCGACGGCACCGCCCCGGGCTCGAACCCGGTCACCTCGAACCCGTCCTCGGTCACCGTGCCGGCCAATGCCGCCGTCTCCTCGCTCTCGCTGACCAAGACGGCCACGGTGGGCGGGTACGGGTCAGCGGGCCAGACCCTCTCCTACGACTACCTCGTGACCGACACCGGCACGACGACCCTGTCGGGGATCACCGTCGCCGACAACCGGGTGGCTCCGTCCGACCTCACCTGCCCGTTCCCGACGCTGGCGCCGGGCGCCTCGGAGACCTGCACCGGCACGTACACGACGACCCAGACCGACGTCGACGCCGGCTCGGTGACCAACACGGCCACCGCCGGCGGCACCGCGCCGGGCTCGAACCCGGTCACTTCGAACCCGTCCTCGGTCACCGTGCCGGCCAACGGCGCCACCTCGTCGCTCTCGCTCACCAAGACCACGCTGTCCGGTGGCTACGGCGCCGCGGGCCAGACGCTCGACTACGACTACGCCGTGACCAACACCGGCACCACGACCATCACCGGGATCACGATCTCCGACAACCTGATCGGCCCGGCCGGTCTGTACTGCCCTGACTCCACGCTCGCCCCCGGCGCCTCGGAGACCTGCACCGGCACCTACGTGACCACCCAGGCCTACGTCGACGCCGGCTCGGTGACCAACATCGCCACCGCCGACGGCACCGGCCCGGGCGCGGTCCCGGTCACCTCGAACCAGTCCCAGGTGACCGTGGTGGCCAACCAGTCCACGTCGTCGCTGTCGCTGGCCAAGAGCACCACGTCGACCGGCTACGGCGCGGCGGGCCAGACCATCGGCTACAGCTACCTGGTGACCAACAGCGGCACCACGACCATCGCCGGGGTCGGTGTCGTCGACAACCTGATCAACTCGGTCGACTGCCCGGACGCCACGCTGGCCCCGGCGGCCTCGGAGACGTGCACGGGCACGTACACGACGTCCCAGGCCGACGTCGACGCCGGCCAGGTGACGAACACCGCGTTCGCGACCGGCACCAGCCCTGACGACGTCACCGTCGATTCGAGCTATTCGACGGTCACCGTGCCGGCCGCCTACGCGACATCGTCGCTCTCGCTGGCCAAGACGGCCACCGTGGCCGGCTACGGCGCCTCCGGCCAGACCCTCTCCTACGACTACGTGGTGACCAACACCGGCACGACGACCGTCTCCGGGATCACCGTCACCGACAACCTGGTGGACCCGGCCGACCTGACCTGCCCGGACTCCTCGCTGGCCCCGGGTGCCGCCGAGACCTGCTCCGGCACCTACGTGACGACCCAGGCCGACGTCGACAGCGGAGCGGTCACCAACACGGCCACCGCCTCCGGCATCGCCCCCGACTCGAGCCCGGTCACCTCGAACCCGTCCTCGGCCACCGTGTCGGCCAACGGCGCCACGTCGTCGCTCTCGCTGACCAAGACCACCACGTCGAGCGGCTACGGGGCCGCGGGCGAGGCCATCGGCTACGACTACGCCGTGACCAACACCGGCACCACGACCATCACCGGGATCGGCATCACCGACGACCTGATCGGCCCGGCCGACCTGAGCTGCCCGGACGCCACACTGGCCCCGGGCGCCTCGGAGACCTGCACGGGCACCTACACGACGTCCCAGGCCGACGTCGACGCCGGCTCGGTGACCAACATCGCCACCGCCGACGGCACCGCTCCGGACTCGGCCCCGGTGACGTCCAACCAGTCCCAGACGACGGTCCAGGCCAACGAGGCGACCTCGTCACTCTCGCTCCACAAGTCCGCCACCACGGCGTACTACTCGGCCGCGGGTGACACCGTCGGCTACCAGTACCTGGTGACCAACACCGGCACGACGACGCTCTCGGGGATCGGCGTCTCCGACGACCTGATCAACTCGGTCGACTGCCCCGACGCCACCCTGGCCCCCGCGGCCTCTGAGACCTGCACGGCCACGTACACCACGACCCAGGGCAACGTCGACGCCGGCTCGGTGACCAACACGGCCACCGCCTCGGGCACCGCTCCCGACCTCGAGCGCGGTCAGCTCGAACCCGTCCACCGTCACGGTGCCGGCGACGGGCGCCACGTCGTCGCTCACGCTCACCAAGACCTCCGTCACGAGCGGCTACGGGGCCGCCGGTGACACGATCGCCTACGACTACCTGGTCTCGAACAACGGGACGACGACCATCTCGGGCCTCGCCGTCTCCGACAACCTGGTCGCCTCGGTCGACTGCCCCGACGCCACCCTGGCCCCGGGGGCCTCGGAGACCTGCACGGGGACGTACACGACCTCCCAGGCCGACGTCGACGCCGGCTCGGTGACCAACTACGCCACTGCGTCGGGCACCAGCCCGTCCGACAGCCCGGTCAGCTCGAACCAGTCAACGGCGACGGTGCCGGCATCGGAGGCCACCTCGTCGCTGTCCCTCACCAAGTCCACGACCACGAACGGGTACGGGGCCGCGGGCCAGACGCTCTCCTACAACTACCTGGTGACCAACACCGGCACCACCACCATCTCGGCGATCGGCATCACCGACGACAAGGTGGCCCCGGCGAACCTGAGCTGCCCGCAGACCACACTCGCCCCCGGCCAGGCGGAGACCTGTACGGGCACGTACACGACGACCCAGGCCGATGTCGACGGCGGCTCGGTGACCAACACCGCCACCGCCACCGGCACCGACGCCTACGCCAACCCGGTCAGCTCGCCCCCCTCCAGCGTCACCGTCCATGCGAGCCAGGGGCCGGCGATCTCGATCGACAAGACGACCAACGGCTCCGACGGACTCACGATCCCGGTCGGTGCGCCGATCACCTGGAGCTATGACGTCACCAACAGCGGAAACGTGACACTCACCGACGTGACCGTGACCGACGACAACCTGCCGGCGACGGACATCGACTGTGGCGGTGGCTCCGATGTGGTCGCCTCCCTGGCACCGGGGACGTCGGTCGTCTGCACGGCGACCGGGACGGCTGTGGCGGGGTCGTACTCCAACACGGGCACGGCCGTCGGCACCACACCGACCAGTGGCACCGTCCAGGCGACCGACTCCAGCAGCTACTACGGCGCACAGGACCTCACGGTGTCCAAGACGGCGACACCGACCTTCACACGGACCTACGCCTGGTCGATCGCCAAGGACGTCGATCCGTCGCTCATCGAGCAGCTCGGCGGCGGCACGGCAACCGCGGCCTATGCGGTGACCGTGAACCAGACCGGTCATACCGACAGTGCCTGGAAGGTGACCGGCGCCATCGCCGTGACGAATCCCAACGACTTCGAGGCGATCACGGCCGGCGTGAGCGATGCGCTCGACAACAGCACCTGCCTCGTCGAAGGGTTGTCGACCGACGTCGTCACCGTGGCGGCGGGCAGCACGCAGACGGTCGCCTATACCTGCACGTACTCGTCGGCTCCGGAGAACCTCGACACCACCAACCGGGCCACGGCGACGTGGGACCGGGTGTCCGCCGGGACGCCGGACGCCTCGGCGACCGGTACGGCCCCCGTCGACTTCACGACGCCGGCCGCCGGCAACCCGGGCGAGGTCGACAAGTGCATCACGGTGACCGATGCCTTCAACGGCGGCCCGGCGGCGACCCTCGGCACGGACTGCGTGGGTGTGGATCCGACGACCAAGACGTTCGACTACACGCAGACGGTGGACGTCCCGGCCAGCCCGCCCGCTCCCATCCGCCCGCCCAACGGGGTCTTCGTCTCACCGTCGATGGTGACCTACCAGATCCCCGCGGGGAGTACCGGGACGTGGGGGCTGGCGCTCACCCAGTGGAAGAAGGACACCGGACTGGCCGAGACCTTCGGCACCTCGGGCATCCTCTCGGTGACGGTGCCCACGATCGCCGGTTGCGAGTTCCAGTACGACGTCCTGCACAACGGGGTGCTGGTGCACGGCAAGAAGATCACGATCACCGGCTGCGGCCAGCCGCCCTGCGTCCACTACCCGAACACCGCGTCGGTGCTCGAGACCGGCCAGTCGGCGTCGGCCAGCGTGGAGGCGTGCGGTGCGGCACCGACCGGAGCCCAGCAGATGGTCTCCTGGAAGAACCCGGTGATCGTCAGCGAAGGGGCCAGCACCGGCGGCGTCTGCAACGTGGCCACCTGGCTGCGTCAGTACGCACCCTTCCAGGACCTCAGTCCGACGGCTGACTGCGCGGCCACGGCCACGTACGTGAAGACGACCACGAGGCCCGCGAAGGGATCGGTGCAGGCCATGCTCAAGGCCCAGATGCTGGGCACGGCACTCGACGTGTACTTCAGCGACCCGGCACTGGGTGGCAATGCCCTCGGGGCACCGGCGCCCATCGGCGGCGTCACGGTGGACCTGACCAAGATCTGCCAGATCGTCGACACCACCAAGGGCACCTGCAGCAACGTCTTCACCGACACGGCGACGGACGGGCTGCACTCCTTCGGCGGTGCGACGTCCCTGACGGTGTCGCAGCTGCTCCAGTACGCGTCCGGCCAGTCGAACGCCGGCGGAACGACGTGGTACGGCAACAACAGTGCCGTACAGCAGGACGCCAAGAACACCTTCGACTCAGTCAACTGCCAGGTCGTGTTCTCCCCCTGACGTCAGGGGGTGCCGCTCCCGAGCACTACGAACTGTCGGGGGAGCGGCGCCCCGACGGCTGAGCCGCCCCGCCGGGTGCGCCCCCGCCGGAGCGGCCCGTCGGGGTCCACGGTCCCGAGCCCCGGGACCGACGGGACAGTCCTACGCCAGTTTCTCCACAGGTAACATCGATTCCCTCGGGTGGGTGCGAAGCCGCACCGGCGCTGTTAACATGTTGGAAACAATCCGTGTCGGGCGATCGCCGTCCGGCACGTGAGGAGCCCACCATGTTCAACCGCATGCTCTTGGCCATCGACGAGACTCCTTCCGGCGAGGTCGGCGTGATCTACGCCACCGGACTCGCTCGCCACAACGGGGCCTCGGTCCACGTGGTCCACGCCAACGTCTTCCTGGTCGGCGGCCGAGGCGCGACCCGCGAGACCCCGTCCGAGGCCGCCGCCGTCGTCGAGCGGGCCGTGGACGAACTCCGCGACGCCGGGATCCCGGCCTCCGGCGAGACGGTGCTGGCGAACGTGTTCTCCCTCGCGCCCCAGATCGCCGACCTCGCGGTCCGGTGCGGCTCGGACGTCGTGGTGCTCGGTTCCCGCCGCCGCGGTCGCTGGACGCACCTCTTCGGCGGCGGCACCCGGGAGCGCATCACGCGCGCGCCACCGCGCTGCCGGTGGTCACCGCTCCGGCGCCCCTGCGCAGGCTCGGCAGGAACTCCGCCGCCGAAGTTCGCCGCATGGCCGAGGCCGGCCGCCGGTCGGGTTGACCGGAGGCCGGCGTCAGCTCCTGTCGCCGTAGGTGGTGATCGACAGGAAGCGGATCGGCAGCTTCACCAGCTGGGTCGGGCCGTGGGGAACGTCCCCCTCGAACTGCAACGTGTCCCCCCGGCGCATCCGGTACTGCTGGCGCCCGCAGCTGTACTCCATCACCCCGGTGAGCATGTAGAGCAACTCGATCCCCGCGTGCTGGAAGAGCGGGAACACCTCGTTGCGGTCGGTGAGCGAGACGAGGAGGGGCTCGATCCGCTTGTACGGCCCGCGCATGCTGCCCAGCAGCTCGTAGGTGTGGCCGGCCCGGGTGCCCTGGCGCACGATCTCGGGGCCGGTTCCGGCCTTGACGAACACCGCGTCCCGCTCCTCGGCGAGCCCGCGGAACAGCGAGGTCACCGGCATGTCGAGGGCACCGGCGAGACGCTCGATCGTCGCCAGGCTGGGGGACGTCTGGGCGTTCTCGATCTTCGACAACATCCCCTTGGAGATGCCGGTGAGGTCGGCCAGCTGGGCCACGGTGAGGCCGATGGCCTGGCGACGGTTGCGGACGTGGTTGGCGATGACCCACTCGAGCTGCCCGCTGGACTGGCCCACCGGCGATTCGCCGACGGCCCGCGCCGTGGCGGCTCGGGCCCGGCTGGCCGTGGGCTCGGGCCGGCCCTCCGACCGCTCATGGGTCGTCGCTGATCTCGCTCTCGGCACGGGCCACAGACTAGGCGGAGCCACCGTCCCCGCAGTGCCCGGTCCGTCGGGGTCCCCGCCGTGCCTCGTCCCGTTCGCCGCGCCGGTCAGCGCATCTGCCCCGCGCCGGCGTACGGGTTCGGACTGACGAGCAGGTCGCCCTCGGCGAACCGGCCCAGCCGGAAGTCGTCGGCGTCCACGTCGTCGTGACGGCTGCGGCCCTTGCACACCAGGTCTGCGGTCAGCTCGCCGACCGCCGGGGAGATCTTGTACCCGTGGCCGCTGAATCCGGCGCTCACGAACAGCCCGTCGACCGGCGTGGCCGAGACCACCGGGTTGTAGTCGGGGGTCACGTCGTAGCAGCCGGCATACGAGGTGGCGAGCGAGGCGTCGGTCAGGCCGGGGAACCGGTGGGCGAATTTGGCCACCAGGCGCTCGACGAAGTCGTCGTCGGCCCGGTCCGCGTAGCTGTCGGGGTCCGACCACTCGGGCGACGAATGGTCGCTGTCGCCGACGAGCAGCGACTGCGTCCCGTCGGGCCGCACGTACTGCAGCGTGGCCAGGTCCGAGAGGACGGGGACCGGTCCGAGATCCACGCCGGGGTCGACCAGGAGGACCTGGGCCCGCTGGGCGCGGACCGGGAGCTCGATGCCCAGCGGCGCGAGCAGGGCGACCGACCACGTCCCGGCGGCCACCACCACGCGGTCGGTGGCGATCCGCTCCCCGTCCGCCAGGACCACGCCGTCGACCTGGTCGCCCCGGACGGCGATCGATGCCACCGGGGACAGCTGGCGGATGGTCGCGCCCCGCCGGCGGGCGGCGCCGGCAAAGGCGAGTGCGGTCCGGTGGGCGTCACCGTAGCCGCCGCGTGGTTCGTGGGCGACGGCGGCGATGTCCTCGAAGGATGCCCACGGCCAGAGGTCCGCCGCATCGTCGGTGCCGATGAGCGAGACCTCGATGCCAAGACCCTGCTGCATGGCGACGTTCGCCGCCAACGGCGCCTCGTTGCCGGGCCCGACGGCCACCAGGTAGCCCGTGGAGTGGAAGCCGGCGTCGTCGCCGAGGATGTCGGTGGCGTTCTCCAGGACGGGGATCGAATGCCAGGCCAGCGCGGCCAGTGACGGGATCCCGTAGTGGCACCGGACCACGCCACTCGACTTGCCGGTGCCGCCCGAGCCGAGGGCGCCCCGCTCCAGCACGGTGACCCGACCGACCCCGGCCCCGGTCAGCGCCCGGGCCGTGCTCAGCCCGGTGACCCCGCCTCCGACGACGACGACGTCGGCCGAGGTGGTCCCGGTCACGCCCGGTCCGTTCCGGGGATCCAGTCCGTGCCGGCCAGTGGCACCCGGGCCATGGCCGCCGCCTCGATGGTCAGGGCGGCCAGGTCCTCGGGTTCCAGGTGGTGGACGTCGGACTTGCCACAGGCGCGGGCGAGCGCGGTGACCTCCATGGTCATGGCCCGCAGGTAGTTGGCCACCTGCGTCGCGGCCATGTCGGGATCGAGCCGTGCCTCGAGGAACGGGTCCTGGGTGGCGATCCCGACGGGGCAGCGACCGGTGTGACAGTGGGCGCAGGCACCCGGTGAGGTGCCGAGGAGCCGGTAGTCGTCGACCACGGGTATCCGTGCACCGGCCGGCGAGCGGTACGCGGCGGCGTTGCACCCGAGGGCGAGGAGCGCCGCGACCCCGATGGAGACGGCATCGGCGCCGAGCGCCAGGGCCTTCGCGACGTCGGCACCCGAGCGGATCCCACCGGACACGATCAGCTGGACCTGGTCCGACATGCCCAGCTCGGCCAGGGCGCCGGCGGCCATCCGGACGGCGGGAAGGGTCGGGATACCCGTGTGCTCGATGAACACGTCCTGGGTGGCGGCGGTGCCACCCTGCATCCCGTCGACCACGACCACGTCGGCACCGGCGGCGACCGCCAGCTTCACGTCGTAGTCCACCCGGGTGGCGCCGAGCTTCACGAAGACGGGGACCCGCCACTCCGTCGCCTCCCGGAGCTCCTCGATCTTGATCCGCAGGTCGTCCGGTCCCACCCAGTCGGGGTGGCGGCTGGCCGACCGTTGGTCGATTCCGGCCGGCAGGGTACGCATGCGGGCGACCCGCTCGTTCACCTTCTGGCCGAGCAGCATGCCGCCGCCTCCCGGCTTCGCCCCCTGGCCGACCACGATCTCGATGGCGTCGGCCTGCCGGAGGTCGGCCGGGTCGAACCCGTACCGCGAGGGCAGGAGCTGGTAGACGAGGCGATCCGAGGCCTTCCGTTCCTCGGGCGTCATCCCGCCGTCGCCGGTGGTGGTCGACGTACCCACCTCCGTGGCCGCCCGGCCGAGGGCGTCCTTGGCCGATGCCGAGAGGGCGCCGAAGCTCATGCCGGCGATGGTGATGGGGATCTCCAGGTCGAGCGGTTCGGCGCCGTGCCTGGTCCCGAGCACCGTGCGCGTGTCGCACCGCTCGCGATAGCCCTCGAGGGGGTAGCGCGACACCGACGCCGTCAGGAAGACCAGATCATCGAATGACGGGACGGACCGCCTGGCCCCGAGCCCCCGGATCGGGTAGACGCCGGTCTCGGCCATGCGGTGGATCCGCTCGATGGCCTCGGGCGGGAACGTGGCGCTGGTCGCCTCGGCCGGGGTGTCGGTGGTCCTCGGGTCGGCGGTCATCAGTAAGACCCGCTGTTGTGCGAGGTGAAGTGGTACAGCGTGCGCCCCGACACCACCTTGGTCACCCGGTCCGGGTCGATGTGCTCGAAGCCCGTCGCCGCCACGAGTCGCTTCACCGCCAGGAAGTCCTCCTCGGTCAGCTCCCCGACGACGGCGTCGGCACCCAGCGAGGCGATCGTGCCGGCCACGTAGATCACCGCCTCGTAGAGGGAGTCGCCGAGGCCGTGACCGGCGTCGCCCCCGACCAGGATCGTCCCGGCCTGGGCCATGAACCCGGACATCGGCCCGACGTCGCCGGCCACCGCGAGCGTGGCCCCCTTCAGCGAGATCCCGGCCCGCAGCGAGGCGTTCCCGTGGATGACCACGGTGCCCCCACGGGCACTGGACGCCGCGCTCTGCGAGGCGCTGCCGAGCACGGTCACGGTGCCGCCCATCAGGTTCTCGGCCACGGACCAACCGACGAACCCCCTCACGGTCAGGTCCGGGCCGCCCCCGTCCGAGCACCCACCCAGACCACCGAGGAAGTAGCCCGCGTTCCCGTCGACGGTGATCCGCACCGGCTCGGTCAGCCCGACGGCGAGGTTGTGACGCCCCCGCGGGTCGGTGACCGTGCAGGCGTCGTCGCCGGTCAGGCGGCGGAGGAGGTGGTTCACCTCCCGCACGGACGCGGTGTCGCAGCTCAGCACCGTCTCGCTCACAGTGTCCACGTGTAGACCTCCTCGGGTTGCGGCTCGAACACGTCGGCCCGGTCGATGTCGGGGAGCCCGGCGAGTGCCCGGTACTCCGACGCGACGGCCACGTAGGACGGGGTGACCGCGACCACGGCGGGCTTGCACGCGAACGCGTCGCGGACCACCGACATCCCCGTGTCGGTGCCCATCACCAGGGTGAAGAAGCCGTCCATCTCCTTGCGCACCCACCGGGTCGCCTCCTCGAGGTCGTCCCCGAGGTCGATCCGTCGGGCGAGCAGCCGGGCCGCCACTTCGGAGTCGTTGTCCGAGTCGAAGGCGATCCCGGCCGCCCGCAGCCGCCGGCGCACGCTGGCGTGGTTGGAGAACGAGCCGTTGTGCACGATGCAGAGGTCCGGACCGGGGACGAAGGGATGTGCGTGCCGGGCGGTGACGGCCGACTCGGTCGCCATCCGGGTGTGGGCGATGCCGAGGTGCCCGCTCCACGATGCCACCCCGTTCCTCGTGCAGATCGCCTCGGGCGGCCCCACGTCCTTGACGACGGTGAGCTGCCGCCCGGTGCCGAAGACGTGCACGGCCGGCCAGGACTCCGCCAACCCGGTGACGAGGACGTCCGACGCCTCGTCCGGGACCGACACGACGGCACCGGAGCCGAGGACCTCGACCCTGGTCCCGGGAGACGAGGCCCGCACCCAGGTGGCCAGGTCGCCCCAGTCGACGTCGTCGTCGGATCCGAGCGACAGGCGCATGGTCCCCCCGCTCGCCGCCGCACCGTGGCCGTAGTAGGCCAGCCCGGCCGAGTCCGGCCCCCGCTCGCCCAGCGAGGTGACCATGGACACCAGCAAGCGACCGAGGTCGGCTTCGGCCGCCGGGTCGGTGATCAGCAGTCCGGTCACCCCGCACATGTCGTCGTTCCCATCCTCAACACGCGGCGCCGGTCACCCGGCGATTCCGCACGTGCTGCCCGAGTTCGGAGCCTCATACGAAACATTGTTGCATACAGAGAAACCCCGTAGGTTTCCGCAGTGTTACGGCTGACCGGCGACCCGACGGCGGTCCGGCCCGTCCCCGACGCCGATGCCGTGGCCGTGGGATGGCGGGGGACGGGTACCAGGACTGCGACCGGCGTTGGTCGGGCCGACCGGACTTGTTAACTCGCACGCAACAGTTCGTAACGCGGACGAAACCCACGCTGTTTCATGATGTGCAACCTTGTTTCTACCAAGCACGGTCATCCGGTCCCACCGGTCGGCCGGTCCGGCGGCACCACAACCGTCCGGGCCGGGACCATCGGACGAGCAGGGAGCATCCATGAGCACACCTCCGGCCCCGACGACACCCGAGGAGCTCGTCGCCGCCATCGAGCGGGACGGCATCGAGTTCCTCTTCGCCATGTTCGTCGATCTCCATGGGAAGCCTTGCGCCAAGCTGGTCCCCGCCGCCGCGGTGGATCAGCTCCTGGAGGACGGTGCCGGGTTCGCCGGGTTCGCCGCAGGCGCGATGGGTCAGCGCCCGTCGTCGCCGGACCTCGTCGCCCGGCCCGACCTGTCCTCCTACATGGCGGCGCCGTGGCAACCCGGGCTCGCCATCCTCCAGTGCGACCCGACCTGCGAGGGGCAGCTGTGGCCCTACGCCCCCCGGGTGATCCTCCGCCGCCAGCTGGACGAGCTGGCCAACGCCGGGCTCACGCTCCAGGTCGGGGCCGAGGTCGAGTACTTCCTCGTCCGCCGGGGCGAGGACGGGTCCATCGAGGTTGCCGACCCCCACGACGTGGCCGCCACCCCCTGCTACGACGCGCGGGCCCTGACCCGCATGTACGGCCACCTGACATCGGTGTCGTCCTGCATGAACCGGCTGGGTTGGTCCAACTACGCCAACGACCACGAGGACGCCAACGGACAGTTCGAGCAGAACTTCCGGTATGCCGACGCCATGACGACCGCCGACCGCGTGATCGTCTTCCGCTACATGGTCCACACCCTGGCGGCGCAGTCCGGGATGCTCGCGACGTTCATGCCCAAGCCGTTCACCAATCTCACCGGCAACGGTCTCCACATGCACCTGAGCCTGTGGGACACCGACGGGCGACCGGTGTTCGAGGGGATCGACGACACGCGGGGCCTCGGTCTGTCGCCGACCGCGTACCAATTCGTCGGGGGCCTGCTCGGGCACGCCCAGGCTCTCGCTGCCGTGACCTGCCCGACGGTCAACTCCTACAAGCGCCTGGCCAGTGGCGCCCCCGACTCGGGGGCGGCCTGGTCGCCGGTGTTCGCCACGTACGGCGGGAACGACCGCACCCACATGCTGCGGATTCCCGATGGCGGGCGCGTCGAGAACCGCTGCATCGACGGCGCCGCCAACCCGTACCTGTCGCTGGCGGCCCAGGTCGCCGCGGGCATGGACGGCGTCGAGCACGAGGTCGACCCCGGTGGGCCCTTCGAGCTCGACCTTCTCGCCCTGACGCCGGAACAGGCGGCCGGGCACGGGCTGCAGGCCATGCCCCTCACCCTGTGGCACGCCCTCGACCAGCTGGAGGCGGACCCGGTGCTCCGGGCCGGACTGGGCAAGACGCCCGAGGGCGACTACGTCGACTATTTCGTCGCCACCAAGCGGGCCGAGTACCACGCCGCCCACGCCCAGGTGAGCCCCTGGGAGGTCGACCGCTACCTGACGGCGGTGTGACCCGCTCCGACCTGACCGACAGCACGCCCCACCTGCAGCACCACACCACCGACCAGCCCGACCACGCCGTAGAGGAGCGCACGCCATGACCACCGAGTCCAGTACGACCGGAAGCCCACCGTCCGAGGTGGCCACCTCACTCCACCGGGGCACCAACTGGTGGGGCGCCTTCGTCATCGGCCTCGCCGGCACCATCCTGGTGACCGGCATCGTGCCGTTCGCCGTCCAGTCGATGGGGGCGGCGGCGATCCCGGCCATCGCCCTGGTCGTGGTGATCGGCATGATCGTCTGTCTGTGCATGGGGGAGCTGGCCGCCCTGCTGCCGCACCGCACCGGAGGGCTTCCGTCGTACGCCTACGAGAGCTTCAAGCCGATGGGCGAGACCACCGCCCGACACGTCGGCGGGGTGTCCGGATGGGGTTATTGGCTGGGTTGGTTCCCGGTGGCCCCCATCAACATGATCCTGGCTGCCGGCTACATCGCCGAACTGGCCCACGTGCCTCTCGGTGCCACGGTCAACCCCCTCGGGTCCCTCGGCTCGCCGGTGACCGTAGGGGTGCTGGCCATCACCATGATCGGACTGGTGGCACTCTTCGTGCCCTGCTACCTGGGTATCCGGCTCGGGGCCACCTTCGCCACCATCCTCGGCGTACTGGCCATGGTGCCGCTGACCCTGCTGGTGTTGCTGCCCGTGTTCAAGCCCAGCTCCTTCCACTGGTCGAACATCTCGGGCTTCCACTTCGCCAGCCCGGAGTCGTCCGGGTTCATCTTCTTCATGGCCTGGATCTTCGTCATCTCGTGGAATGCCATCGCCATGGAGGCTGCCGCCTGCTACGTCGGCGAGTGCCGTGACCCGGCCCGCGACGCCAAGATCGCCCTCACAGCCGAAGGTGTCTACGGGGTCTTCATCTACATCGCCACCGCCGTGGTCTTCGTCGGCGTCCTGGGCGCCTCGTTGAAGACCGCCGACCCGCTGACCCTGTACACCAGCTTCGCCAAGCACATCTTCGGCGACGCCGGGTGGGTCGAGTACGTGATCGGGATCCCGCTGGTGATGGCGCTCCTGCTGTCGGTGCTGAACGCCATCATGGGTGTCGGACGGTCGCTCTTCCAGGCGTCCGAGGACCGGCTCATCCCCAAGTGGTTCAGCCACAAGAACCGGCACCACGCCCCGGACCGGGCGATGTTCTTCAACCTGGTGTGCGCCATGATCGTGGCCCTGTTCGGCTCGCCCGTCCGCATCTACATCTTCTCCAACGTCGGCTACATCATCGCCATCGCCGCCTCGCTCATCGGGTACTTCCTGATGCGCCAGTTCCGCCCCTACCAGGTGAGCCCGTTCCGGATGCCGGCGTTCTTCCGGTGGGTCGCCCTGGCCTGTGGCGCCTTCCTGGTGTTCGACTACTTCGTCGGCGGGTGGAACTCGCCCGACATCGTGGTCGGGCCGGGACAGGGCCACACGCTGTACCTGCTGGGCCTCGTGATCGTGGCTGCGTACCTCCCGCTCTACCAGTGGCGGAAGTGGACGGACAGGAAGGACGGACTCGAGTCGCTGCACAGCCTGGCGGTGGTCGCCGGAGCACCCGGTGGGGTCGACTTCGACGAGGACGAGCCCCGATTGGTCGAGGCGGCACCCGTGGCCTCGACGCCGCCGACCACCATCGACGCCGACGCATGACGGCCGCTGCGTCCGCCGCCGACGTCACGTCCCGGGCGATGCGCCTACCCCGTCGCAGGAGGAAGTGGGACAAGCAGCCGAGCCAGCCGGCCGCCGTCCTCGTGGCCTCGATCGGTGTCCCGATACCCGACGCCGTGCTGCTCCGTGCCGAAGAGCTGGCCGACGGTGCCCCGGTCGCGGTGGTGTCGATCGCCCGGATCTACGGCTCGTCCCTGGGTCTGCCCAATCCCGGGCT
This sequence comes from uncultured Acidimicrobiaceae bacterium, assembly GCA_963830165.1. Classification (GTDB taxonomy): domain Bacteria; phylum Actinomycetota; class Acidimicrobiia; order Acidimicrobiales; family RAAP-2; genus Bog-756. Next base: position 39,563 of record CAWHKZ010000009.1, read on the forward strand.
GATGCCCACCCGGGCCGAGCTGTCCGGACAGCGCGAGCTGGTGGACGCCGCCGTGCGCCGGCTCGAGCGCGACGGGTACGAGTCGTGGGGACAGGTTGCGGCCACCCGACGGTTCGCCAAGACGATTGCCGAGGCGGCCCGGGCCCGGAAGGTCGGCCACGTGCTCGTGGTCAGCGCCGGCACGGCCCGTTGGCGCCGTGCCGTCGAGGGCGACGTGGCCCGGGATGTCGGACGGAGGATCGGCCGGCAGATGATCGTGGAGTCGATCGTCACCTGATGTGAGGAACGGGTGCGGCCGCCCGTGCCGCCGCCCTGAGTGTGGTACCTAGCGAGGAGAGTGAACGATGGCCGTCTATCTGAGCATGCAGCGGGTCCGGTTCTCCAGTGTCGACGCCTACGACAAATTCCGGACGGTCTTCGCCGACGTCCGCCACCACCTGATGGACAAGCCGGGCTTCCTCCATCTGACCTGGTGGGAGCACCCGGACGAGCCGGGTTGGTACAACGAGGTCAGCATGTGGGCCAACAAGGAGTCGCTCAACGACTGGCACATGGACACCTACCACAAGCACGCCAAGGAATGGGCCGCCAACGGGGCGATCATGGAGGACATCATCACCAACTTCGAGCTGGTCGGGACCCGGCTGCTGCGGATCTGCCCCACCTGCGGCAAGTTCGAGGACAAGGGGTTCGACCTCGAGCACGAGCAGGCCGCTCTGGCCGTGCCCTGCCCGGGGTGCGGGTTCCACTTCCCGGTCGCGCCAGAGACGGTGACCAGTACGTCGGTGTTCAAGGATCTGGTCGGGTGACGGGGAGCTGAGCGGCCCCGTGGAGGCGAGCCGCTCAGGCCGGGTCAGGCCGGTGCGCCCGAACCGGCGCGGGCACCGGTGATCGGATCGTGGAGGCCCCGGGCCGACCGATGCATGGGCTCCAGCACCGCGGCGATGTGGTCGGCCAGCAGTTCGAGCGGTTCCACCCGGTCTCCCGTCAACCGCAGCGGTCGCGAGTGGGCCAGGACGATCGTGCCGAACCGCTTCCTCTGCGCCCACAGTGGCAGCACGACGACGGCCCGGGCACCCGCGGCCCGCAAGGACTCCGTGCCGACGAACCCCGGGCTGGTGGCGTCTCCCGCCGTGTAGCACGACCGGATGTCACCGACCAGGGTGGCCAGCGCACTCAGTTCGTCGCTCTCGAGGGAGTGCAGGCTCTGTGCCAGAGGGCCGACGGCCGCTACGACGGCCAAGCCGTTCCGCTCGTCGACGACGAGGCAGGCGGAGTCCATGTCGGCGGCGTCGATGACGCGGCGCAGCACCTGGTACGGCAGGTGGTGGCTCGAGAGGAGGCCGGAGATGGCCATCGACGCGTGAGCCGCCCGGTGCCACTGCGAGTTGCCCGGAGTGACGCCGATCACCGCGAGGCGGTCGGCCAGGAGTCGGGCGACCGACTCGGTCATCTCCAGCGCGTCCTCGGTCAGGGGGCTGAACGACTCCACGTTGAGCGAACCGACCGCATCGCCGTCGACCAGGATGGGCACGCAGATCTCGGACACGACCCCCGGGACCGAGACCCGGTAGTGAGGGTGGGTCGAGACGTCTTCGACGACCACCGAGGTGGCCGTGGCCCACGTCCGTCCGGTGATGCCCGACGTGCCGGGCATGCCGTCGAGTACCTGCCAGAGTCCCCGTTGGGCGACACACCGCAGTTCGTGGTTGCGCTCGAGGTACAGGCTGGTCAGCAGGTGGCTGTGCCGGTACAGCGTCTCGGCGGCGACCTCGCAGGCCTCCACGGCGTTGCCGACGCGTGCCAGGTCCCGGCGCAACCCGTCCTCGCCGAAGCGCGGGCGCACGTCGCCCACGCGGCCGGTGCGCGAGCTCGGTGGACCGGTGTGCTCGATGTCCGGCCAGGGAGCACCCGGACGGGCCAGGAGATAGCCCTGCACCAGGTGCACTTCGGCGTCCCGCAGGACGTCCAACTCGGCCCTCGTCTCCACGCCCTCGGCGATCACGCTGGTGCCGACCTCCCGGGCGAAGGCCACCACGGCGCGCATGAGCGCCCGCCGGGTCGGGTCCCGGTCGATGCCGCTGACCAGCTCGCGGTCGAGCTTCAGGTAGTCCGGCGCCAACTGGACGACGTGACGAAGGCTCGAATAGCCGGCCCCCGCATCGTCGATCGCCAGCCGCACGCCACGCTGCAGATAGCCGGCCAGGCAGTTCCGGAGGGCGTCGTAGTCCTCCACCGCCTCCTGCTCGGTGAGCTCGACCACGAGCCGGTCCGGGAACTCCGTGCTGAGGTCGACGAACGCGGGATCCGCCACCGTCGACGGGCTGGCGTTGACGAAGAGCATCCGCCCCTCGGGCGGGGGGCCGAGCCGGAGGGCCGCGGACAGGCAGGCCAGTTCGAGTCGCTTGCGGAGGCCGAACCCCGACGCGAGCTCGAGCCACCAGTCCGGCGGGTGCTGGGGGGCGGCGGACATCCGGGCGAGCGCCTCGTACCCGACGACGACCATGTCTGCGGGCCGCACGATGGGCTGCACCACCGCGCGGATCCCCCCTGGCTCGCACAGCTGTTCGACCGCACTGCGCAGGTCGACCTCTACTTCTGAGCATCGATCGATGTCGGTGACGGTCATTCACGTCGTATCGGCTGACGGATCAGCCTCCTTGAGCGGTCACGTGCCGCTGGTGGTGCTGTCCGATGGGGCGGACCGGGCGCCAGCCGTCAAGGCGGTCAGTCCGTCGACGTCGAGGAGAGCTCCCTCTTCCAGGCCTCGGCCCCTGCAGTCGTCCCGGCGAGCGCGGCATTGTGCAGCAGGCGGATCATCGACTTGGCCGACTCGGTGGGCGGAACCTCCTGCTGGTTGGTCCACTCCCGGACCGCATCCATCAGCGCCTTCGACCCGATGAGGGCGGCGATCCCGAGGAAGAGGGCACCGACGAGCGCTACGACGCCCGCCGCCGTGAGCATGCCCGTGTTGATGGGAAGCCAATCGTTTGAAGTCATGTCCGCTGCCATGGCGTTCTCCTTGGGGTGGTCCTGCCGTCCATACTGCACTAGGTGGCCGGCCGTATCTCCTCTGAGCTCCTGACCTGGAGAGATCCCGTACGTCGCGCGCGGGGTGGACGTCTCCGGACGCCTGGAGTCCCGCGTGAGAACTGAGCGGACCCGGATCGGATCGACGTGCCCGGGCGACGGGGGAGCGGTGACCCGGCGGGGTCAGAGGTCGCCGGCGTCCCCGAAGGCCCATACGGTCCCGCCGGCCTCGGCCATCCAGTAGCCCGCGCCGTCAGGGGTGCGGGCCGTGCCGACGACATCGGCCACCGACACGCCGTCGCCCGGCAGCGACCCCTCGTAGGGCGCGCCGGACCCGAACGAGAACGCACCGCCGTCGGCGCCGACCAGCAGGTACCCGCGCCCGTCACCCGCCGGGGCGATGCCCACGATGTCGGTGACGGCGACTCCGAGGCCGGGCAGCGACCCGTGGTACGCCGCGGTCCCGAAGGCGAAGACCCCGCCGTCCGATCCGACCAGCAGGTAGCCGTTCCCCGACGGGGCGGTGGCGATGCCGACGATGTCCGAGACGCGGATCCCCAGCGCCGGCAGCGACCCGTGGAACCGGGCGTCGCCGAGGGCGAACACACCGCCGTCGGCACCGGTCAGCCAGTAGCCCTTCCCGTCCCCGGTCGGGACGATGCCCACGATGTCGTCGACGTGGATGCCCAGCTGGGGAAGGGACTGCTCGAAGGAGGCGTCGCCGTAGGCGAAGACGCCCCCGTCGGCGGCCACCAGCCAGTAGCCCCTGCCGTCCGCCGTGGCGGCGATATCCCGCACGGGCTGGGCCAGGGCCAGCGAACGGGTGTCCCCCTGGAACGTGGCGCTGCCGTGCGGCGACACGAGCCCGGCACCGTCGACCAGCCAGTAGCCCGGGCCGGCGGGGTCCGCGGCGATGCCCACCGCGCCCGGGTTGCGTACGGCCAGTGTGACCTGGACCCCCGAGCTTCCCTGGCGGTAGCCGACCGATGTGCAGCCGCCCGGAATGCAGGACACTGCGCCCAGCAGGCCGGAGACGCTGCCGGCCGGGCTCGGGACGCTCTGGACGATCCAGGCGGTGCCGTTCCACGCCTCGGCGAAGGCGACCGGGAGGTTGCTGATCGAGTAGCTCCCGACGGCGGCACAGTCCGAGGGCGAGGTGCACGAGACCGCGGCCAGTCCGGGGGCATCGTTCCCCGTGGTCGGATCGGGGGTGGCCTGGATCGCCCAACCGGTGCCGTTCCACACCTCGGCCAGAGCCAGCGTGCCGTAGGAGTTCTCGTAGCTCCCCACGGCCACGCAGGTGGTCTCGGTCGGACAGGACACGCCCGAGAAGCTGTTGGCGCTCGCCGGCTGATCCGGCGTCGTCTGGACGACCCAGGCGCCGCCGTTCCTGCGCTCGGCCAGGGTCAGGCTGTCGCCGTTCCGGCTGTAGTCCCCGACCGCCGTGCAGCTCGTGGCCGAGGTGCACGACACGCCGAAGAAGATCGTCGAGACCGTGCCGGCCGGGACCGGGGTGGCCTGGATGGTCCAGCTCGTTCCGCTCCACACCTCCACCAGCGGTGCGGCCGTCCCTTCGCCCACCGCGGTGCACGCGGTCGACGAGGTGCACGACACTCCCAAGAGGGCGCTGGCCGTGGTCCCGGCCGGATCCGGTGTGTTCTGGATGCTCCAGATCCGGCCGTTCCAGGTCTCGGCCAGGGTCAGGGTGTGACCGGTGGCGTTCTGGTAGAAGTCGCCCACGGCGGAGCAGGAGCTCGGCGAGCTGCACGACACGGCGTTGAGCTGGGCGTTGGTGGTGCCGGCCGGGTCGGGTGTGCTCTCGACGCTCCAGCTCGCCCCGTTCCAGACCTCGGCCAACGTCTGGGTGGCGCCCACGTCGTCCTCGGAGAAGCCGACGGCGACGCACGCCGCCGCCGAGGCGCACGAGTCCCCCTTCAGGACGCTGATGGCCGCGCTCGCGGGCAGCGCCCCGGTCTCGACACTCCAGGTCGGTGCGCTCCACGCCTCGACCAGCGGCACGGGTATCGAGTTGGTGCCCCGGTCGTAGGACCCGACGGCGACGCACGACGTGCCGGTGGCGCACGAGACCGCCAGTATGCCGGCGGCCGTCGCCCCTGACGGACCCGAGATGGTCTGGATGCTCCAGGTCGAGCCGTTCCAGGCCTCGGTCAGCGGCATCCCGGACCGGGTGGGACCCGACGCATACCCGGCGGCCGTGCACATCCCGAGGGTGCACGAGACCGAATTGAGCGCCGCGCTCGAGGCATCCGGTGGATCCGGTGTGCTCTGGATGCTCCAACCCGTGCCGTTCCACATCTCGGCCAGGGTGAGCACCGTTTCCGTGCCCGTGTCGTCGGATCCGACCGCGGTGCAGGCACCGGCCGAGGTGCACGAGACGCCGAGCAGCCCACTTCCGGTCGTGCCGGCCGGATCCGGCGTGCTCTGGATGCTCCAGGTCGCCCCGTTCCATGTCTCGGCCAGGGTCAGGCCGACGCCGGCCCCGCTCCCGTAGCCCCCGACGGCGGTGCACGCCCCGACGGCGGGGCACGCCACGCCCAGGAGGCGGCTACCGGTGGAGCCGGCCGGTTGCGGCACGGACTCGATGCTCCAGGTCGTGCCGTCCCACCCCTCGGCGAACGACGTGAGGCCGCCGGTACTGCCGGAGGACTCGCCCACGGCCTGACAGGTGCCGGACGACGGGCAAGCGACGGCCTGGAGACCGCTCGCGCTGGTGCCCGGCGGATCGGGGCTGGGTCGGATCGTCCAGCTCGCGCCGTTCCAGGTCTCGACCAGGGTGCTCGTCGCGCCGGTGGTGGATGTCGAGAACCCGACGGCGGTACAGGCGTCGGCCGACTGGCATGCGACACCGAGCAGCTCGCTGGCCGATGCACCCGCCGGGTCGGGGGTCGACGCCGGTGTCCAGCTGGAGCCGCTCCCGCTCTCCGCCCAGGTGGCCAGATCGCCCGCGGGGTCGACGTAGTCGCCGACGGCGGTGCACCACGAGCTCACGCAGGCGTCGGCGGTGAGGGTCCCGGAGGGCACCGTCGGATTGGGTGTCGACTCGAGCGACCAGGGACCGTTCGTCGTGCCCGCCGACCGGGGGGCCGGCGTGCTCCATGCCGGTTCGGCCTCCCCCCTGGCGGCCCACGGGTCTGGCGCGAGCCCGGCCGTACTGGCCGGCGACGCCGGCTGCCCGGCCGTACTGGCCGGCGACGCAGGCTGGACGCCCGATGTCACGGCCGGTGCCGCGCTGGCCCCGACAGCGGAGGTGGCGAAGACGCCGGCGGTGCTTAGAAGGACGATCAGCACGGCACCCGATGCCGCCGCACGGGCGGCGCACCTCGGTAGAACGCCCGGCCGGCTGGGCCCGGGCTCCCGCGTTCCACCCGGCCCGGCCGCTGCCGGGGGAGGTCCGCGGTGCCGGTGGGCCACGATGCGTTGGTCACCCGGCGACCGCGGTGCCATCTCACCGGCGGTCATCGTGGAAGCCTATCGCCGGCTCACCTGCCGGAGATGGGTCCTCGAACCGCGGTGCGGGCGACCACGATCGCGCCGTCGGGGGCTTGCCGACGGGCCGGCCCAGTAACATGAGGAGACAGATCCGACCCTGTCCCGGATGAGGCCGCACATGAACGACTTCCCGCAGACAATTGTCCCCGTGAACCATGTCGAGCCGGTGCCGAGGCGGATCCGGGCCACCGTGGGGGGATCGGTGGTGATCGACTCGAGAAGCGCCCGCTACGTGTGGGAGCAGCCGTACTACCCGCAGTACTACGTCCCGATCACCGACGTCGAGCCCGAGATCCTGATCGACGAGGGCCAGGAGGAACAACTGCGGCGGGGCACCGCCCGGCGGCTCGGTGTACGCGTGGGAGCCGAGGAGCGGCGGGGCGTCGCCCACCACTACGTCGCATCGGATCTCGAAGGCATCGCCGGAACGGTCCGCTTCGACTGGTCGGCGATGGACAGCTGGTTCGAGGAGGACGAGGAGGTGTTCGTCCACCCTCGAAATCCCTACACACGGGTGGACGCCCTGCGGTCGGACCGGCTGGTCAGGATCGAGCTGGACGGGGTCGTCCTCGCCGAATCACCCCGCACAGTCATGGTCTTCGAGACGGGTCTGCCGACCAGGTACTACTTCGATCGCCTCGACGTCCGCTTCGCACGTCTCCGGCCCAGCGACACCGTGACCTCGTGCCCCTACAAGGGGACGACCAGCTCGTACTGGTCGGTCTCCATGGGCGACCGACTGGTTGCCGATCTCGCCTGGGCCTACGACTTCCCGACCCGGCAGCTGCTGCCCATCGCCGGCATGGTCGCGTTCTACAACGAGAAGGTGGACATCGTCGTCGACGGCGTCCGCCTGGAGCGACCGGTCACCAAGTTCTCGTAGCCGGAGTCGGCCACCGTCCCGACGGGGTCATCCGGATCCGAGGTTCGGCCCCGCGACCGGCGAGGCGTCGTCCCTCACCCGGTCCTTCGTCCGGTCCGGGCCGACGCTGCGCAGTCGATGCAGATCCGGGTGGCGGGCAGCGCGTCGAGGCGGTCGCGCGGGATCTGTCGTCCGCAGCCCTCGCACACCGCGTAGGTACCCGACGCCAGCTTCGTCAGGGCCCGGTCGAGATCCTCGACCGTGGACTCGGCGTCGCCCAGGAGTGCCGCCACCCGAGCACGCTCGAAGGCCAACGTCGACCCTTCGGGGTCGTGCTCGTCGTCACCGTTCGCGTCGACCGAGTCGCCGGCGAGCCATGCGAGTTCCGTCCGTAGCGTCTGCACCCGGTCCACCGCCGACGCGCGTTCCGATTCGAGTACGGAGCGCACGGAGGGCTCTGCCATCCCTCAATTAGTAGAGCGATCCGGGGTGGTGGACCGAGTCAGCCCCCGAACCTGCTCCGGACCGTCGGCTCGGGACGGCCACCGGCGGCGGTGTATGAGCCATCAGCTATAGATGGTCCCGGTCGGCAGGGACACCAGCTCTCTATGGCTCTACACGTATAGATCGACATACAAGGAGTCCCCCGTGGCGCACCAGGACACCCGCTCTCGGTCCAGCCCAAGCTCGACGAGTGCCGGCGTCGGGTCCAGAACGAGACCGGTCAAGTCCGGGCGAGTGGTGTACGACGACCACCACACCAATCGTGTTGATTGGCTAACTGGCTACGTCGAGTTGGGCAGTGGTCACCTCCTCGGGTCCGGCCACCTCACCGGTGATCAGGTGCATGCGGGCCTTGGTGAGCGACTCGGCCGACATGTAGCGCCGGGCGACCGCCCACTCGTCGTGCTGCTCGGCGAGCACGGCGCCGGCGAGGCGGATGAGGGCGGCCCGGTTCGGGAAGATCCCGACCACGTCGGTGCGTCGGCGGAGCTCCTTGTTGAGCCGTTCCTGGGTGTTGTTCGACCAGATCTGGCGCCAGTGCTCGACCGGGAAAGTGGCGAAGGCCAGCAGGTCGGCCTCGGCGTCGCAGAGGAACTCGGCGGCCGCCGGGAACTGGCCCTCCAGTTGATCGACCACCCGGGCGAACTGGGCCCGCACCTGGGTGGCGTCGGACTGGGCGAAGACCGTCCGCACCAGGGTGGCCACCATGGCCTGGGTGGCCTTGGGCACCCGGGTGAACAGGTTCCGCATGGCGTGGGTCCGACACCGCTGCCAGCAGGCCCCGGGCAGCACCGAGGCGATGGCGTTCTTCAGGCCCTCGTGGGCATCGGAGACCACCAGGGCCACCCCCGACAGCCCCCGGGCCACCAGGCCCCGCAGGAAGGCCATCCAACCGGCCCCGTCCTCGGTCGTGCACACGTCGACGCCGAGCACCTCGCGGTGGCCATCGGCGTTGACCCCGGTGGCGATGACCGTGGCCACGCTCACCACCCGCCCGCCTCGCGGACCTTGTGGAACAGGGCGTCCAGCCATACGTAGGTGTAGGGCCCGGCATCGAGGGGCCGGTTGGGAACTCGGCTACCTTGCCGTCGAGGTGCTTGGCCAACTCGGAGACCTGGGACTTGGACATCCCGTCGATGCCCATCGACCGGACCAGGTCATCGACCCGCCGGGTCGAGACGCCCTCGACGTAGGCCTGGCAGACCACGGAGACCAGGGCCTGTTCGGCCCGCCGGCGGGCTCGAGCAGGCTCGGCAGGTAACTGCCCTTCCGGAGCTTGGGGATCTCCAGGTTGATCGTGCCGGCCGGGTGTCCCACGCCGCTCCCGGTGGCCGTTCCGGCTGTTCACCCGGTCCTCGGTGCGCTCCCCGTAGCCGGCGTTACAGGCCGCGTCGACCTCGGCGTCCATCAGCGGCTCGGCTACATCTTCACCATCTCGGCCAGTAGCTCGCTGCCGGCTCGGACTCCAGGTCTTGCGCACGAGCGCTGCCGTGCCCATCGTGTCGGTGACTTCCACCGCATCTTCTCCTTCGTGTTCTTTGGACGGAACTTGAAGATTGATGCGGTGGTCGTCGTGTCGGGGGGACCCTCAGGTCGGGCAACCCCTCGTACACCACTCTGGTGGACTCAAC
>CAWHKZ010000010.1:0-36897 GCA_963830165.1 uncultured Acidimicrobiaceae bacterium
CCACGTCGGCCTTGGTACGGAGGGTACGAGCCTTGCGTGGGTGCAGTGGTGGCTGGCATCGATGCTTACTTCTGAAGCCGGGATTTGATAAGGCACGAGTCGCCGGGTTCGGGACGCGGACGGTGAATGACCGCTGCCGCCAGGGAGAGCACCGCGAATTCACGCCACATGGCCTGCGGGCGGAGGGAGGGGGATTCGAACCCCCGGAGGCTTGCACCTCGCGGCTTTTCAAGAGCCGTGCATTCGTCCGCTCTGCCATCCCTCCCGGATGGGGGCCAGGGTAGCCGCCGGCCGTCGGACGGCTCAGCCCCCCGTCGGACGGTTCAGCCCCCGGGTGTCCCGATCTCGTCCCGGAGGGCCGCCAGCCATTCGCCGGCCCGCCTGCGCGACTGGTCGACCTCGGCCCGGATGGCCGGACCGGCCGCGCCCGCGGCGGGGTAGGAGCCGAGGAATTTCACCCCGGCGAGCTCGGCGTGGAGATCGGCCAGGCAGTCGGCCACCATGGCGTCGGCCACGTGGCCCTCGAAGTCGATGATGAAGCAGTAGTCGCCGAGGGCCTGCTTGGTCGGTCGTGACTCCAGCTTCGACAGGTTGATGTTCCGGGCTGCGAAGTGCCCGAGGATGGCGTACAGGCTGCCCGGGTGGTCCGCGCTCTGGAAGCAGGCGATGCTCGTACGGTCGTGGCCCGTGGGTGCCGGGATCCCGGACCGTGCCACGGCGATGAACCGGGTCTTGTTGTCCGGGTGGTCCTCCACGTCCTCGACCAGGATCTCCAGGCCGTAGAGGCTGGCCGCGAGCCGGGGGGCGATGGCCGCCGTGGGCCGTCCGGTCAGGGCCGGGTCGCCCTCGCCGAGGAGGCGGGCGGCATCGGCCGTCGAGTTCGTGGCCATCAGCTCCGCCGAAGGCAGCCGCGCCGTCAGGAACCGGCGGCACTGGGCGGTGGCCACCGGGATCGAGGCCACCCGCTCGACGTCCGTGAGGGACGTGCCCGGGGCGGCCATCAGGTGCAGGTGGATGTCGAGTACGACCTCGCGCTGGATGCGCAGGTCGAAGTCGAAGACCAGGCTGTCGATGATGTCCCGGACGGTGCCCTCGATGGCGTTCTCCAGCGGGATGAAGCCCAGGTCGACGGTCCGGTTGCGGACCGACTCGAGCACGTCGACCAGCGACGCGAACGGCGTGACCTCGGCACCGGCGTAGGCCGGCTCGGACAGCAGTGCCTCCTCGGTGAAGGTGCCCTCCGGCCCGAGGAAGCCGATCCGCACCGGGCCGTCACCGGACGTCGCCGGAGGTGCGTCGTGGGCCATGGACAGGCAGGATAGTGAACATCATGGACGAACTCGCGCTGCAGCGCCTCCTGGACGAGGTCCGTTCGGGGGAGTGCTCCCCCGACGAGGCCGTGCTCCGCCTCCGGCGGCTTCCCTTCGCCGACCTCGGCTTCGCCAAGGTCGACCACCACCGGTCGTTGCGCCAGGGCCTCCCCGAGGCCGTCTACGGCCAGGGGAAGACCGCGGACCAGTGCACGGCCATCGTGGGCGAGCTGCTCGGCGACCGGTCCGCCGAGGGATCGGGCCCGCCGGTCATCCTGACGCGGGCCGACGAGGACCAGGTGGCCCGGGCCCTGGCCGACCACCCCGGCGGGCACCGCACCGTCACCGGCCGGGCCACCGGCGCCGACCAGGTCCGGGGTGACCTGTCGACGGTGGTCTGGCGCCCGTCCCCGGCCCGCCTGGCCCGCACCCTGGTCATCACGGCCGGCACCTCGGACCTGCCCGTGGCCCGGGAGTGCGAGGCCACGCTCGTCGCCCTCGGTCTGCGGCCGACGCTGCTCGCCGACTGCGGCGTCGCCGGGGTGCACCGCCTGCTGGCCTCGGCCGACGAGCTCGCCGAGACCGACGCCGTGGTGGTGGTGGCCGGCATGGAAGGGGCGCTGGCCAGCCTGGTCGGGGGGATCACGCCGGCCCCGGTGGTGGCCGTTCCGACCAGCACCGGGTACGGCGCCGCGCTCGAGGGGGTGACCGCCCTGTTGGCCATGCATGCGTCGTGCGCGGCGGGGATCACCGTGGTCGGCATCGACAACGGGTTCGGGGCGGCATGTGCGGTGGCCCGGATGCTGCCGTGAACGGAGCCACCACGACCGGTCCGGGTCCGGGCCGGTCGGACCGCGACACCCTGGCCTGGTTCCACTGCTTCGCGGGCATCGCCGGCGACATGGCCCTGGGCAGCCTGATCGACGCCGGTGCTGACGTCGACGAGGTGCTGGCCCTGCTCGAGCGGCTGCCGTTCGGCGGTTGGGGCCTCGACATCGAGCCGGTCCTACGCGGCGGCATCGCCGCCAGCCGGGCCATCGTGACCGTCCAGGACCACGTGGTGGTACGCACCTACGCCCACATCGTGGGACTGGTCGAGGAGGCCCGCCTGCCCGAGCGGGTGGCGGCCCGGGCGCTGGCCACCTTCGCCGGCCTCGCCGAGGTGGAGGCCGGCCTGCACCGACGGCCGGTCGACCAGGTCCACTTCCACGAGGTGGGCGGTCACGACACCATCATCGACGTGGTGGGCACGGCGGCCGCCCTCGAGGTGCTGGGGGTCGACGAGGTCCGGTCCAGCGCGGTGGCCACCGGCACCGGCATGGTGCGGGCGGCCCACGGCCTGCTGCCCAATCCGGCGCCCGCCGTGGTGGGTCTGCTGCGGGGCATCCCGACGTGGGGGAGGGACCTGCCGGTCGAGCTGACGACCCCCACCGGGGCGGCACTGCTGGCCGCGCTGTCGTCGGGGTTCGGACCGATGCCGGCGATGGAGGTCGCGGGCCAGGGATTCGGCGCCGGCAGCCGCGAGCTCGAGGAGCTCCCCAACTGCACCCAGGTGGTGGTCGGGTCCCGGGTGGGAGCGGTCGGCGGACCGGAGGCCGACGCCGGCCAGCCGGTGGCCGAGCTCGAGGTCACCCTCGACGATGTGACCGGCGAGCAGCTGGCCCACACCATCGGCGCGTTGCTCGAGGCGGGGGCCCACGACGCCTGGCTCGCGCCGGTCCTGATGAAGAAGGGACGGCCGGGCCACGTCGTCCACGTGCTCTGCGACCCGGTCGACGTCCGCGTGCTGCGGGGCGTCCTGCGGACCGAGACGGGGTCGCCCGGCGTGCGCATGACCCTGGGTGAGCGGTGGCCGGCCGCCCGCACGGTCGACTCCGTCGTGGTCGACGGCCAGCCGATCCGGGTCAAGGCCACCTCCGCCCGGGCCAAGGCCGAGCACGACGACGTGGTGGCCGCCGCCCGGCGCACGGGACGGCCCCTGCGCGAGGTGGCCTCCCGGGCCGAGGCGGCATGGGCGGAGCGGCAGGCCCCGCCCGGCCGCGCCGAACGCAGCGGCCGCGCCGAACGCGCCGGCGCGAAGGTCGACGGGAGCAACGGGAACCCGGGCGGCGGGAACGCCGACGACGACGGCACGTCGGCCTGAGGTCGCGCCTCAGCCCGAGCGCAGGATGTGACCCGGGACGATCGGTGGGTCGTCGGGGGCGATCCACCGCCAGGTCCGGTCCGGGCCGTCCGCTGGATCGCCCCGCTCCAGCCGGTGCCCGTGGTGGGTCTTGAGGTAGTGGTGCCAGTGGCAGAGCCGGGCCAGGTTGGCCATGGTGGCCGGGCCGCCCTCGGCGAACGGCACGACGTGGTCGATCTCGAGGTGGTCACGGGCGGTGCAGCCCGGGACCACGCACTCCGGGTCCCGTTCCACCAGCGCCCGCCGCAGTGAGGCCGGGACGGTCCGACCGGTGTGGGCGACGGCGGTGACGTCGACGCCGTCGGTCACCAGCACGTTGAGCACCGAGTCGACGGCCAGGCGGCGGGCCACCTCGACCGGGACGGGGCCGATGCCCGGGATCTCGCACAGCTCGCCGGCCTCGACGTGGCCGCGCACGAGCGCCGCATGGTCGACCCGCACGTGCACGGTGGCCACGGGCCCGTCCCCGGTCGGGCCGGTAGCCGGTCCCGAGCACGCCAGACCGACCAGGGCGTCGGCGGCCAGGGCCCTGCGGGGCTCGTCGACCCCGGCCTTCCGGCCGGCCGCGGTCAGCCGCGCCGCCTCGGCGGTCACGGCGGCGAGGAGGCGGGCGCCCTCGTCGGGGGTGAGGCGCGGCGTCGAAGCGGACCGCGCCGTTGTCCTCCACCCAGTTCCGGAGGTACCTGCCGCGGCGGATGGCGTCATAGGTCGCCCGCTGGTCCTGGCCGGTGGCACGCACCCGTCGGCAGCGCAGCTTGAGCACGTTGAGGGGCTGATGGCCGGCCGCGTCGACCAGCGCCTGCTCGGCCTCGGGCCGGAGGATGGCCGCCCCGGCGATCTCCTTGACCTGGGTGCCGGACAGGCGACCCTGCCGGACCGCCTCGTCGGTGGCGGGCAGCGAGCCGAGCTGGCGGGCCGTCTCGAGGGTGGCGATGGCGGGTCCGATACCGGTGCCGGTCGCCTCGGCCACGTGGGCGGCGGCCGATCGGTGGCCGGAGCGGCGCCAGACCTTGGAGGACTCGACCCGGCGGGCGGCGAGCAACGTGCCGGCCGAGGCCAACCGTTCGATCTCGGCGAAGGCGTCGAGCAGGCGGGCGGCGTCGGCCCCGCTCAGGGTCTCGGGGTCGAGGTCGGCGAGCGAGGAGCGCAGCTGGTCGGTGACCCGTGCGAGCCGGTCGAGGAGCATGGTCCACGATGCCAGGGGGGTGTGACACGGGCAGGCAGGGGCCGGACGCACCCCCAACGGCCGCGTCGGGCGGCTACCGTCTGGCCCGGGACGGCGGCCCGCGAGCCGCTCCCTTCCCCTGTCTCGAAAGGATTCCCACATGACCCGCCTCCGCACCTGGACCCTCGTGGCCGTGGCCGCCTCCGGTCTGGGACTGGCCGCCTGCGGGAGCTCGTCGGCGAGCTCGACCACCACCACGGCGGCCGCGCCGGCCACCACCGCACCCGCATCGACCTCGCCGGGCTCGTTCGGGACGATCGCCGACCCGTCGCCCGCGGGCACGTTCGGGACCGAGCCGACCGTCGTCGTGCCCCCGGGCAACCCGCCGACCCAGCTCGAGGTCAAGGACCTGATCGTCGGCACGGGCGCCGAGGCCCAGCCCGGGGACGAGCTGACCGTCCAGTACATCGGCAAGGCGTACTCGTCGAAGGAGGTGTTCGACTCGTCGTGGAGCCGGAACCAGCCGTTCCAGTTCCAGCTCGGCGGTAACGTCATCACCGGGTGGAACCAGGGCATCGCCGGGATGCAGGTCGGCGGCCGACGCGAACTCATCATCCCGCCGAGCCTGGCCTACGGCGACGAGTCGCCCGGGAACGGCATCGCCGCGAACGACACGCTGGTCTTCATCGTCGACCTCCTGAAGGTGGGCTGAGCCGTGGGCATCACCGGCGTGCAGCTCTTCTCCCTTCCCGTCGGCGACCAGGACCGGGCGAGGGACTTCTACGTCGACGTCCTCGGCTTCGAGCTCGTCAACGACATGCCGATGGGACCCGGCATGCGCTGGGTCCAGGTGCGCCCACCGGGGGCGGTCACGTCGATCACCCTGGTGACGTGGTTCGAGACCATGCCGGCCGGGCAGTCGAGGGGCACGGTCCTCGAGACGGACGACCTCGATGGCGACATCGCCCGTCTGCGGGGTCTCGGCGTCGAGCTGCCCGACGAGATCGAGTCGGCACCCTGGGGTCGGTTCGTGACGTTCACCGACCCCGACGGCAACGGCCTCGTCCTGCAGGACACGGACACCCGGGGGGCTTGAGCGCGGCGGGCCCGGCCGGCGGAATGCGCCGGGCCACCACGGGGTTGACCACCCGAGACTGCTCGGAAGGGAGCGCACGATGGCAACCGTTGAACTGACCAAGGAGAACTTCGCCGAGGTGGTGTCCACGAACGGCACCGTCCTGGTCGACTTCTGGGCGTCGTGGTGCGGCCCGTGCCGGGCGTTCGGCCCCGTGTTCGAGCAGGCGTCCGAGGACCACCCTGACCTGGTGTTCGGCAAGATCGACACCGAGGCCCAGCAGGAACTGGCCGGTTCGTTCGGGATCCAGTCGATCCCGACCCTGATGATCCTGCGCGAGCAGGTCATCGTGTTCAGCCAGCCCGGGGCGCTGCCGGGCGACGCCCTCGAGGACCTCATCTCCCAGGCCGTCAACCTCGACATGGAGGAAGTGCACCGGGAGATCGCCGGCAAGCAGGCCTGACCCGGGCGGCCGGCCGGTGACGCGACGTCAACCGTGACGTCCGCGACGACGTCGCCCGCAACCCCCGTCGCACCGATCCACCCCGATCGGCGGCCGAATCTCACCGATCGGCGGCCCGACCGCACCGCGCCGGGAACCGCCCGACCACGCGGCGTGCTGTCAGACTCCCTCCAGACACGACTGCGAGGAGTCCGACGTGTGCACCAGCTTCCGGTTGAGGGCGGCCGACGGGACGTACGTGGTGGGGAGGACGATGGAGTTCCCCAACGCCATGGGCACGAGGGTGACCGTGCTGCCGCGCGGCTACCGGGGGACCGGGACGGGTGAGGACGGCCCGGGCAGGACCTGGACGTCGGCGCACGGCGTCGTCGGCATGGACGCCTTCGGCCGGACCGGCTCGTTGACGGACGGGATGAACGAGGAGGGGCTCTACGCCTCGCTGCTCTACATGCCCGGGTTCTGCGAGTACACCCCGGCCGAGGGGGCGGACCCCACCGGCCTGCTCTCGATCATCGACGCCGTCGCCTACGTGCTGGGCACGAGCGCCGACCTCGGCGAGGTCAAGAAGGCCCTGGCCGACGTCACCGTGTGGCCCTACGTCTTCGGCCCCTTCGGGTTCGCGCCGCCGGCCCACATCGTCCTGCACGACGCCACCGGGTCGTCGGCGGTCGTCGAATGGCGGGCCGGGGCCATGGAGATCACCGACAACCCGATCGGGGTCGCCTGCAACTGGCCCCACATCGACTGGCACCTCACCAACCTGCGCAACTACGTCAACCTCTCCGACCGGAACCCGTCGCCCGTCACGATCGACGGGGTCGAGCTGTCGGCCATGGGGCAGGGGCCGGGCATGAACGGTCTGCCGGGTGACTCGAGCTCGCCGTCGCGGTTCGTCCGGGCGACGGCGTTCGGCGCGTCGTTGCGGCCGGTGGCGACCGGTGCCGAGCTGGAGAAGACGGCCCTGCACATCCTCAACAACTTCGACATCCCGTTCGGGCTCGTCCGCGCCGGCGACGACCCCGCCGACGACGACCACACCCTGTGGTCCACCATCTCCAACCTGACCGACCTGCGCTACGTCATCCGCAGCTACGACAATCCGATCCCGCAGGTCGTCGACCTCACGACGGTCGACTTCACCACCCCGGGCCCCCGGGAGGTCCCGCTGCCCGACGGCGCGTTCGCCGTGCTGGCGGTCTGACCGGCTCCGGCCCCGCAGACCTACGACGACCCGGTCGCGGCCCCGGCGCCCCGGGCCGTCCGGTGCCAGGGCGGAGCGCTCACCTCGACGCGGGGGAGGTCGGAGCCGACCGGTCCGAACCGGCCCGTGTCGTCGGCCCAGGCGCGCCAGGCCGCGTCCAGCTCCTCGTTGCTGCGGGCCACGAAGTTCCACCACATCCGCACTTCCTCGCCGAAGGGCACTCCGCCGATCAGCAGGGCGCGGCCGGCGGAGTCCACCGAGAGCCCGAGCTCGTCCTGCCCGGCGGGCAGGTAGGCGACGGCACCGGGGGAGAGCGTGGAGCCGTCGACCACCACCGGGCCGTCCACGACCACCAGTCCGTGCTCGTGGGACCGGTCGAGCGGGAGGGTGGTGGTTCCCGGACGGAGCGCCAGTTCGACGCCGATGTGGTCGGTGTCGCGGCGGGCCGGGGAGGCGGCCCCGGCGAAGCTCCCGACCAGCACGGTGGCCGTGGCGCGGTCGAGCCCGACCACCGGCAGGTCGTGATGGTGCTCGAACGCCGAGCCACCGTCGCGGGTGGCCGACGGCTGGGCCACCCACAGCTGCACGCCGTGGAGCTGGCCGGACGACCCGTCGGGATCCTCCTCGGCGTGGGCCACGCCGTGGCCGGCCGTCATCAGATTGAGCTGCCCGGGTCGGATCAGCTGCTCGGACCCGAGGCTGTCGCGGTGGACGACGGCCCCACTGAACAGCCAGGTGACGGTCTGGAGGCCGACGTGGGGGTGGGGGGCCACCGAGGCGTCGGGACCCGCGCTGACGGGGCCCATGTGGTCCACGAAGCACCACGCGCCGATGGTGCGACGCCCCCGGGTGGGCAGCACCCGGCGCACGGGAATCACTCCGACGTGGGCGGTCCGGCCGGGCAGGAGCTCGACTGCGGGGGTGCTGGTCCGGTCAGCCACCGGACACGCGGTCGAGATCGTCCCGTGCCCGTCGGACCAGCGACGGGGTCGGCGCCAGCCGTGCGGTGCGGCGGTCCACACGGTCCGTCTCGAGCAGCTCGACCACCACCATCACCGTGAAGCAGGTGAAGAAGATCGGCTCGACGAAGGCCCCGAGGCGATCGGTCAGGTAGGCCACGCCCAGCAGCGGGTAGGCGACGACCATGACACGGCCGGTCCACCGCACGGCGCGGGTGGCCACGGACTCCACCGGCCGGGTGCGCTGCCACGCCAGGTAGACCGCCACCGTGGCGAAGGTGAACTCGGCGATGCCGGCGATGACGTGGACGTAGTGGTGGGGAGGGAGCGCCAGGCGCCACTCGGCGGCCCGGCACGACGCGCTGAGCCCTTCGGGGCAGGCGTACGAGAACTGGCCACCCACGGCCCCGGCGACGCCCATGGCGACCAGCCACGGCCACTCCGCCCGCCGCCCGGTGCGCCCGATCCGGCCCCGGACGACGAGCGCGGCGACCAGGACGATGCCCGCTGCGAGGTCGAAGTGCTGGAGCAGGGTGGCGTCGGGGCGCCCCGTCGCCTCGAGGTCGCTGAAGAACTCGTCGGGGCTGGTCATCAGCCGACGGTCGAACGCCACCGGCACCCACCAGTTGTAGAGGGCGACCCAGGCCACGCCCAGGGTGATGGCCGCCGGTCGGCGCCAGCCGGCCACGGTCGATCCGGGCGCCTCCACGGGGTGCGCCGGTGCGACAGTTCGGGGGAATGCGTCGTCGTGTCTCATCTCCGTACCTGCTGGCTGCAACATCGGCCCCGGCCATGACATTCCCCGCCGCCGTCCCGATGCGGGTGACGCGCACCATGGGTAGCGGTCCGGCACCGCACCCCGTCTGGAGGTCAGGTGACCTGGAAGGACCGTTTGGCCAGCCCGAACTGGAAGCCGTCGATCGTCGTGACGACCGGGTCGCCGGGGGTGGTGGCCGCCCCGAGGGTGACGAAGAGGGGCACGAAGTGCTCGACGGTGGGGTGGGCGTACGGCATGCCGGGGGCACGGTCGCGATAGGCGGCCAGCGTCTCGACGTCTCCCGAGGCCAGGGCGCCGGCGACCCACTGGTCGAACTCCGCCGACCAGCCGGGGACGCCGTTGCCTGTGAACTGGTCCCGGGTCAGGAAGGGGAGTCCGTGGGTCATGAACCCGGAGCCGATGACGAGCACGCCGTCGTCCCGCAGGGGGCGCAGGCGCCGTCCGAGGTCCAGGAGCCGCTCCGGGTCGTGGGTGGGGATGCTCAGTTGCAGCACCGGCACGTCGGCGTAGGGGTACATGATCTTGAGCGGCACCCAGGCGCCGTGGTCGAGGCCCCGGGCCGGGTCGCGGTGCACCGGCTGGCCGTCGGGCATCAGCGAGGCCACCCGGTCGGCCAGGGCGCCGGCGTCGGGCGTGGGGTACGTCATGGTGAAGTACCGCTCCGCGAAGCCGCCGAAGTCGTACACGAGGGGCACCGCCGCACCGGATGCCGACAGGCGCAGGGGAGCGGCCTCCCAGTGGGCACTGACGATGAGGATGGCGGTGGGGGTGGGCAGCGACCGGCGCCAGGCGAACAGCTGCTCGATCCAGAGCGGGTCGTCGAAGAGGGGCGGTGCGCCGTGGCTGAGGAAGAGGGCCGGCATGGGCCCGTCCCCGGGCGTCCAGGGGAGCAGGTCGAGGGACGCCGGGGCGGCGTCGCGTAGGAAGGCGTCGAACGCTGCACCCGGCTGGGGTGCCAGTACCGGCGAGGTCATGGTGGACCTGTCCTTCCCGTGGGATACGTGCCCGGACCTGGCGACCTGGGCGCGGGTGCTTGCGCCCGCAATTAAAACTGTACAACATTCAATTGAAATGTCAACGAGCTTGCTAGCCTGGGCGAATGACCCAGGTGACGGGCGGTGGGAGGTTCGGGGCGGATACGGCGGCGAGGTCGTTGGAGCCCGAGGAGCGTGAGGCCTGGCTCAGCCTCATGGGCGTACTCGCCAAACTCCCGCCCCTCCTCGACGCCCAGTTGGAGCGCAGCTCGGGGCTCACCCTGTTCGAGTACACGGTGCTCGCCATGCTCGCCGAACAGGACGATCGCACGCTCCGCATGAGCCGTCTGGCCACCCTCACGAATGCCTCGCCGTCGCGCCTGTCCCACGCGGCCCGCCACCTCGAGGGACGCGGCCTCCTGGTGCGCGAGGGGGACCCCGAGGACCGCAGGTGCATCCGGGCCGTGCTGACGCACGCGGGCCTCGAGACGGTGGCGGCGGCGGCCCCCGGTCATGTCGAGGCGGTGCGCACCCTGGTCCTCGACGCCCTCAGCCCCGGGCAGCTCCACGGGCTGCGGGAGGCGAACGAGCGGATCCTGCACCGGATCGACCCCGACGGGTCCTACCGGACCCCGTGGTCGGCGGGACGGCGACCGCCGGTCGGCGGCCCGGACCACCTGGAAGGAGTCCTGCCATGAGCGCCGAGGTGACCGACCGACGGGAACGGAACCGCTACGAGATCACCGAGGACGGCGAGGTGGCGGGCTTCCTCACCTACCGGCTGACCCGGGACCTCATCGAACTCGTCCACACCGAGGTCGAAGCCGACTACGAGGGCCACGGACTGGCCGGCATCCTCGTGCGGGCCGTGCTCGACGACGCCCGCGCCCGGGGTCTCGGGGTCATCCCCCGTTGCCCGTACGTCGCGAAGTTCATCGACAGGCACCGCGGCGAGTATCTCCACCTGGTGCCGGAGGACCGCAGGGCCCAGTTCCACCTGGACGGCTGAGCGGCCCCACTCGGACGCCGGTCCGTACGCTCATCAGCGCGCCGACCAGCACACCGACCAGCACACCGGCCCCGACCCGGACACCGTCGCGGCCGTCCCGTAGCGTGGGCGCATGGCCCGCGCCCTGAAGCCCGACGGCAAGGACTGGACGTGGGTCCTCGAGCGGCCGTGCCCCGACTGCGGGTTCGCCGCCGACAACTACCCGCGGGACGACCTGGGCGCCGACACCCGGGCCGCAGCCCTGGCGTGGGCCGCCCAGCTGCACCGCGAGGACGCGGCGGATCCGCACCCGGCCCGACCGCTGGTCGGTGCTCGAGTACGGCTGTCACGTCCGCGACGTGTTCCGCATCTTCGACGGGCGGTTGGCGCTGATGCTGGCCGAGGACGGGCCGGTGTTCGACGACTGGGACCAGGACGCGACGGCCGTGGCCGAGCGGTACGACCTCCAGGACCCGATCGTGGTGGCCGACGAGTTGGCGACCGCGGCCGGTGCCCTGGCCGAACGGCTCGACGGCGTGTCCGGCGCGGAGTGGGAGCGCACGGGGGTGCGGTCCAACGGCTCCCCCTTCACCGTCGAGACGCTCGGGCGCTACATGGTCCACGACCCGCTCCACCACCTCTGGGACGTCTCGGGTTCCCGGGCCTAGGCTCGGGCCGTGGCCGACCGCAAGCCCCCCCGACTCGCCGTCGACGAGCTCGACACCCTGCTGGCGCTGCTGCGGTACCAGCGCGAATCGCTGGTCCGGAAGGTGGAGGGAGTCACCCCGGAGCAGGCGGCCTGGAGCCCGGTCCCCTCCGGCACCAACCTCCTGTGGCTGGTCACCCACATGGCCGGTGCCGAGGAGTCGTGGATAGTCCGTCGTTTCGCGGGCCTGGCCACCGACGTCGTCGAGGAGCCACCGGCGGCCTCCTCCGACGAGGCGGTGGCGGTGGCGGTGGCCCGCTACCGGGGGGTGTGGGAGACGGTCGACGCCCTGGCGGTGACCTCCGGCGATCCCGGGGCCCTGTGCGTGGGGGACGACGCGGACCCACCGGTCAGCCTGCGATGGGTGCTCGCCCACCTGCTCGAGGAGACGGCCCGTCACGCCGGCCACGCCGACATCATCCGGGAGCTGGTGGACGGCGGGGTGGGACGCTAGGGGGAGCGCTGCCCT
The DNA here is from genome assembly GCA_963830165.1 of uncultured Acidimicrobiaceae bacterium. Lineage (GTDB taxonomy): Bacteria > Actinomycetota > Acidimicrobiia > Acidimicrobiales > RAAP-2 > Bog-756. The sequence continues at coordinate 12,271 of CAWHKZ010000010.1, forward strand.
CCGGCCGGCGCCCCGGGGGCGTGCGGCCGGATGGATACGTCCCGCAGCGGGTGGCCGTGGCACGCCCTCGACCAGGCCCGGGAGGCCGAGGACCCGGGGCGGGAGGAGCGGGATCCGGGGAACCCGCCGTACAGTGCAGGTATGGACCTCCACCGCGCTCTCGCCTTCGCCGACGGACGCCGCAACGCCGTGCTCACCACCCTCCGGTCCGACGGCCGGCCCCAGCAGTCGGTGATCTTCTACCTGGCCGCCGGTGACCGGTTCACGATCTCGATCACGGACGGTCGGGCCAAGACCCGCAACCTGCGGCGCGACCCACGGGCCACGCTCTTCGTCCCGGGCGACGACGTGTTCACCTGGGTGAGCCTGGACGGCCACGTCGAGCTGAGCCCGGTGGCGGTCGCCCCCGACGACGCGGTGGTGGACCAGCTGGTCGAGTACTACCGGGGCGCCAACGGCGAGCACGACGACTGGGACTCGTACCGCCGGGCCATGGTGGACGACGGGCGGCTGGTGGCCACCTTCGTGGCCACGTCGGCCACCGGCATCCTCCCGGACTGACCACGCCGGCGGGCCGCCGGCGTCGGTTGCGACATGGAGTTGCCCGGAGTCGGCGGGTGGGTCACCATGGCGGGCGACATCCGAGCGGTCGCGATCCGAGGAGGCACGGTGAGCAGAGTCAGCACGTACCTGAACTTCATGGGGGACACGGAGGAGGCCTTCACCTTCTACGCCGGTGTCTTCGGCACCGAGTTCTCCGTCCCGCTCCAGCGCTTCGGCGACATGCCGGCCGGTCCGGGTGCGCCCGACCTCACCGAGGAGGAGCGCACCAAGGTGCTGCACGTCGAGCTCCCGATCCTGGCCGGCCACGTGATCATGGGCACCGACATGCTCGAGTCGATGGGGCACGAGCTGAGGGTGGGCAACAACACCACCCTCAACCTCGAGCCCGACAGCCGCGAGGAGGCGGAGCGCCTCTATGCCGGGCTGTCCGCGGGCGGGTCCGACGGCACGGGGCTCAATCCGATGCCCTGGGGGTCGCTGTGGGGGACCTGCCTCGACCGGTTCGGCGTGCGGTGGATGTTCAACGTGGCCCTCGACGGCTGACCGGCGAGCCGGCCGAGGAGGCCGACCGGCCGATCGCGCCCGCCGGCCGCAGCGACTACAACAGGGGCATGGCAGTCTCCGCGCTCCTGGTCATGGACGTCCAAATCGGCATCGTCGACCGCGTGCCCGAAGGCGCATCCTCCCTGCTCGAGCGGATCGGGGCGGCCACCAGTGCCGCCCGGACGGCCGGGATCCCCGTGGTCTACGTGCGGGTGGCCTTCCGGGACGGCCGTGCCGACGTGAGCCCCAGGAACAAGTCGTTCGCGGCGGTGGCGGGGCGCGGCGGCATGGGCATCGACGATCCGGCCACCCAGGTCCATCCGGCCGTAGCCCCCGGGCCCGACGACGTCGTCGTGGTCAAGAAGCGGGTCAGTGCGTTCACCGGGAGCGACCTCGAGGTGGTCCTGCGCTCGCTCGGGGTGTCCCGGATGGTGTTGACCGGCATCTCGACCAGCGGTGTGGTCCTCTCCACGGTCCGCCAGGCGGCCGACCTCGACTACGGGATCACCGTGTTGCGTGACGCCTGCGCCGACACCGACCCCGAGGTCCACCGGGTGCTCCTCGACAAGGTCTTCCCCCGCCAGGCGGACGTCGTCTCCACCGATGAGTGGATCGCCGGCCTCGCGGTGGAGAGCGCCTGACCGGCAGCCCCGGCGGCCCCGGCGGCTCCACCCGCCCCCGCAGCCCTGGCAGCCCCGGCGGCCCCGCTGCCCCAACCGCCCCCGCAGCCCCGGCAGCACCGAGCCCCGGCAGCCCCGGCGGCTCCACCCGCCCCCGCCCCCGCCCGCACGGCCGATCTTCCGGCCGGATCAGGAACCGTCCCGCTGGAGTTCGACCTTGCCGATGCCGACCTGGGCGTCCACCACGAGCTGGGGCCGGGCCTGCCCGAACGCGGTCACCGGGGCGGCGAAGCCGCTCGGCCCGGACTGCCCGTAGTCGACGGTCCCGATGCCGCTGTGGGCGTCGACATCGACCACGGCATCCCGGGGGACGTCGACCACGAGGACCCCGACGCCGACCGACGCCGTGATCGTGTGGCGTGCGGTGCCCAGCGGCACGTGGGTGAGGTCGACCGTCATGTTCCCGATGGCCAGGCGGTAGACGGACTGCAGCTCGGACGGCGCCGTCGGCTGCACCACCCGCTGGCCGATGCCGCCGGACAGCGGGACCCCGGTCGACGCCACCGCACCGAAGAAGGCACCGGTGGCCAGGATGACCACGCTCAGGACGATCAGGACCAGGGTCAGCACCACCCGGCCGAGGGAGGGGCGGCCGGTGGGCCGGCGCAGCGCCACCACGACCACGGCGAACAGCACGAGGAGCCAGCCGAGGCCGAGTCCCCCGCCCCAGCGGGGCCCACCCCACCAGGCGGTGCTGATCATCAACCCGAGGAAGAGGGCCCCGGTGAGGAGGACGTAGGTGAGCCACGTCGGGCTGGCCGTGGCCTCTGGCACCACCGCCGTGCCGTCGACGCCGTACTCGCCGCCCACGCCGTCGCCGGCGCCGTCCAGCGGCACGAGGGCCCACATGGCCAGGTAGAGGACCACGCCCACCCCCCACAGGCAGGCCAGGACCACGAAGGCGACCCGGACGATGGTGACGTCGATCTCGAACCGCTCGGCCAGCCCGCCACACACCCCCGAGATCAGGTGCTTCGTACGACTGCGACGCAGGGGGGTCGGACCGGGATCCCCGGGCGGTGGCCCGGAGGGGGTTCCGGTGGGCAGTTCCTCGGTGACGGTCATACCGGCACTGTGGGCCCGTAGCGCTCCCGTGGCAATCGGGGAGATCCCGGGTCGGCACCCGGGAACCCGCAACCGGGTCAGGGTTGTCCCCCATCGCCCGGACAGGGGCTGCGTGCAAGGATTGGGGCATCGCACGCAGCCGTTCCCTCCCGTCCGCCCCGCCCCCGCCGGCCTTGCCCGAGGCCGCGACCGGCGACCGTCCTCCCACCTCGCCGCGCCACCTGGCGCGCCCCTTCCGGCGCTCCTCGGACGACCAGGTCATCGCCGGCGTGTGCGGGGGCCTCGCCGCCCGCCTGGATGTCGGCACGACGCTGGTGCGCGTGATCGCCGTGGTGACCATCGCGCTCGGGGGCGCGGGCCTGCTCGCCTACATGGCCGTGTGGGTCCTCGTGCCCGCCGCCGGCGAGGAGGAGTCCATCGGGGGCCGCGTGATGGCCGACCGACGCGAGCTGCAGATCGTGCTCGCCTTCACGACGGCACTGGTCGCCGTGCTCATCGCCACCCGGGCCTTCGGGCTCCACGGCTTCGGGGTCCCGACCCTGTCGCTCATGGTCGCCGCCGTCGGGGCGCTGGTCGTCTGGCGGGGCGCCTCCCGGGAAGAGTCGGCCCGCCTGCGCGACCGGCTGAACGCCGCACCGGGGTTCGGGTCGCCGGCGTCCAAGAGCTGGTGGCGCATGGCGCTGCGGGCGGGGGTGGGGATCGTGCTGATCCTCATCGGGGTCGGCGAGCTGTCCCGGATGGGCAACCTGCAGGGCGCGGCCTTCGGGGTCCTGATGGGTGCCGTGCTCTTCGCCGGCGGATTCCTCGTCCTGTTCGCCCCCTGGTGGGCCCGGACGTTGCGCGACCTCTCCACCGAGCGGCGCGAGCGGGTGCGGGCCCAGGAGCGGGCCGACATGGCGGCACACGTCCACGACTCGGTGCTCCAGACGCTCTCGTTGATCCAGAAGTCGGCCGGCGACCCCCGTGAGGTGGTGCGCCTGGCCCGCATCGAGGAGCGCGAGCTGCGGCACTGGCTCTTCGACCCGGCCCGCCTCGGCCGTCGCGGTGACGAGCCCGAGACGTTCGCCGACGCCGTCGGCGCCATCGAGCGCGAGGTCGAGGACAGCTACGGCGTCGGTGTCGAGCTCATCGTGGTGGGGGACTGTGCCGATGGACGACGCGGTGGGCGCCCTGGTCGGTGCCTGCCGCGAGGCCACCGTCAACGCCGCCAAGTGGTCGGGCTGCACGGAGGTGTCCGTCTTCGTCGAGGTCGAGCCGGACACCGTGTCGGCCTACGTGCGGGATCTCGGCACCGGCTTCGACCCGGCGCTCGTGCCCGCCGACCGCCAGGGCATCGCCCGGTCGATGGTCGAGCGCATGGGACGCCACGGCGGGTAGCGTCACCGTCTCCAGTGCACCGGGCACGGGCACCGAGGTGGAGCTGGTGCTACCCCGCGACGCGCCGCGACCGGTGACGCGCGCCGGGTCGGCTGCGGGTCTTCGTGGTGGACGACCACGCCCTGGTGCGCTCCGGCATCCGGGCCGAGCTCGGCGAGGACGTCGAGGTGGTGGGCGAGGCCGACGAGGTGGGGGCCGCCGTGGAGCTGATCGTCGAACGGCGACCCGACGTGGTCCTGCTCGACGTGCACATGCCCGGCGGTGGGGGGCGGGCCGTCCTCGAGCAGGTGCTGCCGGTGGCGCCGGAGGTGTCGTTCCTGGCGCTGTCGATGTCCGACGCCGCCGAGGACGTGATCGACGTCATCCGGGCCGGGGCCCGGGGCTACGTGACCAAGCACATCTCGGGTCCGGACCTGGTGGACGCCATCCGCCGGATCGCCGAGGGGGACGCCGTCTTCTCCCCTCGCCTGGCCGGCTTCGTACTGGATGCCTTCGCCGACCCGGCGCAGGGACCGGCTCCGGCACCCAGCTTCGACCCCGAGTTCGACCAGCTGACCCCGAGGGAGCGCCAGGTGCTGCGGCTCATCGCCCGGGGCTACGCGTACAAGGAGATCGCCCGCGAGCTGGGCATCTCGACCAAGACGGTCGAGAGCCACGTGTCGGCGGTGCTGCGCAAGCTGCAACTGGCCAACCGGTACCAGCTGACCAACTGGGCGACCGAGCGCAGGATGCTCTGAGGCCGCGGCGGACCCCGCTCCGTCCAGCCATCGAGCCGTCCAGCCGTGCAGCCGTCCAGCCGTTCAGCCGTCCAGCCAGCGGGCGAGGACCATCGTGTCGGAGACCTCGTAGCCCAGGTGGCGGTAGAAGTCGGCGACTGGGGCGTTGTCGGTGCGGACCATCAGCTGGACCTTGGGCACCCCGGCCCTCCGCAGCCAGGCTTCGGCCGCGCCCATGATCCGCGCCCCGAGTCCCCCTCGGCGGGCCGCTCCGGCCACGGCCACGTAGTAGACCCAGCCGCGGTGGCCGTCGTGGCCCACCATGGCGGTCGCCAGGAGCACGCCGTCGACCAGGATTCCGAGGACGGCCGAGGTCGCACCGGCGACGGCGCGGTCGAAGTCGCCGGCCGGGTCGTTCCACGGTCGGGTGAGCCCGGCGGTCTCCCACAGACCCACGACCTCGTCGCGGTGCCGGGGGCTCAGCTCCTCCACCGGGTGGTCATCGCGGCTGTCAGCCACCGCCCGCCCCGTTCCGCCGGGAGTAGCGCAGGTTGACCAGCCCGCTCGGGAAGGGCTGCACGTCCTCGAGTACGAGGTCGGTGGTCCGGTCGATGCGGTGGAACAGCGGCCTGCCCGACCCGAGCAGGATCGGGACCGTGGTGACCAGGAGGTCGTCGATCAGGCCGGCGGCCAGGAAGGAGCTGATCAGGGCGCCCCCGTCGACGTAGACCCGGCCCAGGCCCATGCCGTCCCACAGGTCCGCGGCATCCGGGGGCTCCACCTGCCAGAACGTGACGCCGGCCCGGGGCGTGGCGGGAGGGCGGTGGGTGAAGACGAAGACGGGCCGGTCGCCGAAGGGGAGCGGGTCGAGGTGGCCGATGCGGTCCCAGGTCCCCCGGCCCATGGCCAGGGCGTCCACCGCGTCGAGGAACGTGACGTAGCCGTAGTCCTCGCCCACGGCGGCCGCCGATTCGAGCCAGTCGATGCCGTCGTCGTCGGTGGCGATGTACCCGTCGAGGGACGTGGCGATGAAGACGGAGAGCCGGGGCACGGCCCCAGTCTGTCCCGCCGAACGGCGATGGGTCGGAGACCGTGACCCGGGACCGGGCACCGGGGTGGTCGCTACACCCCCGGTGTCGGGGTGTCCATGGTCCGCCGGTACACGTTGGTCGTCCGCAGTTCGAACCCCTTGCGCACGTAGAGGCGGTTGGCCGCATCCCGACTGGGCCGGGACGTCAGGTCCACCGTCCTGGCCCCGGCCTCGGCCGCCATGGCGACCGCCGCGTCGACGAGGGCGTCGCCGACCCCCCGGCCACGGGCGGCGCCGTCCACCACCACGTCCTCGATCCAGGCCCGCACCCCGGTGGGGATGCGGAACACGGCCAGGGTCAGCGAGCCGACGATCCGGCCCCCGGCGTCACGGGCCAGGAAGAGGGTGTCGGCCTCGGACCCCACGATCGCGGCCAGCTCCTCGCGGCTCGTCGGCGCCGACGACGACGAGAGCTGGGGGATGAGCAGGGCGAACGCCTCGACCAGCTCGTCGGTGACCTCGGTGGCCTCCGAGACGGTGACGGCGGCGGGATCGGTGGGGTCGCTCACGGGGGGCGAGTGTAGCCAGGGGATCGGTTTCCGCTCCGCAGGGGACGAATCCCCAGGCGGAAGGGTCAGACCCGGTCGGGGTCGCCCCGCCAGACCGGCGAGCGCACCGAGTCGTAGAGGACCTCGATCGGCTCGCCCCGCAGGGCCGAGAACACGTGCTCGCCCCAGCGTTCCGCACCGGCCAGGGGGAAGGGCAGGTCGTCGAGCGGGAACCACCCGACGTCGGCGCACTCGAGGGGGTGGGCCTTCAGCTCGCCCCCGATGGGACGGCACTGGAAGACCAGGGAGTAGAGCGGAATCTGGCTCATCCCCACCCGGAGCCCGTCGAGCACGGCGATCAGGCGGACGACCTCCACGTCGATGCCCGTCTCCTCCTGGACCTCCTTCACCACGACCTCGGGCGCCGAGTACCCGACGTCCGCCCACCCGGTCGGGTAGAGCCAGATGCCCGAGTCGGCCCGCTGGACGAGCAGGATCTCGCCCTCGTCGTTGCCGACCGCGGCGCCCACGGCCACCTTCGGGGTCACGTAGCCGGGCACCCCCTTGCCGACGGTGTCGAGCCACTCGTCGACCTGGCCCTCAACGTCCTCGGCCCCCTCGTTCCCGTCGATGGCCGCACGGATGTCGGCCGCCACGTGGAGGACCTCCTCGAACCGCTCCTGCTCGTAGAGGGACTCGGTGAACCCGAGGCCGGTCCGGGCGATACCGGCCAGCGCCTCGCTCCACCGCAGCAGCTGCTTGACGGTGGGGGCGGCCTTTTCCGGGCCGTCGGTGGAGGTTGTGGGATCCACGGGACCGACGCTACCCCACTGCCCCCTATTACCGTCCGCCTTCGGGCAGAATGTGCTGTGGCCGTTCTCGCCGACTGTCGGCACTACATCATGCAAACCACCTCCCACGAGGAGAAGCTCGAGAAGTGCCGCGTGGGCGCCAACGAGCACATCCCGTTCGCCTGCCCGGAGGGATGCCTCTTCTACGAACCCCGGAAGGTCTCCGGCGCCGGCTGGACCGTCCGGAACCCGGCGACGCGGCGACCTGACCGGACGGGCGACCTGACCGGTCACCTGACGGGCCAAAGGGTCCCGTCTATGGGGATCTACGCCCTGTGAGCTCTACGACCTGTGAGCTCTACGAACGGTCCTCGGCCTGGGGGCCGGCCTGCGGGACCTGACCGCCGCCCGGGACCGTCGACCGTCCGTCAGGTGCGGGTGGCCACCAGGGTGAAGGACAGCGGTACCCGCAGCCGCCCCTCGGGGACGACGAACTCCTCGGTGCCCCTCCGCACCAGCCAGGGATAGCGGGCGAAGCTGGTCCAGTCGTGCTCGTCCAGCCGATCGAGGCGCAGGCCGCGGGCGAGCAGGGCGCCGACGATCTCGCCCAGTCCGTGGTTCCAGCCGTAGGTGGGGTCGCCGGGTAGCGCCTCGGTGGCCGTGGCGTCGGCGTAGGTGCCGGCCTCGGAGTCGGCGTAGGGCTCGGGCTGCTCGAAGTACGGGTAGACGACCGTCAGGTCCACGTCGGCCAGGGCCATGCTCAGCGGGTGGACCTCGTGTAGGAAGAGCCGGCCCCCGGGCCGGAGCAGGGCCGCCACCTGGTCTGCCCACTCGGCGATGCTCGGCAGCCAGCACAGGGCGCCCAGGCTCACGTACACGATGTCGAACGTCCGTCCGCCCAGCGCCCGGTCGCCCCGGCCACCGGAGCGCAGACGAAGTCGGCCCGGTCGGCCAGGCCGGCCCGGGCGGCCAGGGCGCGGGCCGCGTCGACGGCCGCCTGGGAGAAGTCGAGGCCGGTCACGGTCGCCCCGGCTCGGGCCCAGGCCAGCGTGTCCTTGCCGAAGTGGCACTGCAGGTGGACGAGGTCGAGCCCGGTGACGTCACCGAGGACGTCCACCTCCCGGTCCTTCGGCCCCCGACCGCCGTCCAACCAGGCCTCGACGTCGTAGAAGTCGGAGGCGAGGTGGACCGGTACCGCCGCGTCCCACCAGGCGCGGTTGGCGGCCTGGGCCATGGCGGGCGAGATGCCGCCGTCCGACCCGGCGCCCCCGGCCACGGTCAGCTCTCGACGATGTCGCCGAGCAGGTCCACCCGGACCCCCTCGGCCCGCAGCCAGTCGAGCGCCTCGTCGACGACGCCGGCGTCGCCGTCCAGCTCGCACAGGATCCAGCCGCCGTCGTCGCCGACGTCGGCCTTGCGGATGTTGGGGACCACCGCGAACTGCTCGGCCATGCGGGCGATGATCGGCTCGCGCACGAGCTCCTCGGGGAACGTCAGGCGCACGCGGACACCGATCACGGCGCCTCCTTCGTCGTCAGGGGCCCACCGGAGGCGAGCGAGTCGTTGAGGTTGCCCGACCGGAACCCGTCGAGGTCGAGCGTGACGTAGCGGTACCCGGCCGCGTGCACGGCGGCGCTGACCGCGTCGCGTCGGGCGACGACTTCGGCCAGGTCGTCGGTGGGCACCTCGATGCGGGCCGTGTCGCCGTAGTGGCGCACCCGCAGCTGGCGGAAGCCGAGGGCCCGCAGGCCCGACTCGGCCCGGGCCACGGCGTCGAGGTTCGTGAAGGTCACCCGCGTACCGTACGGCACGCGGGAGGCGAGGCAGGCGGCGGCCGGCTTGTCCCAGGTCCGCAGGCCCAACCGCCGTGACCACTCCCGCACGTCCGCCTTGGTGAACCCGGCCGTGACCAGGGGGAAGGTCGCACCCCGCTCGGCGGCTGCCGACTGGCCCGGGCGGTGGTCGGACAGGTCGTCGAGGTTGACCCCGAGGACCACCGTCGCCCCGGGTCCGGCGGAGGCGGTCACGGGCCCGAGGGCGGTCATGAGCGAGGCCTTGCAGTGGTAGCAGCGGCTCCCGTCGTTGGCCGCGTAGGCCGGGTCGGCCAGCTCGTCGGTGGCCACCTCGAGGTGCCGGAGGCCCCACTCGGCGGCCAGCGCCGCGGCAGTCCTCGCAGCTCCTCGGGGGCGAGCGACGGCGGAGACCGCGGTCACGCACCGCACCCGGGCGGCCCCGAGGGTGTCGTCGCCACCCACGCCAGGAACGCCGAGTCGGCGCCTCCGCTGAAGGCCACGACCACCTCGCCCAGGGACCGCAGGACGTCGCGCAGCCCGTCCAGTCCGTGCTCGGGGTCGGCGACGAGGGTGCCGGCCGGTGCGGGGCCGGTCACGCCCCGGGGACGATCTGGGCCAGGACCTCCTCGACCGGCGCCACCATGCCGGTCAGGAAGGGACCGAATTCGGCGAAGCGGGCCGACCCCTCGTCGAAGCGCATGGTGTAGACGCACTCCTTCAGGTCGTCGGGGTGGACACCGAACAGGGTGACGCCCCACTCCCAGTCGTCGATGCCGGTGGAGCCGGTGATGACCTGGACGATGCGCCCGGCGAAGGTCCGCCCGACCGCGCCGTGCCCGTGCATCAGCTCCTTGCGGTCGTCGAAGGGCAGGGAGAACCAGTTGGATCCCTCGACGTCGCCCCGGCGCTTGGACATCGGGTAGAAGCAGAAGGCGGTCTTCCCCTCGGGCGGCAGCTGCGGGTAGAGGCGGACCTGCTTCATCTCGTCGGGCATGCCGGCCGCGTACTCGGACACCTCGGTCAGCGACACGTAGGAGTCGACGACGACCAGGCCGGCGGCCTGCAGGTCGGACTGCAGCCGGCGCAGGCGCCACAGGTCGGGACCGAGGGCCATGACCCCGAAGTCGGCCTTGTGGCCCAGCATGGCCACGGTCACCACCTGGACGTCGTCGGCCTGGGCGTCCTTGACCGCCTGCACGACGGCGTCGGTGTCGCACCGGGTCCCGGTGGCGGTGGGCGGGGCGTCGGCGAGTCGGCAGAAGAGGTGGAGCACACCCCAGCCGACGGTGGGAGTGAAGGGATCGGTCACGGGCCCCAGTCTAGGGACACGAACGGAGGGCGCCCCCGTGGGGACGCCCTCCGTTCCACTGCTGCTGATCGGTGCGACCTAGAAGTCGTCCATGCCCCCGGGCATCGCCGCGCCGCCCTCCTCGGGCTTGTCGACGATGACGGCCTCGGTGGTGAGGAACAGGGCGGCGATGGAGGCCGCGTTCTGCAGGGCCGAGCGGGTCACCTTGACGGCGTCGATCACGCCCTCCTTGAAGAGGTCGACGTACTCGCCGGTGGCCGCGTTGAGGCCCTCCGTGGGCTTCTTCAGGTTGCGGACCTTGTCGACGATGACGCCACCCTCGAGACCGGCGTTGACGGCGATCTGCTTCAGGGGCTCTTCGACGGCCCGGGCCACGATGCGGGCACCGGTGGCCTCGTCACCCTCGAGCTTGTCGGCGGCGTCCAGCACGGCGGCCTGCGAGCGGAGCAGTGCCACCCCGCCGCCGGGCACGACACCCTCCTCGATGGCGGCCTTGGTGGTGGACACCGCGTCCTCGATGCGGTGCTTCTTCTCCTTCAGCTCCACCTCGGTGGCGGCGCCGACCTTGATGACGGCCACGCCGCCGGACAGCTTGGCCAGCCGCTCCTGCAGCTTCTCGCGGTCGTAGTCCGAGTCGGTGTTCTCGATCTCGGCCTTGATCTGGGCGATCCGGCCCTTCACCTCGTCGCTCGGACCCGCCGCCCTCGACGATGGTGGTCTCGTCCTTGGTCACGACGACCTTGCGGGCGGTGCCGAGCAGCTCGAGGCCGATGTTCTCCAGCTTGAGGCCGACCTCCTCGGTGACGACCTGGCCACCGGTGAGGATGGCGATGTCCTGCAGCATGGCCTTGCGGCGCTCGCCGAAGCCGGGGGCCTTGACCGAGACGCTGCGGAACGTGCCGCGGATCTTGTTCACGACCAGGGTGGCGAGGGCCTCGCCCTCGATGTCCTCGGCCACGATGACGAGCGGCTTGCCCGACTGCATGACCTTCTCCAGGACGGGCAGCAGGTCGCGGACGGCGGTGATCTTCGAGCCGACGAGCAGCACGTAGGTGTCCTCGAGGACGGCCTCCATGCGCTCGGGGTCGGTGACGAAGTAGGGGGAGATGTAGCCCTTGTCGAAGCGCATGCCCTCGACCAGGTCCATGTCCATGCCGAAGGTCTGCGACTCCTCGACGGTGATGACGCCGTCCTTGCCCACCTTGTCGATGGCCTCGGAGATCATCTCGCCGATCTCGGTGTCGGCGGCCGAGATGGAGGCGACCTGGGCGATCTGGCCCTTGGAGTCGGTCTCCTTGGCGATGCCGCGCAGCGACGCCACGGCGGCCTCGACGCCGGCCTCGATGCCCTTCTTGAGCGACATCGGGTTGGCCCCGGCGGCCACGTTGCGCAGGCCCTCGTGGACCATGGCCCAGGCCAGCACGGTGGCGGTGGTCGTGCCGTCGCCGGCGACGTCGTCGGTCTTCTTGGCTACTTCCTTCACCAGCTCGGCACCGATCTTCTCGAACGGGTCCTCGAGGTCGATGTCCTTGGCGATGGACACGCCGTCGTTGGTGATGGTGGGAGCGCCCCACTTCTTGTCCAGGACGACGTTGCGACCCTTCGGGCCGAGGGTGACGCGAACGGCGTCGGCGAGCTTGTTCATGCCGCTCTCGAGGGCCCGGCGGGCCTCTTCGTCGAACGTGATGAGCTTTGCCATCAGGTGTTCCTCCGTGATCGTTAGCACTCGTAGGGGTCGAGTGCTAATAGCAAACCACGTAGGCGGCGACTGTGCAACACCGTCTGGTCAGCCGGCGGCGTCCGCCCTGGTCAGGAAGGCGTCCACCAGTGCGACGGTCAGGTGGTCCGGGCCGCGGCCGACCGGGTCGAACCCGGACAGGAGCGCCTCGACGTCGGCGTCGGGCAGGTGGGCCCGCTCCCGGGCGTCGCCGATCCAGCCCTCGACCACCGCCCGGGTGACCTCGGGGTGGAACTGGAGGCCGGTGTGGGGCCCCTCGACGAAGGCGTGGAGCGACACCTCGGTGCGGGCCACGGGTCGGGCCCCCGGCGGGCAGGTGAACGCGTCCTCGTGCCAGTCGAGCCAGGGGCCGGCCGGCACGACGGCCGGGTCGACCGTGTCGAGCGGGCGCCAGCCGACCTCGGGCCGGACGGCGCGGGACACCGTCCCACCCAGGACCTCGGCGAGGAGCTGGCCGCCGAAGCAGACGCCGAGTACCGGCACACGGTCGCGCACGGTGGCGGCCACCAGTCGTCGCTCGGCGGCGATCCAGGGCACGGTGACGTCGGTCACCGACTCGACCGATCCCATCACCACCAGCAGGTCGAACGAGCCCGGTCGGGGCAGGGCCGGGGCCCCGTGGTCGGCCCGGTGGGCGCGGACAGCGAGGCCGAGCCCGTCGAGGTGGTCGCCGAGCACGCCGGGAACGTCGGTGGCACTGTGCTGGAGGAAGGCGACGCGTTCGGCCATGGCATGCCATCCTGCCCGACGGCGACCGCACCGGCGACGCCCCGTGGGCAGGTGGGAGGGTAGCGGGTGGGACCCGTCGTGCCGACGGGTGACGGCGGCCCGTGACGGCGACCCGTGACGGCGACCCGTGACGGCGGTGGTGGGCGGTCAGGCGCTGCGCAGCTGGCGCGAGGAGGCCGGCGCCCGCAGCCCGGGCCACTCCTCGCGGGCCTCCTTGAGGTACCGGCTGGCCAGCTGCCGCGAAAAGGCGAATGCCTCGCCGATCTGGGCGGCGGACATCCCGTTGTCCACGGCCACCGCGACGAGCGCCAGGCGGTAGCGGTGCCGGGCCGCCTCGAACTCGGCCATCGCGTCGCTGAGCGTCCGCCGGATGACCCCGCCCACCGCCGGATGGAGGTGGTCGATGGCGCCCCCCTCGAGGATGCCCGTCAGGACGGTGTCGTAGGTGGAGAGGTCGTCGGTCAGGACCGCGTTCAGCCGGACGGCGGCGTCCCGCCGGGCGGCATAGGCGTCGGCCACCGCCAGCTCGTAGACGGTCAGCTCCCGTTGCCGCCCGTCGGTGGAAGCGCCGCGCCGCACCCCGTAGTACGCGAGCTCGTTCATGACCTCGTCGCTCAGCCCCGGTGGCACGTCGCCGTTGCAGAGCCGGCGGAACGCGAACCGGCGCACCAGTTCGGGGCCCACCCCGGACGCCTCCTCGACGTCGGGCAGCCCGTCGATGGCGTAGAAGCCCCAGGCGGCGTCGTCCATGGTCAGGTCGGTCGTGCCGAGGGGTGGGGACCGGTCGCTGCGCAGCGTGCCGCCGGTCCTTCTCACGCCCGCACCCCGGGTTGCGTCACATTCGTCATCGCGGCACTCCGTTCGCTGTGATCCACGAGTCGTGGGTACGTGTTCCTTCTGGGTACGATGTGGCCCTTCCAGCCGCAATTACAGTGCGACCCTGTTGTAGGACGGTTGCAGACCAGGGCTGGCGGACAGGTGAACGGGCGACCCGCCGGGTCGACCAGACGGAAACCAGGGTGGCGGGGGTGGGGAGCGACCCACCAGCGGACGGATTCGGGGGGCGAGAATGGAATTCCGGTTGCTCGGGCCGTTCGAGGTGTGGCGGGACGGCGCGCCGCTGCCCCTGGGCGGCCGGCGCCAGCGTGCGGTGCTCGCCCTGCTGGTCATGCACGTGGGCACCGTGGTGTCGACGGACCGGATCGTCGAGGAGATCTGGGCCGACGACCCCCCGCCCTCGGCCGTCCGGACGGTCCACTCCTACGTGTCGCGGCTGCGGTCGATCCTGGGGTCGGAGGGCGGTCGGGACCTGCTGATCCGCCGCGAGCCCGGCTACCTGCTCGACCTCGACCCGATGTGCGTCGACGTCGCCCACTTCGAGGGCCTGGTCGGCGACGGTCTGGCCGCCCTCGACGGGGGCGATCCGGAGCGGGCCGAGGTCGACCTGCGGCGTGCCCTCGGGCTGTGGCGGGGGGAGGCCCTGGCCGACTTCGCCTACGAGCCCTTCGCCACGGCCGAGTCCCGGCGTCTCGAGGAGCGCCGCCTCGAGGCCGTGGAGCTGCGGATCGACGCCGACCTGCTGCTCGGCCGGCACACCCAGCTGATCGCCGAGCTCGAGGGGCTGGTGGCGGTCCATCCGCTGCGGGAGCGCTTCTGGGCCCAGCTGATGGTGGCCTGCTACCGGTCGGGACGGCAGTCCGACGCCCTGGCCGCCTACTCGCGGATCCGGGGGATCCTGATCGAGGAGCTCGGCATCGAGCCGGGCGACGAGCTGAGACTGCTCGAGCGCCAGGTGCTCGAGCAGTCGACCGACCTGACCCTGCCCGGTGTGACCCCCGAGGTGCGCCGTTCGGAAGCGCCGCAACTGCCGCTCGACACGCTGGCCGTCCGGCGGGTCCCGCTGCCGGAGCGCCTGCACATCCATCCGGACACCGGGGTCATCGGCCGCGTCGAGCAGATCACCCTCCTGGTCCGGGCGGCGGCCCGCGCCGGGGCCGGTGAGGGGCGTTCGATCCTGCTCGTCTCGGGCGAGGCCGGCCAGGGGAAGAGCACGGCCGTGGCCGAGGCGGCGCGACTGGCCTTCGAGGACGGGGCCTGCGTGCTCTCGGGTCACTGCGAGGAGGACGTCACCAGCCCGTACCAGCTCCTGGCCGAGACGCTCGGCCACTACGTGCGCCACGTGTCCGACGACGAGCTGGTCGATCTGGTGGGCGACCAGGGGGCCGAGCTGACGACCCTGCTGCCCGAGCTCGGCCGCCGGATGCGGGGGCCCGCGCCGGTGCGGTCCGTCGACCCGGACCACGAGCGCTACAAGCTGTTCGCCGCGGTGGTCGACCTGCTGGAACGGATGTGCCTCGACCGGCCGGTCGTCCTCGTGCTCGACGACCTGCAGTGGGCCGACCAGGGCAGCCTACAGCTGCTGCGCCACCTGGCCGCGTCCGACCGTCCGATGCGCCTGGCCGTGATGGCCACGTTCCGGGACACCGAGATCGCCGCCTCGGACCCGTTGGTCGAGACCCTGGGCGCCCTGCGACGGATGGCCGGGGTGGAGCGGATCGACCTGCCCGGCTTCGAGCCCGACGAGGTCGTGTCGGTCATGGCCGCCATCGCCGGGCAGGCCCTGGACGAACGCGGGGTGGCCGTGGCCCGTGCGGTCCACCGGGAGACCGACGGGAACCCCTTCTTCGTCGGTGAGCTGCTGCGCCACCTGTTCGAGGTGGGCGCCCTCCGCTACGACGACTCCGGCCGCTGGGTGTCGCCCGACGACCTGTCGGTGTCGAGCCTCCCCGACGGCGTGCGCGAGGTGATCGACGCACGCGTCGTCCGCCTGGGCCGGCCGTCGGCCGCCACCCTGGCACTGGCCGCCGTCGTCGGCCGGGACTTCAACATCGACCTCCTGCTGGCCGCGGCCGAGACCACGCCGGACGAGATGCTGGACGCCCTGGAGGAGGCCTCCCGGGTGTCGCTCGTCCGAGAGCCGGCCGACATGCCCGGCTGGTACAGCTTCTCCCACGCGCTCATCCAACGGACGCTGTACGAGGGGATGGGTGCGTCCCGCCGGGCCCTGCTCCACCGCAAGGTCTTCGACGTCCTGTCCCAGTGGGACGAGCGGGGCGCCGGGGGACGGGTGGCCGTGTCCGCCGCCGAGCTGGCCCGCCACCTGGTGGCGAGCGCCCGGCCCGGCGAGTCCGAGACCGTGGTCCGCTACGCCCGGCGGGCCGCCGAGGAGGCGCTCGCCGCCCTCGAACCCGACCAGGGCGTCCGCTGGTTCAGCGTGGCGCTCGACGCGCTGGGCGATACCGGGCCCGGCGCCGTGCGGGCCCAGGTCCTGTGCGGGCTGGGCGACGCCCAGCGCCAGACCGGCGACCTGGCCTACCGGGAGACCCTGCTCGAGGCGGCCCGCCTGGCCCTCGCATCCGAAGAGGTGGGCACCCTGGTGGCCGCGGCCCTGGCCAACTCCCGCCAGATCCAGAGCACGACCGGGACCGTGGACCAGGAGCGCGTCGACGTGCTCGAGGCGTCCCTCGACCGGGTCGGGCCGGACCCGACGCCGGAGCGGGCGAGGCTCCTGGCCCATCTGGCGTCCGACCGCTCCTACGACGGCGATCCCGACCGCCGGCGGGGCCTGGTCGACGAGGCGCTGGCCATCGCCCGCCGGACCGGCGACCCGGCGACCCTGTTCGACGTGCTCATCCGGAGGGCCGGGATCTGGATGCCGGAGGACGTCGACGTCCGGCTGGCCGAGTCGGCCGAGGCGCTGGCCATCGCCGAGGCCCTCGACGACCCGGTGGCGCGGTTCTGGGCCCTCTTCTACCGGTCGATCGTGGCCGCCGAGGCCGCCGACCGGGGGCTCCTCGACGAGTGCCGGCGGCGGTTCCCGGACGAGGCCAAGATGACGGGGCAGCCCATGCTGCTGTGGTCGACGACCTACACCCGGAGCTGGCAGGCCGTGCTCGTCGGCGACCTCGAGGAGGCCGAGCGCCTGGCCACCGAGGCCCTCGAGCTCGGGGCCGCCACCGGACAGCCCGACGCCATGTCGATCTACGGAGGTCAACTGGTCGACCTGCGCTGGCACCAGGGTCGCGACCTCGAGCTCGTCGAGCTCATCGAGCAGACGGCGGCGGCCACACCGGAGATCGACAGCTTCCAGGCCGCGCTCGCCCGGATCTACGTCGACGTCGGGAGGGTCGACGATGCCCGGGAGCTGCTGTCCGCCGGGGCGGCCCAGGGCTTCCCCCACCCGTTCGATCCTCTGGCCACCACCACCATCGCCCTGTGGTCGGAGGCCGCCATCCAGGTGGGCGACGTCGAGGCGGCCCGGGTGCTGTTCGACCGGCTGGCCTCGTTCGCCGACCAGGTGGTCTGCAGCGGCGTGAACCTCTTCGGCTCCCTCGACCACTACCGGGGGGCGCTGCTCGGCCTGCTGGGCGACCACGACGAGGCCGAGCGGCTCCTGCTGCGGGGGCTCGAGGCCCACGAGCGGCTGGGGGCACCCTTCTTCGAGGCCCGTTCGTGGCTCGAGCTGGCCCGGGTGCGCCAGGCCCGGGGCGGTCCGGACGACGGTCCGGCCGGCGCGGAGGCGGCCGACCGCGCCTACGACCTCGCCGTCAGGTTCGGCTACGCCACGGTGGCCCGCCGGGCCGGCGAGCTGACCGGCGAGCTGGCCGACGCCTGACGCCCGACCCGTTCCGCGTCAAGTTGCCGAGAGGGTGAAGTCGGCGGTGACCTCCACGGCGAACGGCACCGTCTGGGAGGCGATGCCGAGCGTCCTCGTCAACGGGTGGCTGTCGAGGTCGTGCAGGGTGAAGTCGAAGCCGTGGTGGAGGGGCCGGGCGTGGAAGGTGTCGAACTTCGACGTCAGCTCGACCAGCTCGACGGACGAGCCGGCCGAACCGTCGCCTCTCGGCGTGCGGAACTGACGGGCGGCGACCTGGAGGAGCTGGTGGTCGACGACCGTCCGGGCGACCTCGTCGAGGAGCGACCTGGCCGGGAGCGTCACCTCGCCGCGGAGCAGGCGCCGCAGGGCGTCGTCCGCCACGGTGCCGGCCTCCTCGGCCACCTCCTCGACGGCCTCGATCGGGTGGATCCCGCCCCGTGGGGCGAACTCCAACAGCGGGTGCATGCCCGACGCGGCGTCCGGACCGAAATCGCCGCCGAACACGTCGAGGGAGCAGGCGGGCCGTTCGCCCTCGGTGACGGACGGCGCCCCCCACTGCTTGGCGATGCCGTAGATGTCGCGACCGCCGAGCAGCGAGACCGGGTTGTCCACCCACATGGCCGGGACGAACAGGGCGAGGCGGTCGACGAACTCGGCGTGGTCGGCCCGGTGGGTGGCGACCGTCGGCACCCACAGCGCGGCGTGGCGTTCGAGCGAGGTGCCCATGTCCGCGTAGGTGGTGTCGAAGAACGCCGAGCGGTCCGTGCTCATCGAGCGGACCTCCATCGAGCCGAAGGACAGCACCACGAACCCGCCCACCGGCTCGTAGGGGGTGGTGCCGTCCGGGTCGACGAGCACCGTCCGGCAGAGAGATGCCAGCAGATCGGGGTCGGCGCGCAGTCCGGCCAGGTAGATGGTGGCGGGGCAGCAGTGGAACGGTCCGGGAACCGACGTGAGACCCCCGTACTCGAGGTAGGGCGTCCCGCTCACTGCTCGATTCCCTGGAGCCACTCCTCGTTCTCGCAGGCCACGACGGCCGGTGTGCCGCAGATCGCCCGGGAGGCCCGCATGCCGGACATGGTGGCCGCTTCCACGCAGCCACCGTTGATGCCGTTGAGGGTCCAGTCGCCGGCCAGGTAGAGGTTGTCGATGCCGGGCCCGGTCTCGGGCTTGACGAGGGCGTCCTCGCGGAGGCGGTACTTGATCGATCCGGCCAGCGACAGGACGTAGTGCTCGGTGGGGACGAAGTTGGCCCGGACGTACTGGGAGGCCAGCCGGGCGGGCCCCGTGGCGCGGTTCGGGTCGCGGAGGACCGACCAGTCGAAGCCCCCGCCCTTCAGCCGGGCCGCAGGCCACAGCTCGGTGGCGTGCTGCTCGAGCAGGTCCCGGAGGCCCTCAGCGGCGGTGGCGTCGGCGTCGGCCTGCGACGCCTGGTCGGGCATGGCCCCGCAGAAGTAGGCGACGCCGAGCGGCGGGTCGTCGCCCCAGTCCTCGCGGAGGAGGAGGTGGGACATGTCGCAGTAGGTGTCGATCGGCTCCACGAAGCTGGTGACGATGGCATCCCCGGTGAACCTGGCGCCCAGGGTCCCGAGGGGCTTCGTCGTCCAGACCTGGCCGGCCTGGGTCATGATGCCGTGGCAGTTGTCGAGCATCAGCCTGAACGCGGGCACCTGGTCGCCGACCTCGGAGCAGATGCCGGCGAGCGCCGGTGCCGGAATGGCGAGCACCACCGTGTCGAAGTCCTCGCCGAGCGTGAGCCGCTGCTCGGTCGCCCCGGGGGCCGACTGGCCGTACTCGAACTCCACCCCGGCCTCGCGGAGCCCGTCGCCGTCGACCAGCTGGTCCCATCGGGGCTCGCTCGGCCAGCACGGAAGGTGGTTCACCGTGACGAGGGGGTCGTACCCGCGGGTTCCGTCGACGAGCTCGGCCTGCCGGAGCACGCGGATGGCGCCGACCGAGCTGCGGTCGTCGGTCAGCTCGAGGGCGGTCACCTCCCGGAAGAACTCGAACGTCACCCCGCGGTTGTGCAGCACCTCGTAGAAGGGGCCGAAGATGGTGTCCCCCATGCCCGCCCGCATCTTGAATGCCACCTCCCTGCGGTAGGAGCCGAGGAGGCGCAGGATCCCGTGGATGCCGGTGCCGGCGGCCAGATCGGGCATGAGCTTCCCGCCCTCGCACCGGTAGGCGAAGGCCGCGTCGTACCACCCCCGCAGGAAGGGTGAGTGGACCAGCTCGAGCGTGAACGGCTCGGCCTTGTGGGCGCGCAGGAAATCGACGAGCTCGATGTCGTCGATGGAGGTGAAGCCCCTGGTCACCACTCCCTCCTCGAGGATCCCGACGATGGAGGTCACGAAGGTGTCGAAGGTGGTGAAGAAGAGTCGCAGCTCGGCGTCGGACAGGCGCGGCCCGACCACGTGCTTCCACAGCTCTTTCTTGAACTCCACCAGCGGCCCCAGGACGAGCGTTCCCAGGATGTGGACCAGCTTCCTGGCCGGTTCGTGGTGCTCCTCGACCGCACCGAGGTCGCGGCCGATGTCCTGCACGGTGTCGAGGAGGCGCTCCCTCACGCCCGCATCGAACTCGTCGAGCTTGATGCCGCACTGCTCCGACCAGTGGAGGAAGCGCCGCGCCGACACCTCGGGGAACTCGTGGCCGGGGATGCCGAGCCTGGCCCGGTGCGACTCCCAGGTTTCGCAGGCCCACTCGATGACGTTGGAGACGATGTTCCAGAGGCAGGGGAGCGGCCCGTCCTCGCCGAGTCCGAGGTGGGACGCGGACGGCCTGGTCGGCATGTTGAAGGCGTGGGAGAGCCACTCGTTGCCGTAGTACTCGTACAGGCCGATGACCGGGCTCGGTGTGAAGGCATCGTCGAAGGTCCGGATGGGGCACTCATCCGGTCGGGGCACGTCCAGCGCGAGCTCGTCGTAGCACTGGCGCATGGTGCGGAAGGCGTTGTCGTAGAAGCCGAACCAGATGTGGAGGCCGTGCTCCTCGATGCGAGCGCCCTGGGCGAGGTTGCGACCGCTCGCTCCCTTGCCTCCCAACCGCCACCCCAGTTGATAGACGGTGACGTCGTACTGGTCGCGCAGCTCCTGCGTGCTGGTCAGCCAGTAGGCGGTCACCATGCCGCCCACGCCCCCGCCGAGGATCGCCACCTTCTTCTTCCCGCCCGCCTCCGTCGCCATGCCGCCCGCTCCCTGTGCCTGGGTCCGTGCCGTGGCGTCGGGACCCGCCGTCCGCTCGTCCGCCGGAAGGCGGCGGCCGAGTATCCCAGCGATGACGGAGGTCGGCAAGGGGCGCTGGCTGCCTTGGGACGGGACATGGCGACGGAGAGCCTGCTCCTGGGTTTGTCGCGAAGCCGAACGGTCAGAAGGCGAGGACCGCACTCCGGTCGAGGGGTGTGGAGAGGTACCAGAGCGGCAGAATCGGACACACTGCTAACCAGCGAATCGCGGGACTCAGGCACGAATCTCCGGACACGCAAGTCTCCTGCCAGGCACGATTCGAGGGGGCGGACAATGACGGACTCGAAAATATAGGCCCAGTTATAGGCCCAGATCTTCGTCAGACTCCATTGGAGCGCTCCGCCCCAGCAGCACACCGCGTCCTCGCCTCGGGGTGTCGCCTGCAGTAACTCAACCTTCCAGGCTGAGGACCGATCCTTCGATCGGTCAGTTGCCCAACCCAAGACGTGATCGGATGCGGGCGGTTGCGGATCAACTCCGGGACCAGCGTGGCTGTTGACGCCGTACGTCGAGGTCCGTGCCAGTGCTTGGAACTGAGTGCTGGTAATCATTTTGATGTTCCGCGCCCTTCTTGTTTCGCACCAATGCGGAGATGAGCTTGTTCCCTGCGTCCTCTGTCGAAAAATGGGGTGAAAAGTCTCCGACGACGAGGTAGTCGGTCTCGTTCGAGAGGTCATACTTCGCAGTCGCTCCGGCACGCAGTGCGAGATCCCCGGCGATCTTCGTGCAGGCCCGGCATGCCGGCAGTAAAGGTCAACACCTTGCCCTTCAGAGTTCGTGGACGACCGTGTGGAATGTCATGGATGGCCAACTCCTTCGCCGCGAAGACATTCCGCATCTCCGATTGCTGAGCCGAAGCTGACGCTCTTGACCCGATTGCTCGATAAGATCAGTTCCTGCAGCCAGTTGGAACAAGTGAGCATGTGGACCTGCCCAGCCTCGATCACGCTCAAGGGGTTGCCCTCCAGCGTGACCACTATCAGTTGTCCCACCTGCCAAAGGTCACTCTGGATCGACCATGCAGCGCCATGGCCCCATCCAGGAGGAGGCAGAAAGCGTTCCTTGAGAGCCGGGGACGGAGCTCTATTGACTCTGATTGTCCTTCGGCCCGTGATGACGAAGGGGGTGAAGGCTAGTTTCCCCTGCCAGTTCAAGACCACGGTGTCGGGCCGAAGGCCGCCGTGAAGGAGTCCATAGCGATGCAGTGCATCGAGCTCGGCGAGTAGCGGACGGAAGGCCGACACAACTTCCTTAAGGGTCATTCGGGGCTTGGAGCCGCGAAGATAGTCATAGAGACTGTTGGACAAGGCCGCGTGACCATTGTTCGAATCTAGGTGACTTGGCCCCGAAACCCCACTGGCATCGCGCTCATGGCAGCCTCGGAGACTCACCTGGGTCATCTCGAACAAGCGGCCTCGGGTCACAGCCTTTGACTGCCTGCCCATCAATCGAGCTGGGGCCGAGCCCCGTAGAGTGCTCGGATGGACGACGAAATCCTCATCTTGGAAGAATTGAGAGAGGACATCCGTTACCAGGCGAACCAGCGAGCAGCGAGAGCCACCCAGAGTTGGCTCATCGGACGAGGTCTGGCTGCTGAGGCACAGGATCTACAGATGGCGCCGATGGAAGGCAACACGCCCGCCCCGGGTCTCTTCACTGCAGTTCGAATGATGGGGGACAGCTGCACCGATTCGTGCAATGCGGCTGACACCGTCCTCCTGCTTCTGCGTCAGGAGTTCGATGCCACATCAGGCGAGAAGGTGGAGGCGGCGCTCGAGGCGAGTTCGATTGCCGCAAGGGAGGTGGAACGCTGGATGCGACGGATCGCAGCCCTCTGCATCGGACTGTCCACCTACCTGACCAACACAGACGAGACGGTGAGGGCCGACCGAAGATCGTCGTGGCCTTGAAACTGGTCAACGAACCGATGACCTTGGTCGACGACGGTCTGTGGCACTGCTCGACACGGTTCGACGAGTTTTCGACGGAACTGGCGGGCGACCTCGGCCGCATGATCATCGATCATGACTGCACCCTGACGATTGAGGCGATCGATGCAGAGGATTCCTTCAGGATCGACTTCGAGGTCGACGATGTCGGCAACCTGTCCGCTCGATTGTCAGGTGCCGAGCACGTCCACCCGAGCGCAATGGTCGAACTTGGTTGGAAGGTGGTTGGCGGCACCTCCTCGGCCGAATGGGACGATCCGCTTCCGATCTCCAATCCCATATGGCTGGTCATCACGACGCTGCAGGAGCATCTCCACGTTTCATCGCCCACAGAACTCAGATGTTCGATTGAGCAGTCTGGACCGATCGCCTATGTGTGAACAATGGTCTAGCGCCATGTGGGCCCAGTCTTCTCAGCGTCGCACGCTGAGTACTTGCCGCCCTTGAGGAGTAGGAGGTTCTGGTCCGATGGCCTACCTGGATGGCCAGGATTCCGGGACCACGATCCGATCGGCTTAACCGTCTGGAGGTGGCTTGGTACGGTTGACAATGGCCTCGAAACAGTCGGCTTCTCGGAGCAAGGTGAACTCGGGTGCCGCGGCGTCCCGGAGGGCGATGAAGACCCAGATCCAACCACGGGGAATTGCGATCTCGAATGAGCGGGGATTGGTGACCGGAACGATCTCGTTGGCAAACGGGCATTGGCTTCTCACGACATCAGATGGCGTTGGTGGTAGAGGTCGGCTTCTTCCTCGCCTAGCCGGCTGGCTGGCGTTGAGCGGCAGTGGCTCGTGGAGCCAAGCGGTAGCGGTCGCGCAGCGCTGGTTAGTCCCCAAGCTGGAAGCAATCCGACCCAAGCGGCGAAACGAGTGGGCAGAGTGTCATCGCTCACCAGGGAGGCCTGCCGTCACTCGGTAAGCATCACCGATAACACTGGCGCACAGGATCCGACGATGGATTCGGGACCATATGGAGTTGGCACGCGCTTCTACAGGCTCTCCCTTCTTGGCTGATCGAGCTGAGGATGGCAGCGACTGGGCCCGGCACCTCTGCTGAAATTGGGCAGGCACTACCGCAAACATTCCTCAGCGGGTCGCAGTGACCCTGGTGGGCTGCTGCTGCGGAGTCCCCGGCAAACTGGGTTGACACCACAAAACCTTCCGCTGCAAACGCAATCAGCCGAGATCATTAGCCACGGTTAGCATCCCTCACGTGGCCAATGACAAGACACTGCACGGCGCCCAGGCGCCGCGCCACCCCCAAGCCCGTTCGAGCTGCTCGAGATGCACACCGGCTGACGTGACGGAAGCCGCGCTCCAGCACCTGGACGAAATGGGGCTTCTGCCCCCGACGTGGGATGGGGTAGGAGGTGCCTCAGTGGAGCGGCGTCAGCGAGATCGACTACCTGGCCCGCTTCCGCGGCGCTCTCCTTTGCCGCGGCCATCGGCGATGCGCTGGAACAGCCAGTGGGAGGGGCGGTCGGCACACGACGTTGCCGCCCGGTACGGCCGGGTCCGGGACTTCAAGAAGTGGTACGGATGGACGCAGGGCCCGATCGGCACCGTCACCGACGACACCGAGCTGACGATGGTCGTGGGCGACTCGCTGCTGGCCAACGGCGAAGTGGCGCCGGAGGACCTGGCCCGGCGCCTGGTTGCGTGGCTGCCCAACGGACGGGGCAAGGGCAGGGCGACGACTGCCGCGGTGCTCCGGCTCGCCCGGGCGTCCCCTGGTGGGAGGCGGGGGAGGACTCGGACGGGAACGGAGCCGCGATCCGGTGGCCCCGATCGGTCTCACCTACGCGACCCGACCCGAACTGTTGCGTCGCGAGGCTGCCCTGAGCACGGTGGTCACCCACAGGGGCCCCATGGGTGTGGCAGGTGCCGTCGCCCA
>CAWHKZ010000011.1:0-936638 GCA_963830165.1 uncultured Acidimicrobiaceae bacterium
GTCGAGGCCCTCGGGTGCCCTGGCCCATGACCGACGACGGGTTCGACCCGTGGTCGATGGAGCCCACCACCACGAGCTGCTTGTACCAGATCGGGGTCATGCTCCACCGTACCGATGCCCTGTTCCACGCAGGGTCAGCACGGTGCCCCGATGTCGGCGGCCTTCAGCGTGGTCGGGTCACCGCACCCGGTCCCCCTGGCGGCCTCGATGACGTACCCGAAGCCTCCCATCAGCATCCGGTCGTCACCGTCCCCGACGGCCCGCTCCCCCGGTCCGGGCAGCCAGCTCCTCGAACGCCGTGGCGCCGGATCCCATCACGACCGCGCCCGCCCCACAGGCGCGTGGGCGGCCTCGGCCTGGTGGGGATAGCGCACGAGCACAGTCACCGGGTTGTCCGGGAAGTAGGCCCGCACGGCCAGAAGGGCGGCGAGGCCGATGATGCCGCCCCCGACGATGAGGATCGGGACTCCCTCGTCCGGTGGGCGGTGGGCGAAACCGGTGCAGAGCGATCGAGATCGGCTCGTGGAGTCCGGCCGCCCTGTCGGGCACGCCGTCGGGGATCGGATGCAGCATCGACCGGTGCCCCAGTACCTGCTCGGCCCATCCGGCCCCGAGCCCCCCGGGTGTACCCGAGCGCCCGGCCGCCGGTCATCACGTGGCTGTCGAAGTGGAGACAGCTCGACGCCCATCCTCTGGCGCAGTTGGCACACGGTGGATCGATGCCCCGGGGCAGACAGGGGATGATCGGGTCCACCGCCACCCGCGTCCCGACGGCGAACGGGCAGTCCTCGCCGGCCTCGATGATCGTCCCGGCGATCTCGTACCGCCCAGTTCGAAAGGGAAAGTCGGCGATCCCCCGCAAGGTCGGTGAGCCGTCCACGAGCGGGGCGACAGATGCAGGTCGCTGCCACAGATGCCCCCGAGCCCGACGGCCACCCGGGCCCATTCGCCGTTGGGGAAGACGGGATCGTCCACGTCCACCAACGAGGCGGGAAAGGCGGCGTCGGCGAAGTCGTAGCGAACAGCCTTCATCACCTGGATTCTGCCGCATCCTGGTGATGCCCGACCGGTTCCCGCACGTCCCCGAGATCGCTTCCGGATCGAAGGCTGCCGGGTGGAATCCGGCCGTCGACCAGCACTCCCGGCCCCGGCGGTCCGATACTGGTCGCCGGGAACCACCCGGGAGGTGCCATGCCAGTTCAGCTCAACCACACGATCGTTCCCGTCCGGGACAAGGCGGCGTCCGCCACCTTCCTGGCCGAGATCCTCGGGCTCGATCCACCGAAGTTGTTCGGACCGTTCCTGTGCGTCGAGACCGCCAACGGCGTCAGCCTCTACTACGACGACCTGGGCGCTCCCGAGCATCACCACTACGCCTTCCTCGTCACCGAGGACGAGTTCGATGCCATCTTCGCCCGGGTGACGGAGCGCGGACCGCACTTCTGGGCCGATCCTGGACACACACAGGAGAACCGCATCAACACTCACGGTCGCTGGGCCTCGACTTCGAGGACTCCCTCCGGCCACAACCTGGAGGTCCTCACCCGGCCCTACGGGAGCTGACCACCGAGCGCCCGAGCCCACGCCCACCGGGAGTCACGGGTGGTCACCGCGACGTGAGCCGTTTCTCGGCCTCGCCAACTCCGAGGACGGTCCCGGTAGGGTCCTGGGAGCACGCACGAGCACGAGGACTGGAGCCCACACGACGCAACGAACCGTAGAGATCGAGACCGCCTACGGGACCTGCCCGGCCGCACTCAGCACTCCCGACGGGCAGGGTCCCTGGCCCGGGTCGACGATGTTCGCCGACGCCGGTGGCATGCGCGACACCATGCGCCAGATGGGCGACCGGCTGTCGACACTGGGCTACGTGGTCCTCTGTGCCCTAGGACTTCTACTATCGCAACGGCCCGGACGGGCCCATCGACATGCGCACCGTGTTCTCCGAGAAGGAGTCCGTGGAAAAGATCATGGGCATGATGCGGGGCTACACCGTGGACCTCGTGGTGCGCGACGCCGGGACATTCGTCGAGTACCTCCACTCCCTGCCCGAAACGGCGTCGGGGGGTGTCGGTACGACCGGCTACTGCATGGGCGGCCGACTCTCGCTCATCACCGCGGCCCACCTCGGCGAACGCATCGGTGCGGCAGCCTCCTTCCATGGAGGGAACCTCGCCAACGCCGACGACCCCGACAGCCCCCACCAGAAGGCGAGCGGCATCAAGTGCGCCGTGTACGTGGGGGGCGCCATCGAGGACCAGTCGTTCCCCGAGGAGCAGAAGGAGCTACTGGAGAAGTCGCTGACCGACGCCGGGGTCGTGCACACCATCGAGACCTATCAGGCCCATCACGGCTTCGCCGTCCCCGACAACCCGAGCTACGACGCCGACGCTGCCGAGCGCCACTCCTTGGGAAGGCCACCGAGGACTTCTTCGGATCTGTTCTCGCCCTGCTGACGGCCGAGTCGTTCGGCTGGTTCTACCGGGGCCATGCGTGAGCCGCTTGCGATGTTCGGCGCTGGGTTCAACGCCAGCAAAGGATGTCACCGACCGGTAGCGGCGATGATCAGTCCATTGAGGTGGGCCCCGGCCATCGATCCGTCGTATGGAGCATCTCCGATTGCGAAGACGCCGCCCGATGCGGACGCCACCCAGTAGCCCTGACCGTCGGCGGTGGCGAAAATAGTCGTCGCCTGATCGATACCGTTGAAATCGCTCGAAGGAACGCCGCCCAGGTTCGGTGCCGATCCGAAGGCCGAAACCGACCCGTTGGCAAAGAGGATCCAGTACCCATTGCCAGCGGGATCGGCGACGGCGGAGGTTACCTCGCCCCGGGACTGTGGGGACGCGGAACCGAGTTTGTTGCATTTCCGAACCTGGTAGACGGTGCCCACGCTTGTCACCAACCAGTAGCCCGGAGCACCCGTCGGGCCCTGCCTGCTGGCAGTCGGTGGGCAAAGGCGAGGTCCACTAACGTCCCGGATATGAGCTTCGTCACCCTGGGAAAGTCCGGATTGAAAGTGTCTCGTGCCTGTCTGGGCACGATGACCTTCGCAATACCGACTGGGGCACCGACCAGCGGGAATCCTCAGCGGATCGTCGACGCCTTCGTCGGTGGCGGCCACAACTTCATCGATACCGCCGACGTGTACAACGCCGGGGTTTCCGAGGAGTTCGTCGGCCGAGCCATCGCCAACAAGCGGGATGGAGTCGTCCTGGCGACTAAGGGCTACAACCACATGGAGACGGTCCCAACGACCGCGGTTCGTCCGGCGCCCATCTGACCCGAGCACCCGAGGCGAGTCTGAGCCGCCTCGGCACGGACTACATCGACCTCTACCAGCTGCACAACTGGGACCACGACACGCCGATCGAAGAGAGCATGGCGACGCTCGACGGCTTCGTCCGATCGGGCAAGGTCCGCGGCATCGGCTGCTCGAACTTCTACGGCAGCCAGCTGGTCGAAGCCCAGTGGGCCGCCGAACGCCAGGGCGGGGCTTCTCTGGTCAGCCTGCAGCCCCAGTATTCGCCGATCTGGCGGGACATCGAGCTCGACATCCTCCCCACGGCAACCCGTCACGGCATGGAAAAGATCGGGCGGTCCCCGCTCGGTGGGGGCACGCTCACCGGCAAGTACACCAAGCGGGACGATCCCCCCGCCGACGCGCGGTTGAGCAGAGGTTCGGACAGGAAGCGGAAGGGATGAGGACGTCACCTTCACGGACCGCAACTTCGAGATCGTCGCCGAGGTGAGCAGAGTTGCCGGTGACTTCGGTCCGACCCCGACCGCGGTCAGCCTCGCCCTGGCCCGGGACCGTCCGGGCGTCACCTCCGTCATCATCGGCCCTCGGACCGTCGACCAGCTGGAACAGAACCTGGCGGGATTCGACCTGGAGCTGCCCCGGGAGTCGGCAAAGGCCCTCGGCAAGGTCTCTCGGCCAGCGGTCAGTTACCCCTGGTACATGCAACTCCAGATGTGAGGCTGATCTACCACCGGTCCGGGTCGATCGAGCCGCGAGAAGGTCCTGGCTCGCATCCGTACCGGGGTGACAGCTCGAGCGGTAGAACGGAAGGATGATGCGCGTCGGCATATCCATCGGCACCGCCTTCTCCACCGATGGACCCGGGGGCCATCGGGATGGCCCGCTCATGGTGATCGACCAGGCGCGGGCCGCCGAGCGTGCCGGACTGGATACGTTGACGGTCGGCGACCACCACTCCACCGGCCCGGCCGGGTATGTACAGAACGTGCCGATGCTCGGTCGCCTTCTGGCGGAATGGACCGCCCGGCCGATCGGCTGCCTGTTTCTCGTCCCCTTGTGGCATCCGGTGTTGATGGCCGAGCAGATCGGGACGCTGGCCGCACTGTCGTCGGGCCCGTTCATCGTCCAGACCGGCCTCGGTGGTGGTGCAGGCCAGTTCCGGGCCATGGGAGCCGCGCTGAACGAACGGGCGGCCCATCTCGAGGAGGGCATCCTCGTCGTCCAGGCATTGTTGCGAGGCGAGACGGTGGACAGCGACCTGTTCGCCGTCGAAGGCGCGGGGATCGCCCCCTTGCCGCCCGAGGGGACGGAATGGTGGATCGGCGGCGGCGTGCCGAAGGCCATCGATCGTGCCGCCCGACTCGGCGGCTGCTGGTACGGCAATGCTGATCTCACCCCCGACACGGCAGCGCGGGATATCGGGATCTATCGGGAGGCGTGCGCCCGTCATGATCGCCAACCGATCCGCGTCCCGATCCGGAAGGACGTGTTCATCGTGGAGAGCCGGGCGGAGGCCGAACGGGTCGGCGACGCCCTCATGGCCGGCGGCTACCGGGGGTTAGATCGCGACGCCGTCGCCTACGGCGACCCCGAGAGCGTGGCCGAGCAGCTCACGGTCTATGGCGAAGCGGGATACACGGACATCATCATCCGAACCATGTCACCCCTGCCGCCCGAGATCGGTTCCGATGGGGCCTCCCGCTCGGTTGAGCTTGCCGGTGAGGTTCGCTCACTGCTCGCCGAGTAGCCGTCTGGGGCTCGAGTTGACTACGTAGGGGTGACGACAGCGATCGACAGTTGTTGCGCTGCGGTGCTCAATCGTTGGTCGTACGCCACCATCCCCTCGAGATCGGGGCCGATCTCGAGGGCGGATGAAATGTGAAGAGCATCGAGCGACCGCAGCCCCGTGGGCTGCAAACGGCCTGCGGATGCGTAGGTGCCGACACTTGGCAATATGAGCGCGATCGATTCCAGCGCTTCCTCGATGGTTCGGGCACCGATCCCGAGGCGTTGGGCCGCACGGAGCGCCTCGGTGCGCAGGAGATGAGAAGACCACAGACCGTCATGAGTCAACGACCAATCTCGCATCGCCGTCGACGATTCCTCATCGACGACGAGCTTCATGAACGCCGAAGTGTCGACATACCAGACCAACCCGGTCACCGCTCCGATCGAAGGTCGTCGAGCACATCGCCCGTTCTCTCGTTGACCTTCACGGGCTCGGGCAACTCCGACGCCGGACGACGCGCTGGCTGCACTCGCCCAGAAGCGATCAAAGCGCCAGCTCCCGTTGCGGCTGAGGGGGGGGTCAGGACGGCGACCAACCTGCCTCGATCGGTTACCCCCAATGTCTCACCGCGCTCCACCCTCCTAAGTGCAGAGGATGCGTGTTGCTGAAGCTCTCGCACGCCGATGGTCTCCATGTGCGTCAATTGTAGCACTACATGGTCGACCCGGACAGCGGGGGGTAGTCATGGAACGTGGGTCGCGTGGGTCCTCATCCCGTCCCTGCCAGATTCGACAGGTCTCATCGGAGCCCGACTGAGCGGGGCCTCACTTCGAGGGGCGGACTAAACCGGAGCCGACGTGCGTCAGACATTCATCGACGGGGCCGACTTCAGCGGCGCCGTCCTCGACGGCTGCAGTTTCGAGGGAAACGAATACGATCTGGCCCCCTTGTGGACATCAGAGTGTCCGTGCCCTCCAAGCGCCCAAGTCGTCCAGGCGGCCATGAGCGAGTTTGATCCGCCGGGCTACCTCGCCTGGAGACGGAACCAAGACGAACGCTCGCTCTGATGCGCACGTGGTGGGGCGCCTCAGCTCACGCACCTGAGAAATTACTGCCGCGCGTCAGGCGGCGATCGATCCCGAGACGCCGCTACTCGCGTTCGCCGGGTCAGCCAACGTCTGCGCCACACCTGAGTCCGGCACGTTCTCGGCGTGGCACTCGCCCGGAGCCATGGGGAATCCGCCACTTGCGATGCCGGTCACGTGGGAGCATACGAAGGTGCCGGATCGACCTTTGCCCGTCTCGTGGATGACCGACATGGACGGAGTGCTCGTCCACGAAGGTCGCCTGATCCCGGGTGCCGATATGTTCCTCGGGGCACTGACTGCCGGGGGGCACCCGTTTCTGGTGTTGACCAACAATTCGATCTACAGCGCCCGAGACCTCTCGGCACGGCTCCGCAACCTGGGACTCGACGTACCGGCAGAATCCCTCTGGACATCGGCCGAGGCCACAGCTGCCTTCCTCGACTCCCAGCGACCCAACGGCACTGCGTTCGTCGTAGGGGAGGCGGGGCTCACCTCTGCCCTCCACGAGGCCGGCTACGTCCTGACGGATCAGCGGCCTGACTACGTGGTCCTGGGTGAGACCCGGACGTACAGCTTCGAAGCCATCACCCGGGCCATCCGACTCGTCGATGCCGGTGCGCGATTCATCGCCACCAATCCTGACGCGACCGGACCCTCTCTCGACGGGATCCTCCCGGCCACGGGATCGGTGGCCGCCCTGATCGAACGGGCCACCGGAGTCTCGCCATACTTCATAGGAAAGCCGAATCCGCTGATGATGCGCGAGGCTCTCAACTCCCTGGGAGCACATTCGGAAACCACCGTGATGATCGGAGACCGCATGGATACCGACATCGTGGCCGGGATCGAGGCGGGTTTGTCCACCATCCTGGTGCTGAGTGGCGTAACCGACGAATCTGACGTCGATCGGTTCCCCTACCGGCCGGGAAGGATCGTGGCTTCGGTGGCCGACCTCGTCGACGAGGTCACCGGCGGTGGATCGACCCAGCCATCCTGACCCTGGCCTGGCCCACCCGGTCGGACATCTCCCGGTGCGTCAGCGGCGGATAACTCAGCCCACGCAGCTGAGGACGTCCGCAGAGCAAGCCGCAGCTCGTCAGCCCCCGCAGTCGACGGCGACCTCCAGCGCTACGCAGACTTCCCTCATCCTCGGTTGTGCAAGTTGCCCAATTCGCTCCACCAGAACGGCGATGGCAACACTCTCGACCGAATCGAGGTTGACCGCGGGATGGCCGCGGGATCGGGTCCTCGCTCGGATCGAGGATCACTTCGCTCGGCTGGCTGCGGATGGTCGTTGTGCATGGAGCGACTAGAGCGCGACGCAAGCGTGAAATTGCGGCATTGCGCGCAGAATGACAACTGGTCTCCTGCGAACTCCCGGTCGAAGCGGCACGATCTCTTGAAGCTGACATCCTTCCCCGGGATGATCCAGACGGCTCCGAAGCGGACGTCATCGATGGCGTCCTGGGGAGTTCAGCCCATTCGACGAGCAGTTCGGAATCCACGCTGATGGCGTTTCGGAGACAACGTCACCGGGTTGTGTCTCGAGCGCCACGACCTGTGCATCGCCAAATTGGCCGCTGGAAGAGAGAAGGAACTGGATTTCGTGGGTGCCCTCCTGCGGGAGGGATCGTCGATACGAAAGTGCTGATCCAACGCATAGGTCTGTCGGCCACACCGGAAGCCCAGCGAGAGGCCATCGAGCACCTCGTGCGTCGGTTCACGCCCGAGGTGCCGCAGAAGGGATCATGATCATCGCCAAACCGGGCCCACGCCGAGGCATGGGCCACCAGGGGCGTGCGAGGTCGGTACGCAGCGACCGGCTGCGGAAACGGAACTCCCCGAAGATGCTCAGCTTCTGAAGGTTGAGGACGAACCAGTTGGACGGGCACTCGAACCGATGACCGGCCATCGCCCTGTCGTCGGCTCCGCAACAGATCCGGTGACGATTGACACAGAATTTCCAATTGCGAACAGGATTGACCCCGGTGAGGTGGGAGGTGCAGGGGTGGATAAGCGAGCGGCGGGTGGAGACGAGTCGTCGTTGGCAACCGGGCCGGCCGAATCGATCACGGCAAGACGCAGGGTCGTCCGCTGGGCCATCATTCGCACAGTCGTTTCGACAGTTCTGACGTTGGTTGGCGGCTCGCCTGCCTATGGATCAAAGGTTCCGAAGCCGCAGAAGCCCGGTGCTCCGACAGCAGTTCAAGCGGTCGGGATCAATACGGCCATCGGCATCACATGGACCGCTCCGGCAACCACTGGCAGTTCACCGATCACCAGTTATACGGTGACGGCAGAGCCTCATGGCGAGACGTGCACGACCGCCGCCGCGCTCTCTTGCACAATAACGGGGCTCGTCAATGGGCGCAGGTACAAACTCAAGGTCCGAGCGACCAACGCAATTGGGGCGAGTCGCCCCTCTATCGCTGTCCTCGCCACACCGTCGACGGCCCAAGCCTGCTCCTATCCGGGGCCAGATGCCAATCTCCAGGGGTGTGACCTCGATGGCGCAGATCTCGCCGGTGCCAACCTGGCCGACGCCAATCTGACCGGTGCCAACTTGACCGATGCCACTCTGAACGACGCCAATCTGACCGACGCACACTTGAGCATCGCCGATCTGGCCGGAGCACTGTTGACCGGGGCGGAGATGAGCGGCCTGTCATCTGGGGGAGTCACCGGGACGCCGGCCGGACTCCCCATGAACTGGATCCTTGTCAGGAGGTACGGATACCTGGTCGGCCCTGGCGCCCAACTGGCCAGCGCTTACTTCACCGGAAACGATCTGGTCGGCGCTGACATGGCCGGTGACCAACTGGCGGGCGCCGATCTGTCTGGCTGTGACCTGAGCGGTGCGGACCTCAGCGACGCCAACTTGTTCGGGGTCACCACGGGTGGTGTCACCGGGATTCCGGCCGGACTCCCCACTGGTTGGATGCTCATCGCTGGCTACTTGATCGGCAACTCCGCCAACTTGACCGATGCCAGCCTCGCCGGAGCGGATCTGACCGGGACGGATCTGACGAACTCTGACCTAGCTGGAGCTGACCTGACCGGCGCCACGCTGACCGGTGTGTCCTCGGGGAGCATCTCGGGCACACCCGCCGGGTTGCCCGTGGACTGGGTCATCGTCGATGGTTACCTGATCGGCCCCGGCGCCAATCTGACGTCTTCGGACTTGTTCGAAGCGGACCTCACTCAGGCAGACCTTGATGGTGCCGACCTGACGAATGCCGACTTGTATCAATCGAACCTCAACGGCTCGACATTGGTAGGGGCTGATCTCACGGATGCCCTACTCAGGTACGCCTCCATAGCCGACGTCGACTTCACGGATGCAAATCTGGAGAACGCGGACCTTGGACTCACCAACCTGTCTCAATCGATCTTGGCGGGTACCGACCTCACCGGTACCTCACTGGACGGAGTGTCCTCCGGATTCATCACGGGAACACCATCCGCCTTGCCGTCCGGATGGAGCCTCGTGAGCGGTTACCTGGTAGGTCCCCAAGCCAACTTGAGGGACGCAAGTCTTGTCGATGCCGGTCTTGCTGGTGCCGACCTCTTCGAGGCAGACATGACGAGTGCAGATCTGACCGGCGCCAATCTGACCGGCGCGAATCTGGACGACGCCAACTTGACGAACGTCACCTGGTCGAACACAGCCTGTCCCGACGGGACGAATAGCGATGCCGATGGGGACACGTGTGTCAATGACCTCGGCTGAAGTCGTCACACCCTGGTAGCGAAGGCGGCGATGCGCCGGTCCTGCGTCGACGGCTACGGCCCGTCCTTCCGTAGCTGCTCGAGAGCATGGCGGAGCATGGGTAGGGCCCGGTCGGGAAGCTCGTCCTCGGGGAAATACTCCTCGTACCCCTCTGTGTCAACCTTCAGTGAGGCAGATCGAGCTGCTGATTCATTGAACTGAGGGCGGGGAAACGAGCCCCGAAATGACCACGACAATCAACCACCTTGACGACACGCGCCATCATGCTGGTGGGATGGACGACACCACTGACCCGGACCCCGAGGTCCCCGAACGGGCCCGAGGACCACGGCGGTTCCCCGCCGCCTACAAGGCGAGGATCCTCGCCGAGTACGACACCCTCGGGAAGGCCGAGAAGGGAGCGCTCCTCCGTCGGGAGGGTCTCTACTCGTCGCTCCTCACCGAGTGGCGCCGCCGAGCGCGACCGGGGAGCCGAGGAGGCGCTGGCCCGACCGGCCGGTCGCCAGTCCGCCGATCCCCGGGACAAGGAGATCGCCCGACTCAAGCAACGTACGGAGCGGCTCGAGTCCGAGCTGGGCAAGGCCCGCAAGGTCATCGAGGTCCAGGGAAAACTCTCGGCGTTGTTGGAGGAGCTCGCCACCGACAGCGCGCAGGACGAGAGAGGCGAGACCAGGTGATCGACGAGGCCATCGACGAACTGACCCCCGTGGTCGGGGTTCGGGCCGCGTGTCACGCCCTCGGTGAGAGCCGGGCCCGCCACTACCGCCGGCATCGCAAGAGCCCGGCACCGCCCCGCCCCGAACGGGTGGCGACACCCCAGCCCCGGGCGCTGACCGACGTCGAGCGCAAGGAGATCCGCACGGTTCTGAACAGCCCCGACCACGTCGACGAGGCGCCGGCGACGGTCTATGCCAAGCTCCTCGACGAAGGCGTCTACCTGGCGTCGGTGCCCACCATGTACCGGATCCTGCGCGAGCACGACGAAGTCGGCGACCGACGACGCCATGCCACCCATCCGGCCCGGATGAAGCCCGAGTTGGTGGCCACCCGGCCCAACGAGATCTACTCGTGGGACATCACCAAGCTGCACGGACCAGCCAAGTGGACCTACTACTACCTGTACACGATCATCGACATCTACAGCCGCTACGTGCCCGGGTGGATGCTGGCCCGAGCCGAGCGGGCCAGCCTGGCCGAGGCCCTGATGGCCGAGACCATCGAGAAGCAGGGCATCGGTGCGGGCGAGCTGACCATCCACTCCGACCGGGGGTCACCGATGATCGCCAAGCCGGTCGCCCACTTGTTGGCCGACCTGGGCGTCACCAAGTCCCACAGCCGACCCCACGTGAGTAACGACAACCCCTACTCGGAGAGCCACTTCCGGACCCTCAAGTACCGGCCGGACTTCCCGAAGACCTTCGGGTCGTTCGAGGATGCCCATGCCCACTGTGGGCGGTTCTTCGACTGGTACAACGACGAGCACCGGCACTCGGGCATCGGATTCCACACCCCGGCCGACGTCCACTACGGCCGAGCCGAGGAGGTCCGCGAACGGCGCGGCCAGGTATTGAATGCCGCCTACGCCGCCCACCCCGAGCGGTTCGTCCGCAAAGCGCCCACGCCTCCGGAACTACCGACGGTGGCGTGGATCAACCGACCCGAGGAGGCGACCACGACGGCACAGTGATTTCCCAAACTTTCTGTCTCTCAAAGGTTGACAGGCGCCGGCAACCACCACTCGCCATCGATCTGGTCCATGGCCAGGACCACGAACCCTTCCATCCCCAGCAACGCGGTTGCATCGCCACTACGTTCCACCATGTCCCGTGTCCCTTCGATCCTTGGGCCTTAGCAACCGCAAGAATCGGGGGCCACGGGGCCCTGTTGGTGGATGGCTATGGGCGGGTCACCTGGTGGGCGCCACCCCACGGCTCAACGCGAAGAGCCGTTAATCGCTACTACGACCCGAGCACATATCAGTTCCTGAGCATCGACCCAAAGGTGGGAACGACGCTGCAGCCGTATGCATTTGTGGGTGGGGATCCGCTGAATGCAACGGACCCGCTGGGGCTCTACACGTACCGGTACCGAGAGTATCTACCCCGTCGTGTCGGCGGTCCTAAGATTGCCATGAAATATTTGAAGAGGCACGTAAGAAAGGTGTTTCCATTTAAGGTCACTGGTGGTTCCACCATTAAGTCGGGTGAGAGTCTAGTCCTGCATCCCGGACCATCGGGATTAGAAGGGGTGGGCACCGTAGAGGTTAAGGATGTTACTTCTACAAGCTTTACCTTCGATGTGAAGTCAAGTGACTATTTCGACCCTCCCGGATCGAAAATCACCTTTAGCACCGGGGAATCCCACGGGCAGACCTATTTGCAGGAATATGGTGATGCGCCAAATGAAAATGCGTCGAGTGACGTGGTTGCACCTCAGCTCGCCAAATCCGCTTGGAGCGATTTGGCTGATAACCTTACGAGCGTAATGGGTGACGAAGGAGCATGTAATGACAGTTTTCTCCAATCCATTGGAAGCTACATCAGCGGAGTAAACGCATGCTAGTGAGGCGACGGAATGGATCGAGTGTCAATGGTACGAGAGGCACAATCATTGCTCCTTTAGCTAGCCTGGCGATAGCCGTGCCCATGGCATGGGCAGCATACGATTCTGCAATGACTAAGTATCATTCGGGACCCGGACGGATACTATGAGTAGCGCTTCTTCTTCTCCCCTATGCGTTCGTAGCGATTGTCGTGTCTATTATCTTGCTCGGCCACTCACGTGTATGGTCAAGCGTGTTTGAGAAGAATGCCCTGCTGATTGCGACCCTTGTCGAGATTGTGGCGTTAATTGCCACCTCGCTGCTCGTTGGTGGAATATCTATCATTTAGAGCTGCTCAATGATAGACTTCGAATTGGGGAATTTTTTTGTGGGGAGGGTTAGATTCAGGCGAATGAGCGGTAACTATCCCAAATCCGGCCGGCCTCTCTACCGATTGAGGCTAATGTTGCACGTCTGTTTTCGAACTTTGCACGGAATGGCAGTTCTTGCAGTCATGATTGTGCTTGCCGTCCTACTGCCGACGCTGTTCAAGATGGTTCCGGTTATAGTGGGTGCCGGAGTACTCTCAGAGATGGTTTCAAATGAGGCCACCAAGCGTTCCGGAAGGTGAATCCAATATGACCGCCATACAGGAGCTGGCTGACATCGTCGCTAGCTCAAACGCTCATGGGATTAAGACGACGACAATTCAGGAGATGGCGTCCAAGCTGCAAGGCACGGAATCGCCTCTGCAGTTCTGTCATGTTGAGGAAGTGTGGCTGAACGATAAGCGCCTGGAGGGCATGCCACATCTTCTACTTACTGATGAGAGGCTGATCGTCGTTAGGTTTATCCGAGGATTCGTCCACGTAAGTAATGTCTTTGACTACTATAAGTTTGTCGACATCGGGTCCATAAGTGATATCGATGGGCTGTGGTTTACGGTTCACTTGGCAAACGGGGACGAGCTTCGAGTCCGAGGTATTGGAACTCTTAGCAAGAAATACACAACCTCACTGCATAACGAACTTGTTGCTCGGACTGGGCTTCCACCGGTCTGACGGACATCCACTATCAGGTGCATAGCACCGGAAAGGATGCCCATCATGGAGACTGTGGAACGGAAGAAGCCCCGTCCCCGTCGGTCGTTCACCCCGGAGTTCAAGGCCGAGATCGTCGAGCGGTGCCAAGCAGGTGACCGTTCGATCGGCCAGGTGGCCCGGGACTTCGACCAGACCGAGACGGCGGTGCGCAAGTGGGTCGAGCAGGCCCGGATCGATGCCGGCGAGTGCGACGGTCTGACCACCGAGGAGCGCCAGGAGCTGTCCCGGCTCCGGCGGGAGAACAAGCGGCTCCAAGCCGACGTGGACCTGCTCAAGCGAGCTACGGATTTCTTCGGGTTTATGTCACCCTGATCCTGCTCGTGCGGGTTGGTTCGTCTCTTCGGTGCCCGGCTGGTGCAGTGGCCTGTCTGCGATTTGCCGCCCGCACGAGCGCGCAGTCCCGGTCAGGTAGTGACTTGATAGGAGCATGTCCACAACCTCAATAAAGGCGTGTCCGCCCGACCGGTCCTGCGACAGTCTCGGCATCACCACCATCGCCACACTCGATCGTCGGCACATCCACGTCGTCAGGCCACGCCACACGGCATCCTTCGCGCCTCCTCCCCTGATCTCAGCATCGCCACCGATGCGATCAACGAGCTGAATCCATGTGCGACGGCGACGTTCAGTACTTCTTCCATCGTTGTTCAGACGCCGTCGCGTGCGTGGAGAACCACGACCAAGCCGCTGAACCCTGCCAGGCTGGTGGCGGTAGTGTCAGAACTCGACAGGTCGGCGTCTTGGCATCAGGTGGCGAAGGTCACTGATCCGGCCGCGACGTGTTCCTCGAAACACGTTCGGAAGTCCGCGACGCGTCCCGGTCCTGACGGCAAACGCCGCTGCACCAGTCGCAAGAGGCGAAACCCCAGGTCAGCGGCGGTCCGTTCGTCCTGCACCCCACCGCACGCACCCGATTGTAGAGTCAATCGCTACTACGACCCGGTCAGCTACCAGTTCTTGAGCGTCGACCCCGATGCGGCCGAGACCGGTCAGCCGTATGCCTCCAGCCCAGCGCGGATGGCAACCGGACGTCGTCGACCATGGTGTTGGCCCGTTCTTCGCCATCACCGCGTGGGCCTGGGCCTTGATCCCGGTGCGGAGGTTGCGGGGGTTCCGTCCCAGTCGCTCCTCGAGGCCGAGATCCTGAACTACCACGTGACCGGGATCTCCAACGGGCCCACCGAGACCAAGTACCCGATCGCCGAGACGTTGCGCCGGATCGGTCACGGGATGCGGAACTTCGACAACTATCGGCTCCGGCTCTTGCTCCACTCAGGCGTGCAATGGAACACTCATCCAACTGCTCGAATCAGAGGCCGCCACCCACGCCTCATCGCGTAGAGCCACCGAACCGGCATTCGCGTCGTCTGCCTGCAGGCGGGCGCGAACCGTAGCCGTCAGTTCCCGAAAGGCGCGCTGCATCGGAGTCGCATGATTGTCCTCGTGCGCGGTGACGAGAACGAGACCTGTCGCCAACGGTGCGCGCCAGGTCGGTGCGCGCGGCCCTAACTCGCCGGTGGTAGCGCCTGGTCGAGCTTCGTTGCGATCCGGAGCACCTCGTCCTGGGACAGCGGACCGGGCTCGGAGATCCTGGCGACCGCGGCCTCGGGCCACGAGATCAGCACCCCGAAGATCTCGTAGGGGCGATGTTGGAGGGCCCGGAACGTGACACCGGCCCCCCAGTTGCAATCGACGAACACGAGCGCCGGGCTGATCGGGATGGACGGGTCGCCCAGTACGTTCGCCACGGGAATCACCTGGCTGTAGATCTTCTCCGTCAGGACCGACTCGTCACGCCCGTCGATGAAGAGCCGCTGCGTCGAGTTCAGGATGCCACCGTCGCTCTTCACCTGGATCAGGCCCTTCCAGCGCTTCGAGTCGATGATCCAGACGCCGGTACGGGCCACGACGACGTGGTCGATGTTCGCGTTGCTGTGGGGTACCGCCCGGTCGTCGAAGACGAACGTGCCCGCGGGAAGCTTCTCGTGGAGGGTCCGGGACATCAGATATTCACCGGCCGCCCCCTTGGTCCAGTTCGGATCCTTCCGCGAGTTCCCGATGGCCAGTGCTGACGTGCCGCCGGCCGGATTTGGACGGAACTGCCCGGACGGATTCGCCGAAGGTGTTGCCGGGGGATGTGGCGGCGGACAGTCGGCGCAGGCGACTTTCTTGATCGAAGGGTCGTGCCACCCATTGCCTCTTTTGGGGATCTGTGCACCGCAGGTGATGCAGGTACCGCCGTAGGGCAGTGGCTTGAAGACGGCGTCGGGACCGAGACGGGGCGGACCGGCGGGCTGGTCGCTCGGGAGCCCGGCCGTCGCCCGGTACGTCGTGATCCGGTAGTCGGGATGGCGATCCGGCGGATACATCGCGCCGTCCGATGCCAACCACCAACCAGCGTGTGCGTCATCGACCGACACGATCTACTCCTACATCGATTGAGGGAACGTCTGGTTCGGACATTCCACACGGATGTATCCGGAATGTCGAGCAATTGTGTTGACGCTATTACGTCGGCGGTCTGCTCTTGAATCTTTACCAAATTGGGAATGCCGATTGTGCTCTGAGCACGGGAAATAGGTGTTGTCGGCCGTGCGGCAATACGCACCGCCTCTTGCACCCGTGACGCCTCGGTATGCATGGATACTTCAGCAAAGTCGGCGGGTTCGTACTCTGGTGGGAGCTGCCGACCTCACGACCCCCTTGACAGCGGCGACGTCCTCAATACACTGTTATGCGTGTCAGTCGTCCCCGGGTCTCGGCAGTGCCACGAGGAGTACAGCTCCTCGTCGGCCACCGCGCGCCTGGGCGGACTGAATCCGACACCGCGGCGCACCGTCACCCGAATCTGACCTTTCCCCGCAGCGGAACCCCCGGGGGAGGGTCGACCGCACAGCGGCGGTTCGGAAGCCGACGGTTCCAGCGATGCAGCCCGACGTGGGTGTGCTCGCACTCCGGTATCGCGCTCCCATCGATGCGCACCCGTCCGGAGGTCCGGACACACCCCAGGCACGACTCCTCAGGGGTCATCACCACTACCAGCACGAGGCAGTACGTCGGCCCGCGGGCCGATCGATGAGGAAGAAGAGAACCCATGCCGGAAAGGATCGGCAACGTCCTGTCGTGGGGCAGCGACATCGAGCAGAACACCATCGATCAGGCGGCCAAGGCCAGCCGGCTCCCCTTCGTGAGCGGCCACCTGGCCCTGATGCCCGACGCCCACGTGGGCATGGGTGCCACCATCGGCTCGGTGATCCCCACGAGGGGCGCGATCATCCCGGCGGCCGTAGGCGTGGACATCGGATGCGGCATGGTCGCGTCCGAGACCGACCTCGACGCGAGCGACCTCCCCGACGACATGAGCGCCTTCCTCGGCCGTGTCGAGCGGGCGGTGCCCGCCGGAGTCGGCCGGGGCCACGGTTTCGCGACCCGGGGGGAGAGGGATGACCGGAGCGTGTCGGTGCCCGGGTACACGGGAGCCTCGACGCTGACCGGCAAGCAGGTGGCCAAGGTGACGGACCAGTTCGGCACCCTCGGTTCCGGCAACCACTTCGTCGAGGTCTGTCTCGACGAGCGGGACCGGGTCTGGGTCGTGCTGCACTCCGGCAGCAGGGGAATCGGAAACCAGCTGGCCACCCAGCACATCGACGGGGCCAAGCGCCTGATGGAGAAGCTGTTCGTCTCGCTCGAGGATCCCGCCCTCGCCTACCTGGTGGAGGACACGCCGGAGTTCGACGCGTACATCGCCGACATGCTCTGGGCCCAGGAGTACGCCAGGGCCAACCGCGAGGCGATGGTCGAGGCCGTCCTGGCCGAGCTCTGGACCTTCGTGGGTGCCACCGGGTCCGGAGGTCCCGGGACGCCCGGTCACGAGGTGGCGCGCATCAACTGCCACCACAACTACACCGAGCGGGAGCACCACCTCGACCGGGACGTGTGGCTGACCAGGAAGGGTGCCATCCGAGCGCGGGTAGGCGACCTCGGCGTCATCCCTGGCTCCATGGGCACCTCCACGTACATCGTCCGGGGCCTGGGCAACCCCGCCAGCTACCACTCGTGCTCCCACGGAGCGGGCCGGCACCTGAGTCGGTCCCGGGCCCGGAAGGAGATCCCGCTGGGGGAGTTCGTGACCTCGATGGAGGGCCGTGACTGGCAGTCGGACAAGGCCGATCAGTTGATCGACGAGGCGCCTCAGGCGTACAAGGACATCGACCGGGTCATGGCCGACCAGTCGGACCTCGTGGCGGTGGAGCACCGCCTGCATCAGATCCTCAACTACAAGGGCACCAACTGACGCCGCCGCCGGGGCGGCGTCAGTGGACGTCGGGAGCGGGGCCACGGTTGCCCATGCGCGGGCATTCGCGGCCCCGCTCCGACCCGTCGACGGTGTGCCGGTCGGCTTCGGCACGCACTGCGTCGAAGCCGCCTCGCCTCGACGGGCGAGCCGGGTCAGGCGAGGATCTTGGCCTTCTGCGTCTCGAACTCGGCATCGGTGATGACGCCCTGCTGCTTGAGATCGGCCAGCTTCGCCAGTTGGTCGGCCGAACTCGTGCCCGTACCCGCCGCCTGCTTGACGTAGGCGTCGAAGGCCTGCTGCTGCTGCTCCGCCTGGGCGGCGGCTCGCTCGTGCATCTTTCCGCCCCGGGCGATGAGGTACACGAATATGCCCAGGAACGGCAGGATGATGACGAAGAGGACCCAGAGCATCTTTGCCCCGCCACCCAGGTCCTTGCTGCGGAAGATGTCCGAGAACACGACGATGAGCAGCCAGAACCAGATGAAGAAGATGAAGAGTCCGAGCATTGTGCCGAACAGGTCGGCAAGCGGGTACGTATAGGCGATCATCGGGTGTTCTCCTTGCGGGTCATGTAACTGGACCAGGTTGTCCACGACGTGGACCAACTCCTGGGAATCGTCGCCTGAGTCTCGCGCACTTGCCCACCTCAGGATCGC
Organism: uncultured Acidimicrobiaceae bacterium; assembly: GCA_963830165.1. GTDB lineage: Bacteria > Actinomycetota > Acidimicrobiia > Acidimicrobiales > RAAP-2 > Bog-756. The sequence goes on from CAWHKZ010000011.1 coordinate 18,408, forward strand.
ATTACATGCGTGGCGGTTCGGTCGTCGTTCCTGGTGTACCGGCCGAGGCCCTGTCGGCCGGAGCCGACAGGGATCCACGGCCCCTGTGGACCGCTCCTTTACCATTCGCCCCAGAGCTCGCGTCGACCCGGTCACCCGAGAAACGTCGCACGGCGATTTCGGAACTCTCGGAAGGGCGCTTCCGCGGCACCACTGGAGGTCCGAATGCACATGGGACACGGCAAATCGGCAGTTCGGCATTGGTCGACGACGCAGCTGCGGTCAGGACCGCGGTCCGCACCTGTCCGGGGACGATCCAGGGTGCCCGGTCGGTCGCGTTCCGGATCGCTCACACGCCTCCTGGCGACGTCGGCCCTCCTCGTCGCGGTGGTGGCCGTCGTCTCGATCGCCGCGCCCACGCAGGCCGGTGCGGCCACCACCACCTGGGGGCCCGCCGTCGAGCTCACCAACGGCGCGGCCGGGGGTGTCTTCGGCGCGGTCAGCTGCGTCTCGCCCGGCAACTGCACGGCGGTCGGGCAGAACTTCCTCACGCCCAACCAGCCGATCTTCGCGACGCAGTCCGACGGCACGTGGGGGCCGTCGACCGAGGTCGCCACCATCCCCGCCGGAGCCACCTTCAACGACGTGAGCTGCCTGTCGGTCGGCAACTGCACCGCCGTCGGGTACAGCGACACGTCGCCCAACCGGCCCGTCTACGCCGCCGAGACCGACGGCACCTGGGGACCGGCGGTCGAGATCACCGCCCCCTCCGCCGGTGGTGTGTTCCTCGGCGTGAGCTGCGTGTCGATGGGCGACTGCACGGCCGTGGGAAGCGGCAATGCGACACCCGACCAGCCCATCTACGCCACGGAGACCGGGGGCACCTGGGGACCGGTCGCGGAAATCTCCAACATCGTCGCCGGAGGCGTGTTCACCACCGTGAGCTGCACCGCGGTGGGTGATTGCACGGCCGTCGGCAACGACTACGCCACCACGGCCAGAGGCACCTACGCCGAGGAGGTCGACGGGGTCTGGGGGCCCGCAACGGAGATCGGCGGATCCTTCGGAAGTGGCTTCCTCGATGTGAGCTGCACTTCGGTCGGCAGTTGCACGGCGGTGGGGAACACGACCACGACGCCGTTCCAGCCCTTCTACGCCACGGAGGCCGGCGGCGTCTGGGGTCCGCCGACAGAGGTCGACAACATCGCGGCCGGAGGGGTCTTCTACGGCGTGAGCTGCGCCACGGCCGGGAACTGCACGGCGGTCGGCCAGGACCACGAGGGGACACCCCGGGCCATGGTGGCCACCGAGACCGACGGCACCTGGGGACCGGCGACGGCGATCGGCGACATCGTCGGCGGCGGCGTGCTCTACGACGTGAGCTGCACCTCGGCGGGGAACTGCCTTGCCGTCGGCAACGACGGCACGACGCAGCCCCAGCCGATCTACGTGGCCCAGCGGGCGGTGGCCACGGGCTACCAGATGGCGGCCAGCGATGGCGGCGTCTTCGCCTACGGCGACGCCGGCTTCTTCGGCTCCCACGGGGGTGCGCCCCTCGACCAGCCGGTCGTGGGCATGGCCGCCACGCCGGACGGACGGGGCTACTGGCTGGTGGCCACCGACGGTGGTGTGTTCGCCTACGGCGATGCCGGCTTCGTCGGCTCCCACGGGGGTGCGCCCCTCGACCAGCCCGTCGTGGGCATGGCCGCCACGCCGGACGGACGGGGCTACTGGCTGGTGGCCACCGACGGTGGCGTCTTCGCCTATGGCGATGCCACGTTCTTCGGCTCCCACGGGGGTGCGCCCCTCGATCAACGCGTCGTGGGCATGGCCGCCACCCCGGACGGACGGGGCTACTGGCTGGTGGCCCGTGACGGTGGCGTCTTCGCCTACGGCGACGCCGGCTTCTTCGGCTCCCACGGGGGTGCGCCCCTCGACCAGCCGGTCGTGGGCATGGCCGCCACCCCGGACGGGCAGGGCTACTGGCTGGTCGCCGCCGACGGTGGTGTGTTCGCCTACGGCGACGCCACGTTCTTCGGCTCCCACGGCGGCACGCACCTCGACCAGTCGGTCGTGGGCATGGCCCCCACCCCGGACGGACAGGGCTACTGGCTGGTGGCCGCCGACGGGGGCGTGTTCGCCTACGGCGACGCCACGTTCTTCGGCTCCCACGGGGGTGCGCCCCTCGACCGGCCCGTCGTGGGCATGGCCACCGCCTGAGGAGTGCCGGCCGCCCGGGTGGGTCGCCCGCCCGGTCCGGTCAGTGCCAGCGACCGGCTCGTCGCACCGGCGGTTCAGTCGTCGTCCGACCAGCCCAGCTCGTCGGCCAGCAGCAGGAGCACCTTGTTGGGCAGGCGCTCCCCCCGCTCGAGCAGCTTGAGGCAGCCCTGCACGTAGGCCTTGCGGGCTTCGTCGAGGCCGCGAGGGCGCACCAGGGTCGGCGCGGGCGGGCGGATGCCGATGATGTCGGCCATGTCGTCGGACCGCTCGACCCTGTCCGGCTCGTCGACGAGGACCTCGAGCGTGCGGGCCATGTGCCGGCTCGGCGGCGAGCCCTGCTCCCACCGGGCGACCGACTGCTGGGTGACGCCCAGCTGGTCGGCCAGCTCGCGTTGGGTCATCCCGTGCCGATGGCGGTAGGCACGGATGCTTGCGGCGAGCCCGTCGTGCGACTCCGGTGCGTACTCATGTGTATCCACCAATTGTCAAGGGTAGACCCGCGATCGGTGTCCTTACAAGGGGCAATCCCGACGGCGCACACGCCGATGGTCGAACTACAAACGTGAGGTTCACACCCTGCGGGTACGAGTGCGCACGGGTGACCGGCGGGTCGGTGGCTACGGCCGGATCACATCAGCACCGGGATCGATGCGCAAGCGAACGTGATGGCCAGTAGCGGCAGGGTGATGATCCAGTCCATGGTGTCTCGAGCAGCGGTCAGGCGGACTGCTCGCCTCCGCCAACCACGGTACGAACCGAATCCAAGAGCAGGATAAGAAGAAGTCAAGCGGATCATAGGAATTCGGCTGCGGGCCGATGGCGACCCGGGGGTCGCCGGTGTGCCGGACGAGAACCCGGCCGGTCGACTACCGGTCGGGACGTCGGCGCAGGGAAGCCCGCCCGTTCGTTCCGGCGGGAGCCCCGGAGGTGGTGCCGGAGTCCGAGCCCGCCCGCCGCCTAGGTGTCGTCGGAAGGCCGACCGGTCCGGACGAACTCGGGCTGGTCGAGCAGGCGGAGCCAGCTGCCGTCGGGTTGCCGCCGAGCGACCTGGGCACGCGCTCCCGCGCCGTCGCGCGGCGGGGTCGAGGTCAGTGCGATGTCGCCGCTGATGAGGGTGGGCAGGGGCTGCTCCTGCTCGAACCGCGGCGCGTTCGCCAGGACCGACGCCCACAGCTCACGGATGGCGGCGCGACCGACGGTCCGGCCGCCCGGTGGGTAGGCCATCACCGCGTCCGCCTCGTAGAGGGCGGCGACACCATCGGGGTCCCCGGCGTTGGAACGCTCGACGAACAGCCGGGTGAGGTCCTCGGGCTCCAGGGCCTTCTCGTGGTCGGACATGCGGGTCCTTTCGCTCGTGGTTCCTGTCTGTGCCGACCAGGATGAAGCGCGCGGAGCCAGAAGTCCAACAGATGAATCAGCTGAGGACTAGAATCTGCGATTATGGAACTGCGCCAGCTGGAGTACTTCGTCGCGGTGGCGGAGGAGGCGAACTTCACCCGCGCCGCCGCACGGGTGCACATCAGCCAGTCTGGGGTGAGCGCCCAGCTCAAGCAGCTCGAGCGAGAGCTCGGCGCGTCACTCATCGACCGGTCGAGCCGGAAGGCCGCACTGACACCGGCGGGTGAGGCAGCTCTCACGCATGCCCGCGCCGCACTGGCGGCAGCCGCCGCAGTACGCCAGGCAGTGGATGAGGTGAACGACCTCGTCCGTGGACAGCTCGTCGTAGGCATGGTCACCGCATGCACCATCACCGCGCTGTTCGACGCCCTGTCCGCCTTCCACCTCGACCACCCCGGCGTCGGGGTCACGTTGATCGAGGACGGCTCCGACAGGCTCGTCGAGCGCGTGCACGCCGGCACCGTCGACCTCGCACTGATCGGATGTGCGTCCGCGGTGCCCACCGGTCTCGAAGCCCTGCCGATCGTCAGTGACCGGCTCGTCGCGTGCATGCCCGGTGACCACCCCTTGGCACAGCGCCCGCGGGTGGGCCTGGCCGACCTCGTCGAGTTCCCGATCGTCTGCATGCCACCCGGCACCGGTATCCGGACCACCTTCGACCTCGCATGCGCGTCCAGGGGACTCCAGGCGACCATCGCCCTACAGGCGAGTGCCCCGGACGCCGTTGCGGATCTCGCCGTGCGCGGCCTCGGTGTCGCCGTGCTCAGCGAATCCATGACGGCGCGCTACGAGGGCCACCTGATCGGCCGTGTCATCCGCGACGTCGACATGCTCGCCGTGCTCGCCCTGGTGTGGAGGCGGTCACCGAGTCCCGCGCTGCGCGAACTGCTGATCGAGGCCCACCGGGCCTTCGCGGAACCGTCGGTGGCCGATCCTCCACCCCGGCGGGCCGAGCCCGCCTGACGGCAGCGGACTGCGGGAACGGCCTACGTCGGTGAACGACGCCGCGGGATCCCTGTGGAGACGGGCCCGATCGATCCCTCAACCGGGGGGTGCGAACGCACGGTCGGCGATCCCCCGGTCCAGATACGCGCCGTCGGCGGCGAGTCCGCCCGAGTCGAGCAGGTCCCGCGCGGCGTCGTACAGCGCACCGTAGGCCACCCGGGCGAACGAACCCCCGACGGAGAGGCGCCGGACACCGACCTCGGCCAGTTCGTCGAGCGACGGGCCACCCGGCACGAGGAGCACGTTGACCGGTCCGCCCACCTCGTCGACGATCCTCCTGATCGCGATGAGGTCGGTCAGCCCCGGGGCGTAGACCACGTCCGCACCAGCACGTCGGTAGGCGGCGAGTCGGGCGATCGTGTCGTCCAGGTCGTCGCGTCCCCGGAGGTGATTCTCGGCTCGAGCGGTCAGCACCAGGCCCTCGGCCCCGGCCGCGGCGGCGGCGATCGCGACCCGTTGCGTCGCCCGGTCGATGTCCTCGATCACCCCCTCGTGGGGATCCCAGTCCTCGATCGAGCAACCGGAGGCTCCAGCCGACGCCAGGAGGTGGACGGTGGTCGCCACGCCGCCCTCCTCCCGGGGGAAGCACTGTTCGGCGTCGACATTGAGGGGCAGGTCGGTGACGGCGCACAGCGCGGCCACGTGATCGACCAACCCCGCACGCCGGCCCGTCATGTCCAACCGCCCCTGGGAAGTTGCGAAGCCGCCGCTCGTCGTGGCCAGGGCAGGAAACCCGAGGCTCTCGAGCAGCCGACAGGAGCCCGGATCGAACGGATTCGGCATCAGGAAGATGCCCTCCTCGTGCAGCGTGCGGAATCGGGTTCGGGCGTCGTCGGTGGCCATGTCGGGAGCATGTCCGACCGGACCTGGAACGGCAAGTGGTTCGCCGGCCGTCCCGTGAGCCGGCTGGACGGGTCCGGAATCGCTCCGTCATGCGGGCCGGAGGTCAGCTCCGGAGGGTCGGGACCGTGCTGGCGGACTCACGAGGTCGCCGATGGGCGACCGGCGCGGCCCGCCGTCTGGTTCAATGGCTCATCGTGGCGAGCGTGACGTTGCGGGCCGGAGACCGGGCCGGGCCCTACGAGCTTCCCCTGGGCCCCGAGCTCGTTCGTCAGTTCGCCGCGGCGACCCTCGACGACAGCCGGCAGCTCCGGGACGGTCGGTTGGTTCCTCCCGGACTCGTCGCCACGCAGGCATACGGCGCGCAACGCTCGGCCATCGCCGAGCTGGTGCCCGAACACGTCTTCTCCGCCGCACGCAGCGGGGTCCACGGCCAGCACGAACTCCTGCTCCACCGGTCGATCGCATCGGACGAGAGCCTCCACACCTTCGTCGAGACCCACAGCGCCCGGTCGTCGGGAGGCAACCTGCGCGTCACGCTCCGCCATGCGACCTCCGACGATCGCGACGAGCTCGTGGCGGAGCAGTGGTGGACGACGGTGCTCCTCGGGACGACGTCCGAACCCACGGGACCGGAACTTCCCAACCGCTCGTTCCCCGAGGGCCGGGAGGCTCCCCTCGTCGCCGACGTCGAGGTGTGGATCGACGAGGTCGTGGCGCGCCGCTACGCCCAGGTGTCCGGTGATCACAGCGATCACCACTTCAGCGTCGACGCAGCCCGGCGCAGTGGGTTCGCGGCCCCGATCCTCCACGGACTGTGCACCATGGCCCTGTGCAGTCGCGTCGCCACCGAGACCGTGGCCGGCGGTGACCCGGGTCGGATCCGACGGGTGGCGGTCCGATTCGCCGCTCCCGCATTCCTGGGCCGACGGATGAGGGTGCAGCTCCGCGACGTGCCCGGAGGCAGCTTCCGTCTAGAGGCCAGCTGCGGCGACGACGCGGTCATCACGAACGGGCTCGTCGAGCTCGTTCCCTGACCTCATTCCGGGAGGCTGCCCCCACCGCGCCAGCACCCGCCGACCGGCTCGACGGCCGCGTCCGCGGCCGGCCGCGGTGGGGAGGGACACCGGACCGACTCCGCCACCGGTCCAGTCGGGTCGGCCGGACTATTCGTCGCCGGCCTCCAGGATGGAGACGTCCTCTTCGACGGCGTGCAGCTTGCCGTCCTCGCCCAACACCGAGAGCGTCTCGTCGACGATCGCGTCGCCCTCTGACGTGATGACCGCGATGGTCTCGTCGGTGGCGAGGATCCTGCCGTCGCTGTCCACCGCCACCACCAGGTCGTCGATCACGAGATTGCCCGCATTGTCGACGCCCTCGGTCTCCACCTCCACCATCTCGATGGAATCGTCGTCGGCCGGCGTGCTGTTCGTCCCGCTCATGGCTGGTCTCCCGTTCTGCTGCGTGATCGGTCGGTCACCCGATCATGACATGAACGACGCGGTCACTCCGGCAGCGCGTCGTTCATGTCGCCGGCGGGCGCCGTCCGGCTCGCCACTACTGGGGGTCGAAGCGGAACCAGTAGATGCCGAGGGTGGAGAGGGCGACCACGTAGCCCCCGCAGGCCAGGAGGGCCAACCAGTCCTGCGAGCTGAAGGATCCCTGGCCGACCACGCCGGCCAACACCGTCATCAGTGCTCCGACCGGGGTCCATTTCGACACCGCGTCCCAGAAGCTGCCCAGGCCACCGGAGGCCCCGAAGAGTCCGATCATGATCAGCCCGATGTAGAGGAGGCGGCCGAAGGCCTGGACGGTGTCGGCCGACTTCACCAGACCCACGAGCGCCTGCGCCACGGACAGGAACATGGCCGAACCGAGGATGGAGACCAGGAGGACCAGCACGTACGTCTCGGCCGAGAGCGACAGGTGGTGGATGTTGTCGCCCAGGACCAGCACGACCAGGGCGATGACGAAGTTGGAGACCATCTGGACCGAGAGCCGGCTGGACATCACGGTCCACGTCGGCGCGGGCGAGACCCGCAGCCGTTGGAAGACACCGTTGTCGCGGTCGCGCGCGACCATCGGGGCATAGCCCATGATCGACGTCCCGGCGATGCCCGCCGTGATGGCCAGCCCGACGATGAACTCCGCCCCGCCGAAGCTCCGGGTCGCCTTGGCCGAACTGGTCGACGACAGGATGATCAGCGGCAGCAGCAGGCTCAGGAGCATGCGCATCTTGTTCTTGGTCAGCACGACCAGATCGGCCCGCAGCAGGGCGGTCAGCATGGCACCGGTCCTCGGCGCAACCACGGTCGTCGGTGCGGTGGTGCTAGTCACGGATCTCGCTCCCGGTCAGACCGATGAACACGTCCTCGAGCGTGACCTCACCGCGCGCCGCGGCCCGGACGACCGGATCGTCCCGGTGCAGCTCGATGAGGTTGCGTGGGGTGTCGATGGCCAGCACCCGTCCGTGGTCGATGATGGCCACCCGGTCACAGACGGCCTGGGCCTCCTCCATCGAGTGGGTGGTGAGCAGGATGCTCCCACCGTCGGCCCGGATCCGCTCGATCCTGGCCCACAGGTGCCGGCGCGACTGCGGGTCGAGCCCGGTGGTGGGTTCGTCGAGGAGCAGAAGCTTGGGATCGTGGATCACCGCCACGAAGAGGGAGAGCCGCTGCTGCTGTCCACCCGAGATCTGCTTGGTGGTCCGGTCCAACTCGTTGCCCAGACCGACATCGGCCAGGGCCTGGTCCAGTTCCTGGTCGCCGAGTTCCACGCCGTACAGTCCGGCGTAGAGCCGGGCCACCTGGCGCACGGTCAGCTCGGACTGGAAGCCGGTGGACTGCAGCTGCACTCCCATCTGGGCCTTGGCCACGGCGGGCTGACGGACGATGTCGGCCCCGTTGAGGAGGACGGCGCCCGAGCGGGGCCGGCGCAACCCCTCGATCGCACTGAGCGTCGTGGTCTTGCCGGCCCCGTTGGGGCCGAGCAAACCGAAGATCTCGCTCCTGCAGATGTCGAAGCTGACGCCGTCGACGGCCACCTTCGATCCGTAGGCGACCGTGAGGTCGCGGACCTCGAGAAGGGTGGAGCGGTCGGTACCCGCCGGGGAGGCCTCCGGCCGGATGGACTCGACCGCCGGCGCCGCCGCCGCAGGGACCGCGGCGTTCGCCCTCCGCCGGCGATCCCGGCGCCTCACCCCGATGGCCACCCGGACCACCAACAGTGCGCCGACGACGATCCAGACGATGGGGATGCCCGAACCCACGCGGGCGAGCATCATGACGCCGCGTCCGCGTCCCGGGACCCGACCAGGGGACCGAGCCGATCGACCGGCATCCCGAGGGCGCCGGTCACCTCGGCCATCTCGGCCGCCGTCGGACTCCCGAGGGACCGGCCGATGGCGACGTCGGCGGTCGGGGTGATGCGACCGTGGGACCGCCGGACGACCCGGGTGCGACCCAGGCGCGCCGACCCGGCAGGAATAGGTCGGCGGATGTCATATCAGGACTGTATACATCGGTTTCTGAGGTAAGCCTCGGTGGTTGCGTCCGCTAGGGCCCGACCAGCGCGTCGGTGAGGGGGTCGATCCCGGCGAGGTTGCCGGCCAGGTCGGAATCGAGTGCGTAGCGGTCCGCGAGGGCGCGGGGCGAGAGGTACGTGACCTTGGTCCGGTCCCCGTCGGCCCAGACGAGGACCTTGAGGGGCAGGTCGAGCGCGGCCAGTGGTGCGGCGTCCATGACGGCCGTGCCGGCGTCGGGGCTGCCGAAGATGACCAGGGTGGTCGGGCGCAGCTGCCGCCCGACACTGTTCGCTTCGGCAGCCTGGTCGATGACGGCGAACAGCGTCATCCCCTTGGCGTGGATCAGGTCGGTCAGCCGGGTCACGGTCTCCTCCACCGTGCGGGGGCTGTCCTTCGTGACGATCCCGGCGGGGGTGGTTGAGCCGCTGGAGGTCATGGCTGCGCTCCCTTGGTCCGGGTCGAACGCCGTCCATTCTGTCAGGACCGGTCGGCGCCGGGTCGCGGAGGGCCCCCGGCCATGGTCGGCGGTCCTCCGATTCTGGGTTGGGCTCGACCGGCGGCCAGGAACGAGCGGGGTGTCGGCCATCATTGGTTAATGGATTGCGCTAGTTGTGAATCCATGAATATCATGTCGCCATGCCCCTCTCGACCCTGGGTCAGCCCGTCTACGCCGCCAAGGCCGACCTGTTCCGCGCCCTGGGGCATCCGGCCAGGATCCGGATCCTCGAACTCCTGGTCGACGGCGAGCAGCCGGTGAGCGACCTGCTGGCCGACATGGGCCTCGAGCCGTCCACGCTCTCCCAGCACCTGGCGGTCCTGAAGCGGATCGGACTGGTCGAGTCGAGCCGCAAGGGCAATGCCGTCACCTATCGACTGGCGGACGCCTCGGTGGAGCAGTTCCTGGCCGCCGCCCGGACGGTGCTGGCCTCCACGCTGGGGAAGGCCCGCACCGCGCTCGAGGAGCTCGAAGGCACCGGAAGCTGATGCGAGCGACGATGGGCCGGGCCCGTCGTTGGTCGGCACGGCTCCTACCAGGAAGGTCCGACTACACGGGCCTCCGCCGATCGTGGCGGGGTGACCTGCTGGCCGGGCTGACGGTCGGCGTCGTCGCCCTGCCCCTCGCCCTGGGCTTCGGCGTCGCCTCGGGGGTGGGGGCGAGGGCCGGCATCGTGACCGCGATCGTGGCCGGCATCGTCGCCGCGGTGTTCGGAGGATCGTCGGTCCAGGTGTCGGGTCCGACCGGGGCCATGGCCGTCGTGCTCGTGCCGATCGTGGCCCATGACGGCGCCGGCGCGGTGGCGAGCGTCGCCATCATCGCCGGCGTCATCGTCCTGGTCATGGGGCTGGCCGGGCTCGGCCGTCTCATCCAGTTCGTCCCGTGGCCGGTGCTCGAGGGCTTCACCGTCGGGATCGCCGTGACCATCGCGCTCCAACAGGTGCCCCTCCTGTTGGGCGAGTCGAAGGGGTCGGGGTCGACGGTGCTCGGGTCCGCCTGGCGGGCCGTCACCCGGGCCTCGTGGGGTACGGCGGCCACCACCGTCATCCTCGGAGCGCTGGTCGTCGGCGTGATGGCCGCCTGGCCGAGGGTCACCAGGCGGGTCCCGTCCTCGATCGTGGCCGTCGTGGTGGTCACCGTCCTGGCCGTGCTCCTCCACCTGTCGGTGCCGACCATCGGAGCGCTTCCCCATCACCTGCCCGCGCCCAGGATCCCCGATCTGGGCCTGCCCGCCATCCGACGCCTGGCCGGACCGGCGCTGGCCGTCGCCATACTGGCGGCCATCGAGAGCCTCCTGTCGGCCCGTGTCGCCGATGCCATGACGGGGTCCACCCGCACCTCGGACAGCCGCGAGATGCTCGGCCAGGGGCTGGCCAACGTGGCCACCGGACTCTTCGGGGGCATGCCGGCGACCGGGGCGATCGCCCGGACCGCCGTGAACGTCCGAGCCGGTGCCAGGACCCGGGTGGCGGCCATCACCCACTCGTTGGTCATCGTCACCGTCATCCTGCTCGCCTCGCCGTTGGTCACGAGGATCCCCCTGGCCGTGCTCGGCGGCGTCCTCGTGGTGACGGCCGTAAAGATGGTGGACCACGCCCGGGTGCTGTCGGTGGTCCGGGCCCACGCCTCGGAAGCGGTGGTCTTCGCCCTGACCGCGGTGGTGACGGTCGCCGTCGACCTGGTGACGGCCATCGAGGTCGGCCTGGTCGTGGCCGGGATCCTGGCCCTCCGGTCGATCGCCTCCGGTTCCGGCGCCACCCAGGAGGAGCTGGCCGACCATCACGACGGGCCCGTCGACGCCACCGCACTCCTCTCCGACCACATCGCCGTGTTCCGGTTGGACGGCGCCCTCTTCTTCGGTGCGGCCCCCCGCTTCCTCGAGCAGTTCCGCCAGGTGGAGGGGGTGCGGGTCGTCATCCTGCGACTGAAGGGGCTGACCTTCATCGACGCCTCGGGGGCCGACGCCCTCGCCCGGATCATCGACGAACTCGATCGGCGCGGGACCACGGTCCTCATCAAGGGTGCCCGTGCCGAGCACGGGCCGATCCTGACCACGGCCGGGGTGCTCGCCGACCTCGACGCCAGGGGCCACCTCTTCGACGACCTCGACGCTGCGATCGCCCATGCCCGTCGTCATGTCGACCGGCAGGGTCGGGTGGAGGAGATAGGGGCGGCCTGACACCCGGTTCGAGCCGGCACGACACCCGGGTCACCGCCCCGGAGCGCGACTCCTGTCCGACGTGGCGGGGACGCCCCGGCGTCAGGCCTCGGCGCCGCCGCCCATGTCGACGAGCTCGCCCAGCAGATCCTCCCAGGGCGAGTGGTCCCACCCGTCCTCTTCGCCGAGGTTCTTGGCCACGGTCACGGCATCCTCGACCCACTGGATGTGCATGTCCTCGCCAGGGGTGTGGGAGGCCCCCTGGTGGCCCGCCAGCCCGAAGTCCAGGCCGAACCACGTGTCCTTCCACTCCTGGTGCAGCTCCTTGATCTCCCTCCACCTCGGGTGGGACCGGCTCTTGTCGTCCGCCATCGTGAATGCCCAGTGGAAGCACCGGCGGGCGCGCTCCGTGTCGGCTTCGGAGGTCGTGTGGGAGATCGCCTCGGCGAACCGGTCCGCCTTCGCCGCCTCCTCGCTGGGGAAGTCCTCCTGGGCGTTGCGTACGAAGCACTCGAGGATCGGGGACGGGGTGAGGATCTCGCTCATGGGGGAACTGTAACCCCACCTCGCCGGTCCACTCCGGTGACGCGTCGGCCACCATCGGCGGTCCGGCTGCCCGGGACCGCGTGTGTCACGATGCTGGTCACCTCGAGTCACGATTGACGGACGGTCCCCATGCGCCTGCTGTTCCTGGACATCGATACCCTGCGCGCCGACCACCTCGGTTGCTACGGCTACCACCGCGCGACCTCGCCCAACATCGATGCCGTGGCGGCCGGAGGAGTGCGGTTCGCCAACGTCTACGCCTCGGACGTTCCGTGCCTCCCGAGCCGGGCGGCGCTGGCGTCGGGGATGTTCGGGATCCGCAATGGCGTGGTCAACCACGGCGGAAGTGGTGCCGAGCTCCGCACTGAGGGTGCAGGTCGCGGCTTCGTCAGCCGCTACGCCCTCGAGTCGTGGGCGGGCACGTTCTACTGGAACGGCTGGCAGACGGCATCGATCTCCAGCTTCCCGTTCCGGCACTCGGCGACGTGGTGGAACAGCGGGTTCATGGAGGCGATGAACCTGATGCGTGGCATGGGGGCGGAACGGGCCGACCAGGTGGTGCCCATCGCGCTCGACTGGCTGGAGCGACGGGGGAGGGCGGACGACTGGTTCCTGCACGTCCACCTCTGGGACCCGCACACGCCGTACAACACCCCCGACGAGTTCGGGAACCCGTTCGCGGCCGACGCGGTCCCCGCGTGGCACACCGAGGAGATCCGGGCCCGGAACTGGGACCTGGGCGGCCCCCATTCGGCCCAGGAGCCCTGGGGCTTCACCCCGGACGAGTGGGGACCGCCGCCACCCCGCCAGCCGTGGGACATCAGATCCATGGATGAGGTGAAGGCCGTCTTCGACGGCTACGACGTGGGTGTCCGGTACGCGGACGACGCCCTCGGTTCGCTGATGAACAAGCTCGACGACCTCGGGGTCGCCGACGAGACGGCGATCCTGGTCAGCACCGACCACGGAGAGGCCTTCGGTGAGCTCGGCGTCTACGCCGATCACCAGGCGGCCGACGAGGCCACCTGCCACATTCCGGCCGTCCTCCGTTGGCCCGGCGTGGACCCGGGCGTCCACGAGGGCCTCCAGTACCACCTCGACGTGGCTGCGACCGTGCTCGACCTCGCCGGCTTCCGCGTCCCGAGGAGCTGGGACGGCGTGCCGATCGAGCTCGACGCGGGATCGGGCCGGGACCATCTCGTCCTGTCGCAAGGCGCGTGGTCGTGCCAGCGCGGCGTGCGCGTCGGCGACCATCTCTACCTGCGTACCTGGCACGACGGCTACCACGGACACTGGTCCGACGAGATGCTGTTCGACGTCGTCCGCGACCCGCACGAGACCGACGACCTCTGGGACGAGGCCGGACGGTGGTCGAGGATCGGCGCGTCACTTCTGCGTGACTGGACCTCGGCCCAGCTCGACGTGACCGGCGGGGACGACCCGATGGATGCGGTGCGTGCCGAGGGCGGCCCCTTCCACGTCCGTGGCCATCTCGGGCCCTACGTCGAGCGCCTGCGGGAAACGGGGCGCGGGCACTGGGCCCGGATCCTCGAGGAGCGCCACGCCGCCGAGCTGTAGATCGGGACGTCGGGACACCCGGGCCCGCAGCGGATCGCATCGCGGCGGGACGTGCGCGGATCCACGGGCTACGGGGTGCCGGGCGCTCCGTCGAGCTCCGCGGTGGCGACGAGCGGGGCCGCGTCGAGTGGGCAGGCCATGTACGGGACGGGCGGCACGCGCCCGTAGGCGTCGCGCCGTCGCACCGGCCGGGGGTGCGGATTGCGGATGAGCAGGGCGGACAGGAGTCCGCCGAGGACGGAGATGCCACCGGCGATCACCACGGCGTGCCGGAACCCGGTGGTGAGCTGGTCCGGGTGGAGGTAACTGGTCCGGGTGATCCCGGCCATCGCCGGGACCGCGGCGACCGCGATCAGGCCGCCCAAGCGGGCGACGCAGTTGTTGACCGCCGACGCGACACCGGAATGGCTGTCGGGGACGGAGCCCAGGGCGGTCGTGGTCAGCGGCGCCACGGTCATGGCGAGTCCGAGACCGAGGACGACGACGGCAGGCAGCACGCCGACCACGTAGGAGGACGATCCCGGTGACCGGACGAGGAGGGCCATCCCGGCCCCGACCACGCACGGGCCGACACTCATCTGGAGCCGCGGGCCGATGCGTTGCGCCAGTTGGCCCGATCTGGACGACAGCGCCAGCATGATCGCGGTCAGGGGGAGCAGTGCCACTCCGGACTCGAGGGGGGAGTAGCCGTTCACCACCTGCAGTTCGATCGGGAGCAGGAAGAGGGTCGCCCCGAGAGCGCCGTAGACCACGAACGTGACGGCGTTCGTCGCACTGAATTGCGTGTTGCCGAAGAGGGTCAACGGCAGCATGGGATCCGTCCGGGCCCGCTCGACGAGGACGAACGCCACGCCGGCCAGGATCCCGAGTCCGATCATGGCGATGACGACGGGACTCGACCACCCGATCGAGGGCCCCTCGATGAGTCCGAACGTCACCCCTCCCAGTGCGAGCACGGCCAGCGCGGCACCGACCACATCGGGGCGGCCCGACGTGCCGGGATCCCGCGACTCGGGAACGTGGCGGATGGAGAGCGCCAGTACGACCGCGCCGATGGGGAGGTTGATGAGGAAGATCCAGCGCCAGGAGGCGGCGGCGACGAGGTAGCCGCCCAGCAGAGGACCGGCCGCGGTCGCCACGCCCCCGAGCCCCGACCAGGTGCCGATGGCGCTGCCGCGGTCGTCGGCGACGAACGAGCTCTGGATGATGGCGAGGCTCCCCGGGGTGAGGAGTGCGGCACCCACCCCCTGGAGCACGCGGGTCACGATGAGGACGCCGGCGTCGGGTGCGAGCGCACAGGCCGCGGACATCACCACGAACCACACGACGCCGATGCAGAAGATGCGCCGCCGACCGTAGCGGTCGCCGAGCCACCCTCCGAGCAACAGCAGCGCGGCCAGGGACAGTGCGTAGCCCGTGACGATCCACTGGAGCGCCGCGAACGTCGCGTGGAACTCGCGGCCGATGGTCGGGAGCGCGATGCCCACCACCGTGGAGTCGATCGCCGCCATGCCCGAGCCGAGGACGGTGGCGGCGATGATCCAGCGCCCGCCGGCTGAATGGAGCGTGCGCAGCGCGACCGGAACAGTGTTCTGGGCCACGTCCGAGGTTACGGCATCCCGCGCTCCGCTACCGGCCCGGCCGGCCCGGGCGCGTCGGGCGCGTCGGGTCCTGCGCCTTCCCGTGCGCGGCGCAGGTGGTCCGGGCGGGCGCGCCGGGCAATCTCCCACACGGCGTCCGGTAGCCGGTCGGCGGTCCCGATCCGGGACTCATCGGGTCCGTGCCCGTGCGCCCGATGCCGAGGCCAGGCGGTGCAGCACGCTCGCCAGGTGATCGACCTCGTCGGTCGTGTTGTAGAAGCAGAGCGACGGCCGTACGGTCGTCTCGGTGCCGAAGCGCCGCAGGATCGGCTGGGCACAGTGGTGCCCGGCGCGGACGGCGATCCCCTCGTCGCTCAGGGCTTCGCCGATCTGGGTCGGTTCGTAGCCGTCGAGCACGAACGAGAGCACGCTGGCCTTGTCGGCCGCCGTACCGATCAGCCGAAGTCCGGGAACCTGGACGAGGGCCCGGGTTCCATAGGCCAGCAGGTCGTGCTCGTACCGGTGGATGCTCTCGATGCCCAGTCGCTCGACGTACTCGAGAGCGGCATCGAGGCCCACCGCGTCGGCGATGTTGGCGGTGCCCGCCTCGAACCGCATCGGGGGGTCCTGGTACCGGGAGTGCTCGAGGGTGACGTCGGCGATCATGTTGCCGCCCGTCTGCCACGGCGGCATGGCCTCGAGGACGGCCTGCTTCCCGTACACGACGCCGATGCCGGTCGGCCCGTAGATCTTGTGCCCCGAAAACACGAAGAAGTCGGCGTCGAGGGCCCGGACGTCGACGTTCATGTGCGAGATCGACTGCGCGCCGTCGACCACGGCGCAGGCGCCGACCCGGTGGGCCATGGCGATCACGTCGGCGATCGGCGTCACCGTCCCGAGCGCGTTGGAGACGTGGGCCACCGAGACGAGCTTCGTGCGGTCGCTC
Organism: uncultured Acidimicrobiaceae bacterium; assembly: GCA_963830165.1. Lineage (GTDB taxonomy): Bacteria > Actinomycetota > Acidimicrobiia > Acidimicrobiales > RAAP-2 > Bog-756. The sequence goes on from CAWHKZ010000011.1 coordinate 34,677, forward strand.
AGGAGACGCTGGTACTCGTCGAGGAGCAGCTGTCCGGTCTCGTCCACCGGGATCACCTTCAGCACCGCCCCGGTCCGTTCGACCAGCTGCTGCCAGGGCACGATGTTGGCGTGGTGCTCGAGGTGGGAGATGACGATCTCGTCGCCCTCGTGGACGTTCTGCCCGCCCCAGCTCTGGGCGACGAGGTTGATGCCCTCGGTGGTGCCGCGGACGAAGACGATGTCGTCGGCCGAGTCTGCACCGACGAACCGGGCGACCGTGGAGCGGGCCTTCTCGAAGGCGTCGGTGGCCCGGGCGGCCAGGTCGTGCGCGGCCCGGTGGATGTTGGAGTTCTCGTGCTCGTAGAAGTACGAGAGCCGGTCGATCACCGGGCGCGGCTTCTGCGTGGTGGCGGCGTTGTCCAGCCACGTGATCTGCCGCCCGTTGATCCGCTCCGACAGGATCGGGAAGTCCCTCCGCACGGTGGCGACGTCGAAGATGGCCCGGGAGTCGGTGGTGGCGGGGCCGACGTCGGGCAGGAAGTACCGCTCGGCGTTCCCGGCCGGGGCCGGCGCAGGGTACAGCTGGTACGGCGGCACGGTCAGGAGGTCGAGGGTCCCGTCATCCGTCGGGTCCGGTGTCGACGGCACGGCGCCGGGGGCCCCGGGCACACCGGGCGTGCCCCGGGCGGACGGCGCCTCCGTCAGGAAGTAGTAGGCGGCGTCGGGAAGGGTCGGTTCCGTGGGGACCAGTCGCGTCGCCGGGGTCGTCGGCGCCGACGGGACGGTCCCCCGGGGCAGGCCGCTTCCACCGGAGAGCCCGGGATCGGGGGTCCCCGGGGGCACGGAGGTGGGTGGGACGGAGGCACCGGAGAGCCCGGGGCCCGGATCGTCGAGACGGGTCGGCGACGCCCAGAGATGCTGGTCCACGTCCGAGATCGCCGGGGCGGGGACCGATCGATCGGGAACGTCGAGCAGTGACTGTGGGGCGATGGCGTGCGGTGGTGGTGTCAGGCCGACCGGTCGGTCGACCCGACCGAGGGCGGCACGACCCGTCGGCACCGGCTCCTCGACGTCATGGCCGGGCACCGACCGGAAGACGTCGTTCGCCAGCGCGGCCAGCTGGCCCAGGTCGATACCGGTCCCGGCCGCGCCCGTGTCGTCGACCTCGCCCTCCGGCATCGGCAGGTCAGCGGTCACGACGCCCTACTTGCGGTACTTGGGCGAGTAGTCGTGGTAGCGGTCGACCGCCACGCCGTCGAGCACCGCCAGCGCGTCGTCGGTGAGCACGGCGAGTGAGCAGTAGAGCGAGATGAGGTAGGAGGAGATCGCGCTCCTGTTGATCCCCATGAAGCGGACCGACAGTCCCGGGCCCTGCTCGCCCGTCAGGCCGGGCTGGAAGAGTCCGACCACCCCCTGGCGCTTCTCGCCCGTCCGTATCAGGAGGATCTTCGTCACGTCGCCCTCCACCGCCACCTTGTCGGACGGGACGAGGGGTATGCCCCGCCACGTCACGAACGGCGAACCGAACAGGTTCACGATGGCCGGTGGCACGCCCCGTCTGGTGCACTCGCGCCCGAACGCGGCGATGGCCAGCGGATGGGCGAGGAAGAAGGCCGGCTCCTTCCAGACCTTGGTGATGAGCTGGTCCAGGTCGTCCGGGGTCGGCGGGCCGGCCAGCGTCGTGATGGTCTGTTCCGGAGCGACGTTGGCCAACATGCCGTAGTCGGCGTTGTTGATCAGCTCGCCCTCCTGACGCTCCTTGATCGTCTCGACGGTCAGCCGCAGCTGCTCCTTGATCTGGTCGTAGGGGCTCGAGTACAGGTCGGACACTCTCGTGTGGACGTCGAGCACGGTGGCGACCGAGTTGAGGAAGTACTCACGGGGCTCTTCGTCGTAGGGCACGAAGGTCTGGGGGAGCTCGGACTCGTCGCGCGGCGGACAGGCGACATCGATGGAGTCGACGTTGACGACCTTGTTCAGCCGGTAGATGCCGGCCTCGACCGGAACCCACTGGAGGAGGTGCACCAGCCAGCGCGGCGTGATGATGGAGAGCTGGGCGGTGGTCTTGGTGGCGTTGGCGAGCTGTCGGGCAGCCGCATCGCTGAGGGCGAGATGCCCACCGGGATTCGTTGCCATCTCACCCGTCCTTTCCGGGCGCCCTGACGCAAAGCGCCTCTTCCTTCATACGCCCTTGCGTTGAGGTTGTCGACCGTCCCGGGACGCCCCGTGGGGGGTGACGGAGGTGGACCGACCCGACCGGAGACCATCGGAGCCGCCGCTGACCTGGTGCGATGGAACACGTGACCGGACCGATCGCGCCGGTAGGTCTCCGGCCCTCTCCCACGCCCCTGTCCACACGTGCTGCCGGGCCGTGTCCACGTGCCGTCGCCCGCATCGGCGATCGGTTCGCCGGTCCCCGCGGAAGACCGTCGCGGTCGTCCGAATCGACCGCGTCTCGTCCTGTCGTCACCCCCGTCAGGGGATGAGGACGATCTTCCCCCGCGTGTGGCCCTGCTCGAGCAACGCGAAGGCCTCGGCCACGTGGTCGAGGGGGAAGGTGGCGGCGATGGGCAACTCGATGGCCCCCGACGCCACCAGTCCGGCCATCTCGGACAGCACCTCGGGGGTGGATGCGGTGCCGCTTCCCTCGGCCTTGGCGCCGATCTCCCCGGCCTTGGCGAACGCGACGATGGTCTCGATCCGCTCGGGCTTGATGCCGAGATCGGCGGCCAACTGGACGTACTCGGGTCCGTACAGGTCGATGAAGCCGTCGATCCCGTCCGGGTCGGCCGCCTCCTGCAGGCGCTCGGCCAGGCCGTCGCCGTAGGCCACCGGAACCACCCCGTGGGCGGTGAGCCAGTCGGCGTTGGCCGGCGAGGCGATGCCGATGGCCCGCGCCCCGCGCACCCCGAGCAGCTGGACCACGATGCTGCCGACCCCGCCGGCCGCGGCCGACACCGCCACGACGGCCCCCGGCCCGGGATCGACGGCCCGCACCGCGGCGAACGCGGTGCAGCCGACGACGTAGAGCGAACCGGCCGCCTCCCAGCCGAGCTCGGCCGGCTTGCGGACCAGTTGGCCGGCGGGGACCGCCACGTGGCTGGCGTGGCTGGACCGCTCCCACGAGTAGCCGAGCACCTCGTCGCCCACCGCCCAGTCGTCGACGCGTTCGCCGACCTCGCTCACCACGCCGGCGAGATCGCTGCCCTCACCGGACGGGAAGGTCGCCGGGAACCGCTCGTGGAGTTGCCCTTCGCGGATCTTGGCCTCACCCGGATTGATCCCGGCGGCACGCACCTCCACCACGACCCCGTCGCGGGCGGCGACGGGCATGGGGATCTCGGCGACGTACAGGACGTCCCTGCCGCCGTAGTGATCGAAACGCACTGCTCGGGCTGTGTCGCTCATGTCATCCTCGGTTCGCCGTCGACAACGCCCCCCGCTACGACGCACCTTATGGTCGACTGCACCGCGGTCGTTCGCCGGCGGTGCGCAGTCGGGGGGTGGGCGCGAGTATTGGGGCATGGACACCACCTCGGCACGAGACGCCCTGGCTGCCTGGAAGGACTCCTTCCCGGCCGACCCCTACCTGTCGGACCGGCAGCTGCGGTCGATCCTCACCCGCTCCCTCGCGCCCGATCGGCTGGCCGCCCTCGAGGACCGGGCCTCGGCCTTCGCCCGGCAGGTGACCTCCGTGGTCGGCCAGGCGGCGGCCCGCTACGAACAGCGCCTCCACCTGCCCGAGCTGGCCCGCTACGACGCCATCGGGACGAGGACCGAGACCGTGGTGTTCGATCCCGCCTACACAGCTGCGGCCACCGCGGTGTGGGCCAGTGGACTGGTCGCCCTGTCCGGCACCCCGGGCAGCGCCTACGAGCAGGCCACGCTGCTGTACCTGCTCTCCCTCGAGGGCGAGGCCGGACAGGCCTGCCCGGCGACCTGCACCATCGGGCTCGCCAGGGCCCTCCGCCGGGCGGGCGATCCGTCGGTGCGGGAGCGGTTCCTCCCCGCCCTGGTCGACCCGGACCACGCCACCGCCGACCGGGGCTCCCAGTTCCTGACCGAGGTGCAGGGCGGGAGCGACGTGGGCGCCAACGTGTGCCGGGCCGAGCCGTCGCCGGACGGGGAGACGTACCGGATCACCGGCGAGAAGTGGTTCTGCTCGGTGGCCGATGCCGACCAGTTCTTCCTGACCGCCCGCCCGGTCGGTGCACCGGAGGGGACCCGGGGGCTGGGCAGCTTCGTGGTGCCCCGTACGATCGACGGCGTACCGAACGGGTTCAGCCTGCGACGTCTGAAGGACAAGCTCGGGACCCGCGGCCTGGCGTCGGGGGAGATCGACTTCGACGGGGCACTGGCCTGGCCGGTCGGCCCCGTGGAGCACGGGTTCCGCACCGCGGTGGGGATCGTGCTCAACACGAGCCGCTGGATGACGGCGCTGGGCGACGCCGGCATGATGCGCCGGGCGGTGCTCGAGGCGACCTCCTACGCGCACCACCGCCAGGCCTTCGGACGACCGGTGGGGGAGTTTCCCGCCGTCCGGGCGACCCTGGCCGACATGACCGCCACCGCCGCCGGTGCGCTCCACCTGGTCTTCGCCCTGACCGGGCTCGAGGACGCCATCGACGCCGGCACGGCCGACGACGCGGACGTGGCCTACCACCGGTTCCTCGTCAACGTGACCAAGTACGTGCTCTCGGTGCAGGCGACCGCGGTGGTGCACTCGGCCGTCGAGATCCTCGGGGGGAACGGGACCATCGAGGAGTTCAGCGTGCTCCCCCGGCTCTACCGCGACACCATCGTCTACGAGTCGTGGGAGGGCACCCACAACGTCCTGGTCACCCAGGTCCTGAACGACCTCCGGCGGCTCCCCATCCTCGACGTGGTGGGGAGCCGGCTGGGTGGGTGTCTCGACCGGGCCGCGGGCTCGGCGCCCGGCGAGGCGGTCCGCTCCCAGCTGAAGGAGGCGCTCGACGACGTCCACCGGTGCATCGACGACCCGGACTTCGGCGACTGGCACTTCCGTGGCGTGCTCGACCGTCTGGGGGTGCTGGCCGAAGCCGCCTACCTCGTCGAAGCCGGGGAGGAGGCGTGCGCCTCACAACTCCTCGCCGGCCTGCCTCCCGACGGGCCGGCGTCCGAGGCCCGGGATACGTTGGCCGAACGGGTCGAGGCGGTGCTGCGCACGACGGCCTGACCCGTCCGGCTCCATCTGCTCGGGCGGCCGGACAGGCTCCGGCTGCCCGGCTCGAGCGGCTCGAGAGGCTCGGGGCCCGCTCAGGCCGGCACGAGAGCGAGTTCCTCGAGTTCGGCCATGTCATCACGCTTGGCCTTCACCAGGAAGCCGGCGGACAGGGCGGCGATGGCCAGGAACACCGCGCCGATGGCGAAACCGACGGTGTAGCCGTGGATCTGTGCCGCCTCGCGCACCGCCGGGGTCCCGACCCGGGTGGCCAGGTAGGCGGCCGTGGTCGAGGCGAAGACGGTGTTGAGCAGCGCGGTCCCGAGGGAGCCGCCGACCTGCTGGCTGGCGTTGAGCGTGGCGCTGGCCACCCCCGCGTCGTGGGGTGGCACCCCGAACAGGGCGGTGCTGCTCATGGGGACGAAGGCCAGTCCCATGCCGATGCTGATCAGGATCTCGGCGGGCAGCACGTGGGCGGCGAAGCTGGTGTGCGCCCCGATCTGGGTCAGCCACACCATGCCCAGCGCCGCCGCCGAGAAGCCGGCCACCATCACCGGCTTCGGTCCGGTGCGGGGGATGATCTTCGAGGAGGCGCCGGCGGCCAGGATGATGCCGGCCGAGAAGGGCAGGAAGGCGAAGCCGGTCTTGAGGGCCGAGTACCCGAGGTTGCCCTGGAAGTAGTAGGTGAGGAAGAGGAACATCCCCATCAGGCCGGAACCCACCATCAGCGAGCTCAGGAAGGAACCGCCCCGGGTGCGGTCGAGGACGACCCGCATGGGCAGCAGCGGGTTCGCCGACCGCAGCTCGATGAGCACGAAGGCGACCAGCAGGACGACGGCCGCGCCCAGGTACGAAAGGGTGCTGGTGGCCGTCCAGCCGTTCTGGGCGGCCTGGGTGAAGCCGTAGACGAGGGCGACCAGGCCGGCGGTGACGGTCACCGCGCCCGGGATGTCGTAGTTGGTGTTGCCGTGGGCCCGACTCTCCCGGACGATCGGCACCGCCACGATCGCGGTCGCGATGGCGATGGGGACGTTGACGTAGAGGCACCAGCGCCACGAGGCGTACTGGGTGAGGACGCCACCCATGATCAGGCCGATGGCCGCTCCGCCACCGGCGATGGCTCCGTAGACGCCGAACGCCGTGGCCCGCTCCTTCATTTCGGTGAACGTGACGGTGATGAGCGACAGGGCGGCCGGAGCCAGCATGGCGGCGAAGGCTCCCTGGAGGGCGCGGGCCCCGAACAGCATCGGGGCGCTGACGGCCGCACCGCCGAGCGCCGAGGCGCTGGCGAACCCGAGCAGCCCGATGATGAACATCCGCTTGCGGCCGACGTAGTCGGCGATGCGGCCACCGAGCAGCAGCAGGCCGCCGAAGGCCAGGGTGTAGGCGGTCACCATCCACTGGCGGTTGTCGGTGGAGATGTGCAGCGACCTCTGGGCGGAGGGGAGGGCGATGGTGACGATCGATGCGTCGAGCACCACCATGAGCTGGGCGATGGCGATGACGGCCAGGGCCGCCCAGCGCTTGGGGTCCGCCTCACGGGGGTTGAGTGGTGCCGGTGGTCCGGTGGTGTCGGTGGCGGTGGTCATGGTGTCTCCTCGGGGGGTGGAGGTTCGGTGGACAACGGGGTACGGCGACGCCTGGGGGTACGGCGGAACGACAGGGGTACGGCGGAACGACAGGGGTACGGTGCGCGGCGGCCAGCCCGGCCGGGGCCGCCTAGTCGCCGATGGTGCGGGTGCGGTGGGTCAACAGCGCAGCAGCGGGATGATGACGTCGTCCACCACGTGGAGGACGAAGGCCTCGTCGATCTCGCCGCCACCCATGGCCACCTGGTTGAAGAAGAGTGCGGAGCTGACCTCGTTGGCGACCGCCGAGGCGGCCGACGACACCGGTTCGCCCCGCTCGACGGCGCGGGCGACGATCTCGTCGAAGAGGCCCTGCTTGGCTTCGAAGATCTGCCGGCGCATCAGTTCGGCCAGCTCCTGGTCGTGGTGCATGGCCGAGACCACGCCGAGGAGGAGGGCCGAGTCCTCCTCGGTGAAGGACTCGCGACTGCGGTTGAGGCAGGCCAGCAGGTCGCCCCGCAGGGACCCGGTGTCCTCCGGTGCCGCGAAGTCGTCGCACTTGCGGCAGCGGACGGCCTCGACGACGACCTCGGCCTTGCCCGACCAGTGGCGGTAGATGGTGGCCTTGCCGGCATGGGCCCGCTCGGCCAGGGCGTCCATGCTCAGTCGGTCGTAGCCGACCTCCATCACCAGGGCGAGCGCGGCGTCGAGGATGGCCTGGCGCCGGGCGGCCGCCCGGGCCCCGGTGGGCCGACCCTCTCGCTCGCTCCCGTCCGTCTCGGTGATGGCCACGCCGGGATCCTTCTCGATATGGAACGGAACGGTTCCGTCTCGTGAAGAGTAAGGGATCAATTGACGGAACGCAACCGTTCCGTTCAGTTTTCTACGAAGAGCCTGGTCAGATGATTGGTCTGCCCACCACCCGGCTCCCGATGCCGTCACGACAGCTCACCGTTCGACGCCATGTGCGCTCGCCGCGGTTGCAACCGGCCGCCTCTGTGCAACTGTGGGCCGTGGCCGACATCACGACTCGCGTGCGCGACGAAATGGTCGCTCCGCGCCACCAGAGCCGTGGTGCGTTCTCGCCCGACGCGGTGAACCGCCCCACTCTCAAGATCTTCGCCCGCCGGTGAGGTCGCGACCCCCACGTCAGCACCTCGCGACTTCGGCCGGGCGTCCGTCGCGTCGTGCGACGGATGACGTCGGAGCACGGCGCGGACGTCCGCGCTGCGTGGCGTCCGGACGCCGACTCCTGCCGCTGACCTGACTGCCCACCGGAACGATGGAGATGCTGCAGCCGACAACGGATCCCACAGATGTCGAGGCACCACCGCCGGGTGGCGCGTCGGAGGCCGACACCGCAGGTCGTCCGCTGGATGCACCGATCTGGGCCGCCGGCATCGCCGGCATCGCCGCACTGGCGTTCCTGATCGGCCGGCTGGACGTGGCCGCTCACGGGAACCTGGGCTGGTTCATCGTGCTAGGCACCGAGCACGTCCGGGCCGCCGGCCTTCCCGTGCGGTATCCCCAGGTGCGGGGCCCCGGGTACGACGGACAGTTCTACTACCGGATGGCTCTCGACCCGGCCGACCTGCACCGGACCACGTTCGGCATCCGCATGGACACCGTCTCGCGCTTCGAGCGGATCGGCTACCCCGCCATCGCCTGGCTGCTGGCCGCGGGGCGCGCATCGCTGGTGCCCGGGACCCTGGTCCTCACCAACTTCCTCGCCCTGGTCGCTCTGGCCTTCGGGGGAGCGCTGCTCGCCCGGGACAGTGGCCGGCACGCCCTGTGGGGCCTCGTCCTCGCCGCGTACTCGGGCTACCTGTGGAGTGCGGCCCGCGACCTGACCGAGATCACCGCGGCGGCGTTCCTCGTGTTCGGCCTGTACGCCTTCAGAAAGGGGAGGTGGTGGTGGGCGGGACTGCTCCTGCTGGCCTCGGTGCTCTCGAAGGAGCCGGCCATGTACGTGGTCCTGGTGCTCGGGGCCACGTCCGTCATCGGCCGCCTGCGACGGGAACGCCGCATCACGTGGTCCGACAGCGACGTCGCCTGGGGCCTGCCCCTGATCGGGTTCGTGGCCTGGCAGGCCGTCGTGACGGTGGGCACCGGGTCCGTTCCGGTGCTGGCCAGCGGCAACGCGAACATCGGCCTCCCGCTGGTCGGGCTCACCGACGGGTTCCGCCAGTATCTGGCGCAGTTCCCGGCACGCGTGTCGCTCATCTGGTTCGGCGAGCTGGCACTGCTGGTGCTCCTGACCGTCATGGCCGCCCTGTCGGTCCGCCACTCCTCGGCCCCCCTCCACGAGCGGTGGGCGTGGGCGGCCGTGGTCCTGCTCGCCCTGTGCCGCGGCCCCGGGGATCTGGGAGGGCGACGTCGGCTTCCGCAGCCTCGACGCCGTGTACGTGTTCTCCTGGATCGTCCTCTTCGGTACCCGGCGGCGGCTCTGGCCGCTGGCCGCCGTGGTGGCCGTGTCGTGGGTGCTCGTGGCCCTCCATCTCATCGTGGCCATCTGATCGTGGCCATCTGATCCGGGAGTTCGTCGTCCGGGGATCGTCGTCCGGGCGACACCGTTAGGGTGGCCGTGGAGACCGGCCCAGCGCCACCGTGGAGGACGTGCCGGCACCTGGCACGTGGCTCCATGCCCCGGGACGCGGGACCGTGGTGAGGACGGAGCAGCCATGAAGATCGGGATCATCGGAGCCGGCAACATCGGTGGGACGCTCACCCGGCGACTGACGAGCCTCGGCCATGACGTGTCGGTGGCCAACTCGCGCGGGCCCGAGACCCTGGCGGACCTCGCCGCGGAGACCGGGGCCACGGCGGTGCTCGCGTCCCAGGCTGCGCAGGGTGCCGACATCGTCGTCGTGACCGTCCCGGAGAAGTCGGTGCCGGATCTGCCCGAGGGGCTGCTCGACGCGGCCGCCGCCGACGTCGTCGTCATCGACACCAACAACTACTACCCGCGACGGCGCGACGGACGCATCGCGGCCATCGAGGAAGGCACGACCGAGAGCCGCTGGGTGTCCCGACAGCTCGGCGTACCCGTCGTGAAGGCGTTCAACGGGATCCTGGCCGAGCACCTGCTCACCCTCGGCCGACCCCGCGGAACGGCAGGCCGCATCGCCCTGCCCGTCGCCGGGGACGACCCCGGCGCCAAGGCGGTCGTCATGGAGCTGGTGGACTCCCTGGGCTTCGACCCGGTCGACGGGGAGGGCTCGATGACTCGTGGCGCCAGCAGCCCGGCAGCCCGGCGTACGGAGCCGATCTCGATGTCGCCGGCGTCACGCGGGCGCTGGCCGAGGCCAGCCCGGAGCGCAGCCCGGAATGGCGGGCGTAACCGGACCGGACCGGCGGCCCCGGATGGTCGGGGCCTACAACCAGCTGAGGCCCCGGCCCGAGGAGCCGTTCACCTGGACGAAGCGGTGGGCCGTGGTGGTGGCCGGGGTCGCGCTGCTCGTGGTCCTGGTACTCGTCTTCGTCTAGCGGGGGACCGTGGACCAGGCGCCGGGGGAGTGCGCCGGCGGAGTGCGCCAGTGGAGTGCGTGGCTGGACCGGGGCGCGGGCGCCCGGCACACCCTTGTGGAGGGGCCCCGATCCGCCCGTCGTCCCGCGGTCCTGGGCCGCTGGGGGCCGTTGGTAGTGTCCGTCCGTGCCCGAATCGCCACCGTCGAACACGGGCCGCCCCCTGCTCGTCACGCTGTGCACCGGCAACGCGGCGCGCTCGGTGATGGCCGGCGCCATGCTGCGGGACGCACCGCTTCCGATCGTGACGGCCGGCACCCATGTCATCGAAGGTCAACCGATGAGCCGTCGCACCCGCGCCGCACTCGGGTCGCTGGGTCTCGAGGCCAACGGCCATCGCAGCCACCAGGTCACCGAGGACGACATCGACGGGGCGGTGCTGATCCTGGCCATGGCCGCCGAGCACGTGGCCTACGTGCGGCGCAAGCACCCCGCCGCCGCCCACCGCACGGCATCCATCAAGCGCCTGGTGCGCGATCTGCCACCCGGCCCGGCACCGCTGGCCGACCGGTTGGAGGCCCTGGGCCTGGCCGACGTCGAGATCGGCGGGTGGGAGGACGTGGAGGACCCGGCCGGGGGGGACGAGGCCGTGTACGTGTCGTGCGCCGAGGAGCTGGCCGACCTGTGCACGCGCCTCCTGCCGTTGCTCGCCGAGAGCTGACGACGGTTACACCTACAGCCGGTGGTGCCACCAGCGTCACATTGCCGGAGGCGTCACAGTGCCGGGGGTGTCACCGGTGCCGGAGGCGTCACGGTGCCGGGGTCGTCACCGGTGCCGGAGGGGGAGGCGCATGGCCACCCGCGGCCCGAACAGGTCGAAGCCCTCGGCCCGCTCGGCGGACCGGCGGGCCGCCAGCCCCGGCGCCGGATCGGTGACGACCTCGAAGCCGATCCTCCTGTAGAAGGGGGCGTTCCACGGGACGTCGCGGAAGGTGGTCAGGGTGACTCCGGACAGCCTGGACCGTCGGGCCCACCCGATCGCCTCGACGAGCAAACCCCGACCGGTGCCGCGGCCCCCGTGGGCGGGCAGCACCGAGAGCTGGTCGATGTGGGCCTCGCCGTCGAGGAGCTCGACGGCCACGAAGCCGACGGCGGGATCGCCCGCCGCCAAGACCACCGCCATCTCGCGCAGGCGGTCGTGGGCGTCGTCCTCGGGGAACGGTCCGATCCCCACGGTCAGGTAGAGGACGTCGGCCTCCAGCTCGACGTACCGCAGGCGCGTGTACTCGTCCGGTCTGGCGAGCCGGACGGGTTCCGGCACGGGCCGGGCCCCGTCGCTCACCCGCACGGGGCTGACGGGATGCTCAGGTGCGGTCCCGGGCGAGCTCGGGATGGCGGAGGGTCACGTCGGCACACTCCTCGCACACCGACTCCGGAATCACCCCGACCCTCATCAGCACGCCGAACGCCTTGCAGCCGAGGCAGAGGCCGACGGCGGCCTCGAGGAACGCGGCGCAGGCCAGGAGGCCCACCACCACGAGCGAGGCGGCGTGGAGCCCGAACCCGAACCAGAGCACGAGGGCGGTCGTGGAGAAGACGACTCCGATGGCCTGGGCGAAGCGCTTGGGCGGCCCGGGGACGAGCTTGGGCTCGACGGGTAGACGCGGCGCCACCACCCGGGTGGCCAGCTGTCCGAGGGGGCTGAGGCGGGGCCCGGTCAGCACCCGAGCCCAGAAGCCGTAGGCGAGGGGGATGAGGATCCAGGGCTGGTCGAAGGCGATCGTGGCCACGCACATCAGGACGACGCCGGTGGCCACGGTGCGGGCGGCGTAGTCGTTCACCGGGTTGGGGAAGGAGAACACAGCAATACCCTACCTGCCGGGTCAGGTTTGCTGACGGGGGAAAAGCGGCAGAGGGATGCCCTGATCCCGACCGCATCCATCCGTCCGGACGACCGCTCCGAATACTGTGCTGTGCAGATGGACGTCGAACAGGCCAGCGACGCCAACCTGGTGGTGGCGGTGGGCCGTTGGCACGAGCCGGCCCTCGCCGAGATCTATCGCCGGCACGGTGGTGCCGTGCACTCCCTGGCCCGCCGCGTCCTGCGATCCGACCCGCCGGCCGAGGAGGTCACCCAGGAGGTGTTCATCGACCTCTGGCGGCGCCCTGAGACGTTCGACGCCCAGCGGGGGACCCTGCGGTCGTTCCTGCTCGCCCGGACCCACGGCAAGTCGGTGGACGTGGTCCGGTCGGAGGAGGCGCGGCGGCGGCGCGAGGAGCGGACCTCGCGCGACACGGCCACCGCCGACTACGACATCGACCGCGAGGTGTGGGACATGGCCGTGGCCGAGCAGGTGAAGGACGCCCTCGATGCGCTCCCCGGCGAGCTGCGCCAACCCATCGAGCTGGCCTACTTCGGTGGCCGCACCTACAAGGAGGTGGCCGTGATGCTCGACGAGCCCGAGGGCACCGTCAAGAGTCGGATCCGGGCCGGGCTGGGCCGGCTGCGCGTGAACCTGATCGAACGGGGCATCGAGCCGGCGGGAGCGGGGCTGTGAGCACCACCCCGCCGCCGCTCAGCCACTCCGAGATCCAGGAGCTGCTCGGCGCCTATGCGCTCGACGCCGTGGACCCCGCCACGTCGGCCGTCATCGAGGCCCACCTCGACGGGTGCATCCGGTGCTCGATCGAGGTGGCCCAGCACCACGAGGTGGCCGGCCTGCTGGCCAACTCGGGCGGCTCGCCCCCAGCCGACCTGTGGGACGGCATCGCCGGGAAGCTGGGCGGGACCTCCGCCGCCTCGTGGGACCGCCTGGCCGCCCGGCTCGACGGTCCCGACGCCCCGGCCGACCGGTCCACCGCTCCGGACACCGGGGGCGACATGGTCACCCTCGACCCGGCCCGACGCCGGTCCCGGCTGGTCGCCGTGGGCGCCGGGTTGGTGGCCGCGGCGGCCGTCGTCGCCGCGCTGGTGCTCGGCGCCCAGGTCGGTCACCTGCACAGCCAGGTCAGCGCGCTCCAGGGCTCGGCCCGCCTGTCGGCCGCCGAACAGGCCGCCCTCTCGGCCCCGGGCACGAAGCGGATCCCGCTGTCCGGCCCGACCGGCACCGGGTCGACCCCGGCCACGATCGTCCTGACGGCGGCCGGCACGGGCTTCGTCGTCAACGACCGGACCGGTGGCCTGGCCGCGCTGCCCGACGACCGCACCTACCAGCTGTGGGGCGTCGTCAGAACCAGGGCCATCTCGCTGGGCCTGCTCGGATCCCATCCCGGGATCGTGCCGTTCAGCGTGGCCGGGTCACCGCCGGTGTCGGCCTTCGCCATCACCGACGAGGTCGCCGGCGGCGTGGTGGCGTCGGCCAATCAGCCGGTGGCCACGGGTGCGGTCTCGGCGTGAGGGGCAGGGTCTGAGGCGCAGCGTCTGAGGGGCAGGGTCTGAGGGGCAGGGTCTGAGGGGCAGGGTCTGACCGGTCGAGCGGGCCTCCCGGCAGGTGAGCCGGCCCGGCCGGGCGGACCCGGGTGTCCTGGTCCGGGCCGACGGGTCCGGGCGTGGGGAGCGCTAGATGCGGTGGACCTGGCGGAGGCCGGCCCAGGCGAAGTCGGCCAGCTGGGCGGCGAGGCGGGCGGCCTCGTCGGCCCGGTCGACCTCGTTCTCCGGCGTGCCGTCCCCTTCCGGGGTGTGCCTGCGGTGGACGTCGAGCCAGTGGCGGCTGGCGCCCTCGGCCATGCCGACCACGGCGTGGGCCAGCAGCAGGCGGTGGTCGGGGTCGAGGTCGGCGTCGATCAGCGGGTCGATGGCCTGGGCGATCGTCTCCTCGACGCGCCGCAGCGCGGCGCCGAGTTCGACGTCGTCGGGGGCGTCCCGGCCGTACAGGAGGCGGAAGGCGTGCTCGTTGTCCACCATCAGCTGGAAGTAGCCGGCGAAGCCCAGCTCGACCTGCTGGCGGGGCCCCTCGGCGGCCCCCGTGGCCTGGACGATCCGGTCGATCATCGAGTGGGAGAAGACGTCGAGCAGCTCCAGGTAGAGGGCCCGCTTGGAGTCGAAGTGCTGGTAGACGAGGGGCTTGGTCACCCCGGCGGCCTCGGCGATGTCGTCCATGGTGGTGGCCGAGTAGCCGTGCTCGGCAAAGAGCGAGAGCGCCACGTCGAACAGCTGGCGCCGCCGGGCGTCGGCGGTGAGCCGGCGGGCGGGCCGGGCGGGCGCCCCCGGGTTCCCCGTGGTAGCGGTCGTCGACATCCAGGTCATGGTAGCCCCCGGACCCGGCGGCGGCCCCGTCCGGGGCGACGATCCCCCCGCTCGACCCTCAGGGGCCCGGGAGTACCGCGGCGATGCGGTCGGGCAGGTCCTCGCAGGAGAAGTGGGCCCGGGCCACGGCCAGGTTCCGCTCGAGCAGGCCGGGCTCCGGATCCTCCAGCCAGGTGTCGAGCCCGGGCACGTCGCCGAGCGGGAACCACTCGAAGCCGAAGGCGGCCAGTTCGGCGGCGACCGGGTAGGGGCCGATGACCAGGGGCCGGCGGTGGGTGACCGACTCGAGGCTCGGGTTGCCGAACCCCTCCCAGGTGGAGGGGAGGGCCACCACGTCGCATGCCTGGTAGGCGTCCTCGACCGTCCACGGTCCGCCGCTCCCGTGCACGTCGGGCAGGCCCCGCACGACCGGACAGGGCGCGCCGGCCACCAGACGCTCGAGCTCGGGCCCGTAGCCGTCCTCGGCGGGGCCGAGCAGCCAGTAGGTGGCACCCAGGCCGGCGGCCGCCGCCATTCCCGCGGCCACGTTCTTCCTGGCCAGCGCCCGGGTCGGTTGGAGCACGAGGCGGTCATCGGTCCCGGTCCCGAGCGCGTCCCGCAGCGCCGACCCCCGCGCCGACCGGTCCGGCCAGGCCGCGGCCGGGTCCGGGCCAGGCATCACGAAGGAGTTGTAGACGGTCCGGGCCGTGATCCCGTGGGCCGCCAGCTCGGTGCGGCTCAGCTCGTTGATGGTGACGTGACGCCACGCCGGGTCGTCGGGGGGTGCGGGGTGGTCGGCGAACTGCGGGCGCTGCCACGGCAGGTCGTGGTGGTGGAGGACGGCCGGTCGCCCGGCCAGGGTCTCAGCCACCGCGTCCCAGGCGGGCTGGTTGAGGGGGAGGGACAGCAGGTTCTCGACCACCACCAGGTCGGCCCGACCCAGCACCTCGGTCAGCCGGGCGGGCGAGGGCCCCGACCCGGCGTCGATGGCCAGCCCCGGCACCGTCTCGTCGACCGTGCCGCCGCCGGCCACGGTGTAGGTCGTGTGCCCGAGGTGGTCCAGGGCGCGCTGCCACTTGGCGGCCTCGACGGAAACCCCGTCGGTCCCGTTGAGGCGGAAGGAGAGGAGGGCGGTCGTCGGGATGGCGTCACCGTAGCGGCGGCCGCACGCCACGCCTTCCCACCCGCACCGGTGGTTGCCCCGGCTCGTCTCGATCGCTCTTCCCGGGGCGACCGCCCGGTCCCGGGCGGGGTACCGTCGGTGCGTGCCCGACGCAACCGCACCCACCGACGCCACCGCGACCCCTGACGCCGCACCCGGCGACGGCGACCTGCTCGCCGTGCGGCGGGGCCCGGTGCTGACCCTGACCATCAACCGGCCCGAGCGCCGCAACGCCATGACCTGGGAGGTGATCGCCGGCCTGCGCCGCGAGCTGGCCCGGGCCAAGGTCGACCCGGCGGTGCGGGTGGTCGTGCTCACCGGTGCCGGGGACCAGGCCTTCTGCGCCGGGGCCGACCTCTCGGGCATGGTCCCGAAGGATCCCGGCGGCACCTCGGACGAGTACCTCGACCACCACCTGGCCCGGGGCTGGCTGGCCCAGCTGTTCGAGGAGATGTGGCAGCTCGGCAAGCCGACAGTCGCCCGCGTCCAGGGGTGGGCCATGGCCGGCGGGTTCGGCCTCGCCCTGGCCTGCGACATGGTGATCGCCTCGGAGAGCGCCAAGTTCGGCGCACCCGAACTGAACGTCGGCCTCTGGCCCTACATGGTGACCGTGTCCCTGCTGCGGTCCATGCCCCCGAAGAAGGCCCTCGAACTGATGCTGACCAGCCGCGTGGTGGGTGCCGAGGAGGCCGACCGGATCGGCTTCGTGACACGGGTGGTGCCCGACGCCGACCTGGACGGCGCCGTGGCCGAACTGGCTGCCGTGCTGGCCTCCAAGCCCCCCGGTGTGACCAAGATGGGGCGCGATTCGTTCTACGCTGTGGTCGATGCAGCGGCCTCCGAGGCCCTGCCCTACCTCCACGCCATGCTGACGGTCACCAGTCAGACGGCCGAGGCGAGGGAGGGGATCGCCGCCTTCGCGGACAAGCGCCCACCGTCATGGCAGGTGCCCACGGACGCCGACGGCACGGCCTGACCAGACCCCAGTACCGGCACACCAGACCCCGAGGAGCACCTAACTCACATGGCGAAGCGAGCACTGATCACCGGAGTGACCGGCCAGGACGGTTCCTACCTGGCCGAGCTCCTGCTCGACGAGGGCTACGAGGTCAGCGGCATGGTCCGGCGCTCGAGCACGATCAACTTCGAGCGGATCGCCCACATCCAGGACCGCATCAACCTCGTCGCCGGCGACCTCCTCGACGAGGTGTCGATGATCAACATCCTGAAGGAGATCCGGCCCCACGAGGTGTACAACCTGGCCGCCCAGTCCTTCGTGCAGACCTCGTGGAACCAGCCGGTGCTGACCGGCGAGACGACGGCCCTCGGGGTCACCCGGGTCCTCGACGCCGTCCGCACCGTCGACCCCGAGATCCGCTTCTACCAGGCCAGCTCGTCGGAGATGTTCGGGAAGGTGCAGGAGGTCCCCCAGGTCGAGACCACGCCCTTCTACCCCCGCAGCCCCTACGGCGTGGCCAAGGTCTACGGCCACTGGATCACCGTGAACTACCGCGAGAGCTACGACCTCCACGCTTCGTCGGGCATCCTCTTCAACCACGAGTCGCCCCGCCGCGGACTCGAATTCGTGACCCGCAAGGTGACCCACGGCGTGGCCCGCATCGCCGCCGGCGTCGACCAGAACCTGGCCCTCGGCAACCTAGACGCCGAGCGCGACTGGGGCTTCGCCCAGGACTACGTCCGGGCCATGTGGCTGATGCTGCAGCAGGACCACCCGGACGACTACGTGGTGGCCACGGGCGAGACGCACTCGGTCAAGGAGCTGGTCGAGCTGTCCTTCGCGGCCGCCGACCTGGACTGGGAGAAGTTCGTCGTGATCGACGAGCGCTTCCTGCGCCCGGCCGAGGTGGACCTCCTGATCGGCGATCCGGCCAAGGCCGAGAAGACCCTGGGTTGGCACCGCGACGTCGACTTCCCGCAGCTGGTCCAGATGATGGTCGAGGCCGACCTGGCCCTGGTGAAGAGCCAGCAGGGCTAGCGGTTGGACATGGCCGACCTGGCGGCGATCCACGCTGACCCGCTCGGCCTCCTGGTCGCCTTCGGCGCGGGGATGCTCTCGTTCCTGTCGCCGTGCGTGCTCCCCCTGGTGCCGGCCTACCTGTCGATGGTGTCCGGACTGTCGGCCGCCGAGCTGTCGTCCCTGCAGACCACGCCGGCGACGAGCGCGGTGGCCGTCGTGCAACCGGTCGCCGTGGGCGGTGTCGACCCGGGCCCCGGGCCCGCCGTCGACGGCGTCCCCGCCGCCGGCGACGGACCTGCGCTCGTCACCGGAACCGATCCGGGAACCGATCCCGAGGAGCTGCGCCGGCACCGGGGGCGCCTGCTGAGGGGGATCCTGGCCTTCATCGCCGGATTCACCGTGATCTTCACCATCCTGGGCGCCACGGCCTCCTCCATCGGACGGCTCTTCGACACCCACCAGCAGACCCTCGAGGTGGTCTCGGGCGTCCTGATCGTGCTGTTCGGCGCCGTCCTGGTGGCCATGGCCTCGGGCGTCAGCCTGCCGATGGCCCTGTCGGGCGAGAAACGGTTCGCCGTCCGGCCCTCGGTGCTCGGCGCCTGGGCGCCCCCGGTCATGGGCATGGCCTTCGCCTTCGCCTGGACTCCCTGCATCGGCCCGGTGCTGGGCAGCGTCCTCTCCCTGGCCGCCGGGACGGGCGGCTCGCCCGTCGGTGGAGTCGCCCTGCTGCTGGCCTACTCGCTCGGCCTCGGGGTGCCGTTCCTGCTCTTCGGCCTCGCCTTCGGCCGGATGACCGACCTGCTGGCCAGGGTGAAGGGCCGCCTGCGCATCGTCGACCTGATCGGCGGGGTGATCCTCATCGCGTTCGGGATCCTGCTGCTCACGCACAACGTGAGCATCGTGTCGGCCCACATCTCGACCTGGCTCCGGGACCTGCACCTGAGCCGCCTGTCCACCAGCTGAGGCTTTCCCGGGGCCGTCCGGGCCGGCCCCGCCCCCCCGTCTGGCCCCTGCCCGTCCGCCCCCGTAGCATTGACCGCAGCCCATGGCCCCGGTAGCCCCTCCTTCCTCTGCAGTCTCACTCCGTGACGCGGTCGCGCTCTCGGGGCGGTTTCCGCTCCTCACCGGTGTCGATCTCGAGGTGGCGGTGGGTGAGACCGTTCTCGTCGAGGGGCCCAACGGGGCAGGAAAGACCAGCCTGCTGCGGGTCTGTGCCGGTCTGGTGCCCCTGGCCTCGGGGAGCCTCTCGGTCCTCGGGCTCGACCCGTCCCGCCACCGCACCACCGTGCGCCGCCGGGTGGGCATGCTCTCCCACGCCTCCCACCTCTACGACGACCTGACCGTGCGGGAGAACGTCCGTTTCGCCGTCCGGGCCGCCGGCGGTGACGTGGCCCGGATCGAGCCGGCCCTCGAGCGCTGGGGACTGGTCGGCCGGCTGGCCAAGACGTCGGCCGGACGGCTGTCGGCCGGCCAGCGCCGCCGGGTCGCCCTCGCCGTGCTGACCGCCCGGTGGCCCGAGCTCTGGCTGCTCGACGAGCCCCACGCCGGCCTCGACGCGTCGGCCCGCCGGCTGCTGGACCAGGCCGTCACCGAGGCCACGGCATCGGGGGTCACCGTGCTGATCGCCAGCCACGAGTCGGGGCCGGTGGAGCGCCTGGCCACCCGGGCGGTGACCGTGACCGGAGGTCGGGTGACCGCCGAGCGGACGCTCGCCGGCCCCGCAGCCCCGACCGCCGCACCGACGTCCGAGCCACCCACTCCACCGGGTGACGCGCCCGGTGGAGTCGCGCCCGGACGCGCCGGGCGACGCGGTCGCCCTCGGCGAGACCGGGCCCACGGCGTCCGACATCGACCTCGCACCGACCGGACCGGTGGCCCATGTGGCGTGACGCCGTCCTCGTGGCCGGCAAGGACCTCCGCATCGAGGGCCGCTCGCGCGTGGCGCTCTCCCAGGTGGCCCCGTTCGGGATCGTGGCGCTCGTCCTCTTCGCCTTCGCCCTGGGACCGGACCGCGAGGTGATGGCCAAGGGCGCGCCCGGGCTGTTCTGGGTCGCCGTGCTGTTCTGCACGGTGCTGGCCATCCAGCGCAGCGTCTCGGTCGAGTCGTCCGATGGCGCCCGCGACGGACTGCGGCTGTCGGGCATCGATCCGGCCGGTCTCTACCTGGGCAAGGCCTGCGCCGTGGCCCTGCAGCTCGTCGTCCTCGAGGCCCTCCTGGCGGTCGGCGTCGTGCTCCTCTACGGGGCGCACATCCAGGTGCCCTGGATGATCGCCCTGTCGTGCGTGCTGGGCACCATCGGCCTGGCCACCACCGGAACCCTCTACGGAGCGCTGTCGGCCGGGCTGCGGGTCCGGGAGACCCTGCTGCCCTTCCTGCTGCTGCCCATCGCCGCCCCGGTGCTGCTGGCCGGCACCAAGATCTGGCAGGCCGCCATGGTCGGAGGCACCCCCGGCGACGGGACCCAGTGGCTCCGACTACTTCTCGTGTTCGATGCCGTCTACCTTGCTCTCGGCGTAGTTCTCTACGGCCCTATCCAGGAGACGGCATGACATCCGACCTGACCACATCCGCCCCCGGCGACGCCACCCCGGCGATCGGGCAGGTCGCCCCGCCGCCGCTCCGGTCCCCCCGCGCCCGCCTGGTCGAGCACGTGATCGGTGTCCTCGCCCTGGTCGGCACGGCGGCCACGGTGTGGCTGGGCCTGTGGGTGACGCCGCCCGACAAGGTCCAGGGCAACCTCGTGCGCCTCGTCTACATCCACCCGGGCGTGGCCTGGGTGGCCCTCTACCTGGCCTTCGGCATGGCCGCAGTGGCGAGCCTGCTCTACCTGTGGCCCCGGACCCGCTCGCTGTTCTGGGACCGCCTGGCCGCCGCCGCCGTCGAGGTCGGCGTGGTCTACAACGTCTGCACCCTCGTCTCGGGCTCGATCTGGGGCAAGCCCACGTGGGGCGTGTGGTGGGCGTGGGACGCCCGGCTCACCAGCACGGCGGTGCTGCTGGTGCTGTTCCTCGGCTACCTCGCCCTGCGCCGGGTGCCGGCCGAGCCCGAGGTCCGGGCCCGCCGGAGCGCCTTCGTGGCCCTGTTCGCCGCCGTAGACATCCCGATCGTCCACTTCTCGGTGGACTGGTGGAACACCCTCCACCAGGGAGCCACCGTGCTCAACGCCAACTTGTCGCCCACCATCCACGGGTCGATGGCGTGGACGCTGCTGCTGGGCTTCATCGCCCTGACCCTGGTCTTCGTGTGGATGCTGCTGGTCCGCTACCGGATCGGCGCCCTCGAGGACTGGCTGGCCGCCAACGAACTCGACCTGGCCCTCGTCGAGCGGCAGGCCGAGGGACGTGCCGCGGCCGCGGCCATACCCGGTGCCGGTGCGCCGACCGCCGAGGGCACCACCACAACCACCACCACCACCGGCACCACCACCACCGCAGAGGGCGCCACCACCACCGCAGAGGGCGCCACCACCGCCGAGGGCCCCACCGACGACAGTCCGACCGACCGGGTGGTGGTGGCCTGATGCGCTACGTGATCGCCGGGTACGTCTTCGTCCTCGCCACACTCTTCTTCTACGGCGTCCAACTCGTCTGGCGTCGCCGCCGGCTGAACCGGGCCGTGGCCCGGGTGACCGGCGCGTCCGTCGCGGTCGACGTCGGCACCCCCGGTGCCGATCCGGGCGCGGCCCCGGTCCCGGGGGGTGGCCGGTGACCACCGCACCCCCGGCCCCGCCGACCTCGAGCACCCCCGCACCGGCCGCCGGCCCGCCCGCCGGGCCCCGCCCGCCGGTCGCCGCCCGTCGCCACACCGTCCGCTACGTGGTGGTGGGCGTGGTGCTGGTCGGGGCCCTGGTGTTCCTGGTGGCGAAAGGCATCGGCACCGCGCTCGACTTCTACCTGCCCGCCGACCAGGCCGTCGCCCAGCGGGCCACGCTCGGAGACAAGGTCTTCAACCTCGAGGGCGTGGTCGAGCCCGGATCGATCCACTCCACCAGGGCCGGTGTCGACTTCGTCGTGACCTCCGGTGCGATCCGCCTCACCGTCGACAACTCGGGCAGCCCACCACAGCTGTTCCAGCCCGACATCCCCGTGATCGCGGTAGGCCACTTCGCCGGCGACCGCTTCGTGTCCGACCAGATCCTGGTCAAGCACACCGCCACCTACATCGCCGAGTACCCGAACCGGGTGACGGCGCCGAACGGCACCAAGCGGTGACGGCCGGCCCGCGCCACGCGCCCTCCGGCTGCGACCAGCAGTGAACGGCACCCTCGGCCACATCGGGGACCTGCTCGCGTTCGCGGCGGCGGTCATCGGCTGCGTCGTCCTGGTGGCCGGCCTCGTGCGGGGCCGCCCGGGAGGCCTGCGCGCCGGACGGGTCTACGCTCCGCTGATCCTCCTCGGCGGGGTGGTGGCCACCTTCGCCATGCAGCGGGCTCTCATCACCCACGACTTCTCGCTCACCTACGTGGCCGACAACAACAGCCGGTCGACGCCGTTGCTGTACTCGATCACCGGGATGTGGTCGGCCCTGGCCGGCTCGATCCTCCTGTGGGGGCTCATCCTCGGCATCTACGTCACGGCGATGGTGTGGCGCTTCCGGGCGCGGGCCGACGACCAGATGGTGGCCTGGGCCACCCTCGTCATGTACGTGGTGTGTGCGTTCTTCTTCGGCCTGATGCTCGGTCCGGCCGACCCCTTCACCCACGTGGTCGGCGCGATCCCCACCAGCGGCCTGGGCCCGAACGTGCTGCTCCAGGACAACCCCCTGGTCCTGTTCCATCCGCCCATGCTCTACCTGGGCATGGTCGGGTTCACCGTGCCCTTCGCCTTCGCCGTGGGCTCGCTGGTGACCGGCCGGGTCGACGAGGACTGGCAGAGCGAGACCCGCCGGTGGACGCTGTTCGCCTGGACGTTCCTGACCGTCGGCATCATCCTCGGCGCCTGGTGGTCCTACCAGGTGCTCGGCTGGGGCGGGTTCTGGGCCTGGGACCCGGTCGAGAACGCCTCGTTGATGCCGTGGCTCATCGGCACCGCCTACCTCCATTCGGTCATGGTCCAGCAGCGCCGCGGCCTGCTGCGGGTCTGGAACCTCTCGCTCGTCATCGCCACCTTCAGCCTCACCATCCTCGGCACGTTCCTGACCCGGTCCGGCGTCATCCAGTCGGTCCACGCCTTCTCGACCTCGTCCATCGGGCCGATCCTGCTCGCCTTCTTCGGCCTCGTGCTGGCCACCGGTGTCGGCCTCATCGCCTGGCGGGGCGACCGGCTGCGCTCGCCCGGCGGCATCGACTCGCCCCTCAGCCGCGAGGGCGCGTTCCTGGCCAACAACTTCCTCTTCGTCCTCTTCACCTTCATCGTCCTGTTGGGCACGGTGTTCCCCCTCTTCTACGAGGCCGTCAACAGCGGGGCCCAGGTGGCCGTGGGCGCCCCCTACTTCAACCGCCTGGTGATCCCCGTCGGGCTCGGCCTGCTCTTCCTGATGGCCGTGGCCCCCGCCCTGCCGTGGCGCAAGACGACGGCCGAGGTCATGCGCGGCCGGCTGGCCGTGCCGGCGACCATCGGCGTCCTGGTGCTGGTGGCGTGCGTGGCCGGCGGCATCCACGGCATCGAGCCGCTGCTGGCCTTCGGTCTCGGCGCCTTCGCCGCCGCGTCGGCCGGCCGCGCCCTGGTGCTCTCGGTCCGGGGCGCCTGGCGGTCGGCCCGGGCGGCCGGTGCCCCGCCGGTCCGGGCGGCCCTGGCCGGCTGGCGCGGCTTCGTCGGCCGGGCCAACGGGGGGATGAT
This sequence comes from uncultured Acidimicrobiaceae bacterium, assembly GCA_963830165.1. GTDB lineage: Bacteria > Actinomycetota > Acidimicrobiia > Acidimicrobiales > RAAP-2 > Bog-756. Next base: position 58,016 of record CAWHKZ010000011.1, read on the forward strand.
CGTGCACATCGGCGTGGTGTTCCTCGCCGTCGGGCTGACCGCGGCGACCGCCTTCGGGCAGCGGGGCACGCTCGTGCTCGCCCAGGGCCAGACGGGCACGTTCGCCGGTCAGAGCGTCGAGTTCGTCGGCACCCGGGTGGTGCGGACGCCGTCCCACATCAGCCAGCAGGCTCTGCTGCGGATCGACGGCGGGGCCGTGTTCACGCCGGCCATCAGCCAGTTCGGGACCGGCACCCAGGCCGTCGGCACGCCGGCCATCGACTCCTCGCTCACCTCCGACGTCTACCTGACCATCAACTCCATCCCCGGCCGGGTCGGGCCGTGGACCTTCGGCGTGGTGGTCCAGCCCCTGGTGATGTGGCTGTGGATCGGTGGGGCACTGATCGTGGTCGGCTCGGTGCTGTCGGCCGTGCCCGGACGACGCCGGCGGCCCACCGACCCGGTGTCGGCCCCGGTGGACGCGGCGGCTCCGCCCGTGCCACCGGACCTCGACGACGCGCCGGTCCCGGACCGTGAACCGGTGGGGGCGGGAGAGGCCACGTGACCGACGTCCTCCCGCCCGTCGCCGCCCCGGTGGCGACTGCTCCGCCGGGACGCCACACCGCGCGCTGGATCGCCGTCACCGTCCTCGTGGTGTCCGCCGGGCTCATCGCCGTCCTCGCCACCCGGCCCCCGGCCGCCGTGTCCGAGGTGCAGAGCCCGCTGGTCGGCCAGATCGCGCCGCCGATCAGCGGCGTGACGGTCGACGGCAAGGCGTTCTCGCTGCCCCGGGCGCCCGGCACCTGGGTGGTGCTCAACTTCTTCGCCAGCTGGTGCGAGCCCTGCCAGACCGAGGGCCCGGACCTGGTGGCCTTCTCGTTCCACCACCAGCAGACGGGTGACGCCCGCGTGGTCAGCGTGGTCTTCGACGACACCGCCGCAGCGGCCCGCTCGTACCAGGCCACCATCGGTGCCACCTGGCCGACCCTGGCCGACCCCCAGGGCACGCTCGCCCTCAGCTACGGGGTGCGCGCCCCGCCGTCGACCTTCCTGATCGCCCCCGACGGGCGCGTGGTGGCCTACATCGTGGCCCCGGTCACCGAGTCGGACCTCGACGGCCTCATCGCCCGGGCCAAGGCGGCGGGCGCATGAGGTCGCGGCGGTTCCCGATGTGGACGCTGCTCGGCGTCGTGGTGGTGGTCGCGCTGCTCGTCGGTAGCGGGGTCCTCCGGTCGGCCCCGCCGACCGACGCCCAGCGGGCCACCGCCATCGAGTCCGACATCCGGTGCCCGAGCTGCGAGGACCTGTCGGTGGCCGTGTCGAGCGCCCCGACGGCGGTCACGGTGCGGGCCACGGTGCGCAAGCTCGTCGACTCCGGCTGGAGCGACAGCCGGATCGAGGACTATCTCGTCGCCCGCTACGGCTCGACCATCGTGCTCGACCCGCCGACCAGCGGCTGGTCGGCGTTGGTGTGGGTGCTGCCCGCGGCCGCCGTCCTGGGCGCCGTGGGCGTGCTGGTCGCGGTCCTCGTGCGCCGCCGCCGGGCCGGCGCCGACGGGCTCGACGCCGACGTCCGGGGTGCGACGGCCGACCCCGCGGTGGTGGCGGACCGGCGACGGTTCCTGACCCAGTCGCTGGCCGACGCCGACGCCGAGTTCCTGGCCGGCGACCTGGCCGACGCCGACTACCTGGCCCTGCGCCAGCGGGACCTGGCCCGCCTGACCGCGCTGGAGCCGGAGGCCAGCCCGACGACTACGGCGACCGCTTCGACGCCGGCTGCGGGGACGACGTCGACCGCCGGGACGGCCGGGGACGGGACGGCCGGGGTCGCCACCCTGGCCGCCGAGCGAGCACCCGGGCCGACCGGGCCGGAGCGGGCCTCCCGCCGGCGGGGCCGCAACAAGTGGTTCCTGGCCGGGGCGGTGGTCTGCTTCGCCGCCGCGCTGATCGTGGCCATCCCGCTGTTCTCCTCCCAGCGGCTGCCCGGGCAGACCGAGACCGGCTCGCTCTCCCTGAGCGCAAGCCAGCAGGTGGCCCGGACGCTGGACCAGGCGGCGACGGTGGAGAACGAGGGCCAGTTGGGTCTGGCCGCCCAGCTCTACCAGCAGGTGCTGAACGCCCACCCGGACGACGAGGTCGCCATGGCCCAGCTCGGCTGGCTCGAGTACCGGGTCGGCCAGCAGGGGGCGAGCACGTCCCTGCTCGACGACGCCCGGACCAAGATCACCGAGGCCGTGGCCCTGAACCCGGAGGACTACGCCGCCCACCTCTACCTCGGCACCCTGCTGCTGCAGCTCGACGGGAACGCCCAGGGAGCGGTCGCCCAGTTCCGCCTGTTCCTGGCCGACGACCCACCGTCCGACGTGGTGTCCCAGGCGGCATCGATCGTGCGCCAGGCCTACACCGCGGCCGACCTGCCACTGCCGTCCGGAGTGCCGACGGCCTGACCCGTCAGCCCGAATGCGGCTGCCAGCTGAAGTACCGGACGGCGACGAGCAGGCCGAGGACGCCCCATGCGGCGACGATCAGCACGTCGGACCAGTCGAATGGCGTACCGAGGAAGGCCGACTGCATCCCGAGAGCGAAGTGGCGCACGGGGAACAACCGGGCGACCCACAGGATCCACGAGGGTGTCCGTGAGTCGAAGGCGATGAAGATGCCGGACAGGAAGAGCAGGGGCATGATGCTGGCGTTCACGATCGGCCCGGCGGCGTCCGAATTGGGGACCAGTGCCGTGATGGCGAGTCCGAGCGCGCAGAACGTGGCCGCCCCGACCGCCAGGACGACGACGAAGCGCACGAGCGTCGCCCCGGTCGGGATCTCGGCGCCGTAGAAGAGGCGTCCGAACGCCGCGGTGATGGCCACCAGGATCATCGACATGCCTATGGCATGGAGGATCCGCGCCCCGAGGAAGGACCCGGCGGGCAGGGGCATGCCGTTCATCCGCTTGAGCACGCCGGAGTCCCGCTGGAAGGTCATGGAGATGGCCATGTTCATGTAGCAGGCGGTGATCACACCGAAGGTGGCCATGGCGGCCACGTAGTACGTGGAGGACTGGACGGTGCGGGTGCCCAGGTGCAACGTGTTGTGGCCGAGCAGCGAGGTGAAGATGACCAGGAACATGAGAGGGAAGGCGAAGGTGAAGAAGGCGGACGACGGATTCCTCCAGAAGGCCTTGTTGACGTAGCGGACCTGGGAGAGCGTGAGGCGGGCGGCCCTCATCCCGGCACCCCGGCGTGGTCCGGCACCGACGGGGTCCCGGTCAGCTCGAGGTAGACGTCCTCGAGCGACGGCTTGGTCACCTCGAGGTCGTCGATGGACAGCCCGTGGACCTCGGCCCAGGCCACGACGTCGTGGAGCGCCGCCCGCACGTCGTCGACCGGCGCATCGACGGCACCGCCGGGACGGAGCTGGCCGGCGAACACGGCGGGCGGGTCGACGCCCTCGGGGACCCGGAAGCGGATGTGACTCCGCGCCCGGTCGCGATGGCCGAGGAGGGACGGGGGACCGCCGGCGATGACCCGGCCGGCCGCCACCACGGCCACGCGGCCGGCCAGGTGCTGGGCCTCATCCATGTAGTGGGTCGTCAGCACCACCGTCTTGCCCAGCTCGGCCAGGCGCTCGACCACGGCCCACGCCTCGTGGCGGGCCGTCGGGTCGAACCCGGTGGTGGGCTCGTCGAGGAAGAGCAGTTCGGGGTCGCCCACGAGCGCGATGGCGACGTCGAGCCGACGCTGCTGTCCGCCGGACAGCTTGATGATCCGCTCGTCGCGCTTGGCGGTGAGGCCGACGAGGTCGATCACGTCGTCGGGGCGCCGGGCGTCCGGGTAGAGGGTGGCGTACATGGCGAGCGTCTCGCGTACCGTGAGGTAGCGCTCGACCCCGGTGGACTGGAGGACGATGCCGATGCGGGGCTTGAGCCGGCCGCGCTGACGGCCCGGGTCGAGGCCGAGGACCGAGACGTCGCCGCCGTCACGCTGGCGGTAGCCCTCCAGGATCTCGACCGTGGTGGTCTTGCCGGCACCGTTGGGGCCGAGCAGGGCGAAGATCTCGCCCCGGGCGATGTCGAGGTCGATGCCGGCCACCGCCGGGACGCCACCGTAGGACTTGGTGAGCCCCCGGACCCGGACGGCCAGTTGCTCGGGCGCCAGGTCCAGCGTGGCCGATCCGAGGCCGTCGTCCACTCCGGTCACGGATGCCAACATCGTGTACCCCGCGTCGTCTCGTCGCGGTCGCCCGTGCTCGGACGACCTGCCTCCTGAGGCAGTGTGTCGGCTCCGCCGGAAGCGGGGAAGGGTCGAAGGACCATTACCCGGACGGACCGGGCCGCTCAGGGGACGAGTACGACCTTGCCGCCCACCGTGCGGTCGATGAGGCCGGCCATCACTGCGGCCGCCTGGTCGAGCGGACGGGTGTCCGGGACCGTCGGGTGCAGGCGACCGTCGGCCACCATTCCCATGAGGTCGTCGATGAGGGCGCGGTTGCCGAGCGGGTCGGTGAACGTCCATCCGCCCCAGTCGACGCCCACCACCGTGCGGTTGTTGAGCAGGACCTGGTTGAGCGGGATCGTCGGGATGGGACCCGAGGCGAAGCCGATCACGCAGTACCGCCCCAGCTGGCGGGTGGACCGCAGCGCCGGCTCGGCGTGCCGGCCGCCGACCGGGTCGACCACCACGTCGACGCCGCCACCGGAGAGCTCGCGGGCCCGCACCTTCAGGTCCTCCTCCTCGTAGGCGATGGTGGCCTCGGCTCCCATGGCCACGGCGGCCTCGAGCTTGTCGGAGGTCGAGGCGGCGGCGATGACCCGGGCGCCCAGGGCGGTGGCCACGTCGACGGCGGCGAGGCCGATCCCCCCACCGGCCCCGAGGACCAGCACCCACTCGCCGGGCTGCACATCGGTGCGGCGGGTCAGGGTGAACAGCATCGTGCAGTAGCTCTGGATGAGGGCGGCGGCCCGGGGCAGGTCGATGGCGTCGGGCACGGCGACGAGCGAGAGCGCCGGTGCCACCACCTGGCCGGCGAAGCCACCGAAGCCGCAGAAGACGAGGACCCGGTCACCGACCGTCCAGCCGTCGACGCCCGGTCCGACGGCGGCGACGGTGCCGGACACCTCGCTGCCCGGGACGAAGGGCAGCGGCGGCTTGATCTGGTAACGGCCCTGGCAGATGAGCCCGTCGACGAAGTTGACCCCGGCCGCGGCCACGTCGATCCGGACCATGCCCTCGCCCGGCTCGGGTGCGGGCCGCTCCTCCACCACCAGGGTGTCGAGGGGTCCGAACTCGTGGCAGACGACGGCGCGCATGGCGGCCAACCTACCGTCGCCGATCCGAGTCGGCGTGGGTCCGGTCAGGTCGCGCCCGGAGGCCGGGTCAGGACCGCAGGTCGCGCAGGCGGCCGACCACCCCGGCGAAGCAGGTGACGAAGGCGTCGACGTCGGCCGACGTGGTCGACCAGCCGACAGAGAGGCGTAGCGACCGCTCGCCGTCCACGCCCATGGCCTCGAGCACGGGGGAGGGCTCGAGCGACTCCGACGAGCACGAGGAGCCGGAGTGGACGGCCACCCCGGCCTGATCGAGACCGAGCAGCACCGGCTCGGCCTCCACGCCGGCCACGCCGAGGCAGAGGATGTGGGGCACCCGGCGGTCGGTGTCGCCGTAGGGGACGACACCCTCGACGGCCGTGGCGGCGTCGCACAGCCGGTCGGTGGCCTCCCGGGCCGCGGACGCCTCGGCGTCCAGCCGTCCGGGGGAGGCCAGGACGCCGGCCACGGCGCCGAACCCGATGGCGCCGGCCACGTCCTCGAGGCCGGCCCGGCGTCCCCGCTCCTGTTCACCTCCGACCAGCAGCGGTTCGATGCGTAGGCCCCGCCGCAGCACGAGGGCCCCCACCCCGGCCGGTCCACCGAGCTTGTGGGAGGAGACCGACACGAGGTCGGCGTCGAGCGCCGCCAGGTCGAGGGGCACGTGCCCGGCCGCGGCCGCGGCGTCCACGTGGACGGGGATGCCCTCCCGGCGGCATGTGTCGACGACATCGACCGTGTCCTGCAGGGTGCCGACCTCGTGGTTGGCCGCCTGGCAGTGCACGAGGGCCGGCAGCCTCCCGTGCTCCCGCCGGCACCGCCCGAGTGCCTCGGCCACGGCCGGAGCGGCGATCCGCCCCATCCCGTCGACGGCCACCTCGACCACGGTGCCGAGGCGTGCCGACGCGTCGCGCACGGCCGAGTGCTCGACGGCCGCACAGGCCACCGGGGCCGGGCCGTCGGCGCCGGACAGCACGCCCCAGACCGCGGAGTTGACGGCCTCGGTCCCCCCGGAGGTGAGCACCACCTGGCGGGGGCGGACGCCGAACAGGGCGGCCACCCTGTCGCGCGCGTCCTCCAGGGCGGCCCGGACGATGCGGCCCTCGGTGTGGACCCGTCCCGGGTCGGCGGTGACGCCGAGGGCGGCCCACTCGGCCATGGCCTCGACGGCCTCGGGGCGGAGCGGGGCGGTGGAGGCGTGGTCGAGGTAGTGGCGGGCCACGGTCGCCGGTCAGACCACGGCGGCGCAGGCGTCGTCGCCCCGGGCCCGGGACGACGACACGACGACCGGCACGGCGCCGGGATCGTCACCACAGAGGCCGGCCAGCAGGCCCTTGACCATGCCGCGGTCCACGGCGCAGAGCACCGGGTGCTGGGAGGCGGCGTCGCCGAAGGGGCAGTTGTCGGCGACCACGGCGGTCGTCGCCCCCTGGTCCTCGGCGTGGGCGGCGAAGCCGTGGGCGGTCAGGGTGTCGGCGATGGCGTGCATGGCCGTGCGCAGCGACCGCTGGCTGTCGCCCGGCGACATCTGTCCGGCCAGGCGGCGGCCGTACTCCTCGCCGACCCGTTCGGCCATGCGTTCGGCGGCCTGGGGCCCGAGCATCTGCAGCGCCTCCTGGAGCAGCAGGACCAGCAGGTCGTCGCGGCGGGTGAGCAGGTCGAGGGTGGGGTCGGGGCCGATGGCCCGGAAGCGCTTGGAGGGCCGTCCGGCGCCCTTGCCGTCGGTGCGCTCCCGGGTCACCTCGACGTAGCCGCCGGCGGCCAGGCGTTCGAGGTGGTGGCGGGCCACGTTCGGGTGGAGCGAGAAGCGGGCGGCGACCTCCGAGGCGGTGGCACCGGGCTGGGAGCGCACGAAGAGGTAGATCTCACGCCTCGTGGGGTCACCGAAGGCCGAGGTCACGGCCGTCACGGCCGCGGCGAACTGGCTGTCGGAGTCGGATCCGGCGGTGGCCTCGGGGCTGTCCGGGTCGGGCTGCACGTCCCCTAGTGTACCGGTGACGCCGTAATTCCCTCAGGAGAGCCCCCATGTCCATCGACGAGTCCCAGATCGCGTCGGCGGTTGCCCACGTGGACGACCCCGAACTCCGGCGCCCCTTGGGGGAGCTGGGCATGGTCGGACGGGTCCACGCCAAGCGCAAGAAGGCCGTCGTCGAGCTGGCCCTGCCCGTGGCCCAGTACCCGCAGATCGACGAGCTGGTGGCCCGCGTGCGCGTCGCGGTGGCCCGGGTCGGCGGCGTGGACGAGGTCGTCGTGGACACCGCCGTCATGGACGAGGAGACCCGGGCCCGGCTGCGGATGCTGCTGCGCGGTGACGCCGTCGACGGCGGGACCATGCACGCCGCCGACGACGGTCACGACCACGGGCACGACCACGGAGGCGCCCTCGGACACGAGGAGGGACGCCCCAACAAGTTCATGGAGCCGCGCTCGAAGACGCGGCATCCTCGGCATCTCGTCGGGTAAGGGCGGGGTGGGCAAGTCCTCGGTGACGGTGAACCTCGCCGTGGCCCTGCAGCAGGCCGGCTACGACGTCGGGATCCTCGATGCCGACGTGTACGGCTTCTCGGTGCCGAAGATGCTGGGCATCACCGCCGACCCCCTGATCATCGGCGACCTGGTCGTCCCCCCGACGGCCAACGGGGTGCGCTGCCTGTCGATGGGCTTCTTCGTGGCCGACGACACGCCGGTCATCTGGCGGGGCCCGATGCTGCACAAGGCCCTCGAGCAGTTCCTGGTCGACGCCTACTGGGGCGAGCCCGACTTCCTGCTCATCGACATGCCGCCCGGCACCGGCGACGTCACCCTGTCGCTCGGCCAGTACCTGACCAAGACCGAGGTCTTCGTGGTCACCACGCCGCAGGCGGCGGCCCAGCGGGTCGCCCAGCGCTCGGCCTACGCGGCGCGCAAGCTGAAGCTGGCGGTGCGGGGCGTGATCGAGAACATGAGCTGGTTCACCGGTGACGACGGCACCCGCTACGAGCTGTTCGGCAGCGGCGGGGGTGCACAGCTGGCCCACGACCTCGGCGTGCCGCTGCTGGGCCAGGTGCCCCTCGTGCCCGACCTGCGCGAGGGTGGCGACCAGGGCGTGCCCATCATGGTCTCCGAGCCCGACAGCGAGGCCGCGGCCGTCTTCGCCCAGCTGGCCACCACCATCGCCTCGCTCGGCCCGGCCCGCGTCTACCGCCGCGAGCTCACCGTCCGCTGAGCTGCGCTCAGTCCCACTCGCGGGTACGCGGCATGCCGCTCGTCCCGTCGTCGGCGGGAAGTACGCCGAGCACCTGGTGCACGGCGATCCCCCCGTCCTCGAAGCCGAGGGCCGACGCGGCCATGTAGAGCCGCCAGATGTCGGCCCGGGGCCGGCCCACCAGGGCCACCGCCTCGTCCCAGTGGGCCTCCAGGTTGGCCACCCAGCAGCGCAGGGTAAGTGCGTAGTGCTCGCGCAGGGACTCGACGTCGCGGACCTCGAAGCCGGCCCGCTCCATGGCGAGCACCACCTGGCCGACGTCGACGAGCTCGCCGTCGGGGAAGACGTAGCGGCCGATGAACGTGCGCGTGCCGAGGCGGGACCCGCCGGGGGAGGAGATGGCGTGGTTGAGCAGCCGGCCGGTGGGCGCCAGCAGCTCGCGCAGGGTGTCGAAGTACTGCGCCGTGCGGGCCGACCCGACGTGTTCGAACATGCCGATCGAGGAGATGGCGTCGAAGCGCTCGCCGCGCAGGTCCCGGTAGTCCTGGTAGCGGATCTCGACCCGGTCCTCGAGCCCGGCCTCCTGCACCCGCCGCTTCGCCTTGTCCACCTGTTCGTGGCTGAGGGCCACCCCCACCACCCGGGCGTCGTGGTGCCGGGCGGCATGGAGGGCCATCGAGCCCCACCCGCAGCCCACGTCGAGCAGGCGGGCGCCGGGTGCACGGTCGAGCCCGAGCTTGCGGCAGATCAGCTCGTACTTGGCCGCCTGGGCCTCCTCCAGCGTCGAGGCCGGGGTGACGAAGCGCGCGCATGAATACGTCCAACTCGGTCCGAGGACCAGCTCGTAGAAGTCGTTGCCGACGTCGTAGTGATGGCTGATGGCCCGGGCGTCGCGGGCCGGCGAGTGGATCCTCCCGGCGGGCTTGCTCTCCTCGGCGGGAGGGGGGAGGGGCGCCCCGAGGGCGCCGAGGCGACGGGCCGCCCGCACGGTCGCCATCAGCGTGCGCGGCTCGATCCTCCGCAGGTCGCCGGGGGAGGTCTCCCGTAGGGCCTCGAGCACGTCGAAGATGTCCCCGTCGATCGACAGGTCGCCGGCCACGAAGGCCCGGGCCAGGCCGAGCTCACCGGGGGCCCACACGATGCGCCGCAGGGCGTCGGGGGAGTGGACGTGGAGCGTTCCCACCGCGTCGTCGGGTCCGAGCGCGCTGCCGTCCCAGAATCGGAACCGCACCCGACCGCTCCGGCCGACCAGGGCCGTGATCACGGGGGCCAGCGCACCGGCGGCCCCCCCGTCCTCCGGCGGCGCTCCGGCCTCTTCGCCGGTCGTCGACTCGCTGCGTACCGCTTCCCGTGTGACCATGGGTCCTCCTCACCGGTATTCCGCCCCGATGGGTCCATGCTAGGGACCGCGCCCGGCTTCCCGCGCCTCCGCCCCCACCGTCCGTGGCCGACCGGTGTCATGCTGGATGGTGTGAGGACCGTGCTCAACGTCATCTGGCTGGTGCTTTGCGGATTCTGGCTGGCCATCGGCTACGTCATCGCCGGGGTCGTGATGTGCATCCTGATCATCACCATCCCCTTCGGGATCGCCAGCTTCCGGCTGGCCGCCTTCACCTTGTGGCCCTTCGGTCGGGTGCTGGTGCCCAAGCCCGGTGCGGGCACCGGCTCCTTCATCGGAAACGTGATCTGGTTCGTGCTCGCCGGCCTCTGGATGGCCATCGCCCACGTGGTGACCGGGGTGCTTCTGTGCATCACCATCATCGGCATCCCGCTCGGCCTCGCCGACTTCAAGCTGGCCGCCGCCGCCATCGCCCCGCTGGGCAAGGACATCGTCGCGACCGACGACCCGCGGGCGATCGTCCGCCTCTAGCGGTCGTGTCGGACGGGCCCCGCTCACCGGGGTCCGCTCACACGTTCCGGGTCGATCCGGAACGGCCCCGCTCACGGGGGTCCCAGGTTCCCGGTAACGGATCGGGCGTTCCGTACGTTCTACCTGACGTGCATGCCGGGTCCCGGTGCCGGTCGCCGGAGGGTGTTCCGTGCGGTCCGGACCGCAGGGAACACCGGGAGCAGGAGCCGCGCCGCTCGGCCGCCGTTACGGGACCGTCGTCGTCCGGGCAGGAGGAGCGAGGGGCATGGGAGCACTGTTGGTCCGTCGCCGGACCGGGTTGGCGCGGGACGCGTGCGTCCTGGTGGCGACGCGGGGTCACTACCGGGGACTCCGCCTTCGCGGCCCGGTGTCCGCCGGGACCCGGTGGCACGCCCGACTCGATGTCGTGCTGTTGCCGGGCGAGCTCCGCATCGCCGGCAACGGCGGCATCTGGCGCTACCGGGTGGCCGAGATGGTCGAGGTCTCCGCCGACCCCGAAACGACCGGTGCCGTCCGGGTCGACGTCCTGGACGGGAACCCGTTGGTCGTGACCGTGAGTGACGGCGGAGCCCTCCTCGACGGGTTGAGCCGGCAACTCGACGGGTACGAGCAGGTGCTCCGGACCGACCCCGACGAGGCCGTGCGGTCCGTCCGCGACCACGTGGTCGACAGTTGGTTCACGTCCCCGGTCGCCACCCTCACGCCGGCCATCGACCTGCTCAACGCCCGGTGCATCCGACAGGCGGTGGCCGGGTCAAGTGACCGCTCGGTCGATACCACCCGGGAGGGAGCCCACCACGTTCGCGTCGAGGTGCTGCGGGGCCGGCGCCGGGACCTGCTGGGAGTGGGCGCCGTCACCGTGGGCAGGGCGCGGGTGTGAGCGGGCCACGGGTCGCACGCCGCCGTCGGCCGGCGCGGGCGGTGCTCGCCGTGTCGGTCGCTTCCGCCGTACTGCCGGCCGCGGCCGTGCTGTTGGCCGGTGCCGGTCAGGCCGCACCTGTCGCACCCACGGAAGCCGCCCCGGTCGCCGCACGCGCTTCGACCACAGGACCCGGCTCGCCCACAGGGGCCCGTCCGACGAACGTCCCGTTGGCCGCCAAGCAGAAGCAGGGCACGGGCGACTCGCTGGACTGGGCCGGTTACGCCGTGACCGGGGTCCCCGTCACCAGCGTGGCCGGCACCTGGATCCAGCCGACGGCCGTGTGCTCGGGAAAGAAGGTGGACCAGTCGGCGTTCTGGGTGGGCATCGACGGCTACGCGTCGACCGACCCGACGGTCCAGCAGGTGGGCACCGACGCGGACTGCACCAAGGGCACCAGGAAGGATCCCGGCGGTCCGAGCTACTACGCCTGGTACGAGATGTACCCCGGCAGCATCGTCGTCCTGCCCACGTCGACCCACCCCGTCGCCCCGTACGACATCCTGACCGCCACGGTCTCCGGATCGGGGAGCAGCTACACGCTGTCGATCACCGATGTCGGCAGGTGGACGTACACGACGGTCCAGTCCGCCCCCACCGCGCCACTCGACGCATCGGCCGAGTGGATCGCCGAGGCGCCGACCACCTGCACGGGCACCCGCTGCAAGGCCGTCGACCTGACCGACTTCGGCTCGGTCGCCTTCAGCGGGGCCACGGCCGACGGCGAGCCCATCGACTCCGCGGACTTCACCGAGCACCAGATCACGATGACCAAGAACAAGAAGGGCACGATCGTGAAGGCATCGACGTCGCCGCTGGTCGGCGGGGACGCCTTCACGGTGATGTGGGTCAGCGTCTGAGCCCGCCGACCCACTACCCTCCGGCCCAGCACCACTACCCTCCGGCCCAGCACCACTACCCGCCGGCCGGGAAACCGCCGGCCTAGAACCTGCCGGTGAACCCGATGCCGACGGGCAGCTTGTCCGGGTCCCACCCGAGCAGGGCCACGGCGCGGCTGAAGGCGTAGCGGTCGGTCATGCCGGCCACGTAGGCGACGGCGGCATGGACCGCGCCGGGCCCGCCACCGGTCAGGGCGCCGTCGTCCCGTCCGTCGGTCGGCAGGAGGTGGGGGCGGTCGCCGAAGTGATCGACCAGTGCCCGCAGCACGTCGACGACGGCCTCACCCTGGGCCACGGAGCTGGGCCGGAGGTACACGTGCTCATAGTTGCTGGCCCGGAAGGCGGCCAGCGCCTCGGCCAGGTCATCGTCCATGCCGACCTGCCCGGTGCGCAGGGTGGTGGCCACGAGGCCGTCGATGAAGGTCCCGAGCTGCTCGCCCCGCCGGTCGCCGCAGCGTTCGCGTACGACGGCCGGCAGCGCCTCAGGCGTGACGATGCCGCTGCGCACGGCGTCCTCGAAGTCGTGGCAGACGTACGCGATGCGGTCGGCCCAGCTGACCACCTCGCCCTCCGGCGTGGACGGCGCCGGTCGCGACCACGAGTGGTTCCGGATGCCGTCGAGGGTCTCCTCGCACAGGTTGAGGGAGGCGAGCGACACGTCGGCCCCCCAGGGGGCGTGGTCGAAGCCGCCGGGCACGTAGGGGGAGAGGGCGTCCTCGCTGGCATGGCCGCCCGGACCGTGCCCGCAGTCGTGGCCGAGGGCGATGGCCTCGGTCAGGGCCACGTTGAGACGGCAGGCCCGGGCGATGCCCGAGGCCACCTGGGCGACCTCCAGGGCGTGGGTGAGACGGGTCCGCTGGTGATCGTCGGGGAAGACGAAGACCTGGGTCTTGCCGGCCAGGCGGCGGAACGACGGTGCGTGCAGGATCCGGTCCCGGTCCCGCTCGAAGCAGGTCCGCCACCGGTCGGGTTCCTCGTCGCGGGCCCGGCACCCCGCCCCGTCGGCGTGGGTGGCGCCCGGAGCCAGCTGCTCATGCTCGAGCTCTTCGCGGGCCAGCCGGTCGAAGCCGGCGGACGGGGTCGCGGCCCCGGTGGACGCGCGGCTGTCGGCGTGGGCGAGGGTGACCCCGCCGGACCCGTGCCCGGACATGGTGGCCGCCCACAGTCGACTGCGCTCGGTCTCGCCGGCCCGGGCCGGTCCCGGGGCCGGCGCCGACCCCCGGGGAGTCTCGCCGTCCATACCGCCAGTGTGCCCCATCGCTGTGACCCCGGTGGATCGTGCTGGGACGGACCGGTCCCGGGAGGGCTGTATCGTCGTGGGCACCGGGCGGTCCACCGACCGCCCGCCGGAGAGGAGCGTGCCAGGTGGACGTACGTATCGGGATCGTGCAGTCGATGAAGGAGCTCGACATCGAGTTGCCGGACGACGCTGACCGAGACCAGATCCTGGCCGCCATCGAGGAGGCGCTGGGCGAGGACGGCAAGATCCTGTGGCTGACCGACCGCAAGGGTCGCCAGGTCGGGGTCCCGGCCGGCAAGGTCGCCTACGTCGAGCTGGACCCTCCGGCCGCCGACCGCCGAGTCGGGTTCGGGATCTCCTGATCCGACCCCGGGGCGCCCCACCGGGTCGTGGGCCGGACCCTGCGGGGTGCCGTGCCGCCTGACCCGATGACGCCCCTGCTCGACCGCAAGCTGGTCTTCGTGACCGGCAAGGGGGGCACGGGCAAGACCACCGTCGCCTCGGCCCTGGCCCTGCTGGTCGCGTCGCAGGGCAAGAAGGTCCTGATCTGCGAGGCGGACGCCAAGGGCGAGCTGGCCGGTTACTACGAGGCCGCGCCCACGGCCTTCAAGGAGAAGGAGGTCCAGCCGGGCCTCTTCGCCATGACGATGGACACCGAGGCGTCGCTGCGGGAGTACCTCAAGCTCCAGCTGCACGTGCCCATCGTCGGGCGGATCGGGCCGGTCGCCAAGGCCTTCGACTTCCTGGCCACCGCCGCCCCCGGGGTCCGGGAGATCCTCACGGTGGGCAAGCTCTGCTTCGAGGTCCGCGACGGCGACTGGGACATGGTGGTGGTCGACGCCTACGCCTCGGGCCACATCGTCGGCCAGCTGGCCGCGCCCCAGGCGGTCAACGGATTGGTCCGGGTGGGCCTCATCCGGACCCAGACGGGCTGGATGGAGGACATGCTGTCCGATCCGTCGATCACCGGACTGCTGGCGGTGTGCACGCCCGAGGAGATGCCCGTCAGCGAGACCATCGAGCTGGCCGAGCGCGTCCGCGAGGAGACGAGGGTGCAGCTGGCCGGCGTGGTGGTGAACCGGGTCCTGCCCGAGCTGTTCGGCCGTCAGGAGGAGGCGGTGTTCGAGGCGCTCGCCGATCCCGAGGCACTCGGTGAGCTCGACAAGCTCGTCGACGGCGACGCCGGCCCCGTGCTCGAAGCGGCCCGCCTGGCCGTCACCATGCGCCGTACGCGCTCGACCCACCTGGAGCGCCTGCGCCAGGGGATCGACCCCGCGGTGCCGCTGCTGTACCTGCCGTACCTGTTCGCCAAGTCGCACGGGTTGCGCACGACGCGCCAGGTCGCCGGGTCCCTCGGCGAGGAGCTGGGCCTCTGATGGCGCCGCGCGCTCCCAGGGCCAAGGCCGCGGACGCCACGGCACCCACCCTCGACAGCCTCCTGGCCACCAAGGAGATCGCGGTGGCCTGCGGACCGGGCGGGGTCGGCAAGACCACGACGGCCGCCGCCTCGGCACTGATGGCGGCCGTCACCCACGGCTCGAAGGTGCTCGTGCTGACCGTCGACCCGGCCAAGCGCCTGGCCAACGCCCTCGGCCTCGACGGCATCGGCAACACCGAGCACAAGGTGCCGGCCTCCGCCTTCACCGCCGCCGGAATCAAGCCCCGGGGCGAGCTGTGGGCGGCCATGCTCGACACCAAGGAGTCGTGGGACTCGCTCATCCGCCAGCACGCCCCCGACGAGCAGACCCGGGACGAGATCCTGGCCAACCCGCTGTACCAGAACATCGCCGGACGGTTCGTCCAGAGCCACGACTACATCGCCATGGAGCGGCTCTACGAGATCCACTCGACCGGCGAGTACGACCTGATCGTGGTGGACACCCCGCCCACCCGCAACGCCCTCGACTTCCTCGACGCCCCCGAGCGGCTGGCCGACTTCTTCTCGTCGCGACTGCTGCGGTGGCTGATCGTCCCCTACCGGTCGAAGCTGATCAACGTGGCCACCAAGCCCTTCTACCAGATCAGCGACCGGATCCTGGGCACGGAGTTCATGGGTGACATCTCCGAGTTCTTCATCCTCTTCCAGACCATGTACGACGGCTTCGTGGAGCGCTCGAAGGCCGTGGGCCGGCTGCTGTCGGACCGCCGCACCACGTTCGTGGTCGTCTCGACCCTGGAGGCGACCCCACTGCGCGAGGCGGAATTCTTCGCCGAACAGCTGACCGAGCGAAAGCTGCACCTCGGCGCCATCGTCCTGAACAAGGTGCTGCCTGACTATCTGCGGGGCCGTGAGGGCACCAAGGTGGCCGAGGCCATCCGGGACCGGGCCGGGGAGCTGGCCGGCGGACTGGCGCCCGCGCTGGGGGCCACCGACCCCGACCTGGGCGACGAGGACCAGATCGCCCGGGTGCTGACCGAGGTGGCCGACAGCTACCTCAACTTCCAGATCGTCGCCCTGCGCGAGATGGAGGAGCGGGCCGGCCTGTCGGTCGCTCCCGACGTGCTCGCCACGGTGCCGTTCTTCGACACCGACATCTACGACCTGGGGGGCCTGCTCCGCCTCGGAGAGCAGATCTGGCGGTAGGCGATCCGGCAACGACCCCTCCCCACGGGCCGTACGATGCAGGGGTGACCGACATCGTCGACCCCGACCTGGAAGCGTACGCCGCCGAGCACACCACGGCCCCGCCGCCCCACCTCGACGCGCTGGCCTCCGAGCTGGTGGTGACCCTCGACTCGCCGGGCATGATGGTCGGCCGCCTCGAGGGTCGCTACCTCGAGTTGCTCACCTTCGCCCTCTCGGCCACCTCCGTCCTCGAGATCGGCACGTTCGGCGGCTACTCGGCCCTGTCCATGGCCGCCGGCCTCGCCCCCGGCGGGACCGTCACGACGTGTGAGATCTCGCCGGTGCACGCCGCCTTCGCCCGCCGCCACATCGCGGCCAG
Organism: uncultured Acidimicrobiaceae bacterium; assembly: GCA_963830165.1. Classification (GTDB taxonomy): domain Bacteria; phylum Actinomycetota; class Acidimicrobiia; order Acidimicrobiales; family RAAP-2; genus Bog-756. The sequence goes on from CAWHKZ010000011.1 coordinate 74,351, forward strand.
CCCCTACGCGGGGCGGATCGAGGTGCTCGAGGGGCCGGCCATCGACACCATCGCCACCCTGCCCGGCCCCTTCGACCTCGTCTTCATCGACGCCGACAAGGCCGCCTACCGCGACTACTACGAGGCCGTGCTCCCGAAGCTGGCACCCCGGGGCCTCATCGCCGCCGACAACACGCTGTGGTCGGGGCGCATCCTCGACCCGTCCGACACCACCGCCGACACGGTGGCCCTGCGGGCCTTCAACGAGTTCGTGGCCACCGATCCGCGGGTCGTGGCCGTGCAGACGACCGTCCGCGACGGCGTCACCCTCATCCGACGGGCCTGAGCCCCGACCCCGCCGTCGCCCGAAAGGATCACGTGCTCGACTACCACCTCCATCTCTGGCCGCACAGCCAGAGCGACGCCCAGACCACCGTCGAACAGGTGGCCGCCTACTGCGAGCGGGCCGTCGCCCGGGGCGTGACCGAGATCGCCGTCACCGAGCACCTGTTCCGCTTCACCCAGGCCAAGGACCGTCTCGGTGGCTTCTGGGACGACCTCCCCGGCGACGAGCTGCGCCCCGGCATGGCCGCCTACTGGGACCACCACGCCCGGGTCGACCTCGACGACTACGTCGAGGTGGTCCAGGCCGTGAAGTCCGCCGGACTGCCGGTGGTGCTCGGCCTCGAGGTGGACTACTACCAGGACCGTATGGACGACGTCGCCGACCTGTTGAAGGGCTATCCGTTCGACGTACTGCTCGGATCGGTGCACTGGCTCGGGACCTGGCGGTTCGACGTGCTGGGGGACCCCCAGGTGCTGGCCGAGTGGGACCACCGCGACATCGACCAGGTGTGGGAGGAGTACACCCGGGCCATGGAGGAGCTGGGCGCGTCCGGGGTGTGCGACGTGTTCGCCCATCCCGACCTGGTCAAGATCGCGGGGCACCGGCCGGCCGTGCCCGACGAGTTCTACGACCGGATCGCCGAGGCCGCGGTGGCCTCCGGCATGGCCGCCGAGGTCTCGTCGGCCGGCTGGCGCAAGCCGGTGGGCGAGGAGTACCCGGCCCCACCGCTGCTGCGGCGCTTCGTCGACCGGGGTGTCCCGCTCACCACGGCCTCGGACGCCCACTCCCTGCCCGACGTGGCCGAGCGCGCCGACGACCTGCGCGCCCTGCTGACCGGAGCGGGCGTGTCGACCCTGCGCGGCTTCCGGGACCGGGCGCCCCACGACGTCGCCGTGTGCCCCGCCCCCGCCGCCGACGTGGCATCGGGCACTGCGGAGCGCTGACCGGTGGCCACCCCCGCAGAGCTGGCCTTCGAGCGCACCAATCTGAACGAGGAGCAGCTCGCCCACCTCCAGCGGCTGCTGGGCACGTGGGGGATCCTGGCCGACCTGTCCTTCTCCGACCTCGTGCTCATGGCGCCCATGGCTCCCGAGTCCGCCGACCCGCGTGCGGCCGGGACCGAACTCGTCATCCTCGGCCAGATGCGGCCGTCCAACAGCTCGACGGTGGTCGAGCAGGACCTGGTCGGCCAGACCGTCGCCGCCGACGTCTGGCCGCTCGTGGTCCTCTGCTTCGAGGCGGAGGAGTCGTCTCGGGGGGAGATGGAGCTCGAGCCGGGCGCCGAGCCGGTCCGCATGCACTGCATCCCGGTCTGCCACGACGGCGAGACGGTGGCCGTCCTGACCCGGTTGTCGGCCGGGGCCGGCCGCCGGCCCGGCCATCTCGAGCGCACCTACCGCGACGTGTTCAACCGGTTCGCCTCGATGCTGTCCGAGGGCACGTTCCCGTTCCCGAGCGAGGAGGTCGCCACCGAGGAGGCGCCCCGCGTGGGCGACGGCGTGGTCCTGGTCGACGAGGAGGGACGTGTCCGCTACGCATCGCCGAACGCCACCAATGCCCTGCACCGCATGGGCATGTACTCCCAGATCGAGGGGCGGCGCTTGACCGACCTGGGCATCGAGGAGTCGGCCATCGAGTGGGCCCTGGCCTCGGCTCTGCCGGTGGTGGAGGAGGTGGAGCGCCGTCCCGACGTGACCGTCCTGCTCCACTGCATCCCCCTGCTCCAGGCCGAGGACGTGACCGGGTGCATCGTGCTGCTGCGCGACGTGACCGACGTGCGCCGTCTCGACCGCCTGCTGCTGTCCAAGGACGCCGCCATCCGCGAGGTGCACCACCGGGTCAAGAACAACCTGCAGACGATCTCGGCGCTGCTGCGGCTCCAGGCCCGGCGGTTGCCCCCCGGCGGTGGGCGGGTGGCGCTGTTCGAGGCCGAGCGCCGGGTCCGGTCGATCGCCATCGTCCACGAGATCCTCTCCCGCGAGCCGAGCGACCAGGTCCCCTTCGACGAGATCGTGACCTCGCTGCTGCGGATGGCCAAGGACTCGGTGGTCTCGCGGCACCTCACGTTCGAGGTCAACGGCGGCCTCGGCGAGGTGGCGGCCGACGTGGCGACGCCGTTGGCCGTGGTGCTGGCCGAGCTGGTCCAGAACGCCATCGAGCACGCCTTCCTCGACTTCGCCGCCGAGGAGGACGGGGACGGTGCCGCCGCCGACCACGATCTCACCGGGACCATCCAGGTCGACCTGTCCTCCGAGGGCGGCACGCTGCGGGTCGAGGTCCTCGACGACGGCTCGGGCCTGCCCGAGGGGTTCGACATCGACGAGACCCAGAGCCTCGGGCTGTCGATCGTGCGGGACCTCGTTCGCAGCCAGCTCGACGGCACCATCACGATGCTCGACCGGAGCACGCGCGATGCGCAGGCGCGGGGGACGCTGGTGGTCATCGAACTCCCGGCCCGGGACCCACAGCCGATCGGTCAGTAGGCGGTCGATCCGGTCGATGACCCTGCGGCGGGGCACAGTCAGGTACTGGGCGCGGTCAGGTACGGGGCGAGCTGCCGGGTGAGATGCCGTACGGGGGTGGAGTGGGGGACGCCGCGCGGTGGCGGGGTGTGATGCGGGGGTGCGGCTCAGGAGGCCCGGCGGCGAGCGGCGAGCCACGCCTTGCGGAGCTTGCGGCGCTCCTCCTCGGAGGTGGCGCCCCAGACGCCCGACTCCTGATTGGTGGCGAGTGCGAAGTCGAGACATGTCTCCTGTACTTCGCAGGTCCGGCAGACCCGCTTCGCCGACTCGATCTGGTCGACGGCGGGACCGGTGGTGCCGATCGGGAAGAACAGGTCGGGCTCGGTGCTCCGACAAGCGGCGAATTGCCGCCAGTCCCCTTCATCCCACTCGACCGTGCGGTTCCACATGAGCGCCACGCTGACTCCTCCACTCATCAACTGAACTACCCACTTGTGATTTTATTCACATAGCTCGGCGCTAAACGTGTCACCGGCCGTTCAGGGTTCGTTCACTAGAGTATCCAGCGTCCCCCACGCTTGCAAGCAGTTTTGGGCCTTTCACGTGGGATTTGAGACAACATCCCCCTTGTCGCGTCAAGTGCTGGAGAAAGTACGCAGCGTGGTGCCACTGACCGCAGTGCAAGCCCACCGGGGCAGCCCGGACCCGTCCTCCGGGATCGGCGAGAACACGCTCGCCGCGTTCGACCGGGCCCGTGAGCTGGGAGCCGACGGCGTGGAGCTCGACGTGCGCCTCACCGCCGACGGGGGGCTCGCCGTCCACCACGACGCGGTCGTCCCGGGGGCCGGACCGGTCCACGAGCTGGCCACCGACGACCTGCCCGACCATGTGCCACTGCTGGCCGACGCGCTCGAGACCTGCGCCGGGATGCTGGTCAACATCGAGATCAAGAACCAGCCCGGCGAGGCCGCCTTCGACCCCTCCGACCGGGCATCCGACCTCGTGGTGGGCGTGGTCGAGGAGCTGGGGCGATCCGGGTCGGTCATCGTCTCCTCGTTCTGGGGGGCGGCCCTGGCCGCCGTGCGCTCGGCCGGGCCGGCCCTGCCCTGCGGGCTCCTGGTCGTATCGTCGTTCGATCCGCGCTCGAGCATCGAGGCGGCCGCCGGGCTCGGCTGCGCGGCCGTCCACCTGCCCCTCGGGTTGGTCGACGGGGCCACCGTGGCCGCCGCCCACGAGGCCGGCCTGGCGGTGGCCGCCTGGACGGTGGCCGACGAGGACGCCCTGGCCGTGGTGGTGGCCGCCGGGGTCGACACGGTGATCACCGACGACGTGGCCATGGCCCGCCGGGTCCTCGACGCGGCCTGACCGGACCGATCGACGCGGCCCGACCGACCCGACCGACGCGGCCCGACCGGCCCGACCGACGCGGCCCGACCGGTCCGACCGCCCCGACCGGACCGACCGGACCGACCGCTGTCAGGGGTCCGCCCCGGCCGCGACCAGGGGCGTCCTGACCTGGGGCGGGGTGCCGATTGGTCCGGGAGGTCGCTTTTCGTCAACAATGCACGACTATGAACGTCGTCGTCTGTGTAAAGCAGATCCCCGATCCCGCCGCTCCGCCGGCGCTGGATGCGGGGACGAAGAACCTTGTCCGTGACGGGAAGCTGATCCTGGACGATTCCGACGCCTACGGCGTCGAGATGGCCCTGCAGCTGGCCGACGCCGCCGGAGGGGGTGACGTGACCCTGGTCTCGATGGCCCCCAACGGTGAGGTGTCGGGCCTACGTACCGCCCTGGCCATGGGTGCCGCCAAGGCCATCCTGATCAGCGACCCGGCCCTGGCCGGCTCCGACGCACTCGGGACGGCCAAGGTCCTGGCTGCCGCCATCAAGCGCGCCGAGCCCGACCTGATCCTGGCCGCCACCGAGTCGACGGACGGGTACACCGGCACCACCCCGGTCCAGATCGCCGAGCTCCTCGGCCTGCCCTCGGTGACCTTTGCCAAGAAGGTCGAGGTGAACGGCTCGTCGGTCAAGGTCGAGCGCCAGACCGAGGCCGGCTACGACGAGGTCGAGTGCCCGCTGCCCGCCGTGGTCACGGTGACCGCGGGCGTGGTCGAGCCCCGCTACCCCTCCTTCAAGGGGATCATGGCCGCCAAGTCGAAGCCGGTCGAGAACCTGACGGCGGCCGACCTCGGCATCGACGCCGGCCAGGTCGGTGCCGCCGGCGCCCGCCAGGAGATCACCGACGTCGCGCCGGCCGATGCCCGGGCCGCCGGTGAGATCGTCGTCGACGAGGGCGAGGGTCACCTGCGGGTGATCGAGTTCCTCGAGCAGCTCAAGGTCATCTGAGGAGATCACGAACATGTCCATTCCCAAGATCTGGGTCGTCACCGAAGTCGTCGACGGCGCCCCCACCACCACCTCGCTCGAGCTGGTGAGCCATGCCCGCACCCTGGCCGACACGGTCGAGGTCGTCGTCTGGGACGGCGGCGCCTCCGCCGCCGGAACGGTCGGCGAGTACGGCGCCACCACCGTCCACGACGTGGGTGACCTCGGTGGCGCGCTGCCCGGCGCACCGGTAGCGGCGGCCATCGCCGCCGCGGTGGGTGCCGGTTCCGGCCCCGACGCCGTCCTCCTGCCCGCCACCTACGACGGCCGCGACATCGCCGGCCGCCTGTCGGTGAAGCTGGACCGGCCGGTCCTGACCAACGTGGTCGGCCTCTCGGCCGTCGACGGCGGCCTGGCCAGCCAGCACGCCATCTTCGGCGGGGCCGAGATCCTGACCGCGAAGTTCACGGGCGAGGGTCCGGCCATCTTCGTGATCCGGGCCAAGTCGTTCGCCGCCGAGCCGTCGGGCGGCGCTCCGGCCGCGGTGGTGGCCGCCCCCGCCCCCGACACGGGGGCCGCCAATGCGGCCCGCATCGTCGCCCGCCACGTCGAGGAGCGCACCGGACCGAAGCTGGACGAGGCCGACGTGGTGGTCTCGGGCGGCCGCGGGCTGGGTGAGAAGGAGCAGTACGTCCTCATCGAGCAGCTCGCCGGCCTCCTGCACGGTGCGGCCGGCGCCAGCCGGGCCATCGTCGACGCCGGTTGGGTGCCCTACTCCCACCAGGTCGGCCAGACCGGCAAGACGGTCAAGCCGACCGTGTACATGGCGTGCGGGATCTCGGGTGCCACCCAGCACATGGTGGGCATGAAGAACTCGAAGAACATCGTGGCCATCAACAAGGACCAGGACGCACCCATCTTCCAGGTGGCCGACCTCGGCATCGTCGGCGACGTCCACAAGGTGATCCCGAAGCTCATCGAGGCGCTGCAGGCCCGGGGCTGAGGCCCACCCGGACCGCCGGCCCGTCCGGCGGAGGTACCCCGGGAACGACATGACGCGACGACCTACCGCGCCGGCCGCGGGTAGTGGCGCGCCCCCGCTCCGGGGGGTTCCGCACATCACCGGGGGACGGGAGACCACCGGGTAGTGTCCGCACCAGTGCCCCCGCCAGGAGGGCCGGCGTCCATCCCCTGGCTCGAACGACGGTAACGTGCTCTTTCCCACCATCGACTTCGCCATCTTCTTCGCCGTGGTCTACACGGTGCAGTGGCTCCTCAACCCGTACGCCGGGCCGTGGAAGGCGTTCATGGTCCTGGCCAGCTACGTGTTCTACGCCTGGTGGGACTGGCGATTCATCTTCCTCCTGGCGGCGTCCACGGCCATCGCCTTCCTGGGGGGCCGCCTCGTCCACCCGGCCACGGGCATGCAGCGCAAGATAACGCTGTGGGTCACCCTCGGCCTCCTGCTCGGCCTCCTGGCGTGGTTCAAGTACTTCGGCTTCGTCGCCGTCAACGTCGACAACCTGACCCACGCCATCGGGCTCGGCCGTCCGGTCCCCCTGCTCGCGGTCACGCTTCCCGTCGGGATCTCCTTCTTCACGTTCATGGCCATCAGCTACGTGGTGGACATCTACCGGGGGGTGCTGAAGCCGGCCCGGGGGATGGACGTGACGGTCTTCCTGTCGTTCTTCCCCCATCTGATCGCCGGCCCCATCGTCCGCGGCACCGAGCTGCTGCCCCAGATCCGCAAGATGCGCGATCCCGCCAACGTGCACTACGTCGAGGCGTTCTGGCTGATCGCCGCCGGCCTGGCCAAGAAGGTCGTCCTCTCCTCGTACCTGTCGACCTACGTGGTGGACCCGGTCTTCGCCAATCCCGGACAGCACTCGGCCCCCGAGGTCCTGTTCGCCATCTGGGGCTACGCCGGGCAGATCTACGCCGACTTCAGCGGGTACACCGACATCGCCATCGGCCTCGCCATGCTCATGGGCTTCCGGTTCCCGGTGAACTTCCGGCGCCCGTACACGGCGGTCGATCTCCAGGACTTCTGGCGCCGGTGGCACATCACCCTGTCGTTCTGGCTGCGGGACTACCTCTACATCCCCCTCGGCGGCAACCGCGGCACCGAGTGGCGGATCTCGGTCAACATCCTCGTCACCATGCTGCTCGGCGGCCTCTGGCACGGGGCCTCGTGGACCTTCGTGTTCTGGGGTCTCTACCACGGCATCGGCCAGGTCGTCGGTCGTCGCCGCCGCATGAGCCGGGTGGCCGCGGGTCTGCCGGCCGTGGCCGAGGGCCGGGGGCGGGTGGCCTGGTCCCGCTTCGTCACGTTCCAGCTCGTCTGCTTCGGCTGGCTCCTCTTCCGCGCCGACACGCTCGGCAACGCCTGGGACATGCTGACCCGGCTGGTCACCGGCTGGGGCATGCCGTCGCCGATGGTGACGCCGCTGGCCGCTCTGGCCATCGCCGCGGGCATCGTCAGCCAGTACCTGCCCGACAACTGGCTCAACCGAGGGCTGGCGTTCTTCGCCGATCGCCGCCCGGTGGTCCAGGGCGGCATACTTGGCGCGGTGCTCCTGGCCATCACCACACTCGGGCCCGCGGGCGTCGCCCCCTTCATCTACTTCCGGTTCTGAGCATGTCCACGACCGACGACCCCACCACCACACCTCCGGTCGACGAGGATCCGGCCACCGACTGGGTGAACGCCGTGGCCAGATCCGCGTCCGAGCGGACCGGCCCCCATCACGGGGCCACGGGAGGCCACGACGCCTACGGCGACCACGCCTTCTGGGAGCGACTGCCCTTCCGTGGCGTCTCCTGGACCCGGGCGTTGTTCATCGGCCTGGTCTGCTTCGGCCTGTGGTTCCTGCTCGACGCGCCGAGCCTCCACCAGGCGGCCCAGGAGTCCCCGCTCGGCACGCGGCGGACGGTCTCCCTCGCCGTGACCGGCCCGGTGGCCGCGCTGAGCCGTGCCTTCGGGCTGTCCTCGGTGGTCGGCGCGGCCGACCGCGCCATGGGTCGCACACCGGGCGGCGGTCCGTCGCTCGCCGTCCGGACCCGGAAGCCGCCACCGAAGCCGCTGCCCACGACGCACAACGGCGTGCCACCGGCGACGGCGTTACCGCCGCTCGACTACCACCCGTCAGCCGCCAGCCCGCTCAAGGTGCTGATCCTCGGAGACTCGATCGGCCTCGACCTCGGGCCGCCCCTCGTGCAGACGCTCAGCGCCTACGGCGACGTGACCACCTACCTCGACGGCCGGATCGACACCGGACTGAGCCGCCCGGACTACTTCAACTGGCCCGCCGAGCTCCAGATCGACCTGACCAACGACCAGCCCAACCTGGTGGTGGTGATGATCGGCGCCAACGACCCCCAGGGTCTCGTCACGCCGACGGGCAGCATCGGGTACGGGCAGCCCGGTTGGGACGCCGCCTACTCGGCCCGCGTGGCCGCCTTCATCGCCGAGGCCAACGCGGCGGGCGCCCACGTCCTGTGGGTCGGGATGCCGCCCATGCAGAACCCCGGGCTGAACGCCGAGCTCGAGCACCTCAACCTCCTCGACGAGGCCCAGGTGGCCGCCTCCAGGGGCGGCGCCGCGTACCTGTCGTCGGTGCCGTCGCTCGGCGACGCCAAGGGGAACTTCACCGCGTACCTCCCGAACGCCGACGGGGCCGAGATCAACATCCGGACGCCCGACGGCATCCACCTTTCGCCGGGCGGTGGGACCCGCCTGGCCGCCGCCGTGGCCGAGGCGATCCAGACCCAGCTCCACGTCGAGCTGGTCCAGGGCATCGGCGGCCTCGACAAGCGCTGAGGGGAACCGTCCCGGCGGGACCGGGCCGGTGGGGCCGGGACGGCAGGGCCGGATCGGTGGGGCCGGATCGGTGAGGTCGGGCCGGTGGGGCCGGACGGGTGGCGTCGGGTCAGCCGGGATCGGACGGGTGAGGTCGGGTCGGCTGCCCTCAGACCAGGGCACCTCAGACCAGGGCGCCCTCAGACCAGGGCACCCTCAGACCAGGGCACCTCAGACCGGCGCCCCGGGTCGGTCGCCCTCAGACCAATGGCCAGGGGTAGGGCGGACGGTCGCCCAGCGGCTCCGGAAAGACGCCGGCACCGGCCAGGAGCGCGGCCCGTTCCAGCACCGCGTCGGCCTCCGCCGTCGACAGCAGCTCGGCCACGTCGTGGGGAATGCCGACGGCCACGAACCGCTCGAGGTCGTCGACGATCCAGCCGGGCACGTCCTCGTCGGCGAAGTCCCAGATGACCGTGCGCAGCTTCGGCTGGATGTGGAAGCACAGACCGTGGTCGATGCCCCACAGGCGGCCGTCGGGCCCAAAGAGCACGTGGCCGCTTTTGCGATCGGCGTTGTTGGCCACGATGTCGAAGGCGCAGAACACCTGGAGCTCACCTTCGCGCCCACCCTCTTCGAGGAGGGTGAAGTAGTGCTGCTCGTAGTCCGACTGCACGAACAGCTGCACCGAGCCGGGCCCGAAGGGGGCATCGTCACGCATCACCGTCGGCGGCACGATGCCCCAGCCGAGGGCCTCCGACAACCGGTAGGCGGCGACCTCGCGGCGGTAGAGGCCGTCGGGGAAGTCCCACAGCGACCGCTCGCCCTGGTGGGGCTTGTAGACGGCCTGGACGGGACCCGCCGGCCCACCGTCGTCCCCCTCGGACCCGGCGCCGTCGGTGCCCTCGTCGGTGCCCTCCAGGGTCACGAGGAACGTGAGGTTGGAGCTCCAGGGCAGGCGCCCCTCGATGGTCAACTCGCAGGTGGCCAGCAGCTCGGTCGCCTCGTCCAGTGAGGGCCCGGTCTCCGGCACCCAGCCGCTCACACGGCCGGAGGACGGTGGCCGTTGGTCCGGGGGCATTCGTGTCCGGAAGGATCGAGCGGGGAGCCGCACAGCGGGCATGGGGGCCGGCCGGACTCCACCAGCCGGGTGGCCTGGATCGAGAACGCCGCGGCCTGCTCCCGGGTGATGGACACCCGGGCGATGGCCCCGACCTCGCCCTCGGGGACGAGCTCCTCGATGACGAGGATCACGCGATCGTCGGACTCGTCGAAGGAGACACCGATGGTCCCGACGGCCCACGCCGGTTCCATCGGATCCTCCAGGTCCTGATCGTCGGGCAGGTGGCCGGGCCGCTGGCGGTCCCTGACCACCTGGGCCAGCAGGTCGGACATGGCCGCCACCTGCTGCTTCTCCACCTTGAGCGTCAACAGGGTCTCGCCCTGTCGGCACTGGATGAGGAACAGCCGCCTGCCCACCTCGCCGACGGCGCCGACGCACAGGCGGTCGGCGGACAGGTCATAGGCCTCGGTCACGTGCCGGCCCTCCTTCCGGTCGGTGCCCTCATGAGATCGCCAGCGCCTCGAGCGAGGCGGTGGAGTTCACCGTCAGTACGAACGGCCCGACTCCGGTGTAGGCGACGGCGGAGACCGAGCACGGCGACACGTTGAGACGTTGGAACAGGTCGAGCGGCGTGCCGGCGGCCTGGGCCATCGCCGCCTTGATCGGGTCGGCGTGGGAGACGGCCACGATCGTCCGGCCGGGGTGCAGGGCGGCCAGCCGGGTGAGCGCCGAGCTCATCCGGGTCTGCATCTCGAGGAAGGACTCACCCCCGGGGAACCGGAAGCCGCTGGGGTTGCGCTGGACGGTGGTCCACTCCGGCTTCTTCGACAGGTCGGCCAGCTTCTTGCCCGTCCACTCGCCGAAGTCGCATTCGAGCAGGCCGCGGTCGGAGCGGACCCTCAGGCCGAGAGCGCGGGCGATGGGGCGGGCGGTCTCGGTGGTGCGCTCGAGAGGTGAGGCGTAGACGGCCACCGGAGCGCCGTGCTCCTTGGCGGCCAGACCGGCGATGCGTCCGGCCACGTCCTCGGCCTGGGTCCGGCCTAGCTCCGACAGGTGGAGCCCGGGAGCCCTGCCGGGCAGCACCTTGCCCGTCGTCGGCGTGGTGCCGTGACGGACGAGGAGGACGACGGTCGGTCGCTCAGAGGGCTTTGGTCGGCTGGCCACGTCCGCTCACCGTACTCGGTTCGTAGGCGGGCTCCACAGTCCGCGGGACCCTGTTCGAGGGGTGCACGGGCCACTCCGGACCGGGAATAAGCGTCCCGTGGTCGCGGTCCTCGTGCGACAGGCGTGACGGCCACCAGTTCCACCGGCCGAGCAGCACGACCACCGACGGGACGAGCAGGGTACGTACGAAGAACGTGTCGAGCAGGATGCCGGCGGCCAGTCCGACGCCGATCTCCACGATCTGGGTGTCCCCGGTGGCCGTCAGCACGCCGAAGGTGCCGGCCAGGATCAGGCCGGCCGAGGTGACGGTGGTTCCGGTCGCCTCGACGGCGTGGCGCACCGCAGTCTTGATGGGGGCGAAGTGCGCCTCCTCCCGGATCCGCGTCATGACCAGGATGTTGTAGTCCTGGCCCAGGGCCATGATGAAGATGAACATGAAGAAGGGGAGGACGAAGTTGATGCCGTCCTGACCTCCGATGACGACGAACACGAGTACGGCGAACCCGAGCGATGCGAGATAGGAGAGGGCCACGCTGGCCACCAGGTAGATCGGGGCGACGAGGCTGCGCAGGACGATGCCGAGCAGGATGCCGAGTACCAGCATCACGATGGGGATGATGCGGAGGAGGTCGTGCATGGACAGACCTCCGACGTCGGAGGCCACCGCCGCGTAGCCGGCGACTCCGGTCTGGGTCGCGCCGACGGCGGTTCCCACCCGCGCCACCGCGGTCCGCACGGCCGGGATGGCCGAGGCGGCCGCGGTACTGGTCGAGTCCCCGGCCACGAGCGAGGTCGGGAACTGCAGGGTGCGTCCGTCCGGGCTGATGAAGCCCTGCGACGCCTTGTAGGCGTTGTAGGCAGCGAGCGTGCCCGTGTACCCGGCCGGCGGGCTGTCGGGCAGGGCGGCCGCCGGGCCGTCAGCGGCCAGCTGGCTGTGGGCGTCGGCCAGCTCGGTCGCCGTCACCGGCATGCCGTTCGGGTCCAGGGGACCGGTGACCGACTGGAACTGCCCGGATGCCCGGAGGTCGTGGGTGGCCGTGGTCAGCACGGACGGGTCGTCCCACACCGGGGCGGGAAGACGGATCAGCACGTCGGTCGGGTCGGACTCGGCCGGGGGATAGTGGGCGGCCAGCAGGGTCTGGCCCTTCGCCGAGTCGGCCGCAGCCGGCACGGCCTGGTTGTCGAAGCCGGTCGGCGAGTACGCCAGCATGGCCAACGACAGTCCCCCGAGGATGACGAGCCCGGACACGAGTGTGAGCACCGGCCGGCTGACCACCTTGGCCGCGATGCGCCCCCACGCGCCCCGCTTCACCTGGCCGGCGACCGGGATGCGGGGCCAGAACACGGCCCGTCCAAAGATGGCCAGCAGGGCGGGCAGGAGCGTGAGGTTGGCCAGCAGGGCCATGCCGATGCCGATGGCGAGGGCGGGGCCGAAGCCCTTGTAGAGGCCGAAGGTGGCGATGACCACGGTGGACAGGGCGGCCATGACGGTGAGTCCCGAGAAGGTGATGGACTCGCCCACCTTGGCCAGCGAGAAGGCGACGGCGTCGTAGGGCGACCGGCCGCGACGGATCTCCTCCCGGACCCGGAAGATGAGGAAGAGGCCGTAGTCGGTGCCTGCTCCGAGCATCACCACCACGAGGAGGACCGGGGTGAGGTCCGAGACCTGGACGCCGACGTGGGTAGCCATGGCGATCAGCGGCTCGGCGGCGATGAGGGCGACTCCCGACGGCAGCAGCGCCACGAAGGGGGCGAGAAGTGCCCGGAAGGTGAACAACAGGAGCAGCAGGATGAAGATGACCGACAGGATCTCGGTGATCTTCTGGGTCTTGGACTGCTGGGTCTGCTGGTCCACGGCCTGCGCGGCCTCGCCGGTCAGGTGGATCTGCAGCCCGTGCGCCGTCTCGTCCGCCGCGAAGGTCTTGCGTATGTCGGCCACCGTGTGCACGGCCGCGGGCGAGGTCGAGCCGTTGGGCACGTCGATCGTGACGATGGCCTGGCGGGCCTCCCCGTCGGCCGACGTGCCCTGGTCGCTGACCCCGGTCACCAACGGGATCTTGGCGATCGCCGACTCGATCCGGGACACGGTGGCGTCGTCGGCGGGCGTCAGGTGAACCTTGGGAGTGGCGGCCACCAGGATCGCCTGCGACGTCGTCGTGCTGGTGAACGGGGCCGCCATCTGACCCGCCACGACACTGGGCTGTGTGGACGGCAGGAACTGCGAGTTGCTGCTCTTCTCGACGCTCGAGATCCCGGGGAGGCCGAGGGACAAGGCCACGGTGGCGACGATCCAGGCCGCGACGATCAACCAGCGGAAGCGGACGGTGACGCGCCCCAGCGAGGAGAAAGAGAGGCGGCGGTCGGACGTCAAGATACTTCAGCCTAGAACCGGCTGCGCGCATCAGGTAGGTCGGGAGGCGGGTATTTCGTCCCTATTTTCCAGGTCATTCCGCCCTATGACTGGTGTATCCGGACTGCGTGGTGGCCCCGCTCCTCAGTTGGTGGCGGGTAGTCGGCGCGGCATGGGCACGGCCGTTTCCGGCCAGCGCTTGCGGCTCACCCGGGCCAGCCGGTGGAGCAGGGCGATGGCCGCCGGATCGTCGTCGCCCGGACGCGTCTCGACCGCCCCGTCGGCGATCATCCCCTGGAGCAGTTCGCGACCCTTGTCGGTGCGCACGATGGTGAGCGTCCAGTCGAGGAACGAACCGATGCCCCCCGTCGAGATGTCCGCGTGTTCCGCCGCGAAGTCGGGACACGAGGTGCATCCCTCGCGGGTCCAGGCGTGGGCCTCCTTGAGCGGGATCTCGTGGAAGCCGCCGTCCTTGGTCCAGACCTGGAAGACGCCCTTGATGTTCATCTTGGCGATGTCGGCCCGGGCGATGCCGTACTTGGCCTCGAAGAGCTCGGGGAAGATGGCGTCGTCGAACGTCTTCGAGCACATGAGTCCGATGGTGAGCGACAGCCGCCGGGCGATCTTGCCCGCCTTGCGGGCCTGCATGATGGGCGGGGCCGACGCCTGGCAGCCCATGCCCACCAGGGCGATCCGTTCGGCGCCGCCTTCGATGGCCTCGGGGTAGGCGAGGGTGTTGGCCGAGTAGGTGTAGCGGGAACCGGCGGCGGCCAGGACCTGCTCCCGGGTGGTGGCGACGGTCGGCCGGGCCTTCCAGGTGGAGCCGTCGCCCTCGAGGTCGGACACCAGCGCGGCGTCGATGACGTCATGTTCGAGGGCCCAGATCAGCAGCGCCGAGACAAGGCCGCCGTCCTGGCCCGCCTCGTGCACCTCGGGGTCGGTGGCTCGGACCAGCAGTACGTCCGACGAGATGCCGGCCACCTCCTCATCGGTCCGCTCACGGCCGAACAGATGGGTGTCGATCTCGGGCTCCCACATACGGAAGCGGGGGCAGGCCCGGGTGCACATCGTGCAGCCCTTGACCCCGTGGGTGCAGCTGTCGGGACCGCCGTCGGCGTCGATGTGGAACGGCTTGTACCGGCCGCCGGTGTCGTCGTAGGAGAGGACGTCGTAGGGACAGGCCACCACGCAGGCCGCACAGCCCGTGCACAGCCCCGACGTCACGACCTCGGTGAGCAGTTCTGACCAGTGCGGCTTTTCGGGCGGCATGGGGCACACCCTACCGTCCGCCCCCCGTGTTGACGGGACCGGCCAGGGGGACTGCGGCACCGGGTTGACTACCCTCGCGGCGTGCCCGAGATGCTCGAGGTGGAGCGCTACCGGACCCTGGCCGAGGCTGCCCTCGGTCGACCCATCGCGGCCGTCGATTCACCCGACCGGTGGTACCTGAAGGGGGGTGTATCGGCCGAGGTGCTCGGCGACCTGCTGATCGGCCGCCGGCTGACCGCGGCCCGCCGGATCGGCAAACTGCTCCTGCTCGACGTCGACGACGGCCAGGTGCTGGGGGTCCGGTTCGGCATGACCGGATCGCTGCTCGTCGACGGCTCAGACGCGGTGGGCCGGCTCCTGTACTCGTCCGACCACTACGACGCGGCGTGGGATCGCTGGTCGCTCACGTTCACCGACGGCGGGCGTCTCGTGGTCCACGACCCCCGGCGTCTGGGCGGTGTGACCCTGGACCCGGACCTCTCCCACCTCGGCCCTGATGCCGCCTCGCTGGGGGTCGCCCAACTGGGGCGTGTCCTGGCCGGTTCGTCGGCACCACTCAAGGCCCGACTGCTGGACCAGTCCCGGATTGCCGGGGTGGGCAATCTCATCGCCGACGAGGTGCTGTGGCGGGCCGGGCTGTCACCGTTGCGTCCGGCATCGTCGCTCGCCCCGGCCGAAGTCCGCCGGTTGCAGCGCCACCTCGGGCGCACCCTCGCCGACCTGACCGATCGGGGCGGGTCTCACACCGGTGACCTCATGGACGAGCGGCACGCCGGCGGAGTTTGCCCGAAGGACGGGAACCCGCTCGAGCGGGCGACCGTCGGAGGTCGGACGACGTGGTGGTGCCCCACTCACCAGAGGTGAGGCTCAGAACAGGGGCGGACCGTCGGGCGGACCGTCGGTCGGATCGTCAGGCGGGTCGTCGGGTGGGTCGTCGGGCCGGTCCAGTCCGAGGTCCGGCTCCTGGCCGAAGGCGGGTTGGGGCGTGAAGGACCACCCCGGGTCCTCGTCGCTCGGCCCGTGGCGTCGGAGGATCCAACCGTCGTAGGTCTTCAGCCGGTGGTGGTGGGTGCACAGCAGGGCCAGGTTGTCGAGAGCGGTCGGCCCGCCCCCGGCCAGGGGCTCGACGTGGTCGATCTCCAGTCCGTAGGGCATCGCACAGCCCGGCACCACGCAGGTCCGGTCCCGGAAGGCCAAGGCGATGCGCAGCCGCTTGTTGACGGTCCGGCCCAGGTGGCTGACGGCCCGGATGTCGCCGGCCTCGCAGAACAGCACGTTCAGGTCCGAGTCGAGGGCCAGGGCCCGGGCCAGGGGCACGGGGATGGGCCCCATGCCGTCGAGCTCGCACAGCTCACCGGGGCCGGCCCGCCCGCGGCGCAGGGCCTCCAGGTCCACCCGGACGATGACCGTGGCGGCCGGCGGTCGGTCGACGAGGTCGTCGGCACCCCGCAGGCCGCTGTCGCCGGCCGGCGTCGGATCGCCACCCGTGGCCGCCGGACCCGAGGTGGTGGCCCGGCCCGGACCGCCCGCCCCGCTCGACCGGACCGAACCGCCCGGACCGCCCGACCCGCTCGGACCGCCCGCCCCGCTCGGACCGCCCGACCCGCCCGGACCGCCCGACCCGCTCGGACCGCCCGGCGTGGCCCCCCTGGGCGTCGGGGACCCGGTCACGAGGGCGAACAGGGCGTCGGTCAGCAGGGCGGCGTCGGACTCGTGGGCCACGGTGGGGGAGGAGCCGTCCCCGCCACTGCTCCACCCACCGTCCCGGCCACTGCTCCACCCACCGTCCCGGCCACTGCTCCACCCACCGTCCCACCCGTTCCCCGGCCCACCGTCCCGGCCGTTTCCCGGCCCGCCGTCCCCGGCCCCCTCCCGTCGGGCGTCCCGCAGGCGCCGGGCCGCCGGCACCAGCCGGGCCAGCAGGGCCGCACCCCGCTCGGGGGAGTCCTTGCCCGAGAAGCAGAACGCCCCCTCGCCGTCGGTCCAGTGGGTGAAGTGGCGTTCGGCGTGGATGCGCCGGGCCCGGGCCACGGGGTCGTTGCCCGAGGCCGTGGCCCGGGCCCGCAGGCAGCGCTCCCGGGTGGCCCGCAGCGGCTCGTCCTCGGATCCGGCCAACAGGGCCGACTCGCTGGCCGGGTCGAGGCGGGCGGCGTCGGTGATCTCGGCGGCCTTCGGGCCCGACAGCCGCCCGGCCCGCAGGGCCTCCTCGGTCGAGGGCAGCTGGGCCAGGCGCTGGCCCGTCTCGAGGGTGCGCCGGGCCTGGCCGGCCGAGACCCCCTCCAGGTCGGCCAGCAGACTGGCCGGGGAGCGGTGGCCGGCATGCTCCCAGTGCCCCGAGGCGGCGATGCGGGGGGCGAGCAGGGTCTTGGCCGCCCCCACCAGGCGCTCCAGCTTGGCCAGTGCCGCGTACAGCGCCGTGGCGTCGGCACCGAGCAGGGTGTCGGGATCGAGGTCGGCCACCAACGACGCCATCGACCCGGTGAGGGTGGCCACCTGCGAGGTGAGGCCGGGAGCGGCAGGCCGGGAGGGGGACTCCAGTGCCATGGGGACAGCATCGCCGGGGGGTGTGACGGTGGGTCCCCCGGGTCCCCCGGGTCCCCCGGCGCAACGCCCAGATCTCAGGCCTGGATCTCCTCCAGGACCTTGGCGGCATGGCCGTCGGCCTTCACGTGGTACCAGGCCCGGGCGATGGTGCCGTCGCCGTCGACCAGGAACGTGGAGCGGATCACGCCGATCGTCTTCTTCCCGTACATTGTCTTCTCGCCCCAGGCCCCGTAGGCCTCGCCGACCGTGTGGTCGGCGTCGGTCAGGAGCGGGAACCCGAGGCCGTACTTCTCACGGAACTTCTGGTGCTTGGCGGCCGAGTCGGCCGAGATCCCGAGGACCGGGACCCTCGCCTTCTTGAACGCGGCGAGGTTGTCGTTGAACTGGCAGGCCTCCTTCGTGCAGCCCGGCGTGTCGTCCCTCGGATAGAAGTAGACGACGACCTGCCGGCCGGCGAATTCGGCCAGCGAGATCTCCTTGCCGTCCTGGTCAGGCAGGGTGAATCCGGGGGCCTTGTCGCCGGCCTCGAGCTTTCCCATGGCGCTTCCTTTCGGTGTCCGCGGCCTCCGGGGCCACATGGCCCGGCGTGGGGGGCCGCTTGACTGGTCGCAGGGCACCACGATGGCACAGTCCGGATGAACCGGGTCGGGCATCGTGGGAGACTCGGGCAGCGATCTGTTCGAAGGGAAGACCATGGCCGACGAAACGACAGCCCACGACGCCACCACCTCCGCCGCTCTGCCGGCCCACAACCGGGCCAAGATCCACGTCGACGGACCGGACGGCGTGCGCGTGCCGTTCGTCGAGATCTCCCTCTCGGACTCGCCGGGTCGTGACGGTGCTGTCCCCAACGAGCCCGTCCGCCTCTACGACACCTCGGGTCCCGGCTCGATCCCGACCGTGGGACTGCCTCCACTGCGGCACCCGTGGATCACCGGCCGGGGCGATGTCACCGGGTACGAGGGTCGGCCGGTCGATCGGCGGGACGACGGACGGGCCGCCATGCGCCGTGACGGCGACGGTCCGGTGGCCTTCCCGGCCGACGGCCGCGGTCCGGTGCGCGCCGTGGGTGCCCCGGTGACCCAGCTGCACTACGCCCACAAGGGGGAGATCACCCCTGAGATGCAGTTCGTCGCCATCCGCGAGGGCGTGTCCGCCGAGCTGGTCCGCGACGAGATCGCCGCCGGTCGGGCCATCCTGCCCGCAAACGTCAACCACCCCGAGTCCGAGCCGATGGTGATCGGCTCCAGGTTCCTCGTGAAGGTCAACGCCAACATCGGCAACTCGGCCGTCACCTCGTCGATCGAGGAGGAGGTCCAGAAGCTCACCTGGGCCACGCGGTGGGGCGCCGACACGGTGATGGACCTCTCCACCGGACCGGACATCCACACCACCCGCGAGTGGATCCTGCGCAACTCGCCCGTCCCCATCGGGACGGTGCCGATCTACCAGGCCCTGGAAAAGGTGGACGGCGCCCCCGAGGAACTGACCTGGGACCTCTACCGCGACACGTTGATCGAGCAGGCCGAGCAGGGGGTGGACTACTTCACCATCCATGCGGGCGTGCTGCTCCGCTACGTGCCGATGACGGCGAAGCGGATGACCGGCATCGTCAGCCGCGGCGGCTCGATCATGGCCGCCTGGTGCCTCGCCCACCACACCGAGAGCTTCCTCTACACCCGCTTCGAGGAGATCTGCGAGATCATGGCCGCCTACGACGTGGCCTTCTCGCTCGGTGACGGTCTGCGTCCGGGGTCGATCGCCGACGCCAACGACGAGGCCCAGTTCGCCGAGTTGTCGACGCTCGGCGAACTCACCGAGACCGCCTGGCGCCACGACGTCCAGGTCATGATCGAGGGTCCGGGCCACGTGCCGCTGCACAAGATCGTGGAGAACGTGACGCTGCAGAAGGACGTCTGCCACGATGCGCCGTTCTATACGCTCGGCCCGCTCACCATCGACGTCGCCCCCGGCTACGACCACATCACCTCGGCGATCGGTGCCGCCGTCATCGGCATGGCCGGGACGGCCATGCTCTGCTACGTGACCCCGAAGGAGCACCTCGGCCTCCCGAACCTGGAGGACGTGAAGCAGGGGATGATCGCCTACAAGATCGCCGCCCACGCCGCCGACCTGGCCAAGGGCCACCCCGGTGCCCAGACCTGGGACGATGCCCTGTCCAAGGCCCGGTTCGAATTCCGCTGGGAGGACCAGTTCAACCTGGCCATGGACCCCGAAACGGCCCGGGCGTACCACGACGAGACGCTGCCGGCCGCCCCGGCGAAGACCGCCCACTTCTGCTCGATGTGCGGGCCCAAATTCTGCTCGATGCGGATCAGCCAGGACGTGCGGGACTACGCCGAGAGCAAGGGAATGGACCTCGCCACCGCCGTGGAGATCGGCCTCAAGGAGAAGTCGGAGGAGTTCCGCCAGGCCGGCGCCGAGGTCTACCGCGAGCCCTCGGCGACCTGACCCCGGAGCGCGACGGGGAACGTGGCACGTTCCCCCATGCCCCGAGACACGTACTCGTGAGCCTGGCAGGTACACTGGGAGGTGTGGTCGGGTGAGTGCCCGCCACCGGGGTCTTCCTCATCCTGTTCTTCCGGCCTGCTCCATCGGCTGCGAACGATGGCCCGAGGCGGGCCCACAGCAGCCGTGACTCGCACGGTGCTGACGGTCGGCGACGGCCGTCGACGAACGATGAGAGAGAGCTTCCTGAACCCCATGACCACCCTGACCGATCCGTCGGATCGCGCCGTCGAACACCAGAGCGAACCCACCGAGACCCAGAAGTCCTTCGCCGATCTGGGCGTCGACCCAGCCATCGTGGCGGCCCTGGAGCACCAGGGCATCCACGCCCCGTTCGCCATCCAGGCCATGACCGTCGAAGACGCCCTCGCCGGCCGGGACGTCTGCGGCAAGGCCAAGACCGGCTCGGGCAAGACCCTGGCCTTCGGCGTGCCGCTGCTACAGCGCACGATGGCCTCACCGTCCACCGAGCCGGGCCGTCCCAAGGCCCTCGTGCTCGTCCCAACCCGGGAACTCGCCGTACAGGTCAGCGACGTGTTCGAGCCCCTGGCCGAGGCCGCCGGGCTCCGCACCGTCGCCGTCTACGGCGGCGCCGACATCGAGCGCCAGATCAAGAAGCTGCGCCGCGGTGTCGACGTGATCATCGCCACGCCGGGCCGGCTCATCGACCTCGGCGACCGGGGCGAGCTTTCCGTCGCCGACCTCGAGACCCTGGTCCTCGACGAGGCCGACCGGATGGCCGACATGGGCTTCATGCCCCAGGTCGAGTGGGTGCTGCGCCGGCTCGAGCGCGAGCACCAGACACTGCTCTTCTCGGCAACTCTCGACGGGGCCGTCGACCGCCTGGTCAGCCGCTACATGAACGACCCCGTCCTCCACGAGGTGGCCTCGCCCACGACGACCGTCGAGGAGATGGAGCACCGGTTCATCGAGGTCCACCAGATGGACCGGGTCAAGGTCTGCGCCGCCATCTGCCGGAGCGCAGACAAGGTCCTCGTCTTCGTCCGCACCAAGCACGGCTGCGACCGCCTGGTCGAGCAGCTCGGCAAGGAAGGCGTCAAGGCGGGTGCGATCCACGGCGATCTGCGCCAGGTCCAGCGGGAGCGCACCTTGAAGGACTTCACCGAGGGCAAGCTCCACGTGCTGGTGGCCACCGACGTGGCCGCCCGCGGGTTGCACATCGACGCCGTCGACGTCGTCATCCACTTCGACCCACCCGAGGACCACAAGGCCTACCTCCACCGCTCCGGCCGCACCGCACGGGCCGGTTCGGCCGGTCTGGTCGTGTCGCTGGTCCAGTGGAACCAGGTCCTCGAGATCGAGCGCATCCAGACGCGGATCGGCATGCGGATGCCCATCGTCGAAATGTTCTCGAACGACCCGCGGCTGGCCGACCTGGTCGCCTGGAACCCCGGGAAGTCCTGAGCACACCGCCCCCGGGGCGCTCGTCCTGTCCCGCCCGCTGAACGCTGGCCATGCACACCCCGAGGAGGCCCGCGTGGCTGATCGTTCCGAGCCGCTGACCGTCGATGACGGGTCCGAGGACGTCGAACGGATCCTCGTCGTGACCGCCCATCCGGACGACGTCGACTTCGGCGCCGCCGGGTCGGTGGCGACGTGGACCGGGCGGGGCATCGAGGTGTCGTACTGCATCGTCACCGACGGCGATGCCGGCGGATCCGACCGGTCCGTGACCCGGGCCGAGGTGGCCGCCATCCGCCGCGAGGAGCAGCTGGAGGCGGCCCGGGTGGTCGGCGTCACCGACGTCACCTTCCTGGGGTTCCCCGACGGTCGCGTCACCGCCAGTCTCGAGCTCCGGTCCGCCATCTCCCGGGTGATCCGCCTGGTGCGTCCGGACCGGGTCGTTTCCCAGTCGCCCGAGCGCAACTGGGAGCGCATCTACGCCAGCCATCCCGACCATCTGGCCACGGCCGAAGCGGTCGCCTGCGCCGTGTACCCCGACGCCCGCAACCCGTTCGCCTTCCCCGAGCTCCTCGAGGAGGGACTCGAGCCCCACACGGTGCCCGAGCTGTGGATCATGGCCACGGAACGGGCCAACCGGGTGGTGGACGCCACGGACGCCTTCGACCGGAAGCTGGCCGCCCTCAGGTCGCACCGCAGCCAGGTGGGCGACGGGGCCCATCTCGAGGAGCTCCTGCGCAATTGGATGACCGGGACCGCCCTGGCCGCCGGGATGCCCGACGGTCGGCTGGCCGAGGCCTTCCACGTGGTCAGCACGGTCTAGTGCCGATGTCGCCGGACCCGACGGAGGACCGGATGCCGGACCCGGCGGAACCGACGGAGGCGGTGGACGACCGGCCGTGGGCCGTGCTCCAGCACGTGGCCCACGAGGGGCCCGGAGTCATCCGTCCGGTCCTGGAGGACTCCGGGGCGGTGGTCGCCGTGGTCCGTCTCGACGAGGGCGCACCGCTGCCCGACGTCGACGACCTCGCGCGGGCTCGTGGTCATGGGTGGCCCGATGGGGGTCCACGACGACCTGCCGTGGTTGGCCCCCGAGCGCGACCTCCTGCGCCGCGCGGTCGAGCTCGGCCTGCCCGTGCTCGGGGTGTGCCTGGGTGCCCAGCAGCTGGCCGCCGCGCTCGGTGCCGACGTCACGGTCGGGCCCGAGGAGGAGGTCGGCCCGGGTCACGTCGAGCTCACCGCCGCGGGACGGAAGGACCCGGTACTCGGTCCGGAGTACAGCGGGCTGTCGGGCACCACCGTCCCGTGCGTCCACTGGCACCGCGACACATTCACACTGCCCGAGGGCGCCGTGCACCTGGCCGCCACCCGGCGCTTCCCCCACCAGGCCTTCCGGATCGGACCCCGCGCCTACGGCCTCCAGTTCCACGTCGAGGTCGACGCCGCACTGGCCGACCGCTGGCGCCCGTTCCTGCCCGACGGCGTCACCCTGGGCCCGGACGACGTGGCCCGGGTGGCAGCCGTGGGCCGGCGGATCCTGCGACGGTTCGTCGGCGCGGCCGACCGCCGCGGTGCCGGCGTGAGCGCCCCGGCCGCGGCGGGACCGGTCATGACCGACGACGACCGACGACACCGACGGGCCGGTCAAGCCGAAGCTCCGGGGCGTCCTCCACGAGATCGCCTTCTTCGCCTCGCTGGTGTCGGGGGCGTGGCTGGTGTGGGACGCACCGACGACGTCGTCCAAGCTGATCTGCCTCGTCTATGCCTGCGCCATCTCGCTCCTGTTCGGCGTGAGCGCCCTGTTCCACCGCCACACCTGGGGGCCGGTCGGACGCCGCCGGATGCGCCGGGCCGACCACTCGACGATCTTCATCGCCATCGCCGGCTCGTACACGGCGGTGGCCGGCATCGCCCTGGAAGGGTGGGCGCGCACGACCGTGCTGCTCGTCGTCTGGATCGGGGCCGCCGTGGGCATCACCCTCCGCCAGGTGTGGCTCGACGCCCCGAAGTGGGTCATCGCCCTGCCCTACGTGGTGGTCGGCTGGGCCGCCGTGGCCGTACTGCCCCAGCTCTTCCGGGCGCTCGGGCCGGCCGGCTTCGGACTGCTCCTGGCCGGAGGACTGGCCTATTCGATCGGTGCCGTGGTCTACGCCGCCAAGAGGCCGAACCCGGTCCCCGGCGTCTTCGGCTACCACGAGGTCTTCCACGCCTGCACCATCGTCGGCGCGGTGCTCCACTTCGTCGTGATCGCCGTGTTCGTCCTGCCGCTGGCCACCTGAACCGGGCGGGACGGATCGGCCCGGGTGCCTACCATCGGTGGATGGCACTCACCCTGTACGGCGTCGTCGCCCTCACCTTCATGATGACCATGTACGCCCTGGAGCGGCGCGGCATCGGCTTCGTCCTGGCCTTCGCCGTCGGCTGCGCGCTCTCCTCCTCCTACGGCTTCGCCTCGGGAGCGTGGCCCTTCGGCGTTGTCGAGGGGATCTGGACGCTCATCGCCCTCCGCCGGTGGTGGTCGCTCGGCCACCCGGTGCCCACCGGCTGAGCGGCCGGATCTCGACTGGCCCGGCCGTGGCGGGCGTGGGACCGTGGAGGCATGTCGACGAACGTGCAGCTGGTGGTGTGCGAAGGTGACGAGACGGGTCAGGAGCTGCTCGACGAGGCGCTCCGCGTCCTCGACCCGTCGGTGGTGGGCATCCCGCTCGAACTCGTCCGGTTCGATCTCTCCCTCGGGAATCGGCGGCGCACGAAGAACGCCGTGGTGTCCGAGGCGGCCGTGGCCATGGTCGAGGTGGGGCTCGGCCTGAAGGCGGCCACCATCACCCCGCCCGAGACCGGCGACGTCGGCTCGCCGAACCGGATCCTGCGCGAAGGGGTCGGGGGGTCGGTGATCGTGCGGACCGGACGTCGCATCCCCGGGGTCGTGCCCCTCGCCCCCGTGGTCCACCCGATCGTCGTGGTGCGGATGGCCGTGGGCGACGCCTACGGTGCCGATGAGGGCCGCGACGGGGTCGCCGGCTCCCCCGGGGAGCAGGCCTGGCGGACCGAGAGGATCGACCGGTCGGTGTGCCGATCGGTGGCCGAGTACTCGTTCCGGGCCGCCGGCGCGCTCGGGGCCTGCGTCTTCGGCGGCCCCAAGTGGACGGTGTCGACCGTCTACGAGGGGATGCTGAAGGAGGAGATGGACGCGGCGGCGGCCCGACACCCCGACGTCCCCTACCGGCCCGTGCTGATCGACGCCGCCTACGCCGGCCTGCTGACCGAGGCCGACGACCAGTCGCTCGTCATCCCGGCCCTCAACCGCGACGGCGACTGCCTGTCCGACCTCGTCCTCGCCCTCTTCGGCTCGATCGCCGGGGCCGAGTCCGTCCTCCTCGCACTCGACGACGACCTCCACCCGACGGTGGCCATGGCCGAGGCACCCCACGGCACCGCGCCCTCCCTCCAGGGCAAGAACGTCGCCAACCCGATGGCCATGCTGCTCGCGTGCGCGGCCGCCCTCGACCACGCCTCGATGGTCCAGGGCCACGCCGTGTCCGATGCGGCCTCCGCCATCCGCGACGCCACCCTCGGGGCGGCGGCCGACGGGATCCGCACCTTCGACCTCGGAGGCGAGGCGTCGACCAGCGGTGTCGTGGACGAGGTCGTCCGTCGGATACGGGTGCGCCTCGACAGCTGAGGTCGCCCGGCGTGTCCGACGATGCCCGATCCGGTGTGCGCGGCGTGCGGCGCCCTGACCGCGCGGAGTGGTGAACCGGGGCACGTAACAGGGGGTACCCGTAAAAGTTGCCATTGGCAGTTGCAATCCTGACCGGATTGGTGGAAGTTGTCCCTTGGCGGGAGACGAGCGTTCCCCCGGCGGACAAGGAGAGCACCGATGTACCTCATCACCACGTGGAAGACGCGACCCATTAGCCCGGCCCAGTTCAACCGGCTGATGACCGTGTGGGCCAAGCTCGAGGAGCGGAGTGCGACGGACTCCAGCAGCGAGCGGATCAGCTGGTTCTCGTACAGCGACGGGTCCGGCGGGATCACCATCGACAAGGTGGCCGACACCGATCGGGCGATCTCCCTCGGTCTCGAGCAGTCGTTGAGCCTGGGCGAGTTCCTCGAGCTCGACTCCAAGATCGGCGTCGACCTCGAGACCTCGCTGCCCCTCATCATCAAGGCCCAGGAGAACGTCAACGGCTGACCCACCCCTGACGTGCCGGGGCCCCGGGTGCCTGCCCGGAGCCCCCGCTCGTCCTGAGCGCGGTTCCCGGCCGGAGTCGCGCACGCCCTGAACGCGCTCCAGCCGCTCCAGGCGGCCCCGGGTTCGCAGCGGTGTCGGCGTGCGTCCGGGCCGGGCCGGCCCCGCCGCTACCATCGCCGCCATGCCTACGCGAGCCGTCGTCTTCGACCTCGACGACACCCTGATCGTCGAGGTCCCGTTCGCCATGACGTCGCTCCGCGAGGCGCTGGCCACGCTGCCCGGGGTCGACCCCGACGCCTCGGAGGTCGCCGCCCTCGAGGCCGTCCGGTCGGTGTGGACGCAGAGTGCCGACCACGCACTCGCCGTCGCCCTCGGCTTCGCCTCGTGGGAAGGTCTGTGGTCCACCTTCGCCGGCAACCATCCGTCGTTGGCCGGTCTCGAGGCCTGGGCCCCGACCTACCGGACCGAGGCCTGGCGGGCGGTGGGCGCCGCGCTCGACGTCGACGACGCCGACGCCCTGCAGGCGGCGGCCGCCACCTTCGAGGAGGCCCAGCGCCGCGGGCATCCGGTGATCGCCGGGATGCACGACGTCCTCGACCGGGTCGCCGCACGCCATCCGCTCGGTCTCATCACCAACGGCCCCTCGGACATCCAGCGGCTCAAGCTCGGGCAGTCCGGCCTGGACGGGGCCTTCGGGTGGGAGGTCATCTCGGGCGAGCTCGGTACCGGCAAGCCGGACCCCTCGGTCTTCCTCGGCCTGTTGGAGGGCCTGGGGGCCGACGCGGCGGCATCGGTGATGGTGGGGGACAGCTGGGAGCGCGACGTGCTCGGTGGCCTGGGCGCCGGGATGTCGGCGGTCTGGATCGCCGAGGGGCGCCCCCTGCCGGAGCACCGGGACCGGGTGGTCGCCGTGGAATCGGTCCGGGAGCTCGAGGGCGCCCTGGACCTCCTGACCTGAACCGACCCGGGTGCGCCCCGGACCGGGAGGGTCAGCCGGCCATCTGGCGCAGCATGTAGGGGAGGATCCCCCCGTGCCGGTAGTACTTGGCCTCCATCGGTGTGTCGATGCGCAGTCGGGCCTCGAACTCGACGGTGCGGTCGCCGTCGGTGGCCGTCACGGTCACCGTCTTCGGGCTGACGCCCTCGTTGAGCGAGTCGATCCCGGTGACGGAGAAGACCTCGTGGCCGGTCAGACCCAGTGACTCGGCATTCTGGCCGTCCGCGTACTGCAGCGGCAGGACGCCCATCCCGATCAGGTTCGACCGGTGGATGCGCTCGTAGGACTCGGCGATCACGGCCCGTACCCCGAGCAGCCGGGTGCCCTTGGCCGCCCAGTCGCGCGACGAGCCCGAGCCGTACTCCTTGCCGGCCAGCACCACGAGCGGCACGCCCTCGGCCTGGTACCGCTCGGAGGCCTCGAAGATGCTGGTCTCGGTGCCGTCGGGCAGGTGCAGCGTGACGCCGCCCTCGGTGCCCGGGGCCAGCTGGTTGCGCAGCCGGATGTTGGCGAACGTGCCGCGCACCATGACCTCGTGGTTGCCCCGACGGGTCCCGTAGGAGTTGAAGTCGATCTGGGCCACGTCGTGGTCGAGCAGGTACCGGCCGGCCGGCGTGGTCGCCCGGATGTTCCCGGCGGGCGAGATGTGGTCGGTGGTCACGCTGTCGCCCAGCTTGGCGAGCACCCGCGCCCCGACCACGTCACCCACCCGATCAGGCGTCATGGACAGACCTTGCAGGAAGGTCGGGCGCAGCACGTAGGTCGACGAGGTGTCCCACGAGAACGTGTCGCCGGTGGCCGTCTCGATGGCCCGCCACCGCTTGTCCCCCTCGAACACCGAGCTGTACTGGTGGCGGAACATGTCCGAGGTCAGCGAGGTCCGGATGGCCTCGGTCACCTCCTCGGGACTCGGCCACAGGTCGGAGAGGAGGACCGGGTTGCCGTCCCGGTCGGTGCCGAGGGGCTCCGTCGTGAGGTCGAGGTCCATGGTTCCGGCCAGGGCGTAGGCCACGACGAGGGGAGGCGAGGCCAGGTAGTTCATGCGGACGTCGGGATGGATGCGCCCCTCGAAGTTCCGGTTGCCGGACAGCACCGAGGTGACCGAGAGGTCGCCGGCCTGCACGGCCTCGGACACGCCGGGCAGCAGGGGGCCGGAGTTCCCGATGCACGTGGTGCAGCCGTAGCCGACGAGGTCGAAGCCGATGGTGGCCAGTGGTTCGGTGAGCCCCGCACGGTCCAGGTAGTCCATGACGACCCGCGAGCCGGGGGCCAGCGTCGTCTTCACCCACGGCCGCGACGTCAGGCCGCGGGCCACGGCGTTGCGGGCCACCAGGCCGGCGGCCACCATGACCTGCGGGTTGGAGGTGTTGGTGCACGAGGTGATGGCGGCCACCACCACGTGGCCGTCGCGGATCTCCCCGTCGCCCCCCTCATCGAGCGATGCGGCGTGGGCCTGTGGCTCGCGGCCGAGCGCGGTGCGGAAGGCGGTGGCGGCCGTGTCGAGGGCCACCAGGTCCTGGGGACGGGACGGACCGGCGATGCTCGGGACGACGGTCCCCAGGTCGAGCTCGATGACCTCGGAGAAGACGGGCTCGGGGCTGTCGGCGGTCAGGAACATGCCCTGGACCCTGGCGTAGGCCTCGACCAGGTCGACATGGTGGTCGTCGCGGCCGGAGAAGCGCAGGTAGTCGAGCGTCACCTCGTCGATGGGAAACATGGCGCAGGTGGCCCCGTACTCGGGGGACATGTTGCCGATGGTGGCCCGGTTGGCCAGCGGCACCGATGCCACACCCGGCCCGAAGAACTCCACGAACTTGCCGACCACCCCGTGCCGGCGCAGCACGTTGGTGATGGTCAGCACCAGGTCGGTGGCCGTGGTGCCGGCCGGCGCCTGGCCCGTCAGGCGGAAGCCCACCACCGGTGGGAGGAGCAGCGACAGGGGTTGGCCGAGCATGGCCGCCTCGGCTTCGATGCCGCCGACACCCCAGCCGAGCACGCCGAGCCCGTTGACCATGGTGGTGTGGGAGTCGGTGCCGACCAGCGTGTCGCAGTAGGCGCGCCCGTCCTCGGTGGCGAAGACCACCCGTGACAGGTACTCGAGGTTGACCTGGTGGCAGATGCCCATGCCCGGGGGGACGACGCGGAAGCCGTCGAAGGCCTGCTGGGCCCAGCGCAACAGCTGGTAGCGCTCGATGTTGCGGTGGTACTCGATGTCGACGTTCTCGTCGTAGGCGCTGTCCCGGCCGGACGCCTCGGCGATCACCGAATGGTCGACCACCATCTCGACGGGCACCAGCGGGTTGATCCTGGCCGGGTCCCCGCCGAGTTCGCGCAGCGCGTCGCGCAGGGCGGCCAGGTCCACGACCCCGGGAACCCCGGTGAGGTCCTGCATGAGCACCCGCTCGGGCGTCAGGGCGATCTCGGCGGCATCGGTGCCGCCCACCCCGTGGCGCTCGGGGTTGACGCCCCACCCGGCGACCGCCTCGACGTCGGACGCGGTGACGGCCACGCCGTCCTCGTGGCGGAGCAGGTTCTCCAGGATGACCTTGACGGAGTAGGGGAGCCGGGCGACGTCGAACCGGTCGGCGAGGGAGTCGATCCGGAAGATCTCGTAGGTGCGGTCGCCGACCACGAGGTCGCTGCGGGCTCCGAAGGAGTCGGGGGAGCTGGAGGAGTTGGCCATACCTCCATTCTGCCCGGTCCGGGCGGCCCGTGAATCTGGGGAGGCTCAGGTGCGGGTGCGGTACCGGTGGATCGCCAGCGGGATCATGATGATGAGCAGCCCGACGGTCCAGAGCAGCGACTGGACCACCCAGAACTCGGTGCTCCGGCCCGTCCCGGTGGCTGCCGCCCCGATCATGAGCGACCGGCAGGCGCTGACGGTGACGCTGAAGGGCTGGTACGTGGCGAAGCCCTGCATCCAGCTCGGCATCGACGACACGGGCACGAAGGCCGACGAGACGAACGACAGCGGAAAGACCATGGGGAACGACATGACCTGGGCTGTCTCGGCGTTCGGGGCCGAGAGCCCGACGATGGCGAAGAACCACGACAGGGCGTAGGCGAACAGCAGGATCAGTCCGACGCCGGCCAGGTACGACAGCACCCCGGTCGAGGGCCGGAAGCCGACCAGCAGGCCGACCACCGTCATGACGATGATCACGAAGATGTTGCGGACCAGATCGGCCGTGGTCCGGCCCAGCAGGACGGCACCGCGGGACATCGGCAGGGCGCGGAACCGCTCGATGATCCCCTTCTGGAGGTCGTCGGCCAGCCCGATGCTGGTACTGACCGACCCGAAGGCCACGGTCTGCACGAAGATGCCGGGCATCAGGAAGTCGACGTAGTTGGTGGCGCTGGTGTGGATGGCCCCGCCGAACACGTAGCGGAACAGCAGCACGAACATGATGGGCTGCACCGTCGAGAAGAACAGGGCCTCGGGGATCCGCGTGACGGCGAGGATGTTCCGCTTGGTCAGCGTCAGGGTGTCCGACAGCAGCCAGCGCAGGTTGGAGAGCGCTCCGGTCGACGGAGGCGTCCCGGTGGTGGTGGGGGTGACGACGGCGGTGGTCATGCGTACTCTCCCGTTCCGACGGGGAGGGCCCGCTCCACCTTGTCCAGACGCTTCTTGCGGCGACGCTGACGGGGGGTGAGGTCGGCGTCCTCGTCCGGTTCCTCGGACTCCGTCCGGTGCCCGGTCAGCGCCAGGAAGACGTCGTCGAGGCTGGGTTCGCGCAGGTTGAACGACAGAGGGGTGATCTGTTCCGCGTCGAGCGTCCGGAGGGCGAGCATGGCCGCCTGGGGGCCGTTGTCCACCGTCACCTCGACCATGGTCCCGTTCACCGCCGCGGTGTGCGGGCCGAGTTCGTCGAGCAGTGCCCCGGTGCGCCGGGCCTCGTCGACGGTGGGCAGGCCCACCTCGAGGACGGTGGCGCCGAGATCGGCCTTCATCGACTGCGGCGTCCCGACGGCGATGACCCGGCCGTGGTCGATGACGGCCAGCGTGCGGGCCAGGCGGTCGGCCTCCTCGAGGTACTGGGTGGTGAGGAGCACGGTGGTCCCGGTCTCCACCAGTCGCTCGATCACCTCCCACAGGTCGTTGCGGCTCTGGGGGTCGAGGCCGGTCGTCGGTTCGTCCAGGAACAGGACGGTCGGCCGGGCCACCGAGCGCGGCGGCCAGGTCGAGCCGCCGCCGCATGCCACCCGAGAAGGTCTTGAGCGGTCGGTCGCCGGCGTCGGTCAGGTTGAACTGGTCGAGCAGTTCGATCGCCCGGGTGGCCACCACCGAGCCCGGCAGGTGGTTGAGCTTGCCCACCATCTGGAGGTTCTCCCGGCCGGTGAGGTTCTCGTCGACCGCCGCGTACTGGCCGGCCAGACCGATCAGGGTCCGTACCAGGGGCGCCTGCCTCACCACGTCGTTGCCGAGCACCCGGGCCGTGCCGCCGTCGGGGCGGAGGATGGTGGTGAGGATCCGCACCGCGGTGGTCTTGCCCGACCCGTTGGGACCGAGGAGCCCGAAGACGGTCCCCTGCTCGACGGCGAAGCTGACTCCGTCGAGGGCGCGCACCTCACGCTTGCCGGTGAACGTCTTCCGCACGTCGTCGACCTCGATGGCGATGGTCATGGTCACGTCCCGTCTCGTGTCTGGGGGATAGGGCTGCGGGGGCCCGATCGAGCACGCAAGAATACGGGCTATCGGGACCGCTCGCGTGCAGTCACGATATATCGCAACCAACGGGCTGTCAAACATCGTCGTCGCGGCGCTTCCCCGGGAGCTTACGGGGCGGACCGCGAGGCGGCGACGCCCCAGGGCGCAGCGAACCGCTCGCCGCTAGCCTCGGCCCCATGGACAAAGGCGACAAGGCACCCGACTTCGAGCTCCCCGACGAGGACGGGGTCCCCCGACGCCTCAGCGAGCTCGCAGCGTCGGGGCCCGTGGTCCTGTTCTTCTACCCGGCGGCCATGACGCCGGGCTGCACCATCGAGAGCTGCCACTTCCGGGACATGAAGGGCGAGTTCGAGGCGGTGGGTGCCCAGCGGGTGGGGATCAGTGCCGATGTCGTCGAGAAGCAGAAGCGGTTCTCCGACAAGCACGAGTTCGACTACCCGCTGCTGTCCGACCCCGACGGCGCGGTGGCCACCCAGTTCGGCGTGCGGCGCCGGTTCACCAAGCTCTCGCCCACCAAGCGGGCCACCTTCGTGATCGCGCCCGACCTCACCGTCCTCGAGGTCATCTCGAGCGAAGTGCGGATGAACGTCCATGCCGACCGCGCCCTCGAAGCGCTGAAGGCCAACGCAGTGGGCTGAGGTCATGCGGGTCGGACCGGGCGTGGCGGGTCGGGCGTGGCGGGTCGGACCGGCACGGACATCGCCGGAACGACGGGAGTCCCCGACTCCGGGGTGGCGCGATGGGAAGCTGGGCTGATGGATCCGAACCGGCCGGCCGCGCCGTGAGCCCGATGCCCGGCTCGAACCGGATGGAGCAGCTGGTGGAGGGCATCGCCGAGCGCGTCGTCAACCTCGTGCTCGACGCTATCGACATCAATGCACTGGTCGGGCAGGTCGACATGGATGCGCTCCTGGCCAAGGTGGACATCGACGCCATCGTGTCGAAGGTCGACGTGGACGGGCTCATCGACCGGGTCGACGTCGAGAAGATCATCGACCGCGTGGACGTGGACAAGATCGTGGGCCGGGTGGACGTGGACGCCATCGTCGCCCGCGTCGACGTCGAGGCGATCATCGACCGGGTCGACGTGCAGCACATCATCGAGCGCGTCGACATCGAGCAGGTCGTCCAGCGCGTGGACATCGACTCGCTGGTCGAGCAGACCGAGCTCGGCACGATCATCGCCCGCTCCACCAGTGGCGTGGCGTCCGAGGCCCTCGACGTGGTGCGGGCCCAGGGCGTCGGCCTCGACGACTTCGTGGCCCGTTGGGTCAACCGGATCCTGCGCAAGAAGCCGGACGACTGGCCCGTCGGGCCGCCCAAGCTGGTCAACCCCCCGGTGCCCGTGCCGTCGTTGCCGGTCGGGGCCGATCGATGACCGTCCCGGCCGTGCCCGTGCCGGTCACCGCGGCGCCACCCGACGTGGGACGGCAGGGCCACTGGGCCGGGGCGGTGACGCGCCTGGTGGCCTTCGCCGCCGATGTCGCTGCGTCGTGGGGGATCTTCACCGTGGCGATCGCCGGGATCTCCTTCGCCGTCAACCTGGTCACCGGTCACCAGCTCAAGCTGGACAGCCGCCAGATCCTGGCCTTCGTCGGCCTGGTCGTCTGGGAGTTCGTCTACTTCGCCTACCAGTGGTCCCTCGGAGGCAAGACCATCGGCATGGCCTTGCTCGGGATCCGCGTGGTGGCGACCGACGGCGACCCCATCACGCCGCGCCAGGCGGTGATCCGCACGCTCACCCTGCCCCTCAGCTTCCTGCTCTTCGGCCTCGGGTTCCTCGGCATCCTGCTGAACAAGGACCGCCACGCCCTCCACGACCGGCTGGCCAGGACGGTGGTCGTCTACTCCTGGGACGCCCGTGCCGCCCGGTTGCGCTGGTTGGCCAGGCAGGAGCCCACTACCCGAGCCTGAGCGGTGGACCGCCTGCTGCCCCGCCCGCCCGCCGTGCCCGTGCCGGGTGTCGTGCACCTGCCCGGCTGGCTCGCCCCCGACCAGCGGGACGAGCTGGTGGCACGCTGCCGGGCCTGGAGCGAGGCGTCGGGCGGGCCCCTGTCGCCGAGGATGCGCAACGGCGCGGCGATGTCGGTCGCGATGGTCGGCCTCGGCTGGCACTGGTATCCGTACCGGTACTCCCGCACCCGGGACGACGGTGACGGCGGGCGGGCGCTCCCGTTCCCGGGCCGGCTCGGTGACCTGGCCCGCCGGGCCGTGTCCGATACCGCCGCCCTCGACCCGTCGGTGGTCGACGACTCCGTCAGGTACGACCCCGACGTGGCCCTCGTCAACTGGTACGCGCCCCGGGCGAAGATGGGGATGCACGCCGACCGCGACGAGGTGGTGGCCGCGCCGGTCGTCTCGTTCAGCGTCGGTGCCACCGGGCTCTTCCGGTTCGGGAACACCGCCGGGCGCGGGCGTCCCTGGGTCGACCTCCCGCTCGAGTCGGGTGACGTGGTCGTCTTCGGTGGCCCGGCCCGACGCGCCTACCACGGGGTGCCCCGTCTGGTGCCGGGTACCGGCGACCCGGCCGTCGGCGATCTGATCGGGCGCCTCAACGTCACCGTCCGTCAGACCGGACTCGACGGCTGACGCCGGCTGCTCGCGCGCGGCCACCAGGTGTGACCGCGTGGCGGCCCGGAGGGAGCCGTTCGGGACAAGTCGCCCACTCTCCGTAGCGTTCGGCTCCGCGCACGTCGGGTAAATGAGGCGTTCCACTAGGTTCGCCAGGTATGGAACGGGGGCATGGGCGGACACTGTGCGCCGTCTGGGGCGGAATCGCCCTCGGGGTGGGGACGCTCCTCTTCGCCCTGTGCAGCCCCTCGTCGGTGAGCTGCGCCACCAATCTCGTGGTCCTCACCCACGCCACCGTCACGGCCCGCAGTTGCGCCGCCTTCTCGGTGGTGGCCCGCGTCGGGATCGGGCTGATGGTGCTCGGTGCCGTCCTCCTGACCGGGGCGTTCGTGCTGAGCGTCCGCCAGCGTCGCCAGAACGCCGCCGACGCAGTCGCGACCACCGCGACGGTCGCGACCACCCTGGCCGGTCGCGCGCCAGGTTCCGTCAGCCCGCCATCGGAGGAGATGCCGGCCGACTCCGGTGAGCTGTCGGAAGCGCCCGGGACGTCCGAGGCGCCCGGGCCCGGCTACCCCGACGTGGACCGCCGTCGCGCTCGACCGCCGACGGCCGACGCGGGTGGGCCCCATCCCTCCCGGCGAGGAGAACGGCTCGGCGCCCGGTCGGATGCTGCTCCCGCCCGGCTGGTACGGCAATCCGGACAACCCCGGAGGTCCCGTCCAGTGGTGGGACGGGACCAAGCTCACCGACCGGCCCCGCTGAACTCTCCCCCGACCGACCTCACCGACCGACCGGCCTCACCGACCGACCGGCCTCACCGAAGTCGTGACCGGGCTAAGAGGCGACCACGGTGAAGTTGGCCTTGATCCGCTGGCCGGCCACGACGGTCTCCTGGCGGGGCGTCGAGGTGATCTCGGTGGTGGTCTCGCCGGTGTAGACGTAGTCGACACCCTCCACCCACCAGGTGCCCGGGAAGAGCGGTAGCTGGTACGTACCGTCCGAGTTGAGCTGACCGTCCACCTCGTCGGTGCACGTGCCGGCGGTGGGCTCGGTGCTGCATGCCGTGACCCCGGCATCGATCTCACCGTTCGGAGCGTCGGCGACCTTGACCGAACCCGTCACCACGCCCTCGGCCGGTGCCTCGTAGGGGACGGTGAACTTCGCCTTGGTGATGGCACCGGCGGTGACGTTCACCGCGAAGTTCTGTTCCGGATAGAAGGAGCCGTAGAGCGTGGAGTAGCCGACCGTCACGTCCCACTGACCCGGTGTGAGGGTCGGAAGGTCGACGGAGTTGAGCTTGGTGCCCGCCGCCTCGTGCAGCTTCCCCCGATGCGCCGAGCGGCCGAAGGCGTGGATGTCCTCGGCCCCGTAGTAGTAGCCGGCCGAACCGGAGGACTCGTAGACGCAGGACAGGAAGTCGAGCGGGTCGGTGACGTTCCCGGCCGGGCAGGCCGAGACCGTGTAGCCCGTCGGTCGGACGCCGCCCGGTCGCCCGCTGATCTTGATCGAACCGGTCACCCCGCCGAGCACCTGGTAGGGCACGGCGAAGGTGAGCGACGTGGTCTGGCCACCCTGGACGTTGACGATCTCCTCCGGTCCGGTGATGGCGTTCTCGAAGGGGGACACCGTGTAGTAGCCGGCGATCAGCCAGGTCCCGTCGGTGAGGAAGAGTGGATCCGGACCGGTGCCGCCGCCGATCCCCTCACAGGACGTACCGTCGAAGGAGATCTGGCAGGCGTCGACGCCGGTCGGATCGCTGAACCCGGCGGGTGCACCGGTCACGACCACGGAGGCGTTGACCAGCCCGGTCGGTGGCACCTGGTAGGGGGTGGTGAGCTTCGCAGTGGTCGTCCTGCCGGCCACGGTCACGACCGTCTTCGGCGAGGCCGTCGGCGTGGAGCAGCCGAACTCCGTGCAGTAGCTCGGGTACGCCGTCCACTGGCCGGGCGGCAGCTCGGTCAGGGTGACCGAGACGGGTCCGCTCGTCGGCACCGACGGACCCCCTTGGCTGCTCGCGCACGGCAGGGGCTGGCTGATGCCGTCGTAGGCGACGCCCACCGGGCAGATCACCACGGAGGCGCTGTCGACCAGTACGCCGGCCGGCAGTCCGCTGACCGACACCGTGGCATCCACCGTGGCCGGCTTGGCGTACGGCACGGTCACGTCGGCCACCACGGTTCCGCCCGCCGACACGGTGATCGCCTGGGGTGCTCCGAGGAACGCCCCGCTCGAGATGGAGTCCTCGTAGAAGCCCCAGAGGACCCAGCTGCCGGGAGCGAGGGAGAGCGAGTAGCTGCCGGCGTCGGCGAGGGCGACACTCGGGGACGCGCAGAGCGTTTCGCCCGGATCGGGTTCGGGGCAGGCACCGGCGCCGATGACCTCCGGGGAGAACCCGGCGGGCGCGCCGGTCACCCCGACGGTTCCGGACACGGTTCCCGGACCCGCGTTGCAGCCGCTGCTGCCCGAGGCGCTCCCACCGGAGCCCGACGAGCCGCCGGAGCCGGAGCTACCCGAGCAGCACGAGCTCGAGGACCCGGACGATCCCGAGGACGGTGACGAGCCACCGGAACTTCCCGAACTCCCGGAACTGCCACACGTGGTGGCGGAGTCGAGGCGGTTGGCCAGGGCACCGAGGCCGATGCCGGAGGCGACCTGGGGGAGGACGGTGACCAGCAGCACGAAACCTGCCACGGCGATCAGCGCCAGTCGGACCTGCTTCCGCCATCGGGCCATTGCCCTACCCCCCGTCCAGGCCGGCTCTCCGGCTCCTGCTCCACCGGAAAGCTACCCGAGGTTGCCACACGATGCTCGGACGGTGGCAACAGCTGCTGCGCGGTCCGGTCCGGACCGCCGCCAGGTCCGTCGTCCGCCCACGGTCAGTTGGCGGCGACGTAGGGGCCCTGGGCGGTGAACCCGAGCCGCGCCATCACGACGGGCCGGGGTATGACCGGCCCCGGGTCGTTGGCGTGGAACGGGTTGTAGAGGATCCAGACCGAGCCGCCGTCGGCGAACAACGAGGCCTCGCCCGGCCCCGGCCCCTGGAGGTTCGAACCGATCAACGGGGCCGGGTCCGGATCGCTGCACGGGCCGAACGGGCTCTGGCAGGCGGCGACCCCGATGCCGTACGACGGGGACGAGTACCAGTTGCCCGAGAAGAACAGCCACCACGTGCCCCACTCCTCGATCATGTCCGGCGCCTCGACGATGGTGCCTTCCCAAAGCTCCGACGGGCCGAGGATCTTGGTGGGTCTACCGAGCAGGGTCCGGCCGTCGGCGCTGAGGCGCTGGGCGTAGATCCCCGTGGGGCCGTCCTGGTCCGGTCCCGGCACCGACGGGTTGGCGTTGTCCTCGGACTTGGACAGCATCACCAGGCCGTCGGGGGTGGTGATGACGCGGGCGTCGATGGTGCCCCGGTGGTCGAGCTGGCAGATGAACGGGGTGGGGCTGGCGACGAACGGACCCGACGGTGACCGGGCGAAGGCCGAGCCGACGCAGTGGGTGGGCGGGTCGAGCCCCTTGACCAGCGCGGTGAAGTACAGCGCCCAGCCCCCGCGGACCTGCTGCACGTCCGGGGCCCAGGTGAGGCCTCCGGCGGCCCAGGCCGGCAGGGTGGGCAGCACGTCGTGGGGGGCGCTCCAGACCCCGGGCCGGGGCCCGGTGCGCAGGGGCACGTTGAGGAAGGTCGTGCCCTCGCTGGTGTAGAGGTAGTAGCGCCCGTCGTAGCGCAGCATGAACGGATCGGTCGGGTCCGGCCCGGTGAGGATCTGGCGCGCCGGGGCCGCCGGATCGGTGGTGTGCGGCGGTTCGACCACGACGGTGCGGGCGGTTCCCCCGGCCGTGCGGGCGTCCCCGATCAGTCCCTGCGTGGCCACGACGGCCACGACCACCACGGTCCAGGCCACGGCGGCCAGGGCCTGGGATCGGAGCCCGTGGCGGACCTGCCGGCGATCCGGGCTGTCGCCGCCCGTCCCGTCGACGCCGGTCACCTCCGGCGGCGGGTGCAGGACCGGCACCGCGGCGAGCCCCGCGGTGCAGCCGCCCAGGAGCCCGATGGCCGGAAGCTGCCAGGACGCGTCGACGCAGCCGGCCACGGCGAAGGCCACCGACGCGCCCGCCGCACACGACGTCAGCAGGTCGCGCCGTCGGATCGACGCGGCCACGGCCGCACCGGCCACGAGGAGCAGCACCGCGGCGACCGCACCACCGTCAGCCGTCGCCGACAGGTAGGTGTCGGGTTCGAGGCCCGGGTAGTCGGCGACCGGCCCGCCCGTGGTGTGCACCCGGGGCGGGCCGACGCCCGTGAGTGCGGCGGACCGCCACGTGTCGACCGCGCTGGACCAGGCGACGGTCTGACTCGTCCCCGTCGGTGCTCGGCGGGCGTCGGTGGGCAGGTGCAGGACGGCCAGGGTGACTGCCGTGGCAAGGACCACGACGGCGACCACGCCGGCACCCCGTGCCCAACGGGCGGCGGGTACCGGCACCCGCACGGCGGCGATCACGGGGGCCCCGATCCCGACCACCCAGCCGACCGGGCCGGCGCTGTGACCGGTCGACGTGGCGACGACGGCGAGACCGGAGGCCGCACCACAGGCCAGCGGCCACAGGGCGGTCGCCCAGCGGTCCCGCGGAACGGCCAGGGCCCCGGCGCCGAGGGCAAGCAGTTCCCAGTGGCCCTGGGCGGCGAGCAGGCCGGCGACCCCCGCGGCCAGGGCGACGCGGGCGACGGGGGAGTGCAGGTCGTTGGCCAGGGCCAGCAGCACGACCACCGCGCAGACCACCGCGGTGGCCGCCGGATCGGTAAGCGTGGAGGCGGCGTGCCACGACCCGGCAACCGGCCGGGCGAGCACCGTCCACCTCCCGAGCACACCGACCACGCCGGAGGCGGCCAGGACCGCCCCCACGGCGACCAGGGCCGGAGCCGAACGCGCCCGGTCGCGGTCGGCCAGGGCCCGCAGTACCAGGAAGCCGGCGAGGAAGGCGAGGAGGGACGCGCCGAAGGGCAGGAAGGCGGCCGGCGAGTGCACCTCGAGGGAGCGGACGAACCACCACGTGGCCAGGCCGCCCACCGTCAGTACGACCGACGCGCCGTGGCGGTCCCGGTTCCAGGCCACGCCCGCCGCCACCAGGCCGAGGGCCAGTGCGGTGATCCCGAAGGCGTCGACCGGATAGAAGGTGCCCTGCAGGTAGAGGGCGCCGGCCAGGATACCGACGACGACCGCCGCCGAGCCGGCGACCAGGGGAGGGGAGCTGTCCACCGCGGCCCGCCCCTCGTTCACGACGGGCCCGGCGAGCCCGGGCTCCTCGGTCAGCGTCACGGGTGGCGCGTGGCGGCGCCGGGTCGATCAGCGGTGGTGTGCACGGCGCCTCCTCACGTCGAAGCTTTGCACAGGGCCCCGTCCCGGTGTCTCCCGCGCCGGTAGGGTGACCCGTCGAACCCGAGGCGTGGAGGAGAGCGATGGGGGTGCCCCCGGGGCGGACCGACGAGGACGACCCCGCCCGTTCCCGCGTGGCGGCGCCGGCGCGTCGGGCGTCCTCCCGGCGTGTGCTCTCCCTGATCATGCTGGTGGCCGCGGCCGCCTGCTATGTGGGGATCATCGTCGCCCGTTCGGGTCCGCCCCCGGGGGGCGACACCGCACCCCTGACCGCGGTCACCTCGGCCCTGGCCGACGGCGACCTCCGGGTGGCCGCCTCGATCGAGTCCCTACCCAACCCGCCGGGCTTCCCGTTGCTGGTGGCCCCCTTCGTCGCCGCCTTCCCCGGCACGATCGGCTCGCCGACGTGGTGCACCCCGCCGGCCAGGGTCAACCCGACGGCGGCCGGTGGCGTGCACCGGGTGCCCACCGGGGTGGTCGAGTGCGGGGACACCGCGGCGGTGGCGGCCCTCCCTCCCTGGTACCGGGCCCAGGGCCTGCTGGGGGTGGCCTCGTGGCTGGTGCTGGCCCTCGGGGCGCTGGCCGTGCTGCGGGCCGCCCGGGCCGACACGGTCGGACGGGAGGCCGGGCTGCTGGCGTTCCTCGCCTTCCTGCCGGCCGCCAGCAGCGCGATCGTGCAGCTCTACCACCCCCAGGACATCGTGAGCCTCGGCCTGTCCCTCGGCGCCCTGGCCCAGACCCTCAGACGGCGGTGGGGCGTGGCCGGCGTCTTGTTCGGGGCCGCCATCCTGTCCAAGCAGTTCGCACTGCTCCTCCTTCTGCCGGCCCTCGTGGCCGCGCCCGACCGTCGGTCGCGGCTCACCATGGCCGGTGCGGCCGGTGCCGTGTTCGCCGCCGGGCTGCTGCCGTTCCTGGCCGTCGACCCGCGGGCCACGCTCGAGAACCTGAGCGGCTTCAGCGCCGGCGGGGCGGCGGCCGGGCAGACGGTGCTCACCCTGGCCGGAGTGCACGGCACCGTGGCCTCGGCCGTGGCCCGGGACGTGCCCGTGCTGTTCGCCGTGGCCGTGTGCCTCTGGGCGGCGCGGCGTCCGGGCCTACGGGTCGACCGACCGACCACGCTCGTGGCCCTGGCCCTGGTGTGCGCCGGGAGCCGGCTGGTGTTCGAGTCGGTGATCTTCCCCTACTACCTGCTGGCGGCCAGCGTGCTGGTGCTCCTGCTCGATCTGGTGGCCCGTCGATCACCCCACTGGTCGCTGGCCTGGTGTGCGGCCGCGGCATTCTTCGTCGCCGTGCACCCCGGGAACCGGGCGGTGGCCGCCTTCGGCACGCTGGTTCTGGCCGTGGCCGCGGTGGCCATCGGGGTGCTCGAGCTCACGGGGCACCGGGACGCAGCTACCGTGCCGGACCGGTGAGATCGATCTGGCCGACGCCCTTCGGCACGGTCACCAGGAAGGCGTAGATCCCGTTCGAGCTGGCCATGGCTTTGGCATGGAACCGGTCACGGAGGACGGTGGTGCCCGCCGTGACCTCGGCGGGCGTCAACGACTCGAGGCCCGAGGTGACGGCGAGTACGACGACCACGGTTCGCGTCCGGACGGGAACGATCTCCGTCGGCGACGGGGCGAGGATGTGGACGAACTCCCGGGAGCTGAACCGCCCGATGACCCGCAGCGACGACGCGACCTCGGCATCGCCCGGCGTCCGTTGCAGCACCGACCGGAGTTCGGCGGCCTGCCCGGCGGTGGGTCCGGTGTCGATGGCGGTGCGCACGATCGTGGACGACGTGTGCAGTCCGGTGACCAGAGCCGCGGCGAAGAGCACCGTGCCCACGACAGCAGGTAGGACCCAGTGGCCGTGCAGCCGAGCGGCCAGCCAGACGAGGACGGTCACGGTGCCGAAGAGCAGGAAGGGGAAGAGCGCGAAGTTCTGGAAGGGGGACCCGATGAACACCGGACTCGGATTGAGTCCGGTGCTGACCAGCACCACGATCGGAACGCCGAATCCCCATGCCGACGCGAGACCGATCACACCGGCCGGTTCCACGAGGTCCCAGAGGTCGTGGAGGCGGATGCGGAGTTCGTGGATCCACCGTCCCGGGTGGGTCAGCGCCCCGATGGCCACCAGCACCATGCCGCCACCGGCCGGGAGCGTCGCCCGCCCGGCGAGGTAGGCGTAGGCGTTCAACGAGGAACCGAGATTTGCCCCGATGGCGGCGATGAGCCCGAGCCAGGCTCCTCCGACCACGACCAGGAGGAGTCCGTGGCGCCGCGTGGCCCGACCGGCCAGGAGCGCCGACACGCCGATCCCCACGACGTACAGCGCGGGGAGGTCGCCGCAGAGGAGCGTCAGGGCGATCCAGACCCACGCCGAGGCGAATCGCTCCCGGTAGAACCCGCGGGCGGCGAGCACGGCGAACAGTGCGGCGGTCGATTCGAAGTGGAAGTCGAACGTGACGGTGCCCCACAGCAGAGGGTTGACGAGGATCGCCACCAGTGCCGCGCCACCGATCGGGAGGGCGACCCGGGAGGGGACGTGGCGGTTCTCCAGGTGTTCGAGGATCCACAGGTACGCGACGAGCACTGCCGCGGTCGCCGTCAGGTCCTGGATCCACAGGAGCAGGACCGGCTGGGGGAACACGAGGTGGGTGAGCGCCAGCGGCCACATGATCAGTTCGAAATGGCTCCGGTAGAAGGGGAAGCCATAGAGCGAGTTGAACGGGTCGAGATGGCCCTGACCGATGAGGGTCCACGCCTGATCGAAGATCCCGAAATCCTCGATCAGGTGGAACCGGTGGTAGAGGAAGCTGGAAAGGGCGACGGCGGCGACGAACTGCACGCCGATCACCACGACGCCGGCGACCCGGAGATAGCGCCACAGGGGCCGGGGGACCAGGTCCACCGCAGCGTCGTCGGAGCCCACCTCGACGATGGCCGGCGTATCCGCTCCGCCGACCAACATGGCTGCAGACCATAGTGGGCGTCCGCTGCGGAGCGGCTGATCGACCGGGCGCGTCCTGGCCCGGGACGAGGCCGGCCCCTGCCGCCGGGGTCGCCGGTCCGGACCGCGCCGCCGGGATGTCATGCGAGGTCCCGGTCGGTGCCCCTGGCAGGAATCGAACCTGCGCTTTCGGCTCCGGAGGCCGACGCTCTATCCGCTGAGCTACAGGGGCAGACGGGGTGCGGTGCCGGCCGGTGCGTCCGGCCACCCGTTCCACCGAGGAGGCAACTCTAGTGCCACCGGCGACCACGGGAGTCCGTCACCTCCCGTGGCCCCTGCCGTGACCACGTATCCTCGGTCCACGATGTCCGTGCCCGACGACACTCCCGACGACACTCCTGACGACACTCCCTACCGGCCCGTGCGCGACCGGCTGGCCGCCGCGGTGGCGGCCGCCCTGGCCACCGTCGCCGCCGAAGGCGGCCTCGACCTGGCCATCGACCCGGTGGCAGTCCACCTCGAGCGCCCGGCCCGGCGGGAGCACGGCGACTGGTCGACCAATGTCGCCCTGGTCACGGCCAAGGCCGTCGGCACCAACCCCCGGGCCCTGGCCACCTCCATCGTCGGGGTCCTGGAGCGGCGGCTGCCCGACCACGTCGTCTCCGTCGAGCTGGCCGGCCCCGGCTTCGTCAACTTCCGGCTCGACGACGCCTGGCTCCACCAGGCGCTGGCCGTCGTGCTCGACCAGGGCGAGGCCTCCTACGCCCGCCCCGACATCGGCCACGGCGAGCGGGTCCAGGTCGAGTTCATCTCGGCCAACCCCACCGGCCCCATCCACGTGGGCAACGGCTGGTGGGGCAGCTACGGCGACGCGCTGGCCCGGGTGCTGGCCCGCAGCGGCTACGACGTGAGCCGCGAGTACTACGTCAACGACACCGGGGGACAGATCCGCACGCTCGGGATGAGCCTGCTGGCCCGCAAGGCCGGCGAGGAGGTGCCCGAGGGCGGCTACCGGGGCCAGTACGTGACCGACCTGGCCGCCGAGTACGACGGACCCGACGACGTGACGGTCGCCGGCCGGTGGGCGGCCGAACGGATCCTGGAGCGGATCCGGGCGACCCTCGAATCGGTGGGCATCGTCTTCGACGAGTGGTACTCGCAGGCCTCGATCGAGGAGAGCGGCGCCGTCGACGAGACGATCGCCCTGCTGGCCGAGAAGGGCCTGGTCTACGAACAGGACGGTGCGACCTGGTTCAAGGCCTCCGAGCTCGGCGACGTGCGCGACCGGGTGCTGCGCAAGGCCAGTGGCGACGCCACCTACCTGGCCGGCGACCTCGCCTACCACCGCGACAAGTTCCTCATCCGGGGCTTCGACCGGGTCATCGACGTCTTCGGGGCCGACCACCACGGCCAGGTGGCCAGCCTGGTGGCGGGCATGCAGGCCCTGGGGGTCGA
Organism: uncultured Acidimicrobiaceae bacterium; assembly: GCA_963830165.1. Lineage (GTDB taxonomy): Bacteria > Actinomycetota > Acidimicrobiia > Acidimicrobiales > RAAP-2 > Bog-756. The sequence goes on from CAWHKZ010000011.1 coordinate 117,801, forward strand.
CCCGTCCCGCCTCGAGGTGAAGCTGGGCCAGATGGTCTCGCTCGTCGACGGGGACGAGTCCGTCAAGATGGGCAAGCGGGCGGGCACGGCCATCGACCTCGACACGGTGATCGCCGACATCGGTCCCGACGCCACCCGGATCCTCAGCCTGATGAGCTCCCTCGACCAGGCCGCCACGTTCGACCTGGCCGCCGTGCGGGAGCAGTCGGCCGAGAACCCCGTCTTCTACGTCCAGATGGCCAGTGCCCGCATCGGGGGCGTGGGCCGCAAGGCCGCCGAGCGGAACGTGACCCGGGCCCCGCTGTCCCGGGTGGACCTGTCCCTCCTCACCCACCCCCGCGAGCTCGAGGTCCTGCGCTGCCTGGAGGAGCTGCCCGAGGTTGTGGCCGACGCGGCCGTCGACCGGGCCCCGACGAAGGTGACCACCTGGGTCAGGCGCCTGGCCTCGTGCTTCCACGGCTTCTACCACGACTGCCCGATCCTGGCCGACGACGTGGACCCGGACCTGGCCCAGGCGCGCTTGTGGCTGGTCGAGGCGACGCGCATCGGACTGTCCATCGGCCTCGGCCTCCTCGGGGTGCACGCGCCCGAGGCCATGTGACCGTGCCCGTCCCGACCGGCCCGGTCGACCGGTCCCTGCTGCCGCGGACGGCCGCCGTCGGCGCGGACGGACGGCTGTCGATCGGGGGCTGCGACGTCCTCGACCTCGTCGCCGAGCACGGCACCCCGCTGTTCGTCTACGACGAGGAGCACCTGCGCGAGGCCTGCGGCGAGGCCGTGGCGGCGTGGGGCGACGGTGTGGCCTACGCCACCAAGGCCTTCCTGTGCGTGGCCATGGCCCGACTCGCCCACGAGGAGGGGATGTGCCTCGACGTCTCGACGGGCGGCGAACTCCACGTGGCCCTGACCGCCGGCGTCCCGGCCGACCGCCTCGTGCTGCACGGCAACAACAAGTCCACCGAGGAGCTGGCCGCCGCCCTGTCGGTCGGCGTGGGGCGGATCATCGTCGACTCCTTCGACGAGATCGACCGGATCGAGCGCCTGGCGGCCGATCCCCCGCAGCTGCGGGGCGGGGCCGACGACGCCGAGCCGCGGGAGCGGTGGCGACCGAGGGTGCTGGCCCGCATCACGCCGGGTGTCGAGGTCCACACCCACGAGTTCGTCCGCACCGGCCAGGAGGACTCGAAGTTCGGATTCGGCCTGGCGTCGGGCGCCGCGGCCCGGGCCGTCGAGCGGCTCGCCGCCCTCGACGCCGCCGGCGTCGTCGAGTTCGTGGGCATCCACGCCCATTTGGGCAGCCAGGTCTTCGCCCTCGAGCCCTTCACCCAGGCCATCGAGATCCTGGCCGAGTTCTCCGCCCCGCTCGGCCTGCCCGAGCTCGTGGTCGGTGGCGGCCTCGGGGTGGCCTACGTGAACGGCGAGGAGGCGCCACCCATGGCCCAGTGGGCGACCTCGGTGCGTCTCGCGTGCCGCCGGGCCGGCATTCCCGACTCGGTCCGGGTCACCGCCGAGCCGGGCCGGTCGATCGTGGCCGCCGCCGGCGTCACCCTCTACCGGGTGGGGACGATCAAGGACGTGCCCGGCCACCGGACCTACGTGTCGGTCGACGGGGGGATGAGCGACAACCCGCGGCCGGTGCTCTACGGCAGTGGCTACGAGGCGTTCCTGCCCCGCGAGGCCGACGCCCCGCGCCCCGTCCCCATCCGCCTGGTGGGGAAGCACTGCGAGACGGGGGACGTGGTGGTGGCCGAGGGCTTCGTGCCCGACGACCTCGTCGTCGACGACGTGCTGTGCACCCCGGTGACCGGCGCGTACGGTCACTCGATGGCCTCCAACTACAACAAGGTGCCCCGGCCCGCCGTGCTCTTCGTGGCCGGGGGCACCGCCCGGATGGTGGTCCGGCGGGAGACGCTCGACGACCTCGTCCGCCTGGACGTCTGAGCGTCACCGGTGAGGTCGCCGACCCGGACCGGTGGCCATCTCGTTCGGGACCGGTGGGCCCCTCGGATCGGACCCGTGGCCATCTCGATCGGGACCCGTGGTCCACCCGTGAGTCGGATCGTTGGCCCCCCTGCGAAGCGGTAGCGTGACCGGGTGACCTCGGCACCCCCGGCAGAGCGGATCCTGCGTGTCGCCGTCCTCGGATGTGGCAACGTGGGTGCCGCGCTGGTGGGCATCGTCCAGGACCGGTCCGATGCCCTGGCCGTGCAGTCCGGGGCCCGCCTGGTCATCGCCGGGATCGCCGTCAACGACATCGACGCCCCCCGGCCCGCCCACGTCCCCCGTGACCTGTTGACGACGGACGCCGCCGGCCTGGTCGCCGACCCGTCGGTCGACGTGGTGGTGGAGCTGATCGGCGGCCTGGAGCCGACCGGAGCGCTCGTGCGGGCCGCCCTCGACGCCGGCAAGCCGGTGGTCACGGCAAACAAGGCACTGCTCGCCTCGCCGGACGGCGTGTCGTTGCGCACGCTCGCCCGCGAGCGCGGCGTCGACCTGCTCTACGAGGCCGCCGTGGCCGGTGCCATCCCTCTGGTCCGGGCCCTGCGGGAATCGCTGACCGGTGAGCACATCCACCGGGTCATGGGGATCGTGAACGGCACGACCAACTTCATCCTCACCCGGATGGGCGAACAGGGTGCCGACTACGCGTCGGTGCTGGCCGAAGCCCAGGGACTCGGCCTGGCCGAGCGGGACCCGACGGCCGACGTTGAGGGATACGACGCCGCGGCCAAGGCGGCCATCCTGGCCGGCGTGGCCTTCGGCTACGACGTGTCCGGCGACGACGTGCTGCGCGAGGGCATCACCGCCATCGGGGCCGACGACGTCGCCTTCGCCCGACGGGCCGGCTATGTCATCAAGCTGCTGGCCATCGTGGAGCGGAGCGGCGCCGACGGCCTGTCGGTGCGCGTCCACCCGGCCCTGGTGCCGATATCGCACCCGTTGGCCGGAGTCCGGGACGCCTTCAACGCCGTCTTCATCGAGGGTGAGGCGGCCGGCGAGCTCATGCTCTACGGCCAGGGCGCCGGCGGACTGCCCACGGCCAGTGCGGTGGTCGGGGACCTGATCGACGCGTCGCGCAACCTGGTGGCCGGGACCACCGCCCCGGCACCCGACCGCCAGCCGGCCCACCTCGTGCCCGAGGCCGACCTCGAGGCCGGCTTCTACGTGAGCCTCGACGTCGCCGACCGCCCCGGCGTGCTGGGCTCGGTGACCACCTCCTTCGGCGCCCACGGTGTGTCGATCCGCTCCATCGAGCAGGAGGGCGGCGACCAGGACGGTCATGCGACCGGCGGCGAGAGCGTGGCGGCGCGGCTCGTCTTCGTGACCCACCGGGCCCGCGAGGGCGACCTGCGGGCCACGCTGGCCGACCTCGAGGGACTCGACGCGGTGGAGCGGATCGGAGGCGTCATGCGGATCGTGGGGGCGTCGTGAGCGCGGGGCAGCGGGCACTGGCCTGGCGGGGCGTGATCGAGGAGTACCGCGAGTTCCTGCCGGTGTCGGAGGACACCCCGGTGGTGTCGCTGCTGGAGGGCGGGACCCCGCTGCTCGAGGCACCCCGGCTGTCCGCCCGGGTCGGCGCACGGGTGCTGCTCAAGATCGAAGGAGCCAACCCGACCGGCTCGTTCAAGGACCGCGGCATGACCATGGCCATCTCCAAGGCCGTCGAGGAAGGGGCGAAGGCCGTCGTCTGCGCCTCCACCGGCAACACGTCGGCCTCGGCAGCCGCCTTCAGCGCGCGGGCCGGGCTGACCTGTGCGGTGCTGATCCCCGAGGGGCACATCGCGCTGGGCAAGCTGGCCCAGGCCCTCATCCACGGGGCGAAGGTGCTGCAGCTGCGGGGCAACTTCGACCAGGCCCTCGACATCGTCCGCGACCTCGGGGACAAGGCCCCCGTGACGGTCGTCAACTCGGTCAACCCGTATCGCATCGAGGGTCAGAAGTCGGGCGCCTTCGAGATCGTCGACCAGCTGGGCGACGCGCCCGAGGTCCACTGCATCCCGGTGGGCAACGCCGGGAACATCACCGCGTACTGGAAGGGCTACCTGGAGTTCAAGGAGGCCGGCCGGTCGTCCCGGCTGCCCCGCATGCTCGGCTTCCAGGCCGCCGGGGCCGCCCCGATCGTGGCGGGCCACCCGATCGAGCACCCCGACACGGTGGCCACGGCCATCCGGATCGGCAACCCCGCCAGTTGGTACGGGGCGACGTCCGCGGCATCCGAGTCGGGTGGCGGCATCGCGGCGGTCACCGACGACCAGATCCTCGAGGCCTACCGGTTCCTGGCCGCGGAAGAGTCGGTGTTCTGCGAGCCGGCCTCCGCCGCGTCGGTGGCCGGGCTCCTCACCCACGGCCTCCCCGACGGCGTCGGCCCGTCCTCGACGGTGGTCTGCATCCTGACCGGTCACGGCCTGAAGGACCCCGATATCGCCATCAGCCAGATCAGCGTGCCGACGGTCGTCGACGCCGACCTCGGTGCCGTCCTGCAGGAGCTCTCGCTCTGACGGACCGGGCTGCCCGGGGCCTCGGGGGCCAGGTGGTGGAGGATGTTGCCGGGATCACCCGGGAACCTGTATGCTGAGTTCACCTTCGCTTCCGCACTGGGCCCGTCCGGGCCTGCGGGCGGGACCTCCTGGTTCGAGACCTTCGACCAGCCCGTGCCTGGCGTCGGGGGGAGTTGCCCCCGGGATCCGTCCCGGTCGACCCACCTCCCCACCCCCCTTATTCCCTGGCCTGTGGGTTCCCTCCCACCTGCCAACGAGGACACGCTGAAACGAGGAAGCCGATGACTGCGGAACAGCAGCTCGAGCGCTCGGTGTTGGAGAGCAAGGAGCGCGATGAGCTCCATGCGATCGCACAGGCCCTGTCTGTGAAGACCACCACCCGGACCAAGAAGGCCGACATCATCGACGGCATCCTGAAGGCCACCGGGGTCGGCGTCGACGACACCCCGGACACCCCGGACACCCCGGACGCCCCCGCCCCCCGCACGCCGCGGGCCTCCCGCGGCCGGGGCGCCACCACCTCCGACGAGACCCCGGCGGCCACGAACGGCCACCATGCCGACACCCCCGTGGACACCCCGGCCACCCCGGCCCGGCGGGCCCCGGCCACGCTGTCGTTCAGCCCCGACGACGACGCCGCCTCCGGCGACGTGTCGGCCGAACTCGACTACGACTTCGACGACCTGCGCACCAACGGCGCCACGGCCGCTCCGGCCAACGACGACGGGCCGACCGCCTCCGACGACGGGTCGACCACCTCCGACGAGGGGTCCCGCGGGCAGCAGGGCGGCGGCAACCAGGGGCGCAAGGACAACCAGGGTGGCGGCCAGGGCAACAACCAGAACAACCAGAACCAGGGTCGGAACAACCGCAACAACCAGAACCAGGGCCGGAACAACCAGGGCGGGGGCCAGGGCAACAACCAGGGCAACCGCGGCAACCAGGGCAATCAGGGCAACCGGAACAACCAGAACCAGGGCGGCGGCAACGACGACCTGGGCAACCGCCGGTCCAACCGCCGGCGCCGGGGCCGCGACCGCCAGGGCAGTCCCGAGGGCGATCTGCAGGGCAACGGCAGCCAGGACCAGCAGTACCAGGGCGAGCTCATCGCGGTGCGGGGCCTGCTCGACCTGCGCGACGAGGGGTACGGCTTCCTGCGTTGCGAGGGCTACCTGCCCTCGACCAAGGACGTCTACGTCTCGATCAGCCAGGCCCGTCGCTTCGCCCTCCGCAAGGGCGACAGCGTCGAGGGCTTCTGCCGGCCCGCCGGGTCCACCGAGAAGTTCCCGGCCCTGATCCAGATCGACACCGTGTCGGGGCTCGACCCCGAGGTCGCCCGCCTGCGGCCCCGCTTCGAGGACCTGACCCCGCTGTTCCCCGACGAGCGGCTGCACCTCGAGATGCCGGGCGAGAAGGAGAACATGACCGCCCGCATCGTCGACCTGCTGTCGCCGATCGGCAAGGGCCAGCGTGGCCTCATCGTCTCGCCCCCCAAGGCGGGCAAGACCACGGTGATGAAGCACATCGCCCACTCCATCGAGGCCAACAACCCCGACGTCCACCTGATGGTCCTCCTGGTCGACGAGCGGCCCGAAGAGGTCACCGACATGCGGCGTTCGGTCAAGGGCGAGGTCGTGGCCTCCACCTTCGATCGCCCGGCGGACGAGCACACGGCCGTCGCCGAGCTGACCATCGAGCGGGCCAAGCGGCTCGTCGAGGCCGGCCGGGACGTCGTGATCATCCTGGACGGCATCACCCGCCTGGCCCGGGCCTACAACCTGGCCGCCCCGGCGACCGGCCGGATCATGTCCGGTGGCGTCGACTCGGGGGCGCTCTACCCGCCCAAGAAGTTCTTCGGTGCCGCCCGCAACATCGAGGAGGGGGGCTCGCTCACCATCCTCGCCACCGCCCTCGTGGAGACCGGGTCCAAGATGGACGAGGTCATCTTCGAGGAGTTCAAGGGCACGGGCAACATGGAGCTCCGCCTCGACCGGCGCCTGGCCGAGCGGCGGCTCTACCCGTCGATCGACGTCAACGCCAGTTCGACCCGCCACGAGGAGCTGCTCTTCGACCGCTCGCAGCTCCAGCAGGTGTGGAAGCTGCGCCGGGTGCTGAACGCCCTGGCCAACGAAGGCAGCGCGGCCGCCGGTCTCGAGCTCCTGATGGACAAGGTCCGCACCACCAAGAGCAACGACGAGTTCCTGGCCGAGATCGCCAAGGGCCCCGCCACCTGACCTCTCCCGGCACCGGTCGCCGGCGCCCCCCTGCGGGTCGCCGGACGGACCGGGCGCCGGTTCCGGTACACTCTGTCCTCTGCAATCGGCGTACCCGTCGGGCACGCCACCACAGGAGATCGCCATGAAGACCGACATCCACCCCGACTACGCCGAGGCGCAGGTCCGTTGCTCGTGCGGGAACACCTTCACGACCCGCTCGACCAAGCCCGAGATCCACCTCGAGCTGTGCAACGAGTGCCATCCCTTCTTCACCGGCAAGCAGAAGCTGGTCGACTCGGGCGGCCGGGTCGAGCGCTTCCAGCGCCGCTACGCCGCCACCGGCCGCAAGAAGAAGCCGGCCGCGCCCACCGAGGGCTGAACACGCGACGCCGGCCCGGCCGGTGCCCGCGCCCGGCCACCTCGCCGACCCTTCACCGCCCCCACCCCTCACCGGGGTGACGCGCGGGTGACGCTACCCTTCTCCCCGTGCTCAACGACCGCCTGAGGGCCCGCCTGGTCGACCTGGAGCAGGAGTACGAGTCGGTGCTGGCCGCGCTCAACGACCCCGACCTCTCGTCGGACCCGAAGCGCCTGCGCGAGGTGTCGCGCCGCCACCGCGAGCTCGAGGAGGTCGTCGGCTGCTTCCGCCGGCTCGAGTCCGCCCGGTCCGACCTCGAGACGGCCCGCGAACTGGTGACCGACTCGGCGGGCGCCGAACGGGAACTGGCCCAGGCCGAGGTCGTCCAGGCCGAGGACGACGTGGCCCGGTTGGAGGAGGAGCTCCGCCTGCTGCTCGTGCCCCGGGACCCCAACGCCGGTCGCAACGTGATCCTGGAGATCCGGGGTGCCGAGGGTGGCGAGGAGGCCAACCTCTTCGCCAAGGACCTGTTCGACATGTACAGCCGCTACGCGGTGGCCAAGGGCTGGAAGGTCGAGGTCCTGTCGTCCAGCCCGTCCGAGCGCGACGGCCTGAACGAGATCACCTTCCTGGTCAAGGGCGAGGACGCCTGGCTGCGGCTCGAGCACGAGGGTGGTCCCCACCGGGTCCAGCGGGTGCCGGTCACCGAGTCCCAGGGGCGGATCCACACCTCCTCGGCCGCCGTCGCCGTGCTGCCCGAGGCCGAGGAGGTCGACGTCGACATCGACCCCAACGACCTGAAGATCGACGTCTACCGCTCGACCGGACCGGGCGGGCAGTCGGTGAACACCACCGACTCGGCCGTCCGCATCACCCACCTGCCCACCGGGATCGTGGTGGCCATGCAGGACGAGAAGAGCCAGATCCAGAACCGGGCCAAGGCCATGATCGTGCTGCGGTCGCGGCTGCTCCAGGCCGAACAGGAGCGCCAGGCCGCGGAACTGTCCCAGCAGCGGCGCAGCCAGGTGGGCGGGGGTGGCCGCTCCGAGAAGATCCGGACCTACAACTACAAGGAGAACCGGGTCACCGACCACCGCATCAAGTTGACCCTGCACAAGCTCGACCGCATCCTAATGGGCGACCTCGACGAGCTGACCGAGGCGCTCATGGCCGACAAGCGCTACCGGCAGCTGGACGACGGCTGAGGTCGTGGTGACGACCGTGCCCGACCGCACCGCCATCCCCTCCGGGGTACGGGCCGACCTGGTGGCCGCCGTGGCCGACCGGGTGGCATCGGTGCGCGAGGCCGGCTGGATCGTGGACCACGTGGCGGCGCACCCGGTGGGAGGCCCGGGGACCGTGCTCGACCCGGGGACCGTGCGCGACGCGGCCCTGGGCCTGGCCGACCGCCGGGCCGCGGGGGAGCCGTTGCAGTACGTGCTGGGCTCGTGGCCGTTCCGGTCGGTGGAGCTGCGGGTCGACCGGAGGGTGCTGATCCCCCGACCGGAGACCGAGCAGGTCGTCGAGGTGGCCCTCGGCGAGCTCGCCCGGGTGGCTGCGACCCGCCGGACGGGTGGCGGGGACGACGACGGGCCGCTCGTCTGCGTCGACCTGGGTACCGGTTCGGGGGCCATCGCCCTGTCGCTCGCCGTCGAGGGGGCCGGCGCGGCCCCGGACCGCCCGCTCGAGGTGTGGGCCACCGACAGCTCGCCGGAGGCCCTCGAGGTGGCCCGGGCCAACCTTTACGACCTGGCCGCCACCGATCCGGCCGCCGCCGGGCGGGTCTCGCTGGTCGGGGGTCCGTGGTTCGCCGGCCTGCCCGACCGGCTGGCCCGGGGGGTCGACCTGGTCGTGTCGAACCCGCCGTACGTGTCCGAGGACGAGTACGCCGACCTCGAGCCGACCGTCCGCGAGTGGGAGCCGCGTGAGGCCCTGGTCGCGGCCCGCGGCCGGAACGGCGTGGCCGGGATGGCCGACATCGAGGCCGTGGTGAACGGTGCGGGGGCGTGGCTCCGGCGGAGCGGCGGGCTGGTGGTCGAGGTGGCGCCGTCCCAGGCCTACGGGGCCATCGACGTCGCCCGGCGGGCCGGATTCGGCCGGGTCGGGACGGCCCGTGACCTGGTCGGCCGGCTGCGCATGCTGGTGGCCGAGCGGTGACCCGGGTGCTCGTGGCTGCCGAGGCCGGCGCCGTCCGCGAGGCGGCCCGGGCGCTGGCCGACGGCGCCGTCGTGGCCGTGCCCACCGACACCGTCTACGGGCTGGCCGCCGACCCGTCCCAGCCCGATGCCGTGGCCCGGCTGTTCGCCCTGAAGGGGCGACCGGCCGAGGTCCCGCTGCCCGTCCTGGTGTCGGGCCCCGAGCAGGTGGCGCTGGTGGCCGGCCGGCTCGAGTCGGCCGCCCAGCACCTGGCCGACCGGTTCTGGCCGGGGCCGCTCACCCTCGTCGTGCCCCGGCGCCGCAACTTCACCGTCGACCTCGGCGGCCCCCCGGCCGCCGGCCGGACGGTGGGGGTGCGCCGGCCCGACCACCCGGTGGTGGTCGACCTCTGCGACCTGCTCGGCCCGCTGGCCGTGACCAGCGCCAACCTCCACGGTGCCGCGCCGGCCACCACGGCCGACCAGGTGGTGCGGGTCTTCGCCGGCAGCGGGCAGCCCGAGCTGGTGCTCGACGGAGGCACGTGCGACGGGGTCCCGTCCACCGTGATCGAGTGCCGGGGGCCGGCGTCGCGGTGCCTGCGCGAAGGGGCGCTGGCCTGGGCCGACCTGCACGGCACCGGCCGGGTCCGGGCCGCCCCGGCCGCAGCTCCCGCCGACGAGGGCCCCCATGGGGTTGACGGAGCCCGTCCCGCCGCGGGACACTTGGGGGATGCAGCACGTTGAGTCGCACCGGCGCGTCGCCGTAGTGATTATCGACTAGGCACATACCTCTTCCGGTGTGTGCCTCCTGACCGTCCACCTGGTGGGCGGTTTTTCAATTTCCGGGTGGGTCCCGCAGGATCGGAGGGGATCCGCATCCGGTACCGGTGCGGGACAGGGCAGACTTCCCCGGGGCTGCCGGGCCCGACGCCCCGACGGCACCGGGTCACGGCCGCTCCGGTTCGGCGGCAACGAGAAGTACAACAGCAACGACAGTTCGACGAGAGACAAGGACAGCAGACGGGTGAGCAGCTACAAGGTTGGCGTGATCGGCGGCGACGGGATCGGTCCGGAGGTGACGGCCGAGGCCCTCAAAGTGGTGCACGCCGCGGGCGTGTCCCTCGACACCACCGACTACGAACTCGGTGCGGACCACTACATCCGCACCGGCGAGGTGCTGCCCGACAGCGTCCTCGAGGAGCTGCGCGGCCAGGAGGCCGTCCTGCTCGGTGCCATCGGCGCCCCGGTGGGCTCCACCGAGGTGCCCCCGGGCACGCTGGAGCGGGGCATGCTGCTGCGCCTGCGGTTCGCCCTCGACCTGTACATCAACCTGCGACCCTTCACCGGTGTCCCCGGCGCCCCGGCCCCGGACTGCGACTTCGTGGTGATCCGGGAGAACACCGAGGGCACCTACGCCGGCGAGGGCGGCTTCCTGCGCAAGGGCACCCCTCACGAGGTGGCCACCCAGGGCTCGGTCAACACCCGCTTCGGCGTGGAGCGCTGCGCCCGCTTCGCCTTCGCCCTGGCCGCCACCCGTCAGCGCCGCCACCTCACGCTCGTGCACAAGACCAACGTCCTGACCTTCGCCGGTGACCTGTGGCAGCGCACCGTCGACGAAGTGGCCCCGGACTACCCCGACGTCACCCGGGACTACAACCACGTGGACGCCACCTGCATCTACCTGGTGGAGAACCCGGCCCGCTACGACGTGATCGTGACCGACAACCTGTTCGGCGACATCATCACCGACCTGGCCGGTGCCATCGCCGGCGGGATCGGCTACGCCGCTTCGGCCAACCTGAACCCCGACCGCACGGGACCCTCGATGTTCGAGCCGGTACACGGCGCCGCCAACGACATCGCCGGCACCGGCAAGGCCAACCCGGCCGCCGCCATCCGCTCGGCCGCCCTCATGCTCGACTTCCTCGGCGAGACCGAGGCGGCGGCCGCGGTCACCACCGCGGTGACCGGATTCATCAACGACACCCCCGACCCGTCGCTCTCGACCTCCGAGATCGGCGACGCAATCGCAGAAAGGCTCTGAGTCATGCCCATCACCCCCACCGAGAAGATCTGGATGGACGGCGAACTCGTCGACTGGGCCGACGCCACCGTGCACGTGCTCACCCACACCATGCACTACGGCTCCGGCGTGTTCGAGGGCATCCGTGCCTACCCGACCGACCGCGGCGTGGCCGTCTTCCGGCTGCGCGACCACATCGAGCGGCTCTTCGTGTCGGCCTCGGTGTTCCTGATCGACATCCCCTACAGCGTGGACGACATCGTGGAGGCCACCCGGGAGCTGGTCCGGGTCAACCGCATGGACGAGGGCTGCTACATCCGCCCCCTCGTGTACCTCGGCTACGGCGAGATGGGCCTGAACCCCATGCCGTCCCCGGTCAACGTCTCGGTGGCCTGCTGGCCCTGGGGCACCTACCTCGGCGACGAAGGCGTGGCCAACGGCGTGTCGATGAAGATCTCCTCGTGGCGCCGCCACGACCCCAACGCCGTCCCGACGGCGGCCAAGGGCACGGGCATGTACGTGAACTCGTCGCTCGCCAAGGTCGAGGCCATCAAGGCCGGCTACGACGAGGCCATCCTCCTCGCCCCCGACGGCAACGTCAGCGAGTGCACCGGCGAGAACATCTTCGTGGTGCGCGACGGGGCCCTCTTCACGCCGCCGAGCTCCGACTCGGGCGCGCTCGAGGGGATCACCCAGAAGTCGGTCGAGCAGATCGCCCGCGACCAGGGCTACGAGGTCCACTACCACCAGCTCATCCGCACCGACCTGTACACGGCCGACGAGGCCTTCCTCACCGGGACCGCCGCCGAGGTGGTGCCGATCCGGGCGGTGGACGACCGCACGGTGGGCGCCGGCAAGCCGGGCCCGATCACCCAGGCGATCCAGGAGACCTACTTCGCCGCGGTGCGCGGCCAGGTGGACCGGTACAAGGACTGGTTGGACTATGTCGAGTGACGGCCCCACCCTCGCCGACGAGTCCTACGCGTCGGCCAAGGCCGGGGAGAACGGGCCCACCCGCACCCACGGGCACACGCACAGCCACGGCGGGGGCCCGGAGCACTCCCACCCGCTCACGGCCGGCCAGGAGGCCCACGCCCGGCGCCACCGCCACGACGACGGGCACGGGGACGCCGACCACAACCCGGTCGGGGGGTCGGGGCACGACTTCGCACTGCCCGACCTGCCCGACGCGGTGGACGTCTTCGACACCACCCTCCGCGACGGGTCTCAGCAGGAGGGGCTGTCGCTCACCGTCGACGACAAGCTGCGGGTGGCCGAGCAGCTCGACCAGCTCGGGGTCACCTTCATCGAGGGCGGCTGGCCCGGAGCCAACCCCAAGGACACGGAGTTCTTCGCCCGTGCCCCGAAGGAGCTCACCCTCGCCCGTTCGACCCTGGTGGCCTTCGGCTCCACCCGCCGGGCCGGGGTACGGGCCGAGGACGACGACACCCTCCGCCGCCTCGTGGAGGCCCAGACCGAGGCCGTCTGCATCGTGGCCAAGTCCTCGGAGATGCACGTGGTCGACGCCCTGCGCACGACGCTCGACGAGGCCGTGGCCATGGTGGCCGACTCGGTGGCGTTCCTGCGGGCCAACGACCTCCGCGTGTTCCTCGACGCCGAGCACTTCTTCGACGGTTACAAGGCCAACCCGGAGTTCACCCTGCGGATCCTGCAGGCCGCCGAGGAGGCCGGGGCCGAGACCCTGGTCCTGTGCGACACCAACGGCGGGGCGCTCCCCTACGAGGTCGAACGCATCGTCGGCACCGTGCTCGACCGGTTCGAGACCCAGGTCGGCGTCCACTTCCACAACGACAGCGGCTGCGCGGTGGCCAACTCGCTCACCGGCGTGGCGGTCGGGGTGACCCACGTCCAGGGGTGCGTCAACGGCTACGGCGAGCGGGCCGGCAACGCCGACCTGGCCGCCGTGGTGCCCGACCTGTCGCTCAAGCTCCAGGTGTCGACCATCCCGCCCGACCGCCTTCCCCTCCTGACCCCGGTGTCCCACCACATCGCCGAGCTGGTCAACATCGCACCGAACCCCCAGCAGCCGTTCGTCGGCACCTCCGTGTTCGCCCACAAGGCCGGCCTGCACACCTCCGCCATCGCCCGGCGTTCCGACGCCTACGAGCACATCTCGCCGGACCTCGTCGGGAACGGCAGCCGCTTCGTGGTGTCCGAGATGGCCGGACGGTCGACTCTGGCCATGAAGGCGGAGGAGCTGGGCCTCGAGCTCGACTCGGACGCCATGACCTCCGTGCTCGACTCGCTCAAGCGCCTCGAGTACGAGGGCTACCACTTCGCGGTGGCCGACGGTTCCCTCGAACTCCTGCTCCGCAACTCGACAGGCTGGACCCAGACGTACTTCGAGCTCGAGTCCTACCGGGTCATCGCCGACCAAGGGGACGAGCTCTCCACCGAGGCCACCGTGAAGCTGCGGGTGGGCGGCGAGCGGGTGGTGGCCACGGCCGAGGGCAACGGACCGGTCAACGCCCTCGACGGCGCGCTGCGGGCGGCCATCGGTGCCAGCTACCCCAGCCTGGGGGGCGTCCACCTGGTCGACTACCGGGTGCGGCGTCCTCGACTCGGCCAAGGGCACCGGCTCGGTGACCCGCGTGCTCATCGACTCGACGGACGGGGACCGCACCTGGACCACCATCGGCGTGTCCGAGAACATCATCGCCGCCTCGTGGCAGGCCCTCTGCGACTCCGTGGTCTACGGTCTGCTCCACACGGCCGACGGTGGAGCCTGAACTGGACACCTGTCCCCACGGCATGGCACGTTCTTCCCGAGGTCGACGGTCGGGTGACCCCCCGTGCGCCGGCCGCCGCACCACCCCGCGATCCAGGAGTACCCGGTGACCCAGCCCAGTTTCGTCCCCGTCGTCGAGGCGGACCAGGTCCGTCGTGCCTACCAGCTGCACGTGCCGTCGATCTGGACGGCATCGCGACCGTCGGAAGTCGCCGGCACCCGCCAGCCGGCGGGGTCCTTCCTGGGCACCCCCGGGCCGGACCAGGGGTTCGCCCTCAAGCTGGCCCGCCGTTTCGAGGACCGGCTGGTACTGCTCCCCGGCGAGCACGCCGACGACGCCGTCTGGGGCTGCACGGCCGTGGCCATGCGACGGTCGGCCCTGTTCGGTCGGGCGCCGGTGATCCACGACCTGACCCTGGCCTTCACGCTGTGGGGCTTCCTGGCCGGGGCGCCCGACGACCTGGTGGCGGCCCGCGAGCCGCTCTTCCGTGCCGCCTCGCACCACTACCAGGTGCAGCGCACGATCGCCGGCTGCGTCCCCGAGTCGACGCTGCGCCTCACTCCGGAGCAGGTGGCCGGTCGCCTGGACGAGTGGCGCACGCTGCTCGTGCTGCCGACCGACGGCTGAACGCCGCAATTCCTGGGCGTGTCCCGGTGGGCGGAGGCCCCGGGAACCACCCCAAGGACACCGACTGATCGGACCGGCGCTGGGCCAGCGGTCGATCCTCGCTTCGGGGGAAGCGTCAGTCGGGTGTCCTCGTGGAGGTGGTGGGTCGGTAGAACGGTGTGGCCGGCCGGTGGCTGGCCGGGGCGGGCGGATCGCCCGGGATCAGCGGTGGAGCCTCCAACGCCTCTTGGCCGTGGCCCCCGTGAAGGCGCCGACCTCGGCCGGAGTCCGGGCCGACGTGGACACCAGCTCCCTGTCGTCGCCCGGACGCCCGGTGAAGGAGGCGACGTCCAGGGAGGAGCGGGACTCGCCGTCGGCGAACTGGACGGTCACGACATCGGCCAGGTGGGTTCCGGCGACCGCCCGCTCGAACAGATCGGGGTACATGGGGCCGGCTTCGGGGCGCCGGTCGGACTCGCCGCTCCAGGTGCGCTTCTGGGGAAGCTCGGGGACGGCAGAGGGATGCATGGCCCGGGCCGCCGCGACATCCGGTGCGTAGGCCATCTCGGGCACGTCGGTCATCTCGGGGACGGCGGACGGGTGCATGGCCCGGGCCGCCGCGACATCGGGTGCGTAGGTCGTCCCGGACACGTCGACGGGTTCGGCCTGCACCGACGGGTGCAGTTCCGGCGGGTGCCAGGTCCCGTCGCTGGCCAGCCACCATCCTGGTCCCTGCGGCTTGTCGCTCATGTTCGGCTTCTCCACGTCATCGGTCGTCGTGCCGGCCCGGGACGATCCCCGGACTCCTGGAACATCGGCCGTTGCCGGGCGGGTCTTGAGCGATTCCGCACCGATTGACCGGCCAGGGCCGGTCGGTCCGGGACCCAGGGCCGGGCGGTCCGGGACCCGAGTGGGCCGCGCCGGTGACCGGTCGGTAACTTGGGGAGATGGAGACCGCCTTCGCCCTGTCCGAGACCCACCGACAGTTCCGCGACTCGCTGCGTAAGTTCGCCGAGGCCCGGGTCGCTCCGAACGCCGCCGCCGTCGACCGCGACGCCGCCTACCCCCAGGCCTCGTTCGACGCCTGCCGCGACATGGAGCTGTGCGCCCTCGGCATCCCCGAGGCCTACGGGGGCGCCGGAGCCGACATGGTCACCCAGGCCATCATGGCCGAGGAGATCGCCCGGGTCTGTGCCTCGACCTCGGTGACCCTGCTCATCACCAAGCTGGGCATGCTGCCGGTGATGAACTGGGCCAGCGAGGACCTCAAGCAGGCCTATCTGCCGAAGATGGCGGCGGGGGAGTACCAGGCCAGCTACTGCCTGTCCGAGGCCGACGCCGGCTCCGACGTCGCCTCCATGCGGACCCGGGCGGTCCGGGACGGCGACGACTACGTGCTGACCGGGTCGAAGCACTGGATCACCAACGCCGGCGTGTCCGACACCTACACGGTCTTCGCGGTGACCGATCCCGAAGCCGGTCGCCGCGGCATCAGCTGCTTCCTGGTCGAGGCGGGGTGGGGCGTGGAGGTGGGCCGGCACGAGGACAAGATGGGTCTGCGGGGCAGTCCCACGGCGGCGGTGACCTTCGACGGGGTGCGGGTGCCGCGGTCGCACCTGATCGGCGAGGAGGGCCAGGGCTTCGCCATCGCCATGCACACCCTCGACCGCAGCCGCCCGACCATCGGCTCCCAGGCCGTCGGCATCGCCCAGGGGGCCATCGACGCCGCGGCCGACTACATGGGCGAGCGCACCGCCTTCGGCAAGCCCATCGCCGACCTCCAGGGCCTGCGCTTCATGGTGGCCGACATGGCGATGAGGACCGAGGCAGCCCGGACCATGACCTACCGGGCCTGCTCGCTGATCGACAACGGCGACCCCGAGGGCGAGCTGACCACCATCGGCGCCATGGCCAAGTGCTTCGCCTCCGATACGGCCATGGCCGTGACCACCGACGCCGTGCAGCTGCTCGGCGGCTACGGCTACACGAAGGACTTTCCCGTGGAGCGGTTCATGCGCGACGCCAAGATCACCCAGATCTACGAGGGCACCAACCAGATCCAGCGGGTGGTGATCGCCAAGGGGATCCTGGGGTAGGGCCGCGGGCTCGTCGACCTGGTGGACGCGGTCACTGCCGGCACCGCGCTGCCGGGGTCGTCCCCCACCGTCAGCATCAACGGCACTCGCTACATCAACGGCGGCGTACGCTCCCCCGAAAATGCCGACCTCGCCTCGGGCTACGCCGACGTCGTGGTGCTCTCGCCGTTCGGTGGACGGAGCGGGACGTTGCCCGAAGGCCAGTTCGAGGGCCTGCGCAGACCACCGGAATGGGGCATGGACCTGGAGGGTCAGGTCGGGGCCCTGCGCAGGCAGGGCAGCCGCGTCGAGGTGATCACGCCGGACGCCGAGTCCCGAGCGGCAATGGGCACGAACCAGATGGACCCGGCGACCCGCACCCCCGCTGCCCGTGCCGGCTTCGCCCAGGGCAGGCAGGCAGCGACATTCAATCTGCCCTGAAGATCATGCCGGTGCCACGATTGCGACGATCGGTCGTTCCGCGACAGGGGCCACAATTGCGGCGCCACAGAAGCGAACGTCGCCGTACGCAAGCACGCCGCCGTCGCTTGCGACACACCACTAGCCACCTCCATCGGGAGACGACGCCATGCTGATGATTGGCGCATCCAGGCGAATGTTGCCGCGCTCCGGGCGACCATGGAATAGGCAGCCATAGAGTCTCGGCATGGTCGAGACCCGGATCGTCATCGCGTGTGGCCAATGCGGGGCGTTCTGGGATCCCGCGGCTGAGCCTGCATCGTGCACGGACCCGCGCCATGACCATCACCGGTTCGAATCGCACTTGCACCGCAGTCGTGTCGTGCTGCCAGACAGCACGGAGCTGACCGCCGTCTCCTTCGGCAGCATCGATCCCTATGCCCGCGACGTGCCCCCTGACTTCGGGCTCTACCTCGAAAAGAGGTGGCTGCCGCCATGGCCCCACGAACACCTGGACTGGCCCGACTTCGGTGTCCCGGACGATCCAGTCCTGGTTGTCGCGGCGCTTGAGTCTCTGCACCACCGGGCACGGGCGGGCCAACGCGTCGAGATCGGCTGCTACGGCGGCCACGGTCGCACCGGTACGGCGCTTGCCTGTCTCGCCATACTCTGCGGACAAGCGCCAGACGAAGCAGTCAGCTGGGTCCGCGCCAGGTACTGCGAACGTGCAGTCGAGACGGACGAGCAAGAAGCGTTCGCCCGCAACTTCGCCACCTGACACCTGTCCCGGTGTGGAGGACGAATCAGGGCACTTCGAGCGGCGGCTCAGGTGCCCCGATCACCGGTCGGGCGGGGTAGGCCCGAGCCTACGAAATCCGACCCAAGCCCCGACTGCGGGAGCTTCGGTGGGAACCGGTGACTGGTCTGACTTGGCTTGTCGGGACGATCCCCCCGTGAGGCTCCACAGCACTCCGATGCCGAGGCCAGCGGCAGCCCAAATGAAGATCCAACCCTCGTGAATCAGGTTCGGCGCTTCCACAATGCAGTGGTATCCGGGGTAGGAGCCGCCGTTACAGCCGTAGACGTCGGACCGCGTCAGCGCGAACCCGCCCACGTCGACGACGGTCGCGACCGGTCGCCCGATCAGCGACGCACCACTAGTCCCTCGACGGAGGGTCCTCGACGGCCTGGTGCCGGCTCAACACGATGTTCTGGTATGCCGAACCGGCCAGGACCGCGTCCCGCTCGCCGTAGTCCGCGATCTTCCCGTTGACCATGACCAGCAGCAGGTCGCACTGCGCGGTCGTCTCGATCCGATGCGAGATGATCACCACCGTGACGTGTCCCCTCAGCTCGGAGAGGGTCTGACGGATGAGCTCCTCGGTGCGTCCGTCGACCGCGCTGGTCGGCTCGTCCAGGACGATGAGCTTCGGGGAACCGATCAGCGCACGTGCGATGGCGAGGCGCTGCTTCTGTCCACCCGACAGGGCGCCTCCGCCCTCGCCGACGGGAGTGTCGTAACCGGCTGTCATCCGAACGACGTCATCGTGGAGGTTCGCCGACTTCGATGCCTCGATGACCTCGTTCTCCTCGAAGTCGCGGAAGAACCTGATGTTGTCGATGACCGAGCCCTGCAGGAGCACCGGTTCCTGTGGCACGAGCGCCACCGTGCTGTGTCCGTCACTCCTGGAGATCGCCGCCGCGTCCTCGCCGCCGATCGTGGCCCGACCGCTCGTGGGCTCGCGTAGGCCGAGCAGGAGTTGGCTGATGGTCGTCTTGCCGCTGCCCGAGGGTCCGAGCACCCCGATGATCTTCCCCTCCGGGATGTGCATGGTGATGCCGTTGAGCGCGAGCGTCACCCCGTCGTAGGAGTAGTCGACGGCGTCGAAGTCCACGCCGAAGGACTCGGGTGCACGCTCTCCGGAGCTGACTCGGACATCGTCGTAGCGGCGGAGCTGCAGCGTGATGTCCTCGAGCATGCCCTGGGAGGCGCGGAGTCCCTGGATCGAGCCCTGGACGCCCGAGCCGTAGCTGACCGATCGCAGCACGAGGAGGAGGATGGCTCCGAGCTCGGCGAACTTCGCATGCCCGGCGCTGGCAAGGAAGATGATCGCGACGATGACGAATCCGAGCGCCAGGGACTGGTACAGGACAGGTGCGATGTTGATCAGACGCTGGCTCCTGCGGTACATGTGACCGGCGTCCTGGACCACCCTCCGGAGGGTGTCCAAGACCCGGGACTCCACGCCGAAGAGTCGGAAGTCCCGGCTCAGGCGGGTGAACTCGGTCACCTGCGTGGCCATGGCTCTGGTGGTCCTCGAGAGCTCCCGGTTCGCCCGCCTGCTCCGCTTGTTCAGTGGCCTGAGAATCTGCGAGAGCACGAGGCCGACGGCGATGACCCCGACCGCCGCGAGCGGGTCGACCGCCAGGGCCACCGCGAGGAGCCCGGACACCATGAGAAGCGATTGGAGACCGGTCGACAGGTTGTTGACGACGTTTGCCGTGGCCGTGCTGTTCAACGTGAGGAGCTGTTGGATGTGCCCGAGCCGCTCGGTGGACTGGAAGGACCAGTTGGACTCGAAGAACCCGGTGACGACGCGGGTGCGGGTCGCGGTCAGCGCCTCTTCCGAAACTGACGTACTGAGCAGGGTGCCCAAGGTGGAGGTGGAGAAGAAGAGCGCCAATGCCACGAACGCGATGATGATCGCGGTGGTCAGGGAGAGGGACTGACCGAGGGCATGGATCGAGTGCTTGCCCCCGACCTCGGCCACCGCGACCTCTGAGATGAGCACCAGGAGGACCGCTTGACTGAGTCCACCGACAAGGGAGAGGAGGGTGAAGGTCACGATCTTCAGACGCAGCGAGCCCAGATCGAGCGCCCGCATGACCGAGACCAGGGTGTCGGTCGGTGCGTCCTCGGTGCCGGGCGACCGGGTCCTGGAGAAGAATTTCATCACTGGTCCCGTTTCGGCGGCGGCGGCGGATGCTCGGGTGCGAAAGTTCGCGACGCAAGATTGTAGCCCCTGGCCCTCATGACTGGCCCCGGCCCGGCCCAGTCGTCCGGGAGGCGATCGCAGCCCCCCTATTGACGATCTGGCATGTATGGAAAAGGGCTCTCGAGCGGTTCCACTGTGGGCGCTCAGCCGGTGCCCTCAGCTCGCCCCCGCGAGGGCCGGGCTGCGCTCGGCAACTCGTGCCGTGACCCGTGCGGACCTCCCACATTCCGGACCGGGTTCCCGACCTGACCACCACCAAGGTGCTCCCGGCCGAGGAATACGTCGTTCGACCAGCGCTCGTCGTAGTCTCCCTCCAACCGCTGGCCGGGAAGCCGCTCGACACCGGATTGGCCACCGGAAAGCCCGCCTGGGCAACGGTTCCGCCGGGCCCGGCATCCGGCGACCGATGGCTGCCACACCCGACCTGCCGCCCGCCGGCACGACGAGCTCTCCTACTCTGCCGGCCGACGCGCCATTCCCTCCGGCTGCCGCCCGGCGAGGAGCCAGGCCGCGAGGCCGGCGGCGAGGGGCATGGCGACGACGATCAGGAACAGATTGCTCCAGGGCACGTGGTCGATGATGTCCGACAGCCCGCCCTCCAGGGCGTTGGAGTGGAACCAGCCGGCCAGTCCGACGTAGGCGGCCACCGTTCCGAGGAGCGAGCCGAGGAAGGCGAGACCGCCGGCCGTCACCGCCGTCA
Source organism: uncultured Acidimicrobiaceae bacterium (assembly GCA_963830165.1). Taxonomy (GTDB): domain Bacteria; phylum Actinomycetota; class Acidimicrobiia; order Acidimicrobiales; family RAAP-2; genus Bog-756. The sequence goes on from CAWHKZ010000011.1 coordinate 138,579, forward strand.
TGGTGCGCCGGGTGAACGAGCCGGCACCGGTGGCCGTCAGCGTTCGCAGCTCGCTCGCCGTTTCGCTGCGGATGAGGCCGATGCTCATGGCGAGGATGCCGAGGGCCAGTGCGATCGCGAACACGGTGGCCCAGTTGACGATCTCGGCCGAGGTCGGCGCACTGTTCTTGGACTCCATGCTCAGCTCGGTCGTGGCTGCGACGGCCTGGGCGCTCGCGAGCTGGGTGGAGGTGATCTGGCTGCTCGCCTGGATCATCCAGCCGTCGACGCTGCTCTGATCCGCGAGGTGCAACCGGCGCAGCGCGCTCTCGGTGATCAGGGTGTTCGGTGCGTCCGTACCCGTGGGCAGCCGGCTCTCCTCCCGAACGACCGGGTGGGCGAGGCATCCTCCCGGTGAGCAGCTGTTCGTGTTCCCTGGCCCGGGCCCGGGACCCCCACCACCGCCCCCGCCCGAGCCGGGACCGACCAGTGGTCCGCCACCCTTGCCGCCACCACCTCCGTAGGTCAGCTGCACCCCGGAGCCGGACAGGCCGGGACGTGAGCTCAGGACGTCGACGTTCGACGGAATGGAGGACGGGTCGATGCCGTAGGCCCGTAGCAGAGCCGGCGTCGCCACGTAGATCTGGCCGTCCCACTGCCGACCCGATGCGCTGGGGTTCTGCAGGCCGACGGAGGGCGCTGGACTGTCGAGTTCGACGACGCTGGTTGCACCAGCCGCGGCCGCGATGGCGTGGACGCCGGCCTCTTGTGACCGGAGTTCCTGCTGGGTCAGTGTGCCGACGACGGGATTGTTGCCGTTCTGGCCGTCGGGGCTCCACACGGCGAGCTCGTTCGACGCCAGGTTCGGGCCGACGTAGTCGAAGGTGTTGCTGTAGCGGGCGACCGCGACCGCACAGATGACCACCGCGATCAGCACGCCGACGCTGATGGCCGAGAGCGCGGAGCCGGACCGGGCCCGGTACCGCGCCAGATCCCGTAGCGGCAGACGGATGGCGATGGGTGCCCGCTTCCCGATGCGGGCCAACAGCGCCAGGAAGAACGGCGCCACCAGGATGATCCCCGTGACCAGTGCGACGAACCCCGGAATCAGCCACAACACGCCACCGCTCCCGGAGGCTCCCGAGGCGGTGAACAGGAAGAACCCGATGACCAGCGCGACCACACCGGGGATGAGCGAGCGGTGGATCTGGCGCGGCGGTGCGGGGCGACCGGCCAGGGCGCCGACGACGGGTACGCGGGTGATGGCGCGCGCCGGGTGCCCGGCTGCCACGAAGGTGGCGACGACCGCGAGCACCATGGCCACCGCGATCACGGCCCAGGGCAGTGCGAACATCGGGATCAGGTGGTGAGCACTCTGCTCGTTCTGCGGGCGGTAGGCCAACCAGGCCACCAACCCCACCGCGAAGCCCACCACTGCTCCGACGGCGCCGACGATGACGCCGTTGGCCCGCAGCACGAGCCGAATGTTCCTGTCCGTCGCCCCCATGGACTCGAGCAGTCCCAGGGCCCGGAGCCGGCGTTGCGCCAGCACCGTGAAGCCGCCGATCGACACCAGCGCGATCAACAGCATGCCGACGGTCGCCAATGCCAGCACGATGGTGTCGGGGTTGATCGAGTTGTTGTTGGCCAGCATGCCCGGCGCGGAGACGTTCGACCCGATGCGCCCCGGGTCCACCCCGGGTGCGTTGAAGAGGACATCCACCGAGGTGGGGTCCGTCACTTGTCCCGGCACGACGAGGGCGAACTCGTCGAGCAGGCTCTGCGGGTTCTGCACGATCCCGACGACCTTCCTGTCCCCTTCCGTCCACGTGTCGCCCACACCGAGGTGGAGCTCGGACGCCAGGCCGGAGGTGAGGGCCGTCTCGCCCGGCCCGGTCGGGTAGTGCCCGGACACCAGCTGCAGCATCGGGCCGCCGTAGGGACCGTGCGGGTCCTGGGAGCGCAGTTCGTAGGTCTCGGTACTGCCCGGGATCCTGAGCGTCTCGTCGTCGATCACCTGGACCGTTCCGAAGCGGTGCTGGAGGGCGGCGATCTGTGTGGCCACCGTGTGCAGGCCTGACGGCTGCTTCCCGGAGATCGAGAAGGTCGCCAGGTCACCGGCGGTGCCGTACCCGGAGTTCACCGGGGGCGGCGTGTTGGTGGCGACGGTGGCGCCGACCACGACGGCGGCCACGGCGGCGATGACGAGGAGCAGGATGAGCATCTGCTGGCGCCACTCACGCCGGAACAGACGCCAGGCCCATCGGATCATGGCCCGGCGGGCCGCCACCCCGCCGGTGGTGGACCCGTCGGCGGACCCGGTCGCCGGACGTTCGAGGACGCTGACACTCATCGGTTCGGGAGGTTGGCGAGCGCCGCGTCCGGGCTCTCGACCGGCAGTGTCTGGTCGACGATCCGGCCGTCGCGGAGGAAGACCACGCGGTCGGCCCACGAGGCGAGCTGGGCGTCGTGGGTCACGACGACAGCGGTGGTGCCCCGGTGGCAGGCCGCCAGGATCAGGCGCATGACGGCCTCGGCGCTGGCGGAGTCGAGCGCGCCGGACGGCTCGTCGGCCAGCAGCAACCGGCGGTTACCCACGACGGCGCGGGCGATGGCGACACGCTGGCGTTCACCGCCCGACAGCTGGTCGGGGTAGTGCGAGGCGCGGTCCTGCAGCCCGAACTCCTCGAGCGAGTCGAGTGCCGCCGTCCGGGCCTTGCGGGCGGATACCCCGTCGAGCTCGAGGGGAAGGGACACGTTCTCCGCCGCGCTCAGGCCGGCGAGCAGGTTGTAGTCCTGGAAGACGTAGCCGATCGACTGCCGACGCAACCGAGCCCTGCCGTTGCGCGACACGGACGACAGGGCCCGGTCGTCGATGTAGACCTCGCCGCTGGTCGGATCCTCGAGGCTGCCGGCGATGGTCAGGAGCGTGCTCTTGCCTGAGCCGCTGGCGCCCATGATGGCCACCAACGAGCCGGCCTCGACGGACAGGTCGACCCGCTGGAGGGCGTGCACCTCGGTAGCGCCGTGACCGTAGGTCTTGGAGATGTCGCGTAGCTCGAGATAGCTCATTGCGGGGCACCTGCCTTACGTCGTGCTCTGGGAAGGGGGAAGGGTCGGGGATTCGGCGCGACGTCCTCCACCGCGGCGCGCTTCAGTCGCCCGTCGGCCATGTCGAGCCACCGCACCAGTGAGTCCAGGCGGAAGAGTTCGGCGTCGACGACCAGCGCGAAGTTCAGGTCGAAACGTGACTCGTCCTCCTTCAGGCGGGTCCACTGCTGCATGAGCTCCACCAGGTACCGGCGGTGCACCTGGATGAGTTGGTGCACGTCGACGCCGGGGAGTTCGAGGGCGACGAGCACTTTGATCACGAGCTCGTCACGGGGAGGGGACGAGAGGTCGGGTGGCGTCCGCAGCCAATTGTCCAGCTCCGCCTGGCCCTCGGTGGTGATGCGGAAGCCCTTCTGTGGACCCTCCTCGGCGGCGTCATCGGATTCGACCAGGCCGTCGCGCTCCAGGCGCTGCAGGGTCGTGTACACCTGCCCGACGTTGAGGGGCCAGACCTCCCCCGTCCGGGACTCGAATTCCTGGCGCAGCTGCAGTCCGTACCCCGGGCCTTCGCTGAGGAGGGCCAACAGGGCGTGACGCACGCTCACGGCCGCTCCGTCCTCTGGACTCTGTTCAGTAGCATACTCAGTATCCTACTCAGCTTCCCGAAGTTGGCAAGGGCCTGACCGGGGTCGCAGGAGCTCCGATGGCGGTAGGTTCCCGGGCATGGCCGACATCACCATCTTCCACAACCCCAACTGCTCGAGTTCGCGTGCCGCCACCGAGACCGCCGGCGACATGGGCGTCGACGTCGACATCCGGCGCTACCAACTGAAGGCGGAGCGCCCGACGGTCGACGAGCTGCGCGACCTGCTCGCCATCCTCGAGGACGAGCCCACCGCACTGGTCCGCCGGGACGCCACCTTCACCAAACTCGGACTGACCGACGCCGATGTCGCCTCGGCCGACCAGGTGGCCGAGGTCCTGGCCGCCCATGCCGAGCTCATCCAACGCCCGGTGCTGATCGCCGACGGTGCGGCGATCATCGGCCGACCGAAGGACCGGATCGCCCCGTTCCTGGCCGCCCACTCCTGAGCGTGGTCGTGGCCGACACGGTGCCCGGGTCGGGTGCCTGAGCTCCCCGAGGTCGAGACGATCCGGCGCCAGCTGGACGAGGCGGTGACCGGTCGGTCGGTGGTGGCCATCGAGTCGCGTTGGCACAGGAGCCTGACCGGTCGGGGTGTCGAGCCGACGGACCTGCTCCGTCGTCCGGTGACCCGGGCCTGGCGCCGGGGCAAGCTGCTCGGCATCGATCTGGACGGCGGGGTCAGCGCCCTGGTCCACCTGCGGATGACCGGTCAGCTGCTCCTCGAACCCGCGGATGCCGCCCGCCCGTCACCCCTCGACACCTCGGCGACGCGGGTCGTCCTCGATCTCGACGACGGGTCCCGGCTGGTGTTCAACGACCACCGCAAGTTCGGCCGCATCGTCGTGCTCCCGTCGGACGACGTACCGAACGACCCGCTGCTGGCCCGCATGGGCCCCGAGCCCCTCGACGACGGGTTCGATGCCGAGGCTCTGGCCGTCGGGCTGCGTCGGCATCCCGGACTGCGGGTCAAGTCGGCGCTGCTGGACCAGAGCGTGGTGGCCGGCATCGGGAACATCTACGCCGACGAGGCCCTCTGGCAGGCCGGCCTCCACCCGGAGCGCCGGTCCGGAGCGCTCCGGCGACCCGACGTCCGGGCACTCCACGCGGGGATCGTCACCGTCCTCTCCGAGGGCCTGGTGCGGGGTGGCTCGACGATGCGGGACTACGTCGACGCCCGGGGCGAGCGCGGTGGCTACCTCGAGGTCGCTGCGGTGTACGGGCGGACCGGACAGTCCTGCCGACGGTGCGGCACCACCATCGTCAAGACCACGGTGGTGGGCCGGGGCACCCACGTGTGCCCCTCCTGCCAGATCCCACCCCGGCGACGCCGGAACCCGTCCTGACCTCATGGGCCCGAGCCAGCGCGGGCGAAACGACGTGCGACCCGGGTACGACCAGACCGGGCCGATGTGACCCGACGCTGACGGATTCCCGGACCGTCGGGTCAGGCGCCGCCGGCGTGGCTGAGGGTCTCGGACAAGGACCGGCGGGTGCACTTGAGGGCGGGTGGCGCCACGACGACGGGCAGGTGTGACGTCCGCAGCACCCGCTCCCGCACCCCCCGACCGGCCAGGCGGCGGACGCCGCGCAGCCGGAGGGAGCCGAGCACGATGCCGGTGCACTGCTCCTCGGCGGCCACCTCCACGATCCGTCGGGCCACCAGGTCCTCGCGGCACGCTGCAGATCAGACCGCAGGCGGCGATGCCCGACCTGCGCAGGGCCACCACCGTGTCCTCTACGAGTTCCCGGGCCGTCGGCGGTCGATTCGATGGGCGGGACGCGCCGGACGGGCGACAGCTCGCGGAGGTGCAGGACGGTCACCTCGGCGTCCGACTGGGCGGCATAGCCCACGGTGAAGTCGACGGCTGCCTCGCCCGCCTCGGTGTGGTCGACGGCGAGTAGAAGATGGTTCCGGGTCATGGTTCCTCCTGCGGGACCCCCCCTCCCGATCAGGCTACGCCTGCCCACCGTGAAATTGACGCGAAAATTCAGGTGACGGGCCCGTGCGGGCCGGTCAATTTGCAGGTGGCTGCCATCGGGTGGCTGCCATCCGGTGGCTGCCATCCGGTGGCTGCCATCGGGTGGCTCCCGGGAAGGGTCGCCGGGACTGCCGCTCGGGCGGCAACCCCGGGGACCCGGATCACCGCGGGCGCCGTGACCTCGGCGGCCACCCACGAGGGGGCCGACCCGTAGGCCTACCGGACGGGTCAGCCGGCCGGCGACAGGGGGGAGGTGGCGGGCGCACGGTGGTCCATGGCCCACCCCGGACCACGGAACACGTAGGAGAGTCGCTCGACCCAACCGGTGGAGGAGGCGATGTCCCGGACCATGTCGACGTACTCATGGCTGACGATGCGCGTCGGCTCGAAGGTGTCGATGTTCTTCGTGAGCCCGTAGACCACGTGCTCGTCCTCCGGCTCGAACGTGCCGAACAGGCGATCCCAGACGATCAGGATGCCGCCGTGGTTCCGGTCGAGGTACTGCCGGTTGGTCCCGTGGTGGACCCGGTGGTGGGAGGGCGAATTGAGGGTCGCCTCGGCCCGGCCGATGCGGTCGACCGCCTCGGTGTGGATCCAGAACTGGTAGATGAGGTTGATGCCCCGGGCCGTCGCCACGGCGGACGGCGGGATCCCGAACAGGCACAGCAGGCCGTAGGGGATCGAGGTGGCGAGTGCGTCGGCCACGGGCTGGCGCAGCGCCGTCGAGAGGTTGTAGCGCTCGCTCGAGTGGTGGACCTCGTGGACCGCCCACATGTAGCGGCTGGTGTGCATGAAGCGGTGGTTCCAGTAGTAGATGAAGTCCCAGCCCACGACGGCGGCGACCGCGGGCAACGCACCTGCTCCCGACGAGCGCACCAGACGCCGCTCCCACAGGCGCTGGGGTGTCGTGGCCGCCGCCCAGGCGGTGGTGACGGCCAGCCCGCCCGTGGCCACCGCGGCGACCCCGCCGACTGCGGCCACCTTGCGGGCCGCCGACGGGGCGCCGGGGCGGGGCGGGGTGGCGACGGCGTCGGGCGCGGGCGGGGCACCGGTCTCCCGTCGCTCCGTCCGCCGGGCGAGCACATCGGCCACCGTGGTCACGGCCGCCGCGCCCAGCGCTGCGCCGACCAGGGCCCTGGGGAACCGCCCCCGGCCGCGGGTCACCGGCCGGAGGAGCTTCGGCACCACCAGCGGGGCCAGCAGGCTGAGGACACCCATGGACAGGCTGGCCAGCGTGTCCCTCGTCTCGTAGTCGCCCGCCGCAGGCGCGGCACCCGACGCGTGGGCCCGTCGCTGCAGCCAGTATTCGAGGCCCATCGCCGCGAAGTATCCCGGAACGGCCACGACGGTGAGGTCGACGGCAGGGGAGGTGGGTGCGGTGGGCTGTCTCATGGGGTGGTCCTCATCGTGACTGGGTGACCGTGACGGTGAACCCGGGGAACTGACCCGGGACCGGGGTGGGGACGGGCGTGTCGGGGTCGCCGCCGAGCTGGTGCTTCAGTTGGAACACCGTGTAGTACTGCACGATCGGCCAGAACCGCTGAGCGGGCTGGTCGTCCGCCTGGCACCCGTTGATGCCCAGCTCGGCCACGCCGGCCGACACCAGGCCGGCCTTGACGGCGTAGCTGATGAGGCCACCCCCCGACCGGATGCCGGTGCAGATGTCGGTGTAGGTGTTGTGGCCCTCACCGGAGATCTCGACCAGCGCCTTCGGTCCGGTGAACGAGTCGTAGGTCCTGCGCACCGTCGCCGGGGGCACGACGGTGTCGCCCTCGGCCCCGATCAGCATCACCGGCTTCGTCGAGGGCGTGCCCGCCGGGGCCACCGGTGCCCAGCCGACGGCAGTCGCGACCGCCGGACCGTCGAGGGCGTCGAAGGCCGTCCCACCTCCCGCCGAGTGCCCGACGGCCGCCACCTCGGCGGGGTCGGCCACGCCCGAAAGCACCGACGACGGATCGGCCGAGCCCTGCTCCACCGCGGTCAGCGACGACTGCATGATCGCCGAGTCCTGGGCCGCCGTCGGGGCGGTGGTCACCCGGAGGACCTGGGCGGCCAGGCCACGTTCGAGGTAGTCGGCGCTCACCACCACGTAGCCCCACGAGGCGATGCCGGTCAGGAGGTGCGAGTAGTAGAGCCGCTGGCCGCCGTCTCCGTGGCTGAACAGGACGATCGGGTACGGGCCCTGCTTCGAGGCCGGCGCTCCGAGGTAGGCGTCGACCGTCGTGGTCGTGTCGTAGCGGGCGGGCAGGATCCCCTGGTAGGCGGCGGGCAGGGTGGACGCCTCGGTGTAGCTGAACAGCGGGTGGCCGGTCAGCGCGGCGGTGTCGGCCGGGTAGAAGACGGTGGCGTAACGCTCGCCGAAGACCGGCCCGGCCGACCCCAGATCGAGCGTGGTCACGCCGACGGTGTCGGGTCCCGGGCGGGCGTAGGCCGGGGGCAGCGTCGCGGTCGCTCCCGAGCTCGACGACGAGCACCCCGCGGTCAGGACCACCGTCGCCACCATCATCAAGGTGGCCACCCTGTGTGACCTCACATGTTCCTCTCCCCGGCGGCCCAAGCGGACGCCACCGGAAGCATCGGGCGTCCCCGTTCCCCCGCTCGGGGAAGGGTACCGCGACCCGGCCGCGGGCCGGGAGGGTCGCGTGGTTGCGCAACCCCCCTTGCGACCGGACGGCACAGCCGTGTCCGGAGCAGCCCGGGGATCGGGCACGCCGGGCACCGCCGCCCCGGAGGCGGGCCAGTAGAACCGGTTCTATACTGTGGCGCCCGGCCGGGACGCCTGCCAGACCGGTCCGCCGTCACGGCATCAGGGCTTCACGGCATCACCGACACGACCGCACCACCCACCACACCGTTCAAGGGGGAACCACCATGGCCCAGCCCGTCATCGTCGAAGCAGTCCGCACGCCGATCGGGAAGCGCAACGGGTGGCTCTCCGGGTTCCACGCCGCCGAACTTCTGGGCAAGGCCCAGGTCGAGCTGGTGAAGAAGGCCGGCATCGACCCCGGTGCCGTGGAACAGATCGTGGGCGGCTGCGTGACCCAGGCCGGCGAGCAGGCCTCCAACGTCACCCGCACCGCGTGGCTCAGTCAGGGCATGCCCTACGAGACGGCGGCCACCACCGTCGACTGCCAGTGCGGCTCGGCCCAGCAGGCCAACCACTTCATCGCCAACCTGGTCGGGGCCGACGCCATCCACGCCGGCATCGCCTGCGGTGTCGAGGCCATGAGCCGTGTCGGTCTGGGCGCCAATGCCTTCAACGGCCCCGGCAGGTCCCGCCCCGACGAGTTCCCGTGGGACATGCCCGACCAGTTCGGCGCCGCCGAGCGGATCGCCCAGAAGTACGGGATCACCCGCGACGACGTCGACTGGCTGGGCTTCGAGTCGCAGCGCAAGGCCGCCCAGGCCGTGGCCGAGGGCCGCTTCGACCGCGAGATCGTGCCCCTCGAGGCCCCCGTGGTGGGTGCCGAGGGTCCGACCGGCGAGATCAACCTGGTCAGCCGCGACCAGGGTCCCCGTGACACCACTAGGGAGGGTCTGGCCGGGCTCAAGCCCGTGCTGCCCGACGGCATGCACACCGCCGGCAACAGCTCGCAGATCTCCGACGGTGCGGCCGCCGTGCTGTGGATGTCCCAGGAGCGGGCCGGTGAGGCCGGCCTGCGGCCCCGCGCCCGGATCGTGGCCCAGACGCTGGTGGGCTCCGACCCCTACTACCACCTCGACGGGCCCATCGCCGCCACCGCCGACGTCCTGAAGAAGGCCGGCATGACCATGTCCGACATCGACATCTTCGAGGTCAACGAGGCGTTCGCCTCGGTCGTGATGTCCTGGGGCAAGGTGCACGAGGTCGACTGGGACAGGGTCAACGTCAACGGTGGCGCCATCGCCCTCGGCCACCCGGTCGGCTCGACCGGCGCCCGTCTCATCACCACCGCCCTGCACGAGCTCGAGCGGTCCGACAAGAACCTCGCCCTCATCTCGATGTGCTGCGGTGGCGCCCTGGCCACCGGCACCATCATCGAGCGCATCTGACGCCGCCCGACTGTGCGCCCGCTCCGCGCGGCGCCCACGGGAGAACAGTGGTTGCATAGGGGTATGTCGCTCTGCCCGAGCACAGTGTGCAAGGGCGGGCTACGCCTGCCCCTTGCCGTTCTCGCCCTGGTCGTGGCCTCCGGCTGCGGCACCACCGTGGCCCAGTCGGGTGCTGCGCCCCACACTCCCGTCGGGACCCACGTGGCCGCACCCACCTCGGAGTGGACGACCTTCGACCAGGACGGCCTCCGCACCGGTGTCGACACCTCGGGCACGTCCTTCGCGCCGCCGTCGGCGGCGTGGACGTCCCGGACGCTCGACGGGACCCTGTTCGGCCAGCCCCTGCTCTACGACAACCGGGTGTTCGCGGCCACCGAAAACGACACGGTCTACGCCTTGGCCGCCGACAGCGGCACCGTGCTGTGGTCCAAGCACGTGGCCACGCCGTTCTCGCCCTCCACGGTGCCGGGCCTCTGTGGCGACATCGACCCGACCGTCGGGATCACGGGCACGCCGGTGATCGACACCGCCCGAAACGAGATCTTCGTCGTCGCCGCCGAGCAGGTGCACGGCGCCGCCTCCCACCACCTGATCGGGCTCGACCTGTACACGGGCGCCGTACTCCTCGACGAGGACATCGACCCGCCGTCGATCGCCGCACCCGCCTACGAGCTCCAGCGGACGGCGCTGGCCCTGACCGACGGCCGGGTCGTCATCGGCATGGGCGGCAACGACGGGGACTGCGGCCATTACCACGGCCTCGTGATCTCGGCCCCCGAGGACGGCTCGGCACCGTCGACGTTCATCGTGGCCGACCAGCCCGGCGACAACCAGGGGGCGGTGTGGATGGGTGGAGCCGCCCCGGTCGTCGACGACCAGGGGAACGTCTGGGTGGCGTCGGGCAATGCCGTCACCGGCTCCACCCCCGACGACTCGAACAGCGTGCTCGAGCTGAGCCCGACCATGCAGCTCCTCGACTCCTTCACGCCGAGCACGTGGAAGAACGACAACGAGCACGACCTCGACCTCGCCTCGACGGCCCCCGCGCTGCTCCCGAACGGCGTGGTGTTCCAGGTGGGCAAGCTGCACACGGCCTACGTGCTCAACGCCGCCCATCTCGGCGGCATCGGCGGCCAGGAGTCCGAGACCGCCAACTTCTGCGAGGAGGATCCCGACGGTGGGGACGCCCAGGTGGACGGCACCGTCTACGTGCCCTGCGGTGACGGGCTGCGTGCCGTCACCCCGACGCCGGACACCCCACCGGTGGCGAAGTGGAAGACCGACACCGGAGCCCACGACTCGCCCGTCTACGCCGGCGGCATGGTCTGGTCGATCGGCGGCAGCACCCTCTACGCGCTGGACCCGGCGAACGGCACCGACAGGTACCGCTTCTCCCTCACCCAGCCCGCCACCAACTTTCCGGCGCCGGCCGCCGCCGACGGCCTGGTGGTGGCGCCGGGCACCGACCAGCTCTTCGCCTTCGACGGCCCGGCCGGCCTCCCCGGGGCACCCACGCCGGCGCCTTCCGCCCCGGCCTGACCCGGCCCGTCGGCGCCGCTCCCCGGGTGGCCGGAGCGTGCAGCCGCCGGGGGCCCGTGCCGGAAACTAGAATGGGTTCCAGTTCCGTGCGCTCCCGCCCCGAGTGGCGCGCACGCCGACCATGCCGCGCCGCGGCGCACGAGGGGGAGCGGACGGCGTCCGTCGCCCCGAAGGGAGCAGCACCATGATCGACACCGAGCACCTCACCTACGAGGTCGTGGGGACCACCGCCGTGGTGACCATGAACCGCCCCGAGGCGAAGAACGCCCTGTCGGGCCCGATGCTGGTCGGCATGGCCGACGCCTGGGTGGAGATCGACGGCAACGACGACATCCGCTGCGCCATCCTGACCGGGGCGGGCGGGACGTTCTGCGCGGGCATGGACTTGAAGTCGATGTCGGGCCCGGGCAACGAGGACGTGAAGGAGCGGATGGCCGCCGATCCCGACCTGCACTGGAAGGCGCTGCTGCGCCACTACTCGCTGAAGAAGCCGCTCATCGCCGCGGTCGAGGGGTGGGCCGTAGCCGGCGGCACCGAGGTCCTCCAGGCCACCGACATCCGGGTGGCCGGCGAGAGTGCGAAGTTCGGCGTCTTCGAGGCCCGGCGGGGGCTGTTCCCGCTCGGCGGCTCGACCGTCCGACTGCGCCGCCAGATCCCCTTCACGGTGGCCATGGACCTGCTGCTCACGGCCCGGGAGGTGTCGGCCCAGGAGGCCAAGGAGATCGGGCTGATCGGCCGGGTGGTGCCGGACGGGACCGCCCTCGAGAACGCCCTCGCCATCGCCGAGGTGATCGGGGCCAACGGCCCGCTGGCCGTCGAGGCGATCAAGGCCTCGGTGAAGGCGACCGAGGGGATCCCCGAGGAGGAGGCCCTGAAGATGGAGCTGGAGTTCGGCTGGCCGATCTTCGCCACCGAGGACGCCGCCGAGGGTCAGAAGGCCTTCGCCGAGAAGCGCACGCCGGTCTACAGGCGCAAGTGAGCGACGACCCGCTCGGCCCCCTGCCCGGGGGCACGCTGGGCATCGTGCCCGACGACGACCCGCGCTCGAGGCTGGCCGCCGCCATCCGGCCCATCATCACCATGCTCGTGGCGTCGTCCTTCGAGGACGAGGACCTCGAGGAGGCCACCCGGGCCGTCGACGAGGTCCGGGCCACCCTGGCCGCCCGGGCCGGGCCGAAGCGCGCCCGCCAGCACCCCGACGTCGCCCGGCACGCCCAGGAGATCTTCCCCACGAGCCCGATCATCGGCATGGCCAACCCGGTCGCGCCGCCCGTCGCCGTCCACATCGTCGACGGGGCCGACGGGGGATACCGCGAGATCCACGGCGAGGCCTGGTTCGACTGGCCCTACGAGGGCCCACCCTCGTGCGTGCACGGCGGGGTCATCGCCGAGACGTTCGACGAGATGCTGGGTGCCGCCTGCATCGTGGCCGGCCACCCGGGGATGACCGGCACGCTGACCGTCCGCTACCGCAAGCCCACCCCGCTGCGCGCCCCGCTGCACATCGAGGCGCGTTGCACGGAGCACGAGGGGCGCAAGGTCCGCGCCTGGGCCGGCATGTACCGCGGTGACGTGCTCACGGCCGAGGCCGAGGGGATCTTCATCGAGGTCCGCCCGACCCAGATCCTGGCCATCGCCGAGCAGAACATCGACAGCGCCGACCCGGCGATCGTGGAGGCCATCCGGGCCGAGGCCAGCCGGCCCGGGGCCGCCGCCGACGTGCAGTGGGACGCGCCCGGCGCCGGGGAGGCCCCGCCGACTGATGGCGCCGGCACCGCAGGGCGTGACCCTGCGCGACGCCCTGCCCGACGACGCCCGGGCCGTCGCCCGGGTGCATGTGGACTCGTGGCGGGGGGCCTACGGCGGGCTGCTGCCCCGGGCCGTGCTCGACGGACTGTCGGTCGACCGGCGCACCACCGCATGGGCCCGCACCCTCGACCCGTCGGCGCCCGGTCGGGTGGTGGTGGCCGAGGAGGCCGGGCGCATCGTCGGGTTCGCCCACGTCGGCCCCGCCCACGACGCCGACGTCGGGACGGACACGGGCCAGCTGATCACCCTCTACGTCGATCCGGGGCACTGGGGGAGCGGCATCGGCGGACTGGTCCACGACGCCGGGCTCGACCGGCTCGGCGCCGGGGCTACGGCCGGGCCGTGCTGTGGATGCTGTCGACCAACCGGCGGGCCGCCGCCTTCTACGGGCACCGGGGGTGGGCCGTCGACGGCCGTCTGCGCCTGCAACAGTTCGGGGGCGCGGTCGTCCTCGACCGTCGGCTGGTCCGGAGCCTGACGCCGGCCTGACGCGTGCCGATCCGGGCTGGACCGGGCCGGGCCCGGCCGGTTCACGTCAGGCCCGTCAGATCTTCTCTCGCCCCTCCCAGTAGGGGTCGCGGAGCTTGCGCTTGTAGAGCTTGCCGTTCGGGTCCCTCGGCATGGCGTCGGTGAAGTCGATCGACTTGGGCGTCTTGAACTTGGCCAGCCGGGTCGAGGCGAACTCGAGGATGTCGGCGACCAGCTCGTCGGAGCCCTCGACACCGTCGACGGGCTCGACGACGGCCTTGATCTCCTCGCCCCAGTCGTCGTTCGGGATGCCGAAGACGGCCACGTCGACGACGCTCGGGTGGCCGAGCAGGACGTTCTCGATCTCGGCCGGGTAGATGTTGGCCCCGCCGGAGATGATCATGTCGATCTTGCGGTCCCGCAGGAAGAGGTAGCCGTCCTCGTCGATGAGGCCGATGTCGCCCACGGTGAAGAACTTGCCGATGCGGTTGCTCTTCGTCTTCTGCTCGTCCTTGTGGTACTCGAAGTCGCCGGTCTGCATGGACATGTAGACGGTGCCGATCACGTTCGGCTCCTCGATGCGGTTGCCCTCGTCGTCGAAGACGGCGATCTCGCTGATGGGCCACGCCCGACCGACGGTGCCGGGCTTGGTCAGCCACTCCTGGGCCGTCACCAGGGTGCCGCCGCCCTCGGACGCCGCGTAGTACTCGTCGATGGCGTCACCCCACCAGGCGATCATCTGGTGCTTGACGTCGACCGGGCACGGCGCCGCGGCGTGGATCATGTGGCGCAGCGACGACACGTCGTAGCCGGCACGCGTCTCTTCGGGCAGGGCCAGCAGGCGGTGGAACTGGGTGGGCACCATGTGGGACGTGGTGACCCTGTAGTCCTGGATGAGGCGCGAGCATCTCCTCGGGCAGCCACTTGTCCATGATCACGATGGTGTGGCCCAGGTGGATCGGACGCGCCCGAGAAGCGCATGACCGCCGTGTGGTAAAGCGGCGAGCCGACGATGTGGACGTTGTCGTCCTGGGGCTGGACCCCGAAGAGGAACAGGATGCCCGCCTGGCCGAGGGCCGCCTCCTCGGGGAGAGGCCGCTGAGCTTGCGGAACACGCCCTTCGGGTTGCCGGTGGTGCCCGACGTGTAGTTCATGACGTCGCCGATGGTCCGGTCGGCCGGGATCGGTGGTGGGCTGGGAGTCCCGCATCCGGGCGAAGGATCCGAAGCCGGGGAGGTCGCCCACCGCGAAGCAGATCGACGACGGCAGCTCGGCCTCCTCGGCGGCGTCGAGGGCGACGTCGGCGAAGCGCTCGTGGGCCACGAAGGCCTTGGCTCCGGAGTCCTCCAGGATGTAGGCGACCTCGCTGCCGATCAGGTGGTGGTTGATCGGCACCAGGTACCAGCCGGCCTGGAGGCAGGCCAGGTACAGCTCGAACATCTCGACGCCGTTCGGCAGCAGGGTGGCGACCACGTCACCGGGCTGGAGGTTGAGGCCGCGCAGGCCGTGGACCACCTGGTTGGCCCGGCCGAGCAGCTCGCCCGCCGTGTACTCGGTGCCGTCCGGCGCCACCAGCGCCAGGTGCTCCGGATCCTCGTGCGCCAGTGCCCAAAAGCCGAGATCGCCCATCTGGTCCATCCCCCGTGTCGTCGTCGTCGTGCCGGGCCTGCCGCGGTGCCCGGCCGGCCCTCCGACGGTGGCCGTCCCGAGGTGCGGGCCGGCCGGTGGGCGGAGGGTGCGGGGTGGCGCCGACCCGGTGGGGACGCTAGAACAGGTTCCAGTAGACGGTCAACCGCCCCGGAGCGGCCCCACGCCCGACGCGGGGTGCGCCCGGTGGGCCGTCGGAGCCTGTCGACACGAGCATGAGGAGCAACGCGCAATGACTGCATTCCTGGACGGCAAGGTCGTCGCCATCACCGGCGCCGGCGGGGGCATCGGCCGGGCCGTGGCCCTGGCCGCCGCCGCCGAGGGGGCCAAGGTCGTCGTGGCCGACATCGGCGTGTCGATGGCCGGCGAGGACCCCACCAGCGAGGTCGCCGAGGCCGTGGTGGGCGAGATCACGCCGCCGGGGGCGAGGCCGTCGCCGTGGCCGAGAGCGTGACCACCCTGGCCGGTGGCGAGCGGATCATCGGCACCGCCACCGAGCGCTGGGGCCGGATCGACGGCGTGGTGGCCGTGGCCGGCATCCTGCGGGAGCGGATGCTGTTCAATATGTCCGAGGAGGAGTGGGACGCCGTCATCGAGACCCACCTGAAGGGCCACTTCACCGTGTTCCGGGCGGCCTCGGCGGTGATGCGCAAGCAGGAGGGCGGCGGATCGCTGGTCGCCTTCACCTCCGGCGCCTTCGCCGGGAGCGTCGCCCAGGCCAACTACGCGTCGGCCAAGGGCGGCATCGTGTCGCTGGTGCACTCGGCCGCGGCCGGGCTCAACCGCTACGGCATCACGGCCAACGCCATCGCCCCGGTCGCCCGTACCCGCATGTCGGCCAATGTGCCGATGGACCTCGCCGAGATGGGCGACCCCGAGGACGTGGCGCCCATGGTCGTCTACCTGCTGTCGGACCGGGCCAGGCACGTGACCGGACAGGTCTACACGTCGGTGGGCCCGAAGATCGCGGTGTGGAACCAGCCCCGCGAGGTCCGGGCCATGTACGCCGACGGGCGCTGGACGCCGGAGCTCATCGCCCAGCGCCTCGACTCGTCGGTCGGCCAGGAGCGGATGCCGCTGCTCGACCAGCTCGAGGCCTACCGCAAGGCCGCCGAGGAGAAGGCCGCCGCCGAGAAGGCCGCCGGCTGAGGCCGCCGCCGGGCGTCAGTCGCCCGGGCCGTCGGCCTCCTCGAGCACGCAGAACTCGTTGCCTTCCGGGTCGGCCAGCACCACCCACGACTCGTTGCCGCTCTGGCCGATGTTCGGGCGGGTGGCCCCGAGCGCCTCGAGGCGCTCGACCTCGCGCTCGTGGTCGTCGGGGACGAGGTCGAAGTGCATGCGGTTCTTGCCCAGCTTCTCCTCGGGGACGCGCACGATGAGGAGCGGACGGGCCGCCCCGTATTCGGCGTGGTACTCGTCGGGCTCGACCCAGATGTCGCCGTCCTCGTCCACGCGCTGACTCCAGTCGAGGACGGCGCACCAGAACGCGGCGAGGACGGGAGGGTCCACCGCGTCGATGGTGATCGAATCAATCCGCAACGACATGCGTGCCTCCCCAGGGGCTCTGCGGTCCGCCGACCGTGCCGAGGAGTGTAGGCGCTCCGGCGCGGTCTCCCGCGGCGAGGAGCCGGCCCGGGTCGCCCCACCCCGCACGCGCAGGTCGTACAGTGGGCGGGGGACGCACGGGTTCCGTGGCGGGGGTCGTCAAGTCTCCGTGCCGGGAGGTGGCAGCATGGTCGCACTGTCCGTGGTCCTCGGGATCGTCGTGCTCCTGTTGGCCGTGCTCGTCGCCGGCCTGCTCCGGAGCCATGCCGACATCCTGAAGGCCCTCCACGACCTCGGCGCCGGCGTGGGCGACCCGGCGGCACCCATCCTCGCCGGCGACTCCGGCGAGCGCGCCGGCACCGCCGGCGTGCCCCTGACCATGGGGCCGACCCTGGCCGCCGGGCGCGACTCCACCTCCGCACCCGCCGTCGCCGGTGTCACCCCGACGGGGGATGCGTTGGCGGATCGCGCCGGCCACCGCCGGCGGGCTGACGCTGCTCGCCTTCCTGTCGACCGGGTGCGCGTCGTGTGCCGGCTTCTGGGACTCGTTCCGCCGATCCGACCGGCTGGGCCTCCCGACCGGGACCCGCCTGGTGGTGGTCACCAAGGGTCCCGAGCGCGAGATCCCGGGCGAGGTCGCGGCCCTGGCCGCGCCGGGGCTCGCCGTCGTGATGTCGTCCGATGCCTGGACCGACTACGAGGTCCCCGGCTCACCGTTCTTCGTGCTGGTCGACGGGGCCGCCGGACGGCGCATCGGCGAGGGTGTGGCGAACCACATCGACCAGGTGGTGGAGCTGGTGCGTCGCGCCGAGGTCGACGCCGCCGCCTTCTCCCTGTCGACCCGTCCCGGTCGGGACGTGGGGCTCGACGGACCGGCCCGCGAGTCGGCCAACGATGCCGAACTCCGGGCGGCCGGCATCCTCCCGGGCGACCCGAGCCTCTACCCGGGCTCCCTCGAGGACCTCTACGGCCCGCCGGACGCCCGCATGCCGACAGCACCCCGCCGGATCCGACGGGCGGGCTGACGGTGGCCACGCTCCGGGCCCACGGCATCGCCGCGGTACTGCCGCCCGGCTTCGAGGGCCGCATCGGCAAGCGGGCTGCGCAGGGGGTGGAGGTGACCAATCCCGTGGCCCAGTTCTCCACCTTCGCCCTACCCGGCGAGGTCGGGGACTTCGGTGGGGGCGCGGTCAACCTCATGGGGTCCGACGACATCTTCGCCGTGCTCTTCGAGTACGGCGCCGACAGCGTCGGGACCAGGCTCTTCGCCCGCCAGGGGATGCCCCGGAGCCTGACCGCCACCGACTTCCAGCCCCAGGTGCTGCGCCGCGGCATCTCGGGCCAGGCGGGCACCCAGTGGTTCTTCACCGAGGCGGGCCGGCCCTTCACCCTCTACGTGGTGCTGGGCAGCCTGGCCCGCCGCTCCGTCCTCGTCCCCCGCGTCAACGACCTCCTGGCCGGCCTGTCGGTCGAACCGGTGGCGGCCCCTGCGGCCACGGAGGCGCGGTGGAACTGATCGGTCCCTACCTCGCCGCCTGCCTCCTGCTGGTGGCGGCCGGGGCGGCCAAGGCGGTCCGCCCGGGGGACACCGCCCGGGCCGTCTCCGGGGTGGTCGGCGTGCCGCTCGGCGTCACGCGGGCCGTGGTGCGGGTCGGGGCGGTGGCCGAGGCGACGCTCGGCCTGGCGGCCCTCGCCTACCCGTCCCCCGTGTCGGCGGGGCTGGTGGCCGCTGTCCTATCTCGGCTTCGCCACCTTCGTGACGGTGGCCCGGGCCCGCGGAGGCCCGCTCGCCACCTGCGGCTGCTTCTCGACGCCCGACACGCCGGCCACCCGCACCCACGTGGCGATCACCCTGGGCGGCGCCGTCTCGGCCGCCGTGGTGGCGGCGTCGGTGCCGGCCGGCTGGGTCGTCCATGCGCTGGCCACCCAGCCGTGGCGGGGCGCCCCCGTGGCGCTGCTGGCCGTGCTGTGCGCCTGGCTGGCCTATCTGGCCATGACCCGACTGGCCGAGCTCGGCGCGGCCCGGCGCCTGCTCGGCATCGCCCGGCGGCCGGCGGCATGAGCGTCGCCCTCGTCGAGCGGGCCTCGTCGTTCCTGGGCACGCGGCTGTCGCGGCGTAGCTTCATCAACCGCTCGGCCATGGTGGGCAGCGCGGTGGCCGTCGGGTCGGGAGTGGACCTCCTGCTACGGCCGGGGACCGCCTACGCGGCGGTGTGCACGTGCGCCAACCTGGCGTGCGACTGCGGGTCGACGTGCTGTGCCGGGTTCTCGGAGTTCTGCTGCTCGATCAACGACGGGTACAACTACTGCCCCACGGGCACGGTCATGGGCGGCTGGTGGATGGCCGACAACTCGACCTACTGCGGCAACGGTCCCCGGTACTACATGGACTGCCACGCCCAGTGCGGCTGCACGACCGGATGCGGCGACGGGTGGGGCTTCTGCGACACCGGATGTGACGGCGTGACGTGCGAGTGCGGCCCCGACGGGTGCAACTCGTGGGTCACCGGCTGCTTCCAGTTCCGCTACGGGCAGTGCAACCAGCAGATCGACTGCATCGGCCGGATCGTCTGCCGGGTCGTCGCCTGCGTTCCCCCCTGGACCGTCGACCCGACGTGCACGACTTCCGTCGCCGTCGACAACAGCACCGCCGAGATGGACGCCGCGTGCTGGACGGCCGCACCCCCGGCGCCGCCACCACCACCACCTCCACCCTGCTTCTCGCCACTGACCCAGTGCATGGTGACCGGCATGGCGGCCGCCCCGGGCGGTGACGGGTACGCCATGATCACGGCCTTCGGCAAGCTCCTCCCCTACGGCAGCTTCCCCTCCCTCGGCGACGTGTCCACGATCCTGCTGGCCGGCCCGACGGTGGCCGTGGCGGCCACCCCGACCGACCGCGGCTACTGGCTGGCCGCCTCCGACGGTGGTGTCTTCACCTTCGGCGACGCCCTCTTCGCCGGGTCGATGGGAGGCCGGCCGCTGGCCCGGCCCATCGTGGGCATGGCCCGCACACCGACCGGCAGGGGGTACTGGCTGGTCGCCTCGGACGGCGGCATCTTCGCCTTCGGCGACGCCGCCTTCGAGGGCTCGATGGGCGGGCTGCCGCTCAACGCGCCGGTCGTGGGCATGGCGGCCACGCCGACCGGCTCGGGCTACTGGCTGGTGGCCTCCGACGGCGGCATCTTCGCCTTCGGCGACGCCACCTTCCAGGGTTCGATGGGCGGGAGACCGCTCGACGCCCCGATCATCGGCATGGCCGCCACCCCGACCGGACGTGGGTACCACCTGGTGGCGGCCGACGGTGGCGTGTTCTCCTTCGGCGACGCGGCCTTCGACGGCTCGATGGGCGGGCAACCGCTGCAGCGCCCGGTGGTCGGGACGGCGCCGTCCGGAACCGGCTACTGGCTGGTGGCCGCCGACGGGGGCATCTTCTCCTTCGACGCCCCGTTCTACGGGTCCCCGGCATGACCGGCCCGCCCGTTCCGACCCGCCTGCCCCCGCCCGTCGGTGCCGCCACCGATCCCTCCACCCGCCGAGGAGCGCCATGACCGACACCTCGCCCACCCTGTTCGCCCTCGCCCTGCTCGTCGCCCTGGCCGCCGCCGTGCGGTCGACGTGGTCGCCGTGCGGGCTGTCGATGCTGTCCACCATCACCCCGTTCGGCGAGCGGGCCAAGGGCCACCGCTACGCCGGCACCGTCGCCTGGTTCGTCCTGGGGGCGACCGTCGGGGGACTGCTCCTCGGCGGTGTGGCGGCCGGGCTGGCCGCGGTGGTCGCTGCCGCCCATCTGTCCGACGTGGTGTGCGGTGCCGCGGCGCTGGTCGCCGTGCTGGTGGCGGCGGTGTCCGACACGGGCCTCGCCGGCGCCCGGATCCCCGTCCACTTCCGCCAGGTCAACGAGCGCTGGCTCGACGCCTACCGCCCCTGGGTCTACGGCGCGGGATTCGGGCTCCAGATCGGGTCCGGGGTGGCCACCTACATCACCACGGCCGCCGTCTACCTGGCGGTGGTGCTGGCCGCACTGACCGGCCACCCGCTCGCCGGGCTCGTCGTGGGCGGCCTCTTCGGACTGGTGCGCGGCGTGGCCGTGACCCTGACCCGCCGCATCGGGTCGCCGGCGGCGCTGCTCGCGTTCCACCAGCGCTTCGAGTCCCTGCGCCGGTGGGCCGACCGGGCCGTGCTCGGCGCCTGTGGACGCTGTGCCGTGGTGCTCGTCCCTGACCCTCGGGCTGCCGAGTCGGCCCTCGTCGTGGCGGCGGTGCTGGCCGGCGCCGCGTCGGTCCGGGTCGTCGTGTGGGCACGGCACGGACGCGTCGGCTCGGGTGCGGTGGTCGGGGTGCCGGGCGGAGGCGCGGCCGTCACGGACCGGCAGCCGGACGGGTCAGTCGCCCTCGGTTGAGCCCCCCACCGCGGCGGCCGGCTGCCCGACGCCGTCGGGCGCCGCGTCCGATGCGTCGTCCCCGACCGCATCCGCCCCGCCCCCGTCCCCGTCAGGAGCCGGAGGCACGGGATCGGGACGGGTGTCGCGCCAGCGCCGGTAGGGGCCGATGCGGGTGGACAGCAGGACGAGGCCGGCGATGGCCAGCGCCACGCCGGCCAGCTGGACCAGGATCGACCCGAGGTGCCCGTCCTCACCCAGCCACAGGTGCTCGTCGAGGTAGCGCTCGATGCCCCACAGCACCATGCCGACCCCCAGCACGATGCCGGCCGGCGGAGGGGTGCCGCCGCGGCCGGGATCGGCGAGCCGTCGGACGCCACCGCGGGCGTCCGCATGCGCAGCCACCGCTCGACGAGCAGCAGCAGGCAGAAGATGGTGAAGTCCTCGGCGGCCTGGAAGATCGGCACCGGCAGGACCTTCTGGTCGGGATGGGCCCCGGCGTAGTACATGCCGAACCACTGGTCGGTCGGGTGGCCGCCGCCGTTGACCATCAGCTGGGGGCCGAGCAGCCGGCCCATGGCCCAGCAGGCCATCAGCACCGGTGCCATCAGGTCGGCGAACCGCAGCGTCGGGAGCTCGGGGCAGCGGCGCCGCTGGCTGATGATGGCCACCGGCACGGCGAGGATCAGGCCGCCGAAGGACGACAGGCCGCCCTGCCAGATGGCGAAGACCTGGGCCGGGTGGGCGGTGTAGTCCGACAGGTTGGAGAGCACGTGCATGGCCCGGGCACCGACGATGGCGGCCACGATGACCCAGACGAACATGCCGGTCACCCACTGCCACTGGTAGCCGCGGTCGCGCAGGCGGCGCTCGGTGTAGCGGAGCCCGAACCAGAAGGTCAGGGCCAGTCCGATCCCGTAGGTGTGGACCTCGAGGAACCAGATGTGGAAGGCGACGGGGATCGGTCTCATGGGGTGGGGTGCCGTGCCCGCGGGGCTACCCCGGGACACCGGCCAGGCATTCAGTATGCCTCAGGGTGCCGGTAGGGTGTCCTCGCCGGGTCGCGAAGCTCCGGCGGACGGGGGATCGGGGCCGTATCCGGCCGGCCGACCCCGCCCCGATGGTCGGAGGTGACGCCGTGGGATCGTTGACGGGCAAGGTGGCCGTGGTGACGGGCGGGGGGTCGGGCATCGGACTGGCCACCGCGAACCTGCTGGCCGGTGCCGGGGCCTCGGTGGCCGTGGTCGACCTCGACGGCGCCTCGGCCGAGCGGGCGGCCGGTCCGCTCGACGGGCTGGGGCTCCAGGCCGACGTGGGCCGACCCGAGGTGTGGCCGGGCATCGTCGAGGCCGTCACCCGCCGTTTCGGTGGCATCGATCTCGCCCACCTCAACGCCGGCATCACCACGGGCGAGGCCGACATCACCAAGGTGACCGACGAGATCTACGACCGGGCCACCGGCGTCAACGTGGACGGCGTCTTCTACGGCATCCGGGCCGTGGTGCCGGCCATGGCCGAACGGGGGGGTGGCGCGATCGTGGCCACGGCCTCGCTGGCCGGCCTGATCGGGTTCTCGCCCGACCCGATCTACTGCCTGACCAAGCATGCCGTGGTCGGCCTGGTGCGCTCCCTCGGCCCGCAGCTGGCCGACCGGGGGATCACCATCAACGCCGTGTGCCCGAGCATCGTCGACACGCCGCTCATCGCCGACATGCGCGACGTCCTCGAGTCGAGCGGGTTCCCGCTCATCGACGTGGGGACGGTGTCGGCCACCGTGGTCGACCTCCTGGCGGGCGAGGCCACCGGTGAGGCCATGGTGATCCAGGCCGGGCGGGAGGCGGTGGCGTTCCGCTTCCCCCGCCCTCCCGGGCCCCGCGCCGGTGGCACGGTGGGCCAGATGCCCCCGAAGGAGTTCGCCGCCCACGATCAGGACTGAGGCCCGGGTCAGGCCCCCGGCGGGGTGACCGACCAGCCCCGGCGGCGGAGCTCGTCGACCAGCAGGTCCTCGGGGACGCGCTCGAGCTGACGGGCCAGGCTCTGGCGCCGCGTCGGGGCCGGGGCCGCAGTCGAGGTGGGGGCCGGAACCGGGACGGGGGGATCGGCGGCGGCGCCGTCGGTCGGTGGCGCGTCGCGTCGGCGTCCGGTGGTGGC
Source organism: uncultured Acidimicrobiaceae bacterium (assembly GCA_963830165.1). Lineage (GTDB taxonomy): Bacteria > Actinomycetota > Acidimicrobiia > Acidimicrobiales > RAAP-2 > Bog-756. The sequence continues at coordinate 161,806 of CAWHKZ010000011.1, forward strand.
GGGTCGGGAGGGTGCGGGGGCCGCGGCCTCGGCCTCGGCCTCGAGGCGGCCGATGAGCTCCTCGGCCTCGTCCCGGGTGAACCTGCCCCCGGCCTGGCGCTGGGTCAGGCCGAGCGGTCCACGCGCGTCCCGGAACCCGGTGTGGCCGGCGGCCTCGACCAGGGCGGTCAGGTCACGCAGCTGGCGAGCCGTGGCCGGCGGCCCGGACGGCTGACCGAAGGACATGACGGGGAGCCGGGCGGGCCGGACCGGCGGTACGGCCCGCAGAGTCGGTCAGACCCGCGGCCCCCGGAGCGGAGCGACTGGGCTCAGACCACCCGGCCCACGCCGGAAAGTCCGTCGGTGCGCACGCCGGTGATGTGCACGTCCTGGCCGGTCTCGGGAGCCTCGACCATCTCGCCGCCGCCCACGTACATGGCCTCGTGCTCGTCACCGCCGGGACCGTAAAACAGGATGTCGCCCGGCTCGATGTCGGCCAGCGGGATGTGCGTGGTGTCGTCGTACTGGGCGCCCGAATAGTGGGGGAGGCTGATCCCGACCTGGGCGTAGGCCCACATCACCAGGCCCGAGCAGTCGAACCCGGTGGAGGGGGAGGTGCCGCCCCACAGGTAGGGGACGCCGACCTGGCTCTCGGCGGCCGTGACGGCACCGGCGGCACCGGGCGCCAGCGGGGGGACCGGGTTCCCGTACGAGCCGCCGCCCGAGGAACCGCCCCCCGAGGAGCTCCCGGAACTCTGTCCGCCTCCGCCGCCGCCTCCACCGCCTCCACCGCCCGAGTTGCTCGCGGCCTGGGCCGCCTGCTGGGCCTGGGCGGCCTGGACCTGCTGCTCGAACTGCGCCTTGGCCGCGGCCGCGGCGGCTGCCGCCTGCTGCGCCTGCTGCTGGGCCACGAGCTGCTGGATGGTGGCGTTGACGCTGTCGAGGGTGGTCTGGTCCTGGGCGGCCAGCGAGGAGGCCTGGCTCTGGGCGGCCGTCAGCTGGCTCTGGGTGGTCTGGGCCTGTGACTTCTGCTGCTCGAGCGAGGTCTGCGTGGCGGACAGTTGGGCCTGGGCCGTGTGCAGCCGGTCGATGGTCGACGTCACGTTGCCGGTGGCGATCGCCGCGTACTCGGAGCGGATGCCGCTGGTGTTCACGTTCGAGGTGAAGAGCTGCGCGGCCGTGTTCGAAGTGCCGGCGCTGGTGTAGTCCTCGATCGCCTGGACCTCGAGCTGCTTCGAATCCTTGGCCACCACGTGCTGGTCCTTCGCCACCGCGGCCTGGTTGGCGGTGATCTGGCTCTGCAGCTGGGAGAGTTTGTAGTTGGACGCGTTGATCTGACCGGTCAGCGTCTGGATCTGGCCCTCGGTCGCGTTGAGCTTGGCCGTGATGGCCGCGGCCTGCGCCTGGGCGTCGGAAATCTGATCGGCAGATGCCGGGGTGGAGGAAGCTACGACCAGAGAGGTCGCCCCGAGAGCGGAGGCCACTGCGAGCGTCGCGAACACCCGGCTACGGGTGCGGTTCAGACGTGCTGGGCAGGCACCTGGCTCGACCGTCGAGTACTGCTCGGCGTGAGTCATATGCGTGGCGATGGTAGTGCACCGGTTTGGCGGGCACAAGGACTCGCGCCGAGCGCAAGGTCCTGAGCTGGGGTTTTGTCGGTCCGCACCAGCACGTTGCCATATGGGTGGCAGGGCGGGACGTCCCGCCGGCCGGGAGGGACGGGGCCGACGGCGCCGGTATAGGGTCGGCGAGATGGGAGAGCGCATCGAATTCGCCAGCAACGGCAGCCAGACCGGTGGCTATCTGGCCACCCCGACCGGTGGTGCGCCAGGAAACGTCGGTGTCCTCGTGCTCCAGGAATGGTGGGGGCTCGTCGACCAGATCACCCGCACCTGCGACCGCTTCGCGGACGCCGGGTTCACCGCGTTGGCGCCCGACCTCTACCACGGGACGGAGGTCCCGCTGTCCGAGCCCGACGAGGCGGCCAAGACCATGATGGCGCTCAAGATGGACGAGGCGGCCAAGGAGTTGAGCGGTGCGGTCGACGAGCTGTTGCGCCGGACGGGCCGCCCTTCGATCGGTGTCGTCGGCTTCTGCATGGGCGGCGGCCTGGCGCTGGTGCTCGGCTGCCAGCGCCCCGATGCGGTCGCCGCGGTGGTGCCGGCCTACGGCGTGATCCCGTGGCCCGACGCCCGTCCGGACTACTCGAAATTGGAGGCCGTGGTCGAGGGGCACGTGGCCGAACTCGACGGCTCGTTCAGTCCGGCCGCCGCCGAGGAGCTGCGGGCCGAACTGGCCGGGCTGGGCAAGACGGCCTCGTTCTTCGTCTACCCCGGCACCGACCACGCGTTCTTCAACGAGGACCGGCCCGAGGTCTACGACGCCGCCGCCGCCGCCCAGCTGTGGGAGCGCACGGTGACGTTCCTGCGGTCGCAGCTCGGCTGAGCGGTCGGTCGTACCCGCTGTGCCCGGACCGGGCCTCGTCGAGGACTACCTGATGCTCGGCCTCCGTCTGGGCCGCCACGTCGACGGGATGGTCGACGCCTACTACGGACCTCCGGCGCTGGCCCGGGCCGTCGAGGCCGAACCTGTCGTCCCCGCCCCGCAGCTGCTCGCCTCGGCCCGCAGCCTGCTCGCCGACCTCGAGGCGGGAGGTCCACTCGACGCGTCGCCGGGCTCGGAGGACTCGTCCGCCCCCGCCCGTCGGCACTGGCTCACCGCCCAGGCGCGCGGTCTCGCCACGACGTGCGCCAAGATGGCCGGAGAGCCGATCAGCTACGCCGACGAGGTCGAGTCCTGCTACGGGGTGCGTCCGCACCGCGTGGACGAGGAGACCCTGGTCGGGGCGCACCGCCGGCTCGACGAGGTGCTGCCGGGCGGCGGGCCCCTGGCCGAACGGCTGGTGGCCTGGCGGGAGTCGCATGCGGTGCCCGTCGACCTGCTGCGCCGGGCCGTCGACTCGCTGGCCGACTCGCTGCGCGACCGCACCCGCGAGCTGTTCGGACTGCCCGAGGGCGAGCACGTCGACTTCGAGCTGGTCACGAACCAGCCGTGGTCGGGCTTCAACTACTACCTGGGCGACCTGCAGAGCCGGGTGGCCATCAACACGGACCTGCCCGTGCTGTCGACGGGACTGGCGCACCTCGTGGCCCACGAGGCCTATCCCGGCCACCACACCGAGCACACCCGCAAGGAGGTGGGCCTGGTGCGCCGCCGCCAATGGTGGGAGGAGTCGATCTTCCTCGTCGGCACCCCGCAGTGCCTGCTGGCCGAGGGGCTGGCCGACCTCGGACTCGAGGTGGCCTGGGGACGGCATCCCGAGGCGACGGTCTCCGAGCACCTGCGCCCGCTGGGCATCCGCTACGACACCGAGGTCGTGGCCGCGGTGGCCGACGCGGGCGAGGCACTGGGCGCGGTGCGGACCAACGCCGCGTTCCGACTGCACGAGGACGGCGCCGATCCCGACACCGTGATCGACGAGGTGGCGCGCTGGGGCCTGTTGCCCCGCGACCGGGCGGCCAAGGCCGTCGAGTTCCTAACCCACCCGACGTGGCGTGCGTACCTGACCTGCTACGTCGAAGGCTTCCCGCTGTGCCGGGCCTTCACCGCGGGCGATCCGGCCCGCTTCGACCGGCTCCTGTCCGAGCAGCTGACCCCGGCCGACCTGGTCGACCAGATCGCCCGGGACGGTGCGGAGCGCCCGGGCGGCTGAGGGCCGGACCTACCTCTGGTCGGCCAGGATCCCTTCGAGCGTGGTGCGCACCAGGAGGTCGGCCAGTCCCTCTTCCAGGGGCTCGTGCTGCAGCATGATCCGGTAGTAGATCGGCCCGTACAGCTGGTCCATGACCACCGGGATGTCGATGTCGGACCGGATCTCCCCCCGCTCGACCGCCCGCTGCAGCACCTCGGTGCTGGCGGCCCGCCGCGGTTCGATCCAGTGTGTCCTCAGGATGTCGGCGAGTGCCGGATCGGTCTGCGCCTGGCCGATCAGCTCGGCCATGACCTCGCCCGCCCGGCCGCGGAAGGCGTCGACGAGCAACCGGATCTGCCCGGTCAGGTCGGTGGCCAGGTCACCGGTGTCCTCGAATTCGGCGGTCGCCCGGTAGCGGTGGAAGTAGGCGTCGATGGCCACCGCACCCCGCGACGGCCACCACTTGTAGATGGTCACCTTGGAGACACCCGCCCGCGCCGCGATGGCCTCCATGGTCGTCCTGGCCAGGCCGCCCTCCACGAGCAGGTCGGCCGCCGCGTCGAGGATGGCCTGTCGGGCCCGCTCGCTGCGGGGACGTCCGGCGCGGCCGTTCCGCTCGTCGGGGGCGGTCGACCGGTCCGGAGCCGCAGTCACAGGAGAGAACCTACGCGATGGACGTTTCGTACAGGAATATAGTTACTGTACGACGCGTTCACGTAGCCATGGAGAGCAAGACGACAGTGGAAGCACAACCGAAGACGGTGAGCACGGGCATCTCGCGTGGGCTGGTGGTGCTGTTCGCCGCGGCGTGTGGCCTGGCCGCCGCCAACCTGTACTACGCCCAGCCCATCCTCGACCACATCGCCCGCACCTTCGGCGCCAGCTCGGCCACGGCCGGGTTGGTGGTCACCTTCGCCCAGATCGGCTACGCCCTCGGCCTCGCCCTGCTCGTCCCGCTGGGGGACATCCTGGCGCGCCGCCGACTCGTGCCGGTCGCCCTCACGGTGACCGCGGTGGCGCTCGTGGCCTCGGCCGTCTCCCCCGGGATCGGGACCCTGATCGCCGTCGCACTGTTGGTCGGTGCCGGCTCGACGGTCGCCCAGATGCTCGTCCCCATGGCCGCGTCGCTGGCCGACGACGACAGCCGCGGTCGGGTGGTGGGCCAGGTCATGACCGGCCTGCTGCTCGGGATCCTGCTCGCCCGCACCGTCTCCGGGGTCGTGGCCGGAATCGCCGGATGGCGCGCCGTCTACGTCGTCGCCGCCCTCTTGTGTACCGCCATGGCCCTCATCCTCGCCCGGGTCCTGCCCCGCGAGCACGACCGGCCGCGCATCGCCTACCGCTCGCTGCTGCACTCGACCCTCGCCCTGTTCCGGGCCGAGCGCCTGCTGCGGCGCCGGGCCCTGTTCGGGGCGCTCGCCTTCGCCGCCTTCAGCGCCTTCTGGACGACGATGGCCTTCATCCTGTCGGGGGCGCCGTTCCACTACGGCGACACCACCATCGGCCTGTTCGGTCTGGTGGGGGCGGCCGGTGCACTGACCGCCAACGTGGCCGGCCGGTGGGCCGACCGCGCCATGACACGGCTCACCACGACGGTCTTCGCCGTGCTGATCGCCGTGTCGTTCCTGCCGCTGTGGCTCGGTGACCACAGCCTCTGGCTGATGATCGTCGGCATCCTGGTCATGGACATCGGGGTCCAGGGCCTGCAGGTGACGAACCAGTCGATCATCTACCGGCTGGCCCCGAACGCCCGCAGCCGGATCAACTCGTCGTACATGGTCTGCTACTTCGTGGGCGGTGCCATCGGGTCGGCCGTCGGCGGCTGGCTCTACGGCAGCCACGGCTGGGCCGGTGTCTGCCTCTTCGGTGGCGGACTGGGCCTGGTGGCCGTGCTCCTGGCCGCGGTCGACGGGATCCGGCGGACGTCGCACGACCCGGCTCCGGCCCTCGCCGCCTGAGCCCCCGGGCGGCGCCGACCCGGCGATCCGACGTCCCGGTGGCGTGTCGGGCCGGGTGAGCCTCGGGCGCGGGTTCAGCCCGCCGGCCACTCCGCCGGCGACGACCCGAGCGGCCCGGCGGGCAGGTCCCACCCGAGGGGCGAACCGGCCACCACCACCGGCGGCGGCAGGCGCCGGGCGTCACCCCAGGGCGTGTGCTCGACCGGGGCGTCAGGGGCCGGCGCCGCCGGGTCGATCCCCCCGCCGGTGAACTGCCCGCCCACGCCGGTGTCGACCAGCAGACGGGCCATCCGGGCCAGCGACGCCCGCCACCGGCTGCCCCGGCCGTCCTCGCGCCGACGGGCCACCCCGGTCAGGGCGGCCGCCGCCAGCAGGTAGCCGGTGGCGTGGTCGAGGGCCTGGACCGGCAACGGCACCGGGTGGTCCGCCCCGGCGGCCCGACGCCCGGCCTCGGCGATGCCCGAACTCATCTGGATCAGGCTGTCGAAGCCCCGCCGTCCCGCCCACGGCCCCGTCCACCCGTAGGCGTCGAGGCTCACGTCCACCAGACCGGGACGCACCGCGTCGCGTACGTCCCGCCCCAATCCCAGATCGTCGAGCGCGCCAGGTCGGTAGCCGTGGACCAGCACGTCGGCCGAGGCGAGCAGCCCGAGCAGGTGGTCGCGGCCGGCGGGTGCACGGACGTCGAGGCGGGCGCACGTCTTGCCCAGTGTCACCTCGGGGACGATGCTCGGCTCGTCCCACTCCGGCGGGTCGATGCGCAGGACCTCGGCGCCCCACCCGGCCAGCAGGCGGGTGGCCACCGGTCCGGCCAGCACCCGGGTGAGGTCGAGGACCCGCAGCCCGGCGAGTGGCCGACCGGCCGTGGCGTCGGGGATGGTGACGTCCTCGACCGCCCCGGTGCGCTCGCAGTGGAGCAGGGGCTCCCCGGCCACGGCCGATCCCTGCGGATGGGCGTCCCACGCCTCGACGGAGCGCAGCGCCGCGGCGGCACCCCCGGCGCCGACGACCGCCGCCTCGAGCTCGTCGCCCGGCCACCGGGCCACCTCGGCGGCGACCGCATCGCGCTCGCCGGGCACGTCGAGCACCCGCAGGGCCGCAGCCCGGTGATGGGGGGCGTTGGTGTGCAGCCGGATCCACCCGTCGCGGCACGCGTAGTCGCCGGCGACCGCGTCCCACACCGGCGGCAGCTGCCAGCCGTCGGGGCGGATCGAGAGGGCGAACCAGGCCGAGGCCAGGTCGCGGTCGACGGTCACCGACGGCGGCCGGTCGCCGTCGGGGCCGGCCACCACCCGGGCCAGTGCCGCACCCGCGGCGCCCACGGAGGCCTGGGCGAGGTCGCTCACGGCGAGGGCCGACGGGAGGCTGCCCCCGGGCGGCACGTCCACCTCGACGCGGGGCCCGGGCAGGTCCAACGCGTCGAGGAACTGGTCGAGGAGCACCCGCGGGACGTCGCCCATGCTCCCATCGTCGGCGGTCCGACCGGTGGCGTCAACCGACCGCCAAGGGCACGAGGGGTCAAGAAATGACGTGGAACGGCCGATACCGGAACCATGGATTCGGTCCTGCACTTCGACACCGACGACCCCGAGTTCCAGCGCGGGTTCGAGATCGGCATCCTGTGGGAGCGACTCAGCGCCGACGGTGCCTGTCACATGGCGGTCAGCGCCTCGAACGCCGAGATGGTCCTGCGGGTGGCCAAGGTCTTCGACTGCGTCTTCAGCGGTCAGGAGCTGGCCGACGACCAGATCTCGATCGAGCTGACCCGGGTCAACAGCGACTCGTAGGCGGGGCGTCCGGCCCGGTCAGGCGGTGTCCGACCGACGGCGGGCCGCGGTCACCGCGTCGTGGATCGTCACCCGACGCCCTTCGCCGTCGGTGGCCGTACGGGGCCGGGGCTCGGCCACCAGTACCTCCCACTCGTCGTCCGGCAGCGCCGCCGCCACCTGCGCGGCGGTGGCGAAGAAGTCGGAGAACTGCGGCCGGGGCATCGTCGTCGCCAGGTCGGTCGGGTCGTGGGCCACGATGAGCAGGATCCCGTCGGGGGCCACCGCGCCGGCCAGCCGCAGGTGCACGTCGTCCCGGATGTCGCCCGGCAGGTGCAGGAACTGCGCCGACACCAGGTCGAAGGCGGCCCGTGGGGGGTCGTACGTGGTCACGTCGGCCCGGATCCACGCGGTACGGCCCGCCACCTCTGCCCCGGCGTCGTCGGCATGCCGGCGGGCCCGGTCGAGCGCGGTGGCCGAGATGTCGACCCCGGTCACCTGCCACCCCCGGCGGGCCAGCCAGACCGAGTCGCCGCCCTCACCACAGCCGACGTCGAGCGCACGCCCGGGGGTGAGCTCCTGGACCTCGGCCACCAGCTGCGGGTTGGGGTCACCACTCCACAGCGACTCCCGGGACGCGTAGCGCTCGTCCCAGTAGGCCTGGTCGAGGACGGGGGGCAGGCCGTGGTCGTGCCCATCGTGGTGGTGCCCATCCGCCGGCGTGGTGGCGTCGCTCACGCCTGCACGGTAGCGGTCGGCCGCCGCCGCCCGCCCGGGGCCCGACGCGGTCCGGTCAGCCGCCGGCCAGGAGCCGGCGGGCGATGACCTTGAGGCACAGCGTCTCGTCGGCGCCCTCGAAGATCGACAGCACCCGCGCGTCGACGTAGTACCGGCTGACCGGGAACTCCTCGGCGTAGCCCATGCCCCCGTGGATCTGCAGGGCCTCGCGGGTGACCCACTCGGCGGTACGGCACACGTAGGCCTTGATCATCGACGCCTCGAGCGCCCCCTCGCCCTTGGACATCAGGCGGGCGACCTCGTAGGCGAACTGGCGCGACGCCTGGATCAGCACGGCCATCCGGGCCAGCTTCACCCTGGTCAACTCGTAGTCGACGATGGGGGAGCCGAAGACGACCCGGTTGGTGGCGTACTCGAGGGCCGCCTCGTAGGCGGCCTGCATGAGGCCGACGGCCCGGGCCGCCGTCTGCAGGCGCCCGTTCTCGAAGCCCTGCATCTGGAGGTAGAAGCCCTGGCCCAGACCGGACTCGCCGCCGATCAGGTTGGCGTCGGGCACGAACCAATTCTCGAGGGAGACCTCGTAGGAGTGCATGCCCCGGTAGCCGAGGGTGTCGATGGCCCGGCCCTCCATCTTCCCGCCGGAGCCGTCCGGCCGGCCGTCCTCACCGGGGGCCTGGGTGAAGGTGAAGCCGTGACCGTCGGCCGGTGGCTTCTCCACCAGGAAGATCGACAGGCCCCTGTGCCCCTTGGACCGGTCGGGGTCGGTGCGGGCCAGCAGCAGCAGCACGTTCGCCCGCGCCGCGAACGTGCACCAGGTCTTCACGCCGTTGAGGGTCCAGCCTCCGTCGACCTTGGTGGCCGGCAGCATCACGCCGGCCACGTCCGAGCCGAAGTCGGGCTCGGTGACGGCCACCGCACCCAGCACCTCGGCGGTGGCCAGCCTCGGCAGCCAGTACCGCTTCTGCTCCTCGGTGCCGCCCTTCACGATGGCCCGGGTCAGGATCTCCGGGCGGGTGATCAGCGAGCCGCCGGCGCCCAGCGACCCCCAGGTCAGCTCCTCGGTGGCCACCACCATGGACAGGTAGTCGGCGTCACCCTCGGCGGCGAACCCGCCGTACTCCTCGGGCACCGACATGCCGAATCCGCCCATCTCGGCCATGCCGGAGATGATCTCCTCGGGTATGTCGGTGTTGGCCCGGTGGATGTGCTCGGCGCGGGGCCGGATCTGCTCGTCGGCGAAGCGGTGGAACGTGTCGCGCACCAGCTCGAAGTCGGCGTCGAGGTGGCGATCGCCCTGGGTCTCGGCCAGCGAGGCCAGGGCGGCGGGGTCGCGGTAGGTGGCCACGAACCGCTCGGCCGGGGCCATCCAGTCCGAGGTGACGCCCCACTCGGCGGACCGTCCCACCAGGCGCGCCCCCAGGTCGGCCAACGCGTCGGCCACGAAGGCGCAGGCGATGCGGGCTTCGGTGTCGCCGTGGGCGCCATAGGAGAGGACCGATTCGGCCGTGCGCACGGCCGCCGCGGCGTGGGACACGTCGTAGGCGAGCACCTGGGCGTGGTCGGGTCCGCCGGCGGCACGCAGGGCCTCGATGCCGGACTCGACGACGGCCCGGGCCACGGCGGTGGCATCGGCGGCGGCGTCCAGGTCGGGTGCGGGGTGGAGGTCGGTGGTCACCGCACAAGAGTACCGGGCGTCTCGGGGGCCCGGACAGCCGACGACGCCCTGGCGGGACGGCCCGATGACCGGGTCAGTCGGTGGGTCGCTGGGCCACCACGGTGACGAGGGGTGGCAGCACCACGGCGTCGTCGCCCGGGTCGACCTCGGTGAGCACCTCCAGGTAGTCGGCCACCGGACCCGGGCCGGCACCGGCCGGGGCCTCGGCCCAGGCGTCGACGATGACCAGTCCCGCGTCGCGGACGAGGGAAGGCAGGAGGGCCCCGATGTCGGGGTGCCGGGCGTCGGGCATGGAGAAGGGCCGTCCGGCGATCCGCCCGGCCGAGGTGATCGGCTCCTGGGCCACCACCCAGCCCCCGGGCCGGACGGCGGCGGCCATGCGGCGCAGCACCACCGCGGGGTCCACCACGTGGAGCAGCAGGAAGCGGCAGAAGGCCAGGTCGACCGGCTCGGGGAGGCGGAGGTCCTCACCGGCCTGGGTGATGGCCAGCACCTGGCTGTGGGCGGCGGCGGCCGAGGCCACCTCGTCGCGGGCGGTGGGGTCGGAGTCGACGGCGTAGACCCGGCCGTCGCGGCCGACGATCTCGGCCAGCGCCACCGACACGTCGCCCCCGCCGGCGCCGACGTCGACGCACGTCCACCCCGGGCCGATGCCGAGGCGGTCGAGGGCCGTGGCGAGTGGTCGCCGGTAGACATCGTCCCGCAGGCCGCGCAGTTCCATCCGGGCAACGTTACCGGCCGGCCCGCGGGCCGCCCCGGTGGTGGCCCGGCCGACCTGTCGTCGCGGGAGGCTCCCGTGAAACCGGTAGCCTCACCGTCCGTGAAGGTAACCATGATCCTCTGTGACTCGGCCCAGGTGGCGGACGGCAAGCTGTATGTCCTCGGAGGCGGCTGGAGCATGACCGGTCCCGATCCGGTCCCCTCGGCCATCGCCCTGAAGATCGACGTGGGCTGGCACGAAGCGGACGCCGCGCACCACTGGGAGCTCTACCTGGAGGACGCCGACGGGCGGCCGGTGCTGGTTCCCACCCCGGACGGCGAACATCCCGTCGAGGTGCGCGGCGAGTTCACGGTGGGCCGGCCGACCGACGTGCCCGAGGGCTCGCCCGTCGACGTGGCCCTGGCCGTGAACCTCGGCCCGCTGCCGCTCAACCCGGGCACCCGGTACACGTGGCGGATGGCCATCGACGGCGACAGCCACCCGGACTGGGTGCTGGCCTTCACCACCCGGCCGCTCCCGCAACCGGCGTCCTGAGGCCAGCGGCCCCTGCGGGCCGACGCCGCGGCCCCGCCTACTATCGATGGTCATGACCACGTATGACCGTCCCTTCGGCCGCTACTTCGAGGACTTCACCCCCGGCGACGTCTACCGGCACTGGCCGGGCAAGACGATCACCGAGGCGGACGACCACCTCTTCTGCATGATCACCATGAACCACCACCCGCTGCACACCAATGCGTGGTTCGCCGAGAACGAGTCGGTCCAGAAGAAGAACGTCGTGGTCGGCAACCTGGTCTACTCGCTGGCCCTCGGGATGAGCGTCCCCGACGTGAGCGGTGCCGCCATCGCCAACCTCGAGGTCGAGTCGCTGATCCACCGGGCGCCGACGTTCCACGGCGACACCATCTACGCCGAGACCAAGGTCATCGCGAAGACCGAGTCGACGTCGCGTGACGACCGGGGCGTCGTGACGGTCGAGACCAAGGCGTTCAACCAGCGCGGCGAGGAGGTGTGCTTCTTCCGTCGCAAGGTCATGGTGTGGAAGGAGGCGTTCGCCCCGGAGCGCCGCCGTCCCTACGGGGACGACGTCTGGGGTTGAGCCCTCCGACACGGGTCCGGACGGAGTCGTCCGGCGGGACGCGCCAGGCTCCGGTGGGCCAGGTCCCTCCGGTGGGCCAGGTCCGCCCGGCCGGCCAGGTCCGGGCCCTGGGCGCGGCGATCGACCGCTGGGGGTCGGCGGCCGGCGGGGCGACCCGTCGTGACGACCTGCCCTGGCGCACCACCCGCGACCCGTGGGCGGTGCTGGTCAGCGAGACCCTGGCCCAGCAGACCCAGCTGACCCGGGTCGTGCCCGCCTACCACCGGTTCCTCGCCGCGTTCCCGACGCCCTCGGCCTGCGCCGCGGTCGCCGCTCGGCGAGGTGCTGCGGGCGTGGGAGGGGATGGGCTACAACCGTCGGGCCCGCAACCTCCACCGGGCCGCCGCCGCGGTGGTGGCCGATCACGGCGGTGCCGTCCCCGACAGCCTCGAGGCACTGCTGGCGCTGCCGGGAGTCGGGCCGTACACGGCGCGGGCCGTCCTGGCCTTCGCCTTCGGGCGCGACGTGGGGGTGGTCGACACCAACGCGGGACGGGTGCTGTCGCGGGCCGTCGGCGGCCGGCCGCTGCGCCCGGCCGAGGCCCAGGACCTGGTCGACGCCATGGTGCCGGCCGGTCGCGGGTGGTCCTTCGGCCAGGCGCTGCTCGACCTGGGCGCCACGGTCTGCACCACCCGCTCGCCCGCCTGCACCTCCTGCCCGATCCGCCGCCGCTGCCGGTGGGCGTCGGCCGGCCGGCCCGATCCCGACCCGGCGCGCGGGTCGGCCGGGGTGTCGACGACCCAGGCCCGGTTCGCCGGGTCCGACCGGCAGGGTCGGGGGCGCCTGGTGGCCGCGCTGCGCACCGGGCCCGTGGCCTCCGGGCACCTGGCCACGGTGGCCGGGTGGCCGGACGATCCCGACCGGGCCGCGGCCGTGGCCGACCGGTTGCTGGCCGAGGGCCTGGTGGTGCGCGACGGCGACGGGACGTGGCACCTGCCGTGACGGGGCCGGCCCGGTGTCGGCGGCGTCCCGTCCGGGTCCGTCGTCGCTGGCTACGGTAAGGACCGACGCCCGGTGGGGGCGGGCCCGGTCCGGACGGACCGGGAGCGATTCCGGGGGAGCGCGATGCGAGCGAGCAGGAGATGGGTGGCGACCGTGTGCGTCGGGCTGGTGGCGACCGCACTGGCCGGTTGCGGCAGCTCGGCGTCCTCGTCGACGCCCGGAACCACGGTGCCGGGCAGCCCGACCGCCATCGGTGCGCCGGCCTCGGTGCCCGAGTCGGTCCTGACCATCCCGACGCCGGCCGTCGCCGGTACACCGGCCCGGTACGACCAGGTCCAGGTGCGCACGTTCGGGAACCCGACGGCCTCCCACGTGCTGGTGCTCGTGCCGGGCACCAACGGTGGGGCCGGCGACTTCGACCTGGTCGGGCCCTATCTGGCCAGCCACGTGCCCGATCTCCAGGTGTGGGCGGAGATGCGACGTGAGGGCGCGCTGCAGGACGAGTCGGTGGTGCAGTCCACCCTGGCCGGCAAGACGACCACCCAGCAGATGTTCGACTACTACCTCGGCTGGCTCTCGGACCCGAAGATCACCGACCACTACCAGCCGCTCAAGGCGTCCGACTACGGGTTCGTCGCCGACTGGGGCCTGGCCGTGGCCATGGACGACCTCCACGCGGTGATCGAGAAGGCCCGGGAGGGCGGCAAGCGCACCGTCACCCTCGGCGGGCACTCGCTCGGTGGGACCGAGGCGGCGGTGTACCCGGCGTGGGACTTCGGCGGCACGGCCGGGTACACCACCATCAACGGGATCATCTGCATCGACGGCTGCGCCGGGGCCCAGGGCTTCTACGGTGCGGCCCCGACACTGACGTCGGTCAAGGCCTCCTTGGCCCAGCTCCAGACCAGCGGTCCCTGGCTCGACCTGCTGGGCGTCGGGCTGCCGTGGGTCACCGGGGTCTTCAGCGAGGTCGGCGCCGTCACCTCGCTGAAGGACCCGGACGGTCCGGCGACCACGTTCGAGGACTTCCCGCTCCTGCCCGCCGAGTTCAAGCCGCCGAAGCCGGTGACGAACGAGGCCCAGTTCGGCTACGCCTTCGACTACCGGACGTCGCCACCCGGCCTCAAGCTGATCCAGGTCCACTCCGGGGTGGTGGCCCCGACGGGCGATCCGGCCGGATGGGTGCCCGACGGCATCACCCCGGTCCAGAACGTGGTCGACGCGTTCGCCCAGACCCCGCTGTCGGCCACCGAGTGGTACTACCCGGAGCGGCTCTCGATCGACGCCGAGGCGGCCGCTTCGCTCCGGCAGACGCCCGTCGCCACCTACCTCGGTCTGCGCCTGTTCCACACCTCCCAGGTCGACGTCCCGCTCTACGCCTTCCAGACCGCACTCGGCGGCGAGGACAACGGCGTGGTCGGCAGCGCCGAGGCCTACAAGGCCGAGTCGAAGATCCCGAGCCTCACCACCGTGAGCCGGACCGCCACGTACAGCCACCTCGACCCGCTCCTGGCCAGCCCCGACCAGAACGACTTCCTCAAGACGGTCGTGCCCTGGCTCAAGCAGCTCGGCGACTAGGGACCCGGACCGCCCCATGGACGGGGAGCCCGAGGGCCCGGACGACGACCGGCCGCAGCACCGGGGGACGCCCGCGGAGGTGGCCCACCACGCCCAGGACTACCGGCCCGGTCGCCTGGTCGACATCTTCCGTCCCCCCGGCGCCGCCGGTGCCCCCGTCGTGCTGCTGTGGCACGGGAGTGGCCCCGACGAGCGGGACATCCTGGCCCCGTTGGCCGCCGGGATCGCCCGGCTCGGACCGCTGGTGGTGGTCCCCGACTGGCGCTCCGACGACCCGGTCGCCGGACCGGCAGACCTGCTCGACTCCCTCGACTTCGCCCGCTCCACGGCCGGCGAGCTGGGCGGCGACGCCGGACGCCTGGTGCTGGCCGGCTGGTCGCTCGGCGCCAACGCCGCGGCCGCCCTGGCCGAACGTCCCGGGATCGCCGGCGGCTGGCACCCGTCGGGCCTGGTGGGCCTGGCCGGGTCGTACGACCACTCGCCCTTCGACGATCGGCCCGGGGCCGGCGACCCGGTCGGGGGCGCGGGGCGCCCGGCCCTCCTGGCCCACGGGACCGGGGACCCGGTCCTGCCCGTCGCGGGATCGGTGCACGCCGCCGGCGAGCTGGCCGCTGCCGGTTGGCGGGTCGTGATGCGCCAGATCGACACCGACCACGCCGGCATCATCGGCACCGAGTACCACCCGTGGCGCCGTCGGTGCGTGGCGACCGGGGACGCCGGACGGCTCGCCGTGCTCGACGCCGTGGCCCGGGCCGTCGCCGCGCTGGCGTTGGGGCCGGACTGATCCCGCTCAGTCGGCGAGGAACCCCAGCACGTGGGCGCTGACCTCGTCCGGCCGCTCCAGGTGCAGGAAGTGGCCGGCGCCCTCGACCACCACGAGTTCCGAGCCCGGGCCGAGGTGGTCGGTGACCGGCCCGATGATCTCGACCCCCATGCAGCCGTCGGCGGCACCGTGGAGGTAGAGCGTGGGCTGGGGCGGCGTCGACTCCCCGGCTGCCGCCGCCTCCGCGTCGTCCGGCGGCGGGGCGAACATGGCCCGGTAGTACCCGATTGCCGCCGACAGCCGGTCCTCGGTCCCCAGGGACTCCTTCACCCGGGCGGCATCCCACGTCCCGTCGTAGCCGGGGGACCAGTCGGCCCACAGCCGGTCGATGAAGGCCAGGTCGTCCCGGCCGACCGCGAACTCGGCCAGCGGGGTCTGGAACACGAACACGTACCAGCTGCGCCGCAGCTGGTCGTAGTCGAAGAACCCGAAGCCCATGGAGGCCGGCGGGGGCACGGCCATGGTCACCACCTTCCTCCAGCGATCGGGCTCATGGGCGGCGGCCGGATAGGTCAGGAGCGCACCCCAGTCGTGGCCGATGATGACGGCCCGGTCGTCGCCCCCCAGTGCCTCGTGCAGGGCGCAGGCGTCGAGGGCCAGTGTGCCCGTGTCGTAGCGTCCGTCGTCCGGCACCGCCGTCGGGGCGTAGCCGCGGAGGAACGGGGCCACGGCGTGGTACCCGGCGGCGGCCAACGCGGGCAGCAGGTGGCGCCAGGTGTGGGCCGTGTCGGGGAATCCGTGCAGGCACAGCGCGAGCGGACCGTCGTCCGGCCCGTCCTCCAGGTAGGCGAACTCCAGGCCGTGGGCCGTGACGGTCCGCACGGCGTCGTCGGTGGGTCGGGCATCGCTCATGGCCGGAGGGTAGCCCGGCCGACCCGCCGCCGCGGCTAGCCTCCACTGTCTGTGCGCATCACCTACTTCGGTGTCCGGGGCTCCTGCCCGTGCTCGTCCGACCAGCAGCGACGCTACGGGGGCAACACGTCCTGCGTCCTGGTCGAGGTCGACGGCGAGCCGCCTCTCGTGCTCGACATGGGGACGGGACTGCGCGCACTGGGCCACCACCTGCTGGCCGAACTGGCGCCGACCGGCCGGCCGATGCGGGGCAACTGCCTCCTGACCCACCTGCACTACGACCACGTGCTCGGGACGCCGTTCTTCCCGCCCATGCGGGATCCGGGCGCCCTGCTCGAGATCTACGGGCCCGCCCAGGTCGACGACACGCTGCAGGACACCATGGCCAGGATGGTGAAGCCGCCGTTCTTCCCGGTGCACATGGCCGACTTCCGCGGCGAGCTCCGCTACCACGACCTCAAGGGCAACGACGAGTTCCAGCTCGGCGGGATCTCGGTGAAGGTGCGCACGATCCCCCACATCGGCAACACGCTCGGGTTCCGCATCGAGGCCGACGGCGCCTCCGTCGCCTACCTTCCCGACCACCAGGCGCCGGTGGACCGCACCACGGTCTCGAACGAGGTGCTCGAGCTGTGCGACGACGTCGACCTCCTCATCCACGACTCGCAGTACACCGAGGACGAGTTCGTGGAGCTCTTCGACTGGGGCCACTCGACACCGGCCTACGCCGTCCACGTGGCCACGGAGGCGGGCGCCCGGCGGCTCGACCTGTTCCACCACGACCCGGGGCACACCGACCGTCAGCTCGACGCCATGCTCCGCGGCGCCCGTCAGGTGGCCCAGTCCATCGGCAAGGTCCAGGTCAACGCGGCCAAGGAGGGCGGGACCTTCGAGTTGAGGAAACGGTGAGCGGCACCCACGACGTCGAACATCCGGTGCCCGCATTCGACACGGACCGGTTCAAGCACGCCATGGGCATGTTCGCCACCGGCGTGACCATCGTGTCGGGCATGGAGGACGGCCAGCCCGTCGGCTTCACCTGCCAGAGCTTCGTCTCGCTCTCCATCGAACCCCCCTACGTGGCCGTGGCCCCGGCCCGGACGTCGACCAGCTGGCCCCGCATCGCCCGCTCGGGCGCCTTCTGCGTGAACGTGCTGAGCGAGGACCAGGAGGAGCTGTGCCGCGGGTTCGCCGTGTCGGGCGGCGCGAAGTTCGACGGCGTCGACTGGCACCCGGCCCCCGGCACCGGTTCACCGGTCATCGAGGGGAGCCTGGCCTGGGTCGACTGCCGGGTGGAGCTGGTCCACGACGCCGGCGACCACGAGCTGATCCTCGGCCGGGTGCTCGACCTGGGAGTCGGTGAGGGCTCGCCCCTCCTCTTCTTCCGCAGCCGCTTCGCTACGGTGGACCACGACCGAGCACCGCACGAGGGGTAGGGGCCATGCCGAAGATCATCGAGTCCGACGTGATCCGCGACGTCATCGTCGTGGAGCCGGACGCCCACGGCGACGAGCGCGGCCGCTTCGTCGAGACGTACCGTCGCAGTTGGTTCCCCCTGGGTCGCGAGATGATCCAGGGCAACCGCTCCACCAAGCAGGCCGGCGCCGTCGTCGGCCTCCACTACCACCTGCACCAGTCGGACTACTGGTACGTCCTGGCCGGCACCGCCCGGGTGGTCCTCCACGACCTCCGCCAGGGCTCGCCGACCGACGGGGCCACCCTGTCGCTCGACCTCACGGGTGACCACGACCGGGGCCTGTTCATCCCGCCGGGGGTGGCCCACGGGTTCGCGTCGCTGACCGACCTGACGCTCTGGTACCTGGTGGACGGCTACTACAACCCCGAGGACGAGCTGGGCGTGGCCTGGGACGACCCGGCCATCGCCGGCGACTGGGGGGTCACGGACCCGGTCCTGTCGGGACGCGACCAGGCCAACCCGCGCCGGTCCGAGATCCCGGCCGGGCGCCAGCCCTACCTCGGCCTGCGCACCTGAGGACCGGAGCCCGCCGCACCGTGTCGGAGGGGTGGACCCCACCCCTCGGACGGATCCGCGGTCTGGGAGACTCCCTTCCATGACCGAGTCGCCGACCAGGCCACCCTCACCCACCCCGTCCGACCGCCTGGGTGCGCCCGGAACCGGCGTGCTGATCACCGGCGGGGGGTCGGGGATCGGCCGGGCGACGGCCGTGGCCCTGGCCGAGGTGGGCCGCCCGGTGGCCGTATGGGACATCGACGGTCCGGAGGCCGAGGCGACCGCCGACCGGTGCCGCGACCTCGGGGTCGCCGTCCACGCCGCCGTCGTCGACGTGGCCGATTCGGACGCCGTCGCCGGTGCGGTGCCCGCGGCCGCCGACGCGCTCGGTTCGCTCGGAGGGTTCGTCCATGCCGCCGGCGTGTCCGGTGCGGCGACCGTCGACGACATCGACGACGCGGTCTGGGACGCCACCCTCAACGTCAACCTGCGGGCCGCCGCGGTCATCGCCCGCTACGTGATCCCCCCGTTCCGGGCGGCGGGGCCGGGATCGGCCGCGGTGCTGATCTCGTCCATCGAGGGGCTGTTCGGGAGTTCGATCCTGACCGCCTACTGCGCGTCGAAGGGTGGGGTCCTCGGCGTCATGCGGTCGCTGGCCCAGCGGTACGCCCTCGAGGGGTTCCGGGTCAACGCCGTGTGCCCGGGCGCGGTGGCCACCCCCATGCTCGACCGGCCCTCGAGCTCCCCGGGTTCCGCGAGCAGATCGAGGCGCGCCACACCCCTGCGGCGGATCGCCACCCCCGACGAGATCGCCGGCCCGATCCGGTTCCTCCTGTCGTCCGAGGCCTCGTTCATCACCGGGGCCCACCTGACGGTGGACGGCGGAATGACCGCCGTCACGGCAATCTGAGGCTCCGACCAGGGATGATGTGCCCGAGCCGGCCGGCGGTCGGCCGTGGCCTCCGGGGGGTGCGCTCCCGTGCGGGGTCTGATTCAGGGTTGAATAGTCCGGATGTGGACCGTCGCGTTCGTGGTCGTGGTGCTGGTGGTGGTGGCCGTCGCGGTCGCCATCGTCCGCCGACCCCGCGGGGCCGACACCCACTCGGTGCAGAACTACCACCACGCCCTCGGCACCCTCGAGCACCTGTCCGAGCGCATCGGCCCGCCGACCGTGCGGCCCGTGCGGGTGGTCCCGAGCGGGCAGAGCGAGACTCCGCCCGTGCGGGTGGTCCCGACCGGGCAGGCCGAGGCTCCGCCCGAGCGGGTGGTGCCCCCGGTCCCGGTGCGGGGGACCGAGGAGTTCCCCGACCCCGACGCCCCCATCGTCTTCGACGACGCCCGCCCCGTGGAGCGGGGCGGCCGGTCGGATCCGAGCCGACCACGCCGCCCAGGACCGACCGCTCGCAGCGCATCGCCCTCGCGTCGATGAACCACCGCCGTCGCCCGGGCACCGGCATCATCGTGGCGATCGCCGTCATCGTGGTGTTCGCGGTCCTGGCCGTCATCGGGAGCCAGAAGCCCCACAAGGCCCCTTCCGCCGCGCACGCCACGACGACGACCACCCTGCCCCGCCACACCCACGCAGCCACCACCACGGCGCCGAAGCCGCCGCCGACGACGAGGCCGACCCCCACCACGCTGCCGGCGCAGTTCGTGGCCACGACCACCTCGTCGACGCAGACGTCCGCCACGTACACGCTGCCGCACACCAACTACATGCTGACCCTGACCGCGACAGGTGACTGCTGGGCCGAGGTCGAGACGGCAGCCACCGGCAGCACCGTGTGGGCCGGCCTGTTGACGGCCGGCAACGTCCAGCAGGTGGAGGTCACGGGGACGACCACGGTGCAGCTGGGGGCGCCGACGGTGAACCTGGAGGTCGACTCGATCCCGGTCGTGCTGCCGACGCCGGTGCACACACCGTTCACGGCCACGTTCGCCCCGTCCGCCACGGCCACACCCGGTTCCGTGCCGACGACCACCACGACCACCGCACCCTGACGGGACGCGGTGGCCGTCCGGGCGGGTCGCAGGTCCGTCGCGCCGACCGCCCGATCAGCAGGCGGTGTCGGTCACGAGTTCGGGTCGGCCGGGTAGGGCTGCAGCGGCGCGTCGGCCAGGCCGAGCGTGCGGAGGAGGAAGGCGTAGACGAAGGCCTCGTCCTTCCAGGCGTCGTAGCGGCCGGACGGGCCGCCGTGGCCGGCCCCCATCTCCATCTTCAGCAGCACCTGGTTCCCGGGGTTGGCGGCGCGCAGCTTGGCCACCCACTTGGCCGGCTCCCAGAACCCCACCCGGGGGTCGGACAGCCCGCCGGTGGCGAGGATGTCCGGGTAGCGCACGGGCCGCCCGTCCGGACCGGTGGAGACCACGTTGTCGTAGGGGGAGTAGGACTTCATGACCCGGTAGATCTCCGGGTCCTCGACCGGGTTGCCCCACTCCTCCCACTCGAGGACGGTGAGGGGCAGGGTCTCGTCGAGGATGGTGGTGAGGCAGTCGACGAAGGGCACCTCGGCGACCACGGCCCGGAACAGGTCGGGGGCCAGGTTGGCCACCGCCCCCATCAGCAGGCCGCCGGCACTGCCGCCCCGGGCGGCCAGGCGGCCCGGCGAGGTCCAGCCCTCGGCCACCAGGTGGCGGGCGCAGGCCACGAAGTCGGTGAAGGTGTTCGGCTTGGCCGCGAACTTCCCCTCCTCGTACCAGCGGCGGCCCATCTCGCCGCCACCCCGGACGTGGGCGATGGCGAACACGAACCCGCGGTCGACCAGGCTGAGCCGGAGCGAGGAGAACGAGGGGTCCATCGACGCCTCGTAGGAGCCGTAGCCGTAGAGCAGGCACGGCGCCCCCTCGGAACCGGCGACCGGGCCCTCCACCAGGTCCGGCCGCCACACGAGCGAGATCGGCACCCGGGTCCCGTCGTCGGCCGTGGCCCACAGCCGGTCGGTGCGGTACCGGGCCGGGTCGAAGTCGCCCAGTACGGGCTGGCGCTTGCGCAGGGTGAGCTCCCCGGACTCGAGGTCGAGGTCGTAGACCGAGCGGGGGGTGGCGAGCGACGTGTACCCGTAGCGCAGCACCGTCGAGTCGTACTCGGGATTGGCCTCGCCCCAGACGGTGGACGGCGACTCGGGTTGATCCACCGGGGTCGATATGCCCGTGAGGTGCTCGATCACACGCATGCGGGTGCCGCCGTCCTCGCGCTCGTAGACGGCCAGGTGGCGCACGAAGGGGTCGACGGCGTCGAGCCGCACCCCGTCGCGGGCCGGGATGACCTCGGTCCAGTGCTCCCGGTCGGGCGCGTCGTCGGGTGCCTCCATGAGGCGGAAGTCCTCGGCGCCGTCGTTGGTGACGACCAGGAACCGGCCCGGGCGCCCGTTGGTCGGGTCGCCGCGATCGTGGTCGACCGAGTACTCGACGCCCTGGCGCCGGGGCTCCACCGTGCGGAACGCACCCTCGGGATCGTCGGCGTCGAGGATGCGCACCTCGGAGGTGACCTTGGAGTCGAGGGCGCACAGGATGTAGCAGTCGTCCTTGGTGCGTCCCACGCCGAGGTAGAAGTGGTCGTCGGGCTCCTCGATCACCAGCACGTCGGTCGCCGGGTCGGTCCCCACCCGGTGGCGCCACAGCTGGAAGGGCCGCATGGCCTCGTCGACGCGGACGTAGAACACGGTGGCGTCGTCGTTGGCCCACGCCGCCCCGTACGAGGTGTCCTCGATCTGCTCGTCCGCCTCGGCGCCGGTCACGAGGTCGCGGAACCGCATCGTGTGCCGCTCGCCCCCGGTGGTGTCGGTGGAGTAGACGAGCCACTTGTGGTCCGGGCTGACCGAGAAGCTGCCGAGCGAGAAGTACTCGTGGCCCTCGGCCAGCACGTTCTCGTCGAGCAGGACCTGCTCGGCGTCCTCGGGTCCGTCGACCGGGCGACGGCAGTGGATGCCGTAGCTGGCCCCTTCGCGGGTGCGGCCGTAGTAGAGCCAGGGGCCCTTGCGCACGGGCACCGAGAGGTCGGTCTCCTCGATGCGGGCCACCATCTCGGTGAACAGGGCCTCCTGGAGTGTCCGCGTGGGGGCCATGACCGCCTCGGTGTAGGCATTCTCGGCCTCGAGGTGGGCGATGACCTGGGGATCCTCCTTGTCGCGCAGCCAGAACCAGTCGTCGGTCCGCACGTCACCGTGGGCCTCCAGGACCACGGGCCGGCGCTCGGCCACGGGCGGGACGGGCGTGCCCGTCGTCGGGGCGTCCGGGAGGGGGGTGTCGGGCATCCGCACACATTGGCACGGCCTCGCGCGGCCTGTGCGCCGGGGTTGTTACTATCTGGATAGGGGTAATTACCGCCCCACAGCTGACCAGGAGCGCCCATGACGTCCACCGACCTCGATCTCGGCAAGTACAAGCTCGGGTGGTCCGACGAAGAGGACTACGTCTTCAAGCCCAAGAAGGGCCTCAACGAGTCGATCGTGCGCGAGATGTCGGCGATGAAGAAGGAGCCCGACTGGATGCGGGACTTCCGGCTCCGCGCCCTGCAGCGGTTCGACCGACGCCCGATGGCCGCATGGTTCGCGGTGAACATGCCCGACCTCGACTTCGACGACATCTACTACTACATCAAGCCGACGTCGGGGCAGGTCGAGGACTGGAACGACCTGCCCGACGCCATCAAGAACACCTACGAGAAGCTCGGCATCCCCGAGGCCGAGCGCAAGTACCTGGCCGGCGTCACCGCCCAGTACGAGTCCGAGGTCGTGTTCCATCGCAACCGCGAGGACCTGGAGGCCCTGGGCATCATCTTCTGCGACATGGACACCGCGGTGCGCGAGCACCCCGACCTCGTCCGGAAGTACTTCGGCACGGTGATCCCGCCCAACGACAACAAGTTCGCCGCGCTCAACTCTGCGGTGTGGTCCGGCGGCTCGTTCATCTACGTCCCGCCCGGCGTCGTCGTCGACCAGCCGTTGCAGGCCTACTTCCGCATCAACGCCGAGAACATGGGCCAGTTCGAGCGGACACTGATCATCGCCGACGTCGGTGCCCAGGTGCACTACATCGAGGGCTGCTCCGCCCCGGTGTACACGACCGACTCGCTGCACTCCGCCGTCGTCGAGCTCGTCGCCCTCGAGGGCTCGCGGATCACGTACACGACCATCCAGAACTGGTCGAACAACGTCTACAACCTGGTCACCAAGCGGGCCCGGGCCGAGGCCGAGGCCCACGTCGAGTGGATCGACGGCAACATCGGCTCGCGCCTCACGATGAAGTACCCGAGCGTCTACCTGATGGGGCCGAAGGCCTCGGGCGAGGTCCTCTCCGTGGCCTACGCCGGCGCCGGCCAGCACCAGGACGCCGGAGCCAAGATGGTCCACGCCGCCCCCGAGACGACGTCCACCATCGTGTCCAAGTCGATCTCGAAGGATACCGGCATCACCACCTACCGGGGCCTGGTCCACGTGGACGAGGGCGCCAAGAACGCCAAGAGCTTCGTGCGCTGCGACGCGCTGCTCCTCGACGACACCTCGGTGTCCGAGACGAAGCCGTACATGGAGGTGGGGGAGCGGGACGCCCGGATCGGCCACGAGGCCACGGTCTCCAAGGTCGGCGACGACCAGCTCTTCTACCTGATGAGCCGGGGGCTGTCCGAGACCCAGGCCATGGGCATGATCGTGAACGGTTTCATCGAGCCGATCACCCGCACCCTGCCGATGGAGTACGCGGTGGAGTGGAGCCGGCTGATCGAGCTGCAGATGGAGGGGTCCATCGGCTGAGCCGGTGAAGGGTGCCTGCGGCAGGGCTGCGCCACAATGGTCCAGACGATGACGAGGGAGCCCGTCCATGCCCATGCGTGAAGAGTGCAAGCACTTCCAGAGCCGGACCTACGACTCGGGGGAGGTGGCCCGCTTCTGCGTGCTGGACCTGGCTCCCGAGGCGCCCTGGAAGTGCCCGGACGACTGCCCTTCCTACTCGCCCCGACTGGCCGACGTCGGCTGGAGCCACGGATCCCTGGTGGAGCCGGCGATCGAGTCCATGCCCGACGTCCCCGGCGAGGACGCGGCCGCCGTGCTCGACAGCGCCGAGGACATCGTCAACTCCATCGCACCCGGCGTCCTGGCCGACGTGCGTGCCGATGACGAGAAGAACGGCCGCAGGTGGTGGCGCCGCAAGCGCTGACCCGCTGATCCGGCGGACCTGGCCGGACGGGTGCGTGCCGGTCGAACGGGTGCGTGCCCGAGTTCAGCTCCCGGTGAAGTTGGCCGGGCGCTTCTCCATGAAGGCGGTCATGGCCTCCACGAGGTCGTCGGAGGAGAGGAACGCCGAGTTCCAGGTGGCCACGTACTCGAGGCCTTCGGCTACGGTGCGGTCCTCGGAGGTCGTGAGCACGGCCTTGGTGCCCTGCACGGCCACCGGCGAGTTGGCGGCGATCTCGGCGGCCATGGCCCGGGCGTCGGCCAGGACCCCGTCCGCGTCGGCGCTCACCTGGTTGACGAGGCCGATGGTGGCGGCCCGCTCCGCGGAGATGTCCTTGCCGGTGTAGGCGAGTTCGGCCACGTGGCCCTTGCCGATGATGGCCGGCAGCCGCTGCAGGCTCCCGAGGTCCGCCACTATGGCGACCTTGGCCTCCCGCACCGAGAACTGGGCGTCGGTGCTGGCCAACCGGATGTCACAGGCGGCGATGAGGTCCACGCCGCCGCCGATGCACCACCCGTGCACGGCGGCGATGACCGGTACCGGGCAGTCGGCCACCGCGGTGACCGACGCCTGGAGCCGGACGATCTCCGACCGTTGGCGGGCGGCCCGGGAGGCGGTCGACGCCCGGGGACCGTCATCCGACCCGCCGCCGATCAGCCCGGACATGGCGACCAGGTCGAGCCCGACCGAGAAGTGGGGACCCTTGGCCGCCACCACGACGGCCCGGACGTCCCGGTCGGCACCGATGGCGGCCATGGCCACCGGGAGGTCCTCCCAGAAGGCGGGCCCCATGGCATTCCGCTTCTCCGGCCGGTCCAGCCACAGGGTGGCCACGTGGCCGTCCACCTCGATGGTGAGGACGTCTGACGAGAACGAGTCGATGGTGGGGGCGCTCATGGGAGGCAAGCGTAGGGCGCGGACCCCGGGGACGCCGCCCCGACCGACGACAGGACGCCGCCCCGACCGACGACAGGGTGCCACCGCCGGACGACAGCAGGACGCCGCCCCGACCGACGACAGGGTGCCACCGCCGGACGACAGCGCGCTGCTGCGCACGGGTGGCGGGCCCGTGCCGGTCCGCCCGAGGGGGCATCACAGGCGCGTCCCGAAGGTCCCGTGGCGATCTCGCTCCCCGGCCGGCGACACCTGCAGGCCCGGTAGTATGGCCACGAGGCTCGTCTATCGGGCCTCGATCCGCGAGAGGTCCAGATCCTGCCCACCTTCACCCCCGAAATTGCCGCAGCCCTGCCCGGGCCGCCCTGGTTGGCCCGCGCGCCGCACGGCGGCCGCCGAGGCCTTCGCGTCGTCGCCGCTGCCGACGGAAAAGGACGAGGTCTGGCGCTACAGCCGGATCGACCAGCTGGACCTCGACCGGTTCCGGCCCGCCGATACGGCCCGCACCGGCGACGAGCCCGGCCCCTCGCCGTCCGAGCGGATCCACGCGCTGGTCGGACGGGCTCGGGCCCCGCAGCGGCCTGGTGGTGACCATCAACGGCGTGCTGGCCACCCTGTCGTCGACGGTGGGTGACGACGTCGTGTCCCTCGGACGGGCCGCCGACCATCCGGAAGGCGCCGGCCTGCTCGGTGCGGTCCTCGCCGACCCGCATGACTTCCCGCTCCTCAACGACGCCTTCGCCGCCGACCCGGTCGTGGTGGACGTGCAGTCCTCGGCCGCGGTCGCCGACCCGCTCGTGGTCGTCCACGTGGTGACGGGCGCAGAGGGCGGTGCCGTGTTCCCGAGGACGATCGTCCGGGCCGGAGCGGGAGCCAGCGCAGGGGTCGTCGAGATCGTGGTCGACGCTGACAGCGGCCTACTGGCCGGTGCGCCGACCGACCTGATGGCCACCGGCGCGGCCGCCGGCCGAGCGCCTGGTCGTGCCGGTCACCGAGCTCGTCGTCGGGGACGGCGCGACGCTCGCCTACGTCTCGATCCAGTCGCTGGGCAGCGCGACCTGGCAGATCGCCCACCAGGCCAGCACCATCGGGGCCGACGCCGCCCTCTCGAGCTACGCCGTGGCCCTCGGCGGCAGCTACGCCCGGCTGCGGACCGACTCGGCGCTGGCCGGGGACTCCGGCACGAGCAGCCTCCGGGCCGCCTTCTTCGGCACGCGGCGACCAGATGCTCGACTTCCGGACGCTGCAGGACCACCGGGCGCCGCGCACCACGAGCGACCTGCTGTTCATGGGAGCCGTGGCCGACTCCTCGCACTCGGTCTACAGCGGGCTCATCCGCATCCGCCGGGGCGCGGTCAAGTCGGACGCCATGCAGACCAACAACAACCTGGTGCTCGACGAGGGGGCGCACGCCGACTCGGTCCCCAATCTCGACATCGAGGAGAACGACGTGAAGTGCAGCCACGGCTCGACGGTGGGCCCGGTCGACGAGGACCAGCGCTACTACCTCGAGTCCCGCGGTGTGGAACCCGACCGGGCCGAGCAGCTGATCGTGGCCGGGTTCTTCCGACAGCATCGCCGACCAGGTGCCGCTGCCCGGTGCCCGCGACCTGGTCGGTCGGACCCTGGCCGAGCGGGCGGGGGTGTCCCGTGGCTGAGGAGACCGTCGAACGGCCCGACGGCAGGGTGACGGCACGGCTGTGCTCGGTGGACGACATTGCCCCCGGACAGGCCCGGCGGTTCGACGTCGCCGGTCTGCGGGTCGCCCTCGTGCGTATCGACGACGAGTTCTACGCCGTGGGCGACCGGTGCAGCCACGAGGACTTCTCGCTGGCCGACGGCGAGGTGTGGGCCGCCGAGTGCGAGATCGAGTGCGCCAAGCACGGATCGACCTTCGACCTGCGCACCGGCGCGCCGTGCTCGTTGCCGGCCACCAGGCCGGTCCCCGTCTACGAGGTGGTCGTCGACGACGGCGACGTCTCGGTGGTGGTCCCGTGAGCACGGGCGAGCTGGTCATCGAGGACCTCCGCGCCGGCATCCCGGGTCGCGAGATCCTGCAGGGGTTGACGCCTGACGGTCCGCAGTGGCGAGGTCCACGCCGTCATGGGTCCGAACGGCTCGGGCAAGAGCACGCTGGCCCACGTCCTGATGGGGCGGCCCGGCTACGAGGTGCTGGGTGGTTCGGTCACCCTGGACGGTATCGACCTGCTGGCGCTGCCCACGTGGCAGCGGGCCCGGGCCGGCCTGTTCCTCGCCATGCAGCACCCCATCGAGGTGCCCGGCGTGTCGCTGGTCGAGTCGCTGGCGGCCGCGCGCCAGCACGGTCCCGGTGGGCGGCCCGGACCCCGACGTGACGGATCGACTGCACGCCGAGGCGGCCCGCATCGGCTTCGACGAGCGCTTCCTCGACCGGCCGCTCAACGTCGACCTGTCCGGTGGCGAGCGCAAGCGCAACGAGACGCTCCAGCTCGGGGTGCTGCGACCGCGGTTCGCCGTGCTCGACGAGATCGACTCGGGACTCGACGTCGACGCTCTGGCCGATGTCGGCCGACGGGTGGAGGAGGCCACCACGGAGTGGGGTCTGGGCGTTCTGGCCATCACCCACTTCCGGCGCCTGCTCGACGTGCTGCATCCCGACGTCGTCCATGTGCTGTCCGGGGGCAGGGTCGTCGCCACCGGGGGAGCGAGCTCGCCGAGATCGTCGACCGGACCGGCTACGCCGCCTACACCTGAGGGGTGGGGGTCGGCGCCCCGCCCGGCCGCGAGCTGTCGGGCCCCCCGGTCGGGCACACCGGTCAACTGCCCCGTTGACCGGTGTCTTCGTTGCTAGCGTCACGCCATGGCCCGCCGAGACCGTCGCCGTGGAGGCGCCCATAGTGCAAGGCGCCGGTCCGGCGCCGGTGGGTCCGGGGCGGCCGCGCCGGCGGCCGGTGGTGGCGGGGCGCCCGACGAAGGGGCATCCACCACCCCTCCGACCGATCCGGCCCCGTCCGACCCGACGGGAGCCGATCCGGCCCCGTCCGATCCGGCCCCGTCCGATCCGGGCAAGTCCGACCCGGGCCAGTCCGATCCGATTCCAGGGGACGCGGCCGACGCCGGGACCGTAGGCGGGACCACCGGAGCCGACCGGCCCGGCGCCTCGGGCGCCGCCGCCGGAGCCGTGGCCCTCGACCGGGGCACGCCGATGAGCCGACGGGAACGGCGGGAGGCCCGTTCGGGCGTTCCGGCCGGGACGCACCGGAAGAGGACCAGGCGCACCTGGCTGGACCGGGTGCTGCTGGCGGGGGTCATCGTCGTGTCCCTCGCCCTGGTGGGCATGACCTCGGGCTTCATCTACGTGCAGTACCGCTTCCACCAGGTCACCAAAGTGACGGTCAAGCACCTGAAGGTGGTGCCACCGGGCGCCCCGTTCAACGTCCTGCTGATCGGCTCGGACTCGCGGGCCGGCTTCACCCCGGCCGACGTGGCCGCCTACGGCAGCGAGGCCACCGCCGGGGGCCAACGGAGCGACGTCGTCAAGATCGTGCACGTCGTGCCGGCCACCGGCCAGATCAGCGTGCTCTCGATCCCCAGGGACACCATGGTCGACGGTGGCCGGTGACACCAGCCAGACCGGCACCTACAACCGCATCAACACGACCTACAGCAACGGGCCGGACCAGCTCGTCCAGACGATCGAGGACAACTTCGGCATCTCCATCCAGCACGTGGTCCAGCTCAACTTCATCGGGTTCCGCGGTGCGGTCGATGCCATCGGAGGGGTCTACCTCGACTTCCCCTACCCGGCCCGCGACCAGTACACCGGCCTCGACATCACCACGCCGGGCTGCCAGCACCTGAACGGTGGGTACTCGCTGGCCGTGGCCCGGAGCCGCCACTTCGAGTACTACGAGGACGGCCAGTGGATGTACGACGGGACGAGCGACTTCGGCCGCATCCAGCGGCAGAATGCCTTCCTGAAGGCCCTCATCAACCAGGCGGAGAAGCAGTTCAACCCGCTCACCCTCAACGCCTTCATCGGTTCGGTGGTCCAGGGCGTGACCATCGACTCGACGTTCACCATCTCGGAGCTGGTGAACCTCGCCGAGGAGTTCCGGGACTTCGAGTCGTCGACGCTGGCCACGGCCACGCTGCCCACGTACACCGCGGACTCCTCGGAGTTCGCCTCACTGGGCTCGGTGCTCTACGTGCAGCAGCCCCAGGCGGACCAGGTGATCAGCCAGTTCCTGGACATGCCGACCCCTGTGGCGACCACCCCGCCGCCCGACCCCTACGGCGGCGGGGAGACCACAACCACGACGACGGCGCCTTCCGGCACCTACTCGGGTGGGGGGACCACGCCGGCCACGTCGGCCACGTCGGACACGACGACCACCATCGACACCAGCTTCGACCCGACGGCCTGCCCGGGCCCGTAGCGGTCGTCGCCGCAACGGTGTGACTCGACGGGGGGTACCCGCCCGGACGACCTGTGCCGGGACGCTCAGGCCGATGCGGACGTGGACGCCTCGTCGAGGGCCTGGGCCAACGTGTTCCAGCTGAGTGTGGCGCACTTGATGCGCACCGGGAACTTGACCACGCCCTGGAGGGCGGCGAGCTCACCGAGGGCGTCGACGTCGATCACCTCGGGTTCGGCCGCATCGGCCCCGTTGCCCGCGGCCCCGTCACCGGGGAGCGTGGACTCGTGGATCGACATCATCTGCTTGAA
Source organism: uncultured Acidimicrobiaceae bacterium (assembly GCA_963830165.1). Lineage (GTDB taxonomy): Bacteria > Actinomycetota > Acidimicrobiia > Acidimicrobiales > RAAP-2 > Bog-756. The sequence continues at coordinate 191,412 of CAWHKZ010000011.1, forward strand.
CGTGCCGATCAGCTCGCGCACCTCGTCCAGGGGCTTGCCCTTGACGGCGGCCGACATGAGGGAGGCCGACGACTGGCTGATCGAGCAGCCCGTCCCGGCGATCTTGATGTCGCCGAGCACGTCCTCGTCGACGTCGACGGTGACGACGATCTCGTCGCCGCACAGCGGGTTGAACCCCTCGACCCGCACGGCCGGCGGTGACTCGAGCTCCCCACGGTTCCGGGGCGAGCGGTAGTGGTCGAGGATGATCTCGCGATAGAGGTCTTCGAGGCCGGGCATCAGGCCGGGGTCCCTTCGTGTCCGGGGTGCGTCGGCACCCGTGCCAGAGCGTACCGGGGGCGGCTCATCCGAAGAACCGCCCGGCGGCGTCGAGGGCGTCGACCAGTGTGTCCACGTCGCGCTCGTCGTTGTAGAGGGCGAACGAGGCCCGTGCGGTGGCATTGACGCCGAGACGTCGCATGAGTGGCTTGGCGCAGTGGTGGCCGGCCCGCACGCACACCCCGTACTCGTCGAGGATCTGGGAGATGTCGTGGGGGTGGACGTCGCGCAGGGCGAACGAGATGACCCCGCCCCGGGCCTCGGGCTCGGGCGGCCCGAAGATGCGGATGTCGGCGCCGAACCGGTCGTTGAGGGCGTCGAGGGCGTAGGCGGTGAGCGAGATCTCGTGGGACCGCACGGCCGGCATGCCCACGGCCCGCAGGTAGTCGACGGCGGCTCCCAGCCCGACCGCCTCGGTGATGGGCGGGGTACCGGCCTCGAAGCGCCAGGGGATGTCGTTGGGAGTGAACCCGTCCTTGCGGACGTCGAGGATCATCTCGCCCCCGCCCAGGAACGGCGGCATCGACTCGAGCAGCTCCTCGCGCCCCCACAGCACACCGATCCCGGTCGGGCCGAGCATCTTGTGGGCGCTGAAGGCCAGCAGGTCGACGCCGAGCGCGGTCACGTCGGTGGGCAGGTGCGGGACCGACTGGCAGGCGTCGGCCACCACCAGGGCACCGGCCGCGTGGGCGCCGGGCCGCCAGTTCGGGCATCGGGTTGAGCGTGCCCAGGACGTTGGACATGCAGGTGACGGCCAGGAGCTTGGCCCCGTCAAGCGCCCGGTCGAGATCGTCGAGGACGAGCCGGCCGTCGTCGTCGATGGGCAGCCAGCGCAGCTCGATGCCCCGCTCGGCCGCCAGCATGTGCCACGGGACGATGTTGGCGTGGTGCTCCATCTCGGTCAGCACGACCACGTCGCCCCGGCCGAGGTGGGAGCGGCCCCAGCTGTGGGCCACCAGATTGAGCGCCTCGGTGGCGTTCTTGGTGAACACGATCTCACGGGACGGCACGGGTGCGCCGATGAAGCGGCCCACGTTGGTCCGGGCCGCCTCGAAGCGTCGGGTGGCCTCCTCGGCAATGGCGTAGACGCCGCGGTGCACGTTGGCGTGGGTGGTCTCGTCGTACTCGCGCATGGCGTCGAGCACGGCCGTCGGTCGCTGCGACGACGCCGCGGAGTCGAGGAAGGTGATGGGACGCCCGTGCACCTCGCGTGCGAGGAGGGGGAAGTCCTTGGCCAGGGTGGCGGGGTCGAGGGCGGCCTCCGCCGTCGTGGAGGTCACGTCCGCCATGCGTCGTACCCCTCGGACTCGAGGCGGGCGCCGAGCTCGGGTCCGCCTTCCTCGACGATCGACCCGTCGACCAGCAGGTGGATGCGGTCGGCGTCGGAGCTCGTCGAGCATGCGCTGGTAGTGGCTGATCACGAGCACCCCGAGGTCGGGCCGGGACTCGCGCACGGTGTGGACGCCTCGGGCCACCGTGCGCAGGGCGTCGACGTCGAGTCCGGAGTCGGTCTCGTCGAGGATGGCCAGGTCGGGCTCCAGCATGGCCATCTGGAGGATCTCGTTGCGCTTCTTCTCCCCACCGGAGAAGCCCTCGTTGAGGTGGCGCTCGCCGAAGCTCGGATCCATGCCGAGCTTGTCCATCCACTCCATCATCATCAGGCGCACCTCGAGCACCGACAGGTCCGTCCCCCGGCGGGCGGAGAGCGCCTGGCGCAGGAACTGGATGACCGGTAGGCCGCCGATGGCCTCGGGGTCCTGGAAGGCCAGGAACATGCCGGCCTTGCCCCGGACGTCGGTGGGCCACGTGGTGATGTCCTCGCCGTGGAACCGGATCGTCCCGGCGGTGACCTCGTAGGCGGGGTTGCCGAGCAGGACGTTGGCCAGCGTCGACTTGCCCGATCCGTTGGGTCCCATGATGGCGTGGACCTGTCCCGCCTCCACCGTCAGGTCGATGCCCCGGAGGATCGGCTGGCCCTCGACCGACGCGCAGAGGCCCTCGATGCGCAGGAGCGGGGCGGCGGTCGTCGGGTCGGCGGAATCGGGGCTCACGCTTCCGATTGTAGCCTCTCCGCCGGATTTCCCCTACGGCCGTAGGGGGAATCTGTCGGGAGGTGGCCGCCGACGCCGACGGCGACCGTGCACCGGAATTGCCGGTCACGACAGGCCACCCGGTACGGTACCGCCATGTCCGACCCTTGGAACTACGCCGGCCCGGTCGCCGAGCTCGGCCCGGCCAGCGGCTCGGTCACCCTGGTCGACGAGTCGACGTTCGCCATCAGCGGCGGGGCGGGCGACATCTGCCCCGGGGGCGCCCAGGGGCTCTTCTTCCGGGACACCAGGATCCTGTCCCGCCTGGAGGTCCTGATCAACGGGGCCATGGCCGAGCCCCTGGCCGCGGTGACCGACGACCCCTTCAGCGCCACCTTCGTGGCCAGGAACCTGCCCGCCCCGGGCCGGGCCGACTCCACCGTGATGGTGTTCCGCGAGCGCCACGTGGGCCAGGGCATGCGCGAGCAGCTCGTCCTGCGCAACTTCGGTGACGAGGCCACGGTGTGCACGGTCGACGTGCTGGTCGACTCCGACTTCGCCGACCTGTTCGCCGTCAAGGAGGGCCGGGTCGGTACCGACCGTCAGTACGGCACGATCACCAGCCAGATCGAGGATGACCCGCCGTCCCCGGCGTCCGGCCGCAACGAGCCGCAGGTGACGCTGATCTACACGTACCGGCGCGGTCCGGTGGGCCGCGGGGTCGAGATCCGGACCACCGGCGCCGACCGGGTGGCGCCCGGACTGGTCACCTTCGAGGTCGTCGTGCCGGCCCGCGGCGAGTGGTCGACCTGCCTCGAGGTCGGGCCGGTCATCGACGGCAGGTTCTTCGCACCCAAGTACCGCTGCGGCGAGCCGGTGGAGCGGGCCACGCCCTCCGAGCGCCTGGCCGCCTGGCGCCGGCAGGTTCCCCAGGTCGAGACGGACCACCCGGCGCTGAAGCAGGTCGTGGCCAGGAGCGCCGAGGACCTCGGGGCGCTGCGGATCTTCGACCCCGACTACCCCGAGCGGGTGGTGGTGGCGGCGGGGGCGCCCTGGTTCATGACGGTCTTCGGCCGCGACTCGCTGCTGACGGCGTGGATGGCCCTGCTGGTCGACCCTGACCTGGCCCGTGGTGTGCTCCAGACCCTGGCCAGGTTCCAGGGAACGGAGGTCGACCCGCGCCACGAGGAGGAGCCCGGACGCATCCTCCACGAGATGCGCTTCGGCGACGCCGCGTCGTTGTCGCTGGGTGGGGGGAGCATCTACTACGGCACGGCCGACGCCACGCCGCTCTTCGTCATGCTGCTGGGCGAGATGCGGCGGTGGGGCGTGGCCCGTGAGCTGGTCGACGAGCTGCTGCCCAACGCGGCCCGGGCCATCGAGTGGATCGAGCACTTCGGCGACGCCGACGGGGACGGTTACGTCGAGTACCGCCGGGCCACCGACCGGGGGCTGGCCAACCAGGGATGGAAGGACAGCTGGGACGGCATCCGCTACGGCGACGGTCGGGTGGCCGAGGCCCCGATCGCCCTGGCCGAGGTGCAGGCGTACACCTACGGGGCCTTCCTGGCCAGTGCCCATTTCGCCTTCGAGGTCGGCGACACCGCCACCTACGACCGGTTCCGTTCCAAGGCCGCCCACCTGAAGGCCAACTTCAACCGGGACTTCTGGCTGGAGGACAAGGGGTGGTTCGCCGTCGGCCTCGACGCCGACAAGCGGCCGATCGACTCGCTGACCTCGAACATCGGCCACTGCCTGTGGACCGGCATCGTCGACGAGGAGAAGGCGCACCAGGTGGCCAAGGCCCTGACCGGTCCCTCCATGTTCTCCGGATGGGGGCTGCGCACCCTGTCCAGCGACAACGGTGGCTACAACCCGATCAGCTACCACTGCGGCTCGGTGTGGCCCCACGACACGGCGATCGCCGCAGCCGGCCTGGCCCGCTACGGCTACGACGGGGCCGCCCAGCAGCTCATCCTCGGACTGCTCGACGCCGCCTCGTCACAGGGTGGTCGTCTGCCCGAGCTCTTCAGCGGGCTCGACCGGGGCGAACTGTCCGTGCCCGTCGGCTACCCCACGTCGTGCTCGCCGCAGGCCTGGTCGGCGGCCTCGCCCCTGCTGTGCCTGCGCACCCTGCTGCGGCTCGACCCCTGGATCCCCTACGGCAAGACGTGGCTCTGCCCGAACCTGCCCGAAGGCATCGGCTACCTCAAGGTCGAAGGGATCCCGCTCGCCGGGTCGCGGGTGACGATCGAGGTCGGCGAGGGGGTTCCCGGCGGGGTGTCGGTGAGCGGACTGCCACCCGAGATCGAACTCATCCGCGAGCCCAGGCGTCCGTCGACCGCGGTCTGAGCCGGCGCGGCGGCGTGGGCCGTCCGGGGCGTCGGGAGCGTCGAGGGCCGGACGCGCCGTGCGCCCGGGTCACCAGCCCCGCTCGACCCACTCCGCGAGGTGGGGGACTCGGTCCCGATGGTCGTCCCGCCCCCATGGCCCGGCAGGACCAGGGTGTCGGGCCCGAAGGCCCCGAACAGCCGGGCGTCGATGGAACGGATGATGGTCTCGAAGTCGGCGTTCTCGAACGAGGTGTTGCCCGGCCCACCGGGGAAGAGCGTGTCCCCGGTGAACAACAGCGGGGTGCCCTCGACGGCGAAGCACATCGAGCCCGGCGTGTGCCCGGGGGTGGCGATGGTGGCGATCCGGAGCCTCCCGACCTCGAGGACGGCCTCGTCGTCGAGGATCTGGTCATAGGCCGGCAGCATCTCGGCGTCCGCCTCGGTGACGGCGACGTCGTAACCGGCGTCGCGGACGGCCTCGACCGCCTGGATGTGGTCCCAGTGGCCGTGCGTCTCGACGACCCGCCGAACCCCGAGGTCCCGGCAGAGTTCGAGGAGGCGCTCGTGCTCGTTGGCGGCGTCGATGAGCAGGGCGTCGCCACTCTGCCGGCAACGGACCACGTAGACGTTGTTGTCCATCGGTCCGACCACCACGCGGTGCACTTCGACCCCGGTGTCCTGGTAGTCGATCACGGTTTCGGCCATGGACCCACCTCCTGGGCGCAGCGTAGCTGGGGAATCCCGACGGTCGGCCGCCGGGGTCCCCCTGTTGGTCACCGTGTCCGGGGTTCTGGTAGACAAACAGGGCACGTTGTCCCCGGTGGGGGCACCCCACACAGGTGTCCCCGGTGGGGGCACCCCACATGACGTCCCCGGTCGGGGACTCCACTGGATGGAGACCAGATGAACTTCGCCTTCAGCGAGGAGCAGGACGAGCTCCGCAAATCGGTGCGCCGCTTCCTGGACGACAAGTCGCCCGAGACCGAGGTCCGGCGGCTGATGGAGACCACCGAGGGCTACGACCCGGAGGTCTGGAAGCAGATGGCCGAGCAGCTCGGCCTGCAGTCGCTGATCATCCCCGAGGAGTACGGCGGGGCCGGCTTCACCTACGTCGAGCTCATCGTGGTCCTGGAGGAGATGGGTGCGGCCCTGCTGTGCGCCCCGTTCTTCTCCACCGTCGCCCTCGGCGCCAACGCCCTGCTGACCTCCGGGGACCAGAAGGCCATGGAGTACCTGCTCCCCGGGATCGCCGCCGGCGAGACGATCGCCACGCTCGCCTTCACCGAGGACTCCGGCCGCTGGGACGCGGAGGGCATCACCCTGGCCGCCACGCCGACGGCCGACGGCTACGCCCTCAACGGCCACAAGTCGTTCGTCGTCGACGGCCACGTCGCCGACCTCGTCCTGGTCGTGGGCCGCACCGACGCCGGTCTGTCGCTGTTCGGTGTGAAGGGCGACGCCGCCGGTCTCACCCGCACCCCCCTCGCCACCATGGACCAGACCCGCAAGCAGGCCCGGCTCGAGTTCGCCGACACGCCGGCGTGGCTGATCGGGACCGACGGCGGAGCCGAGGCCGGCCTCTCCAAGACCCTGGATCTCGCCGCCGTGGCCCTGGCCGCCGAGCAGGTGGGCGGTGCCCAGCGCTGCCTCGAGAGCTCGGTCGAATACGCCAAGACCCGCATCCAGTTCGGCCGCCCGATCGGCAGCTTCCAGGCCATCAAGCACAAGTGTGCCGACATGCTGCTCGAGGTCGAGTCGGCCAAGTCCGCCGCCTACTACGCCGGCTGGGCCGCCGCCGAGGACTCCGACGAGCTCCCGGTCGTGGCCAGCCTGGCCAAGTCCTACTGCTCCGAGGCGTACTTCCACGCCGCCGCCGAGACGATCCAGATCCACGGCGGCATCGGCTTCACCTGGGAGCACCCCGCCCACCTCTACTTCAAGCGGGCCAAGTCCTCGGAGCTCATGCTGGGCGATCCCTCGTACCACCGGGAGCTCCTGGCCCAGCGCATCGGCATCTGATCGACACGTATCGGGCCCCGACCTTGACTACCGTGGTCCCATCCCGGGCCCACACGGGGGATGACCACGTCCCCACCCCGGCCCTACCTCCCGGAAGCGAGTGACATGCGGAAGTTCCTGGCGTTCGTCCTAGTCGGCATCCTGGCCATCGTCGGCGCGGGCACGGCTGTACTGGGTGTGGTCCAGTCCCAGAGCGGGACCGCCATCGGCCAGGCCGTCACCAACACCACCGGTGCGGCCAACTACAGCGAATACCTGGTGGAAAAGACACCCCAGGGCGATCAGACGGCCAGCCTGGTCTACCAGTCGCCCGACCGCCTCAGCGGTTGGCTGCTCAGCGCCGGGCGCAAGACGTACCTCTACATCATCGGCACGACGGAGTACATCGCCGTGAGCCAGTCGGCCAAGGCCCCGGAACCGAAGACCTTCTACACCCAGCAGACGACGGGCGTCCAGGCCGTGGACCCGGCCCACACCTACCTCACCTACTGCACCAAGGGGAAGTCCACCCACAGCGGCTCGGTGACCACGGTGACCCTGTCCCAGGGTGGCCAGACCGAGAAGCTCACGTGCACGGTGAGCGGCAACTACGTCTCGGAGTTCGATGCGGTCACCCCCGGCGGCACGATCGACCTCGACATCTCCGACGTCGGCACCTCGCCGGCCGTCGCGCTGCCCGCGGGCTACAAGATCACCACCGTCGCGCCCACCGGTAGCTGACCCGACGGCCCGGCCCCGGCGACCGGTGCCGCGTCGACAGGACTCAGCGGGCCCCGTCGACGAGCACGTCGATGCGCCGCCGCAGCGACCGGGCGGCGGCCAGGGGGTCGTCGGCGTCGACCAGCCACCGGACGACGACGAAGTGGCGGGCCCCGGCGTCGACCAGACCGCCCACGCTGTCCGGGTCGACCCCCCCGGTGACCCACACGGGCCAGGGCGACCGCCGGACCGCCTCGGACAGGTAGCCGATCCCGGTCCCCGGGCGTCCCGGCTTGGTCGGCGTCGCCACCACCGGCCCGGCCGACAGGTAGTCGACCGGCACCGGACCGTCGTCACCGCCCCCCACGGCGTCGGTCAACTCGGTCGGGGCATGCGTGGAGAGACCGACGAGGGCGTCGGCGCCCAGCACGGCCCGGGCCTCGGCCGGCGACACGTCGTCCTGACCCACGTGGACCCCGTCGGCGCCCACGGCGACGGCCAGGTCGGGCCGGTCGTTGAGCACGAAGGGGACGCCGGCCTCGCGCGCACACCCGCCGGACGACGCCGGCCCGGGCCACCAGGGCGGCGTCGTCGAGGTGCTTCTCCCGCAGCTGGACGACGTCGACACCACCCTCGACGCAGCGCCCGACGAAGGCCTCCAGGTCGGGGCGATCCGGCGTGCACAGGTAGAGCCGGCGGCGGACGATGTCCCACCGGTCGACGGACGGAGCCGCTCCGGCGGGTGGGCCGTGTGGGCCGGGCACGCCGGGCGTGGCGCCTGACGTCTCGTCGGATGTGGCGTCGGGCGTGGCGCCTGACGTCTCGTCGGATGTGGCGTCGGACGTGGCGCCTGACGTGGCGTCGGACGTGCCGTCGGGACGGGTCACCCCGGGTTGGGGAGCTTGGCCCGGGCCTCGGCCTTCATCTGCTGCTTGAACTGGCGCACCTTGGCCAGGGCTTCGGGTGAGTCGATGTCGGCCACCGACCGATGGGAGCCCTCCTCGCCGTAGGCGCCGGCGGCCGCCTCCCAGCCCGGAGGGCGGATGCCCAGTTGCTTGCCGAGCAGGGCCACGAAGATGCGGGCCTTCTGGTCACCGAAGCCGGGCAGGGCCTTCACGTTGGCGAGCAACTGCTTCCCGTCGACGGCGGTCGACCAGATGGCCGACGCGTCACCGCCGTAGGTGTCGACGACCGCACCGCAGACCTCCTGCACCCGTCCGGCCATGGAGCGGGGGAAGCGGTGGAGCGCGGGCTTCTCGGCGAACACGGCGGCCAGGTCGTCGGGGGACATGGAGGCGATGGCGGCGGGGTCGAGGGTGCCGCCCAGTCGCTCCTTCAGGTCGAGGGGCGCCTTGAACGCGCGTTCCATCGGGATCTGCTGGTCGAGGACCATCCCGATCAGGAGGGCGAGAGGCTCGGACGACAGCAGTGCGTCCGCATCGGGGTCACCGGTGAGCCAGAGCACTCCCTCAGGGTAGCCCGGGCGCGGCAGGGCGCTGCCCGGACCGTACCCGTCGGACCCGTCCGACACGGGTCGGCGGAGCCGGGTCCCCGCTCAGGCCGACCAGGGGTCGGCGGCGGTGACGTCGATCCCGTAGCGCCCGATGGCGGCGGTGACGGCCGCCGCCGGCACGGTCCCCGCGGCGGCGAGTCCCTCGAGCACGGCCAGGGTGACGTGGGCGGCGTCGACCTCGAAGTAGCGGCGCAGGACCTCGCGGGTGTCGGAGCGGCCGAACCCGTCGGTACCGAGGGAGGTGAACCGTCCGGGAACCCACCGGGCGATCTGGTCGGGCACGGCCCGCATGAAGTCGGTGACGGCCACCACCGGCCCCGTCGATCGGGACAGGGCGTCGGTCACGTAGGGGACGCGGACGGTGCCCCCCGGGTGGAGGCGGTTGTGGCGGTCGGACGACAGTGCCTCCTCGCGCAGGGCCTTGTAGGAGGTGACGGACCACGCCTCGGCGGCGACCCCCCACTCCTCGGCCAGCATCCGCCGGGCCTCCATGGCCGCCCGCCAGGCCGTCCCCGAGAAGAGCACCGTGGCCCGGGGAGCGGCTGACGGAGTCGTCTCGGGCACGTCGGCGAAGCGGTACATGCCGGCCACGGTGCCGGACCGCACCCGCTCCGCCTCGGCCGGGTCGGAGGGCAGCGCCGGCATCTCGTAGTTCTCGTTGTAGAGCGTGAGGTACCAGAAGCTGTCCTCGGGCTCGGGGCCCGTCATCCGGCGGATCCCGTCCTCCACGATGGCCGCCACCTCGTGGGCGAATGCCGGGTCGTAGGCCCGGACCGACGGGTACGACGAGGCCAGCAGCAGCGACTGCCCGTCCTGGTGCTGCAGCCCCTCGCCGTTGAGGGTGGTGCGGCCGGCGGTGCAGCCGAGCAGGAAGCCGCGCCCCCGGCTGTCCCCGAGGGCCCACAGCAGGTCACCCACCCGCTGGAACCCGAACATCGAATAGAGGAGGTAGCAGGGGATGAGCGGCTCGCCCCAGGTGGCGTACGAGGTGGCCGCCGCCGTGAAGGTGGCCGTGGCCCCGGCCTCGGAGATCCCCTCCTCGAGGATCTGGCCGGCCGGTCCCTCGGCGTAGTGGAGGGGGAGTCCGGCGTCGACGGGGGTGTAGTGCTGTCCGTCCGGGGCGTAGATCTGGATCTCGCTGATCAGCGACTCGAGTCCGAAGGTGCGTGCCTCGTCGGAGACGATCGGCACGATCCGGCTGCCGATGCCCGGGTCGCGGGTGAGCGACCGGAGGAGCCGGGCGAACGCCATCGTGGTCGAGACCTGCTGGCCTCCGGAGCCGGCCCGCAGGTCGACGAAGGTGCCGGGAGCGGGGGCGGGCAGCGGCTTGGCCCGCACCACCCGGCTGGGGAGCGGGCCCCCGAGCGCGCTCCGCCGCTCGGCCAGGTACCTCCCGGCGGGCGAGTCGGGGTGCGGCCGGTAGTACGGCGGCAGATCGGCGTCGAGGTCGGCCTCGGCGATCTCGTCGTGGAGGAACAGGCGGTCGCGGCAGCGTGCGCAGCTGGCCCTTGGTCATCTTCTTGATCTGGTGGGTGGCGTTGCGGGCCTCGATCTCGGGCCCCAGGGTCCATCCCTTGATGGTCTTGGCCAGGATCGCCGTCGGAGCACCGGTGTGCTCGGTGGCCGCCCGGTAGGCGGCGTACAGCTTGCGATAGTCGTGCCCGCCGCGGGGCAGGCTCTGCAGCTCGGTGTCGCTGAGGTGGGCGACCAGCGCGGTCAGGCGGGGATCGGGGCCGAAGAAGTGCTCCCGGATGTAGGCGCCCGACTCGGTGGCGTACTTCTGGAACTCGCCGTCGACCGTGGAGTTCATCTTGGCCAGCAGCACGCCGTCGACGTCGCGGGCCAACAGCTCGTCCCAGGTCCGGCCCCAGATCACCTTGATCACGTTCCATCCGGCGCCGCGCAGGGTGGCTTCGAACTCCTGGATGACCTTGCCGTTGCCGCGCACCGGACCGTCGAGGCGCTGGAGGTTGCAGTTCACCACCAGGGTAAGGTTGTCGAGGTGCTCGCGTCCGGCCATGCCGAGGAGGGCGATGGTCTCGGGCTCGTCGAATTCTCCGTCGCCGACGAAGCCCCAGATGCGGCTGGAGGACGTGTCGGCCAGGCCCCGGGCGGCCAGGTAGCGGGCCAGGTGCGCCTGGGCGATGGCGTTGATCGGGCCGAGGCCCATCGAGACCGTCGGGTACTCCCAGAAGTCGGGCATCAGCCGGGGGTGCGGGTACGACGAGAGCCCGTCGCCGGCCACCTCGAAGCGGAAGTTGTCCAGCTGCTTCTCGTCCATCCGGCCCTCGACGAACGCCCGGGCGTAGATGCCGGGAGAGGCGTGGCCCTGGAAGTACACCTGGTCGCCCGGACCGCCGCCGTCCTTGCCCCGGAAGAAGTGGTTGAAGCCCACCTCGTAGAGGGCGGCCGAGCTGGCGTAGGTGGCGAGGTGGCCACCGATGGCCTCGGAGCGGATGTTGGCCCGCACCACCATGACGGCGGCGTTCCACCGGATGAAGGCGCGGATCCGGCGCTCGAGGTCCTCGTCCCCCGGGAACTCGGGTTCGGCGGCGGACGGGATGGAGTTGACGTACGGGGTCGAGACCGTGGCCGGAAAGCCGACCTGGGACTGGCGGGCGCGCTCGAGGACGCGCATCAGCAGGTAGCGGGCCCGGTTGCGCCCGTGGACACGGACCACGTCGTCGAAGGCGGCCAGCCATTCGCTGGTCTCCTCGGGATCGGCGTCCGGGAGCTGGTGGGCGACGCCGTCGAAGAGCATGGTCCCATGCTCCCACCTGACACGCCCGGTGCACCATCATGTGGCCGGGCGACGTGGGTGCGGGACGGCGGCGGTCGGCCCGACACACCGGTGACGTCCGGCGATGCCACGGGTCGTCGCCCGAGCGGGCATGCTGTCACGGTGCACGCACCGCCCCCTTCGACCGACGGCTCCCCGATCGTCGTGTACACGGACGGTTCGTGCCTCGGGAACCCCGGGCCGGGCGGTTGGGCGTGGGCGGTCGACGGTGGCCCGTCCGACTCGGGAGGCGAGCCCCACACCACCAACCAGCGCATGGAGGTGCTGGCGGTCATCCGTGCCCTCGAGTCGCTGCCCGGACCGGTGCACGTGGTGAGTGACTCGACCTACGTCGTGAACTGCTTCCGTCAGAAGTGGCACGAGGGGTGGAAGCGCCGGGGCTGGAAGAACTCGCAGGGCAAGCCGGTGGCCAACCGGGACCTCTGGGAGGTCCTGTTCGCCCTGGCCCTCGACCCGGGCCGGCCCGTGACCTTCCAATGGGTGAAGGGCCACTCGGGTGACCGGATGAACGACGTGGTGGACGGCCTGGCCACCGCCGCCGCGGCCCTCGAGGACCCCACGGGCCCCCCACCCGACACCGGTTTGGGCCAGGGGCGGCTGCTCCCGTAACCTGGCGCCATGGAGATCAACGGAAGTTCAGCAATCGTGACCGGCGGGGCCTCGGGCCTCGGTGAGGCGACGGCCCGCAAGCTCGCCGCGCAGGGCGTGCGGGTCACCGTGTTCGACCGCAACGAGGAGCGGGCCAAGGAGGTCGTCGCCGAGATCGGCGGGGCGGCCAACTACGTGGCCGGCGACGTCACCGACCCGGACGACTGCCAGAAGGCGGTGGATCAGGCGGCCGACGGCGGGAACCTGCGGATCGCCGTCAACTGCGCCGGCACGGGCTGGGTGGGCCGGGTCATCAACCGCGACGGTTCGCCCCACGACCTCGCACCGTTCAAGTTCATCCAGGACCTGAACATCATCGGCACGTTCAACGTCATGACCAAGGCCGCCTCGGCCATCGCCTCGGTCGAGCCCCAGGCGAACGGCGAGCGCGGCGTGATCGTCAACACCGCGTCGGTCGCCGCCTTCGACGGCCAGATCGGCCAGCTGGCCTACTCGGCGTCCAAGGGCGCGGTCGTCGGCATGACGCTGCCCGCCGCCCGCGACCTGGCCGTCGTCGGCATCCGCGTGCTGGCCATCGCCCCCGGCCTGTTCGACACCCCGCTCCTGGCCATGCTGCCGGACGAGGCCCGCGACGCGCTGGCCCAGTCGGTCAACTTCCCCAAGCGGCTCGGCAGCCCGCCCGAGTACGGCGACCTGGTCGTCCACATCGCCACCAACAGCTACCTCAACGCCGAGGTCATCCGCCTCGACGGCGGCATCCGGATGCCGCCCAAGTAACACCCGTGTCCCCGGTGGAGCGGAGGTGGCCGCGGGGGTGGAGGGTAGTGTCGGTGTCCGAACCATGACAGCCACGATCCCCACTCCCGCAGCCGACCCGACGCCCGGGCGGTCGGATCCCGACGGTGCCATCATCCGGACCGAGGGACTGACCAAGGTCTACCCGGGGTCGGCCTTCACCGCCGTCGACCACCTCGACCTCGTGGTCGGGACCGGCGAGATCTTCGGGCTGCTCGGTCCCAACGGGGCGGGCAAGACCACCACCGCGGGCATGTTGACCACCCGCGTGGTCCCGACGTCCGGCAGGGCGTCCGTGGCCGGCATCGACGTGGTGCGCCAGCCGGCGGTGGCCAAGCAGATCCTGGGCATCGTCAGCCAGCAGAACACCCTCGACCGCCAGCTGACCGTCTGGGAGAACCTCTACTTCCACGGCCGCCTCTTCGGCATGCCCGCCCGGGAGTCCCGCAGCGAGGCCGACCGGCTCCTCGAGCAGTTCCAGCTCGACAAGTGGGCGAAGGCCTCGGTCTACGCCCTGTCCGGCGGGATGGCCCAGCGGCTCATGGTGGCCCGGGCCATCTTCCACCGGCCTGCGGTCCTGTTCCTGGACGAGCCCACGGCCGGCCTCGACCCGCAGAGCCGCCTCGCCCTGTGGGAGATCCTGCGCGAGCTCAACGCCGCCGGCCAGACCATCCTCCTCACCACCCACTACATGGAGGAGGCCGACCAGCTCTGCGGGCGGGTGGCCATCATGGACAAGGGGAAGCTCCTCGCCCTCGACACCCCGGCCGCCCTCAAGAGCCAGGTGAACGCCGACACGATCGTGTCGGTCACCGCCACCGGCGACCGCGAGGAGCTCGGCCGGGCGCTCGCCGCCCGGATCCCGGGCGTCACGCTGACCCGGCCGATCGACGGCGGCGTCGAGCTCCACGTGAAGGGCAAGGAACGGCTGTTGCCCGCCGTGGTGACCGGCGCCGAGGAGGCCGGCTTCCCGGTGCTCGACATCTCCGTCACCGAGCCGACCCTCGAGACCGTCTTCATCAACCTGACCGGCAAGGAGCTGCGCGACTGATGGCCGTCGTCGACGCCGGGGTGACCGGCACCCCCGTACATCTGCGGGCCGAACACACGGCGTTCGCGTCGTCGGCGCACCGCACTGTGGGCGCTGATCCTGCGCGACCTGGTGGTGCTGCGCAAGCACCTGTTCGAGTTCGTGGCCCGGACGCTGATCCAGCCCTTCCTGCTGTGCTTCGTCTTCCTGTACGTCTTCCCGAAGATCGGCCAGGGGATCGGCGGGGCCAACCCGGTGGAGCAGTCGGCCTTCGCCACCATCCTCGTGCCCGGCGTGGTCGGGATCTCGATCCTCTTCCAGGGCGTCCAGTCGGTGGCCCTCACCATGTCCCAGGAGTTCGGCTACACCCGCGAGATCGAGGACCGGGTGCAGGCGCCATGTCCCATCTGGCTCGTGGCCATGGCCAAGGTGCTGTCCGGTGCCGTCCAGGGGCTGATCTCGGCGGCGCTGGTGCTGCCCATCGCCTCGGTCGTCCACGCCAAGGGCGTGGAGGCCCATCTGAACTTCCACTGGTGGGTCGTCGTCACCATCGTGCCCCTGGCCTGCGTCACGATGGCCTCGCTCGGCCTGCTGCTCGGCACCAGCTTCGAGCCGCGCAACATCGGCCTCATGTTCGGGTTCATCATCCTCCCGGTGACGTTCCTCGGCGGCACGTACTACAGCTACACGCGGCTGGCCCCGGTCCAGGTCGGCGGTTGGCACTGGCTCCAGACCCTGGTCCTCGTCAATCCGCTCATCTACATCAACGAGGGCATGCGGGCCGCCTTCACCGACGCGCCCCACATGCCCCTGTACGTCATCTTCCCGGTGCTGGCCGGCTTCCTCGCACTGTTCCTGGGGCTCGGGCTCCGCAACTTCCGCCGCCGGGTGCTCTCCTGAGCCGTTCTCCCGGCGACAGGTCGGGTGAACCGGCCGACGGGGCACGCGGGTACCTGCTGGACAACCGGCAGGCCGAGGCCGGCGTCCGGCTGACCGCCATCTCCGAGCTCTTCGACCCGGCGACCTTCCGGATCCTCGAGGAGACGGGTGTCGGCCCGGGCGGGCGCTGCTGGGAGGTCGGGGCCGGCGGTCCGGGGGTGGCCGCCTGGCTGGCCGCCCGGGTGGGCCCGACGGGCGCGGTGGTGGCCACCGACATCGACATCTCCTGGCTCGGGGACGCCTCGTGGCCCGGGGAGCGGTCGCCGCCGGGGTCGAGGTGCTGCGTCACGACGTGACCACCGCCCCGCTTCCGGGGGGTCCCTTCGACCTGATCCACGCGCGCCTCGTCCTCGTCCACCTGCCGCAGCGGGCCGAGGTGGCCGCCGCCCTGGCCGGCGCGCTGCGCCCCGGAGGGTGGCTGGTCGTCGAGGATGCCGACCCGGCGCTGCAGCCCCTGGCCTGTATCGACGAACACGGGCCCGACCAGGTCCTGGCCAACCGGGTCCGGGCCGGATTCCGTTCCCTGCTGGCCGACCGGGGCGCCGACCTCGCCTTCGGGCGAACGGTGCCCCGACTGCTGCGCTCCCTCGGCCTGGTCGACGTCGAGGCCGACCGCCCACTTCCCGGTGACGTCCCCGGCGAGCTCCCGCCTCGAGCGTCGCCACGGTGGAGCAGACGCGGGCCGGACTCGTCGCCGCGGGCCTGGCGACCGACGTCGAGATCGACAGGCACCTGGCCAATCTGGAGGACGGCCGCCTCGACGTCGCCACCGCGCCGATGGTCTCGGTACGGGCCCGGCGACCCCCTCCGTCCGCGTCTGATCGGGAGTCGGCAACAGGTGGGGACCGGTAGGCTGGTGGGAGCCCGCAGACCGACGACGACATCCTGATGGAGGTGGTTCCCACGGAACCCGAGGTGGCAACGGAACAGACCGCAGCGGGGGGGACGGGTACGCAACCAGGGGGATCGCAACAGTTCGACGTGGTCATCGTCGGAGGAGGGCCGGGCGGGTATGCCGCGGCCCTCTACGGTGCGGCAGCCGGTCTGTCGATCGGCCTGGTGGAGCTCGACAAGGTGGGTGGCACCTGCCTGCACCGCGGATGCGTGCCGGCCAAGGAGTTCCTCGAGACGGCCGCCGTCTACCGGACGGTGCGCTCGGCCACCGACTTCGGTATCGCCGCCGGACCCGACCAGTCGGACCCGACGGTCAAGTTCGCGGTCAGCCAGGAGCGCAAGCAGCAGGTCGTGAACCAGCTGTTCAACGGGCTGTCCGGGCTGCTCAAGGGCCGTGGCGTGACCGTTTTCAACGGGAGCGGGACCCTGCTGGGCGACCACCGGGTGCGCATCGCCGGCAACGACGGGTCGACGGTCGAGGTGACCGGCACCGATGTCGTGTTGGCCGCCGGCTCGGTGCCCCGGACGATCCCCGGCTTCGACATCGACGGCACCACCGTGCTGACCTCGGACGAGGTCCTGGCCCTCGACCGCCTGCCGGGCTCCGTGGCCGTCATCGGTGGCGGGGCGATCGGGTGCGAGTTCGCCTCGATGTTCTCCGACCTCGGTACCTCGGTGACGGTCTTCGAGGCCCTGCCGACCATCCTCAACGGTTGCGACGATGACGTCGTGCGCACCGTGGCCCGCTCGTTCAAGAAGCGGGGGATCGACGTCATGACCGGCGTCACCCTGAACGGTCACACCCCGGACCCCTCGGGTCGGGGCACGGTCGTCTCCTACGACGACGGCAAGCAACTGGCCGTCGACGCTGTCGTGGTGTCGGTGGGCCGGCGCCCGCGCACCGAGGGCCTGGTGGCACCCGAGGCGGGCGTGACGATCGACGAGCGCGGGTTCGTGGTGACCGACGCCATCATGCGGACCAGCGCCCCGGGCGTCTGGGCGGTCGGGGACGTGGTGGCCGGCACGCCGCAGCTGGCCCACGTGGCCTTCGCCGAGTCCATCGTGGTGATCAAGTCGATCCTGGGGGAGCCGGCGGCCGCCGTCGACTACTCCCGGGTACCCGTGGGCCATCTACTGCCACCCGGAAGTCGCCTTCGCCGGCCTGACCGAGGGCGCCGCCAAGGCGGCCGGCATCGACGTCGTGGTCAAGAAGGACCCGTTCGGC
Source organism: uncultured Acidimicrobiaceae bacterium (assembly GCA_963830165.1). Lineage (GTDB taxonomy): Bacteria > Actinomycetota > Acidimicrobiia > Acidimicrobiales > RAAP-2 > Bog-756. The sequence goes on from CAWHKZ010000011.1 coordinate 208,616, forward strand.
GGCAACAGTCGGGCCCGGATCATCGGCGACACCGAGGGCATGGTGAAGGTCGTCGCCGAGAAGCGCCCCGACGGCTCGACCGGCCGTATCCTGGGCGTGCACATGGTCGGACCGTGGGTGACCGAACAGCTCGGTGCCGGCTATCTGGCCGTCAACTGGGAAGCCACGGCCGACGAGGTGGCCCAGTTCATCCAGCCGCACCCGTCGCTGTCCGAGACCTTCGGCGAGACGGTGCTGGCACTGACCGGAAGGGGACTGCACGTTGGCTGACGTGACCATGCCGCAGCTCGGCGAGACGGTGACCGAAGGGACCATCACCAAGTGGTTCAAGGCGGTCGGCGACTCCGTGGAGCGCGACGAGCCCCTGTTCGAGGTCTCGACCGACAAGGTCGACTCCGAAGTGCCCTCGCCGGCCGCCGGTGTCCTGACGGCCATCCTGGTCGAGGAAGGCGACACGGTCGACGTCGGCGTGGCCCTGGCCGTGATCGACGGTGACGGCGCCGCCGCGGCCCCGGCCGCCCCGGCTGCCGAGACACCGGCCCCGGCCACCGCGGCTCCCGCCCCGGCTGCTGCGGCCCCGGCCGCCCCGCCCCCGGTTGTAGCGGCTCCTGCGGCCTCGGCTGCTGCTGTGGTGGCTCCTGCAGCTCCTGCAGCTCCTGCAGCTCCTGCGGCGGCCCAGCCCTCGCCGCTGGCCGCACTGCCCGACGAGCCGGTCCCGTCGGCCGGGGCACCGACCCGGCCCCTTCCGGCGGTGCCCGCCGGGGCCGACCAGGCCCGGGTGCTGTCTCCCGTGGTGCGCAAGCTCCTGGCCGATCACGCCATCGACCCGTCCACCATCCGGGGTACCGGGCTCGAAGGGCGGATCACCCGGTCCGACGTCGAGGCCGTCATCGAGCGGGGTGGCCCGCCGGCCGCCGTGCCCAGCATCGGCACCGATCGCGCCTCCGCCGCCGTCGCTCCCGCCGCCGCCCCGCCGCCGCCGGCCCCACCGGCCCGTGCCACCGTGCCGACCAGCGACGGCGTCCGGCCCGGCGAGCGCGACGAGATCGTGCCCTTCACCAACATCCGTCGCCGGACCGCGGAGCACATGGTCCGCTCGAAGGCCACGTCCGCCCACACCCTGATGGTCAAGGAGATCGACTACGAGCGGGTCGAGCAGGTGCGCCGGACCCACGGCGAGCGGTTCCGCGACGAGGAGGGATTCACCCTCACCTACCTGCCGTTCGTCGCCCGGGCCACCGTCGAGGCACTGGCCGAGTTCCCGCACCTCAACGCCTCGGTGGGCGACGACGCCCTGGTGGTCCACCACGACATCAACCTGGGCATCGCCGTGGACCTCGACAACGAGGGCCTCATCGTGCCGGTCGTGCACAATGCCGAGGAGCTGAATCTCCGGGGCATGGCCCGGCGCATCCGCGACGTGGCCGACCGGGCGCGCACCAAGCGGCTGAGCCTGGACGACATCAGCGGTGGGACGTTCTCCATCACCAACGCCGGCCCGTTCGGGACGCTCATCACCGGGGCCGTCATCAACCAGCCCCAGGTGGCGATCCTGTCGACCGACGGGGTGTCCCGCAAGCCGGTGGTGGTCGAGCTCCCCGACGGCACCGAGTCGATCGGGATCCACTCGATCGGCCTGGTGGCCATGAACTTCGACCACCGCGCCGTCGACGGCGCCTACGTCGCCCGGTTCCTGTCCCGGCTGTCGGACATCCTCGACGACCGCGACTGGGTCGGCGAGCTCTAGCCCGCGGTGGGACCGGCTGCCCGAGGTCAGTGCCCGGCCGGCCGTCCGGCCGTATCGTGAGAGCCCGCTGGCTGGGCCGCGTCCCCTACGCCGAGGCGTGGGACCTCCAGCGGGCGGTGGCGGCGCGGTCGGACGGGGACTACCTCCTGCTGATGGAGCACGGGCCCGTCTACACCCTCGGCTCCCACGCCGACCCCACCCACGTACTGGTCGACCCGGCGGAGGTCGGTGCCGATCTGATCGAGGTGGACCGTGGCGGCGACGTCACCTACCACGGCCCCGGCCAACTGGTCGGCTACCCCGTCCGCACGGTGGGGACCGGGCCCCACCGTGGACCCGATCACGTCCGCCAGGTCGAGCAGGTGGTGATCGACGCGCTGGTGGCCCTCGGGGTGCCGGCGGGCCGGATCGGCCGCATGGCGACCTACCCGGGCGTGTGGTTCGACCCCTCCGCTGACGGGACCGGACCGGACGGTCCCCGCAAGATCGCCGCCATCGGCGTGCGGACGTCACGGGGGCGCACCACCCACGGCTTCGGGCTCAACGTGACCACCGACCTCGCCATGTTCGGCCACATCGTGCCGTGCGGCATCTCCGAGCATCCGATGACCTCGCTGGCCGCAGAAGGGTTCCCGGTCACGATGGCGGAGGCGGTCGATGCCGTGGTCGCCGCCGCCCGCGGCGTGTGGGGCCCGATCGACGACGTGGCCATGGTGACCGACGGGGCCCGCCACGCTCCCCCGGCCGGTGTCCCGGTGGCGCTGGTCGCACGGTCCGGGACCGCCCTCGAGCGGCGGATGGCCCGGTCGGGCGTCGACCCGACCGCCGGCATGGCGCTGTCGGCCCGGAAACCCGAGTGGCTGCGGGTCAAGGCGACCATGGGCGACGGCTACCTCGGACTCCGCCATGCGTTGCGCGACCTCGACCTGGTGACGGTCTGCGAGGAGGCCGGCTGCCCCAACATCTACGAGTGCTGGGCCGACGGAACCGCCACGTTCATGATCAACGGCTCCCAGTGCACGCGCGCCTGCGGGTTCTGCCAGGTGGACACCCGCCACCCGTTGCCGCTCGACGCGGGCGAGCCGGCCCGGGTGGCCGAGGCCGTGGCCCGGATGGGCCTGGCCCACGCCGTCATCACGTGCGTGGCCCGTGACGACCTGGCCGACGGCGGCGCCGGCGCCTTCGCCGAGACCATCGCCGCCGTCCGGGCCGCCAGCCCGCGCACCGCCGTGGAGGTGCTCATCTCGGACGTGAAGGGGGACGCGGCGTCGCTGCGGACCATCCTCGAGGCCCGACCCGACGTGCTCAACCACAACATCGAGACGGTGGCCCGGCTGCAGCGGGCGGTCCGACCGTCCGCCGGCTACGCCCGCAGCCTGGCGGTGCTGGCCCGGTCGGCGGCGGCCGGCCTCACCACCAAGTCGGGCATCATCCTCGGCATGGGCGAGCGGGAGGACGAGGTGCTCGCCACCCTCGCCGACCTCCGGGCCGTCGGGGTGGACATCGTCACCCTGGGGCAGTACCTGCGGCCGAGCGCCATCCACCTGCCGGTGGCCCGCTGGTGGACGCCCGGGGAGTTCGACGCTCTGCGCGAGGCGGGCATGGCCCTCGGCTTCGCCCACGTCCAGGCGTCGCCGCTGACCCGGTCCAGCTACCACGCCCGAGAGGCGGCGGACGCCTCGACGGGCTCCACCTCGGCTCCGGTGCCCGTGCCCGTCTCGATGGGTGCGCGTTGACCTGATGACGTCCGAACTGTCCACACAGGCGCTGGAGGCCCGACGCTCGCGGCTGGGTCGGGTGCGCGACCGGATGGGGGAGAGCGGCGTCGACGTCCTCCTGCTGTCGCACGGCGCCGACCTGCCGTGGCTGACGGGCTACCGGGCGATGCCGCTCGAGCGACTGACCCTCCTCGTCCTGCCCGCGGAGGGCGACCCGGTGCTGGTGGTGCCCAACCTCGAGGCACCCCGGGTGCCGGGCGCGGGCGACCTCTTCACCCTGCTCCCCTGGACGGACGACGTGGACCCGGTGGACCTGGTGGTGGACCTGGTCGCGGGCACGACCGTGGGCCGCTTCGGCTTGTCCGACCGGGCCTGGGCCACCACGGCCCTGGCCCTCCAACGCCGGCTGCCCGACGCCGCGCTGGATCGAGGCGTCGACGGTGACCTCCCCCATCAGGGCCGTCAAGGACGAGGCCGAACTGGACGCCCTGCGGGCCGCCGCCGCCGCCGCCGACCGGGTGGCCGTGGTGCTGCAGTCCGGCGGGATCCCGCTGGTGGGGCGCACCGAGGCGGCGGTGTCGGCCGATCTCGGGGCACTGCTCGTGGCCGAGGGCCACTCGGCGGTCAATTTCGCCATCGTGGGCAGCGGTCCCAACGCCGCCAGCCCCCACCACGAGCCGGCCGGGCGGGTCATCGGGCCGGGCGAGACGGTGGTGTGCGACTTCGGGGGCACACTCTCCCTCGACGGTGACGTCGGCTACTGCTCGGACATCACCCGCACCGTCGTGACCGGTGAGCCGCCGACCGAGGTGCGCGACTGCTACGACGTGCTGCAGTCGGCCCAGGGGGCGGCCGTGGCCGCGGCGCGGGCCGGGGTCACGGCGGCGTCGGTCGACGCGGTCGCCCGCGACGCCATCGCATCGGCCGGCTACGGCCATCTCTTCGTCCACCGTACGGGCCACGGCATCGGGATCGAGGAGCACGAGGACCCGTACCTGGTGGTGGGCAACGACGAGGTCCTGGTTCCCGGGCACGCCTTCTCGGTGGAGCCGGGGATCTACGAGCCGGGCCGCTTCGGCATGCGGCTGGAGGACATCGTGGTGATCGGGGCCGACGGGGCACCGGAGCCGCTCAACACCGTCGACCACGGCCTCGTCGTGGTCGACCACTGAGGGGAGGCGCCGTGGATCTCGGGATCGGGGGCAAGGTGGCGTTGGTCACCGCCGGCTCCAAGGGCCTCGGACGGGCCACCGCGCTGGCACTCGCCGCCGAGGGTGCAGGGGTCATGCTGTCGGGCCGCGACGTCGACTCGCTGGAGTCCACCCGGGCCGAGGTGGCCGCGCTCGGCGTCCCGGTCGGCGCGCTGGCCGGCGACGTCACCGACCCGGGGGAGCCGGCCCGCCTCGTCGCGGCCACGGTCGCCCAGCTCGGCTCCCTGGACATCCTGGTCGCGAATGCCGGCGGGCCCCCTCCCGGTCGCGCCCTCGATCTCGACGACGCCGCCCTCGACGCCGCGCTCAACGCCAATCTCCTCACCTCGGTGCGCCTGGTCCGCGAGGCGCTGCCCCACATGCGCGCCTCCCGATGGGGCCGGATCTGCTGCATCTCCTCGTTCACCGTGAAGGTGGCGGCTCCCATGCTCTCGCTGTCCAACATCGCCCGGACCGGTCTGTGGGCCTGGATCAAGACGGCCGCCCAGGACCTGGCGGCCGAGGAGAGCGGGATCACCCTCAACATGGTGTGCCCCGGCCCCCACGCCACCGACCGCATGAAGCAACTGGGCGGTGCCGGCGTGATGGGCGACCCGGCCGACTTCGGCTCGGTCACGGCGTTCCTCTGCTCGGCCCAGGCGGGCTTCGTCAACGGCGCGGCCATCGTGGTGGACGGCGGGTCGACGCTGGCGCTCTAGGACGCTCGCGGTCCAGGACGTTGGCGCTCTGGACGGCGGGTCGACAGGGGGGGCAACGCCCGGCCGGTCAGACAGACAGATAGACAGACGGCCGGTCGGACGGCCGGACGGTCGGCACGACGGCCAGCTCGCCGAGGACCGGCGTCAGCTGTCGGGGCGATCCACGTCCCGCTCGTCGGCGGCTCCGGTCGATGCCGCGTCCGGAGCCCGCGGGGCCGAGGGCGGGACGGCCATCGGTGGGAGGTTGGCCGGGACCGCGGTCCTCGACGTCGGGACAGTGGGCGGCGCGGCCACCCCGGGAGCAGCAGAACCGGGAGCCGCCAGGCCGGGGAGCACACTGCCGCCGGGGCCGCCGGCTCCCTGGTCCGGGATCGGGCCGCCCATGGAGAGCGGAGGCACGGGATCGAGGATCGGCGAGTTCACCGGGGTACGGGTTGCGGGAGAGGCGGCCGGTGCGCCCGAGACGATGAGAGGTGCTCCCCCTCTGTCCGTGGCCAACGACACCGCATCGGCGGAAGCGGGAACGGTGCTCGGCCGGGACGCCGGCCCGGTGCGGGCCGGCTGCCGGCCGGCGGCGCCCTTGTTCGACGAGCCCTTGCGGGGAGCGGAGAACGTCGGGCCGATCGACGGGCTGCGCACGGATGTCGGTGCACCACCCGATGTGCCGGCGGCACGCTCGAACGACGTCGAGGACTTCTTGCGCCGCTTGAGGTCCAGGCCCCTGAGGAAGCGGAAGAACAGCAGGATCAGCACCAGTGCGGCGATCGCCCCGAGCAGGATGATCTCCGGGTTGCCGCCACCCGTAATCGAGCCGACCGGCCCGCTGGCCGCCAGGGCCGCAGTGTCCACGGGAACAACTCTACCGACGCGTGCGCGTCATTCCGGTGTCATGACGGTGGCAGATCGGTTGCCGTCCCGGCCCGTCGGTTGCGGTTGTGGTGCGGCCCGCGGACCGCGTCCCGCTTCCGGGGGTCGTGGCCCTCAGGCGACGAAGTACTTGGCCTGGGGGTGGTGGCAGATGATCGCGGTGGTCGACTGCTCGGGATGCAGCTGGAATCCCTCGCTCACCTCGATCCCGATCCGGTCGGCACCGAGGAGCTCGACCACCTTGGAGTTGTCCTCGAGGTCCGGGCAGGCCGGATAGCCCCACGAGTAACGGCCGCCCCGGTACTTCTGGCGGAACAGGCCGGTGAGCGAGGGTCCGTCCTCGTCGGCGAAGCCCAGCTCCTCGCGGATGCGGCGGTGCCAGTACTCGGCCAGCGCCTCGGCCATCTCCACGCCCAGCCCGTGCAGGTACAGGTAGTTCTGGTACTGGTCGTCGGCCATCAGCCGCGCCGCCTCCTCGGAGGCACGCGGCCCGATGGTCACCACCATGAAGCTGGCCCAGTCGGGCTCCCCCGAGTCGAGGGGCCGGAAGAAGTCGCTGATGCACAGCCAGGGTTGCTCGGTCTGGCGCGGGAAGGTGTACCGCATCAGCTCCTCGTTCCGACTCTCGTCCGTGAAGAGGACCAGGTCGTCGCCGTCGGCATTGGCGGCGAAGTGGCCCCAGGCCACCTGGGGGATCAGCAGCTGGTTGGCCTTGGCCTTGGCCAGCTCCTCCCGCAGGTGGGCGCGCACCCGCTCCTTGAAGGCCGGGTCGTCCTCGCCGTTCTCGGGGCGGAACTGCCACTGGTTGCGGAACAGGGCCGTCTCGTTGAGGTAGGCGGCGATGTCGTCGATGGCCATCCCCTTGGCCACGCGACTGCCCAGGAAGGGTGGCTTGAAGGTCGGGTTGTCGACGGCCACCTCGGGCGAGCGGGTCGGCAGCAGCTCCCCCCGGGCCCGGGCCTCGTCGGCGGCCTGTCTGCGCAGCTCGCTCTTGCGCGGGCCGAGGTCGCGCCCGCCGATCGCCGTGCCGAACTCCGGGTCGTCCTCGCCGGTCTTGGTCATCTCGACCAGCCGGTCCATCGTCCGCAGCCCCTCGAAGGCGTCCTTGCCGTAGAAGAGGCGACCGTCGTAGACCTTGCGGAGGTCGCGCTCGACGTAGGTGCGGGTCAGCGCCGCGCCGCCGAGGATCACCGGGATGTGGGAGAGGCCCCGTCGGTTCAGCTCCTCGAGGTTCTCGCGCATGATCAGCGTCGACTTGACCAGGAGGCCCGACATCCCGATGGCGTCGGCGCCGTGCTCCTCGACAGCGGCGACCATGTCGGCGATGCCGATCTTGATGCCGAGGTTGCGGACCGTGTAGCCGTTGTTGGTCAGGATGATGTCGACCAGGTTCTTGCCGATGTCGTGGACGTCGCCCCTGACCGTGGCGAGCACCATGGTGCCCTTGCCGCCCTGGTCGGCCTTCTCCATGAACGGCTCGAGGAAGGCCACCGCGGTCTTCATCGTCTCGGCCGAGCCCAGCACGAAGGGGAGCTGCATCTCGCCGGAGGCGAACCGCTGGCCGACGGTCTTCATGCCGGCGAGCAGGAACTCGTTGATGATGACGAGGGGGGTCAGGCCCTGGGCCATGGCCTCGTCCAGGTCGGCCTCGATGCCGTTGCGGTCGCCGTCGATGATGCGATGCTCGAGCCGCTGCTCGACGCTCCAGCCCGACCGGTCCTCGCCGGCCGTCGCCGAGGCGGCGGAGACACCCTCGAAGAGGGCGAGCAGCTCGGACAGCGGGTCGTAGGTGTCGGTGCGGCGGTCGTAGATGAGGTCGAGGCAGACCTCCTTCGCCCGCTCGTCGATCTTGGCCAGGGGCAGGATCTTGGAGGCGTGGACGATGGCGGCGTCGAGACCGGCCTCGACGCACTCGTGGAGGAAGACGGAGTTCAGGACCTGTCGGGCCGCCGGGTTGAGGCCGAAGGACACGTTGGACAGCCCGAGGACGGTGTAGACGCCGGGCAGCTCGGACTTGATGCGGCGGATCCCCTCCAGGGTCTCGATCCCGTCGCGCCGGCTCTCCTCCATGCCGGTCGACAGGGGGAGGGCCAGGGGGTCGAACATCAGGTCCTGGGAGCGCAGACCGTAGCGCTCGACGGCGATGTCGTGGATGGCCCTGGCCGCGCGTACCTTCCAGTCGGCCGTGCGGGCCTGGCCCTCCTCGTCGATGCAGGTACAGACGACGGCCGCCCCGAACTCCTTGGCCAGGGTCAGGAACGAGTCGAGCCGGGTCCCTTCGGCGTCGCCCTCCTCGAGGTTGACCGAGTTGATGATGGCCCGGCCTCCGATCCACGACAGGGCGGTCTCGATGACGGGCGCCTCGGTGGAGTCGACCATGAGGGGTGCGGTGGACTGGGTGGCGAACCGGGAGGCGACCTCCTCCATGTCGGCCACCCCGTCGGCGCCGGTGTAGTCCACGCACACGTCGATGACGTGGGAGCCCTCCTTCACCTGCTCCTTGGCCATGGCCACGCAGGTGTCCCAGTCGCCCTCGAGCATCGATTCGCGGAACTTCTTGGATCCGTTGGCGTTGGTCCGCTCGCCCACCACGAGGAACGAGCTGTCCTGGGTGAAGGGGACGTTGGTGTAGATCGAGGCCGCGCCCTCCTCGGGCTCGGGGGCGCGGGCCGCGGGGGTGAGGTCGGCGCAGGCCTCGACCACGGCCTGCAGGTACTCCGGCGTCGTGCCGCAGCAGCCCCCGATGACGGAGACACCGAGCTCGGACACGAACTGACGGTGGTACCCGGCGAGCTCGTGGGGCTCGAGGTCATAGTGCATCCTGCCGTCGACCACCGAGGGCAGCCCGGCGTTGGGCAGGCACGACACCGGGGTGGCGGCGTGGGCGGTCAGGTGACGGAGCGGCTCGAACATCTCCGAGGGCCCGGTGGCGCAGTTGAGGCCGATGACGTCGACGTCCATGGCCTGGAGCGCCACCAGGGCGGCCCCCACCTCGGTGCCGGGCAGCATGGTCCCGGTCAGCTCGATGGTCACCTGGCACTGGATGGGCAGCCGCACGCCTGACCGCTTCATGGCCCGGCGGGCGCCGTTGATGGCCGCCTTGGCCTGGAGCAGGTCGAAGACGGTCTCGATGATGATGAGGTCGGCGCCGCCCTCGATGAGGGCGTCGGACTGCTCGTCGTAGGCGTCGCGCAGGTCGGCGTAGCGGATCTGGCCCAGCGTGGGGAACTTGGTGCCCGGGCCGATGCTGCCCGCCACCCAGCGGGGCTTGTCCGGGGTCGAGTAGTCGTCGGCGGCCTTGCGGGCGATGGCCACGGCGGCCAGGTTGAGCTCGCGGACCCGCTCGGCCAGGCCGTATTCGGCCAGCACGGGGGCGAAGGCCCCGAAGGTGTCGGTCTCGACCACGTCGCAGCCCACCTCGAAGAACGACCGGTGGACCTTGTCGACGGCGTCCGGCCGGGTCACGACGAGGAGCTCGTTGCACCCCTCGAGCTCCGGCCCACCGAAGTCGTCGGCGGTGAGTTCCTGGACCTGCAGGTTGGTGCCCATGGCGCCGTCGAAGATGACGACGCGCTCGGCGCGCGGCCTCCAGGTAGCTCGATTCGGTGCGTGGGGCGGCCATAGCTCCCCAACGATAGTGGGGGACGGGCCCGCGCCGGCCGCCCTGGGGCGTGCCGACGCTTCCGGGCGGTATTCCGGCAGGTCCCGGGCCGGGTTCGTTTAGCATCGGACCGGTGAGGACAGCGTGCTGAAGATCTACACCAAGACGGGGGACGACGGCACCACGGGCCTCCTCTATGGGGGCCGGGTGGCGAAGGACTCGCCCATGATGCACGTCACCGGCACCGTGGACGAGGCCCAGGCCGCCATGGGCCTCGCCCGCGCCGAGGCCGAGCCCGGGTCCGAGCTGGATGTGCTGCTGACGCGCCTGGAGCGGGAGCTCTACGTGCTGATGGCCGAGGCCACGACGGACCCGGCGCACCGGTCCAAGCTCGTGCCGGGCACGACCCTGGTCACCGGGGACATGGTGGCCGCCCTCGAGACGGACATCGACGGGTTGATCGCCCGGGTCACGATGCCGACCGAGTTCGTCATCCCCGGCGCCAACCGGGCCTCTGCCGCACTCGACCTGGCCCGCACGGTCGTCCGACGGGCCGAGCGGCTGCTCGTCTCGTCTCCTATCGGGGACTCGCTGGTCGGCCGCTACCTCAACCGCCTGTCCGACCTGCTGTGGGCGATGGCCCGCTGGACCGAGGGCGACGAGCACCTGCTGGCCCGCGGTGAGCCCCGCCGGCGCCGGACCACCAACGTCGACTGAACGTCCTCCGGGCCCCGCCGTGCCAGACCTCTCCTCCGGACCCCGCACCCACCTGAACCATCACTGTCAACCGACACCCGACGCACCAGGAGCACCGACGTGATCACTGTGACCGCACTGCCCGGAACCGAGCTGCCCGACGACGTGGTCGCAGTGGGCGTTCCCATCCTCAGCACGGCCGACGGGCCCCGGGCGGCCGGGGACCCGGCGACCCTCGACGGCGTCGAGCTCGGTGACCCACTCGACGCCGACTGGTGTGAGCGCCAGGGATTCTCGGCAAGGTCGGCCCAGACGCTCGTCGTCCGCTCCCCGGACGGCGGTCCGGACGTCGTGCTGGTGGGCTTCGGCACCCCAGAGGCCCTGGCCGGCGACGCCGGACTCGAGTCGGTCCGCCGAGCCGCCGCCGCATTCGTACGCTCGGCCGGCACGGGCGGCACCGCCGTCCTGGCCCTGTGCGGGGTGTCGGGTGCCGGGCCCGCCGAGGTGGCCGGCGCCGCGGCCGAGGGTGGCGCCCTGGCCAGTTACCGCTACGACGACTTCCGCAGCTCGGACCCGCCCGCCGGCCTGGCCGCCCTGGCCCTGGCACCGGGGTCGGCGACCGACACCGAATCCGTCGGGCAGGGCGCGGCCCGCGGCTCCCGGCTGGCCCGCTCCGTGGCTCTGGCCCGCGACCTCGTGAACGAACCACCCAGCTCGCTGACTCCGGAGCGCTTCGCCGACGTCGTGGCCGACCGGTTCGCCGGCGTCGACGGGCTGACCGTCGAGGTGTGGGACGAGGAGCGGATCACGGCCGAGCGGCTCGGTGGGCTCCTCGGCGTGGCCGCCGGATCGGTCCGGCCGCCCCGCCTGGTCAAGGTCACCTACCGTCCGGCCGATCCGTTCGAGTTCGACGGCCGGGTGCCCCAGCTGGCCCTCGTCGGCAAGGGGATCACGTTCGACTCGGGCGGTCTGTCGCTGAAGCCGCCGGCCAGCATGGAGACGATGAAGACCGACATGGGTGGGGCCGCCGCAGTGCTGGCCGCGGTCGACGCCATCGCCGCGCTGGGTGGACGGATCCCGGTCACGGCGTGGGCCCCCATGACCGAGAACATGCCGAGCGGGTCGGCCATCAAGCCCGGCGACGTGCTCACCACCCGGAGCGGCAAGACCATCGAGGTGCTGAACACCGACGCCGAGGGTCGGCTGATCCTGGCCGACGGGCTGACCCTGGCCGTCGAGGCGGCGCCCGACGCCGTCATCGACCTGGCCACCCTGACCGGAGCGGCCATCGTCGCCCTGGGCAAGGAGATCGCCGGACTGCTCGGCAACGACGAAGGGCTGCGCGAGGCCGTCATGGCCGCAGCCTCGGCCGCCGGCGAGCCCACGTGGCCGCTGCCCCTCCACGAGGACTACGGCGTCCACATCGAGTCCGAGGTGGCCGACATGAAGAACACGGGTCGCCCCGGCCAGGCCGGGACCATCAGCGCCGCCCTGCTGCTCGCCGAGTTCGTGGGGGACGTGCCGTGGGCCCACCTCGACATCGCCGGCCCGTCGCGCACCGACGAGAACCGCGGCTACAACACCAAGGGCGGGAGCGGGTTCGGCGTCCGGACGCTGGTGGCGCTCGCCACCTCCGAGGAGTTCGCCCGCTGGCTGGCCGCCCGCCCCAGGGACTGAGCCGGGGCGGGAATCCGCGTCCGCCAGGCACTACCGTCTGCTGGGTGAAGATCGCAGTGCTCGGGGGAGGGTCGTGGGGCACCACCGTGGCCTCGCTCGTGGCGCACCACCACGACACCACGCTGTGGGCGCGCAACCCCGAGGTCGCCCGCTCCGTCAACGAGGACCACGAGAACCCGGCCTACGTTCCCGGCTTCACCCTGGATCCCTCGCTGTCGGCCACCGCCGACCTCGAGGAGGCCGTGTGCGGGGCCGACTTCATCGTCATGGGCGTGCCGACGTCGGGCTTCCGGCGGCGTGCTCGAGGACGCGGCGCCGTACATGCGACCGTGGATCCCCGTGGTGAGCCTGTCCAAGGGGCTCGAGCGGGGCTCGCACCTGCGGATGACCGAGGTCATCAGGCAGGTGGTGCCCGGGCACCCCGTCGCCGCCCTCACTGGGCCGAACATCGCCGCCGAGATCCTGGCCGGAAAGGCCGCCGCCGCCGTCATCGCCACCGAGGACCTCGAGGTGGCCAGCGCCATCCAGGCCGTGTTCACCCGGGGTGTCTTCCGGGTCTACATCAACGACGATGTCATCGGCTGCGAGTTGGGCGGCGCCCTCAAGAACGTCATCGCCATCGCCGCCGGCATCGGCGAGGGCCTGGGCGTCGGCGACAACACCCGGGCCGCCGTCATGTCCCGGGGCCTGGCCGAGCTCATCCGGCTCGGGGTGTGCATGGGTGCCCAGCCCCAGACCTTCGCCGGCCTGGCCGGGATGGGCGACCTCATCGCCACCTGCGTCAGCCCCCACAGCCGCAACCGACGGGTGGGCGAGCAGCTGGGCAAGGGCCGCCAGCTCGACGACATCCTGGACGAGATGCACATGGTGGCCGAGGGCGTGAACACCGCCAAGGTGGCCCTCGAGCTGGCCGATCGCCACGGCCTCGAGCTCCCGATCTGCCGGATGATCGACAAGGTCGTGAAGGGCGAGATCCAGCCGATCGACACCTACTGGGGGCTCACCCCGGCGGGTCACGAGGCCGAGCCCGGCTAGGTCGGGGCCATGTCCCCGCCGACGGGGGGCCGGTGGGTGCCGGCCGTGGTCACCGGTACCGCACCGGAGGCCTCGGCTGCCGCCTTGAAGGCGACCGCCGGATGGAACCGCCACCCGGCCAGCCGTCGCTCGATGGTGGCGCGGTCGTGCCCGGCCTCGGCCAGGCCGCCGGCCAGGCGCAGCGCCCGGCGTCGCATCTGCTCCGGCTCGGACAGGCTCTGCTCGGCGAGCCAGCGACGATGGCTGCGTTGGAGCGAGTCGGGCAGCCGGCTCAGGTGTCGGAGCGGCAACGGCGGGATGTGCTGGCGCACGGCCAGGCCGCCGGGTCCGTGGGGCCGGGCCAGCTCGAAGGTGACCAGCCTGGCCAGCGCCCGCCGGAAGGGGGAGTTCTTCCCCATCCTGTCGCCGAGGCCGAGCGACCGGGCCGTCTCGGGCAGGTGGAGGTCGAAGCCCTCGCCGTGGACCTCGAGGCCGTAGGTGAGGCGGCGGAGCAACCACGTCGTGCTGGGGCCAATGATCCCGAGCCAGTAGAGCTCGACGTAGCGGCTGCACGGATGCATCCCGTGCGGGTCGGCGACCGGGTCGACCCACTCGACGATGTGCAGCGTCGGGCCTCCCGGCCGGAGCGGCACGGGCGCAGTTCCGGAGGCGGCCGGTCGGAGCGGCCGGGGCGGGGGTGGGATGACGGTCGGGGTGGGCACTGGGACTCCTCGGGGTCGGGTCGACGGGGACCCCGGGAGCGTGCGGGAGGGTGCTTGCCACCGACCTGGCCGGTGACCTTGCCGGCGACCCCTACCGGGCGTCCGGTGGCTGCCAGCGGGCGACCGAGTACGACAGCATCAGCGGGACGTCGAGGGCGAAGAGCACCAGCAGGCCCGTGAAGAGGGTGAACTCACGGGCCGGAGTGTGGTCGAAGGCGAAGACGAACTCGAGGATCCCGGCGATCACGCCATAGGCGAGCAGCGCCCACCCGAGCACCCGGCGGAACACCGGTCGTGCGAACTCCTTGATCCGTAGGACGAGGACGGCGTTGACGATCAACAGCACGGCCGCCAGGCCGAGCAGGATGACCGGGACGGTGAGCTTGGGCGGACGCCCGTACTGGGCGGCCACCACGATGCCCCCGGCCACGACCAGGACCAGCGTCGAGATGGCGATGGGCATGACCGGTGGGAGGTCGGCCTGGCGGAGGTCCTCGGCGTCGGGCTCGCCGAAGTCGGGTCCAGGTGGCAGCACGTCGGTGGTCGCACTCAATGGCTCGCCAGGAACGTCATGATGAACAGGGTGAGGATCTGCATCAGGCCGGTGATGCCCGCCGTGTAGATGAAGACCTTCATGAGGCGCTGGATCCTGGCCCCGTTGGGATGGGGCTTCTTGAGCTCGAAGAGCACCGCGAGGTTGGCCGGCTCGAGCAGGCCGAGGGCGATGATCGCCATGATGCCGACGATCACGTACGAGGTCACCACCCAGGCATGGTGGGGGTAGGCGGCCTCGAGGTTGCCCAGATGGCGGGCCAGCTGGAACCCTGCGCCCAGGGTCATAGCCACCAGCGTGGGCATGATCAGCAGCATCTTCGGCATGAACTTGGTCGTGAACTCGATCCGGGCCGGGATGGTGAGGCTCCCCATGATGGGTCCGAGCACGAGGCCGAGGAAGAGGTCGAGGCTCGTCCACAGACCGCCGCCGGCCACGTGGAAGAACTCCAGGGCCCACAGGTTGTTCGAGGCGATGGCCACGATGAGGCCGATCAGCAGCACGGCCACGATCGGCAGTCCCCTGACGGGCACGATGTTGAAGTTGGGGACGGGGGGCGGGCCCTGGCCTCCTGCGCCGGGCGGGGGCGTGGCCCGCGGCTCGGGCCCCGGCCGTCCGGGGTCGGTTCCCGGCGGCCCGGAGCCGAGCCCCTGATCGATCACGGTGTCGGTCATGCGCGACTCCCTCCGGATGCCGGAAGAGAGACGGGTCCCGTGCGCCGCTCCGCCGGACTGCGACTGGTGCCGGCGCCCGAACGGCCGCCGTGGTGCCATCGTACGCCGATTGTCAGCTCTCTGTTGAGGATGTGGTCGTCCACCGTGGCCCTTACCAACCGTGGCCCGGTGGCGCCGTCACCCGTGACACTGTGGCCCTCGCCAACCGTGGCCCTCACCAACCGTGGCCCTCACCAGTGGCCCCGGTGGACGCTGTCGTCCAGCGTCCGGCGGGGGCGTGCGGCCGAGGTCGACGGCGGGTCGGGATGGTCGGGCTCGCCGAGCAGCACGGCACCGAGCCACGATCGTCCCGGAGGGATGCCGAGCGCGTCCCCGAGCGCGTCCTCGCCCCGGAAGTTGCCGAGGAACGCCGCGCCCAGGCCGCGGTCGGTCGCGCCGAGCAGCAGGTTCATGACGGCGAAGGCGGCGTCGACGTGCCAGTAGGGGACCACCCACTCGACGTCGGTCCCGTCGGGCCGGACCTTGTCCGGTTCGGCGTAGCGGTGCGCGTAGGCGGCGGGGTCCGAGTAGGCGAGCACCACCACCGGGGCCCGGGACATCCCGGCGAACCGGCGCGACCGGGCGCGCCACCCGGCGTCGGTCGTGGCCTCCCAGTAGCGGCCGGTCTCCTCACGGCCCTCGAGCACCACCAGGTCACGTCCCTGGGTGTTCCCCGCCGACGGTGCCCGGAGGGCCCCGGCCAGGAGCCCGTCCAGCACGAGCCGCGGGAGGGGTGTGTCGCGGAAGGCACGGGTCATACGGCGGCGCCGGACGGCCTCTGCGAACTCCATCACCGGCACGCTACCGCCGGGCCGGTTGTCGCCCGCGGTGAGCGGTCGCTACGGTGCGGGACATGAGCCCAACTCCCCCCTTCTCCCGACGGACCCTGTTCGGAGGCGCACTGGTCGGAGCGGCCGCGATGGGCCTCGGTGCCTGCGGCTCGTCGTCGAAGGCGTCCTCGGCGGCGACCACGTCCTCGGTGCCGCCGCCGGTGCGCGACACCGTGCTCCAGCCCGGCGAGCGGCCCAACCCGAGCGCTGCGGCGGGGACGGATCAGCTGCCCCAGATCGAGAACATCGTCATCGTGATGATGGAGAACCATTCCTACGACAACGTGCTCGGCATGCAGCGGGGCCGGGGAGACGGCTTCACCCTCGATTCGGCCGGCAAGCCGACCCAGTCGAACCCGTGGCCGGAGGGCTCGGTGTTCCCGCCACCGGCGGCCGACGCCACCCTGCACGCCTTCCCCATGCCGACGCCGTGCCAGGAGGACGAGGAGCCCTACAACACGTGGAAGTCCTACTGGGAGTCCTACGCGGACGGGGCGAACAGCGGATTCGTCCAGAGCCAGAGCGGGCCGGTGTCCATGGGCTACATCCCCCCCGACGTCCTGCCGTTCGTGAACTCGCTGGCCGCCACGTTCCCGGTGTGCGACCGCTGGTTCTGCTCGGTCGGCGCCCAGACCTACCCGAACCGACGCTTCCTGATGGCCGGCACGTCCCTCGGCCTGACCGTCGACGCCCTGAACGACGACGTCCCACCCAACGGGACGATCTTCCAGGCCCTCGACGCCCACGGGATCTCGTGGAAGAACTACTGGTCGTCGCTGCCGTCGTCGCTGATCTGGTCCTACCAGAACGCGCTCCCCGGCTTTTCGTCCCACCTGGTCGACGACAGCCAGTTCTTCCTCGACGCGGCTTCCGGGTCGCTTCCCTCGGTGAGCCTGGTGGACCCGAATTTCAACACCACGTCCGAGGAGGATCCCCAGGACGTCCAGTACGGGGACCAGTTCCTGTCCAAGGTGGTCAACGCCGTGATGAGCTCACCGCAGTGGGCCCACACCCTGCTGGTGTGGACCTACGACGAGTGGGGCGGCTACTACGACCACGTGTCGCCGCCCTCGGCGCCGATCCCCGACGACGTTCCCCCCACGATCCTGCCGGGCGACCCGCCGGGGTCGTTCGACCGCTACGGCTTCCGGGTGCCCTCGGGCATCGTCTCCCCCTACGCCCGCAAGGACTACGTCTCCCACGTGGTCCACGACCACACGTCGGTCCTGAAGCTCATCGAGACCAAGTGGAACCTGCCGGCGCTCACCCACCGCGACGGCGGTGCCGACAACCTGCTCGACAGCGTCGACCTGTACACCGAACCGGCCTTCCTCAACCCGCCGAGGCTGGCCCGACCGGCCGACCCGTCGGTCCTGGCCGGGTGCCTCTCGAGCGGGCCCGGCACCATCCCGCCGTCCGACGCCGTCACGACGGGCTGACCCCGGCGGGGGCCGTGCCGGTGGCTCCGACCGGGGTGGTCCGGTGGGCCCGACCGGGGCTTCCGGTGGCTCCGACCGGGCCTGGCCGGTGGCTCCGACAGGGGTGGTCCGGTGGGCCCGATCGGGCCGGGCCGGTGGGCCTGATCTGGCAGGGCCGGTGGGCCCGTCGCACCGGGAGGGAATGTCGACCTTCCTGGTAGCGTTTACCTAGCAGTTGGGGGGTGGCTTCCACGTCGGTGAGCCGACGACCACTCCACCGATCCGTGAGGAAGCGAGACAGACGTGCCCACCTTCAGAGAGATGCTCGCCGCCGCCAAGGCCAACATCCGGGAGATCAGCACCGAGGAGGCCGAGGCCGAGCTGGCCCGGCCCGATGCGGTCCTGCTCGACGTGCGCGAGCCCGACGAGTACGAGCAGGGCGCCCTGGCCGGCGCCGTGCACCTGCCCCGGGGCAATCTCGAGAGCTCGATCGAGGGACGGCTCCCCGACAAGTCGGCCCACGTCCTGGTGATGTGCGCCGGCGGGGTGAGGTCGGCCTTCGCCGCCGACACCATGCAGCAGCTCGGCTACACCGACGTGTCCTCGATCGCCGGCGGATTCAACCGGTGGAAGGACGAGGGCCGCGCCTGGTCCGCTCCCCGGGCCCTCAGTCCCGAGCAGCGCAACCGCTACCAGCGCCACCTGCTCCTGCCCGAGGTGGGGGAGAACGGCCAGCTCAAGCTCCTGGACTCGAAGGTGCTCCTGCTCGGCGCAGGCGGCCTCGGCTCACCCGCCGCCCTCTACCTGGCCGCGGCCGGGGTCGGCACCCTCGGAATCATCGACATGGACGTGGTGGACGCCTCCAACCTCCAACGTCAGATCCTCCACAACACCGACCGGATCGGCGAGCGGAAGGTCGACTCGGCCAAGAAGACGCTGACCCTCATCAACCCCGACGTCAACGTCGTCACCTACGACGTGCGCCTGGGAGCCGACAACATCCTCGACATCATCGACGGGTACGACGTGATCGTGGACGGAACGGACAACTTCCCGACCCGCTACCTGGTCAACGACGCGTCGCTGTTGAAGCGCATCCCCGTGGTCCACGGCTCGATCTTCCGGTTCGAGGGCCAGGTCACGGTGTTCAACCCCTACGTGGGTCCCTGCTACCGGTGCCTCCTGCCCGAACCGCCCCCGGCCGAGCTCGCCCCGAGCTGCTCGGAGGCCGGCGTGCTCGGGGTGCTGCCCGGCATCGTTGGCTCCCTCCAGGCGGTCGAGACCATCAAGCTCCTCCTCGGCATCGGCGACTCGCTCCAGGGCCGGCTCCTCGCCTACGACGCCCTCGAGCAGAGCTTCCGGACCTTCAAGGTCCGCCGCGACCCGGCGTGCCCGGCGTGCGGCCCCGACGCCGGTGAGATCGTGATCGCCGAGTACGACGACCTGTGCATGCCCCACGCCATCGAGGCGCCGGTCGGCTGATCAGCCGGCGGCGTCGCCGAGGATGACGCCGACCGCCGAGGGCACGTCGGCGACCTCCGCGTCCGGTGCGGGAGGGCCCAGGTCCCACGTCCGCCCCCGGTGGATCCAGACGGTGCGCAGGCCGACCGCCTGGCCGCCCCGGATGTCGGCGGCCCCGGAGTCCCCGACCATCCACCCCTCGAGCTCGGAGGCGCAGCGGCGCGCCGCCTCGACGAAGATGCCCGGGTCGGGCTTCCACGAGTCGACGAGGGCCGACACGCAGAGCGCATCGATCTCGTCGTGGAGCCCGGTCACGTCGAACTTGCGCTCCTGGAAGGCGGGCCCGTTCGTGACGACGCCGACCTTCCACCCGGCCGATCGCAGGTGCCGCAGGGCGGAGCGGCAGGCGTCGTCGAGCGTGTAGGCCGCCGGGTAGTCCGTGCCGTAGGCCTCGACGAGACCGTCGACGGTGTCGGCGATGCCGAACCGCTCCCTCAGGTCCGCGAACAGCTCCGTCCGGGCGCGGTGACCGTCTCCGTCCGCCTCCACGAGGTAGGCGTGGGCCCCGTCGGGGAGCCCGTGGGTGGCGCAGAAGCGCTCCGCCCACCGGGCGTAGGCACCCTCGCGGTCGAGCAGGGTGTTGTCGAGGTCGAAGAGCGCCAGCGGCATGTCGGAGTTCTAGTCCTGTGCCGCTCCCGGCGCCCGAACCGCCGGCGGCCCCGACGTTCCGTGGACGTTCCGTGGACGTTCCGTGGACGTTCCGAACGGAGCCAGCCTCCGGTTATGGTGGGGACTCCACCCGACCGCCGACCTCCGAGGACAGAGATGACGTCTGCCGACGCACCGGCCGCCACCGACAACCGACTCAGCCCCGAGGTACGGCGCACGGCGGTCGTGGTCGTGCTGGGCACGATCATGGCCATCCTGGACACGACCATCGTGGCCGTCGCCCTGCCCACCCTGGCCAAGGACTTCCACGTCTCGGTGAGCACCATCCAGTGGGTGACGACCGGGTACCTGCTGTCGCTGGCCGTGGTGATCCCGCTCAGCGGCTGGGCGATGCACCGGTTCGGTGGCAAGCCGGTCTACATGATGTCGCTGACCCTGTTCGTGCTGGGCTCGGCCCTGTGCGGCCTCTCCTGGTCGGCCACCGCTCTCATCGCCTTCCGGATCCTGCAGGGGTTCGGCGGCGGCATGATCCTGCCCGTGGGCCAGGCGATCATGGCCCGCACCGCCGGACCCGAGAAGATGAACCGGGTGATGGCCGTGATCGGCATCCCGACGTTGCTCGGTCCCATCCTCGGTCCGGTGATCGGTGGCGCCATCGTCTCCAACGTGTCGTGGCGCTGGATCTTCTACGTGAACGTGCCCATCGGCATCGTGGCCCTGCTGGCGTCGGTGCGTTTCCTGGAGACCACCCCGCGCGACCGGGGGCACCGCTTCGACCTGATCGGGTTCCTGTGTCTGGCCCCGGGCCTGGCCCTCCTCGTCTACGGGCTGTCGTTGGTGGGCACCAACGGCGGGTTCTCGTCACCGGGCGTCGAGTACAGCCTGCTCATCGGCGTGGTGCTCTGCGCCGCCTTCGTCTGGCGATCGCTCCGCGCCCCGGAGCCGCTGCTCGACCTGCAGCTGTTCCGTCGCCGCTCGTTCACCGTCGCCGCGATCTGCATCTTCCTGATCGGGGCCACGCTCTACGGGACGATGTTCCTGCTGCCGCTCTACTACCAGGTCTGCCGCGGCGAGTCCCCGTGGCTGGCCGGGCTGCTCATGGCACCCCAGGGCATCGGCGCCGCGCTGGCCATGCGTCCGGCGGCCAACCTGGCCGACCGCTTCGGCCCCCGGCGGACGGTCCCGTGGGGCATGGCCCTCCTCGCCATCGGGACCCTCGCCTACACCCAGGTGTCGGGGTCGACGAGCTACGCCTTCCTGGCGGTGGCCCTCCTCGTGCGGGGCGTCGGGCTGGGCTTCGGCATGATGCCGGTGGTCGCCGCCTCGTACCGGGGACTGACCCACGCCGAGGTCCCGCGGGCCAGCACGGCCACGAACATCCTCCGGCAGGTCGGCGGGTCCATCGGGGTGGCCGTGTTCGCCGTGGTGCTGCAGGACCAGATCACCCAGAAGTTCCCGGGCCACAACACTTCGCTCGGCTCCATGGTGTCCCAGACCCTGCCCCCGACCGTCGTCAACCGCCTGGCCGAGGCGTTCGCCACGTCGTTCTGGTGGTCCTTCGGCGTGTGCGCCCTGGCGGTGCTGCCGGCGTTCTTCCTGCCCGGTCGCGCCGAGGCGGTGCCGAGCGCCGGCCCGGTGGTGGTCGCGACGGCCGGCGCGGACTGAGCCCGGAGACGTTCCCGGGGACCGGGCCCACGCCGGCACGGGCCGGTGCCGACAGGGCGGACGGCCCCGACGTCGGGTGACCCCGTGGCGACGCCGTAGTCTTTGCCCATGGCATCTGAGAACGCGTCAGGAACACCGAGGAGCGAGCGCGTCACGGACTCGGGGATCACCGTCAACCGGGTCTACGGGCCCGACGATCTGAGCGGATGGGACCCCGCGACCCGGCTCGGCGACCCCGGCTCGTTCCCCTACACCCGGGGGATCCGCCCCGACATGTACCGGGGCCGCCTGTGGACCATGCGACAGTACGCCGGGTTCGGCACGGCCGAGGCCACCAACCAGCGGTTCAAGTTCCTGCTCGACGCCGGCCAGACCGGGCTGTCCTGCGCCTTCGACCTGCCCACCCAGATGGGCTACGACTCGGACCACTCCCGGTCGGAGGGCGAGGTGGGCAAGGTGGGGGTGGCCATCGACACCCTGGAGGACATGCGGCAGCTGCTGGCCGACCTGCCCCTCGACAAGGTCACGACGTCGATGACCATCAACGCCACCGCCGCCATCCTCCTGCTCTTCTACCAGCTGGTGGCCGAGGAGAACGGTGTCGACCCCAAGCTGCTGGGCGGCACCATCCAGAATGACATCCTGAAGGAGTACGTGGCCCGGGGCACGTACATCTACCCGCCCCGCCCGTCGATGCGACTGGTCACCGACACGTTCTCCTACTGCGCCGAGCACCTGCCGGCGTGGAACACCATCTCCATCTCCGGCTACCACATCCGTGAAGCCGGCTCGACGGCCGTCCAGGAGATCGCCTTCACCCTGGCCAACGGGATCGCCTACGTCGAGGCCGCCCTGGCCGCGGGCCTCGCGGTCGACGAGTTCGCCCCCCGGCTGAGCTTCTTCTGGAACGCCCACAACAACCTCTTCGAGGAGGTGGCCAAGTACCGGGCCGCCCGGCGGATGTGGGCCAGGATCATGAAGGAGCGCTTCGGCGCCCAGGACGAGAAGTCGCTGCTGCTGCGGTTCCACACCCAGACGGGTGGGTCCACACTGACCGCTCAGCAGCCCGAGAACAACATCGTGCGGGTGACCGTCCAGGCCATGGCCGCGGCCCTCGGGGGCACCCAGAGCCTGCACACCAACGGGTTCGACGAGGCGCTGGGCCTGCCCACCGAGCACGCGGCCAAGATCGCCCTGCGCACCCAGCAGATCGTGGGGTACGAGTCCGGGGTGGCCGACACCGTCGACCCGCTCGCCGGCTCCTGGTTCGTGGAGTCGCTGACCGACGAGGTCGAGGCCGCCGCCTGGGACTACCTCGAGCGGATCGACAGCATGGGCGGGGCCGTCGACGCCATCGAGGCCCAGTACATGCAGCAGGAGATCGAGCAGGCCGCCTACGCCTACGCCAAGGCGATCGACAGTGGCGACAAGGTCGTCGTCGGGGTGAACAAGTTCGTGGACGAGCGCGGCGCACCGACCGACGTGTTCCCCATCGACGCCGAGCTCCAACGCTCGCAGGTCGCCAGGGTGGGTCGGGTGCGAGCCGAGCGGGACCAGGCCGGGGTGGACGCCGCTCTGGCCGACGTCGAGGCCGCCGCCCGCGGCACCCAGAACCTGCTGGTGCCGATGAAGGTGGCGCTGTCGCGCATGGCGACCCTCGGCGAGGTGTCCGACGTCCTCCGGGGCGTGTTCGGGGAGTTCCACCCGACCGCCTGACAGGCGCGGCCGCCGAGCGGCCGGAACGTCGAGCGCCGGAGAGTCGAGCTCCGGTCCCGGCGATCGCGGTCCGGCCTCAGGCGGAGCGGTGGCCGGACCACTCCCGGGTGAGGATCCCGTAGACGGCCTCGTCGGTCCACTCGCCCTTCACCCACTCGCTCTCGACCATGTGCGCCTCGCGGCGCATGCCCAGGCGGTCGAGCACGGCCGCCGAGGGCGCATTGCGGGCGTCGAGACGGCCGCACACCCGGTGGGCGCCGAGGTCGGTGAAGGCCAGGTCGACGAACGCGGTGGCCGCCTCGGTGGCGTAGCCCCGGCCCCGGTGCTCGCGGAAGAAGGTGTAGCCGATCTCGGCCTGGCGGTGGACGCTGCTGACCCAGATCATGCCGACGTCCCCGACCACCGTGCCCGTGTCGGCCGCCACGACGGCGACGTTCATCCACTGTCCGGGCCCGGTGATCACGGAGCGGGTGTTCGCCAGCCGCACCGCTGCCTCCCCGCGGGTCAGCGGGCCGTCATAGAGGTAGCGGACGACCTCGGGATCACCCCGCAGCCGGTGGAAGTCGTCGAGGTCGTCCGGGCCCCACGGACGGAGCAGCAGCCGGTCGGTGCGGATCGGGTAGGTGGGGGAGAGGCCGGTCACCTCGGGCCCCGGTGCCGGGTCGGTGGGCCGACCGGGCACCTCATGGGTCATCGAGTGGATCCGGCCAGCAGATGGTCGCGCAGGGGGCCGGGGGAGGCGGCGTCGATGGCCGTCCAGGCCATGGCCAGTGCGCCATCGCGCACGGCGGCATCGGCCGATCCGGTGATGCAGGCGGCGGCGAACTCCGGCTGGTGGTTGACCGCCCCGTGCGACTCGATGGCCAGCAGGGGATGGATGGTCGGCACGGCCAGGGACACGTTGGCCATGTCCGTCGACAGCATCGGCCGGGCCACGCCCCCGTCGTCGAGGTCGAACCGGCGCCCGAGGGCCTCGGCGTTGGCCCGGTAGCTGCCCAGCAGGCCGGGGTCGCTCTCCATGTGCGAGTAGTCGGGAGCGCGGGGCGTGAACGTCACCTCGGCGCCGCTGGCCCGGGCGCCGGCTTCGAAGCACGCCTCGACGCGGGGCACGAGCTGCCGGAGCCCCTGCAGGGTCAGCGACCGGGCCATGAACTGGCCGGTGACCCGGGACGGGATGATGTTGACCGCCTCGCCGCCGTCGGTCACGACGCCGTGGATCTGGTCGCCGGGCGGGAGCTGCTGGCGGAGCAGGCCCAGCGCGACCTGGGCCACGACCATGGCGTCGCCGGCATTGACCCCCAGCCACGGCGCGGCCGAGGCGTGGGCCGTCCGTCCGGTGAAGCCCACGTCGAAGTGGTGCACGGCCAGGCAGGTCGCCTCGAGGCGCTCGGTCGGCCAGGGATGGACCATCATCGCCGCGTGGACGTCGTCGAAGGCGCCGGCGTCCAGCATGAGGATCTTGCCGCCGCCCCCCTCCTCGGCCGGCGTGCCCAGCACCCGCACCGTGAGCCCGAGCCGGTCGGCCAGAGGCAGCAGCGCCAGGCCGGCGCCCACGGCCGTGGCGGCGATGATGTTGTGGCCGCAGGCGTGGCCCACATCGGGGAGGGCGTCGTACTCGGCGCACACGGCCAGCACCAACGGTCCGTCGCCGGCCTCCGCGGTGAAGGCGGTCGGCAGGCCGGCCGTCCCGGTGGCCACCCGGAAGCCGCCGCGGGCGAGTGCGTCGGCGGCCAGCGCGGCCGAGCGGACCTCGTCGAAGGAGAGCTCGGGATCGGCGTGGATGGCGTGGCTGAGGTCGAGGAGGCCCGGGAGCGTCTCGTCGACCCTCGACCGGGCGACCTGCTTGGCCGCCACGTCGCCCTCGGTGGTCCTGTCCGCGAGATTCGACATTCGGCTCCTCCGTTGGTGATGGGCGTCGTCGACCCGGTCCGACGGCGCCGCCGCCTGCCACCCGGTGGTGGCGGTGGTGCCTATTCGATGACGGCGATGACGTCGCCCGGGCCGACGGACTCGCCCGGGGCGACCCGGACCTCCTTGACCGTCCCGGCCTTCTCGGCGTTGACGTTGTTCTCCATCTTCATGGCCTCGAGCACGCAGACCGTCTGACCGACGTCGACCACGTCGCCCACCGTGACCAGGACCTTGACGATGGTCCCCTGCATGGGCACCGCGACCGTGCCCGAACCGGCACCCGTGGCGGCCGCCTTGGGGCGCTTGGGGCCGGCGCCCTTGGCGGCACCCCCGGTCTGGACGGCGACGGCGTCCCCCAGGTCCGGGACCCACAGCTTGACCTGGTAGCGCCGGCCGTCGACCTCGGCGGTCACGTCGCGCAGTACGCGGGGGGCCACCTCGCCGTCGGCCGCCGGCGGCGCGGCCGGCGCGGTGTCGGCGGTGATGCCCGACAGGTCCAGGGTCTGCTCGACCCAGTTGGTGGAGTGCGTGCCCGCCACGAAGTCGGGGTTGCTCAGGATGGCCACGTCGGCCGGCAGCGTGGTGGCCACACCTTCGACCACGGTCTCGTCGATGGCCCGGAGCATGCGCCGGATGGCGGCGTCCCGGTCGTGGCCCCAGACCACGAGCTTCGCGACCAGGTTGTCGTAGTACTGGCTGACGGTGTCGCCGGACTCGTAGCCGGCGTCGAGCCGGACGCCGGGGCCGCCCGGGGCCACCAGGCGGGTGATCGTGCCGGGGGACGGGGTGAAGGCCCCACCGGCCGGATTCTCGGCGTTGATACGGACCTCGATGGCGTGTCCGTTGCACTGCACGTCGTCCTGGGTGAAGCCGAGGGGCTCGCCCGAGGCCACCCGCAGCTGCCACTCGACCAGGTCGAGGCCGGTCACGTACTCGGTCACGGGGTGCTCGACCTGCAGGCGGGTGTTCATCTCCAGGAAGAAGAACTCGCCGTCCTGGTACAGGAACTCGACGGTACCGGCGTTGACGTAGCCGCACGCCTGGGCGACCTTGACCGAGGCCTCGCCCATGGCCACCCGCACGTCGTGGGGGAAGTTCGGCGCCGGGCTCTCCTCCACCAGCTTCTGGTGGCGACGCTGGGCCGAGCAGTCGCGCTCTCCCAACCACAGGGCGTTGCCGTGGGTGTCGGCGATGATCTGCATCTCGACGTGGCGGGGCCACGCCAGGTACCGCTCGACGTAGCACTCGTCGCGTCCGAAGTAGGCGAGCGACTCGCGCATGGCCGACTCCAGCGCCTCGGGCGCCTCGTCCGGTCCGGACACGACCTTCATACCGCGCCCGCCCCCGCCGAAGGCCGCCTTGATGGCCACCGGCCAGCCGAACTCGTTGCCGAAGTCGACCACCTGGTCGGGCGAGCTCAGGACGTCGGTCCGCCCGGAACACCGGAGACTCCGGCCCGCTCGGCGGCATGGCGGGCGCTGATCTTGTCGCCCATCACCTCGATGGCCTCGGGCGGCGGGCCGATGAAGGTCACCCCCCGCTCGGTGATGGCCCGGGCGAAGTCGGTGTTCTCCGAGAAGAACCCGTAGCCGGGATGGACGGCGTCGGCGCCGCTGCGCTCGATCACGTCCAGGATGGCCTCGGTGTTGAGGTAGGACTCGGCGGCGGTCTGCCCGCCGAGCGCGTAGGCCTCGTCGGCGAGCCGCACGTGCAGGGCATCGCGGTCGAGCTCGGAGTACACGGCCACGGTGGCCACGCCCAGCTCCCTGCACGTCCGGATGACCCGGACGGCGATCTCTCCCCGGTTGGCGATGAGGACCTTCTTGAGCACGCTGCGCCTTTCGACCTCGATGTGGAACGGGACCGTACCCGCCGGGGCCGGCGGGCCGTGCACCTCGCCCCGACGTGGGGCGTCCAACTCTTTCACGCCCACGACGGGCGCCCCGGAACGGAGCGTCCGGACCGGCTCCACAGCCTGGCACGGGCCGTAGGGTGTGTGCCATGCCGGAGACCAGGTTCGCCGACGTCCGACGGTTCGAGTCGATCGACTCGACCAACCGCTACCTGCTCGACGAGGCCCGGGCGGGCGCCCCGGAAGGCGTGGTGGCGGTCGCCGACCACCAGACGGCCGGTCGTGGACGGCTCGGGCGCTCGTGGGAGGCGCCGGCCGGAGCCAATCTCCTGCTGTCCGTCCTGCTCCGGCCCACCCTGCAGCTGTCCGACCGGCACCTCGCCACCACCGCCGTGGCCCTGGCCGCGGTCGACGCGATCGAGGCCCTCGGCCCTGCGGCCGGTCCGGGCGGCGGTGGGTACGAGCCCCCGGCGATCGGGATCAAGTGGCCCAACGACCTGGTCGACGGGGCCGGACGGAAGCTGGCCGGGGTGCTGGCCGAGTCCGACCTGCCTGCGGCAGCGCCCGGTGAGGGGGGACCGGCCCCGGTGGTGGTCGGGATCGGCGTCAACGTGAACTGGCCGGCCGACGACGGCGACCTCCCGTCAGGTCTGCAGGGTCTGGCCGTGTCGCTCCGGATGCTGGCCGGAGGTCCCGTCGACCGGGAGGCGCTGCTCGCTGCGCTGCTCGTCGCCCTCGCGCCCCGGGCGGACGACCTCGGCACCCCTGCCGGCCGCGCCCGCCTGGCCGAGGACCTGCTGCGGCGCTGCACCACGATCGGGACCCGGGTGCGGGTCGACCTGGCCGACGGCTCGTTCGAGGGCACGGCCCGCGGGATCAGCCCCGAGGGCCACCTGCTGGTCGAGGCGGAAGGTTCGGTCCGGACGGTGGTGGCCGGGGACGTGGTCCACGTCCGCCCCGGCGCCTGAACGACGGCACGGCGGGTGGTGTCCGCGGCCGTGGCCCGCGCGTCCTGACGGCACCGGGGCGGACTGAGCAGGCGCGACGACACCGTGCCGCACCCGGGAGGGTGACCGACCGGGGGCCTCCGGGTCCGGGGAGGGGCAGGTCCCGGGGCTACGCTGGACGGCTATGCGACTCCTCGTGACCGGCGGTGCCGGGTTCATCGGCTCGAACTTCGTCCGGTACTGGGTGGAGCGCCATCCCGACGACGCGGTCGTGGCCTACGACGTGCTGACGTACGCCGGCAATCGCCCCAACCTGGACGACGTCGAGGACCGCATCGCCTTCGTCCAGGGGGACATCGGGGATCTCGACACGGTGTCGGCCACCCTGGCGGACCACGAGATCGACGTGATCGTGAACTTCGCCGCGGAGTCCCACAACAGCCTGGCCATCCTCGACCCGACCCGGTTCTTCCAGACCAACGTCATGGGCACCCAGACCCTGGCCGAGGCCGCCCGGCGCCACGGTGTCTCCCGCTTCCACCACATCTCGACCTGCGAGGTCTACGGCGACCTGCCGCTCGACTCCGACGAGGTCTTCACCGAGACCACCGCCTACCGGCCGCGCACCCCGTACAACGCCTCGAAGGCCGGCGGCGACCACGCGGTGCGGGCCTATCACGAGACCTACGGCCTCCCGGCCACCATCACCAACTGCTGCAACAACTACGGCCCGTACCAGTTCCCCGAGAAGGTGATCCCCCTGTTCACGGCCAGGGCCCTCGACGACCAGCCCCTGCCGCTCTACAAGTCCACCCGGAACAAGCGGGAGTGGCTGCACGTGGACGACCACTGCCGGGCCATCGAGCTGGTCCTCCAGCACGGCGTGGTCGGCGAGACGTACAACGTGGGCAGCGGCGTGGAGGCCTCGATCGAGGAGATCGCCGACGCGGTGCTGGACGCCACCGGCCGGCCCCAGTCGCTGAAGGAGATCGTCCCCGACCGCCCGAGCCACGACCGGCGCTACCTCCTCGACTCGTCCAAGATACGCAAGGAACTGGGCTGGGAACCGACGGTCCCCTTCGCCCAGGGCCTGGTCGACACGGTCGGCTGGTACGCGGACCACCGCAGCTGGTGGGAGCCGCTGCGCGACCGCGCCCCGGTGGTGGAGGGGGAGTGGAACGGCCCTGACGCCGGCGCCCCGCCTCGGTGAGCGGGCGCCCGATGGACGGTTCGCCGGACGAGGGTCCCCTCCGCGTCCTCGTCACCGGTGGCAACGGCCAGCTCGGCCGGGACGTCCGCGACGTGCTCGCCGGTGTCGTGCCGGACGGGGGCGTCTCCGGCTCCGACCTGGAGTCGTCGCTCCTGCCGTCCGTGACCCCGGGGACCTTCGAGGTGCTCGCGACCGACATCGACACCCTCGACCTGGTCGACCGCTCCGCCGTGCGCGAAGCCGTCGAGGGGTTCCGGCCCGACCTCGTGCTCCACGGTGGCGCCCTCACCGCCGTCGACGCCTGCGAGACCGATGCCGACACGGCCTTCGCCGTCAACGCCCTGGGCACCCGGCACATGGCCGAGGCCGCCTCGGCCGTCGGCGCCCACCTCGTCTACATCTCCACCGACTACGTCTTCGACGGCACGTCGGACCGGCCGTACGTCGAGTGGGACGCACCGTCCCCCGCTCCGTCTACGGGCGGAGCAAGCTCGGCGGCGAACACGAGGTCCACTCCCTCTGCGGGCCGGCGGGCACGATCGTTCGGACGGCCTGGGTCAGCGGCGCCCACGGTGCCAACATGGTGAAGACGGCGCGGCGCCTCGCCGCCGCGCCCGACTCCACGCTGCGCTTCGTCGCCGACCAGCACGGCTGCCCGACCTTCACGGCCGACCTGGCCCGGGCCGTCGTCCGGCTCGGCGTCGACCGGCGTCCCGGCACGTTCCACGTGACCAACCAGGGCGAGACGACGTGGTTCGGATTCGTCCGGGAGGTGCTGGCCGTCTCGGGCCACGACCCCGACCGGGTCGAGCCGATCGCGTCGTCGGACCTCGACCCGGCGCGGTACCCGGCCCCCCGCCCGGCCAATTCCCGCCTCGACAACGCCGCCCTGCGGCTGTCCGGGCTGCCCGCCATGCCCCGGTGGGAGGACGCCCTGGCCCGACTGGTCGCCGCCCTGCCCGATGGGGACTGACCTGGTCAGCGGGTGAGGGTGTGAGCCGATCGCACCCTGCCGACCGGATCGGCAGCGGCCCGGCCCGGACCGGGGTCCCGGGCCCGGATCGGGAGCGATCGGGACGGAGTCCGGTGCCAATCTCGCCCGGACCGCAGCTGGGCCTTTCGCTGGCGGCCTCCTTTGTTGCAGGATTGCACCGGACCACATGACGGGTGGCAGGGGCCGACCGGCCGGTTTCGCTCAGGACGGGGCCGATATCGGCCGATGTTCCTCCCGACGCCGATCAACGCGCCGCCTGGCGCCCGACGACCAAGACGATGGGACGTGACCAGCAATGGCTTTGAGTTCGACGCTCTTCGCACACGGGGGTGACAACGGTGGTGCCCCCGGCACGACGGAGTCCGCGTTCGGCCAGCCCCCCGTGGGCTCGGTCCACACCGTGGCCGTCATCGGTGTCGGGTACGTCGGCCTGCCCACCGCGGCCACGCTCGCCCATCTCGGCCATCACGTCACCTGCGGCGACGCCGATCCCGCCAAGGTGGCCATGTTGCAGCGGGGCGAGGTCCCGATCGTCGAGGAGCACCTCGAAGAACTGGTCCGCGAGGGTCAGGCCGCGGGGAACCTGCGCTTCGTCCAGGGCGCCACGGCCGCCATCGCCGGCGCCGAGTTCGTATTCCTCTGCGTACCCACGCCACAGGGCGACGATGGTTCCGCCGACCTCTCCTACGTCGAGGCCGTGGCCGCCGAGATCGGCCCCCACCTGGTGGCCGGCACCATCATCGTGAACAAGTCGACCGTTCCGGTCGGTTCGACCCTGGTGGTCGAGCGGGTGCTCGGACGCACCGACGTGCAGGTGGTGTCGAACCCCGAATTCCTCCGTGAGGGCACGGCGGTGGCGGACAGCCTCCATCCCGAGCGCATCGTGGTCGGCGCCGACGACCAGTCGGCCGCGGCGCGGGTCGGAGAGCTGTTCGTCGGGACCCAGGCACCGCTCCTCATCACCGACGCGGCCACGGCCGAGACGATCAAGTACGCCTCGAACGCCTTCCTGGCCACCAAGCTGAGCTTCGTCAACGCCGTCGCCAGCCTGTGCGAGGCCGTCGGCGCCGACGTGCGGGACGTCATCCTCGGCCTCGGCTACGACAAGCGCATCGGCTTCGAGTTCATGAAGCCGGGCCCGGGCTGGGGCGGCAGCTGCCTTCCCAAGGACACCCGGGCCCTCGTCCACATCGCCGAGCAGGCCGGGTACGACTTCTCGTTCCTGAAGGGCGCCATCGCCACCAACGACGAGCAGTTCGAGCTGGTCGTGGGGAAGGTCCGGACGGCCGTGGCCCCGGCGCTGGCGTCCACCGCGGGCGATGACGCGTCGGACTTCACCGGTGCGGTCGTCAGCGTGTGGGGGCTGACCTTCAAGGCCGGCACCGACGACCTGCGCAACTCGCCGGCCGTCGAGGTGTCGCTCCGGCTGGCCGGGGGCGGAGCGGAGGTGCGGGCCTACGACCCGACCGTCGTCGTCCCCGAGGGCGAAGGCTCCGTCCCGGTCCCCGGCTTCGATGTCCCCGAGGGGCCGGGATCGCTGCGCGCCTACCCCGATGCCTATACGGCGTGCGAGGGCGCCTCCGTCGTCGTGGTCCTGACCGAGTGGGACGAGTTTCGGTGGCTGGACTTCGCCAAGGTCCGCGACGCACTCGCCGCACCCGTGTTCGTCGACGCCCGCAACCTCCTCGACCCCGCCCAGGTGCGCCGTCTCGGCTTCTCCTACGTGGGCATCGGCCGCCGGTGAGCGGCCGCGTCGTCGTACTCGGCGGCTCGGGATTCCTCGGCTCCCACCTCTGCGACCAGCTGCTGGCCAGGGGTGACGACGTCGTGTGCGTCGACGACTTCTCCACCGGGCGCCCGGACAACGTCGCCCACCTGGCCGACCACGACTCCTTCGCGCTGGTCGAGGCCGACATCTCGAAAGCCATCCCGGTCGACGGGGACGTCACCGGCGTCTTCAACCTGGCCAGTCCGGCATCGCCCCCCGACTATCTGGCCCTCCCCCTCGAGACCCTCGCCGTGGGGAGCGAGGGCACCCGCCACGGTCTCGAGCTGGCCCACCGGCACGGGGCCCGCTTCCTGATGGCTTCGACGAGCGAGGTCTACGGCGACCCCGTCGTCCACCCCCAGGCCGAGTCCTACTGGGGCAACGTGAACCCGGTCGGTCCGCGCAGCGTCTACGACGAGGCGAAGCGCTTCAGCGAGGCCCTCACCATGGCGCACCACCGCACGCTCGGCACCGACGTGGCCATCGTCCGCATCTTCAACACCTACGGCCCCCGGCTCCGCCCCGACGACGGCCGGGTGGTGTCCAACTTCCTCCTGCAGGCCATGCGGGGTGAACCCCTGACCGTCTACGGCGACGGCAGCCAGACGCGTAGCCTCTGCTACGTCGCGGACGAGGTGCGCGGCCTGCTGGCCCTGTTCGACTCGGACCTCACCGGACCCGTCAACATCGGCAATCCGGACGAGTACACCGTCCTCCAGCTCGCCCGGACGATCATCGACCTGTTGGGTTCGCACTCGACCATCGAGCACCGTCCGTTGCCCACCGACGACCCGACCCGGCGCCGCCCCGACATCACCGTGGCCCGAGCCGAGCTCGGCTGGGAGCCGACGACCAGCCTCGAGGAGGGGCTGTCCCGGACCGCCGAGTACCTGGCCCGTGACGCCGGGATCGTCGGATCGACGCCCGGATCGACGCCGGGCGCGATCGATGCCGGCTGAGGCCCGCCGTTCCGGGGGATCCAGGTGACCTGCGGCTCCACGGGAGTGGTAAAGAATGGGCCCACCCCGATCGCCGGGGCTGATCGAGGAGCGCCGGTAGATGGTTGAGGCCGCAGGGATGGAGATGGACGGCCCGGACGGGGGCAGTCCCCTGCACACGTACCACCTGCTGTCGGTCATCGTGCCCGTCTACAACGAGCGGGTGACGGTGGCCGAGGTGATCCGGCGCATCCGGGCGGTGGAGCTACCGGTGGACGTCGAGGTCATCGTCGTCGACGACGGCTCGTCGGACGGGACGGACAAGGTCCTGTCGGCGCTCGGCGACTCGACCGTCCGGATCCTGCGGCACGACGTCAACCAGGGCAAGGGCGCCGCCATCAGAACCGGCATGGCGGTCGCCCGTGGTGACCTGCTCCTCGTACAGGACGCCGATCTCGAGTACGACCCCGAGGACTGGCCGAGCCTCCTCAGTCCGATCCTGCGGGGGAAGGCCCGGATCGTCTACGGCAGCCGGTTCACGGGGCAGCGCAAGAACATGATGCCGCTCCACTGGATGGGCAACCGCTTCCTCTCCCTCGTGACCAACGTCCTCTACTCGTCGACGATGTCGGACATGGAGACCTGCTACAAGCTGTTCGACCGCCGGGTGCTCGAGGGCATCACCATCGAGTCAGACAAGTTCGACTTCGAGCCGGAGATCACCGCCAAGGTGCTCCGCCGCGGATACCGGGTCTACGAGGTGCCGATCTCCTACGCCGGTCGCGAGATCAACGAGGGCAAGAAGATCACGTGGCGCGACGGCTTCGGCGCCCTCCGCGCCCTCATCAAGTACCGGTTCACGCGGATCGACCCGTGAGCGGAGGCGCCGGGGGGCGCACCGCAGCCGTGATCGTCAACTACGAGTCCGGCGACGCACTGGCACGGTGCGTGGGGGACCTGGCGGCGTGTGGCCTGGCCGAACTCGTTGTCGTGGACAACGGGTCGAGCGACGGTTCGCTGGACCGTGCGGTCGCCGCCGTTCCCGAGCTGCAGGTCGTGGACCCGGGGGAGAACCTCGGGTACGGCGCGGCCGTCAACCGGGGCGTCGCCGCCAGCACCTCGGAGCTGGTACTCGTCTGCAACCCGGACCTGGAGGTGCCCCAGGGGGCGGTCGAGGCCCTGGCGGCGGCTCTCGATGCCGACTCCGGTTGCGCTCTGGCCGGGCCGCTGATCCGCACCCCGGGCGGCGACCGGTACCCCTCGGCCCGCCGGTTCCCCTCGCTGGTCGACGCAGCCGGACACGCCCTGCTCGGGATCTTCGCCCCGGACAACCGGTTCACCCGCCGCTACCAGCGCACGGAGCTCGACGTGGCCGACGGTTCCGCACTGACCGTCGACTGGGTGTCGGGAGCCTGCTTCCTCGTGCGACGGGCCGACTTCGAAGCGGTCGGCGGGTTCGACGAGTCCTACTTCATGTACGCCGAGGACGTCGACCTGTGCTGGCGCCTGGGCCGGTCGGGGCGGCACGTGGACTACGCCCCGACTGCCGAGGTCATGCACCTCCAGGGTCGCTCCACCGACCGCCACCCCTACCGCATGATCCTGGAGCATCACCGATCGTTGCTGCGGTTCGCCTCGCGCTCCTCCGAGGGATGGCGCCGGGCGCTCCTACCCTTGGTGGCGGTGGGCCTCGCCGTCCGGACCGCTCTCGCCTGCCTGGCCCGCCTCCGGGGCGACTGAACGGGTTGACCCCGGGGCGACTGGACGGGCTGACCCCGGGATCTGATCCGGGCAGTTCCGGGGCGACTGCCCGGGCGGTTCCGGGGGTCAGGCCCGGCCTGTTCCGGGGCGACTGGTCCCGCCGGTCCACGGGGTCCGACCTGCAGTGATTCCGTTGTCCGGTCGAGGGCGCGGCCGGTGGCCGACCCGTCGTGGCACGTCGATCGGAGGAGGGGAGCGGTCGGCGACCGGCCAGGCGGGGTCGGCGGTCGGATGCGGCAGTTGCACGGTCCGCCGGCGGTCGTCACGGAATTCGCGGACCTGCTGGCGGATGCACCTGGTGGAAGTTGTAGGGTGTCGGTCGGTCATGGCTAACAACTCGACGGGCAAATGGGTGCAACGCGCCGCCACCACGGGTGGCGGGCGGACCTATCGCGGGCAGATGCCCGTCAACTGGTACGCCAGCCTGGCGCTGATCTGCGTGGTCGGCCTGTTCCTCATCGGTTTCAGCCGGTATCAGCTGACCCATAAGACGACGTCGTCGTCGGGCCCCCCGACGACGTCACAGACCTGGTACGCCGCCCTCGGGATCGACATCTGCGGGACCATCGAGCCCAACCTCCCGGCCAGCACCAACACCTCGGTGACCGGCCTGACCGCCAACGGCAACGGGATCGTGACGGTCCACCCGAAGAACTCCTCGGAGTCGGGCAGCAATGCGACGCTGGGCACCTTCGTGAAGCACTACAAGGGCCTCCAGCTGGACAACTCGACCCTGCAGTATCCGGGTAAGCCGGTCTACACGAACGGCGAAGTGTGTCCCAAGGGCACCGCCGACGCCGGCAAGCCCGGTGTCGTGATCGTCTACAGCTGGCCCAACTTCACCTCGAAGACGGGCTCGGAGACCCCGGGCGACCCCCAGGACCTCCTCTTCCAGAACGGCCAGCTCATCACGATGGCCTTCGTGCCGGCCGCTACGACCATCCCCAAGCCGCCGGCATCGGTGATCACGAGCCTGATCACGGCCGACGAATCTGGCCCGACCACCGCCACCACGGCGCCGACCGTGTCGTCGACCACCCTGCCGACGACGTCGACGACGGCGCCGGCCCCCACCACGACCACCACGCCCGGCGGATCGAAGGGGTGAGGGCCGTCGTCCTGGTGGGCGGCGAAGGAACCCGCCTCCGGCCACTGACACTGACCGCGCCCAAGCAGATGCTCCCGATCGTGGAGCAGTCCATGGTGGAGCGGGTCCTCGGGCACCTGGCCTCGCACGGCATCGACGAGGCCGTCCTCTCCCTCGGCTACCGGCCGGATGCGTTCAGCGACGCCTATCCCGACGGGGTCATCGCCGGCGTGCGCTCGACGTACGCGGTCGAGCCCAGTCCGCTCGACACGGCAGGCGCCATCCGGTTCGCCGCGGCGTTCGCCGGCATCGACGAGACCTTCGTCGTCCTGAACGGTGACGTTCTCACCGACTTCGACATCAGTGGTCTCGTCGACTTCCACCGGGGCCGGGGTGCCGAGGGCACCATCGGCCTCACTCCGGTCGACGACCCGAGCAGCTTCGGGGTCGTTCCCACCGAAGCCGACGGCAAGGTCACTGCGTTCATCGAGAAGCCCCCGAGGGACGAGGCGCCGACCAACCTCATCAACGCCGGGATCTACGTCCTCGAGCCGTCGGTCCTCGGGCGCATCGCACCCGACGTGCGGGTGTCCATCGAGCGGGAGACGTTCCCGGCCATGGTCGCGGACGGCGCGCTCGTACGCGCTCGGATCCGACGCCTACTGGCTGGACACAGGTACGCCCGACGCCTACCTGCGCGCTCACCGGGACTTCCTGACCGGCCGACGCTCGGGGCCGCCCGCACCCGACGCGGTGTCGGATCCGGATCTGGGCCCCGGGGTCTGGACCATCGGCACGGTCGATGCGGCGCCCGGATCGGTGTCGCAGTCCGTGCTCGGGCGGGGCGCGTCGGTGGCGCCCACCGCCAAGGTGGCCGACTCGGTGATCGGCGCCGGCTCACAGGTGGAGGACGGCGCCACTGTGACCGGCAGCGTCCTTCTGCCGGGCGCCCGCGTGGCGGCGCAGGCCAGTGTGGAGGGATCGATCGTGGGCCCGGGCGCGACGATCGGCCAGCGTTGCGTCGTGACCGGGATCTCGGTCATCGGCGCCGAGGCGGTGATCCCCTCGGGCACGTCGCTCGACGGTGAGCGCTACCCGTCGGGGAACTGACGATGCGGGCCCTGGTCACCGGAGGCGCCGGGTTCATCGGCTCGACCCTGGTCGACAGGCTCCTGGCCGAGGGCCACTCGGTCGACGTGATCGACGACCTGTCGACCGGCTCACTGGCCAAC
This sequence comes from uncultured Acidimicrobiaceae bacterium, assembly GCA_963830165.1. Lineage (GTDB taxonomy): Bacteria > Actinomycetota > Acidimicrobiia > Acidimicrobiales > RAAP-2 > Bog-756. The sequence continues at coordinate 245,292 of CAWHKZ010000011.1, forward strand.
CTGGCCTCCGCCCGGGCCAGCGCCGACAACCAGCTCACGTTCCACCGCCTCGACATCCGGGCTCCCGAGGTCGTCGAACTCATGGCCCGGCGCACCCCCGAGGTCGTCTTCCACCTCGCCGCCCAGGCGGATGTGCGGGTGTCTGTCGCCGACCCGGTGTTCGATGCGGACGTGAACCTCCTCGGTACGTTGCGCATCCTCGAGGGAACCCGCGCCGCCGGCGCATCCCGAATCGTCTTCGCGGCGAGCGGCGGGACGCTGTACGGCGAACCTGACGTGTCCGAGCTCCCGCTCAAGGAGTCGCTTCCCCAGCACCCGCTGTCCCCCTACGGCGTGTCGAAGAAGGCCGCCCTCAACTATCTCGTCGCCTACCGCGAGCTCCACTCGCTGGAGTTCGCCGCCCTGGCCCTGGCCAACGTCTACGGACCCCGACAGGACCCCCACGGTGAGGCGGGAGTGGTGGCGATCTTCGCCGAGCGACTCCTCCGGGGCCAGCCCGTCACCGTCTTCGGCGATGGTGAGCAGACGCGGGACTTCGTGTACGTCGACGACGTGGTCGATGCCTTCGTCCGGGCGGCCACCAAAGGCGGTGGCCTGGTGTGCAACATCGGCACCGGACGGGAGACCTCGGTCAATACCCTCTTCCGGGAGATGGCCCGTCAGGCCGGTGTGGAAGTGGAGCCCGAGTTCAAGCCGCTGCGAGCGGGGGAGCTCGCCCGCAACTGCCTCGACAACACGCGGGCGGGCATCCAGCTGGGCTGGAGCCCATGGACCGACCTCGGGGTGGGCACCCTGGCGACCATCGACTTCGTGCGCACCCGGCTCGAGGAGTCCGGCGAGCTCTGAACCGGTGTCGGCCGGCTGAACCCCCGACCCGAACTCACTCCCGCTGTCCGGACGGGCTCCGACCCGACGTCGGCCGGCTGAACTGCCGGCCCGAGTTCACGGCGCCGGCAAGGTCCCCGGCTGTCGGTCAGAACAGGGGCGGACCGTCGGGCGGACCGTCGGTCGGATCGCCAGGCGGGTCGTCAGGTGGGTCGTCGGGCCGGTCCAGTCCGAGGTCCGGCTCCTGGCCGAAGGCGGGCTGGGGCGTGAAGGACCACCCCGGGTCCTCGTCGCTCGGCCCGTGGCGTCGGAGGATCCAACCGTCGTAGGTCTTCAGCCGGTGGTGGTGGGTGCACAGCAGGGCCAGGTTGTCGAGAGCGGTCGGCCCACCCCCGGCCAGGGGCTCGACGTGGTCGATCTCCAGTCCGTAGGGCATCGCACAGCCCGGCACCACGCAGGTCCGGTCCCGGAAGGCCAAGGCGATGCGCAGCCGCTTGTTGACGGTCCGGCCCAGGTGGCTGACGGCCCGGATGTCGCCGGCCTCGCAGAACAGCACGTTCAGGTCCGAGTCGAGGGCCAGGGCCCGGGCCAGGGGCACGGGGATGGGCCCCATGCCGTCGAGCTCGCACAGCTCACCGGGGGCGGCCCGCCCGCGGCGCAGGGCCTCCAGGTCCACCCGGACGATGACCGTGGCGGCCGGCGGTCGGTCGACGAGGTCGTCGGCACCCCGCAGGCCGCTGTCGCCGGCCGGCGTCGGATCGCCACCCGTGGCCGCCGGACCCGAGGTGGTGGCCCGGCCCGGACCGCCCGCCCCGCCCGAACCACCCGACCCGCTCGGACCGCTCGACCGGACCGAACCGCCCGCCCCGCTCGACCGGACCGAACCGCCCGGACCGCCTGACCGGCCCGGACCGCCCGCCCCGCTCGGACCGCCCGACCCGCTCGGACCGCCCGACCCGCTCGGACCGCCCGGCGTGGCCCCCCTGGGCGTCGGGGACCCGGTCACGAGGGCGAACAGGGCGTCGGTCAGCAGGGCGGCGTCGGACTCGTGGGCCACGGTGGGGGAGGAGCCGTCCCCGCCACTGCTCCACCCACCGTCCCGGCCACTGCTCCACCCACCGTCCCGGCCACTGCTCCACCCACCGTCCCGGCCACTGCTCCACCCACCGTCCCGGCCGTTTCCCGGCCCGCCGTCCCCGGCCCCCTCCCGTCGGGCGTCCCGCAGGCGCCGGGCCGCCGGCACCAGCCGGGCCAGCAGGGCCGCACCCCGCTCGGGGGAGTCCTTGCCCGAGAAGCAGAACGCCCCCTCGCCGTCGGTCCAGTGGGTGAAGTGGCGTTCGGCGTGGATGCGCCGGGCCCGGGCCACGGGGTCGTTGCCCGAGGCCGTGGCCCGGGCCCGCAGGCAGCGCTCCCGGGTGGCCCGCAGCGGCTCGTCCTCGGATCCGGCCAACAGGGCCGACTCGCTGGCCGGGTCGAGGCGGGCGGCGTCGGTGATCTCGGCGGCCTTCGGGCCCGACAGCCGCCCGGCCCGCAGGGCCTCCTCGGTCGAGGGCAGCTGGGCCAGGCGCTGGCCCGTCTCGAGGGTGCGCCGGGCCTGGCCGGCCGAGACCCCCTCCAGGTCGGCCAGCAGACTGGCCGGGGAGCGGTGGCCGGCATGCTCCCAGTGCCCCGAGGCGGCGATGCGGGGGGCGAGCAGGGTCTTGGCCGCCCCCACCAGGCGCTCCAGCTTGGCCAGTGCCGCGTACAGCGCCGTGGCGTCGGCACCGAGCAGGGTGTCGGGATCGAGGTCGGCCACCAACGACGCCATCGACCCGGTGAGGGTGGCCACCTGCGAGGTGAGGCCGGGAGCGGCAGGCCGGGAGGGGGACTCCAGTGCCATGGGGACAGCATTGCCGGGGGGTGTGACTCTCATACTGGTCAGGTCCTCGAGCAGGGCCTGGCCTGACCCGAATGGTGTGACTGGCCCCGTGCCTTCCCACTGATCTGTCGACCTGGTTCCTGCTCCTGGACGCGCACCAGCCGGTCGGACGGACGTGACCTGATAGGAGCCTTGACGTGCACCATGGGAGTCCTGTCCGCCGTCCCGGCCGGCGGTGCCATCCCAACCAGCAAGGAAGGCAGATACCAACATGGCAAATAACGACAGGACCGTGGTCGGCGGGGTGGACACCCACGAGGATGTCCACGTCGCCGCCGTGGTCGACGAGATCGGGAGGATCCTCGAGACCTCGGCGTTTTCGACGACGGCAAAGGGCTTGGCCGAGCTCCACGCCTGGATGCGCTCGTTCGGCGACGTTGCCCGGGTGGGGGTCGAGGGCACCGGGGCCTACGGTGCCGGCCTCGCACGCCACCTGAGTGGCGAAGGTGTCGAGGTGGTCGAGGTCAACCGCCCGAACCGCCAGGTTCGGCGGCGTCGGGGCAAGTCCGACACGGTGGATGCCGAAGCGGCTGCCCGGGCTGCCCTGAACGGCGAAGCCACCGTGGCACCCAAGGCCCAGGTCGGCGTCGTCGAGTCGATCCGGGTCCACCGGGTGGCCTTCGTGTCGGCCCGGTCCCACCGGACCCAGGTGGCACTCCAGATCCGGGACCTGATCGTCACCGCTCCGCCCGAGCTCCGGGCCGTCCTCGGCCCGCTCGCCACCGAGGAGCGGGTGGCCCGCTGTGCCCGGTTCCGTGTGATCGGTGACCCCGCCGACCCGTCGGTCGGGGTGAAGAGCGCACTGCGATCCTTGGCCCGGCGTCACGAGGCACTGACGGTCGAGATGGTCGAGCTGGAGGCGACGCTCGACCGGCTGACGGCGATGGCAAATCCGGCGCTCCGGGGGGCGAAAGGCGTCGGCACCGACGTGGCGGCCATCCTGCTCACCGCAGCCGGTGACAATCCGGGCCGCCTGCGCGATGAGGCGGCCTTCGCTGCCATGTGGGGGGTGAGTCCGATCCAGGCGTCATCGGGCAAGGTCCAGCGCCATCGGCTCAACCGCTCGGGCAATCGGCAGGCCAACCACGCCCTCTGGCGCATCGTCCACGTGCGATTGACCTGTGATCCGGCGTCGAAGGCCTACCTGGAGCGCCGGACAGCCGAAGGCAAGTCCAGGCGGGAGATCGTCCGCTGCCTCAAGCGCTACGTGGCCCGGGAGATCTTCAGACTGTTGGTGTCCCCCGAAGCGGTGCCCGACGGAGCCGACCTCCGCACGGCACGGATCGCCAGAGGACTCTCCCTGACGCCAGTGGCCGCAGCGCTCGACACCTCGATCAACTCCATCTCCAGGCTCGAACGCTCCATCACCTTCGACACCGATCTGGCACGCCGCTACGAGACGTTCCTGGAATCAATCAGCGAAGACGAGTCCCAGGCCGTCCCCGCTGCGGCTTGACAGCCATAGGAGCATCGGTCGGTCGAGACAGCGGCGCGTGAGAGCGCGCACACGGGTGACGGTCGATTGCCTGTAGTGTGTGTGAGTCCACCCGCGCTGCGTCAACTGCGCCTGGTGGATCCCGAGGCACACTCCGGTGCTTCCCCTGTAGCCCGAAAGTGCCTCCATGCCTCCCTCTGCCTCTTCCTTCGCCGTACTCGGCGTGCCCTCGGACATCGTGTCCGCGCTCGATGCCAACGGCATCACCTCCCCGTTCCCGATCCAGGCCATGACGCTTCCCGATGCCCTCGCCGGGCGTGACGTGTGCGGCAAGGCCCCGACCGGGTCGGGCAAGACGCTTGCCTTCGGCATCGGTGCCGTCGCCCGCCTCCAGGGCCGGTCGTCGAAGCCGAAGCACCCTCGCGTGCTCGTCCTGACGCCCACCCGGGAGCTGGCCGCCCAGGTCGCCTCCGAACTGCAGGTGCTCGCCGACCCTCGTGGCCTGAACGTGGAGTGCTTCTACGGCGGCGTCGGCTATGGCCCGCAGCTGAAGGCGCTGTCCCGCGGCGTGGACGTGGCGGTTGCCTGTCCCGGGCGGTTGGGCGACCTCCTGGAGCGCGGCAGCATCCGTCTCGACGCCGTGGAGATCGTCGTCATCGACGAGGCCGACCGCATGGCTGACATGGGCTTCCTGCCCGACGTCCGGCGGATTCTCGACCTGACGCCCGACGGCCGACAAACCCTGCTCTTCTCGGCGACGCTGGACGGCGACATCGACGTCCTCGTGAAGCGCTATCAGAACCAACCGGCCCGCCACGAGCTCGAGGTGGACGTGGACGACGCCGGTGCGGCGGTGCACCTCTTCTGGCGGGTGTCCTCGGGTGACCGGATCGACCGGACCGCCGAGGTCATCACGGCGAGTGGCCCGACCATCGTGTTCTCGCGGACCAAGCATGGGGCGGACCGCATCGCCCGACAGCTCGAGCAGCGGGGTATCCGCGCCGCAGCCATCCACGGCGACCGCAGCCAGAAGCAGCGCGAGAAGGCGCTGGACTCGTTCGTCCGCGGCGCGGTCGACGCACTGGTCGCCACCGACGTCGCGGCACGGGGCATCCACGTGGACGGGGTGAACGCAGTCGTCCACTTCGACCCCTCGGCCGAATCGAAGGACTACGTACACCGGTCTGGCCGCACGGCCCGGGCCGGTGCCACCGGGGTCGTCATCAGCTTCGTGACCCCGGACAAGGCCGGCGCCGTCAAGAAGCTCCAGCGGGAACTCCACGTTCCCATCGGCACCACCGAGTACGACCCCACGGCCATCAAGAGCATCCTCGGTCCGCCGCCGGCCCGCCGCGTGGTCGCCGACCGTCCGGCCAGCAGGGAGACGTCCCCCAATGCCGGACGTGGCGGCGTTAGGGCGTCGCGGCCGTTCAAGACCCGGAAGCCCGCCGCTCACGGCGGCGGCACTCGCAACGGTGGCCACCGTGGCAACGCCGGGCCGCGTGACGGCGAGGACCGTCGCGAGCGGGACGGCTTCAACCGAGACGACGGATCCCGTCCCTCGTCTGGGAAGCCGGCCGGATTCTCCAAGCCGGGGAAGCCGGGCAAGCCCGGCAGGCCGGGAAAGCCGACCGGATTCGCCAGCTCGGGCAAGCCGGCCAAGTCGTCCGGGTTCGCCAAGCCCGGCAAGCCCGGGAAGCCGGGCCACAACGGGTCCCCGGGGGGCCACGCCACTGCCGGCGCGGCGTCGAGCCGGAGTGCAGCACCGGCGGGACGTCGGACCAGGGGCACCGGTGCCGGCGCTCCGGGCGGGGTGCGCCGCGGAGGAGCGGCCGGAGCACGGGCCACCAACGGTGGGGGCGGTCGGTCGCAGCGGGGTCGCTGAGCGGCGTTGACGATCGTGCTTGCGATCATTGGTCGCAACGCGGCGAGACGCCCAAGCCCTACAGTCGCAGCATGCCTTCAGACATGAAACCGACCGTGGCCATCCCCGACGGCCCGCCGGCGGGTGGGCTCGTGATCGAGGATCTCGAGGTGGGCTCCGGTGCCGAGGCCGTTGCCGGCAAGCCCGTGACCGTGCACTACGTGGGCGTGTCCTGGTCGACCGGTGGAGAGTTCGATTCTTCGTGGGACCGTGACGAGTTGTTCAGCTTCCCACTGGGTGCGGGCCACGTGATCCAGGGGTGGGACGAAGGTGTCGCCGGCATGAAGATCGGCGGGCGCCGCCGCATCACCATCCCGCCCGAGCTCGGCTACGGGAGCCGCGGTGCCGGTGGGGTGATCGGGCCGAACGAGACGCTCGTCTTCGTCGTCGACCTGTTCGACGTCGGCTGAGCCGCCCCAGCCCCAGCCCCACTCGACGTCTGCTGGACAGCCCCAGCCCCAGCCCGAGCCCCAGCCCCACTCGACGTCGGCTGGACCGACCCCTGACGAGCGGGTGTCAGCGAAAGAGATCGCCGGACGGGTCGCGCACGATCTCCTCGGAGACCGAGGCCCGGCGGAGCCACGACGGATCGACCCCCCTCACCACGGCAGCGGGGATCGAGCGGTCCTTGCCCATCACCAGCTCGGCGGCCCCGGCGACCTCGTCGGCCACGCAGACCTCGGTCGCCTCGAGTAGCCGGCCCGTGGCGTCCGGGGTGCCGCGCAGGTCGACCACCCCGGCGATGCCGGCGATGCCGATGGCGACGTCGGTCACGCCGTTGCGCCAGGTCCGGCCGAAGGTGTCGGAGACGATGACGGCCACGCTGACCCCCAGGAGGTGCGAGAGAGCCTCGCGGATCCGACGGGCCGAACGGTCCGGGTCGACGGGCAGCAGTGCGGCGGTACCGGCATCCACATTGGACAGGTCGATGCCGGCGTTGGCGCAGACGAACCCGTGACGGGTCTCGGTGATGAGGAGGTCGCCGCGCCGGCGCAGCACCCGCACCGACTCGGACTCGACGAGTGCCCGCTTGGCGTCGGGGTCGTCGACATCGATGGGCACGATCCGGTCCTCGGCCTTGGACACGACCTTCTGGGTCACGACGAGGACGTCGCCGTCGGCCACCCATGGAGTAGGCGAACCCGCCGCGTCCAGGGTGCAGAGCGCGGGAGCCAGGAGGCCGGCCAGGTCGTCGCCGGGTCGCACTTCGGCGATGCCGAGGACCGGCACGATGGACATGCCCCCGGGGGGCGGGCGCACGTCGCCTCCGGCCCGGGGCTCAGCCGACGGCATCGAGCACGACGCGGGCCAGTGCCGCGGAACGGGCGACGTCGGACATGATCGTCGGTGCCACGACGCACCGGATCCCCTCGGCCTCGACGGCAGAGGCCAGCGCGGCGTCGGCGTCGTCGACGACCAGGGTCGACACCCAGGGCGCGTACCACCGGGCCACGCCGACCACCGATGACTCGAAGCCCATCTCGACCAGCAGGCGGTCGGCCGGTCCCTTGAGCGCCGCACCGGCGACGATGGGCGAGACGGCCACGGTGTCCTCGCGGCGGGCGGCCAGTGCCTCGGGGATGCCGGGCACGGCCAGCAGCGGATCGATCGACACGACCGGATTGGACGGGCACACGACCACGGTGGACGCCGCGGCGATGGCGTCGAGGACCCCTGGGGCCGGGCGCGAGTCGGCCGCCCCGTCGAATTCGACCTTCTCCACGGCAACGTCGTGGTGCAGCTTCACGAAGTACTCCTGGAACCCGACCTCGTCCCCGCCGACCAGGCGCAGCTGCGTCCGGAGCGGGTCGTCGGTGACGGGCAGCAGGCGGATCCCGACGCCGAACCGCTCGGCCAGCTCGCCGGTCACGGTTCCGAGCGGTGCGCCTTCGGACAGGCGCTGGGTGCGGTAGCAGTGGGTGGCCAGGTCCTTGTCGCCGAGGTTGAACCAGGTGATCCCACCGAGCTGGCCGAGGGACTCCATGACCCGCCAGGTCTCCCCGGCGAGGCCCCAACCGGTCTCCGGGTTGATGGCATCGGCGAGCGTGTACATGACCGTGTCCAGGTCGGGGGAGATGTGGAGGCCGTGGAGGTCGGTGTCGTCCCCCACGTTGACGATCGCCGTGATGTCGCCCGGGGGGACGACCTCGACCATCCCCCGGAGCAGCCGGGCGGCGCCCACACCACCGGCCAGGGCGGTGATCACCGTGTGGTCCGCTCGTCGACGCACGTCATGGGCATCCGCGCAGGCTACCCGCCGCGCCGGTACGGACCGGAGCCGGGGATGTGCAAGGCTCACGGCGTGCCGCCGGAGCGACCAGCGTCCGCCGCGACGGACCGCCTGTCGGTCGGGTTCGACGCCACCCCCCTGCTGGGCAGGCCCACCGGGGTCGGGGTGTTCTGTGCGGGTGCGCTGGCCGGGCTCGCCTCCCGGGACGACATCGACGTGACCGCCTTCGCGGTGAGCTGGCGCCGCCGGGAGGGCATCGACGCCCGACTCCCGGCCGGGGTCGGCTCGGGCCAGCGACCGATGCCCGCCCGCCCGCTGCACGCGGCCTGGGCCCACGGATCGCTCCCACCGCTCGAGTGGTTCGTCGGACGGCGGGACGTCGTCCACGGTTCCAACTTCGTGGTGCCCCCGACCCGGTCGGCAGCCAGGGTGGTGACCGTGCACGACCTCACCGTCATCCGCTTCCCGGAGCTGTGCGACGCCCCGACGCTCGCCTACCCGGCGCTCGTCCGCCGGGCGGTGGCCGAGGGTGCCTGGGTGCACACGCCGTCGTCCTTCGTCGCCGCCGAGGTGGTGGCCGAGTTCGCCGTCGACCCCGATCGTGTGCGCGCCGTCCACCACGGCGTACCCGAACTACCCGAACTGCCCGGGCCGGCCGCAGGTGGCCTGCACGCCCGCACCGGTGGGCTGGAGCTGCCGGAGGGATGCCGTCGCTACGTGCTGGCGGTGGGCACCGTGGAGCCCCGCAAGGACTACCCCCTCCTGGTGGGTTCGTTCGCCGCCGTGGCGGCCGGCCATCCCGATGTCGCCCTGGTCGTCGTGGGGGGTGACGGGTGGGGTGCCGGAGCCTTCGAGGCGGCCGTGGCGGCGTCGCCGGCACGGTCGCGGATCGTGCGGCCCGGGTACCTCGACGATGCCGCCCTGGCCGGAGCCATGAGAGGGGCGTCCGTGCTGGCGTACCCCTCGCGCTACGAGGGGTTCGGCTTCCCCCCGCTGCAGGCCATGGCCGTCGGGGTGCCGGTGGTGGCCACCGCCGCGGGCGCCGTCCCCGAGGTCGTAGGTGACGGTGCCTGGTTGGTCGATCCCGGTGACGGCGAGGGCCTGTCGGCCCGTCTCCTCGACGCCCTCGAAGGTGGGGCGGCCGTCGACGACCTCGTCGCACGGGGCCGCGAGCGCGCCTCGGCCTTCAGCTGGACCGCGTGTGCCGCCGGACTGGCCACCCTCTATCAGGACGCCGTTCGGGCGTCGGGGTCCCGGCGGTGAGCCGCCAGCGGGTCCTCCTGTTGGTGGAGCAGCTGCGACGCTCGGCGGCCGGCGGGATCGGCACGTACGTGCTCGGCCTGCTGCAGGGACTCGACGCGCTGGCCGCCGAGGATCCGGACGGCGCACCCGAGCTCGTCCTCACCGCCAGTCGGTCCCGTTCCGGGCCCGACGGCGACCCGCTCGCCACCCTCGGCCACCCCCTGCACGCGTCGGTCCTGCCCGGCCCGCTGCTGACCCGGGCGTGGGACCGGGGGATCGTACGGGCCCCGTCGGGGATCGACGTCGTGCACGCCGTCTCGCTCGCCACGCTCGAGCCCGGTCGGGCCCCGTTGGTGGTGACGATCCACGACCTCCTGTGGCGCCGCATCCCCGAGGCCTACCCGTGGAGGGGCCGGCACTGGCACGAAGCGGCGCTGCGGCGTGCGCTGCGGCGTGCCGACAGGTTCATCGTCCCGGCCGACGTCGTGGCCTCCGACCTGATGGATGCCGGCGCGGCCCCCGACGACATCGTCGTCGTCCCCATGGGGTCCGATCACCTGCCCCCGCCCGACGTGGCGGCGGCGAGGTCCCATCTGGCCACCCTCGGCGTGCACGGGCCGTTCCTGCTGTGCGTGGGCACGCTGGAACCCCGCAAGAACCTCCAGCGTCTCATCGAGGCCTACGGGGCCATCCGCGACGCGCTGCCCGCGCCCTGGCCCCTGGTGATGGTGGGGCCGTCGGGATGGGGGGAGAAAGTGGCCCCGGGTCCAGGGGTCGTCCACGCCGGCTCGGTGTCGGCCACGGAGTTGGCCGGCCTGTACGTGTCGGCCCGTCTCCTGGCCTACGTCCCCCTGATCGAGGGATTCGGGCTGCCTCCGGTCGAGGCGATGTCGGTGGGTACGCCCGTGGTGGCCAGCCCGCTCCCCAGCACGGGGGGCGCCGCCTTCGAGGTCGACCCCCAGGACACCGACTCGATCGCCGCCGGCCTGCTCCGCGTGGCCACCGACGAGCCGACCCGGGAGGATCTGCTGGTCAAGGGGTCGGCGAGGGCCGCCGAGCTGTCGTGGACGTCGATCGCCCGCAGGCACCGGGACGTGTGGGACCAGGTGTCCGGGCGGGACCGGGGCGCGTCGTGAGCACGGGCGGGACCGCGGCGCCGGACACGTTGCGGGTGGCGCTCGACGTCAGTGCCGTGCCGGCGCGACCGGTCGGGGCCGGCCACTACATCCTGCAGCTGGCGGGCCAGCTGGCATCCCGGTCCGACGTCTCCCTGGTGCTGTGCAGCCGGGCCACCGACCGCGACCGCTGGGTCCCACTGGTGGCCCCGGAGGACCTTCTGGCCGCGGCCCCGGGTCCTCGTCCCCTGCGGCTGCTGTGGGAGCAGCTCCGTCTGGGCCCGCTCATCGGGTCGTCGGGTGCGGCCGTGCACCACGGACCCCACTACACGATGCCGCGGCGTTCGCCGGTCCCCTCGGTGGTGACCGTGCACGACCTGAGCTTCTTCGACGCCCCGGAGTGGCACGACCGATCGAAGGTGGCACTGTTCACCCGGGCCATCCGACGGGCGGCCCGCGACGCCGCCGTGGTCGTCTGCCCGAGCAAGCTGACGGCGGAGGAGCTGAGCCGCTGGTGCCGGGTGGAGGCCGACGTGGTGGTGGCGCCGCACGGCGTGGACGCGACCCGCTTCCGACCCGAACAACCCGAACCCGGCGCCGATGCCGCCGTGCTCGCCGGGATCGACGGCCGCCTCGCCTCCGGGCGGCCCCTGCTGGTCTTCGTGGGGACGCTCGAACCCCGCAAGGACGTGCCCACGCTGGTCCGGGCCTTCTCGGCGGTGGCCGGCCGCCATCCTGACTCCCTCCTCGTCCTGGCCGGCGGACGGGGATGGGGAGCTGACGCCGTCGAAGCCGCCGTCACGAGGTCCGGGCTCGGGCAGCGCATCGTGCGGACCGGGTACGTGGACGACGTGGCCATACCGGCCCTGCTGCGGTCGGCCACCGCGGTCGTGTACCCGTCGCTGTACGAGGGGTTCGGCCTGCCGGCCCTCGAGACGCTGGCGTGCGGGTCGCCGCTGGTCACCACCAGCGGAACGGCCATGGAGGAGGTGGCCGGGTCGAGTGCCGTCCTGGTCCCCCCGGGGGACGCCGGGGCGCTCGGCGACGTGCTCGACGAGATCCTGGGTGGGCGTGGCGACGACCGGGCGACGTCGGAACGCCGGGCCCTGGGCTTCGCCATCGCCTCGGCCCACACCTGGGAGGCCAGTGCCGAGCGGCACGTCGCCGCCTATCGCATGGCCGTGGCGCGGGGCCGCTGAGCGCTGGAGGCCTGACCGGGCGCGGCGTCGGTGGTGGCGGTCGCCGGGGGCCGGACGGGACGTACTCGGGCAGGCCGTCCAGACAGTAGGGTGACCCGTCGTGCGCTCCCTGATCACCGGCGGCCGCGGCTTCGTGGGCACGTGGCTGGCCGATCATCTCCGCAGTTCCGGCGACGAGGTCGTCCAGATCGACCAGGAGGTCGAGATCACCGACCCCACCGCGCTCCTGGCCGCGGTGCGGGCCGCCGCTCCCGATGCGATCTACCACCTGGCGGCCATGACCCACGTGGGTCAGTCGTGGGACGAGCCGCTGCGGGTGCTCCAGGTGAACGTGATCGGAACCGGCGCCCTGCTGGCCGCCGCCCGGGAGTGCGGCACCGACCCGCGGGTGCTCGTGACCAGTTCCGCCGAGGTCTACGGGGCGGTCACCGACCCGTCGCAGCTGCCCTTGACCGAGCAGTCGCCCACCGCGCCCCTCACGCCGTACGCGGCGTCGAAGCTGGCGGCCGAGGCCCTGTGTGCCCAGGCGTGGCTCGGCCATGGACAGCACGTGGTGACGGTCCGGCCCTTCAACCACATCGGCCCGGGCCAGTCACCGAACTTCGCCGTGGCGGCACTGGCCAAGCGCATCGTGGACGCCGAACGCTCCGGAGCCGACCAGATCCCCGTGGGCAACCTGACGGCTCGCCGGGACTTCACCGACGTGCGGGATGTCGTGCGCTCCTACCGGATGCTCATCGAGTCCGGGGAGCCGGGAGGTGTCTACAACGTCTGCTCGGGCCGCGACGTAGCCATCCAGGACATCGCCGACCGGCTGCTCGTCCAGGCCGGCAGCTCGGTCCGGCTGGTCCAGGACCCTTCGCTGATGCGTCCGGTCGAGGTCCCGGTCCTCCGCGGTGACCCGGGACGCCTGACCGCGGCGACCGGCTGGACGCCGGAGCTCCCGCTCGACAGGACGCTGGCCGACGTCCTCGCCCACTGGCGGGACGCCCCGGCCTGACCGTCCGCCGCCCGGTACCCGTTGCGGGGCGCACCCCACGTTCCCGTCGGCACGGTCCCCGGACGCGGAGAACGGCCCGCACGGGGCGGACCGTTCTCTCCGGGTCCTCGGGGGTGAGGGTCCCGCTCGACCGGGCCTCAGGGGCTCACCGGTCATGGCGCCGTGCGGCGGGGGAGCCGCCCGGCGAGGTGGTGCGTCGCTCAGGCCGCGGCTGGTGGGGCGCAGGTTGCGGATCTGGGCGCGTGCGTCCCTGGCCTGCTCGTGCGCCTGCTTGGCGATGTCGCGGGCCTGGGGCGGCAGCCGGTCCTCGAAGGGTGCGAAGACGGCCTCGACCCGCTCGATGAGCTCCTCGGCCCGGTCCATGAGCTCGTCGACCCTGGCGTCGACGTTCTTGACGGCCTCGGTCAGGTCGCCACGGACGGCGGCGACACGGTCGTTGAGACCGGTCGACGGGTCCTGCAGCTTCTGCAGGAGCTCGCGGCGCTGGACCTGGGCGTGCTGGATGCCGAGGACCCCGGCGCCGATGACCACGTAGGTGGCGTCCTTGGCGACGTTGGCGATGTCCTTGGCGGCCTTGCTGATGTCGGTGCTGATCTCGGGCATGGTGTACTCCTCCTGCTCGGTTCGGATGGTGCGATGTCGTCCGGGTCGCACGGCGACGGGACCCTGCGTCCACGGTCACGCCGCTGTGCTCGAATACAACTGTATACATCATGATAAACATTTGCAAGCACACCGCGAGCAGGACGCCCTTCCGATCAGGCGGTTCGGGGGCCGACGGGTGCGCCGACGTCCCCGCCGAAGCCCTCGTGTGACCCCTCCCGGCCCGATAGCCTCTGGCCCCTGATGGAAACACTGGCCCCGCCGGTTGTCGCCGTCGTCGTCGCCCACGATCCCGGTCCGTGGTTCGCTGAGACGCTGGCCTCGATCGCCTCACAGGACTACGCGGAGTTGTCGGTGTTGGTCCTGGACACGGGGCTGTCGGACGACCTGGCGGAGCGGGTCGCCGAGGTCCTCCCCAGCGCCTACGTGCGGCGCTTCCGGTCGAACCGGGGCTTCGGCGCCACCGTCAACGAGGTGCGCTCCATGGTCGACGGGGCCGCCTACTACCTGCTGTGCCACGACGACGTGGCCCTCGACTCCGACGCCGTCCACCTCCTGGTCGAGGAGGCCTTCCGGTCCAATGCCGGCATCGTCTCGCCCAAGGTCGTGAGCTGGAGCGATCCGGGCCAGCTCGATCCACGTCGGCATGGGCGTCGACAAGGGTGGTTCGGTGGTGGAGCGGGTTCAGCCCCACGAGATCGACCACGGCCAGCACGACGCCGTGCGAGACGTCTTCATCGCCCCCGGCGGGTTCACCCTGGTGCGGGCCGACCTGTTCGACGAACTCGGCGGCTACGACCCGACGATCGTGGCCATGGGCGAGGACCTCGACCTGTGCTGGCGGGCCCAGGTCGTCGGGGCCAGGATCATCGTGGCCCCAGACGCACGGGTGAGGCACCTCGAGCAGCTGGCCTCGGGGGAGCGCCCCCTCGAGGCGTCGCTGCTGGCTGCGGCGGCCGTGGCCGTGGCGGCCGCCGGTGCGGACACGGCGGAGGGTGGAACGGAGGCACCCGGGGCGGGCGCACAGGAAGCAGCGGAGGCACCCGAGGCCCCAGAGGCATCGGAGGAACCGGGGGCGCACGAGGAGACCGCCACCGCGGCACCGGCAGCCGCCGAGGACCCGGGGCGGCCGGTCACGCTCCAGGAGCTCCAGCGGCGCCACGAGCTGCTGGCCGTGTTCACCTGCTACTCCCGCAGCCACCTCCTGCGGGTCGTGCCCCAGGTGTTCCTCCTGGCCGTGGGCGAGGTCGTGGTGGCCGAGCTGGCCGGCAACCGCAACCGGGCGAGGGCCGTCGTGCGGGCCTGGCGGTGGAACCTCGGGCCGACTCTCGGTCACCCGGGCCCGCCGGGCGGAGCTCGCAGGCCAGGCGGCGACTGGGCGACAAGGAGATCCGTCTCCTCCAGGTGCGGGGGAGCGCCCGGCTGTCGGCCTACGGGCGCCGGGTCTTCCAGCACGGATTCCACGGGGCGCACGCGGACGAACTGGCGGCCGCCGCGGCCATCTCGGCCGAAGCCTACGGCAGCTCCCGCCGAGGGGCTCGAGTTCGAGCCGGAGTCGGCGACCACCGAGGCGGGCCGCGTCTCCGGCCAGGCGCGGCTCCTGGTGTGGCTGGTGGCCGCCCTGCTGGTGGTGATCGGTTCGCGTGGCGTTCTCAGCGGCCGCCTGCCCGCCGTCGGCCAGTTCACCCCGTTCCCGTCGTGGTCGTCCACGTTCGCTCAGTTCTTCACCGGCTGGCACCCGTCCGGGGTCGGCACGACCGCCCCGGCGGCACCCGGACTGGCCATCGCCGGTGTGGTCGGGACGATCCTGCTCGGTGCGATGGGGCTGACCCAGAAGGTCCTGATCTTCGGCTGCCTGCCGCTCGGGGCCTGGGGGGCGGTCCGGCTGCTGCGGCCGTTCGGGTCCCAGCGGGCCGCCCTGGTGGCCGGACTGGCCTACCTGGCCGACGCCGCTGGCCTACAACGCGCTCGCCCTCGGTCGCTGGGGCGCGCTGATCGTCTACGCGGGCGCGCCGTGGGTCCTGGCCATCCTCGCCCGCTCCACCGGGCTCGAGCCGTTCGTGCGCACGGCCGCGGTGCCGCCCACCGGCGTCCCGGTCGGCGGGGCGGTGGGCAGGCCCGAGGGAGCGTGGGGCCTGGGCGTCGCGCCACGGTCTGCTCGGGGGATGCCCTGGCCCTCGGTGTGCTCGAGGCGGTGCTGATCTCCTTCGTGCCGGCCGCGGCCATCGTGGTCCTGCTCGTCGCCGTCGCCGCTGCTGCTGTCGTCGCTCCTGTTCGGCGACGATCCCCGGTCCACGGCGCGGCCACTGCGCCTCGCACTCGGCTCGACGCGGGTGGCGGCCGGTGATCTGCCTGCCGTGGGTCATCGGGGTGCTCGTCCTCCGGGCGCGGGCTGGTCTCGGTGTTCGGCCTCCAGACGCCGGCCTCGGGGGCGGCCTCGCTGGGGCCAGTTGCTCCGGTTCGCCGCCGGTCCGATCGGCGGGTCGCCCCTCACCTGGGGCTTCCTGATCGCAGCGGCCGCCCCCCTGCTGCTGGCCCGCGGTGTCCGGTTCCGGTGGGCGGCCCGGTTCTGGGCCGTCGCCCTGGTCTTCTGGGTCGCTGGCGTGGGTCACCGGGCGCGGTTGGACGGGCACCCTGGCCATCGACCCGCTGGTGCTGCTCGGTCCTGCGGCGGCGGCCACGACGGCGTCGATCGGCCTCGGGGTGGCGGCATTCGAGCGTGACCTCCCCAAGGCCGAGTTCGGCTGGCGCCAGCTGGTCACCGTGGTGGGCGTCCTCGCCGTGTGCCTGGCCTCGGTCCCCACCCTGGTGCTCGGCCCTGCCCGGCCGGTGGGATCTGCCCACCACCGATTCTCAGCCAGTCGGTGGACTGGATGCCGTCGAAGGTGGCCTCCGGGGCGTTCCGGGTCCTGTGGATCGCCGACCCGCGCAGCCTGAACCAGGGTGGCTGGAACGCCGGTGACGGTCTGGCCTACGCCACCTCCGAGGACGGCGCACCCGACGCGCGGTGGCTGTGGAACGGGACCGGAGCCGGTCCGGCCGCCGAATTGGGTGCGGCGGTCAACCTCGCCCGACAGGGCCGCACGGACAGGCTGGGCTACCTGGTCGCGCCCGCCGGGGTCCGCTACGTGGTCGTGCTGACGTCGCTCGCCCCGGAGATCGCCGGCGAGCAGAGCCCCACCCCGTTCCCCGTCCCCGCCGACCTGCTGCCCGCCCTCGACGCCCAGCTCGACCTCCAGCCCATCCTGTCCGGGACCGGGATCACCGTCTTCGCCAACGCGGCCTGGGTCCCTCAGCGGGCCGAGGTCACGGGGCGACCGGGGAAGGCGGTCGCACTGAGCTCGCCGCTGACCTCGGCGCCGGGGTCGCCGGTGGTCCCGGGCGCCCGTCCCGTGCTGCCCGGGGCCTCCGGCCTCCCGATCGTTCGAGGGGCGGCTGACCGCCGGGACCGTGTTCTCGTCGGCGGCTCCGTCCGGGGACTGGAACCTGTCCCTGGCCTCGGGTGCGACGGCGCCGAGGTCCTCCTCGTTCGGCTGGGCCTCCCGCTATGCGGTGCCCGCCGCCGCCACCGGGACGCTGCACTTCGACGACGGGCCCTGGCCGCTCCTGGCGGGGATCTTCTCGGTGCTGGTCTGGGGACTCGCCCTGGCCGCGCTGGTCGACCGCCGACGGATCCGGCGCGAGTGGGAGCGGGTCGGCCGGCCCGCGGGCCTGGTCACCCGGACGCACGCGGACGTCCGAGGACCTGGAGGACGCCTGGGCGACGGACGAGGGGGTGCTCGGATGACCGGCCCGACGGACGGTGGCCCCGGCGACGAGGACGCTGTGACCGGCAACGGGTCCGGACCGGGCACCGACCCACTGGAGGGCGCGGCGACGGGACCGGTGGTCGTCTCGCGCATCGCCCGCCGGCGCCAGGCGCAACGTCCGGTGGCCGGGCGGACCGCGGCCCTGGTGGCCGCCGCCCTGGTCGTGGTGGGCGTGGGCATCACGTCACTGGCGGTTCCGCCGCCGGCTCCCGCCCCCGCCCCCACGATGGGGGAGGGGATCCAGGTGGCACCCACCGATGCCCAGGTGTCGTCGTTCTTCTGCGCCAGCGGGGCCGGGCTGGACGCCGGGGCCGGCGCCACCGGGGTGGTCGTGCTCACCAACACCGCCCACACCGCGGTCCACGGAGTGATGGCGACGGTGGACGGCTCGGGCTCCGCCAGGGTCCGTCGGGAGGTCACGGTGCCCGCTCTGGGATCGACCGACGTGAACCCGGCGACCGGGATGCCGGCCGGCGCCACGGCGTCCACGTTCTCCTTCGCGGGTGGTGGCGTGACCGGGACGATGGTGGTCAACGGCCCGAGCGGCTGGAGTACCGCACCGTGCGCCTCGGCCGTGTCGTCCCGCTGGAACTTCGCCGGGGGCTCGACGGCCACCGGTCTCCTCGATCTCTCCCTCTACAACCCGACGGCCGCCCAGGCCGTCGTCGACGTCAGCTTCCTGACGCCGGGCGGAGCACTGCTGGTGCCCCAGGCGTACCAGGGCATCACGCTCGCTCCGGGGCAGCTGGTGGTGGCCGGACTCAGTGCCTACGTGCAGAACCAGTCGGAGGTGGCCACGATGGTCCAGACCTCGGCGGGGGCCGTCGTGGCCACCGAGCTCGACCGGTTGTCGGTTCCGTCCGGTTCCGGCCTGGCCCTGCTGTCCGGCACGCCCGAGCCGGCCTCGACGTGGCGGTTCGGGCAGACGACCGCGGTCCAGGGCGGCAACGTCACCCTGGTCATCGCCAATCCGGGGCAGTCGGCGGTCATGGTCGAGGTGTCGGTCGGACTGGCCGCCGTCACGGTGACACCCCGGCAGCTCGACGTGGCACCGCTCACTGTGACCACCTTGACCGTGTCCTCGGTCGCCGGCTGGCCGCTCGGGTCCCCGTACTCGCTCACCGTCAGCGCGTCCTCACCCATTATCGTGGGCAGGAGCGTGTCCGCCCCGTCGGGCGCCGGGCCACCCCAGGCCGGGACCGCCCGGGGGACGACGTCGACCGCCTCGTCCTGGCTGGTGGTCGGACCCGGTTCGCCGAGCAACCCGCTCGCCACCGGGGCATCGATCCGCTCGTTGGCCGTGGCCGACCCGGGGTCGACCCCGGTGGAGGTGACGGTGGTCCCGCTGGCCGGGGGCCGACCGGTGGCCATGGCCCGGGTGACGGGCGACAGTGTCGTCGTGTTCGGCTCGGCGTCCGTCGGCGGTCTGCGTCCCCTCGTGGTCGAGGCGACGGGGCCGGTGGTGGTCGAGGCTGATGACGGTCCCACAGGTGCGCCCGGGGTGGTCTCGATGTCCGGCTTCCCCCTGGCCGGCTGATCCGGACCGTCCCGTCCCGGCGGGACGTAGCTCCGCAACTGGCGTGGTAGGCGCCGGACGCGCTGGGTGCCAGGAGGCTCGCCGACCGGAGGCAATTTGCTGGGGGCCAGCCCCGGGAGGACAGCTGCTGGGGGTCAGCTGCTGGGGGTCAGCCACTAGCAGCCAGCCGCCAGGACGAGCGTGAGGAGGCGCCGGGAAGGTCAGCCGCCAGCAGCCAGCCTCTAGCAGCCAACCCCCAGTGGCCAGCCGCTAGCAGCCAACGGCTAGCAGCGAGCCGTCAGGAGACCGGCCTCGACGGACCGCGGGCACGACCGCCGAACCGGCCACCAGGGGACCAGGGGCCGGGCGGCAGCCGGACGGGTGCCAGCCACCATCAGACAAGGCAGCGGCAGACCAGGCACCGGCAGACCAGCCACCATCAGACCAGGCACCGGCAGACCAGGCACCGGCAGACCAGGCACCGGCAGACCAGGCACCGGCAGACCAGGCACCGGCAGACCGGCGGCCGGGTATCAGAGGCTTCGGGTCAGCGCGAGGCCGGCGGCGGAGGCGGCGGCCACGGCGCCTGCTTGGCCGGCCACGGAGCCTGGGCCTGAGGCCACGGCCCCGACTGCGGGGTCGATCCGTTGCCCGGGTTGGGCGCCAGCGGCGGTGCGGCATCGGTGGCCGGACCCTCGGAGGCGCTGGCGCTGTTGGACGAACCGGCCGGCTCGACCGGCTGGTTCGGGTGGGCGTTGCCGTTGCTGTTGCCGGACTCGGCCGAGGGCACCGGAGCCGGAGCCGGAGCCGGAGCGGAGGCGGACGGCGCCTGGGTCGACGACGGGCCCTCGGCATCGACCGGAGGGCCGTCCACGTTGTCGGCGCCGGTCGGTCCGTGCTGGCTGGCCACGAAGATGGGCGGCACGGTCTTCACCCCGGCGGCGTGCACCGGGCGGCCGTAGGCGGTGTCGACCAGACGGCCCACCGTCTCGCCGTCGATGGTCTCCTCGTCGAGCAGCGCCCGGGCGACGGCGTCGAGTCCGCCGCGGTGACGGGCCAGCACCTCGAGTGCCCGCTGCTCCTGGGCCCGCAGGATCTGCTCGACCTCGTCGTCGATGATCTGACTGGTGTGCTCGGAGTAGTCCCGGGTGTGCATGAGGTCCTCGCCCAGGAAGACCTGTCCCTGCGAGCCCCAGGCCATCGGCCCGATCTTGTCGCTCATGCCCCACTCGCGGACCATCTTGCGGGCCAGCTCGGTGTTGCCGACCAGGTCGTTGGCCGCGCCCGTCGAGAGGTCGCCGTAGACCAGGAGCTCGGCGGCCCGGCCGCCCATGCGGACGGCGAGGGAGTCCTCGATGTGCTGACGGGGGTGGATGTGGCGCTCCTCCATCGGGAGCTGCATGGTGACCCCGAGGGCCATGCCGGTCGGGAGGATGGTGACCTTGTGGACGGGGTCGGCGTCGGGCAGGACGTAGGCCAGGACGGCATGCCCACCCTCGTGGAAGGCCACCCGCTCCTTCTCGGCGTTGGACAGGACCAGGCTCTCACGGCGTTGGCCCATCAGGACCCGGTCACGCGACGCCTCGAAGTCCTCGTTCTGGATGACCTGCGACCCGCGGCGCACCGCGTGGAGCGCGGCCTCGTTGACCAGGTTGGCCAGGTCGGCGCCGCTCATGCCCGGAGTGCCGCGGGCCACCTTGCCGAGGTCGACGGTGGGGTCGACCCGCTTGTCCTTGCAGTGGACCTGGAGGATGGGCAGGCGCTCGTCGAGGTCGGGCAGCGGCACCACGATCTGGCGGTCGAACCGGCCCGGCCGGAGGATGGCGGCATCGAGGATGTCCGGTCGGTTGGTGGCGGCCATGACGACGATGCCCTCGGTGGGGTCGAACCCGTCCATCTCGGACAGCATCTGGTTGAGGGTCTGCTCGCGCTCGTCGTGCCCCCCGCCGAGCCCGGCACCGCGCTTGCGCCCGATCGAGTCGATCTCGTCGATGAAGACGATGGCCGGGGCCTGCTTGCGGGCCGTGGCGAACAGGTCGCGCACCCGGCTGGCGCCGACGCCGACGAACATCTCCATGAAGTCGGAGCCGCTGACGGACATGAAGGGCACGCCGGCCTCGCCCGCCACCGCCCGGGCCAGGAGCGTCTTACCGGTGCCCGGGGGGCCGACGAGGAGGATCCCCTTGGGGATCCGGGCGCCGATCTCCTTGAAGCGCGCGGGTGTCTTCAGGAAGTCGACCACTTCGCTGATCTCGACCTTCACACCGTCGTACCCGGCCACGTCGTCGAACGTGGTCGAGGGTCGTTCCGTCGAGTAGAGCTTGGCCTTCGACCGTCCGATGGACATGATGCTCCCCATCTGACCCTGGGCCCTCCTGCTGATGAAGTAGAAGATCCCGAGGATGATGGCGAAGGGGATGAGGTACCAGACGATCGAGACGAGCGGGTTCTCGGTGGTGGTCACCAGCTTGTAGTTGGCGCCGAGCGGCTTGAGGGCGGCCAGTTCGGAGTCGGTGACGGGGTCCGGCCCGTTGGCCGAGTACTTCGTGCCGTTGGTGAGGGTGCCGGTGATGACGCCGGAGGACTGGTCGACCGTCGCCGTCGAGACCTGCTTGTCCGACATCTTGCTGAGGAAGGTGTTGTAGGTGATCTGGGAGGTGTTGGCCTTCTGGACGAGGTTCGGGACGATCAGGACGGCGAGCACGACGACCAGGCAGACGACGCCGAGGATGATGCGGTTCTTGTTCTGCCCGGGCGGGGCCTGGCCCGGCTCGGTCGGGGACGGTCCGCTGGGGGCGTTGGGATTGGGCGGGGTCACCCCTTCATGCTATGCGCCACCGGGCGCCGTCGGCGCATCGGCCCCCTACGCGGACCCGGTCCCCCGTCACGGGGTGTGGTCGGTATCGTGTGGGAGTGAGCGACCGGCCCGAACAGGCGGTGGATGCCGCGGGATCCGGCGCACCACCCCAGATCATCGACGACACCGACGCGTCGATCGGCCTGCGGAAGGGCCGGTTCGGGATCCGCGACACGTCGCTCGGCCGCCAACTCGACCAGGGCGGTGCGCCCGCGGACCGGCCTGCGGCCTGGATGTGGCTGCTGTACGCGGCGCTCGGATTCTGCGGCGGCCAGGTCCTCGCCTACATCCTGGTGGCCGTGGCCGCCGCCTTCGCCGGCCAGTACCACCAGATCCTCGCGCTGTCGAAGCTGGCCGAGCCTCCCACCTGGTACGTGGTGTCCACCCTGTTCGGGCTGTGGGGCGGGTTCTTCGGGACCGCCCTCCTGGCCAGCCGGCAGCGCGGGACCAGGCGCCTGTCCACCGACGTCGGACTCCGGTTCCGCTGGATCGACCTGCTCGGCGTGCCGATCGGGATCCTCGGCCAGTACCTGGTGGCCCTCATGTACGTCCCCATCAGGCCCCACGTGCACGACTTCAGCCAGCGTTTCTCGGCCCCCGCCCAGCGCCTCACCGGCAGCTCGCACGGCACCGGGTACTTCGTGATCGTCGTGGCCACGGTGGTGGGGGCCCCCTTCTTCGAGGAGCTGTTCTTCCGCGGGGTGCTGCTGCGCGCCTTCGCCCGGCTCTTCGGCCGCTTCGGCGGCTGGGTCGGCCCGTGCCTGGCCGTCCTGGTCAGCGGGGTGCTCTTCGGCCTGGCCCACGCCGAGTCGCTCCAGCTGCTGGGCCTCGCCACCTTCGGTGTGATCCTGGGTGCCGTCTCGTACCGGACCGGGCGCCTGGGCATGAACATGGTGGCTCACGCCTCGTTCAACGCCCTGGCCCTGGCCGCGGTCATCTTCCCCGCGCTGGTGGGCTTCCGGGGGCTCGCCTGACATGAGCCCCGGGGACTACGGGCCCGGCGACGCCGACGGGGCCACGGCCGTCCACGAGGTGCCGCCCGACGTGTCCGGCCGCGACCGGACGGCGCCGCCCGTCGCCGTCGGTGGCACCCACCCGGGGACGCCCGGTCGCCCCCCGTGGTGGGTGCGCATGACCCGCCGCCAGGCGTGGCCGCAGTGGGCGAGCGCGGTGGCGATCCTCGGGGTCATCGTCGTGGTGCTCACCCAGATGCACCCGAACCTCCTGTTCCTCAACACCACGACCGCCGGGGGTGATACCGGCGCCCACGTCGCCCTCCCGAAGTACCTCGAGTCGAACCTCCTCACCCACGGTCGGCTGACGGGGTGGGACCCGGGTTGGTACGACGGCTTCCCGCTCTACACCTTCTACTTCCCGCTGCCCGGCCTGGTCACCGTCCTGTTCAACGTGGTGTTCAGCTACGACATCGCCTTCAAGCTGGCGACGATCCTGGGCAGCCTGCTGCTGCCCCTGTGTGCCTGGGCCTTCGGCCGCCTGGCCGGGCTGCGCGACCCGGGCCCGGGATGCCTGGCCGCCGCCACGCTGCCCTTCCTCTTCGAGCCCAGCTTCACGATCTACGGCGGGAACCTGCTGTCGACGCTGGCCGGCGAGTTCTCGTACTCGCTGAGCCTGTCGCTGTCGCTCCTCTTCCTGGGAGTGGTGGCGGCGGGGCTGCGCACCGGCCGGCACCGGGCCCTGGCCGCCGTGCTCTTCGCCGCCACGCTGCTCTGCCATCTCATCCCGGCTCTCTTCGCGGTGGCCGGTGCCGTGGTGTGGCTCGTCCTCGACGCCGACCTCCCGCGGATCGTGGCCGGCGGCGTCCGGGCCGCGGCCGCCGGCCGGCGCTGGCTGCGTCGGCTGATCTGGTCGGTGGTCGCCGGCGGCCTCGGCGTCGGCCTCACCGCGTGGTGGCTCCTGCCCTTCGTGGCCGAGCAGCCGTACACCACCAACATGGGCTACACCAAGGTCTTCGGCTACCCCCATCTGCTGTTCCCGGGCTCGGCCCGGTGGGTGCTGATCGCCGACCTGGTCGGCGTGGTGGCCATGGTGGTCCGGCGCAACCGCGTGGCCCTGTTCATCGTCGTCATGGGTGGGGTGTCCGCCGCGGCGATGATCGTGGACCCGGCATCCAAGCTCTACGACGTCCGCTTCCTGCCCCTGTGGTTCCTCTGCATGTACCTCCTGGCCGGGTACGCGGTGGCCGAGGTCGTCTCGTTCGTCGCCCGCTGGTGGCGCCGGCGCCAGCTCAACGTGTGGGTGCGGGCCGCCCGGCGCAGCCTGGGCTCGGCCGACCCCCAGTCCTGGGCGCCGGGCATGCGGGTGACCCGGTTCCGCCGGCCCGTGCCCGTGGCCGTGGCCGCCGGCGCGGTGGTCGGCCCCCTCGTGGCCCTGGCCGCCGCCTGCCTCGCCGTGGTGCCCCCGCTGGTCGTGCCGGCCACCACCCTGGCCAAGATCGGGGTGACGGTCGGTGCCAACCAGCCCAGCGCCTGGGCGGCCTGGAACTACTCGGGCTACCAGGAGAAGCCGGACTACCCCGAGTTCCACGCGGTGATCGAGATGATGGCCACCGTCGGGGCCGAGCAGGGGTGCGGTCGGGCGATGTGGGAGTACGACCCGTCCCTCAACCGCTTCGGTACCACCGAGGCGCTGATGCTCCTGCCGTACTTCACCAACGGGTGCATCGACTCCGAGGAGGGCCTGCTCTTCGAGTCGGCCTCCACCACCCCCTTCCACTTCATCGACCAGAACGAGCTGTCGCCCAACCCGTCGGACGCGGTGGTCGGACTGCCCTACGGCGGCCTCGACATCCCGCTGGGCATCCAGCACCTCCAGCAGCTGGGGGTGCGCTACCTCCTGTCGTCGTCGACCACGGTCCAGGACGCGGTGGCCAAGGATCCCGCCGCCACGCTCATCGGGAGCACCGGTCCGTGGAGCACCACCTACGACGGCGAGAGCCTCGACACGACGTGGAAGGTCTACCGGATCGCCGACTCGCAGCTGGTCGTGCCGCTGGCCAACCGGCCCGTCGTGTGGACCGGTGTCGGTGCCGCCCAGTCCAGCTGGTTGACGCCGTCCGTCGACTGGTACGACGACCCGTCGAGGTGGAACGTGGTTCCGGCCGCCGACGGGCCCCCGTCCTGGGAGCGTGTGCCGGTCGGGGCCACGACGGTCGCCGCCGTACACGAGCCGTCCACCACCGTGTCCGACGTGCAGCAGACCGACTCGTCGGTGAGCTTCCACGTCAGCCGGGTGGGCGTCCCGGTCGAGGTACGCATCTCCTACTTCCCCAACTGGCAGGCCAGCGGCGCGGCGGGTCCGTACCGTGTCGCCCCGAACCTGATGGTGGTGGTGCCCACCAGCAACGACGTGACGCTGACCTACGGCAACGTGCCGGCCGACTACATCGGCCAGGTGCTGACCGTCGTGTCGCTGGTGGTGTGCGTGGCGCTGGCGGTGGTCGGGCGGCGGGCCGGCCGGGCCCGGCGGGCGCGCCGGGCGGCGGGTGCGACCCGGTGAGCTACCCGCTCGGGATGTTCCCCCTGTCCTCGGTGCTCTTCCCGGAGGCGGGCCTGCCGTTGCACGTCTTCGAGGAGCGCTACCGGTCGCTCATGTCCCACTGCGTCGAGGCCGACGGGGAGTTCGGGGTCGTGCTCATCACCCGGGGCTCGGAGGTGGGCGGAGGGGACGAGC
Source organism: uncultured Acidimicrobiaceae bacterium (assembly GCA_963830165.1). Taxonomy (GTDB): domain Bacteria; phylum Actinomycetota; class Acidimicrobiia; order Acidimicrobiales; family RAAP-2; genus Bog-756. The sequence goes on from CAWHKZ010000011.1 coordinate 270,655, forward strand.
GGACCGACGTCGGGACGGTGGCGCGGATCGCCAACGTGGCCGAGCTCGAGGACGGGCGGATGCTGGTGGTGGCCACCGGTGTGCGCCGGGTCCGGGTGGTGGAGTGGCTTCCCGACGACCCGTACCCGCGGGCGATGGTGGACGACCTGCCGGACCGCCCGGCAGTGTGCCGCGACGACGTCCTGGCGGGCGCCGAGGGTTCGCTGCGCCGCCTGCGGTCACTGCTGTCGGAGCTCGGCGACGTACCCGCACTGCCGCACTCCCTGCGGATCTCCGGCGACGCCGAGGAGGTCGGATGGCAGCTCTGCGACATGGCCCCGCTGGCCGCCCTCGACCTCCAGCGCCTGCTCGTGGCCGACGACCTCGAGTCCCGCATGGGTCTCCTCGTGGAGCTCTGCGAGGCCATGGCCGGCGACGTCATCGGCCTGCTGTCCGACGAGGGCTCCGCGTAACCGCGGCCGTCGCGTCGGACGCGGCCGTCGGGCGGGTCGGTCCGGCACGTCCGGCACGCCCGCCACGGGTCCGGTCCACGTCCAGATCCCGCCCCGGAGGCCTGGCCTAGGATGGGCCGGCCATGGCCTCCCTCTCCCACGTGTTCAAGGCGTACGACATCCGGGGCGTCGTCCCCGATGACCTGAACGCCCTCCAGTTCCGCGCCATCGGCGTAGCCGTCGCCCGGTTCACCGGCGCCCCGACCATCCTGGTGGCCCGGGACATGCGCGAGTCCGGCGTCGAGCTGTCCGGGGCGTTCGCCCTCGGCGCCCGGTCCGAGGGCGCGACCGTGGTCGACCTCGGCCTCGCCTCGACGGACCTGCTCTACTTCGCGGCCGGAAGCCTCGACGTGCCGGGGGCGATGTTCACCGCCTCCCACAACCCGGCCCGCTACAACGGGCTGAAGCTGTGCCAGTCCGGGGCCCGTCCCATCGGCCGCGACACCGGCCTGACCGAGATCCAGGCCACGGCCGAGCGGCTCCTCGACGAGTGGGCCGTCGACGGACCGCCCGACCCCGACCCGACGACGCTCGGGGCCCTCGAGCACCGCTCGGTCCTCGACGCCTACGCCGACCACGTGCGGTCGTTCGTCGACACGTCGACCCTCCGCCCGCTCAAGGTCGTGGCCGACACGGCCAACGGCATGGGCGGCCTCGTGGCCCCCAAGGTCTTCGAGGGGCTGCCCTTCGAGGTCGAGATCCTCTTCCCCGAGCTGGACGGGAACTTCCCCAATCACCCGGCCGACCCGATCCAGCCCGAGAACCTGGTGGCTCTGCAGCGCGCCGTGCTGGAGGGCGGTGCCGACGTGGGACTGGCCTTCGACGGGGACGCCGACCGGGTCTTCCTCGTCGACGAGAAGGCCGAGCCGGTGTCGGGGTCCCTCACCACGGCCCTGGTCGCCTCGACACTGCTCGACAAGCACCCGGGCGCCACCGTCCTCTACAACTGCATCTGCTCGCGGGTGGTGCCCGAGGCCATCGCCGAGAAGGGCGGGGTCGGGGTGCGGACCAAGGTCGGCCACAGCTTCATCAAGGAGGTCATGGCCGAGACGGGTGCGATCTTCGGCGGCGAGCACTCCGGGCACTACTACTTCCGGGACAACTACCGGGCCGATTCGGGGATCATCGCCGCCATGCTGGTGCTCGAGCTCCTGAGCGTGACGGGCAAGCCCCTGTCGGAGCTCCTCGAACCGTTCAAGCGCTATGCGGACTCGGGGGAGATCAACACCGAGGTGGCCGACCCCGCCGGCGCGGTGGAGCTCATGGCCGCCGAGGTCGAACTGGCGGGCGGCGCCCTCGGGACCGTCGACCGGCTCGACGGACTGACCGTCGACCGGGGCGACTGGTGGTACAACCTGCGCCCGTCCAACACCGAACCCCTGCTCCGCCTCAACGTCGAGGCGCCCGACGAGGCCGCCTGCGCCGTACGTGTGGCCGAGGTGCAGGCGGCCATCGCCCGGCTCCTGTCCGCCTGACCCGACGACCACCTGCTCGAACCAAGCCGAACGACACCCAGAGAGGACCCACCGATGACGCTCGACCCGTTGCTGATCGAGGTGCTGGCCTGCCCCGAGGACAAGGGACCGCTGCTGTACTTCGCCGATGAGCAGCTGCTGTACAACCCCCGCCTGCACCGCACCTACCCGGTGCGGGACGGCATCCCCGTCCTGCTGATCGACGAGGCGACCACCGTCGACGTCGCCGAGGACGAGCGGCTGAACGCCAAGGCGGCGTCCGGCGGTGCGGTCACCACGAGCACAGCCGCCGGCGCGTGACCATCACCCCGCTGGTCGTCGACTCCCGGGAGATGTGGGAGGCCACGCTCGGACTTCCCGAGCAGGTGGTGGCGGCCGCCGAGGCCGCCCGGGACGTGGAGGGCCTGCCGGGTCACGACGACGTCGAGAACGTGGTCGTGCTGGGTATGGGCGACAGCGGCATCGTCGGCGACGTCCTGACGGCGGTCGCCGCCCCGTTCATGCCGGTGCCCGTCACGGTGGTCAAGGGGTACGTGCCGCCCGACCACGTGGGCACGGGGTCGTTCGTCCTCGCCGTCTCCTTCTCCGGTGACACCGAGGAGACGATCGAGGCCGCCACCGCTGCCTACGAGGCCGGTGCGGCCATGGTGGTGGTGTCCGGTGGCGGTGAGCTGGTCCGCCTGTCGGGGGAGTGGGACGTGCCCCTGGTGCCGGTGCCCGTCTCGATCCCCGAGGCCCGCACGGCGCTCGGGGCCATGGCCGTGCCGCCGCTCGTGCTGCTGGAGGCCATCGGCCTGTTCCCCGGCGCCCGGCAGTGGATCGACCTGGCGGTCGACCAGCTCTCCCGCCGGCGCGACCAGCTCGACCGCGACGGGAACGTGGCGGAGGAGACGGCGCGCCGGATCGGCCGGACCATTCCGTTGGTCCACAGCAGCCAGGACCTGGGCGCGGCGGCCGCCCTCAGGTGGAAGTGCCAGATCAACGAGAGCGCCAAGTCCCCGGCGTTCTGGAACGTGCACCCCGAGCTCTGCCACAACGAGGTGGCCGGCTGGGGTGTCAACGGCGACGCCACCCGCCAGCTGATCACCCTGGTGAACCTCCGCCACGACGCCGAGCATCCCCAGGTGAGCCGGCGCTTCGAGCTCGTCACCGAGGCACTGCGCGAGGTGATGGCCGACGTGGTCGAGGTGCGCGCCCAGGGCGAGGGCGACCTGGCCCAGCTGCTCGACCTGGCCCTGGTGGGTGACGTGGTGGCCCTGCTGCTGGCCCGCCGCGAGGGTGTCGACCCGGGTCCCGTGCCCGTCGTCGACGACATCAAGCGCCTGCTGGCCGAGGGCGACGCCTGACGGGGCTCCCGGCCACCGGGAGCCCCCGCCGCGACCGCTGCACCCCATCTGCAACCGTGTGTCGGTTCGATGACGGCTCGGTGAACACTGCTGGCCAAGGTTCACTTTCGCGCCCTGCGGGCGTAGGCTCGTCGGGTGAGCGACGTGCGGGTCTGTGGTTGCAAGTCGAAGCCAGTCGCAGGCGAAACGACCCACGTAAGGCAACTCGTGGTTGCTGAGCATGGTGCGGCTTAGGAGTAAGACCTGCCCGCGGCGTCCCCGGCTGTCGGGGGCGGGCGGAGAGGGGATGACGCGTGCCGTCGAGTGGTACCGCTGGGTGTGGACCGGAGACGGTCGGCGCCGCCGGTGCCCGGCCGTGAGTTCCCCTGCAGGCGAGTGTGGGGTCAAAGACCAGGTCAGCCGCACGCCGCTCACGATCCATCCCATCCCATCCCATCCCTTCATCGACCGACCAGGAGGACCGGCCACCCAGTGCAGTAGCTGTCGAACGACGAAGCCGAGGAGGCGAAGCAGTGGACGTAGTCATCACGCATGGCAGGAAGATCGTGTCCGACGAGGTTCGAGCCCTTACCGAGGAGAAGGTGCGCCACATCGGCGAGCACTGTCCCGCCCTCGAGCGGGCCGAGGTCCACTTCTCGGAGGAGCACAACCCGAGGATCTCCGATCGTGAGTGCTGCGAGGTGGTGATGTCCGGCCACGGGCACACCCTCCGGGCCCGGGCCGCCGGCCAGGCGCCGCTCGATCGCCGTCGACCTCGTCGTCGAGAAGCTGGAGCACCAGATCGAACGGACCAAGGGCCGCATCGTCGGCCGGTCCCAGCCCCGCCACCGCACCGCCGCCCCCGAGGCCCTCTTCCGGAAGGTGCGTACCGCCTGAGGTGACCGCGACCGCCCCCCGACCGCCCGTCCGGCGGCCCCGACCCCGTTGACGGGGCGGCTGCCGGCCGGGGGCCGGGACGCGGCGGTGCCGGGTGGGACCCGGCGGACGGCCGGTTGCGGTGACTCCCGCGAGGCCGCCGACAGTAGAGTGGGTCCCCCATGAGCATGTTCTCGAAAGTCCTCCGCGCCGGCGAGGGCAAGAAGGTCCGGCGGCTGGCCGAACTGGTGCCGCTGGTCAATGCCCTCGAGCCGGAGATGGAAGCGCGTTCCGACGAGGAGCTGCAGGCCCTGACGGTCGCGTTCCGCGAGCGGCTGGCCAACGGGGAGACCCTGGAGGACCTTCTGGTCGAAGCCTTCGCCCTCGTCCGTGAGGGCGCATGGCGCGTGCTCGGCCAGCGCCACTTCGACGCCCAGCTGATGGGCGGCATGGCCCTCCACTTCGGGTGGATCGCCGAGATGAAGACCGGTGAGGGCAAGACCCTCGTGTCCACCCTGCCGGTCTACCTGAACGCCCTGGCCGGAGACGGCGTCCACGTGGTGACGGTCAACGACTACCTGGCCACCCGTGACTCGGAGTGGATGGGGCGCCTGCACCGCTTCCTCGGTCTGACCGTGGGCCGGGTGGGTCCCGACATCGTCGACCCGGCCGAGAAGCGCGCCGCCTACCTGTCCGACGTCACCTACGGCACCAACACCGAACTCGGCTTCGACTACCTGCGCGACAACATGGCCCGCTCGAAGGAGTCCATGACCCAGCGGGGCCACCACTTCGCCATCATCGACGAGGTGGACTCGATCCTCATCGACGAGGCCCGCACCCCGCTCATCATCTCCGGCCCGGCCGCCGAGTCGGCAGAGCTCTACTATCAGTTCGCCGGCATCGTCCGTACCCTGCGGGCCGAGGACGACTACGAGGTCGACGAGGAGAAGCGGACGGTCATCCCGACCGAGGCCGGGATCGAGAAGGTGGAGAACCAACTCGGGGTCTCCAACCTCTACGACGCCGTGGCCGTCAACTACGTGCACCACCTGACCCAGGCGCTGCTGGCCAAGGAGCTCTACAAGCGGGACAAGGACTACCTGGTCAGTCAAGGTGAGGTCCGCATCGTCGACGAGTTCACCGGCCGCACCCTCGACGGCCGCCGCTGGTCGGACGGGCTCCACCAGGCCGTGGAGGCCAAGGAGCGGGTGAAGATCAAGGAGGAGAACCACACCTGGGCCACGGTGACCCTCCAGAACTACTTCCGCCTCTACGAGAAGCTCGGCGGCATGACGGGCACGGCCGAGACCGAGGCGTCGGAGTTCGCCAATACCTACGAGCTGCCCGTGGTCCCGATCCCGCCGAACCGCCCCCTTGTCCGCGAGGACCAGCCCGACCTCATCTACAAGTCGGAGGACGGCAAGTTCGCCGCCGTGGTCGAGGACATCGCCGAACGCCACGAGTCCGGGCAGCCGGTGCTCGTCGGCACGGCGTCGGTGTCCAAGTCCGAGCACCTCTCCCGCCTGCTCGACAAGCGGGGCATCCCCCACGAGGTGCTCAACGCCAAGCAGCACTTCCGGGAGGCCGAGATCGTGGCCCAGGCCGGCCGCATCGGGGCGGTCACCGTGGCCACCAACATGGCCGGCCGTGGCGTCGACATCATCCTCGGCGGCAATCCCGAGGGCCTGGCCCACCGCGACGCCGTCGCCAAGGGCATCGACCTCACCACCGAGGAGGGCGCCGCCGAACTGGCCCGGATCGAGGCGGAGTTCGAGGAGCGGTGCAAGACCGAGGGCGAGGAGGTCCGCGCCCGGGGCGGCCTCTATGTCCTGGGCAGCGAGCGCCACGAGAGCCGGCGAATCGACAACCAGCTGCGCGGCCGCTCGGGCCGCCAGGGCGACCCGGGCGAGTCACGCTTCTTCCTCTCGCTCGAGGACGACCTCATGCGCCTCTTCGCCACGGGGGCGATGAACTGGGTGATGGGACGGGCCCTGCCTGACGACGTGCCCATCGAGGCCAAGATGGTGACCAAGGCCATCGAGCGGGCGCAGAACACGGTCGAGGGCCGCAACGCCGAGTCCCGCAAGGACGTCCTCAAGTACGACGACGTGATGAACGAGCAGCGCAAGGTGATCTACGCCCGCAGGATGCAGATCATCGAGGGCGACGACCTGAAGGACGACACCGTCGACCTGCTGGAGATGACCCTCACCGAGGTCGTGGCCCGGTCGTGCCCGTCGGACTACCCCGAGGAGTGGGACCTGCCCGGACTCGTCAACGACCTCTCGCAGTACTACCCGACCAAGTTCGTGATCGATGACTTCGCCGAGGCGGCGACGGCCGGACAGGTCACCGAGAGCGTGATCACCGAGGCCCTCGAGCTCTACGCCGAGCGGGACGAGACGATCCCGGGAGGCGAGGAGACGGCCCGCCAGCTCGAGCGGGACATCATGCTGCAGATCATCGACCAGCGCTGGCAGGACCACCTGGCCGACATGGACTACCTGAAGGAGGGGATCAACCTCCGGGCCATGGGCAACCAGGACCCACTGGTCGCCTGGCAGCGTGAGGGCTTCGCGCTCTTCGGCAAGCTGATGGACGGCATCAACGACGACTACCTGCGCTACATCTTCCACGTCCAGGTCGTGGAGGAGGAGAAGCCCCAGCTCGACCTGGCCAATGCCCGCTACGTGGCCGCCGACGACCCGGTCCAGGGCGGTGCCGCCGTGGCCGCCGCCTTCGCCGCCGCCACCCCTGCCGAGATCGAGGCGGCCGCCGCGGTGGCCGGCGGGATCGGCGACGTGCCCGCCGCCGGCCTCGACACGGGAGAGACCCAGGCCCCCATCGTCAAGTCCGACCGCGAGAAGATCGGCCGCAACGAGCCGTGCTGGTGCGGCAGCGGCAAGAAGTACAAGCTCTGCCACGGCGCCAACTGAGATGGCCGCCGACGCCCCCCGCCGGGGGGAGGGTGGACCCGAGCGGGTCGACATCCCCGAGCAGCTGGAGTCCCTGACCGCGCGCGTGCACGAGGCCGAGCGCTTCCTGGGCGCCGACGCCCTCGCCGCGCGCCGGGCCGAGCTCGAGCAGCAGGCCTCGGCTCCCGACCTGTGGGACGAGCCCGACCACGCCCGCGAGGTCACCACCGAACTCGGCCGCGTGACCGAGGACCTGGAGCTGCTGGACAACCTGTCCTCGAAGCTGTCCGACGCCGAGACCCTGCACGAGCTCATGCAGGAGGAGGACGACGGGTCGCTGCGCCCCGAGATCGAGGAGACCCTCGCCGACCTCGAACGCACCCTCGACGCCCTCGAGCTCCGGTCGCTGTTCGTCGGTGACTACGACGACGGCGACGCCGTGGCCGAGATCCACGCCGGTGCCGGCGGCACCGACGCCCAGGACTGGGCCGAGATGATGCTGCGGATGTACACCCGGTGGGCCGAGCGCCGTGGCTTCTCCATCGAGGTGGAGGAGGCCACCGAAGGCCAGGAGGCCGGTCTCATGTCGGCGACGTTCATCGTGCGCGGCCGCTACGCCTTCGGGCTCCTGGCCGCCGAGCGCGGCGTCCACCGCCTCGTGCGCATCTCGCCGTTCGACGCCCAGCACCGTCGCCAGACGAGCTTCGCCTCGCTCGACGTCGTGCCCTTCCTGGAGGACGTCTCCGGGGAGGTCGACATCGACGAGAAGGACCTCCGCATCGACACCTACCGGTCGTCGGGCGCCGGCGGCCAGCACGTGAACAAGACCGACTCGGCGGTGCGCATCACCCACCTCCCCAGCGGGATCGTGGTCACCTGCCAGAACCAGCGGAGCCAGACACAGAACAAGGCCAAGGCGATGCAGGTGCTCGGGGCCAAGCTGGCCGAGCGCCAGCGGGCCGAGCACCAGGCCACGCTCGACCAGCTGTCCGGCGATCGCACCGACAACGCGTGGGGCAACCAGATCCGCTCCTACGTCATGGCGCCGTACCAGCTCGTCAAGGACCTGCGCACCAACGCCGAGACCGGCAACGTCGAGGCGGTCCTCGACGGCGACCTCGACACGCTGATCGAGGCCGAGCTGCATCGCAACGCCGAATTGCGTCGCAACGGTTCCTGAGCCGGAACCGACTCCGGAACGGCCCGACGAACGGGGCCGCGCCGCCGCGGTGCGCGTCGTCCGAGGTCAGGGGTGTGACCCAATTCGGCGTTCACCTTGGGTACACTGTCGGGGCGGGCAGCCCGTTGGAGGCATCTGCGGACATTTCGTCGGCGACGCCCCGCACCACGCATCCCATGATCACATTCCAGAACGTCACCAAGACGTACAAGGGATCCACGGTTGCCCTTCAGGACTGCACCGTCGAGATCGACAAAGGTGAATTCGTCTTCCTTGTCGGCCCATCCGGATCCGGCAAGACGACCTTCATCCGACTCCTGCTCCGCGAGGAGATGCCCGACTCCGGGCGCATCTGGGAGGCCGGCAAGGAGATCGGACACCTGCCGAAGTGGCGCATTCCCTACCTGCGCCGCAACATCGGCTGCGTCTTCCAGGACTTCCGCCTCCTGCCCAACAAGACCGTCTTCGAGAACGTGGCCTTCGCCCTCGAGGTCATCGGCCGGCCCAAGCACGTGATCGCCTCACAGGTCCCCCAGGTGCTCGACCTCGTCGGCCTGGCCAAGAAGCGCGACAACCTGCCGGGCGAGCTGTCCGGCGGCGAGCAGCAGCGCGTGGCCGTCGCCCGGGCCTTCGTGAACCGCCCGCTCATCCTCCTGGCCGACGAGCCCACCGGCAACCTCGATCCGAAGACCAGCCTCGGCATCATGCGGCTGCTCGACCAGATCAACCGGACGGGCACCACCGTCATCATCGCCACCCATGACGCCGGCATGGTCAACCAGATGCGGCGCCGGGTCATCGAGCTCGACCGCGGCATCGTGGTCCGCGACCAGGCCCACGGCGTCTACGACATCGACAGCACCACCCTGGCCGCCGGTGCCGGGTCGCCGACGGGCCTCCTGGTCGACCAGATGCCCACCGCCGACGACGACCTCGAGGTGCCCAGCACCTTCCTCGCCCGTCCCTGATGGCACTCTCCCCGGGCTACGTCGGCAAGGAGGCCGCGACCAACCTCTGGCGCAACAGGCTGATGACGGCCGCCGCCATCCTGACCGTCGCCGTGTCGCTGGCCCTGGTCGGCTCCGCGCTCCTGCTCAAGCAGGGGGCCTCGAAGGCCACCGAGCTGTGGCAGAACGGCGTCCAGACCATCGTGTGGGTGCAGCCGAACGCCGGGCCGGCCCAGACGAACGCCATCAAGGGGCAGCTGCACCAGTCGCCCTACGTCAAGTCGTGCGTCTTCCGCAGCCAGGCCTACGACTACAACGAGGCCAAGATCGTCCTGCCGCCCGACGAGCTCAACGCCACGGTCGAGTCCCAGTACCCGGCGTCGTTCCGGTGCGTGTTGAACAACCCGTCGGACGCACCCGCCGTGTACCAGGCCTTCCACGGGAAGCCCGGCGTGTTCGACGTGAAATACCCGGGCCAGCAGATCAAGACGATGCAGGCGGTGATCCGCGTCCTGCAGTGGGTCTTCCTGACCGTCGCCGTGGTGCTGCTCCTGTCGGCGTCCGTCCTGATCCTCAATACCATCCGCATGGCCATCTTCGCCCGACGGCGAGAGGTCTCGGTGATGAAACTGGTCGGTGCCACCAACTGGTTCATCCGCCTGCCGTTCATGGCCGAGGGGATGATCCAGGGCCTCCTGGGGGCCGGCGTGGCCGTGCTCGTGGTCCTCGCCCTCTACTGGGGGATCGGTCTCAACAAGGGCAGTACGGCGGCCACCTCGAACAGCATCATCGCCCAGATGTCGTTGAGCGGGTGGGAGGTCTTCGGGACCTGCCTGCTGGTGGGGGTGGTCGGCATCGGTGTGGGTGTCGTCGGCTCGGCCTTCGCCGTCCGTCGCTTCCTCGACGTCTGACCGTTCCGGCGCCTGACCCGGCGCCCGTGCCAGTCGGTCAGTCAGAGGCTCCTCGGGATGCCCAGATCGGCGTGCTCGCACGAGTCGGTAGCCGCCGTCCCGGCGAACCTCCCCTGCAGCCACCTGGTGATGGTCGGGTCGGAGTCGGCGATGGCCTGGGAGTGGCCGAGGCCCGGTTCGACGACGTAGTCGACCGAGTCGTACTGCTGGCTGCACAGCTGCCGGCTCACGAACCGCGTGGTGGTCGCGTAGGGCACCACCTCGTCGGCCGTACCTTGGACGACGAGGATGGGAGCGGAGGTCGGGGTGCCGCCGGGCAGGTTGGCGCGGTTGGCGGCCTGGACGGCGGGGTCCGCCTCCCACCCGGGCAGGAAGAACCGTCCGGGGGCCTCCGCGTCGTAGACCGAAGCCACGCCGTCGACGCACGACGACGACACGGCCGACAGGTCGGCGAGCCCGGCCGGGGTCAGCACGGTGTCGAGGCCGAAGGTCCGGTAGTGCCGCGACCAGGCGTAGAGCACCATGGCGGTGAAGGCCGACTGACCCGAGGGCGGCGGCTCGTCGCCGGTGGGCGCCAGCTCGAGCACCGACGTGACCGGCGCGACGGCGGCCACCCCGACCACGTCGAGGTCGGGGGCGTAGGACGGGGCGAGCTCCCCGGCGAAGAGTGCCGCCTGACCGCCCTGGGAGAAGCCGAGCACGGCCACCCGGTCGGATGCGGCCGATCCGACCAGCGACCGGGCCGCCCGCGCCGCGTCGAGCACGTCCTCGGCCTCGCTCGTGCCGACGAGGTAGGGGTGCTGGCCGGGCGTCCCGAGGCCGCGGTAGTCGGTCGCGGCGACGATGTCACGGCTGCGGATCAGGGCCGGGAGGTCGGGGAGGGTGGAGGTGCCCGACACCGACGGGGCGCAGCCGCTGGCCACCCCCGTCGTCCCGTGGGCCCAGCTCACGATGGGGAACCCTCCGGCCGGCGGGGTCCCACCGGGGACGACGATCACCCCGGACTCGGCCAGGTCGCCGCCGGCTGCCGACGTCGAGTGGTAGAGCACGCGGTAGGCGCGGGTGCCGGTGGGGAGACCGGGCCCGGGGGCCACGGCCTGGCTGCGGATGAGGGTGCCGGCCGGCGCATAGGGGAGGGGGTCCGGGGCCCGGTAGAAGGAGGCGAGGGCGCCGGTCACCGCCGCCTCGCTGCCTCCGGCCGGGGCCGTCGCGGCGGTGGGATCCGCGCTCGGGACGGTCGACCCCGGGGTGGCGGCCGAGGCACCTCCGGACATGGCCAGGGCGGTCGTGATGCAGGCCGCGATGACCAGCAGCGCCAGCCCGCGTCCTGCACCGGGGCGCCGGGCGTCCCGGCTCCCCGTTGCGGTCCCCATGGCTGGAAACAGTAGCCAGGCCGGGACCCCTGCGTCGTCCCCTACGCTTGGCCGGGCATGGACGCACTCGACGCGGTGGCCTCGTGGCCGGTGGATGCGGCGGCCGTGGCCGTCGCCCGTTGGGATCCCCACCGGGTCGGCGATCGGGAACTCCCCGGAACGCCCGCGGTCACCGGTGACACCGACCGGGTGTTCCCGTGGGCCTCGGTGACCAAGCCGGCCACCGCGCTCGCCGTGCTGGTGTCGGTCGAGGAGGGGACGCTCGACCTCGACCAGCCGGCCGGGCCGCCCGGCTCCACCGTCCGCCACCTGTTGGCCCACGCCTCGGGCCTCGGTCCCGACCCCGGGCCGCCCATCGAGCCGCCGGGCCGGCGCCGGATCTACTCCAACGCCGGCTACCTGGAGCTGGCCGACGCCCTCGAGGCCGCCTCGGGCATACCGTTCGCCGAGTACCTGGCCCAGGGTGTGCTCGAACCGCTGGGCATGGACCGCACCACCCTCGTCGGCACGCCGGGGGCCGCCGCGGCCGCCGGTCTCGCCGGACCGATCGCCGACCTGGTCGCCCTGGCCGGGGAGTGGGCCCGGCCGAGCCTGGTCGGCGCCGCCACGTGGCGGCAGGCGTGCTCGGTGCAGTTCCCGGGACTGGCCGGCGTGCTGCCCGGCTTCGGGCCCTTCGACCCCTGCGACTGGGGCCTGGGCGTCGAGGTGCGGGGGGAGAAGCGGCCCCACTGGACGGGCCCGTCGAACTCGCCCGCCACGTTCGGCCACTTCGGGCAGTCCGGCTCCTTCCTGTGGGTGGACCCGGAGGCCGGCGTGCTCTGCTGCGGGCTGGCCGACCGGCCCTTCGGTGTGTGGGCGTCGCGGGCCTGGCCCGACCTGGCCGAGGCGGTGCTGGCCGAAGCGGCCCGACGGCCGACCGGGAACCGGGCGACCGGCGACCGGCCCGGCCCCTCGACGGCCCCGGGTGCGGTCGTGCCTGATGGGGTGGCACCGAACGCTCGACCCCCCGGCGCGGGCCACGTCTAGGCTGCCCCGCATGAAGGGTGTCCTCCTCGCCGGTGGTACCGGCTCGCGCCTCCATCCGCTGACCCGGATCACCAACAAGCACCTGTTGCCGATCTACGACCGGCCCATGATCAATTGGGGGATCGAGGCGCTGGTGAACGCCGGGATCACCGAGATCATGCTGGTGACCGGGGGGACCCACGCCGGCGAGTTCCTGCGCCTGCTCGGCAACGGCCACGAGTTCGGGATCGACCGCCTCAGCTACGGGTACCAGGACCGGCCCGGCGGGATCGCCGAGGCCCTGGGGCTCGCCGCCCGCTTCGTCGACGGCGACCCGGTGCTGGTGATGCTGGCCGACAACATCGTCGAGAACTCGATCCGCCCGATGGTCGACGCGTTCTGCGACGAACCCCACGGGGCCCGGATCCTGCTCACCCCGGTGGAGGAGGACGAGCACCTCCGGCACCTCGGCGTGCCCACCTTCGACAAGGACGACACCATCGTCGGCATCGTGGAGAAGCCGGAGCAGCCGGCGTCCAAGTTCGGCGTGACCGGCATCTACTGCTACGACGCGGACGTGTTCGACGTGATCCCGACGCTCGTGCCCTCCGGCCGTGGCGAACTCGAGATCACCGATGTGAACAACCACTACATCGCGCAGGGCACCATGGCCTACGACGTGCTCGAGGGCTTCTGGGGCGACGCCGGCGAGTCGATCGACGCGTACTACACGGTCAACGACTTCGTCCGCCGCCACGGCGCCAACAAGGGCTGACCGCCCGAGCTCACTGCAGGCCGACCCCGAGCCATTCGGCGGTCTCGGTCCGGTGGTGCGCGTAGTCGACCTTGCCCGACGGCGACCGCCCGATGGTCTCGACGAAGCGGATCCGTCGCGGGGCCTTGTAGCCGGCCAGGCGGGCCTTCACGTGCTCGATGACCGTCTCGGGGGCGACGGAGCCGTCGGCCACCCCGGGGCCCAGTTGGACCACGGCGACGATCTCCTCACCGAAGCGCTCGCTCGGGATGCCGACCACCACGGCGTCGAGGACGCCGTCCACCGTCTTGACGACCTCCTCCACCTCCTCGGGGTAGACCTTCTCGCCACCGGTGTTGATGCACACCGAGCCCCGCCCGAGCAGGTGGATGGAGCCGTCGGCGCGGATCTCGGCGTAGTCGCCGGGCACCGAGTAGCGGACCCCGTCGATGACCCGGAACGTGGCCGCCGACTTGGCCTCGTCCTTGTAGTACCCGACGGGGTTGCGGCCGCCGAGGGCCAGTACCCCGATCTCGCCGGATCCGGGGACGATGTCCCGCCCGTCGGCATCGATCACCCGCACCTCGGGCCCCAGGCTGAACTGCGCCGTCTTGGCCGCGCTGTCTCCCGACGACACCGAGTTGCCCATGCCCAGTGCCTCCGACGAGGAGAAGACGTCGATCAGCAGCATGCCCGGGTGGTGGCCGAGCAGCCCCTGCTTGGACTCCTCGCTCCACATGACGCCCGAGGAGATGATCGCGATCAGACTGGACAGGTCCCACCGGCCGCGGTGCTCGTCGAGGGTGGCGAGGATCGGCTTGGCGAAGGCGTCGCCCACGATGATCAGCCCGTTGACCTTCTCCCGCTCGACCGTGTCGAGCAGCTCGACGGGATCGAACTGGCGCGAGGCGAGGGTGACCACGTGCCCGCCCTCGCTCAGGCACTCCATGGCCGTGAACCCGCCCGTGCCGTGCATAAGCGGGCACGCGGGCAACAGGGTCATGCCCGGCCCGCTACCGGCCACCTCGGCGCGCACGTCCTCGATACCCCCGTCGAGCGGGTAGCGGCGGAAGCCGCCGCCGTTGAGGCGGGCGAAGAGGTCGTCCTGGCGCCACATCACGCCCTTGGGCATCCCCGTGGTGCCGCCGGTGTAGAGCATGTGCAGATCGTCGGGGCCGCGCCCCGACGGGGCCCGGACGCGCTGGTGCCCGCCGACGCCGGGCCGCCCCGTCGTCTCGGCCGCCTCCTCGTAGGGGGTGGCCCACGGGGGGCACGTGGCGGTGCCGTCGTCCACCCAGAGCCAGCTGCGCACGCCGGGCACACGGTGGCGGATGCCCTCGATGCGCTCCACGAACACCCCGTGGAAGACCACCGCGACCGCGTCGGCGTTCTCCCACAGGTAGACGAGCTCGTCGTCGGCATAGCGGTAGTTGGTGTTGATGGGGACCAGACCGATCTTGTAGGCGGCGAAGGTGGCCTCCAGGTAGTCCGGACAGTTGTAGAGGTAGATGGCCAGCTTGTCCTGTTCGGCCACCCCCGCCCCGAGCAGCCACCGGCCGACGTTGTCGGCCCGCCGGTCGAACTCGCGCCACGACAGGGTGTGGTCCCCGTGCACCAGGGCCGGCGCGTCGACCAGCTCGTCGGCCACGGCCTCCCACACGTCGGCGAAATTCCACTTGCTCACGTCGGACTCCTCGCTCCCCCGGACCGGGACCGGGCCGTGCCGCACGTCCCGGCCGCGGCCGATCGGTGGCGTCGGTCGAGCCTCCGGGGTGACCGCGGCGGTCAAGTCAGCCTACGCTGGCCGCCGTGGACAGCGCACCGCACGCCGCCGACGTTGGAGCCGCCGACGGCGGGGACGCCGCCGACCACCCGCTCCGGGCCGGGATCCGCGACTGGCTGGAGGCGCACCCCACGCCCTCCGGACGGCAGCTGGCCGAGCGTGGACTGGTCGCCCCGCACTGGCCGGCGCCCTGGGGACTCGGTGCCGACCCGGCGCTGCAGCTGGTGGTCGACGAGGAGCTGCAGCGGGCCGGTGTCCGCCGTCCCGTGAACACCATCGGCATCGGCTGGGCCGGTCCCACCCTCCTCCACGCCGGCACCGACGAGCAGAAGGAGCGCTACCTCGTCCCCCTGCTGGCCGCCGAGGAGATCTGGTGCCAGCTGTTCAGCGAGCCCGGGGCCGGGTCGGACCTGGCCTCGCTCACCACCCGGGCCGAGCTCGACGGGGACGAGTGGGTGGTGCAGGGCCAGAAGGTGTGGACCAGCTACGCCCACCGGGCCCAGTTCGGCATCCTGTTGGCCCGGACCGAGCCGGAGGCCCCCAGGCACGAGGGCATCTCGTACTTCGTGTGCCCGATGGACGCGCCCGGGATCACCGTGCGGCCCCTGGTGGACATGACCGGGACCCACACCTTCAACGAGGTCTTCCTCGACGAGGTGCGCCTCCCCCGGGAGAACCTGGTGGGGGACCGGGGCCGGGGCTGGTCGCTCGGGAAGGTGACGCTGGCCAACGAGCGGGTGTCGCTGTCGGGGGCGGGGGCGCTGTGGGGGAGGGGTCCGACCGCCGACGACCTGGTGGCGACGGTACGGGCCGCCGGCGGGATCGCCGACCCCCTCCTGCGCCAGCGGCTGGCCCGGGTGTGGGGCGAGGGCGAGATCCTCCGCCTGCTGCGGATGCGGACCCTGGCCGCCGCGGTGGCCGGCATGCCACCGGGACCGGAGGCCTCGGTCCGCAAGGCGTTGGCCGACGACCACGGGCAGCACATCATGGACCTGGCCCGCGACCTGGCCGGGGCCGCGGGCATGGTGCAGGCGGCGGGGCCGGTGCCGCAGTCGCCCGACTGCGGCCCGTGGCCGGACGACATGTGGTCCTTCGGCTTCCTCTTCGCCCCGGCCCTGACCATCGGGGGCGGTACGTCGGAGGTGCAGCGCAACATCATCGCCGAACGGACCCTCGGGCTACCCCACGACCCCGGGGTCTGACAGCTCGCCCGGGCGCGGTTCAGCCCACGAGCGGCCCGGCGTCCTCGTAGCCCTGGCGCACCCCGCGGCCGGCGTTGCGGGTCAGCTGGTCGGGCTCGTACAGCATCCAGTAGGCGTTCCGGGCGTGCTTGCGGGCCCGGTTGACGCACACCACGGCCAGGGCGGCCGGGTCCTCCTCCTCGTTCTCGTGGACGAAGACCTCGAGGATGTGGGTGGAGGTGAGCACCTGGGCCAGCATGATCCCCTGCGACGCCTCGTGGGCGCAGACCTGGTCGATGGCGGCCTTGCCGGGCATGCCGAGGGCCACCACGATCCGGCACTCCTCCTGCTCGATGATGCGCTTGCAGGCGACCCCCAGGTCCTTGAACCCGGGCACGGTGCGCCGGACCACCTCGAAGGTGGTGCCGAAGCCGGGGCACGAGGCCAACTCGTCGAGGGCCTCCGCGCCCATGTCGAAACGGGCGAACATGGTGTCGACGACGCCGATGCGGTCCATCGGTCCACTCTACCGGCGCGCCTGGGCGCCCCGGCCCCGCACCGCGCCCCCGGAGACCCCCGGGGGTCGGCCGGGCTGGACGCGCCCGTCACCGCTCCCACGGGTTCGACCGGCGTCCCGGGGTGGGCAAGACTCGTGGGCCATGACTGCCGAGCACCAGCCCGTGCCCTCCGGCGACCCCTGGGTGGAACGGGACGTCGCCGTGGTGTGGCACGGCTTCACCCAGATGACCGCCTACCCGGCGAACACCCCGGTCACCGTCGAACGGGCCGAGGGCCGCGAGCTCGTCGACGTCCACGGGAACCGCTACTTCGACGCCATCTCGTCGCTGTGGGTGACCACCCTCGGCCACCGGGTGCCCGAGCTCGACGCCGCCGTCATCGACCAGCTCGGCAAGGTGGCCCATGCCACGCTGCTCGGCAACGGCAGCCGGGTGGTGATCGAGTTCGCCGAGGCCCTGGCCGCGGTGGTCCCGGTCGACGACGCCCACACCATCTTCGCCTCGGACGGGGCCGTGGCCGTCGAGCAGGCGCTCAAGATCGCCTTCCAGACCTGGGTCAACCGGGGCCGACCCGAGCGGAACCGCTTCCTGGCCCTGGGCGACGCCTACCACGGGGACACCGTCGGGGCCCTGTCGGTCGGCGACGGTGGGTTCGGCACCACCGTGTTCGACCCACTGCGCTTCCAAGTGCTGCGGACGCCGGGCTACGCCTCGGCCGACTGGGCCGCGAAGGCGGTGGCGGCCGTCGAGGCCCACGCGGCCGACCTGGCCGCGCTGGTCATCGAGCCCCTGGTCCAGGGGGCCTCGGGCATCCTGGTGGCCGAGGCCGACGACCTCGGCCTGGTGGGCCGGGCGTGCCGGGAGCACGACGTCCTGCTGATCTGCGACGAGGTGGCCACCGGTTTCGGGCGCACCGGGCGGCTGTTCGCCTCGGAATGGGCCGGTCCGGACTTCCGTCCCGACATCCTCTGCCTGGGCAAGGGGATCACCGGCGGGTACCTGCCGCTGTCGGCCACCGTGGTGTCCGGCCCGGTGTTCGCGGCGTTCGACGGCCCCGACCTCGGGACCGAGACCTTCTACCACGGCCACTCCTACGGCGGGAACGCCCTGGCCTGTGCCGTGGCCCTCCGCCACCTCCGACTGCTGGAGGAGTGGCGGGTGCTCGACCACGTGCTGGAGGTGGCCGAGCACCTGGGCGCCCGCCTCGACGCCACCGTCGTCGGCCGTCCCGGGGTGGCCGAGGTACGCCGGCGGGGACTGATGGTGGGCGTGCAGCTCGCCCCGCCCCCGGGGGAGGGGCGCTGGGGCAGGAGGGTGTGTGCGGCCGCGGTGCGCCGCGGGGTGCTGCTCCGCCCGCTCGGCGACGTGGTGGTGGTCATGCCCCCGCTCACCTCGACGGCGGACGAGCTCGACCGCGTCGTCGACGTCCTGGCGGCGTGCATCGACGAGGTGGCGGCCGAGGGCGCCGGGTGAGCCGGCCCGCCGGCCCGCCGGGCGACGCCGCGGGATCGGACTGGCCCGGATGGGTCGAGGCGGCCTGTGGCCGGGTCGAGGCGGCCGGTCGGTGGCGCGCCCCGCGGACCTTCGACGCGCGTGGCCACGACGGTCGCCTCCAGGTCGGCGACCCGGACGGGACGCGGCCCGTGGTCTCCTTCGCGTCCAACGACTACCTCGGCCTCACCACCCACCCGGCGGTGGTGACCGCAGCCCACGAGGCCCTCGACCGGTGGGGTGCCGGGTCCGGCGCCTCCCGCCTCGTGACCGGCTCGCGGCCCGTGCACCACGAGTTGGAGCTGGCGCTCGCCGGGTGGAAGGGGGCGGAGGCGGCCGTGGTGCTCCCCACCGGGTTCGCGGCCAACCTGTCGGTCCTCTCGGTGTTCGGTTCCGAGGGCGTGGTCGTGCACTCCGACGAGCTCAACCATGCATCGATCATCGACGGGTGCCGGCTGGCCCGGGCCGAGGTGCGCATCGTGCCCCACCTCGACCTCGCCGCCCTCGACGCGTCGCTGGCCACCGCGTCGGGCCGGTCGCTCGTCGTCTCCGACACCGTCTTCTCCATGGACGGCGACGCCGCCGACCTCGAGGGCCTGTCCGAGGTGACGTCCCGCCACGGGGCGCTGCTGGTGCTCGACGAGGCCCACGCCGTCCTCGGACCCGAGCTCGACGTGCCCGCCGGTGCGGCCGTGCTGCGGGTGGGCACGCTGTCGAAGTCGCTGGGTGCCCTCGGCGGGTTCGTCGCCGGGCCGTCCCGCTTCGTCGAGCTCCTGGTGAATCGGGCCCGGCCCTACATCTTCACCACGGCCCCCACGCCGGCAGACAGCGCGGCGGCCCTGGCCGCCGTCGGGGTCGTGACGTCGGCCGAGGGCGACGCCCTGCGGGCCCGGCTGCGGGGCCACGTCGACCGCGTGGCCCGGGCGGCGGGCCTGGTCGGGCACCCGTCGCCCATCGTGCCGGTGGTCGTCGGAGCCGAGGACGATGCGGTGGCCGCCTCCGAGGCGCTGGCGGGGCACGGGCTGTGGGTCCCGGCCATCCGGCCGCCCACCGTGCCACCGGGAACGTCACGCCTGCGGATCACCCTGTCGGCCACCCACACCGAGGCCCAGGTGGACCGGCTGGTCGAGGGGCTCCGCACGCTGCCGGCGGCCCACCGAGCGGCGGGCGGACCGTCGGCGCCGGATCGGGGTGTCACCAGTGCGGCCTGAACGCGTCGTCCTGGTGTGCGGCACGGGGACCGAGGTGGGCAAGACGTGGGTGGCCGCCCGGCTCCTGCGCGAGCTGCGGGTACGGGGGCGCACGGTGTCGGCCCGCAAGCCGGCCCAGTCGTTCGACCTCGACCGGTTCGGCGAGCGCCTCGGGGGCGCCACCGACGCCGAGGTGCTGGGCGACGCCTCGGGCGAGCACCCCGGCGACGTCTGCCACTCGTACCGCTCGTACCACCGGGCCATGGCCCCGCCCATCGCCGCCCAGGCCCTCGGGCTGCCGCCGTTCACCGTGGCCGACCTGGTGGGTGAGCTGGACTGGCCGGCCGAGCGGGTCGACGTGGGCGTGGTGGAAACGGCCGGCGGGGTGCGCTCGCCCCAGGCGGACGACGGTGATGCCTGCGATCTGGCCACGGCACTCCGTCCGGACGCCGTCGTGCTGGTGGCCGACGCCGGGCTCGGCACCATCAACAGCATCCGGCTGTCCATGGATGCCCTGGTGCCGACGGCCGACCGGCTGGACGGCGCACCCGTCGTCGTGGTGCTCAACCACTACGACGGCCGCCACGAGATCCACCGGCGGAACCACGAGTGGCTGGCTGCCCGCGAGGGATACCGGCTGGTCGCCCTGCCGGGAGGCGAGGCCGAGCTCGCCGACCTCGTCGACCGGGCCTGAGCGCCGGGGCGCTCCTGGTACCGTCGACCCATGACCTGTCACCGGGAAGGACCGTGATCTCGGCGTGGGCCCTCACCAAGTCCTACGGCGCGACCCGGGCCGTCGACGGCCTCACCTTCGAGGTGCGCCCGGGTGTGGTCACCGGGTTCCTCGGCCCCAACGGCTCGGGCAAGTCGACGACCATGCGGATGGTGATGGGCCTCGACCACCCCGACGCCGGCACGGTGACCGTCGCCGGCCACCGCTTCCGCGACCTGAAGTGGCCGCTCCGGGAGGTCGGCGCCCTGCTCGAGGCCAAGGCCATCCACCCGGGACGCACCGCCCACGACCACCTGCTGGCCCTGGCCCACACCAATTCGATCCCCCGCGCCCGGGTCGACGAGGTGCTCGGGATGGTCGGCCTGGACAGCGTGGCCGGTCGCCGCGCCGGCAGGTTCTCCCTGGGCATGAGCCAGCGCCTGGGAATCGCCTCGGCGCTGCTCGGCGACCCGGGCGTGCTGCTCTTCGACGAACCGGTCAACGGACTCGACCCCGAGGGCATCCTGTGGGTCCGCACCCTGCTCACGTCGCTGGCGGCGGAGGGCCGGACCGTGTTCGTGTCGAGCCACCTCATGAGCGAGATGGCCCTGACCGCCACCGACCTCGTGGTGATCGGCCGAGGGCGGCTCATCGCCGACACCACGGTCACCGACTTCATCGCCTCCAACACGGAGGCCACCGTGCTCGTCCGCACGCCGTCGCCTCCGGTGCTCACCGAGGCCCTGGAGTCGGCCGGGGCCAAGGTGGCGGTCCGGGACGACGGGGGGCTGCTGGTGACCGGTGCGGACGCCGCCCGCGTCGGCGACGTGGCCCTGGCCGCCGGTGTCGCCGTCCACGAACTCAGCCCGGTCCACGCCAGCCTCGAGGAGGTCTTCATGGAGCTCACCTCGGAGATGGTCGACTACCACGGTCACGCATCGATGGAGGTGGGGGCGTGACCACCACCACCACGGCCGCCCCGCACGTGGTGCTCCCCGTCGTCGACCATGGCCGGGCCGGGCTGTCCGGCCAGATCCGCTCCGAGTGGACGAAGCTGCGCTCGGTGCGCTCCACCTGGGTGTGCCTGGTCATCGTCCTGGTCGCCGGGGTCGGGCTCTCCGCCCTCGTCACCAACATCGAGGCGGGGCGGTGGAGCACGCTCGGCCTGGCCGACCGGGCCACCTTCGACCCGGTCCGCTTCAGCCAGACGGGTTCGTTCCTGTCCCAGTTCGTGGTCGGGGTGCTCGGTGCCCTCGTCGTGACCTCCGAGTACGCCACCGGATCGATCCGGACCACGCTGGCCGCCACCTCCCGCCGGACGACGGTCCTGGCGGCCAAGCTCATCGTGGTCGGCGCGGTCGTGCTCGTCGTCGCCGAGGTGACCACCTTCGCCTCGTTCTTCACCGGTCAGGCCATCCTGCTGGCCCACGGGGCCAAGGCCCTGCCGCCGGGCAGCACCATCCTCACCCAGATCCGCAGCGCGGCCATCCCCTACGTGAGCCTGTCGAACGGAGGGGCCCTGCGGGCCGTCTTCCTGAGCGGTGTCTATCTGGTGCTGCTCGCCCTCCTGGCCTGTGCCATCGGGTTCCTGCTCCGCCACACGGCCGGGGCGATCGCCGCCTTCGTCGGGATCCTGCTGGTGCTCCCGCTGATCCTCGACGTCCTGCCGTCGAGCATCTCGGGCACCTTCGAGAAGTACCTGCCGTCCAACCTGGGACTGGCCATGACCCTGGTCACGACCCGGAAGACCGACTTCGCCGGCGTGCTGCTCCCGCCCTGGCCGGCGGTCGGGCTGCTGGCCGCGTACACGGCAGCGGTCGTGGTCGCAGCCACGGTGCTCCTGGTGCGGCGGGACGCCTGAGCCGGGGGCCTGCGGTGGAGGTCCTGGCAGGAGCGGACGCGGGTCTGGCATCCTGACGGCATGGCGACGCTGTACGAGGCCGCGGGCGGTGCGGACGGCATGCTGGCCCTGGCCGCAGCCTGGCACGACCGGGTGCTGGCCGACGAGGTGGTGAGCCACGCCTTCAGCCACGGGTTCCGTCCCGATCACACCGAGCGGCTCGCCGACTACTGGGGCGAGGCCCTGGGCGGGCCGGCGGCGTTCACGGCGGGGTGCGGTGACGAGACCTCCGTGGTCCGCCTCCACAGTGGGATGGGTCCCCACGCCGACATGGACTCCCGGGCGCTGTCCTGCTTCGACGATGCCCTCGTCGAGGTGGGGATCGCCGCGGGCACGCCCCTCCACCGGGTGCTGCACGACTACTTCGCCTGGACGACGACGGCCACCATGGGCCGCTACCCCGACTCGGCCGACGACGTGCCCGACGGCCTGTCGATCCCGCACTGGTCGTGGGAAGGCCTGGTGGAGGGGTGGCCGGCCGGATCGCGCGGCGGACACGCGCCCGACCGGCCCCGGGCGGACTACAGCCCGGTCACCGGCTCCTCCCCGGGCCCGCTCCGGGCGGCGGTGACCACCTGGGTGGCGTACGCCATCATGAAGCTGCCGCCGTCGGCGTCGATGGCGGCTCCGAGCGCGGCCAGCAGCTCCTCCAGGGGACCGGGCGGGAGCTGGTTGATGCCCCCGAGGGTCGGGACCTGGTCGAGCCACCCGTCCCGGGTGTACGAGTGCTCCCAGTCGAAGCGCCACTGCTCGGGCTCGCCGAACGCGCCGACCTCCCGCATTCCTTCCGCCGCCCTGTGGCAGAGCGTCGAGTACGCCTCGAGTCCGGGGGCCATGGCCCGGGCGAAGCCCGGGTCGGGGACCATCCGCCGATACGCCTCGACGAGGATCCGGGCGATTTCGGCCGGAGGCTCGAAGGCGTTCCAGAACACGGCGAGCCGGCCGTCGGTCCGGAGTGCATCGGCCGCCCGGGCGGCGCCGAGGACCGGGTCCATCCAGTGCCAGGTCTGACCGGACACCACCGTGTCGAAGTGCCGCCCGGCGGGATCCCAGTCCTCGAACCGGGCGATGTCGACCTCGAATCCGGTACGCCGGGCCAGGGCGGCCATCCCGTCGTCCGGGTCGACGCCGACGACCCGGCAGCCGTGGCTCGCGAACTGCCGGGCGACGATGCCGGTGCCGATCCCGACGTCCAGGACGTCGGGGCCGGGGCTGGCCTCGACGATGTGCTCGATCATGACGTCGGGGTAGCGGGGACGGGCACGGTCGTAGCGTTCGGCGTCGGCGCCGAACGACTGGGACGCCGCCAGGGCCTGGTCACCGGTGATCCCGGGGGGAGGCCAGCCCGACTGTGGAGCCGAGGACATGCATCCACTATGGGGACGCAAGGGGGGGAGCGCAAGCAGCACCGCGTGGATCCCCGTCGCCCGGGGCGCCACCGACGCCGGTGGAGCTCGGCTCAGCCGCCGAGTCCGGAGGCCGCCACCACGGCCCGCGACAGGGGCCGGACGAGGCCGCGCAGCGTCGCGCAGCCCTCGTCCCCGATGGCCTCGTAGGCGTGGACGGCGAGCCGGTCGGTGGCCTCCTCGATGGCCGCGCGGACGTCCGTCCCCTCCTCGCTGAGCGCCAGGTGCTCGGCGGTCGCCGACGGCCGTAGCCAGCCACGCTCGCGCAGCCTCCGGGTGGCGGCGGACCACTCGGCGTCGGTCCAGCCCCGGGTCTCCTTCAACAGCGCGGTCGGCAGCTCCGCCGTGGCCTCGTGGAAGACCAGCGCCTCGGCACCGTCGATCCCGTGCTCGACGAGCAGGGAGATGTGGCCGTCGCCGCGGAACTCGCGCAGCAGGGTCTGGGCGTGCCAGAGGCGCTCGAGTGGCTCCTCGGGCCAGGGCAGGTCGGCATGACCGGCGAACAGCGGCCGGCCCTCGGTGCGCTCGCAGGCCCGGACGGCCGCCCGCTGGGCCAGGTCGGCGGCGGTGGCCACGTCCTCGGAGTCGGCCGCGGACCCGAGCATCCGGCGAAGCGCGGCACCGGCGACGTCGGTGCGGGCCTCGAGCACGTCGGCCGGCGTCGTCCGGTCCCACACGCCGGCCATCGAGTCGTGCACGAGGGAGGGCTTGAAGTTGAAGAAGGTGGCGACGACGGTGCCCGCCCCCACGGCGCCCATCGGTGCCGAGCGGGAGGCGAAGTAGCCCGACCGTCCCTCCAGGCCGAGGCGCGCATAGGAGTCGGCGGCCTCCGGGGCGAAGTAGACCATCCCGTGCAGGGGCTCGAGGGTCCGCCAGGTCTTCCGGGCGGTGATGGCGCTGACGGGTGAGGGTCGGTCCGGCATGGCACACGCTAACCCGACGGATCGGTGCGGGTGGTCCCGTATAGTGCTGGTGGACGGGCACCGGTGCCCCCTGCTCACGCACGGAACACCGGTTGCGCCCCGCAGTACTCTGGACGCAGCACAGGGAGTCGGCGATGTTGAACGGTGTCTCGGGCATGGTGGGCGAGACGGCGGTGGTCCGCAAGGAGCTGGCCGGTCCGCACCAGCCCGGCTCGGTGATGGCCAGGGGCGAGGAGTGGTTCGCCCGTGCCATGTTCCCCGGGACCCGCATCGCCCCGGGCACCGAGGTGGTCGTGGCCGACGTCGAGCGTGGCGTCCTGGTCTGCTATCCGGCCGACGACGCCTATCCGGCCGTCGGATCCTGATCGCCCGCTAGGGGCCGAGCGCACCGTAGGGTGCGGCGGATCCGGGAGCACCGTCGGTTGCCGCAGCGCGCGGTGCGGGGGGCCACGGGTGCGTAAGGTGTCCTCAGGAGGTGGTCATCGTGCTCATCGGTTCAGTGGGAGAAGCCATTGGAGTGGCGGTGGCGGGGTTCTTCATCTTCGCCCTCATCGTCGTCTTCGCCAAGTCGTGCCTCAAGGTGGTCCAGCAGGGCTGCGTCGGGGTGGTCAAGCGGTTCGGCGAGTTCAAGACCATCAAGCAGCCGGGCCTGCACGTCCTGATGCCCCTGGCCGACCGCATGGACAAGGTCGACGTCCGCGAGTTCCCGAGGACGGGCGACCAGCAGGCGGTGATCACCAAGGACAACGTCTCGCTGTGGGTCAGCGCCACCATCTTCTGCCAGGTCACCGACGTGAAGCTGGCGCTGTTCGAGGTCAACGACTTCGGTCTGGCCATCGACCAGATGGCCCGCACCGCACTGCGCGCCGTGTTCGGCGAGCTGACGCTCGACGAGTCGCTGTCGGAGCGCGAGACGATCAACGCCAAGATGCAGGACCACATGGCCGAGGCCACCCTCAAGTGGGGTGTCCGGCTCAACCGGATCGAGATCCTCGACATCACCCCTCCCGCCAACGTGCTCCAGGCCATGTCGGAGCAGAAGGAGGCCGAGCAGCACAAGCGGGCGGCCATCTTGAAGTCCGAGGGCGAGCAGCAGGCGGCCATCAACAGCGCCGAGGGCCGCAAGCAGGCCAACGTGCTCGAGGCCGAGGGTCAGAAGCAGGCCTCGATCCTGGCCGCCGAAGCCCAGAAGCAGGTCCTCGAGCTGCGGGCGGACGGCGAGAAGCGGGCCGCCCAGCTGCGGGGCGAAGGCGACGCCCTCGGCCTGGACGCCCTCGACAGGATCGGTATCCACCCCAACACGCTGGCCTTCAAGCAGCTGCAGGCCCTCCAGGCCGTGGCCATGTCGCCCAACGCCAAGGTGGTCGTCCCCTACGAGGCCGCCGGGCTGGTGGGTGCCGCCTCCGTGCTGGTCGGTGCCCTGAAGGACGCCGGCGCGGTCGAGGTGCCGGTCGCCGGCAACGGCAAGTCCTCCTAGGCGGCGACGCCGCGCCGCCCGCCTCCCGATCGGTCGCCGGTGGCGGGCTACTTCATCTCCACCATGTCGAGGTAGTCGTCGCGCCAGTGGGTGAAGACCTCGTCGGGGAGCTTGAGCGCGTGGGTCGGCTCGAGGGCCTCGACGAAGGCCCGGTCGTGGCTGACCACCACCACGGTCCCCGGCCAGTCGGAGAGCATGGTGCCCACCGCCTCGATGGACGTCGGGTCGAGGTTGTTGGTGGGCTCGTCGAGTAGGAGCACGTTGGCCTGTCCGGCGGCCAGCATGGCCAGGCCGAGCTTGGCCCGCTCCCCACCCGACAGCGTCCTGGGCATCTGGTAGGCGACGTCGCCGACCAGGCCGAAGGAGCCGAGCAGGGCGCGGCGCTCGGACTCCTTGGTCAGGATCCGGTCGTCGATGTTGTCGAGCACGCTCACCGACAGGTCGACCTGCTCGTGCTCCTGGGCGAAGTAGCCGAGTGACACGTTGGCGCCGGGCGTGACGGCGCCCGACGTCGGCTCCTGGACGCCGGCCAGGCAGCGGAGCAGGCTGGACTTGCCGGCGCCGTTGCGGCCGATCACCACCACACGGTCGCCCCGTCGGCAGTGGAAGTCGACATCGGACAGGACGGTGTGGCTGTCGTAGCGGACGACGAGGTGCTCCACCCGCAGCGGGACCTCGCCGGAGCGGACCGGGGTGGGGAGGGAGAACGAGCTCTTCCTCTCGCGCCTGTGGACCTCGGTCCGTCCCGATTCGAGGCGCTCGACCCGCTTGTCGAGCGACTTGGCGATGCGGGCCCGGCGGTTGGTGCTGCCCCGCATGGAGTCGGCCAGCTTGGAGAGCCGGTCGATCTCCCGGCCCTCGAGCTGGGCCGACCGCTCGCGCTGGGACAGGTCGGCCTCGAGCTGCACCAGGTACGACGAGTAGGTGCCCTTGAACTCGGTGAGCCGGGCGTCGGACAGGTGGAGCACCTTGTTGATCGACCGGTCGAGCAGCTTCAGGTCGTGGGAGACGACCAGGATGGCCCCGGGAAAGCTCTCCAGCTCGTCCATCAGCCACGCCTTGGCCGGACGGTCGAGGTGGTTGGTGGGCTCGTCGAGGATCATGGTGTCGGGTCCCTGGAAGAGGATCCGGATCAGGTCGACGTGCCGGCGCTGGCCACCGGACAGGCTCTCGATGTCCTCGAGCAGCAGCTCCTGGCGCAGCCCGAGGCCGTCGGCCAGGCGGGCCATGGTGGCCTCGGCCTCGTAGCCGCCGTTCTCGCGGAACTGCTCCTCGAGGTCGGAGAACAGGGCGATGTTCTCCGAGGAGGGGTCCTTGGCCATCTGGGTCCGGGCCTTGCCCAGGGCGTCGTCCAGGACGTCGAGGCCCCGGCCGGAGAGCACGTGGGAGAAGCCGTTGGGCTCGAGGCCCAGGCCGTGGGGCTCGGGGACCTGGGGCAGGTAGCCGTAGGTCCCGCGGATGGCGGCGCTGCCGGTCGACCGCACGTTGCGGCCCGGCTCGTTGATGACCACCGAGATGAAGGTCGACTTGCCCGTGCCGTTGCGACCGACCAGCCCGACCTTCTCGCCGGCGCCGACCACGAACGAGGCCTCGCGGCAGAGGGTGCGATCGCCGATCTCGATGGTGAGGGAGGAGCCGACGATCATGGGAGTGGGGGAGGGGTCACCGCTGCGGCGGGGTGGTCCCCGGACCGGAGCCGGGCTGCCCGGCGGGGTCGACCGCACCAGTCTCCCACACCGACCACGGCCCCCGGCGTGCGCCCGCGGTCGGCGGCCCCGGCACGGCGTGGGTCGGAGGCCCGTCACCGGTGTCGCGGACCCGGCGGGCCCACGCAGGAGGCGCTGAGGACCGCCGTGCCGGAGAATTCTCTGGAAATCTACGGACGAGGTGTCGATCTGGCCGTCTCCCGTTCGACGCACCACTGAGAGGTCGGGAAGGTCCCGCCTCCGCGACAGAGGAGTAGCCATGCCCCGTTACCTTTCCATGATCCGGGTCGACGAACAGAATCTCCCCGATGTGGCCGCGAACCCGGAGTTCTCGGAGCGCATGGGGGCCCTGTTCGAGGAGATCACGAAGGCCGGAGTGATGCTGGACACGGCCGGACTCACCCCGACGTCCGAGGGCACCCGGATCACCTGGTCCGGCGGAACGCTCAGTTCCATCGACGGGCCCTTCACCGAGACCAAGGAGGTCGTCGGCGGGTACGCCATCCTCCAGGCCAAGGACAAGGCGGAGGCCCTGGAGTGGACGAGGCGATTCCTGCAGGTCCATCCGGACAGCTGGACCGTCACGGCGGAGATCCGTGAGATCGCAGGAGGCTGACCGGGCAGCCCTTGCTCCGACCGACGGTGGCTGCTCAGATGGGCGGTCGTGACAGCATCGCCTCCGTCCGATGCCCTCGAAGCGGTGTTCCGGATCGAGTTCCCGCGCATCGTCGCGGGTACCGCTCGCATCGTGCTGGACGTGGGGATCGCCGAGGAGATCGCCCAGGACGCGTTGGTGGCCGCGCTGGAGGCGTGGCCGGCGACAGGTGTCCCGGCCAACCCCGGTGCGTGGCTCATGGCCACGGCCAGGCACCGCGCGATCGATCTCGTGCGTCGCAAGGAGACCTACGCCCGCAAACTGGAGGACGTCGGTCGCACGCTCGCGCAGGTTCCGCCGATCGAGCCGGCGGACGCCGACGACATCGACGATGACCTCCTGCGGTTGATCTTCATCGTGTGCCATCCGATACTGTCGCCCGACGCCCGTATCGCCCTCACCCTGCGGCTGATGGGCGGGCTGACGACGAACGAGATCGCCCGGGCATTCCTGGTCGCGGAGCCGACCATCGCGCAGCGCATCGTCCGGGCGAAGCGTTCGCTGGCCGAGGCCGAGGTCGACTTCGCCGTCCCGTACGGCAGCGACCGGGCTGCCCGTCTGGCATCGGTGTTCGAGGTCATCTACCTCGTCTTCAACGAGGGGTATGCCGCTACCGCCGGCCAGGACCTGGTGCGACCGGGACTGTGCGAGGACGCACTGCGCCTGGCTCGCGTCCTCGCCGGCCTCGTGCCGGCGGAGCCGGAAGCCCACGGACTGGTGGCACTCCTCGAATTCCAGGCCTCCCGGATCTCGGCCCGGACGGGTCCGAGCGGCGAGCCGGTGCTGCTCGCGGACCAGGACCGGTCCCGGTGGAACCGGATGCTCATCCGGCGCGGCGACGAGGCACTGGGTCGGGCGGGCGACGGTCCGTACTCGCTCCAGGCGGCGATCGCAGCGTGTCACGCACGGGCCGTCCGCTTCGAGGACACCGACTGGACGATGATCGCCGACCTCTATGGCCAGCTCGTGGCCCTGACCCCGTCCCCGGTGATCGAACTGAACCGGGCCGTGGCCGTCTCGATGTCCGAGGGGCCTGCGGCCGCCTTGGTACTGGTGGACGCCCTGGCCGACGAGCCGGCGCTGAAGAGCTACCACCTGCTACCGAGCGTTCGAGGCGATCTCCTCGAGCGCCTCGGGCGGAGGGAGGAGGCGTGTGCGGAGTTCGAGAAGGCTGCATCGATGACCCGCAACGAACGGGAGAAGGAGCTGCTCCGGGAGAGGATGTCCAGCTCCCGAAGATGTCCCTCGCCGTGAAGGCGGTGCCACCGGAACGGTCGAACCGTCCCACCCGGTCCGTGCCCTCGCGGTCGCCCGCCGGCGATCCCGACCTCGGCATCCGAGATCTTGTGGGCGTCATCGTGCCCGGCTAACATACAACCAGATGGTTATAGATCAGGCATCCGCCGCCGACGTCGACCGCATTTTCCACGCCCTTGCCGATGGCACCCGGCGCGACATCCTGGCCCTCGCCGTCGGGGGCGGTTACAGCGTGTCGGCGTTGGCGGAGCGCTACCCGATGAGCTTCGCCGGTGTGCAGAAGCACGTCGCCGTGCTCGAAGGTGCCGGGCTCGTCACGAAGGAGCGACGGGGGCGCGAGCGACTCGTGCACACCGACGTCGACACCGTCCAGCGGGCCCGGGTGCTGCTGGACGGCATCGAGGAGCTGTGGCGGGCGCGGGTGGACCGGATCGACGACCTCCTGGCAACCGAGAAGCGAACTACCGGAGGAAAGCGATGAGCGTGGCCAGCGTCGAGAAGGACCCGGAATCCCTGACCATGACGGTCACGGCGGACCTCGATGCCACCGTCGAGCGGGTCTGGCGGTTGTGGGCCGACCCCCGGCAGTTCGAGCGGTGGTGGGGGCCCCCTGGCTACCCGGCGACCGTGGTCGACCACGACCTGCGGACCGGCGGACGGATCACCTTCTTCATGGCCGGCCCCGAGGGCGAGCGCCACGACAGCACGTGGGAGGTCATCGCCGCCGACCCTCCCCGCCACCTCGAGCTGCGGGACGCCGACGTCGACGACGACGGCCGCCCGAACGACGGGAACGCGATGACGGCCCTGATCATCACCATCGACGAGCGCGACGGCGGAGGCGCGGTGATGGCAGTCAGCACCCAGTTCGACTCGCTGGCCGGCATGGAGGAGGTGCTCGCCACGGGCGTCGAAGAGGGCATGCGCCTTGTCTTCTCGCAGATCGATGCGGTCCTCGCCGGCACGCTTGCGTGATGGGATGACACGGTGGCCGGGCGGGAGCCCGGCCACCGCGGCGTCCGGCGCGTCCGAGGCAGCGCGCCGACGGACCGGGTGGTGATCGACGAGAGCCACGCCGGCGAAGAGATCTCGCCCGTCGTGATCCGGGGGAGCGCCTCGCGGAGGCCTGTGCTGTCCTGGCACGAGGCGGCTTCGACCCCGGTGGTCCGCCGCCAGACGTAGGGGGAACGTTCGGTCGTGGACCACTTCCGTTCTACGCCCGCATGATCACGGCCGAGTCAACGGTATGTGAACTGTCCGTGAACAGGGCGTAGCTGACCGCCGGGTGGAGCCGACCACCGTCAGCGGGCGTTCATGAGATCGTCGCGCCCCGTTACCCTGGAGCCAGTGACGGCTCAGGCCGACGGACCGCAGGGAGGCCAGGAGATGAGTGGATGCGGAGCAGCCGACGCCCGAAAGCTCGACCAGTGCGAATGCGACCTGCCCCCGGGTCACCCCGCCCCCCACAGGTGCAACGACTGCGGTCGGTCCTGGTATGAGCCCCGGACCGGGGCGGCCCAGGACGTCGCGGGCCTGGACGACGACCCAGCCCTGTCGACCTCGCCGTAACCGGTCGGCAGCGGCGACCCGACATTCTCGGGATCGCCCTGATCCGGGGCCGGCCCGGCGGGGCCAGGCGGGCAGGCACCTCGCGGGCTGAGGCTAGAACCTGAAGCGGGTCAGCCCGCCCGGCTCGGTGCCCAGTGTCACGGTGACCGACAGTGGCCTGATGCGATAGACGTTCCAAGGCGGCGGTCCCTGTGACGGCGCGTTGAAGGTCGCGGTGATGCCGGCCCCGGACTCGTCCAGTTCGGCCGGCCACCCCTGGTCCGCCCAGGCCCTGGCAAGGCGCGTCAACGTCGCCGGGTCGGTCACCCGCTCCGCCTCACCCTCGGCGACGACGTCCGCGTCGCGGATCGACACCGCGATCGAGCAGCGCGGGTCGCGGGCGACGTTGCGGCACTTCCGGGTACCCGATCCGGTCTGGAACCAGAAGCTTCCGTCCAGCCAGAGCGCGCCGACCGCAGTCACGTGCGGGCTCCCGTCCTCGTTCACCGTCGAGAGCCACGTCGAGCGAGCGTTGTGGGCGTCCGGAGCCGGGGGCGAACCGGCGTCGAGCTTCTCGAGGACGCCTGCCCAGTCCACCGGGGGTAGTCCATCTGTCGCACCCAAATTGATGATGTCCATTGCGTCTCTCTTCTGGTGGTCCGGTGGCACTGCTCGGAATCGACGGCGCATCGATCCGAGACCCGCTACTCGGTTGGCCGGTTGTACTCGGCCGGCCCCTGAGCGCCGGGCCGGCGGGCACCTATCGAGTCGGATGGACGATCCCGACCGACGGCAGGTCCTCCACCTCCTGCTTGCTGATGCTCAGCTGGATACCGCCTCCGACCCCGATGACGACGGTGATCGGTATGGCCACTTCCTTGCGTCCCCACAGGTGGCCCTCCTGGAGCAGGACGTGGGTGACGTAGTGGCTGCGAGGATCGATGACGAGTCCCTCGACACTCCCGATGGGCCCATCCGTGGCATGTACCTGGTCGCCTCGTCGAACAGCCACCTCACCCAGGGGAACGGTGTCGTACGTGACGGCCTCGGGGACATCCCCGATGGTGTCGGCCAGACCGTAGTAGGGCTGGGAGAGCGCCTGTCCGGCCTCGTAGTCCGCATGACCGCCGGATCCGGGCAGGAACTGCGTCTCTTCGGCATGGTCGAGCTTCTCGAACTCCGCCATGGTGCATCGGATCCGTACGCCACCCGTCGATGATTCGACGAGGTCGAGGGGGACGAGACGACCGAGCCCCTGGCGGTGCTTCGGCTCGACCACCAGATGAGTCACGACGCGGTCCAACGGGTCGATGACGACCCTTCTGATCTCGCCGCACACCCCGTCGGAGCAGGTCACTTCGGCACCGATGATGAACTTCGTCACGTCCGCCATGATCAACCCCTTGGTCTGTGTCGACGCTAGGTGCGATCCCGGGCCAGCGCCAACATCTCTCCCTGGCAGCGCTGACCAGCCTGATTTGCTGCAGTGGACGATCCGCGGAAATCGCAGCGCCGCGACTCCACGCTCGCTTCCGGCCGACATCTACCCCGGCGGATCCTTCTACCCCGGTAGGTCCTCCGGCCGCTTCTTGGACAGATGGCCGGTCAGGAGGCCCGTGGATTGACCGACCTCGATCATGTAGCCATCCGGGTCGCGCATGTAACAGCGGGTCTCGGAGCCTCGATCGATCGGTGGCGTGACAAATTCCGCCCCGCGTTCGCTCCACTCCCTGTAGCAGGCGGCGATGTCCGCGACCCGAAGATTCAAGAAGATCGACGTCGTGTCGTCGGGCTCGTAATCGACCACCGAGATGCCGGGCTTGTCGGGAGTGGGCCCACCACCGGGGTTCATGATGATCCAGCTGTTGGCCAGCTTCACCATGCATGGGTTCTCCTCCAGAACCACCTTCCCGCCCAGGATGCGCGAATAGAAATCGCGTGACCGGGCGACCTTCCGCACCGTGATGAACAATGTCGCGATGATCCCCTCAGAGGGAACCGGCAGATTCTCGTAGTCGATATATGGAGTTTCATCGGCCATCAGGTCACTCCCTTCCGCTCGATGTGAGCCCACGTCACCTGTCCCGCCTCATCGTGACGCCGGGCGACTCCGGCGGGAACTGTCACCGCGTGCGAACCGGGGGTAGCGGGGGAAATCAGCGTCGTAGCCCAAACAGATGCTGTGCATGCCGGCAGGAGCGGGGTGGCCGTCGAGGAGCGTGTGGCCAGCCCCGGACGGGAGGGTTGCCGCCAGTGCGGCCCGCAGATTTCCTCCACGCCGAGTGCCCACTCCGCCGCACCCTCCGCTCTCGAGTGTGCCGATCCCAACCCCCGGCCCCACTGACGCCGGTCTAGCACCGTCCCGTAGTCGCCGCCATCGCCAGGTCGAGGCGGCCCGGGCCGCGTCGACCTGGCAGGCGCGAGCTTGTCCGCGGCCCTGGTGGGCGGTGGGGAACTCCAGCGGCGCCAGCGCAGAAGGGGGCCAGAGGTGAGCGGTCACCCGGGGTGATCGCCACGGTCCGAAGTACGATCGGACGATGACCGGCGCCGAACGCCAGCTCGCTGACAGGATCGCAATTGACGACCTGTTGACCCACTGACGCGACGCTCATCGACAGCGGCCGGTTCGAGGAACTCGATCAGGTGTTCACAATCGATGCCGTGCTCGACTACCGCTCGGCCGGTGGTATTCGCGGGTCCTTCCCCGAGGTCCGCGAGTGGCTCGCCCGCGTGCTCCCTGCGTTCACTTGGACTCAGCACCTCGTGGTCAACCGCGCCGTCGAGCTGACCACCGATTCCGGTGAAGCCACCTGCCGGTCACTCTTCCAGAATCCAAACAGCATGCAGATCGATGGCCGGCCGTGGCTCTTCGTAGTCGGCGGGGCATACCATGACCGCCTGGTGCGGACAGACGTGGGCTGGAGAATTCGCCACCGTGTCGAAGAGACCATCTGGTGGAGCAATCCTCTGCCCGGACTCGACGCCGTACCACCTCCACTTCCCGCCGACTGCTTCGACTGAGCGCTCATCGAACTGCAGAATTCCGCCTCACCGCCTCCCAGCCTCTCTTCCGGACCGCCGGCTCCAGATGTGCCCTGGTCTCCGGGGAGCGGGCGCGTTGAGCGTGGTCAGTACCCCTGCGATGCGCTCGGCCGCCGTCGACCGGGCCCATCCGGACGGCGCACCGACCCGACACCCCCGGCTGCGAGGTGGTGATCTCCGAGGTGGTGACCGGCAACGTTCGCGCCAGCAGTCCGGGTACCTCCGGGTACCCCAGGGGGTGCCGCGGCCTCTATCCCCCCGAGACCAGGAGGTCGCCTCCGGCGGGCGGCGTGGGGTCGTCGACCGTGTCGAGCCACCGGTCGGGCAGGTGCACCGGGCGGGGCCCGTTGGTGTGCCCGCGGGCCATGCGCAGGGCCTCGGGGGGGAAGGGGAGCGAGTGGTCGAGGTCCCCGAGCAGGGCGGCGACCTCGGCCACCGTGGAGGCGAGCGCCAGATCGCGACGCACCCGCGAGCCCACCGGGAACCCGGTGAGGTACCAGCCGGAGTGCTTGCGGAACTGACGGGTGCCCAGGTCCTCGCCGAAGAGGCCGCACAGCAGGTCGAGGTGGACCAGCATCATGGAGCAGATCTCGCCGAGGCCGGGCGGGTCGGGGACCGGCTCGCCCCGGAAGGCGGCGGCCAGGTCCCGGAACAGCCAGGGCCGGCCCAGGCACCCCCGCCCGACGACCACGCCGTCGCACCCGGTGGCGGCCGTCATGGCCAGGGCGTCGGTGGCCTCCCACAGATCCCCGTTGCCGAGCACCGGGATGGTGCCGACCGCCTCCTTGAGCCGCCCGATGGCCTCCCAGTCGGCGGATCCCGAGTAGAGCTGCTCGGCCGTGCGGGCGTGGAGGGTGACGGCGGCCACCCCCTCGCCCTCGGCGGTACGTCCGGCGTCCAGATAGGTGAGGTGGCCGTCGTCCACTCCCATGCGGAGCTTGACGGTGACCGGAACGGTCCCGGCGTTGCCCACCGCGGCCCGCACGATGTCGCGGAACAGTGTCCGATGGAGCGGGAGCGCGGCACCGGCGCCCTGACGCGTCACCTTGCCGGCCGGGCAGCCGAAGTTGAGGTCGATGTGGTCGACCCCGATCTCGTCCACCAGGCGGCGCACGGCCCGTCCCATGACCACCGGGTCGACGCTGGACAGCTGCACGCTACGCACCGTCTCGTCGGCACCGAACGACGCCATGCCCAGTGTCTTGGCGTTGCCCTCCACCAGGGCCCGGGCCGTGACCATCTCGCTGACGTACAGCCCGGCGCCGTAGCCGCGGCA
This sequence comes from uncultured Acidimicrobiaceae bacterium, assembly GCA_963830165.1. Lineage (GTDB taxonomy): Bacteria > Actinomycetota > Acidimicrobiia > Acidimicrobiales > RAAP-2 > Bog-756. The sequence goes on from CAWHKZ010000011.1 coordinate 305,975, forward strand.
CAGGGTGCGGAAGGCGCTGTTGGTGACGCCGGCCATCGGGGCGAGCACGACGGGCACGTCGACGACGAGATTCCCCAGCTTGAGCACCGGGGTGGCGGATCCGTCGGCAGTGGCGCCGGTCACCGTTCCACCGCCCACAGCTCGGTCACCGACACGCCGAGGCGGCCGAGCAGGCGCCGCAACGCGGGGAGCGACAGTCCGATCACGTTGCCCGGGTCGCCGTCGACACCGTCGACGAACGGAGCCGACCGACCGTCCAGCGTGAAGGCGCCGGCCACCGCCAGCACGTCGGGGGTGGCCAGGTAGGCGTCGAGCTCGGCGTCGGTGGTGACGCCGAAGCGCACCGTGGTCCCGACCACCTCCTCGGCCCGGCCGCCCGACGCCTCGTCGATCACGCAGTGTCCGGTCCACAGCGTCCCGGCCTTGCCGCGCATGGCCTCGAGCCACGACCGGGCCTCCTCCAGCGAGGTCGCCTTGCCGTGGGGCCGGCCGTCGAATTCGAGCATCGAGTCGCACCCGACGACGAGGGCGTCGCCCCCCGACCGGGCCACGGCGCCGGCCTTTGCCGCGGCCAGGCGCCCCACCGAGCCCTCGGTGTCCAGCGGGTCGATGTCGTCCTCGGCCACGCCGCTGACCACCACCTGGGGGGCGAACCCGGCGTCGCGCAGCAGCCGCAGGCGCGCCGGGGAGCCCGAGGCGAGGACCAGGGTGCGGGACGGCATGGGGCAAGCCTAGGGGCCGATCCGCCCAGCCGACGCCCGACCCACCCTGTCGAGGCTGACCAGCCGGCGACCCACCGGCGCCGTCGACCGGGGCCGACGAGTGCGCGATCCTGGTGTCATGACCGACACCGGCATCACCGTCTCCCCCGTCCAGGTGGACCCCGAGCTGGACGGCGACCACGAGCGCATGACCCACATCGTCCTCGAGGGCTTCAAGCCCGAGAAGGGCGACTTCGTCTCGGCCGGCCCGTCGGTGGTCGAAGGCATGGTCAACGGCACGGCGGTCAAGGCGCTGTGCGGGAAGATCTGGGTTCCCGGTCGGAATCCCCAGCGCTACCCGATCTGCCCGACCTGCAAGGAGATCGCCGAGGCCCGGGGCTGGAAGGTACCGGCCGGCTGAGGCGGTGTCCGCGAGCGCGGCCCGCTCAGCGCGTCCGACCGGCCTCCACCGGCAGCGAGGCGTAGCGACGGACGAAGACACCCGGCGCCAACTCGGCCGCCGACGTGTCGGCGGTGAGCTCCGGAAGGCGTCCGTAGAGCTCCTCCAGGGCGACGCGGCCCTGCAGCCGGGCCGCCGCCGCCCCGATGCAGTGGTGGGGCCCGTTCCCGAAGGTGAGCATCCGGGGCACGATCCGGGTCACGTCGAGCTCGCCGGCCGTCGGCCCGAACTCGCGGGGGTCGCGGTTGGCCGACCCGTAGAGGAGGTGGACCTTCTGGCCGGCGGGCACCGTGGTCCCGTGAAGTTCGACGTCCCGGGTGGTGGTCCGGGACAGGCCCTGGACCGGCGAGGTCCACCGCAGCAGCTCCTCGAGGGCGGCGGGCACGGCGCCGATGTCCCGGGCGAGTAACGCCCGCTGGTCGGGCCGCTCGGTCAGGGCCATCGCCGTCCCGCCGAGCAGTCCGGTGGTGGTGTCGTTGCCCCCGGCGATCAACACGAAGCAGAAGCCGAGGATCTCCTCCAGGTCGAGGGGCCGTCCGTCGATCCGGGCGCCGACGAGGTCGGACAGCATGTCGTCGCCCGGGTGCCGGCGCCGGTGGGCGACCAGGTCGGTGAAGTACGTGTAGAGCTCGGCCACGGCCCGGCTCGCGCCACCCACCAGGTCACCGGTGGCGTTGGCGGCCACGATGGCCCCGCTCCAGCCGTCGAAGGCGTCCCGGTCCGACTGCGGCACTCCGAGGTAGGTGGCGACGACCAGGGTGGGGAGGGGCCCGGCCAGCAGCTCGACCAGGTCTCCCGAGCCCGCCTGGGCCAGCCGGTCGACCCGGTCGCGTGCGAACGCCCGGACGGCCGGCTCGAGGGTGGACACCCTCCGGGGGGTGAAGCCCCGGCTGATCAGCCGGCGGAACCCGGTGTGGCGGGGCCGGTCCATCATCACCATGGTCGGCTTCAGCCCGAGCCGGGTGATCTCGTCCTCCTCCCATGTCAGACCCTGGGCCGACGAGTAGGTGTCGGCGTCGATGGCGGCCCGGAACACGTCGTCGAAGCGGGAGAGGACCCAGAAGCCGAACGGCGTCCGGTGGAGGGGATCTTCCTCGCGCAACCGGTCGTAGACCGGGTAGGGGTCCGCCAGCAGCGCCGGGTCGCGGGGGTCGTAGACGGGCGGCCCGGTGGTGGTCTCCGGTGTGACCGTGCGCGGCATGTCGGCTCCCTTCCGAGTCGGACGGATCCGGTCCGCCCCGGCCCGAGGGTAGGCCAGGCGCCGTAGCCGTGCCCGACCGGGGATCGGCGGATCCAGGCGGTAGGATTGCGTACCGACGCTCGGCGTCCGGCCCGCATCAGGCCCTCCGGATCGACCCTGCCCCATGCGCAATTTGCGCTATCGGAGGTCCCATGGGTTCGACATCCACCGCCGTCGAGGTGCTGAGCGCCACCGACCCTGCAGGCAAGGGGGCTCCGGCCCGGGTACACGCCTCCCAGAAGGTCGTGACCGCGGCGATCGTGGCAGGCCCGGCCCTGGCCCTCGGCCTCGCCGTGTGGTGGCTGTGGGGCAGCGTGCTCGACCCGGCCGACGTGGTGATCGGCCTCGTCTTCTACGTGGCCACCGGTTTCGGCGTCACCGTCGGGTACCACCGGCTGTTCACACACCGGGGGTTCGCCCCGCGACGGGGCCTCAAGATCGCCCTGGCCATCGCCGGCTCGATGGCGGTCGAGGGCTCGGTCACGAGCTGGGTGGCGACCCACCGGCGCCACCACATCTTCAGCGACCACGCCGGAGATCCCCACTCCCCCCACCGTTACGGCGACCGGGGGACGGCGCTCCTGCGCGGCCTGGCGTTCTCCCACGTGGGCTGGTTGTTCGCCTCGGACGCCTCGAACGCCCAGCGGTACGCGCCCGACATGCTGCGCGACCGGGACCTGCAACGGATCGGGAAGCTCTTCCCGCTGCTGGCGCTGGCGTCGCTCGCCATCCCGTTCGGGATCGGCTACGCAATCTCGGGCTCGTGGGTCGGGGCACTCATGGCGCTGGTGTGGGCCGGTCTCGTCCGGATGGCCCTCCTCCACCACGTGACCTGGTCGGTGAACTCGCTGTGCCACACCTTCGGCCGGCGCAGCGAGGGCACCACCGACCGGAGCACCAACCTGTGGCCGCTCGCCGTGCTGTCCCTGGGCGACAGCTGGCACAACGTCCACCATGCCCACCCCGCCTGGGCCCGGCACGGTGCGCACCGGGGGATGATCGACCCGTCGGCCTGGCTGATCGGGCGCTTCGAGCGGTGGGGGTGGGCGACGCGGGTCCGCTGGCCGTCCCCGGCGGTGTCCACACTCTCCTGACCGGCACCGTGTGACCGGTACCCGGGTGCCCGTCAGGGGAGGGCGTTGACGCCCCGGACGATCAGGTACACGGCGAAGACCGCCTCGATGACGGTCCCGATGGTGCGGGCATGGTCTCCGACCCACCGGTGGACGGTGTCGAGCGCCCGGTCGGCCCGGTCGCCGAAGGCCTGGGCCAGCACGACCGGAGCCAGGACCGGGACCAGGACGATGACGTACATGACCACGTAGACCGCGACCTTGGTCGACGTGGAGGCCGTGGCGCGGGTGATCTCGTGGACGGCGGCGAGGACGAGGACCAGGGTGGAGAAGTTGACCACCATCCCGACGGCCCCGACACCGACGAACCATGCGGTCGGGGCCGTCTGGAGGCGCCCACCGATCCTGGAGGTGTGCTTCTCGCCGGCGGTGGGGCGCCGCACCTGGGACCGCAGGGCCAGTGCACCGAGCAGGATGCCGCTGGCCAGGAAGACGGCGGCGTCTGCCGACGACTTGTGGCCGTGGTGGAGCTGGATCCGCCGAAGGGCGGTCACGCACAGGAGGGAGAAGGCGGCGAGCACCACGGCGGAGCCGGCCACCAGGGCCCAGGCCCGGGCCAGCCGATGGATCGTCCCCGTGAGGATGAGGAGCTGGAGGGCCAGGAGCGTGGGGCTGATGGCCGCGCCGAGGGCCAGAGGGAGCACGGCGACCAGCAGCGTGCCCATCGGCCCAACCTAATCCCGGGCCTCCTGGACGCAGGGGATCGGTGTGGGTCACGCCTCCACGGCCACGCGTCCGGGGCCGGGCGGCGACTACGGAGCGCCCGACTCCCCGTGGTCGCGACACCGGGCCCGGTAGCCGCCGGGCGTCACCGTCACCGTCAGCCGCCGGCCGCAGGTCGCGCAGAACCGGGGCGGGTCGAGGGTGCGGCCGCAGCCCACGCAGGTCGTCGACCCGCAGCCGGTGCAGTGCGGGGCGTCCACTCCGGTCGCCCCGGTCACGGCCGGCGGATCACAGGACGCCGGTCAGGGCGCCCACCGGCATCCGCAGGTCGGCCAGCATCTGGCGGTCCTCGTCGGGCGACCGTCCGAGGGTGGTGAGGTAGTTGCCCACGATGAGGGCGTTGATGCCCGAGGTCATGCCCATCGACTGCAGCTCGCGCAGGGTGACTTCCCGACCGCCGGCGTAGCGGAGGATCACACCGGGCAGGCCGAGCCGGAACAGGGCGATCCAGCGGATGGCCTCCCAGGCCGCCACGGGCTGTTCGCCACCCAGTGGCGTGCCCGGGCGGGGGTTGAGGAAGTTGAGCGGCACCTCGGTGGGGTCGAGCTCCTGGAGCTGGGTCAGCAGCTCGATGCGCTGGTCGTCGGACTCGCCCATGCCGATGAGTGCGCCGCAGCACAGCTCCATCCCGTGGTCGCGGACCAGCCGGCACGTCTCCTCGCGCTCTTCCCAGGTGTGGGTGGTGACCACGTTCGGGAAGAAGGAGCGGGACGTCTCGAGGTTGTGGTTGTAGCGGTGGACGCCGCCCTCGGCGAACCGCCGGGCCTGGTCCTCGGTCAGCAGCCCGGCGCTGACGGCCACCTGGAGTCCCGTCCGCTCCCGGACCATCGGGACCAGCTCGAGGATCCGCCGCATCGTCCGCTCGTCGGGGCCGCGCACGGCCAGCACGATGCAGAACTCGGAGGCCCCGGCGGCCTTCGTCTCCTCGGCGGCCTGCAGCACCTCGTCGGCGTCGAGGAAGGGCGTGGCCTTCACCGGCGTGTCGAAGCGGGACGACTGCGAACAGAAGTGGCAGTCCTCGGGACAGCCGCCCGTCTTGGCCGACAGGATCCCCTCGACCTCGACCTCCGGACCGCACCAGGCCAGCCGGACCTGGTGGGCCAAGGCGGCCAGCGAGGTGACGTAGGCATCGGGCAGGGCGGCCAGACCGGACAGCTCCTCGCCGGTCAGCAGACGTCGCTCGTCGAGGAGCGCCTCCTCGGCGGCGTGGATGCGGGCCCGGGCCGCCGCCGGGTCGATCTCGGGGCGCACGGGCTCGCCCCGGCGGGACGGCGAGAGGGTGACGGGGGAGGTGGCGGTGTCTCCGGACATGGCCGACACGGTAGTGGCCCGGCGGGCCGACCCGGAAACCGGTGCCGGAGCGCCGGTCGTCAGAGGCGGGGCGGCGGGTCGCCGAAGACCGGGGGCCGCTTCTCCCGCAGGGCGGCCACGCCCTCGCGGTAGTCGGGCCCGGCCATCATCGGGTCGAGCAGGGCCTCGGCGGCCCGCACCGACTCGGCGACGGTCAGGTGGAAGGCCTCGTAGACCTGGCGCTTGGACGCGGCGAGCGAGGCGGGGGAGACGGTGGTGGCCAGCATCCGCGCGTAGGCGTGGACGTGGTCGAGCAGGTCGGGGCCGTCGACCACCGCCGTGACGAGGCCGAGGGCGTGGGCCTCGTCGGCGTCGAACCGCCGGCTGGACAGGATGAGGTCGAGCGCCCGGGGCAGCCCGATCAGCCGGGGGAGCAGCCAGGCCAGGCCGAAGGCGCAGGGCAGGCCGAGCCTGCCGTGGGCGGTCGTGAACGTGGCGCCCCGGGCGGCGAAGCGCAGGTCGTGGTAGCAGGACAGGGCGAAGCCGATGCCGGCGACCGGACCGTTGATGGCGGCCAGGACGGGCTTGTCGAGGCCGAAGTGGTAGGCCAGCTCGGCGTCGAACTCCTCACGCACCCCGTAGCCCGGCGTGGCCAGGTCGTCGGGCGCCCCGGCGTCGTAGGCGCCGCGCTCGAGGTGGCCGGCCAGGTCGTCGGACTCGGCACCGGCGCAGAACCCGCGCCCGGCGCCGGTCACCACGATCACCCGCACGGCCGGGTCGTCCGAGGCCTCCTGCAGGTGGCCGCGGTACTCCGCGTTCATGGTGGCCGTCCACGCGTTGAGCCGCTCGGGGCGGTGGAGCGTGATCGTGGCCACGCGGTCGGCGACCTCGTAGCGGGTGGCCTCGGTCCGGGGCTGGTCCATGGTCGGCGAACCGGTTCGGAGGACCGGGCCGGGTCGGGCGCCGTGGCGCGCCGCCCGACCGGGCCCCCCCGTCGGCTCAGTAGCGGTAGTGCTCGGGCTTGTAGGGGCCGTCCACCGACACGCCGATGTACTCGGCCTGCTCGGGGGTCAGCGTCGTCAGCCGGACGCCGAGGGCGTCGAGGTGCAGCCGGGCGACCTTCTCGTCGAGGTGCTTCGGGAGCACGTAGACCCTGTTCTCGTACGTGCCCTCGTTGGTGAAGAGCTCCATCTGGGCCATCGTCTGGTTGGTGAAGGAGTTCGACATCACGAAGCTCGGGTGACCGGTGGCGTTGCCCAGGTTGAGCAGGCGTCCCTCCGACAGGATGATCACGGCCTTGCCGTCGGGGTACACCCACTTGTCGACCTGGGGCTTGATGTTGACCCGCTCGATGCCGGGCGTGGCCGCCAGGCCGGCCATGTCGATCTCGTTGTCGAAGTGGCCGATGTTGCCCACGATGGCCTGGTGCTTCATCCGGGCGATGTCGGCCGAGCGGATGACGTCCTTGTTGCCCGTGGTGGTGATGAAGATGTCAGCGGTCTCGAGCATGTCGTCGAGGGTGGCCACCTGGTAGCCCTCCATGGCCGCCTGCAGGGCGCAGATCGGGTCGATCTCCGTGACGACCACGCGGGCACCCTGGCCCCGCAGCGACTCGGCGCATCCCTTGCCGACGTCGCCGTACCCGCAGACCACGGCGACCTTGCCGCCCACGAGGACGTCCGTCGCCCGGTTGATGCCGTCGATGAGCGAGTGGCGGCAGCCGTACTTGTTGTCGAACTTGGACTTGGTGACGGCGTCGTTGACGTTGATGGCCGGGAAGAGCAGCTCGCCCCGCTCCTGCATCTCGACCAGGCGGTGGACGCCGGTGGTGGTCTCCTCGGAGACGCCCTTGATGCCGTTGGCGATCGACGTCCAGCGGTTGGGGTCCTCGGCCAGGCTGCGGGTCAGGACACCGAGCACCACGGCGAACTCCTCGGAGTCGGCGGTCGACGGGTCGGGCACGGCGCCGGCCTTCTCGAACTCGACGCCCTTGTGGACGAGGAGGGTGGCGTCGCCGCCGTCGTCGAGGATGAGGTTCGGGCCCTCGCCGCCCGGCCAGCGCAGCACCTGCTCGGTGCACCACCAGTAGTCCTCGAGGGTCTCGCCCTTCCAGGCGTAGACGGGCACGCCCTTCGGGGCGTCGACCGTGCCGTCGGGGCCGACGGCCACGGCGGCGGCCGCGTGGTCCTGGGTGGAGAAGATGTTGCAGCTCGCCCACCGCACCTGGGCGCCGAGCGCGGTCAGCGTCTCGATCAGCACCGCGGTCTGGATGGTCATGTGGAGCGACCCGGTGATGCGGGCCCCGGCCAGTGGCTGGGCGGCCCCGAACTCGGCACGCATGGCCATGAGGCCGGGCATCTCGTGCTCGGCCAGCTCGATCTCCTTGCGACCGAACTCGGCCAGCGAGAGGTCGGCGACCTGGAAGTCGTTGGTACGTGACTCGTTGGACATGGTGGCTCCTTCGTCGTACCGGCCCCTGGCAGGAACGGTGCTCACCGGCAGGGCCGTCTGCCCTCCCGCGTGCGTCCGAGCCCCTCCGGTGGCCGTGGCCCCAGGTCTCAGATTCGCTCCAGGCATGTTAGTCGACGGGTCCTGGTGGGCATCTGACGAGGAGCAGGCCGTCGGTCCCGGTCACCGCCCCGTCACCGCCCCGTCGACGCCCCGGCGTCACCCCGCCCGGGGCCGCCCTCCTGTTAGCCTCGTCCGGTCACGCCGGGGGGCGATCCGACGGGGGAGCGTGCGGGAGAACGGGGAGACCACATGGGCTACGGCGGAACGAACTCGACCGCGGGGCGGATCCGGGGACGGCGTCGGCGCCGCCCGGCAGCGGCGCTGGCCGCGTGCATCGTCGGGGCCGGACTGCTGGCCGCCTGCGGTTCGTCCTCCTCGACGTCCACCACCACGTCGGACGCACCGAGCGGGAAGGTCCTGCTGGTCGGGACGTTCGACGGGCACGCCGGCACGTACACGACCATCCAGGCCGCGGTCGACGCGGCGACGCCCGGTGACTGGATCCTGATCGCCCCGGGCGACTACCACGAGACGGCCGACAGCACCCACCCGACGGACCCGGCCCACGGCGACAACGGCGGGGTCATGATCTCGACGCCCGACATCCACCTGCGGGGCATGGACCGCGCCACCGTGGTGGTCGACGGCACCAAGCCGGGCTACGGCCAGTGCAGCTCGAACCCGGCGGCCCAGACGTACGGCGCGGTCGGGTCCAACGGCCAGCCGGTCGGACGCAACGGCATCGTGGTCTGGAAGGCGAACGGGGTGAGCGTCGACAACCTGACCGCCTGCAACTTCCTCGCCGGCTCGGGTGACTCGGGCAACGAGATCTGGTGGAACGGCGGGGCCGACAGCGGCCTGGTCGGCCTCCACGGCTACGAGGGCAGCTACCTCACGGCGACGTCGACCTTCTTCGACAACGAGAGCACCGCCGCCCAGTACGGCATCTTCTCCTCGAACTCGGCGGGCCCGGCTTCGTGGAACCAGACCTACGCCAGCAACTTCAACGACTCGGGCGAGTACGTGGGGGCGTGCAAGCAGGAGTGCGACATCACCATCGACCACTCCTGGGTCGAGTACAACGCCCTCGGCTACTCGGGCACCAATTCGGGTGGGGCCATCGTGATCGAGAACTCCCAGTTCGACAACAACCAGGACGGCCTCGACACCAACACGCAGATCGCCGGTGACCCACCGGCGCCCCAGGACGGCGCCTGCCCCGACGGGGCCACCAGCCCGATCACCCACACCCACTCGTGCTGGGTGTTCATCCACAACTACAGCCACAACAACAACAACCCCGACGTGCCGTCGTCCGGCACGGCCGGCCAGGGTCCCACGGGTACGGGCATGACCCTGTCGGGCGGGACCAACGACACGGTCATGGACAACACGTTCGCCGACAACGGGGCGTGGGGCTTCCTGATGATCCCGTATCCCGACTCGAGCGTCCCCGAGTACGACCAGTCCTGCCCGGGCACGGGCGGGGTCGAGTCGACGCTGTTCGGCTGCGTCTACGACCCGAAGAACGACGCGCTGCTCCACAACACGTTCAGCAACGACGGTTACTTCAAGAACCCGAGCAACTCCGACTTCGGGGAGCTCACCCTCTACGGCGGTCAGCCGTCCAACTGCTACGTGGGCAACGTGACCCCGAACGGGACTTCCCCGTCGGACCTCCAGCAGACCAAGACCACCTGCGGAGTGACCACCACGGCATCCGATGCCGGCGCCGCCCTGCTCGGCCAGGTCCTCTGCGACACGGGCAACGGTCCGTGCAACTCGACGATGGTCTACCCGCAGCACACCGGTGTGGTCATGCACCCGCTGCCGTCGGGGCTGCCGTCCATGCCCAACCCGTGCGAGGGCGTGCCGGCCAACGCCTGGTGCCCCGGGGGCAGACCGGTCTGAGCACCGGGCCCGGGCCACCTCCAGGGCCTGGGCGCCCGCGCCCCGGTCGGCAGGTACCGTGGCCCGAGCGGTCGCACCGGCCGCAACCCATGAAGTTGACCTAGTTAGTCAACTTTTGCAAGTATCGGGTCCACCAGTGCGGCCTCCGGGCCGCACGCCAGCCTGTCGAAGGAGCACACGATGCCTGAATGGGGATTCGAGACCCGTCAGATCCACGCCGGTGCGTCGCCCGACCCGACCACGAGCGCCCGGGCCACGCCGATCTACCAGACCACCAGCTACACCTTCCGGGACACCGCCCACGCGGCGGCCCTGTTCGGGCTGGAGGAACTGGGCAACATCTACACCCGGATCATGAATCCGACCCAGGCCGTGTTCGAGGAGCGCGTGGCCGCCCTCGAGGGCGGGGTCGCGGCCCTGGCCGTGGCCAGCGGCCAGGCCGCCGAGTCGATCGCCCTGCTGAACCTGGCCGAGAACGGCGGCCACGTCGTGTCGTCGGCCTCGCTCTACGGCGGGACCTACAACCTCTTCCACTACACGCTGCCCAAGCTCGGTGTCGAGGTCACCTTCGTCGACGACCCCGACGACCTCGAGGCCTGGCGCTCGGCCCTCCGGCCCAACACCAAGGCCCTCTACGCCGAAACGTTGGGCAACCCGAAGGGCGACGTGCTCGACTTCGCCGGGGTGTCGGGCATCGCCCACGAGTACAAGGTCCCCCTGGTGGTCGACAACACGCTGGCGACGCCGTACCTGTGCAACCCGCTGGCCCACGGCGCCGACATCGTCGTCCACTCGGCCACCAAGTTCCTCGGCGGCCACGGGACCTCCATCGGCGGTGTCATCGTCGACGGCGGCACCTTCGACTACGAGGGCAGTGGCAAGTTCCCCGGGTTCACCGAGCCCGACCCGAGCTACCACGGCCTGGTCTTCGGCGACCTGCCCGCCCCTCTCTTCCCGGCCCGTTTCGTGCTGAAGGCCCGCCTGCAGTACCTGCGGGACCTCGGGCCGGCCGTGTCGCCGTTCAACTCGTTCCTGTTCATCCAGGGCGTGGAGACCCTCAGCCTGCGCATGGAGCGTCACGTGCAGAACGCCGCCGCGGTGGCCGCCTGGCTCGAAGCGCGCGACGAGGTGACCTGGGTGGCCTACCCCGGACTCGACTCCAGTCCGTGGCACGCCCGCCAGCTGCAATACCTCCCCCGGGGCGGCGGAGCCATCCTCGCCTTCGGCATCGAGGGCGGTGCCGACGCCGGTCGTCGGTTCATCGAGGGGCTCGAGCTCTTCAGCCACCTGGCCAACGTGGGCGACGTACGCAGCCTGGCCATCCATCCGGCCTCGACGACCCATTCGCAGCTGACCGAGGCCGAACAGGTCTCCGCCGGCGTCACGCCCGACCTGGTGCGGCTGTGCATCGGTATCGAGTCGGTCGCGGACATCCTGGCCGACCTCGAGGTGGGTTTCGCCGCGGCCAAGAGGGCGTGACGGCGCCCCACGGGGCACGATCCTGGCAGCCCGGCGACGAGCCCGGCGGGCGGAGGCTCGCCCACCTGGCCGAGGGCGCCGGCGGGCTCCGGCTGGAGGGCGGCGCCACCCTGCCGGCGGTCACCGTGGCCTACGAGACATGGGGGTCCCTCGACGCCGCGGGCTCGAACGCGGTGCTGGTCCTCCACGCGCTGACCGGTGACTCCCATGCGGCCGGCGCGGCCGGACCGGGGCACCCCACCCCCGGGTGGTGGGACCCCCTGGTCGGGCGCGGCGCGGCGATCGACACCGACCGGTGGTTCGTGGTCTGCCCCAACGTGCTCGGGGGCTGCCAGGGCACGACGGGACCGTCGTCGGCCTCCCCGGACGGCTCCCCGTGGGGCTCGCGGTTCCCCGGCTGACGATCCGCGACCAGGTGGCCGCCGAGGTCCTGCTCGCCGATCACCTGGGCATCGACCGGTGGGCCGGCGTGGTCGGCGGATCCATGGGCGGGATGCGGGTGCTCGAGTGGTGCGTCGGCCATCCGGACCGGGTGGCCCGCGCCGCGGTGCTGGCCGTGGGGGCGGCGGCCACCGCCGAGGAGATCGCGTTGTGCTCGATGCAGTGCCGGGCCATCCGGCTCGACCCCGACTTCCTCGGTGGCGACTACTACGGCTCCGGCCGGGCCCCCCTGGCCGGCATGGCCCTGGCCCGCGGGATCGGCCAGATCAGCTATCGCACCGACGTCGAGTTCGACCGCCGCTTCGGCCGGTGGCCCCAGGGCGACGAGGACCCGCTGTCCGGCGGCCGGTACGCCGTCGAGTCGTACCTCGCCCACCACGGCGACAAACTGGTCCGACGCTTCGACCCCAACTCCTATCTGGTGCTGAGCGAAGCCATGAACAGTCACGACGTGGGACGGGGGCGGGGCGGCGTGACCGCTGCGCTGGCCCGGGTGACCGCCCACGTCGAGGTGGCCGGCATCGACTCCGACCGGCTCTTCCCGCTCGACCTCCAGGCGGAACTGGCCCGCGCCCTGCCCGGCGGGCGGCCGTGCCGGGTGATCAGTTCCGAGTTCGGCCACGACGGGTTCCTGCTCGAAGTCGACCAGGCCGGGACGGTGGTGGCCGACGCCCTCAGCGCCTGACGGCGGCATCCCGGCTCCTCACCTCCGGCGACCGACGGAGCGGGGGTGCGACGGTCGACCGTCGTCCCGGGGGGTGGACGAACCACGGGTTGCGCCGGAAACACACCTGTGTTCGTCCCGGATTTGGGACCTTTTACCTTGTGACAGTCGTGTTGACACTCCTAGCGTTGAAGGCGTGCCGATCAAGTGGCGGGGCCGAGCGGGCCGGGGGCAGGTCGATGAGCGGCGACAGGGCACCGCGCGCTCCCGGGCGGCCGACGGGCCGGACCGGGAGGCCGACGGGCCGGACCGGGAGGCCGACGGGCTGCTGTTCCACCTCGACCTCCCCAAGGCGGCCAGCCCCGTCCTCGACGAGCTCGACCCGGTTCGCCTGCGGGCCGTCCAGGAGGTCCTGCTCGATCCGAGCCTCGTGCTCCGGGCCATCCGGGACGACACCGGAGACATCGTCGACTTCGTCTGCGAGGACGCCAACCAGGCGGCCGCCGATGGCCTGGAGGTGGACCTCGACGACCTCGTCGGCTCCCTCCTGTCGGCGACGGTGCGGGGTGCCACGGGTGCCTTCCTCCTCGAGCAGTGCATCGACTCGGTGTCCACCGGCGAGAGCCTCCGCTTCGACGACTATCAGGTCACCGACGCGTCGACCGGCGTGGTCCACCACTTCGACATCCGGGGCCTGCCGCTCGGCGACCGGGTCTGCTTCACCTGGCGGGACGTCAGCGACCGGACCCACCACGAGCGAGCGCTGGCCGAGTCGAGGAACCGCTACCGCCTCCTGGCCGAGCACGCCTCCGACGTGGTGATCCTGCTGGCGAAGGATGGGACCGTGGAGTGGGTGTCGCCCTCGGTGGGGACCCAGCTCGGCTGGGACGCGGACGACCTGGTCGGCCGGCCGGTGGCCGACGTCGTGTACCCCGAGGACCAGGCCCGACTGGGTTCGATGCGGCGCCATCCGACCGGGGGCCGTGCGTCGACCGAGGAGATCCGGGTGCGATGTGCCGGCGGTGCCCAGCTGTGGATGTCGGCCACCCTGCGCGACGCCGTCGACGCCGACGACCGGGTGGTCAACCGGGTGTTGGCATTGCGCAACATCGACAAGAAGGTCCAGACGCGGCGTGAGTTGGAGGCCTCCGAAACCCGGTTCCGGACCCTCGCGGAGAACGTCTCCGATGTCGTCCTCGAGTCGACCTCGGGCCGGTGCACCTGGGTGTCCCCGTCGGTCGAGCGGGTGCTCGGCTGGCGCCCGGAGGAGCTGCTGGGCCGGCCGATCATGGACTTCATCGTCGACGCGGATCACGACCGGGCGCGCGAGGCGACGGCCCGGGTGACCAGGGACGAGAGCCTCGGCGTCCTCGAGCTCCGGTTCCTCAGCTCGTCGGGCGAGGCGCGTTGGATGCAGGTGCACTCCCGTGCCGTCGACGGCGCTCCCGCACCCCACACGTCGTTCGTCACCGGGCTCCAGGACGTCCACGAACGACGCTCGCACCGGATCATGCTCGACGCACTGGCCGCGGTCGACGCCGTCCTGGTCGGCGCCGTCTACGAGGACACGCTCCTGGCCGATGTGTGCCGGGCCCTGGCCGACCACACCGGGTGCTCCCTCGTGTGGGCCTGCCGGTGGGAGGAGGAGGGGGTGCCGGTCGTCGTCGCGGCGTCCGGCGAGGGCGCCGACGTCCTCGCCCTCGGCCTCGACTGCCGCAGTGGTGCGCCGCACCTGGTCCGGGCACCGCTGGCCGCCCGGGAGTCGGGACGGATCGAAGTCGAGGTCGACCAGGATCCGCCGGACGACGACCCGGGCGTGGCTCCGTGCTTTCGCATCGCCGTCGGCGTACCGGTGCAGGTGGACGGGTCGGTGGATCTCGTGCTCGGGCTGCACCACACGGACACCCACGAACTGGACCCGGCGATAGCGGCCAATTTCGAGCAGATGGCCCGGCAGGTGGGTATGGCCCTGTCGCGGGTTCGCGCCCGTCGGGAGCTGATGGACTCACTGGCGGAGACGGCGCTGTTGGCCACGGCCATCGAGCAGGCCGGTGAGTCGGTGGTGGTGACCGGCGTCGACGGCATCATCATCTACGCCAACCCGGCCACCGCGTTGAGCACCGGCTATCCCCTCGAGGAGATCGTGGGCTCGAGGTCCGACCGCTTCGACAGTGGCCTCCACAGCGCGCCCTTCTGGGACGGGGTGGCCGAGACCCTGGCCGCCGGCCGGAGCTGGCGGGGCGTGGTGGTGAGCCGGAACCAGGACGGCGAGCTCTACGAGGAGGACACCACGGTCACCCCCGTCCGGGACGACGACGGACAGGTGACCGCCTACGTGTCGGTGCTCCGCAACATCAGTCACGAGCGCAAGCTCGAGGCCGATCTCGACCGGCTGCGCAGCGACCGGGAGTCGGTGGTCGAGGCCATGTCCGGGGTGCGGGTCGGGACCTCCATCGAGGCCACGGCGGCCTCGTTCTGCACCGCGGTGACCCGCATCGAGGACATCGACCTGGCCCGGTTGCTGCTGATCGAGTCGGACGACGAGGTGGTACCGCTCGGGATCACCGGCCGTGCCTTCCTCGAGTGGGAGGTCGGCGTCCCGGTCAGCTTCCCCCACCTCCCCGGGATCATCGAGCTCTGCCACACCGGCTCGTGGTGGATGTCCCTGGACGACGCCGCCGCCACCCTCACCGACGCCGGCCCGATGGTCACCACGCTGGTCGACGAGGGGTTCCGCTCGGTCGGCTTCGGCCCCGTCTGGTGGGAGGGTCGGATGGTGGCCGTGCTCGTCGCCGTGAGCCGCAGTCCCGAGCATCCCAGCTGGACGGAGCCACGTACCGCGATCCTCGAGGAGCTCAGCTCCTTCGCCGGCTCGGTGCTGGGGATCCAGGCCAACCGCCGCGGCGAGTGGAAGCGCCTGCGCGACGACATCCAGGGCATCATCGACGGGAGCCGGTTCCATCCCGTCTTCCAGCCCGTCGTGGGCCTCGCCGACGGCGACATCCGGGGGTACGAGGCCCTGACCCGTTTCGACTACGCCCGCCGACCCGACCTGGTGTTCCAGGACGCCCACTCGGTCGGTCTCGGGATCGAGCTCGAGACCGTGTGCGCCCTGGCCGCCGTGCGGGCGGCGGTCGACCTGCCGCCGGGCGCGTGGGTCGGGATCAACCTCTCACCCGACGCGGTCGTCGCCGGGTCGCTGGCCGAGGTGGTGGCCCTGGCCGACCGCCCGGTCGTGGTCGAGATCACCGAACACGTGGAGGTGGAGAGCTACGACGCCGTCCGCCACGCCGTGGCCCGCTGTCCTGGGGTGCGGCTCTCGGTGGACGACGCCGGTGCCGGGTACGCCAGTCTCCGTCACATCCTGGAGCTCCAGCCCGACTTCGTGAAGCTCGACATCGGTCTGGTCCGGGGCATCGACGGCGATCCGGCCCGCCAGGCACTCGCCGCCGGGCTGCGCCACTACGCCGAGGAAGCGGGCAACACGCTCATCGCCGAAGGGGTGGAGAACGTCCGCGAAGCGAGGACCCTCCAGACGCTCGGTATCCCGCTGGCCCAGGGGTACCTGTTCGGGCGCCCGGCCCCGGTACCCGAACCGGTAGTCCTATGAGCACTCCCGGGACCCGCCGGCGACGGCAACGCTCGACGGCCCGAAGACCAGGTCCCCCTGTAGACTGTGCGGAGGGCACCACATCAGGATGCTCAGGCCCGACGGGCGGCGACCACCGGGACGACGAACGACACCGAGGCACCGTGGGGCATCTGGGGCACGAAGGACACAGTTTCGAAGCGGTGGAGTCGGTCCTGGCCAACCCCTTCCCACCCGGTACCGACCCGGAAGTGGTCCGGCTCCCGTCCGTGCCCCGCCTGCGGTCGCCCGAGGACACCGAGGCCAACCACCTCCTGTACTGGCAGGCCCACCTGTGGGAGACGCTCCTCCGGTACCGGCGGGCCTACCACGACCCGGCCTGCACCGAGCGCCTGCGCGCCGGCTACACCGAGGTGGCCGAAGCCGCCGTCCACCTGGCTGAGCGGGCCACGTCCGGGTTCCCGCTCAGCCCCATCGACTCGGTCGGTTGTCACACGGCCCTGAAGGAGCTGCACGCCGGTGCCCTGGGCCTCGAGGCGACCGTGGCCGCACTGGCCAGCGGGGCGGACGCCGTCCACGCGCCGGCCGCCGCCCCGGCCCCCGTCGCCCACCCTGACTTCACCGCCACCCCGGCCACCACCACGTCAGCCGCCACCCCGCCGGCAGCTCGGACCGGCGGAGCCGCGGGTGAGGCCGTCATCGCCGACGCCGACGCCGACGTCGACGCGGGGGAGGTCGTGGCCGCCACCGCACCGCTGTCCCCGGACCTGTTCGCCCATACGCCGCCGGCGCGGTCCTTCGAGTTCAAGCTCAACCTGCGAGGGGGCCGGGGACTGCGCCGCGGCCGCTCGATGGCCGGCGGCACCCCGACCGAGGACGCCGGCCGGGACTGACCCGCCGACCGCCGCGGACGCCCGTGCGGGCACCGGGGCCGGTCAGCCGGCGTAGGCGGCAGTCAGCCGGGCCAGCCCCTCGTCGACCCCGATCTCGGGCCTCCACCGGAGTACCCGCTGCGTGGCCCTCTGGTCGAACCAGTGGGCCACCGACAGCTGGCGGGCCGCGAAGTGGGTGAGGGGAGGCTCGTCGCCCGGCCACAGCCGACCGACCACCCGCCCCGCCAGTGCGGCGACCGGGGCCGGCACCGACCGGGCGTGCCGGGTGAGACCGGCGGCCCGCAGGATCCCCTCGACCAGCTCGGCCAGCGGGCGGGGGTCGTCGCCGGTGACCACCCACGCCCGACCCACGGCCTCGTCCGAGTCGGCCGTACGGTCGAGGCCGGCCACCACGGCGGCGGCGGCGTCGTCCACGAACGTGGTGTCGACGAGGGCCCGCCCGTGGTCGGGCAGGGCCAGGCGACCCCGTCGGGCCCGGTCGACGATCCGGCCGATCAGCTGGGTGTCGCCGGGGCCCCAGACCAGGTGGGGCCGGAGCACCACCGTCGGGCACGGCTCGTCCGCGCAGCACCAGGCGCTCGGCCAGCGCCTTGGTGCGGGTGTAGACGTCCTTGCCGGCGTAGCGGGCCGGCCGGGCACCCTCCCCGACGGCCGGGCCGCCGTCGAAGGCCACCGAGGGTGACGACACGTGGACCAGGCGGCCGCACGCCGAGGCAGCGGCCAGGGCGTTGGCCGTCCCTTCGACGTTGACGGCGTAGGCGTCGGCCCATGTAGGACGGGGGGCCACCAGCGCGGCCAGGTGGACCACGGCCTCGGCCCCGTCCGCCGCCCTACGGAAGGCGCGGAGCGTCGCGGACGTCGCCCAGCACGTCGGTCGCCCCGACCCGCTGGGCCGGCGTTGGAAGCAGGTCACCGAGTCGCCCCCGCGCCAGGAGCTGGGCGGACACCGTCCGACCCAGCAGGCTCGAGCCGCCGGTGACGAGGACCTTCACCGTCCGGCCAGGAAGCGGTCGGCGTCGGCGGCCAGCGCCGTGCGGTCGATCTTGGACTCGTGGCGCCGGTCGACGGGCAGCCGTCCGACGAGCACGGCGGCGACCCGGTGCGCGGCGGCGGACCGGACCGCGCTGCGCATCCCGGCGTCGGCCACCTCGAGGTCGCCCGCGCCGTCGACGACCAGGCACACGCACCTGGGCACCGGCCGGGCCGATGCCGACGGCCGCCACCGGCCGGCCGACGGCGGCCGGCACGGGATCCTCGACGGCGACGCTGGCCAGCGGGGCCGACGCGCGTGTCGAGCACGTGGCGTCGGCGGCCGAGGTGGAAGACGAGCCCGACCGTCGCAGGTAGCCGACGTCGCCGCGTGCGGTGGTAGCGCAGCGCCGTCGTGGACGGCCCAGGTGTCGGCGTCGGCCGACCAGGCGGCGTCGTAACCGTCGAACATCCAGGGGGCGTGGACGAGGAACTCGCCCCACCCGTCACCGACGAGCCGGTGTCGCCGGGTCGTCGAGCGGGGTGACGACCACGGAGCAGCCGGGCACCGGCCGGCCGGTCGAGTTCCCCCCGAGCGGCCCGGTCGCCTCGGGCTCCGTCCCGTCGGTGACGGGCAGGCACTCGGTCATGCCCTAGGGGGTGCGGACGTCGCCCCCGGTCACGGCCCGGACCCCGGCCACCAGGTCGGACGGGATCGGGTGCGCCGGCCAACATGACCAGCCCGATGGGGGCGGTGCCGCCGCCGGGCCGTGGCCACGATCCGGCGGGCGGAGGCGGGGGAGAGCCACGCCACCGTCACCGTGGCCCGGGCAGTGGCCGCCCGCAGCTCGTCGAAGCCCAGTGCCGAGGGCTCGGTCGACGGCGGAAGTCGGGGCGGACGCACGTCATCTGCAGCGACGGGGCCAGCAGCATGAAGGGGTCCGAACGACGTGGTGAAGGCGTCGCCCGGGCCGCATGCCGAACAGGGGGCCGACCACGTCCACGCTGGGCGGCCAGGGCCCCGTGGGTGTACGACGGCCTTGGCCGGGCCGGTGGCCCCCGAGGTGTGCACGATGGCGGCCACGTCGGACGCCCGGGCGTGGGACCGGCGTGTAGGGGCCGGACCGGGACCCTCGGGTTCGAGGGGCGGGGCGCCGGCGCGCCGTCGCCCGGGCCTCCGGGCGACGGAGAGCCGGGTGGCCCCGGGGGCGAAGCGCAGGGCGGTCGCCAGCGGCCGAGGTCGCGGGGTCCCGATCATGAACCGGGGGCGGCGGCGCGGACCAGTCGCCGGAGCTGGCGGAGGCCGGCCGAGGCGTCGGCCACGACCGGGACCCCGCCGGCCTTCCAGACGGCGCCGGCGGCCACCAGCAGCTCGCAGCTCGGCGGGACGAGCAACGACACCCGGTCGCCGGGGCGGAGTCCGCGCGTCCTGCAGGGCCCGGGCGCCGACCGAGCGAGCGGACATCGAGCTCGGCCCAGGCGAGGATGCCGTCGGGGCCGTCGTAGGCGGGCGACGGGTCGCTCGTGCCGGTCCCGAGAGAGGCGAGCAGCGAGGTGAACGGCTCGGCCCGGTCCGTCCGTGCGGCACCATCGCGTCCCGATTCCCGTCGGTCCGGACCGGTCGCCGACCTCGGCGAGCCACCGGGCCACGACCGGTCCGACCGGGGCGTCGAGGGTGACGAGGTGGGCGGCGTCGGGAAAGCGCTCGACGTCGGCCCCGGGGATTCGCGCCCGCAGGTCGGCCAGGAAGCGGTCGTGGAAGACGGGGTCGCGGCCGCCCCACAGCAGGAGGGTGGGACGTGGGTGCTCGTCGAGCACGGCGGCGCACGCCCGCAGCGCCCGGTACGACGGGTCGGCGGGGGTGACCGGGATGTCAGCCACGAAGTCGCGTACGGCCTCGCGGCGGTCGGCGCGTGCGGTAGGGGCGCGCAACGCGGTCCGGTGCTCGCGGGCGGTCATCCGGGCGGTGCCCGGCCACGAAGGTCGGGGTCCGCCGGCAGCTCAGGTCGACCAGGCTCCGGGCGGCGGCGATCAGCGGCGGCACGGCACGTCGTCGGGCTTGGCCACCGCGGTGTTGGCCAGGACGAGGGCCTCGACGTCGAGCGAGCCCGAGGCGCCGACGGCGACCGGGTCCGCCCCAGTCGTGGGCGGCCAGCACCAGGGGCCCGTCGACCTCCTGGCGGCAGAAGGTGACCAGCTCGGCCACCCGGTCGGCCAGGCGTCGGGGTCGGCCCCGCTCCGACCAGCCCATGCCGGTCTGGTCGACGGCGATGACCCGCCACTCGGGGGCGAGGGTGGTGAGCAGGTCGCGCCAGATGTAGCCCCACGACGGGTTGCCGTGGACGCAGACCACGGTTCCCGCCGGACCGGGACCGGTGTCGAGCACGTGCCAGTCGACGGGGCGGCCGTCCGATCCGTCGACGACCACCCGGCGGGACCACGCCGGGTCGAGACCCCACGAGGCCAGCTGGCCGGCGCTGGGGGTGGGAGGGGACGGCCGGTCACCGGGAAGGCCGGGACGGGTCCACCGTCGCTACCAGATGCAGTTCGGCGGCGGCGCAGTTCAGTCCCGAGCCGATGCCCATCAGCAGCACCCGCTCACCGGGGGCGATGTCGTCGGCCACCGTGGACAGCGTGTACGGCACGGCGGCCGGGCCCATGTTCCCGAAGCCCGGGTAGGTCAGCGGGACGAGGTTCATGTCGACGCCGAGGAGCTCACACAGCTTGCGGGTGTGGACCGCGGACACCTGGTGCATGACGAAGCGGTCGCACGTCTTCCACTCCCAGCCGGCCTCGACCGAGGCCTCGAACGCCTCCAGGGCCAGGGCCAGCCCGTTCTCGAGCAGGGCGGCGGTGTCGGTCCGCATGGTGTCGAGGTCGCCGACGCAGAGGTCGTGGTTCTGCGGTGGCGGCCCGGGAGATCCCGCCGAGGAAGCGGTGTGCGCCGCCGCGGGGTCCGCCCATCACCATGGCGGCACCGCCCGAGCCGAGGGTCAGCGAGGCGAACTGGTCGAACACGTCGACGGCGGTGGCCGTGGGCTGGCGCAGGCGCTCGATGGTGGCGAGCTGGGTGTAGCCGGCTGCCCTCGCCGTCGACGATCAGGACCGTCCGGGCATGACCAGTCTCGATGGCCATGGCGCCGACCTGCATGGCGTTGACGAAGCCGAGGCAGGCATTGCCGAGGTCGTAGTTGACGCACTCGGGCCCGAGTCCCAGGCGGTGGTGCACCGAGCAGGCCACGCTCGGCTCGAGGTGGTGCTTGCACACCGAGGTCGAGATCAGGAGGTCGACCTCGGACGGGGCGCCACGTCGGCGAGCTCGAGGGCGCCGCCGCCGGCGGCCTGGCCGCCGCCTCGTCGAAGGTGACCTCCTCGGGCCACCAGCGCCGCTCGAGGATGCCGGCGACCGATGCCGAGGAGTCCCGGGCGGATGCTCGCAGCGCTCGAAGGTCTCGGCCAGCTGCTCGTCGATCCAGGCCGAGGTGACGACCTCGGGAGCCTCGGCGTGACCCACGCTCCAGACGTTCGGACGCATCGAATTCGGTACGGGGGCTCACCGCCACAGGTTACGACCTTCGGGACCGGAGGACGGAACGAACGTCCGGGTCCCCGTCCGGACGGTGGTCCCGGACGGGTTTGCGCTGGTGGGACGCCCGTTGCGCGGGCGCGGCACCTGACGAGGGGAGGGTCGTGGTCGTGCTGGTCGTCGTCGTGGTCGAGGAGGTCGAGCTCGTGGTGGTGGTCGAGGGGACCGTCGTCGTCGTCGTGGTCGACGACGAGGCGCAGATCCTCCTGCCGGTCTTCACGTCGGCCAGGGCCGTGTTGTTGGTGACGGTGCCGTAGATGCCGTCGACGGTGAGGCCGGCCGCCTTCTGGAACTCCTTGATGGCCTGGGAGGTGGCGCTGCCCTGGATGCCGTCGATCGCACCGCTGTAGCAGCCGAGCGCGGCGAGGGCGATCTGGAGGGCCTTGATCTTGGCGGTCTGGACGGGCGACACCGTGGTGGTCGTCGACGCCGCCGTCGTCGTTGTGGTGGCGGACGAGCTCGAGGACGAGCAGCCGGCCGCGGCCAGCGGCACGGCCAGGGCGACCCCCACGAGCGCGATCCGCGACGCGAGTCGACGGGACGTCCGGTGCGGGGTGCCGTCGGTGGTGGTGGGGTCCATGGTGTGCTCCTGGGGCGTCGTCGGTTCGGGGCGGGAACTGCGTGCGGTCGGGGTCCGTCGACACCGTGCGACCTCGGGGCTCCGCCGGCCGCCGCGGCAGCGTACCGCCGGGCGGGCCCCGATCCGCGGTTCCACCCATCCGCGCCGGTCCGTCGACGGCGACGGAACGGTGGTGGCGCGACACGGGTGTGGGAGGATCGCTCCGTGGTCGATACGGGCACGCGCGTGGTGGTAAGCGCTCCCGACCAGGTGGCGACCCCCACAGGCGGGCCGGGCGTCGCCGGTCGGTGGTCGTTGCGCGTCGGTCTCGTGCTCCTCGGACTGCAGGGCGTCTTCCTCGTCGGCCTGTCCGTCGTGCTCTACCGGCGCTTCACGCTGGGCATCGACTTCGGGATCTTCAGCCAGGCCTGGACGCAGATCGGGACAGGCCACCTCGACCCCGTCTCCACCATGAACGGGTTCCCGTACGTGAAGAGCCACTTCGAACTGCTGATGTGGCCGCTCGCCCTCCTCCACCTCGTCGCGCCCTCGGCCATCGTGCTGCTCTTCGTGCAGGACCTCGCCCTGGTGGTCACCGGCATGGTCGTCCTGACATGGGTGGCGGCCCTGTTGCGGCGGTCGCAGGCGGGCGCGGCGTGGACCGTGGCCGTCATGGCCGGCACCGTCGCGTTGGTGCTGATCGACCCCGTGGTCTACGCCACCGCGGCCGAGGACTTCCACTTCGAACCGCTGGCCACCTGCTTCGTGGTGCTGGCCGCCTACGACCTGTGGTCCGGCCGGACGACGAGGATGTGGCTGTGGGCGGTGCTGTGCCTGCTGTGCGGCGACATCGGCGGCCTCTACGTGCTGGGCCTCGGGCTCTCCGGGGTGGTGGCCGCCCGGGGTGACCGTTCCCGGGCGCTCGTCCTGGTGGTGGTGGGCGTGGCCTGGGTCGGGACCATCTCGGCCCTCGGCGCCGACGTGGGGTCCGGCATCTCGACCGGGTACGCGTACCTGGCCGGGCGCCAGGCCCTGCCCACCGGATCCCACGGTCTCGTCCTGGTGGCGGGGGGTGTCGTCGGACACCCGTACCGGGCGTGGGACGTGCTCTGGTCCCGGTGGGGCACCATCTTCCGCTACCTCGAGGCCGGGGGAGGGATCGGTGTCCTCACGCCGTGGGGCTTCGGCGTTCCACTCGTCGCCCTGGGCTCGTCCGGGCTGCAGTCCGTCGGGATCTTCATCACCATGCCCTTCCAGAACATCGTGGTCGTGCCGTTCGTGACCTTCGGAACGGCGTGGCTGGTGGTGTGGATCGCCACCCGGTGGCGTACCTGGCTCGGCGTGGTCCTGGCCACGGTCGTCGGTGCCGCGGCGCTGGTGGCGGGAGGCGCCGAGGCCGCCCAGCAGCTCCCGACCGCCTTCACCGTCAATGCCACGGCCGGCGTGGTCGGCGCCGACCAGGCGGCAGCGCTCGGACGGGCCCTGGCCGCCACCCCGGCCGACGCCGAGGTGATCGCCTCGGTGCCGATCATCGGGCGCTTCGGCCAGCGGCCGTACCTCTACACGTTGGTGGACACGGCCGTGCACACCACCGCTCCGGTGCCGGTCCATGCCGACAGCGTGGTCGTGGTCATCGCCGGGGCGGACGCTCCCGAGCTGCTGCCCCCGTCGATCGCCGGTCAGTTGCAGGACGATCTGGTGGCCCGCGGCGGGCAGGTGGTGGTCGATGCAGCGGGGGTGGTGGCGATCGTGTGGCACCCGCCGCCGGGGACGACGGAACTGGACCTGCCCTGACCGGAGCCCGCAGGTCCGGCCCGCGGGTGGGGGTGGCTCCCGCCACCTGCCAGACTCCGTGAACAGGACCGTGCACACTCGAACCACTGGGAGGCGGTGACGTGATCGCAGTCTGCTTCGCCCTGCTCGGGGCGTTCAGCCAGGCGCTCGCCTCCGTGCTCCACCGGTTGACCAACGTCACCGCACGGGAGGACGACCGGACCGTCGTGCAGTCGGTCCTCTTCCTGCTGCGCCATCCGCTGTGGCTGCTCGGGATCGTGTCGATGGGCGCCACCTTCGTGTTCACCGCGGTGGCCCTGTACTTCGGCCAGCTGGCCACGGTCCAGCCCATCCTCGTCACCGAGCTGATCTTCACCCTGGCCCTGCGGGCGTTGTGGCTGCACGACGAGATCGCGGTGCGCACCTGGGGCGCCGCCGTCCTGCTGTGCGCCGGCCTGTTCGGGTTCCTCGTGGTCGCCCGGCCCCAGGAGGGGCACGGTCACCCGACGGCCGGGCAGTGGATCGTGGCCGTGGGCGCCCGCCTGGTCGTGGTCGCCATCCTCGTGCTGCTGAGCCGGTGGGGGTCCCCGGCCCGCCGGGCCGCACTGCTCGGGGCCGCGGCCGCCCTGGTCTGGGCCATCGACGCGGCGTTCGTGAAGGCGGCCACCGAGACGCTGGCCCGCGACGGCTGGATCGGCATGTTCGCCCACTGGCCGGTCTACGCCGTGGTGGTGAGCGGGGTGGCCGGCACCTTCCTGCTGGAGTCGGCGTTTACCGCGGGCCCGCTGGCCGCGTCGCAGTCCGCACTGCTCATCGTCGACCCGATCGCCAGCATCGTCATGGGCGTGGAGCTGTTCGGCGAGCAGCTGACCCACACACCGGCGGCCATCGCCCTGCAGGCCGTCTCCCTGGTGGTGATGTTCGGAGGGGTCGTGCTGCTGTCGGTGTGGGCGCCACCGACCGTGGAGGCCCACACCAGACGGTCGCCCCGTGTGGTCCCCGTCGACGGGGGGCTACCGCTCGGGCCCGATACCGGACCCTGAGCGGCGGGCCGGGCCACCGGGCCGTGCCCGAGTGAACGGGTCCGCCGGGCCGATCTGCCCGAAGGAACGCTCGGCCACGTCGGCGTAGCCTGGCCCCGTGGAGTTCAGCCGGGAGCTTCGTGCCCGCGTCCTGTCCGGCGACATCACGGTGTCGTTCCGTCTGTGGCAGCGGCCCCAGGTGAAGACCGGGGGCTGCTACCGCGTGGGCGGCGGCCGGATCGAGGTCGACTCGGTCGAACTGATCCCCTTCGCCTTCATCGAGGACGCCGACATCCGCCGGGCCGGCGAAGTGGACCTCGAGTCACTCCGACGACGGGCCGCCCATGCCGGTCCCATCCACGAGGAGACGCTCCTCTACCGGATCGAGTTCCACGTCATCGAGTAGGCCACGTCCCACCGAGCACCCGCGCCCGCCGGTGCGGGACGATCACGAACGGTCCCCGGCCCCACCGCACGGGTCGTCAGCGCCATGTCGCCCGGGACGTCCCCACCCGGCGCGTCCGACCGCAGCGAGTAATGTCCGGCTGTCCGGCGATGGAGGGCTCATGAGCGATCTACTACTTGCAGACGAACGGGAGGCGGTGGCCGCGGCCAGCCGCCACTTGGCCCAGAAGGGACTCGTCATCGGCACCGCCGGCAACATCTCGGCACGCCAGGGCGACCTGGTGGCCGTGACCCCCACCGGTGCCGACCTCTCCACGGTGACCGCCGAGATGATCACGGTGATCACCCTCGAAGGCGAGGTGGTCGACGGAGACCTGGCTCCGACCTCCGAGGTGCCGCTGCACACCGGCATCTACGCCGCCACCAACGCCCTCGCCATCACCCATGCCCATGCGATGGCCTCCACCGCACTCTCCTGCTGCTTCGACGAGCTGCCACCGCTGCACTACAGCTGCCTGGGTCTCGGTGGAGCGCCCCGGACCGCGGCGTACGCGACCTTCGGCTCCGAGGAGCTGGCCCGTAACGTCCTCGAGGCACTGCAGGGCCGCAACGCCGCCATGATGCAGAACCACGGCTCGGTGGCCTACGGCAACAAGATGGCCGAAGCGGTCGAACGCCTCGAACTCCTCGAGTGGCTCGCCGAGCTGTACTGGCGGGCCTCGTCCATGGGCACTCCCCGTGTGCTCACCGACAAGGACTTCGAGGACATCATCACGGCAGCCATCGAACGCGGGTACGGCGGCCTGAAGAAGGTCAGGAAGGACTGACGCCGGGTCGCTCCGGTGGGCCGGCGCCGCCGGACCCGGGAGCGGTGAAGCGTCCGCCCGCGCCGTCCAGCCGACCGGCGGGCAACGTGCGGCCGCACAGCACGAGGGCCAGGTCCTGGGCCGTGCCCGACAGCGGCACCCCGGTGCCGAACAACCAGTCGATGTCCGAGGCGCGCACCTCGACCCCGTCGAGGTCGACCGAGAGGTGGTGGAGGCTCCGCGACGAGGTGACGGTCTGGCGCCGACCGGCGCACAGGCTCCGACGCTCCCAGGCTTCCGGCGCCAGGCCGTCGGGCAGTGTCGTCAGCTCCCGGCGCTGGGCCGCCACCACCTCCAACACGTCGTCCTCGTCGTCCGGCTCGGAGTTCCTCATGTGCCCTCCGTCCCCAGGGAACCGCCTCGGACGTCACGCAGGTGGGCGTCGGAGTTGTCGGACCACTCGTCCCAGACCTGGCGGTGCTCCTCGATCCACTCGACCGTCCCGTCGAGCACGACGCGCTCGAGGTGGCAGGGTCGGAACTGGGCCCGACGCGACCGGGAGATCAGCCCGGAGCGCTCCAGCACCTTCAGGTGCTTGGAGATCCCCGGCAGCGTCATGTCGAACGGGGCGGCGAGCTCGTTGACGGTGGCGTCTCCACGGGCCAGGCGGGCCACGATCGCCCGGCGGGTCGGGTCGGCCAGGGCGGTGAAGGCGGCGTCGAGCCGTTCCTCGGTCAGCGGCATCGGTCCCTCCTCATGCGGATTACTTTACCAGTCAGTTAGTTAGCTGATAAGTAAAATATCTGCCGGCCAGGAACCGGACGGCGTCGGAGGCGCCACCACCGCGGCCGCCGCCACGCCGATCGTCGTCGGGAACCACCCGGTGATCGGGCCGGGTCCGACGGCGAGGGCGTGCCCACCGCATCGGTGCCTTCGCGCGCCCACCTAAGCTGACAGGGCACAGTCGGAAGAGATGGACGAGGCCTCGCGGGGGGAAGCACAGTGACGGTGACGAACGGGGCCGACGCCACCCCCAGCGGCCCGCCGGCCGGCAGCCCGGACGAAGCCGCGCCATCGGGAGGTGCCGCCCAGCAGCTGAGCGCCGAGCGGCGTCGGAAGCGCGACGTGCTGGGGGCCCAGGGCATCGACCCCTACCCCTACCGCTTCGAGCGCACGGCCACGCCGGCCGCGCTCCAGGCGCGCTACGCGGACCTCGGGCCCGACGCCCGCACCGGCGAGGTCGTCCGCATCGCCGGTCGCCTGACCAGCATCCGCGGCCACGGCCGTCTCTCCTTCGCCACCCTGCAGGACGTCTCGGGGGCGATCCAGCTGCTGATGCAGGAGGGAACGCTGTCCGAGCAGGGTGCGACGGTGCTGGCCAACCTCGACCTGGGTGACTGGATCGGGGCCGAGGGTGAGGTGGTCACCAGCCGGCGGGGCGAGCTCTCGGTCGACGCCTCCGAGCTCCACCTGCTGTCGAAGTCGCTGCGCCCGCTGCCCGACAAGTGGCACGGCCTGACCGCCACCGACACCCGGTACCGCCAGCGCGAGATCGACCTCCTGGCCAACGCCGACAGCCGGGCGGTGTTCGACATCCGCTTCAAGGCCATCGCCGCGCTGCGCGCCCTGTTGGCCGCCGAGGACTTCATCGAGGTCGAGACCCCGATCCTCCAGCCCCAGGCCGGTGGCGCCCTGGCCCGGCCGTTCCTGACGCGGGCCAACGCCCTCGACATCGAACTGAGCCTGCGCATCGCCCCCGAGCTGTACCTGAAGCGCCTGGTGGTAGGGGGCTACGAGCGCGTGTTCGAGATCGCCCGGAACTTCCGCAACGAGGGCATCGACACCCGGCACAGTCCCGAGTTCACCGCACTCGAGGCCTACCAGGCCTTCGGCGACGTCTCCGACGCCATGGACCTGACCGAGCGGCTCATCGTGGACGCCGCCGAGCGGGCCACCGGCCGGCTGCAGTTCACCGTGGGCGACCGGCCCATCGACCTGACCCCGCCCTGGCCCCGCCGCCAGCTCCTCGACTGGCTGGCCGAGGTGGTCGGCCGGCGGCTCCACCCCGACGATCCGGTCGACGAGGTGCGGGCCGTGTGCGACGCCCACCACGTGCCGTACCAGCAGGAGTGGGGGTCGGGCAAGCTCATCTTCGAGTTGTACGACACCGTGCTCCTCCCGCTGACGACCGACCCCGTGTTCGTGTGCGGGTTCCCGGTGGAGGTCTCGCCCCTGGCCCGACGCACGCCCGACGACCCCACCATGGCCGACCGCTTCGAGCTGTGCATCGACGGCAAGGAGTTCGCCAACGGATACAGCGAGCTCAACATCCCCGAGGAGCAGCAGGAACGCTTCGGCCACGAGGCCGAGGCCGTCGCCCAGGGCGACCTGGAGGCCCACCCGGCCGACGAGGCTTTCGTGCGGGCGCTCGAGTACGGGCTCCCTCCGACGGCCGGGCTCGGGATCGGCATCGACCGCCTGATCATGCTGCTGGCCGAGGTCGAGGCCATCCGCGACGTCATCCTCTTCCCCATGCTGCGCCCCGAGTCCACCGGGTCCCGCCCGGAGCCCGAGGCGTGACCACCACGCCGGTGGACGACGACGCCCCGTCGGGGGGTCCGACCGGCTGAGCCGGCCCCACTGCCACCCGGGTGGGGTGCCGGATACAGTGACCGCAGTGGTGGCGCACGGACGGGGAGCGGCCATGGTCGAAACGGACGGGGACGCACCACCGGCCGGACGCCCGGCGTCCGGGCGGTTCGCGTCCCTCGCCCGCTGGTGGCGGAAACGGGACCCCGACCTCCGCGCCCTCAAACGGTCGGTGCCGCGCCGCGGTGCTGGTGCCGGGGGTGCTGGCCGCCGTCAAATACGGCTGGGGCAATCCCCAGGCCACCCTCCTCGCCGCCTTCGGCTCCTTCGCCCTCCTCCTCTTCGCCGACTTCGGCGGACCGCCGCGCGTCCGGCTCCGGTCCTATCTGGTCCTGGCCGCGACCGGGGCGGTGCTGATCACCGTCGGCACCCTGTGCTCCTCCTACCCGGTCGCCGCCGTGGCGAGCATGGCCCTGGCCGCGTTCGTCGTCCTCTTCGCCGGGTCGGTGTCGACCCAGGCCGCCACCGGGGCGACGGCCGCCCTGCTCACGTTCATCCTGCCCGTCGCCCAGAAGGCCGGCTTCGGGGACATCGGACCACGGTTGGCGGGTTGGGGCTTCGCCGCCCTCGTCTGCATTCCCGCCGCCATCCTCATCTGGCCCAGCCGGTGGCACGACCCGCTCCGGCGCCGGGCGGCCGATGCCGCCGACGCGTTGGCCGACCTGGTCGGTGCGCACGCCGAGGGGAAGCCCGACCAGGAACTCTCCGAGCGGGCGGTCCAGGCACTGGCGGCGATGCGCGCCCAGTTCGAGGCCACCCCGTACCGGCCCACCGGTGCCGGACCGACCGACGACGCCCTGTCCCGCGTGGTGACCCGACTGGAGTGGCTGGGCGACAACGCGGTGGTGCCGGTGCACGGTCCCGACGCGCTGAGCGACGACTCGCGGGCCCGGCGCATCGACGGGGCCGTCGAGACCGTGCTGCGCGAGCTGGCCCGATGCATCGTCGACGACGGGACCCTGTCGGGCCCGCACGGGACCGATGTGCTGGTCGCCGCCGCCGGCCGCCTGGAGGTGGCCCGGTCGGATGCAGCCCGCTCGGCCCAGACCGACCTGCTCGACCCCGCGGTCCTGCGCCCCGACCCGGGCGCAGGCTCCACCGATCGGACGCTGCGAGAGCTGGATCCGACCTACGTGAGCCGGATGCTGGCGCTCGCCACCGCCATGACCGTCGAACTGGTGCTGCGCGTCACCCCGGGGGCCGACGACCGTCACGGGCCGAAGCGCTGGTGGGAGGCGGTGACGGCGTACGTGCGGGCCACCGCGACGTTCCTCTCGTTCCGGTCGGTGTGGTTCCGCAACAGCCTGCGCGGGGCGGTGGCACTGGCCGCCGCCGTGGCCGTGGTCGAGGTGACCGACGTGCAGCACGGATTCTGGGTCGTGCTCGGGACGTTGTCGGTACTCCGGTCCAACGCCCTGGGGACGGGCGCCACCGCCCTGCGGGCGGTGCTGGGCACCGTCGTCGGGTTCGCCATCGGGTATGGCGTCCTGGTGATCCTCGGGAACCACCCGGACCTGCTGTGGGCCGTACTTCCGGTGGCGGTCCTGCTCGCCGGGGTGGCGCCGTCGGTGATCTCGTTCGTCGCCGGGCAGGCGGGGTTCACGGTGACGGTGGTGGTGCTGTTCACCATCTTCAGCCCCGGGGGGCCGAAGATCGCGCTGCTGCGGGTCGAGGATGTGGCCATCGGTGTGGCGGTGAGCGCGGTCGTCGGCCTCCTCTTCTGGCCAAGGGGAGCCACGGCCACTTTGGTGCGGGTACTGGGCGACGCCTACGGTGCGGCCATGGCATGGCTGGCCGCCGAGGTCGGGGCCGTGGGGGCGGGCGTGGTGGCCGGGGCGACCGAGCTCCGGGACGAGGCATTCGCCACGGCCGTCCGGCTCGACGACGCATTCCGACAGTTCCTGACCGAACGGGGAGCGAAGACGGTACCGCTGCCGACGGTGACCCACCTGCTGACCGGGTGCTCCCGGATCCGCCTCGTGGCCCAGACCCTCATGTCGCTGCCACCGGGCGACTCCGTCGACGACGTGCCCATCGCCGCGATCGGTGGGGCGCGGCTGGCGCTGGCCGGCCAGTACGAGGCGGCGGCGGAATGGTGTTCGGCCTTCGCCGAAGCCGTCGGCGAACGGCACCCGCGCCTGCCCGAGGTGCCCACCGTCGACCCCGGACTGGGACCGGTGCTGCTCGGTGCGCTCGACGAGGCCCGTCGGCGGGGCCGCATGGACGGGGTGGTGGCGTCGCTGCGGCTGCTGTGGCTGGAGGAGCGGCTCGACGAGGTCCGGGACCTCGAGGTCGACCTCGCCGCGTCGCCCGGCTGGTTCGCCCGACCCGGATGAGGGACCGGCCGCACCGCCGCCGTGGAGAACTCCCAGGCCACGACCGTGTTCTCCGATGTCGGGGCGCCGGTGGGAGCGTGTCCCGGGGTACACTGGAAGCGGAGCGCCGGGAAGCCTGGTCGGCAACCTATTCGTCGACCCAGGGTGCGTGCCCGCCGTGAAGCAGAACGATATGCAGACGTCCGGCACCCGCGGGAGCAGGGGATGGCACGTCCTCCAGATCCCCGCCTGGCGGCGCGAGGCGCTCCGCACCACCCTCTGGCTCATGCCCACCGTGCTGGTGGTGGGTGCCGTCGCGCTCTTCGCCGTCACGCTCGAGATCGACCAGTTCGTCTACCACCACCACGTCGCGCTGCCGTACTGGATCGCCAGCGGCAGTGCCGACGCCGGCCGCCAGGTCGTGGTGGCGATCGCCGCCGCGGTCATCACCGTCCTCGGGGTGGTCTTCTCCATCACCATCCTGGCCCTCACCCTGGCGTCCCAGCAGTTCGGGCCGCGGATGATGCGGAACTTCGTCCGCGACATCGGCAACCAGGTGACCCTGGGCGTCTGGGTGGCCACATTCGTCTACTCCGTGCTGGTGCTCGTCTCGATCGCGGGGAGCTTCGTCCCCCACGTGTCGATCACGGTCGCCGAGGCGCTGCTGCTGGTGGACCTCGCCGTCCTCATCTACTTCATCCACCACATCGCCAAGTCGATCCAACTTCCCGAAGTCATCGCCGGGATCGCCCGCGGCCTCATGCAGGCCGTCGATGCCGAGTTCCCGACATCGGTCCGGGACGGTGGGGCCCGGCCCGTCGACGCCGAAGGCCGGACCCCGGACGAGGTGACCGGTCTGCTCGACGAGGGTGGCGTGACGGTACCGGCGAGCCAGAGCGGCTATCTGCAGTTCGTCGGCTACGACGAACTGGTCGCCATCGCCGGCGACGCCGAGGCCGTGATCCGGCTGACCTACCGACCCGGTCACTTCATCGTGGCCGGACGCCCGCTGGCCACGGTGTGGCCCCCGCAGGCCGCCGGACACGTGGCGGCGGCACTCGACCGTGCCCATGTCACCGGCCCGCACCGGACGATCCAGCAGGACCCGGTGTTCGCCATCGACCAACTGGTGGAGATCGCCATCCGGGCGCTGTCGCCGGCCGTCAACGACACCTTCACGGCCCTCACCTGCATCGACTGGCTGTCGGCCGGGCTCTGCCAGATCTCCCAGCGGGTGCTGGCCGAGGGCGTCTACCGCGACCGGTCGGGGAACATCCGGCTGATCGAGGCGGACCCGAGCTACCGGCGCATGGTCGACCGGGCGTTCGACAAGGTGCGCCAGGCCGGACGCGGGATGCCCGCGGTCCTGATCCGGTTGATGGAGTCGATCACCCACGTGATGGAGAGCACGGTCAGTCGCGACCAGCGCCAGGTGCTGCTGCGCCAGGCCGAGATGATCATGCGGGGTGCCGAGGAGGACATCGACGAGGAGCAGGACCTGGAGGACATCCGCCGTCGGTACCGGAACATCCGGTCGGCCGCCCTCCTGCAGGACGACAGCACGACCACGCTCTCCCGGCCCCGTGCGTCCGTCCCCCCGGCATCGACGCCGAACGGGCACCGCCGACGCGGCTCGTTCCTGCGCCGTCGCTGACCGTCGCCCGGTGAGGGCGGGGACGTCCTCGCCCACGACGGCCGGCAGGTCCTCCACCCGATCGCCGCCTAACGTTCGGGTTCCACGGAGGGGAGCGCCGGCCCGGTGGCCGGCGCGCGAGCACGGGAGGTTCCGGGGTGGCTGACGAGACACGACCGCTGTCGATGGCCGAGGCCGTGCCGGTGGCCGCCCCCCGGCCCTACCGCAGCGACGCGCCCAACGTCGTCGTGGTCGTCCTCGACGACCTCGGCTTCGCCCACCTCGGCGCCTACGGCTCCGACCTCGACACCCCGAACCTCGACCGGCTGGCCGGGCGGGGGCTCCGCTTCACCAACTTCCACACCACGGCCGTGTGCTCACCCACCCGGTCCTGCCTGCTGACGGGCCGCAACCACCACCGGGTCGGCATGGGGATGCTGCCCGACCTCCCGACCAACTTCCCCGGCTACGCCAGCCACTTCCCCCGGTCGGCCGGCACCCTGGCCCAGATCCTCCGGTCGGACGGGTACGCCACGTTCTGCGTGGGCAAGTGGCACCTCGTCCCCCGCGACGAGCGGGACACGGGTCCCTACGGGATGTGGCCCACCAGCCTCGGCTTCGACCGCTACTACGGCTTCCTCAACGGCGAGACCAACCAGTGGACCCCCAACCTGGTGCGCGACACCAACCACGTGGAGCCGCCCCGGACACCGGAGGAGGGGTACCACCTGGAGGCGGACCTGGCCGACAACGCCATCGCCTACCTGTCGGAGCTGCGCCTGTCCCACCCGGACCGCCCCTTCTTCCTCTGGTACGGATCAGGGGCGCCGCACGCGCCGCACCAGGCGCCGCCCGAGTGGATCGAGCGGTTCCGGGGGCGCTTCGACGACGGGTGGGACGCCTGGCGCGAGCGGACCCACCGCCGCCAGCTGGAGACCGGCATCCTGCCCCGGGGGACGCCGCTCTCGCCCCGGCCGCCGTGGGTGGAGGAGTGGTCGACCATCGACGGGCCGCGTCGGCGCCTCTACGCCCGCATGATGGAGGTCTTCGCGGCGTTCGTGGCCCACGCCGACCACCAGATCGGCCGGGTCCTCGACCATCTCCAGGTGACCGGGCAGCTCGATCGCACCGTGGTGCTCTGCGTGTCCGACAACGGGGCCTCGGCCGAGGGCGGGCCGAACGGCACCTACAACCAGCTCGGCCACTACATCTCCGACGAGCCCGACGACCTGGAGGACGAGCTCGCCCACATCGACGACCTGGGCGGATTCGCCTCCAGCGGCCACTACCCGTGGGGATGGGCGCTGGCCGGCAACACGCCCTTCCGGCGCTGGAAGCGGTACACGTTCGAGGGCGGGGTGCGCGATCCGTTCGTGATCGCCGGGCCCGGGATCGGCGACGACGGGTCGGTGCGCGACCAGTACTGCCATGCCACCGATGTGCTCCCGACGGTGCTCGAGCTGTGCGGCCTGGACCTGCCCCACGAGGTCGACGGCGTCGCCCAGATGAGCTACGACGGGTCGACCCTGGTGCCCGCGGTGCGCGATCCGGCCGCACCCGATCCCCATCGCGTCCAGTACTACGAGTGCTGGGGCAGCCGGGCCATCTACCGCGACGGCTGGAAGGCCGTCACCAACCACGTGAACCAGCTGACGGCGGCGGAGCGCGACGCCGTCGAAGGCAGCCACGACTTCGCCCTCGATCGCTGGGAGCTCTACGACACCCGGTCCGACCCGAGCGAGATCCACGATCTCGGAGGCGAGCACCCCGACCTGCTGGACGACCTGGTGCGCCTCTGGTTCGCCGAGGCCGAGCGCAACCAGGTCCTGCCCATCGACGACGGGCACCTGAACCGGATCCGGCACATGCGGAGCCCCTGGACGGCACCGCGCCTGGCCTACGACCTCCGGCCCGGCGACAAGGTCCACGAGGTGGTCGGGCCCAACATCGCCGGAGGGTTCCGCATGGTCGCGGCGTTCGACGGGCCGCTGCCCCGGAACGGGACGGCGGTCCTGTGCGAACAGGGGGACTGGAACTCGGGGTGGGCCTGGTACGTGGCCGGGGGGCAGATCCGGTGGTGCCTGGCCGGCAAGGGCGGCGCCCACACCGTGGCCGCCGACCTCCCGCACGGGACCGGGCTGCTCGTGGCGGAGGGCCGGCTGGTCGACGGCTCCCTCGAGGTGATGCTGTCGTCCGGCGTGGACGAACTGGTCCGCCGCCGGCTCGACGTCCATCCTCCCCTGGCCTGGTCCCCCGACGGCGCGTTCCTGACCGTCGGCTACGCCCGGCCCTTCCCGGTGAGCACCGACTACGACCCGCCGGCCCCGGCCCCGGCCGACCTCGTGGGGATCTCCATCAGCGTGGGGCCGCTGCCCCCCGTCGACCCGGTGGCCGAGCTCGAGAGGATCATGCGCCACCAGTAGCCGGCCGTGCGGGCGTCACGCCAGCAACCGTCGGAGCAGCGAGTCGAGGCGGGTCCGGTCGGCCGGGCCGAGCCGGTCGGTCATGGGCGCCACCCGGGCGTCCACGACCCGGCCCAGTTCGCGGGCCAGGCCCCGGCCGTCCGGCGTGAGGGTCACCCGGACCGCCCTGCCGTCCTCGGCGCTGGCCACCCGGCGCACCAGCCCCCGGTCGACGGCCCGGTCGACGAGCCCGCTCACCGACGATCGGCCGAGGCCCAGGTGGTCGGCCAGCTGGGCCATGGTCGGCTCGCGGTCCCGCAGGACGGCGATCACCCGCAGCTGCGTCAGCGACAGGTCGTGCTCGGCCGCCGTCCTGGTCAGCAAGCCGGCCACCGTGAACGAGACGCGCGCCAGGCTGTCGAGCAGGTCGGAGGGGTCAGGGCCGCGTCCGGGCCGTTCCGTCACGTCGCTCTCCTCCCCCTTCCGTGCGTAAGTAGTTCGTACTACGATCCATATTAGGCGTCGGGAGCGAGGGCGGAAGGAGCCCGCCCGGTCGCCGGGAGGTCACCATGCGAGCAGCCGTCGTCACGTCCTTCGCCGCACCTCCGAGCTGCGGGGAGGTCGACCCGCCGGTACCCCGCGGCGGCGACGAGGTGGTGGTCGACGTCGTCGGTGCCGGCCTCCACCCCCGGGTGCGGTCGCAGGCCGACGGCTCCCACTACACGAGCACCGACGCCCTCCCCCTGATACCGGGCGTCGACGGCGTCGGCCGGGATCCGGAGGGAACGCTGCGCTACTTCGTCGTGTCCGACGCCACCAGGGGATCGATGGCCGAGCAGGCGCTCGTCGACCTGCGGCGGAGCGTCGTCCTCGACCCGGGCACCGAGCCGCTGGCGGTCGCCGCGGCCATGAACCCGGCCATGTCGTCATGGGTGGCCCTCCGCCGGCGCATCGACTTCCCCGTGGGCGGCTCGGTGCTCGTGCTCGGGGCCACCGGCTACGCCGGAAGCCTCGCCGTCCAGATCGCCAAACACCTGGGCGCGGGACGGGTGGTCGGAGCCGGCCGGCGGGACGACCGGTTGGCCGAACTACCGTCGCTCGGCACCGACGCCGTGGTGTCGCTCGCGGGGGACCCGGACGAGGTCGGCCGCCGGATCAGCGACGCGGCCCGTGACGTCGACGTCGTGCTCGACTACCTGTGGGGGCAGCCGGGGGCCGACGCGTTGACGGTGATCGTCACCGACCGCACCGACAGGGGCCGGCCGCTGACCTGGGTCGAGATCGGCTCGGTCGCCGGACCCACGGCCCCCATCCCCTCGGCCGCGCTGCGGGCGGCCCGGCTCCAGATCGTCGGCAGCGGGCAGGGCTCGATCCCGACGGCCGACCTCGTGGCCGAGCTTCCCGGACTGGCCGCCGAGATCACCCGGGGGACCTTCCGGGTCGATGCGCATCCCGTGCCGCTCGCCGACGTGGCGGCCGCATGGGGTGACACCGCCGCCGCCGGGCGCATCGTCATCACCCCGTAGGGCCCGCCTGTCCTGTCCGTAGGTCGGGTGCCGGCCAGGGACCCTGCTCCGCGTGGGGTCGGTCGACGCGCCGGCCCGGCGGCGCGGGCTACGCGGCGTCCGCCGACGCGAGCAGGCCGGTCCTGGGCAGGATCACCGCGTCGATCAGCCCGTAGGCGATGGCCTCGTCGGGGGTCATGAAGTAGTCACGGTCGATGTCCTTGGTGACCTCCTCCACCGGCCGGCCGCTGTGGTGGGCGATGATCTCCGCCATCCGGTGGGTCAGGGCGAGGACCTCGCGGAGCTGGATCTCCATGTCGCTCGGCGCCCCCCGGGTGCCGGCGCTGCCCTGGTGGATCATGATCCTGGCGTTCGGGAGGGCCAGCCGCTTGCCCGGCGCGCCTCCGCAGAGCACCATGGCCGCCGCCGACATGCCCATGCCGACGCAGATGGTGGAGACGGCCGGTCGGACGTGCTGGATCACGTCGTAGATGGCCATGCCCGTGTAGGCCATGCCCCCCGGGGAGTTGATGTACAGGAAGATGTCCTTCTCCGGGTCCTGGGCCTCGAGGTAGAGCATCTGGGAGATGATCAGGTTGGCGATCTGGTCGTCGACCTCCTGGCCGAGGAAGACGATCCGCTCGCGGAGCAGGAGCGAGTAGATGTCGAATGCCCGGTCGCCCCGACCGGACTCGTCGACCACCATGGGGATGAGGCTCTGACGTTGCTGCACCTGGACCTCCTCGTGCCTCCGGCGGGACCTCCCCCGGATATCGCTCCCACGGTATCTTAAGAATGAGATATCATCAACGGGATAGGTTTGGACGGTTCAGTTGGATGGATCAGATAGGCAGTTCAGTCGGACGGTTCAGTCGGAGCGACCAGTTCGACGGATCAGGACGACCGGCACGGCAGGGGCCGGAAAGGGGAGTGGCATGGCCGAACGGCGGGAATCGGTGTTCCCGGGATTCCGTGAGCTGTCGGTACGCCGTCATGCCCTGAGCGACGAGCTGGCCGAGCGCCGCCGCGTGCTCGGGCTGTCCCAGACCCAGGTGGCGGCCCGCATGGGGACGTCGCAGTCGGCCGTCGCCCGGATCGAGACCGGTGGGTCGGACGTCCTGTTGTCGACGATGGACCGCTACGCAACCGCCCTCGGGAGGCGGCTCGACTGGACGCTGTCCGACCTTCCGGACGAGGAGGCGGGCGGATGACCTGGGACGAGCCGGCACCGGTGGTGGAGGTGGGGGACTGGCTCGCCCGGGGCCTCTTCGACAAGCGGATCGTCCAGCTGTCGGGCCCCCTCGACGAGCGTGCCGCCAGCGAGCTCGTCGCCCAGTTGATGACGCTCGACGCGCTGGGGGACGAACCCGTGGAGTTCCGGATCTCCAGTCCGGGGCGGGACGGTGGCGTCGGCGCTCGCCGTGATCGACGTGATCGGACTCGTCGGTGTGCCCGTGTACGCCTTCGCCACCGGCCGGGTGCACGGCCCGGCTCTCGGTGTCCTGGCCGTGTGCGACCACCGGAGCGTGGCCGATCACACGTCGCTCCGCCTGGTCGAGCCGGACGCCGAGTTCCGGGGCAGCGCCAGCCAGCTCGGCGCGCAGGCCGCGGGCCACCATGACGAATGGGAGGCTTTCTGCGCATGCGTCGCCCGGGCGGCCCGTCGCACGGCCGGGGAGGTGGCGTCCGACGCCGCGGCCGGCCGCTTCCTGACGGCCCAGGAGGCCGTCGACTACGGCGTCGCCGACGAGATCGCCCGGCGCAGCGCCGACATCTACCGGATGCCGGGGCGCAGGATCGGCTTCCGACCGGGTGGGAACTCCTGACCGGGTGCACGGCGCCGGCGGTGTCCGCCGCCGGGAGTGGGTGCGACGGGCCGCCCCGGCCCGGTCGGTGTCCGGCCGTTCAGCGCAGCAGCCGCGACAGGCGCCGGTCGGCGAGCGTCCGGCCGTCGGTCTGGCAGTGGCTGCAGTAGACGATCTCGTAGGACTCGTACGACACCCGCAGCAGCGCCCGACCGCAGCGCGGGCAGGGCTGGCCCGCCCGGTTGTGGACGGCGAACCGCAGGCCGAGCTTGGGCTCGGACAGGCCGCCGGTGCGCTCCCGCTCCTGGTCGAGGGCGTCGGCCAGCACGGCGCGGATGGCGGTCACCAGGGCGGCACGCTGCTCGGTCGACAGGCTCCGCAGCGGGGCGAACGGCGAGAGTCCCACGGTGTTGAGGACGTCGTCCACGTAGCCGCGACCGAGCCCGGCCAGCGTCCGCTGGTCACGCAGCAGCGTGTGGATGCGGCGGTTCGAGTCGCTGGTCATGAGGAGTTCGGCGAACGCCTCGTCGTCGGGCTCGGGCCCGAGTGTGGCGAGCGGTCCGTCGTCGTCCGGTCCGAGGATCCACCAGCCGGCCTTGCGCTGGCTCCCGTGCTCGCGGACCAGGACGGCCGAACCGTCGTCGAAGCGGAGCCGGACCACGCTGCCCTTGGGCCGGGTTGCCTTGGGCGGGGACTCGATGTCGAGCCGCCCGGCCTGGGACAGGTGGACGAGGACGCGCACACCCGATTCGAGGCCGATGACCAGGTACTTGCCCCGCCGGTCGACGCCCGTCACCGTGTGGCCGACGAGGTCCTCGGGTCCCGGTGCCACCGTCTTGAGCGCCGTGAAGCCGAGCGGGTCGACGCCGGCGACGACGTGGCCGCCCAGGGCGACGTCGAGGCGCTCGGCGAGGGCCTGCATCTCGGGTAGCTCGGGCATGGGCGGCTCCGCACGGCCGGACGGGACGGACCCCTGCAGTATGCCGCCATCGGCGGCCGTCCGACCCCGCCGGTTGATCACACCGGCGGGGTCGGGCCGGACTCCGGGATGCCGACCAGCGTCGGCGCCCTCAGGCGACGAGCACGGTGACGCAGGCGTTGGCGCCCCGCCCGATGACGTGGGACAGGGCGACCTTCGCTCCGGCCACCTGCCGGGCACCGGCCGTGCCCCTCAGCTGGCGCACCAGCTCGACCACCTGGCCGAGCGCCGAGGCGCCCAGGGGCTCGCCCTTGGAGAGCAGGCCGCCGGAGGGGTTGACCGGTCGTCGCCCGCCCACCAGTGCGGACCCGTCGGCCAGGATCGCCGCCTGGCCCCCCGGGGGGCACAGTCCGAGCTCGGCCCAGGCCAGGAGCTCCCGGGCGGCGTCGGTGTCCTGGCACTCCACCACGTCGACGTCCCCGGGTCCGAGGCCGGCCTGCCGGTAGGCGTCCTGGGCCGCCAGGGCCGTCGGCGGCGTGATGCCGGCATCGTCGATGCCGCTCAGCGGCGAGTCCTCGCCGAGGACGCTGCCCGGCAGGTGGGAGCGGAGGGAGATGCCGGCCACGGTGGGCCCGTCCCCGTCCCGGGCCAGCACGACGGCCGCCGCCCCCTCGTTGGGCGAGCACAGCATGAACAGCGTCAGCGGCGGGCAGATCATCCGGGAGGCGAGCACCTCGTCGACGGTGACGGCCTTCTGGAACATGGCGTCGGGATTGGCCACCCCGTGCCCCCGGTTCTTGACGACGACCTGGGCGAGGTGCTCGACGGTCAGGCCTGTCTCCTGCAGCAGCCGTTGGGCCCGGAGGGCGAAGAACGCCGGTGCCGGGCTGAGACCGGCGGCCTCCTGCCATGGTGCGAAGAACGAGGACCGGATGACCCCCTTGGGCATCTTCTCGATCCCGAAGACCAGGACGCGGTCGTGCCGGCCGGAGGCGATGGACGCGGCCGCGAGCTCCAGCGCCGCCCCGCCCGACGCGCACCCGGCCTCGACGTCGTAGATGGGGATGCCGGTCCCGGCCAGCGCGCCCAGGACCCGGTGGCCGGCGGCGACGCCGCCGTAGGCGGTGCCGCAGAAGGCCGCCTGCACGTCGCGGGCGCCGATGCCCGCCTCGGCCAACGCGGCGCGGACCGCGACCACGCCCATGGCCGTACCGGTCACGCCGTCGAACCGTCCGAAGGGATGCAGTCCCACCCCCGTGATCCGGACGGCGCTCACGGGTGGAAGACCCAGGTCAGTACCGGCTCGTCGCCGGGGCCGGGCACCTCCTCGCCGTCGAGGTGCACACGTGTGCCCGGCGCCAGTCCGTCGCCGGACAGGCGGGACACCACCCGCAGCAGGGGCTCGCCGTCCAACTCGACGACACCGAGCTGGTAGGGCACCGGCCCCGCGTAGCCGGGAGGCGCCAGGTTGACCTGCGTGTGCAGCCACACGGTGCCGGACCGGGGGAGGTCCAGCGGGCGGACATCGTCGGCACCGGTGAAGGGGCAGACGGGCGACCGGGGGAAGTGCCGCAGGCCGCTCGTCTCGGACCACCCGCCGAGCAGCGTCACGCCGTCGTCGTCGACGCGTAGCACGGAGGGTTCGATCGGCCGCAGCGCCACGCGTGCACTATCCCACATTCCCTCCGGGGCGGGCGCGGCGGAAGTGCCCGATCACCTGCGGATCGACGCGCCGGCCCCGGAGGCGCCGTGTCCCCCGCCTGCCTCTGCGGCCGTCCCGCCCCTTC
Organism: uncultured Acidimicrobiaceae bacterium; assembly: GCA_963830165.1. GTDB lineage: Bacteria > Actinomycetota > Acidimicrobiia > Acidimicrobiales > RAAP-2 > Bog-756. Next base: position 347,145 of record CAWHKZ010000011.1, read on the forward strand.
TCGGTGAGGAGGTACTAGGGGGAGCCCAACGAGCGGGAGAGCGCGGAGGGCGTTCCGCCGACGCGGTGAACGGACCGTCCGCACATCGCCGCCTCACGCCGTGCGGCTGAACTCCTCCAGCGGAAGCGTGACAGGGTCGTCGCCGCGGGGCACGATCGTCATCGTCCGCTCCCCGAGGTCGAAGACCGCCGAACACAGGGTCATGAGGGGGTCGGGGGACACCGCCGACCGGAACAGTCCGGGCGGGGCATCGCGCCGGGTCAGCAGGTCGAGGAGTGCCGGGCCGCCCGCCCCCGCCGTGCCGTCGGCCACGGCCGCCAGTCGCCGGGAGCGTGCGCGGCTCTCCTCGTCGGGCGTCTCGGGGATCCCGTCGAGGTAGCGCATGGTGTTGGCGTGCCACATGAGCCCGTCCCCGGCGGCGGCGATCGGCGACACGCGTCCGGCGGCGGCCTCGATGCACACGATCGAGGTGGTGGCGGGCTCGCCGATGTTGTAGGCGAACCCACCGGCCGACGGGACGGCCTCGAGCACGGCCACGGCGTCGGCCAGCGTCGTCGCCCGCTGTGCCTTCCGGGCGACGAAGTGCCGCCCGGCGGCGAGCGCCGGCTCGGCCGCACCGAGGTGGTCGAGGCTCCACACCAGGTGCGATCCGCAGACCACGAACGCGTTGCTGGGCAACATCCCCGGGTACCAGAAGGTGGTGACGGGCGGGGCGTCGTCGATGGCGAGCGTCACGAGCGAGCACCGGCCGTCGAACATCGGCAGGCCGTCCTCGTTGTGGGCGAGGAGCGCACGTTCGCCCCGCCACGCCAGGTCCGTGCACCCCGTCGAGGTGGGGCCGAGATCGCCGCGGAGGTTGAGCAGGACGAGGTCGCCGAACGGCACGCCGGCCCCCGCGCCAGGTTGACCAGCTCCTCCCACTCCGCGGGACACTGGCTCCTCGTGGCGTCGACGATGGCCGCGACCACCCGGGACCCTGCCGCCGACGCCGTATAGGCCTGGAGGTGGGCGCGCTCCGGGTACCGGTCGAGCGTGTCGGCGATCTCGTGGCGGGCACGGTAGCCGAGCGCCCGGAACACCGCCCCCGACGTGCCGCGCACGGTGATCCACGGGAGCGACCCCAACCGCCCCTCGTGCAGCTCCGCCGGCGTCACCGTGGATCCGTCACGGACGGAGCGGCATCGCGATCGGTCGCATCGGCGAGCCCGTGGCCCCCCGGATGCGGAGGCATGATCCGATGAACGCGAACTCGTACACCTCGGCGGCGGCGAGTCCCTCGAGGTTGGCCACCTCGAGGATCGGGATGCCCGCCTCGGCGAGCAGGTAGGTGTGCACGAGCTCCCAGTTGTTCGGATCGCTCGTCGGGTACTGCTCGAGGGCCAGGTTGTCCGCACCGATCATGATGGCCCCCGCACGCGCCAGGAACTCGGCACCCTCGCGGTTGATCCCCGGTTCGTCGTCGCCGAAGGCGACCGGATCGTCCCAGAGGCGCATCCGTCCGGTGCGCACGAGCACGACGTCGCCCGGGCGGAGCTCGGTGTCCTGCTCCCGCAGGCAGGCCTCCAGGTCGGCCGGTCCGATTCCGTAGCTGTCGGGCAGGATCTCCACTCCGTGCAGCCTGGCCACGTCGAGCATCACCCCACGGGCCACCACGGGCGGATGACGGTCGGCACCGGCCACCTCCCAGTGACGGCTGCCCAGGTGCTCGTCCACCGAGAACCCGTTCCAGATCTGCCCGTTGTACCCGAAGTGGTTCAGGGTGTCGACGTGGGTGCCGCAGTGCGTGTACATCGAGATGCAGTCACCCGAGTAGCTGACGAGCTCGTTCTCGCTCCGCGGGACGCCGGCCGGATTGTCGACCAGCGTGCCCCGCGGGGTGTGGGACATGTGGATCTGGAACGGGGGTCGTCGAACGCGGTCCACGACGGCATGCCCAGGAAGTAGTCGACGCCCAGGTCGAAGACCTGGGAGGCATCGGCCCGCTCCATGGCCCTCGCCCGGGACTCGGGCGTGATCAGGTTCAGCATGCCGATCTCGTCGGACGGCCCGAACGGGCTGGTCGTGACCTGGCGCGCGGTTGCGGTGCGCGCCGCGATCAGGTCGTCCGCGGGGGTTTCGGGATGAAAGCCGCACATGGTGGCCGTACTCCTTCTGTCGTGGTGGTGCCTGCCGTGGTGGTCCTGCCGGCCGGGTCCCGCTCAGTCCGACCGGACCAACGTCTCGACCATCGCCGAGATCTGCGCGATGGGCGTGGCGATGTGCGGGGGGAGCACCGGGTCCTCGGACGCAGCCCAGTCCATGGCGGCCAGCCGCTGCTCCTCCGAGCCGCCGTAGAGCAGGCTCGTCGCGACCCTGAACCGGAACCGGTCTCCGTCGTCGCCGAACGCCGAGCCCTGCAGCACGGCCACCTGGTACTCGTCCAGCATATGGCGCACCAACTCGACGTCGGTCCGCACCCCCCTGGCCGTCAGGTGGTCCCGGGCCACCTCGAGGTCCGGGTAGAGGTAGAAGCCGGCCTGGGGTGGTCGGCATGCCACACCGGCGGAGTCGAACACCTCGAAGACGGCCCGGCTCACCTTGCCGTGGAGTCGGCGGGCCCGGTCGACGTAGTCGACGATGTCGGCCGGCTCGTCGAACGCCAGCCTGGCGGCGCCGGCGACCGGGGCACTCAGGCTCGACCAGATCTCGCTCCCGATCCCGGTCACGTCGCGCAGCACCGCGTGGCCGTCCGCCCTGTCCGGCACGCGCATCACCCCGATGCGCCAGCCCCCGAGCGCCAGCGACTTGCTGAGACCGGAGGTGATGATCGTGATGTCCGGGGCCACGTCGGCGCAGCTCACGAAGTCCGACGGGACGTGGGTGAGGTCCCGGTAGATCTCGTCCGAGATCACCCAGAGGTCGTTGTCGCGGGCGATCGCCGTGACCTGCTCGAGGAGTTCGCGGCTCGCGACGGTCCCGGTCGGATTGTCCGGCTGCGTGATGATCAGTGCTTTCGGTGACAGCCCGTCCCTGCGGGCCCGCTCGAGGACGTCGCCCAGGAGGTCCGGGTCGGGAATCCCGCCCGCCTCACGAGGGATCGGAGCGGAGATCGGCCGGCGACCGGCGAGGAAGACCTGAGGTGCGTAGCTCACCCACGACGGACACGGGACGACGACGTCACCGTCGATCGCCATGATCGCCCCGAAGAGGAGGGACTTGCTCCCGGGTCCGACCATCACCTGGCGGGGGTGGGTCTCCAGCCCCCGGCGGCTGAAGTACCCGGCGACGCTCTCGCGCAGCGGTGCGGGGCCTGCCACCGGGCCGTACGCATTGTCCGGGATGTGGGCGACGACCGCCTCCCGGAGACTGGCGGCGACGGGCAGGCCCGCCTCCCCGAAACCGAGGTGCACGACGTCGATGCCCTCCGCCTGCATGGTGCGGACTCGTTCGTTGATCTCGAGGGTGGGCGAGATCGGCGGGAGCACCCGCGTCGTCGGACGGGGGTCGGTCATGCGTTGTCCTCCTTGAACATCCTGCGTGGGACGATCACTTCGTTCCTGGATCACTTCGACGGCCTTGCGGACTGCACGTCCACGGTCGCCCGGCGCCGGCGCCTGGGCGCTCGGACGCGAGTCATGGACTCGGGAGTGCGGGGCCCGGCGATCGGGGAGGGCGTGCACGAGGGACCGTGCCCGTGGATGTCGGGGCGAACTGTAGCGTGTAGGATTTGCCCAAACAAGTTGCTCTGCAAAATATATTGCAGACTCACGAGGACATCCCCGGGGACCTCGCCGGAGAGGAGTGGAGTGGGCAAGCTCAACGGCAAGACGGCTGTCGTGACGGGAGGTGCATCCGGCATCGGGGCGGGGATCGCCGTCGGGTTCGCGGCCGAAGGTGCGCTGGTGATCGTGGTCGACCAGTGCGACCCGGCGGACGTGTCCGGGGTGCGTTCGGAGCTGGGCGACCGGTGCGCCGGCATCTTCCGCACGGACGTGGCGGACGAGGCGTCGGTCGCCGCCATGGCCGCCACGGTCCTGGCCGACAACGGCTCCGTCGACATCCTCGTCAACTGTGCCGGGGTCTTCACGCAGTCGCTGGTGGAGGAGATGGAGGTGGCCGACTGGGACCGCGTGCTCGCCGTCAACCTCCGCGGCACGTTCCTCTGCACCCGGGCACTGCTGCCCCAGATGCTGGACCGGGGGTGGGGTCGGGTCATCAACGTGGCCTCCCAGCTCGGTCAGATCGGGGGCGTCGAGGTCGCCCACTACGCGGCCAGCAAGGGCGGCGTCATCGCGTTCACGAAGTCACTGGCGCGGGAGGTCGCGACGCGAGGGGTGCTGGTGAACGCCATCGCGCCCGGACCCATCATGACGCCGCTCCTCGCCCGTGACACCCCCGAATGGCGTGCGAACAAGCTGGCCGAGCTGCCCATCGGCCGCTTCGGCGAGGTGTCGGAGGTCACGCCCACCGCGCTGCTGCTGGCCTCGGACGACGGCTCGTACTACGTCGGTCAGACACTCTCGCCCAACGGTGGTGACACAATGCTCTAGGTAAGGCACCTGGAGCGACGTAGACCAATGCAACCCACCCACCGGAATCCGGTCGACGACCGCACCGAACGTGCTCCGACCGTTCCCGGCGGGACCGGCACCCAAGGGGAACCACGTGAAGGATGAGCAGGTCGGGTCGGCCCCGGAGACGTTCGACGAGTTGGTCACCGTACTCCGGGCCCGCTGGGGCGATCTCACGCCCTCGAATGTGCGTGTGGCCGAGCGCGTGCTGGCCGATCCCGAGGGCGTGGCGTTCATGACGATCACCGACCTGGCGTTGGTCGCCGGGGTGCACGAGTCCACGATCGTGCGGTTCTCGTCCAGCCTCGGACTGGCCGGCTATCCGGCCCTCACCCAGATCTGCCGGGCGAGGCTCAAGGAACGTGCCCAGCTGCTGCGCCGGTTCGACAACCTCGAGGAGCTGTCGGACCGCGAGAACGGGCCGCTGCAGCAGGCGGTGAGCTTCGACCAGGCGAACATCGCCCGCACCTTCGCGCGGATCGACCACGAGTCCTGGAAGCTGGTGGTCGAGGAGCTGGCCAATGCGCCCACGGTCTTCACGTTCGGACTGCGCAAGTGCTACCCGATCTCGTTCCTGCTCGGATACCTGCTGCGCCTGGTGCGACCGGGGGTGCGCACCCTGGACATCGCCTCGGGCACCCTGCCCGAGGACCTCTCCCTCCTGAGGCCCGGGGACGCCTTCGTGGGAATCGCCATCCACCGGTACACGGCGGAGTCGGTGCGTGCGTTCCGATGGGCCCACGACCACGGCGCCACGACCATCGCCCTCACCGACAACGAGGCATCGCCCCTGGCGAGGTACGCGACGCACTGCTTCTACATCGACACGTCCGGCGTCGCCGTCCTCCGATCGATGACCGCCTTCACCGCCATCGTCCAGGCGCTGGCCACGGACGTGGCGTCCACGCTCGGGGCCAGCGTGCGGTCGGCCCTGATGATCGAGGAGGAGCTGCACGACGAGTTCGGGACCTACATCCAACCCGAGAGCCCGACCTGATGCTCCCTCCGCCCGGTCATTCGAGGGCCCCGGCCAGCCACATCCCGCCGTCGACGACCAGCACCTGCCCGTTGACGAAGGACGCCTCGTCGCTGGCGAGGTAGGCGAAGGCGGCGCCCACGTCCTCGGGGAGGCCCGCACGTCGGGTGGGGACCAGTGCCGCCTCCCGTTCGATGCCCTCCCGGCCGAGTGAGTTGACCGGATCGAGCGCCTGGGGCGTCACGATCGTCCCCGGAGCCACCGCGTTGGCCGTGATCCCCGACGGTCCGAGCTCCACCGCCAGGGTCTGGACGAGGCCGGCCAGCGCCGCCTTCGAGCTCGCGTAGTGGGCGTGGTCACTCCAGGCCTGCACGGTGCCGCACACGGACGACGACGCCAGCAGGCGGCCGGACCACTGGGACTGCATGATCGGCACGACCCGCCGAAAGAGGCGCCACGCACCGCCGAGATTGATGTCGAGCAGGTCGTGCCACTCCTCGTCGGTGACGTCCGGAAACGGTGTCCGCCGGGCCACGCCCGCGTTGGCGACGGCGATGTCCACCGATCCGAAGATCTCGGCCGTGTCGGCCACGAGTGCGTCGATCGCCCCGGGGTCGCGGACGTCGAGCTCCCGGACCAGGCAACCGACGTCGTTGGACCGGACGTCGTCGGCGACGGGCGCCACGTCGTGGGGATCCCCGGGGTACCACCCGATGGAGACGTGCGCACCCTGCCGGGCGAACACCCTGGCCGTGGCGGCCCCGATGCCCGAGGCGCCACCCGTGATGACTGCGACCTTGCCGGCGAGCGAGAACATCAGGATGCGATCCGGGGGACCGCCCCGTCGCGCGCCACGCCCCTCATCGGGGTGCGGTGCCGACGTCGCCGGCCGAATGGTCGGCGCGCTGGGCCTCGGTCCGGTTGATCCTCCGGATCGACGCCAGCCAGACGACCACGACGAGCCCCAGGAAGACCAGGGCCGTCTCGGCGACCTTGTGGTTGATCGACGGAAGGGTCAGGCTGCCCACGGCGAAGAGCAGGAACGCCAGCACGGTCACCATCACGGGAGTGCCCCAGCGGCCCATGCTGAATGCGCCCTTGGGGCTCGGGAACTTGTTCCGCGCCGTCAGGTAGGAGGCGGTGACCAGCAGGTACACGAGGGCGTAGAACACCGCGGCCACCTGCGACACGTACGTGAGCTTCTGGGCGATCAGGGTGACGACGACGGCGGCGACGGTGACCGCCAGCGTGGCGTAGATCGGCGAGTGCCGCGAGCCGCTCACCCGGGCGAGGTGCTTCGAGCCGGGAACGACGTTGTCCCGGGCCATCGAGAACAGGATGCGGGCCGCCATGGCCAGGATGGCCAACCCGGTGGCGAAGATGCTGATGTCCACCACGACGAGGAACAGCTTCGAGATGGTGGACCCGAAGGCGTTCTGGACGATCAGCGCACCCGGGTCCGACGAGGCCAGCGTCTCCTTGAGTGCGGGCATGGCCAGGGTGAACCCGAGGAGCATGACGAAGCCGATCACCGCGGTGAGGATGATCGCGCGGATCATCGCCCACGGGGTCGTCGAGGTTCCGGCCACCGTCTCCTCCGCCAGGTCGGCGGGCGCCTCCCAGGCGCTGAAGGTGAAGATCGGCAGGAGGAACGAGATGATGAAGGGGAGGAAGTAGGAGGAGCCACTCTTGGCCACGCCGCCGGTGTTGAACGAGTAGCTGAAGCTGTGGTGGTGGGTGGCGAGTGCCCAGATGAGCAGGGCGAGACCGGTGACGAACCCCGCGCAGATCTCGGTGACCACCGCGATGTTGTTGACCTTGGTGGCGATGCGCAGGCCGCCGATGAGCAGTCCGCCCTGGACGACGAAGGCGACGACGGCCACGATCACCTGGTTGGACTGCGTCGAGGCGATCCCGAGGGTGGGCAGGAGGAACTGGGCGAACACCAGGTCGGTGCTGACCACGCCGACCTGGAAGGCGATGTACGCGAACATGCCGACCACGAAGCCGTGATGGGCCGACCTCAGGCGGGAGACCCACTGGTAGGAGACACCGGCGAGCGGGACCTTGGTGGAGATCTCGCCGAAGACGAAGCCGAGGAGGAGGAAGAACACGCTGGCGATGGGCCACGTCCAGATCCCCGCCGGGCCTCCCTGGGTCCACACGAACCCGATGGTGGCGAAGACGGCGGCGGTGATGCCGATCCCGGAGAACGACAGGGCGAAGGCACTGAAGGCGCCCATGGTCCTGCTCAGCTCCTGCTTGTACCCGAATCGCTCGAGCGTCTTCTCCTCTTCGGCCGTCGTGCTGAGGCTCCGGAGGGTCTCCGAAGGGAGCTGGGTGTCCGATGGGAGCGGGGTCTGTGAACTGCGCTCCTCGTCGATTTCGAATGCCATGGGGCAGGCTCCTTCTGGACTCGCGTGATTTGCCGACGTTCGTCTGGCCCAACGTGTGCCGTGGAGCGCCGGGACGGAGTGCACCGCCTGCCCGTGTGGCAAATTGAGTTGCGGGGGAAGGTAGCATGCAAGCTAGTTTGCGTCAACGAACGCGTGTGAACTCTGTGTTTCCACGCATCGTCGACGTCGATATACCCGTCTACCTGGGAGTTCTGTCGCCCTATGCAACGAGTCCGACCACTGCGGATGATCTCGCAACCATCTTTTCGGGCGGATGTCCGTGCTCCTGGACCGGCAACTGAACGGCTCCGACGGCGCCTGCCGGCCCGTGGGGCCGTGGGCGCGGCACCCAGTCAACCAGCGTCCACAGGTGTTGCGGCGGTCGGGGCCCCCGGGAGCCGGTCGGGGGCGATGCCCGGCGCCGGAGGCACGAGGCGGCCGTCGTCGGTCCGCCTGACAGCCGACCTCCCCCGGCCGACGATGTCACCACGTGGTGACCGATGACCGGGCCGTCGGGGCGGCACCCGGATCAGGAGGGAACCGGGAGGCCGATGGACAAGGTGGTGGACAGCGCCCGCGAGGCCGTGCGCGACATACCCGACGGCGCATCGCTCGCCGTCGGCGGCTTCGGTCTGTGCGGGATCCCCAGTGCCCTGATCGACGCCATCCTCGAGGCCGGCGTCGCCGACCTGGAGACCGTCAGCAACAACTGCGGCGTCGACGGGTGGGGACTCGGGTCGCTGCTCGCCGCGGGCCGGATACGGCGGACGATCTCGTCCTACGTGGGGGAGAACAAGGAGTTCGAGCGGCAGTTCCTGTCGGGGGAGCTGGAACTCGAGCTCAACCCGCAGGGAACCCTGGCCGAACGGCTGCGGGCCGGAGGTGCCGGCATCCCGGCGTTCTACACGCCCGCCGGTGTCGGCACCCCGGTCGCGGACGGTGGGCTGCCGTGGCGCTACGACGGAACGGGTGGGGTCGCCGTGTCCTCGCCACCGAAGGAGGTCCGCGTCTTCGACGACGTGCCCTACGTGCTGGAGCGGGCGATCCGCACCGACTTCGCCCTCGTGCATGCCCGGATCGGCGACCGTCACGGCAACCTCGTCTACGAGAAGAGTGCGATGAACTTCAATCCCCTGTGTGCCGCGGCGGGCCGGATCACGATCGCCCAGGTCGAGGAGCTCGTCGACCCCGGCGAGCTCGACCCGGGCGCCGTCCACACCCCCGGCGTGTTCGTGCAGCGCGTCGTCCGCGCCCCCGATGTCGACAAGCGGATCGAGAAGCGGGTCCTGTTCGAGGGCGTGCGGCCGGGAGGGGGTGCCTGATGGCGCTGACCCGTGAGGAGTTGGCTGCCCGTGTGGCCCGGGAGCTCTCGGACGGCCAGTACGTCAATCTGGGCATCGGGCTCCCGACGCTCGTCCCGAACCACGTGCCGGAGGGCGTCCACGTGGTCCTCCAGTCCGAGAACGGGGTGCTGGGGGTCGGACCGTATCCGACCGAGGACGAGGTCGACCCGGACCTGATCAATGCCGGCAAGGAGACCGTGACGGTCCGCCCCGGCGCCTCCTACTTCGACTCCGCCACGTCCTTCGCCATGATCCGGGGTGGGCACGTGGACGTCGCCGTGCTGGGTGCGATGCAGGTCTCGGCCTGCGGCGACCTGGCCAACTGGATGATCCCCGGGAAGATGGTCAAGGGGATGGGGGGTGCCATGGACCTCGTCCACGGGGCCAAGCGCGTCATCGCCATGATGGAGCACACCGCCAGGGACGGTTCCAGCAAGATCGTCGACGAGTGCTCGCTGCCCCTGACCGGGCGACGGTGCATCCAGCGCATCATCACCGACCTCGCCGTGATCGATGTCGAATCGGGGGGACTCGTCCTCCGCGAGACCGCGCCCGGGGTCACCGTGGAGGACGTGCGTGCCGCCACCGGGCCGCCCCTGGCGTTGGATCTGGGGAATGCGGGCACCTCGGATATGAGGGCGTGACGACTCGGCGAGCTCGCGCTCGCGAGCGTTGCCCGCCCATGACCGGCACCAGTGGGGCACCAGTCAGGTGCCGTGGCTTCGGAATCTAGGCAGATTCGGTGGATCTGGGCAACGGGCTGGTGCGATCGCCAATCTTGTCAACGATTTCGAGTGGCACCCGGAGCCCGTTGAGGAACAGGCTCAATAGGCTAAACCACGCGATTGTCGCCACATACTTTCTGGTTGCGGTAGCACCGAACGTGTCGACCAGATCTGTCAGCGTCTCGTCGGTGAGGGTCCCAGTACCCAATAGTTCGTCCGTCGCGGTGCAGATGAGGACGTATTGGCGGTCGATCCCTTCGACAGGCCCATCCGCGGCCACAGCTTGGATCTCCTGCGATGTCAGTCCGGCATTTCGGGCCATTTGCTCGTTTGCCTGCCACTCGTACGGCACGGCGTGGAAGGCCGCGGCTCTGAGAATGATGATCTCGCGGTGCTTGTCGTCGATAGTCGGGGTAGCAAAGATGGCATTCACCATCCCGACCAGTGCGGGATACATGTCCTCGGTCCCGGCCATCATTTTGATGACGTTGAGGGCCTGGTCGGGATCGTACGATTCGCCAACGATGGCACGGATTTCTGCATCCGTCGGCAGAGGGACGACGACTGACTGCTCGTACTGTCGTGGCACTGCCATATCGACCTCCTTGTTGGGTGGCCCCTCCTTTTCTCGTTACCCCTCCTGTCCACGTTAAGCCTGGGTAGGGCAGTTGTGAAGGGGGGCCATGGGCGGGGTGGCGTCCCCAGGGCGGGGAATCTCCGGTGTCGCCTATCCCCGACGGGTCCGCGCACTCCGGCACTTCGATGACAGGGGGCAGGGGGCCAGTCAAGGCAAGCTACGGTGGCCGTGTGAGTCGGCGCTTGGCAATCTTCTTGCTGGCGCCACTGCTCGCAGGCTGCGGCAGTTCGGCCGCAAGCGGTCCGGGGTCGCCTGCCGCGAAGGATTCGGCGCTCTTCTGTCGGGTGGTGAATACCACTGCCCCTCAACACGGCTCTGTGTACTTCTTCGAGTGGAACCCGAACTCAGGGCTGGAGAAGCAACTGAATGCCGCTTGTCCGTGGCCACGAGAAAGTCCCCGGTTATGGCCATCTGAGGTCCCCACTGGTGGCCACGAAAGTCCCCGCCTGTGGCCACGAGAAGTCCCCACCCCTCACTGACGTATCCACCTGAGTCGTCCCTTGGCCGGTGACGGTTGCGGTTGCAGCCAACATCCGCACCGGACCAAGGGACAGCTCTATGAAATCAGTGAGGGAACACATGGACATGCATGCCGCCTACCGAGAGGTCGGCTCCTACCGAGCCGCAGCCGAGATCTGCGGAACCACGCCGAAGACCGTGAAGCGTTCGGTCGAAGCAGCCCTGAAGGCCGAGACGGGGTCCGCCCCGGGCGAGGTCCGCCATAACTACGACGGGGTGGCCACCGTCGTCGCCGAGACGGTTGCGCGCACCAAGGGCCGGATCACGGCCAAGCGACTGCTGCCGGTGGCGGTGGCCGCCGGCTACAAAGGCTCAGCCCGCAACTTCCGCCGGCTGGTGGCCGAGGCGAAGGCAAACTGGAAGTCGACGAACCACCGCGGGCGACGGCCCGGGGTGTGGGCCCCGGGTGACACGGTGGTCTTCGACTGGGGGGAGATCGGGCCGCTGTTCGTCTTCTGCGCGGTGGTCGCCTGGAGCCGGTTCCGCTTCGTCTGGTTCACCGACAACCTGGGGGCCGAGGCCACCATGGGAGCGCTGGCCGAGTGCTTCGAAGCCATCGGCGGCGTGCCCAAGAACGCGCTCACCGACCGGATGGGCTGCCTGAAAGGCGGCACGGTCGCCGGGTTGGTGATCCCGACGCCGGCCTACGTGCGCTTCGCCACCCACTACGGGTTCCGGCCCGACTTCTGCGAGGGTGCCGACCCCGAGTCCAAGGGGCTGGTCGAGAACCTGGTCGGCTACGTGAAGTCCGACCTGATGATCCCCGAAGCACTGTCGGTTGCCGATCTGGCCACCGCCAACGCCAAGGGGCGGGCCTGGTGTGCAGAGGTGAACGCCGCCGTCCACACCGAGATCATGGCCGTCCCCGCCGAGCGTCTGGTCACCGAGGCCGAGCTGTTCAGGGACCTGCCGTCGCTGCGAGCCCAGATCGGCAAGATCGTCACCCGCAAGGTGGACAAGTTGAGCTGTGTCCGGTTCGGCTCGGCCCGCTACTCGGTGCCGAACGACCACATCGGGCGCGAGGTCAGTCTCCGGGTCAAAGACGGGGTGATCCAGGTGGTGTTCCTCGGCGAGATCGTCGCGGAACATCTGGTCGTTTCCCCTGGTGAGACCTCTATCGACGACGACCACTACGGCGGTGCGCGACCCGCACCCCAGCGTGCCGTCCGACCCAAGAGCACGGCCGAGAGGACCTTCTGCGCCCTCGGCCCGGTGGCTGACGCCTTCATCAAGGGAGCGGCTGCCCAAGGTATGACCGGGCTTGCCCGTGACATCGACGAGCTCTCTCGACTCGAGGCCATCCACGGGAGGGAACCGGTGCTCGCCGCACTCGAGCGGGCGGTCGCCTTCGGCCGATTCCGGTCGGCCGATGTGGTCTCCATCCTCCACTCCGGTGCCGGTGTGCCCCGTCCCACCCGACCCGGTGAAGCCCTCATCGTCGAGCTGCCGAGCGTGCCGGTGCGCTCGCTGGCGGACTACGCCATCGGGGGTCAGTCATGACCACAACGCCACCACCGCTGGCCGCCGACATCGAGGCCGGTCTGCGCCGCCTGCGGCTCTCGGCCATGCGCACTCTGGCGCCTGAACTGTTGGTCACGGCCAAGACCCAGCGGTGGAAGCCCGAGGAGCTGCTCCGGGTGTTCGTCGAAGCCGAGATCACCTCCCGCGATCTCTCCAACGCCCGGGCCCGCATGAAGGTGGCGGCGTTCCCGGTGACCAAGACGCTCGAGGAGTTCGACGTGGCCGCTTCCTCGGTGCCCCGTCCGACGTTCGACTACCTGGCGGGGCTCGAGTGGATCCGGGCCACAGAGAACCTCTGTCTGGTCGGGCCGGCGGGGACCGGCAAGAGCCACCTGTTGGTCGCCCTCGGCCACCAAGCTGTCGTGGAGGGGAAGCGCGTCCGCTACTTCACTGCCACCGAGCTGGTCGAGACCCTCTACCGGGCGCTCGCCGACAACTCGGTGGGCAAGGTGATCGCCCAGATCCTGAAGGCCGACTTGATCCTCATCGACGAAATCGGATTCGCCCCGATGGACTCGACCGGCGCCGAGCTGTTCTTCCGGCTGGTGGCCGCTGCCTACGAACGCCGGTCGCTGGGCATCGGCTCCCACTGGCCGTTCGAGGAGTGGGGCAAGTTCCTCCCCGAGCACACCACCGCCGTCAGCCTGCTCGACCGACTGCTGCATCACAGCGTGATCGTGGTCACCGACGGGGAGTCATTCCGGATGAAGGAAGCGCGTCAGAAGGGAGGTCGATCTACGCTGGCCAAGAACTGAACATCCGCTCCGAGGGGTGGGGACTTCTCGTGGCCACAAGCGGGGACTGAAATCTGGCCACGGACAGCCGCTATCAAGGTGTCTCCAGTCCAGAAGTTGCACTCTGAACTTGCCGCATGGGAATCCGAGGAAGAGAACTTCGAGGTCAACGAGGCGAGTGGGCGACTCACTCCGAGTCAGCGGTCCCAGGAGTTGATCAGCCTCACGAATCCGCCTCCAATGGTTCGCACGTGCCGCCAACTCGGCGACGGCCCTGCGAACGGTTGAGGGTGCACCCGACCCCCCCCCGGTCCGTGGGCCACGGTGACACCGTGAGTACCGTGACTTGGCGAACATTGCGCTCGTCGATCAACCGGCCACCGTCCGCTGCCCCATAGGACCCCGGGACCGGCCGGGGAGGAGGATTGCGACCAACGCCTCCGCATGCGCGTCGATCCACCGCTCGTCGCCCGGGTCCCGTCCCGTGAGCAGCCGGACCTCGGACGCATTCACGTAGGGCAGCGACGCCGCGCCGACCAGGATGTAGTAGAGGATCCCGTGGTCGATCGGGGTGGCGATCCCGGAGGCGACCAGTCTCGTCCAACCGGGCTCGAGGGCGTCGAAGAACGGCCTCACGTGTGTCTCCGTCATCCACGTGAGGCGATCACTGGCCGCCGTTCCCTCGTGCACCATGATCTGGTTGAGCTCGGGGTGGGCGGCTGCGAACCTCACGAATCGGCGGATCCCGTCCGCGAGTGCGTCGGCCACCTGCAGATCGTCGGTCCCTTCCAGGTCACCGAGCTCCACGCCCTCCATCGCCTCGGCGAACAGTCCGAAGAGATAGTCCACCGCAGTGGTCCACAGCACCGCCTTCGACTCGAAGTGGTAGTTGATCTGCGGCTGGTGGGCGTCGACGCGCTCGGCGATCGCCCTGGTGGAGGCCCCGTCGTATCCCTTGGCCCCGAACTCGACCAGTGCCGATCGGAGCAGCGCCTCGCGAATGTCCGACCGGTCCCGCCGCACGCGGGCACGTGTCGAAGTCGGAGAGTTGCGGGGTACCACGTCTCGAGTGTAGTACTATTATGAGTAGATAATAGACGACAGGTCCGCCGTGCTCTCCCCTCGGCCCGACGACGGGCGGTTGCCCGGTGCGGCCGGGTGACGTGGCACGGGCTGCCCGCCGGACGTGTCCGCGGCATTCGAACAGATGGAGGAGACGTTGATGACGACGAACCAGGAGGACACGGGCCCACTCCAGGGCCGATCGCCCGTCGGACTGCTGCCGATGTCGAAGAGTCCGTTCCAGGCGCCGACCGATCGGGACATGGTGCCGTCCGAGCGGCGCCTGTTCGTGAACACCCACCGGACCTGTGTCTTCGGGTACGGGCGGCAGTCGGACGGTCCGGCCATGTCCGTCGTGTACTACGTCCCGTCGGAAAGCGGCGACCTGTACGTGTCCACGATGGCCGAACGGGCCAAGGCCAAGGCCGTGGCGAGGAGTGGCAAGGTCAGCCTCTGTGTGCTGGACGAGACGTGGCCCTTCGCGTACCTGCAGGTGTACTGCGACGCCGTGGTCGACGACGACGCCGAGGCCCTGGTGGACGTGATGATGGCGGTGGCGGAGCGCATGTCCGGTGAGCCGCTGGATCCGGAACTGCGCCCGGTGGTCAAGTCGATGGGGGAGGAGGAGGGTCGGGTGCTGCTGCGCTGCCGTCCCTATGCGACGTTCGTCACGCCGCCACGCCACCTGCACCGCAACGACCAGGAGGAGCGGCTGACCCACTGGGTGTCGGCGTCGATGCCCTGGGACGCGCCGGACCGACCGGAGGAGGCATGACCTACCGCTTCGCCAACGTGGGAGGCCGTTCCGCCCTGGTCGATACCGACGGACGGTGGTACGACGCATCGGAGGTCAGCCGTGGTGCGGTGCCCGTCGATCCCATGGCGGCCTGGCTCGAGCCCGACGAGCTGCATCGGGCGGCCGGCCGCCTCGAGACCGCCGAGGCCGACGGTTCGCTGGCCGATGCCGACGTCAGGCCGCCCATCCCGGCACCCCGAAGCGTCTTCGCCGTCGGCCTCAACTACCGGGCCCACGCCGACGAGTCGAACATGAAGCTGCCGGACAGTCCTCTCGTCTTCACGAAGTTCCCGAGCTGCCTGGTCGGACCCACGGACGACGTCGTCCTGGGCGGTACCACCGACGACTACGAGGCAGAGCTCGTCGTGGTCATCGGACGAGGGGGCCGGCACATCGGGCGCGCCGACGCGTGGGACCACATCGGTGGGCTGACGGCCGGTCAGGACATCTCCGACCGGAGTCTCCAGTTCGCCGCCGAACCACCCCATTTCGACCTGGGCAAGTCCCGCGACACGTACGGTCCCACGGGGCCGGTGGTGGCTTCCGTCGACTCGTTCGCCGACCCGGACGACCTGGCCATCCGCTGCGAGGTCAACGGTGAGGTCCGGCAGGAGGATCGCACCTCCAGCCTGATCTTCGACGTGCCGACCCTGGTGAGCTACCTGTCCGGCATCCTGACCCTCGCGCCCGGTGACCTCATCTTCACGGGAACCCCGGACGGTGTCGGCGCCGCACGCCAGCAATTCCTGCGCGAGGGCGACGTGATCACCACCTCCATCGAGGGGATCGGAACGTTGACGAATCGGTGCCGGGTCGACGGCACGGATGTCCGGTGACGTCCGAACCCGGGGCCTACCGGTCCGTCACCCAAGGAGCCTGACGTGGCACTGCACCGCCTCGCATCGATCACCATCGGTGTCCCCAACGTCGAGGAGACCTGCCGGTACTACGCCGAGTTCGGCCTGACCCGCGACGGCACCCGGTTCTCCACCGGGGACGGCGGCGAGCAGCTTCGCATCGTCGACAGCCCGACCCGACGGTTGATCGGGGTCTGCATCGGCGCCGACGATCCCGACGACGTGGACCGCGTCGCCGCGAGTCTGGACGGACTCGGGATCGCGTACCGGCGCGACGGCGACGGTGTGCGTGCCAACGAGGTCCACAGCGGCGTCGACACCGTGGTCCGGGTCCTGCCCCGGGTCCCCGGGGGTACGTCGACCCGGGGACCGGACCGGGGGTCGAGCCTGTCCGAGCGGGAGAACCACCGTGCTCCGGCCATCGACCGGGAGGGCCCGGTCCGACCCCGCAAGCTGGGGCATGTGGTGGTCGGCACCCCCGATGCACCGGCCACCCAGCGGTTCTTCACCGACGGGATCGGGTTCCGGATCACGGACGTGGTCCGCGACACCGCCGCGTTCCTGCGGTGCTCGTCCGACCACCACAACCTGCTGATCCAACCGGCCCCCGTCGCGTTCCTGCACCACACGTCCTGGCAGGTGGACGACGTGGACGAGGTCGGACGTGGGGCGACGAAGATGCTGGAGGGACACCCCGAGCGTCACGTCTGGGGCCTCGGACGGCACTACATCGGCTCGAACTTCTTCTGGTACCTACGGGATCCGGCAGGGAACTTCTCGGAGTACTACTCCGACATGGACACCATCACCGACGACCAGATCTGGGTCCCGGGCACCTGGGAGCCGACACTCCGGAGCCTGTACGCGTGGGGACCCGACGTACCGCCCTCCATGCTGGAGCCGGAGGACCTGGCGGACCTCATGGCGTCGTCGCACCCCGGCTGAGCGCGGGCCCGTCGGTTCACCCATCGCGCCGGCACATCGGCAATGACCCCGGAGTCGGCTGCCGTAGATCGGGAAATGAGCGGGAACTCCTGCCGGAGGAAGTCCGTGGGAGAACTCCGCAATCGACGCGGCGCGGGATTCGACGCGTGAGCGTAGGATGAGCGCCGAGAGCCCGGACTGTGCGACGGGGCGGCACAGCAGAGCGGAGGTGGGCGGCACGGTGTCACTCCAAGGGAAGGTGGCCATCGTCACCGGAGGCAACACCGGCATCGGCATGGCGATCGTGCTGGCCCTGGCCGCGGAGGGGGCGTCCATCGTCATCGACTACGTCGCCGATCCGGACGCCACCGAAGCCCTGGAGCAGCGACTCCGGGATCTCGGCGACAAGGTGACCGCGGTCAAAGCCGACGTGAGCAGCATCGCCGACCTCCAGACCCTGGTGGCCGCGGCCGTCTCGACGTTCGGCCGGCTCGACATCATGGTGAACAACGCCGGGATCGAGACGCGCACGTCGATCCTCGACACCACCGAGGCCCAGTACGAGAAGGTGCTCGACGTCAACCTGAAGAGTGCGTTCTTCGGAACCCAGCTCGCAGCCAGGCAGATGATCGCCCAGGGTGACGGTGGTCGGATCATCAACGTGACGTCGGTGCACGAGGACTGGCCGATGCCCGGCAACACCGCATACTGCCTGTCCAAGGGCGGCATGCGCATGCTCACCCGGACTGCCGGAGTCGAGCTCGCCCCCCACGGCGTCCTCGTCGTCGGGGTCGGGCCGGGGGCGGTGGAGACTCCGATCAACACCTCGACGATGGACGACCCGGCCGCGCTGAAGAAGCTCGACGAGGCCATCCCCATCGGACGGATGGCGAAGCCCGAGGAGATCGGCAGTGTGGTCGCGTTCCTGGCCGGCCCCGGTGCGAGCTACCTGACGGCGACGACGGTGTTCGCCGACGGCGGCATCATGCAGAGCAGCCCCGGGCTGTGACCCGACCCGCACCGGCGCGGCCCGCCGGCCCGACGAATCCGCGGGAGGAACTCGATGGCTAAGTCGACCCCGAGTCGCCGTACGACGACCAAAGGCGCGCCGTCGGCGGCCGGCTCGTTCTTCGCCGCGATGGAGGCCGAGGGGTACCAGCCACTGCTCAGCGGGGAGTCGGGCACCTTGCGCTTCGACCTCACCGGCGGCCCCAAGCTCGAGCGCTGGTACGTGACGGTGTCCGACGGCGACGTCACGGTGTCCCGTCGGGGTGGCCACGCGGACACCGTGATGCGCTTGGACCAGGACCTCTTCGACGAGGTCTCCCGGGGCACGGAGAACGCCATCGCCGCCCAGCTGCGGGGGGCCATCGACGTGGAGGGCGACCTGCACCTCATGATGGTGTTCCAGAGGATGTTCCCCGGCCCGCCGTCGTCGACGGGGCGCCGTGATCCCATCGAGGGTCGGATCGTGACCGACAGGAGCAGGCGATGAGCGAACTGGTGCAGATCCTCGAGGGCAACACCTTCGTGGTGAGCGACCGCAACGGGGACATCGAGGCGTCGCTCACCGATCCCACCGGTCTGTTCTCCTTCGACACCCGGTTCCTGTCGACCTGGGTGCTCACGCTCGACGGCGAGCGGTTGAACGCCCTGTCCACCGACGACCTGCAGTACTTCCTCACCCGCTTCTTCCTGGTGCCCGGCACCGGGACCGTCTACGTGGACGCCGACCTCTCGGTGGTCCGCGAGCGCAGCGTCGGTGCCGGGTTCCGGGAGTCCATCCAGATCCTGAACCACAAGCTCGAGCCGGTCACCCTGACCGTCCGGATCGAGGCGGCCAGCGACTTCGCCGACCTCTTCGAGGTCAAGGACGCCCTGGCCAAGAAGGGCGAGTACCGGTCGAGCGTCGACAGGGGCGCCCTGGTCCTGGCCTATTCGCGTGCGACCTACCTGCGCGAGACGCGGATCACGTCCTCGGCGCCGGCCAAGGTGGACACCGCGGGGCTCACCTTCGAGGTGACCATCGACCCCCACGGGAGCTGGGAGACGGTGCTGGAGGTCGGCACCGTGGTGCCGAGCGGGCAGCTGGGCGACAAGCCCGGCACCGTCCGCAGCGTCGGTTCGGCCCACAACATGGCCCGTGGCCTCGAAAAGTGGATCGGACAGGCGCCGAGGCTCGAGTGCGACGACGACAACCTGCGGACGACCTACTCCCGGAGCCTGGTCGACCTGGCCGCATTGCGTTTCTCGCCCCGCACCATGGCGAAGCACTCGCTGCCGGCCGCCGGACTGCCCTGGTTCATGACCGTGTTCGGGCGGGACAGCATCCTCACCAGCCTGCAGTCGCTCGCCTTCACCTCCGAGCTGGCGGCCACGACACTGCGCATCCTCGGCGAGCGACAGGGCACACGGGTCGACGATTTCCGCGACGAGGACCCCGGCCGGATCCTCCACGAGATGCGCTTCGGCGAGATGACGGCGTTCGAGGAGCGCCCCCACTCGCCGTACTACGGCTGTGCAGACGCCACCCCGCTCTACGTCGTGCTGCTCGACGAGTACGAGCGGTGGACGGGCGATACCAAGCTCGTCCGGGAGCTCGAGTACCAGGCCCGGGCGGCGCTGCGCTGGATCGACGAGTACGCCAACCTGCAGGGGAACGGGTACATCGCCTATCAGCGCCGCAACGAGGAGACCGGGCTCGAGAACCAGTGCTGGAAGGACTCGTGGGACTCGATCTCCCACAAGGATGGAACACTGCCCGGATTCCCCCGTGCCACGTGCGAGCTGCAGGGCTATGCCTACGACGCGAAGGTGCGCGGAGCCCGGCTGGCCCGCAAGGTGTGGCACGACGAGGCATTCGCCGTGCAGCTCGAGGCCGAGGCGGCCGACCTCAAGCGTCGGTTCAACCGGGACTTCTGGGTGGCGGACGGCGGGTACTTCGCCATCGCCATCGACATGGACGGGCGCCAGGTCGACACGCTGACCTCCAACAACGGGCATCTGCTCTGGAGCGGCATCGTCGACAAGTCCAAGGCCAAGCGGGTGGTGGAGAACCTGATGGGCCCCCGTCTCTTCTCCGGGTGGGGGGTGCGCACGCTGGCGGAGGGGGAGAGGAGGTTCAATCCCATCGGCTACCACGTCGGGACCATCTGGCCCTTCGACAACTCCTTCATCGCCTGGGGCCTCCGCCGGTACGGGTACAAGGACGAGGCGGCGCGCATCGCCGAGGGGATACTCGACGCGGCCACGTTCTTCGACGGGCGCCTGCCCGAGGCCTTCGGCGGCTACCCGCGTACGATGACGCGGTACCCGGTGCAGTACCCGACGGCCTGCTCACCCCAGGCCTGGTCCACCGGCGCGCCGCTCCTGTTGCTGCGCACCATGCTCGGCCTCGAGCCCCACGAGGAGCACCTCATCGTCGACCCCGCCATCCCCGCCAGCATCGGCAGCCTCGAGCTGCTCGACATCCCCGGGCGATGGGGACGGATGGACGCCTTCGGGCGCGGCCGGGTCGACACCTCGAACCCCGGTGGCAGGGCGCGCCGCCGGCGGAGCTGACCACCCGCGTTCCGCTCGCCGGATGCCCGGACGGTGGCAATCCGACGGAATTTGGCAAGGGCCGGTGGGCGCCACCCGAACCCTGGATGACCGGCTGACCTGGGGAGAGGCCGCGCCGGGGCGCGATACCTGAGTATTCTGATCTCCTTTTGGTGGCTTTTCCTATAGGGTGACTGGGTTTTAGGCTGGACGCCATGAGCACGGGCCCCGAAACCGTCGGCATCATCGGCGGCGGCGCGTCCGGCACCCTGGCGGCGATCCACCTCCTCCACGGGTCACCGGCCGCGCTACGGGTGGTGGTCGTGGAGCCGCGCGCCGAACTCGGGCGCGGCGTCGCCTACGGGACCACCGATCCCGGGCACCTGTTGAACGTCCGGGCGTCCTGCATGAGCGCCTTCCCCGAGGAGCCCGACCACTTCGCGCAGTGGGCCCGTCGCCTGTCCGACACCGACGGTCGGGCATTCCTCCCCCGGGCCTGGTACGGCGACTACCTCCGCTCGTTGCTGGCGCCGGTCGACCACATCCGGGCCCAGGCGGTCGACGTCGTGCCGGGTGGCGATCGGGCGAAGATCGTGCTGGACGGTGGCTCCGTAGTGACCTGCGACCGGGTGATCCTCGCCCCGGGTCCGTCGCCCCAGCAGTGGCCGGTCCCGCTGGCCGGCTCCGGCCGGCGATGGATCGGGAATCCGTGGGCCCCGGGCGCCCTCGACGGCATCCGTCCCGACGAACCGGTCCTGCTGGTCGGGACGGGGCTCACCGCGGTGGACGTCGCCCTGGGCCTGGGTGCGGCCGGTCACCGGCAGATCGTCGCGACCTCGCGGCACGGACTGCTCCCGTCCGCCCACCCGGACGAACCCTTCCGCCCGCTGTCGATCGTCCCACCGGCCCCACCCACGGCACGTTCGCTGGTCGAGTGGGCGCGCACGACGGCCGCCGAGGTGGGCGACTGGCGCCAGGTCGTCGACTCGCTGCGGCCCCACGTCAACGCCCTGTGGGCCGACCTCACCGAGGCGGAGCGCCGTCGCCTGCTCCGCCTTCTCCAGCGCCGGTGGGAGGTGCTGCGCCATCGCATGGCACCGTCGGTGGCCGCACGCATCGCCGCCATGCAGGACGCCGGCCACCTGGTCATCGCGGCCGGGGGCGTCCGGTCGGCGCGGACGACCCGTGGCGGCATCGACGTCCGACTGGCCGACCGCTCGGTCCGGTTCGGGGCGGTCGTCAACTGCAGCGGGCCGCCGGTCGACGTTCGTCGGTCCGGTCATCGTCTGATCCGGACGCTGCTCGACGGCGGCGTGGTCCGACCCGGTCCCCTCAGCCTGGGACTGGACACCGACGACGACGGGAGCATCCCCGGCTCCGAGCGGAGGCTGTGGCTGGTCGGACCCCTGCGTCGGGGACGCGACTGGGAGGCCACCGCCGTCCCCGAGATCCGGGACCAGGCCGCAGCCCTCGCCTGGGCGATGTGGCGGACCCCGGCCGGCGTGGGGGCCTGATGGAAGTCATCCCCATCGACGCCTCCGACCTGGGCAACCAGGCGTACGTGGTCACCGACGGAAGGCGGGCGATCGCCATCGACCCGCCCCGCCCGTCGGCCCGGGTGGTGGACATCATCCGGACGCGGGGCCTGCAGCTCGATCTGGTCGTCGACACCCACCTGCACAACGACCACGTGAGCGGGGGCCCCGAACTGGCCCGGGCGACCGGCGCCGTCTACGCGGTGAGCGCCGACGAGCACGTCCGGGGTGCCCGCGGCATCGTCGACGGCGACCGGTTCACGATCGGAGCGATGGTCCTGACGGTGAAGGACACCCCGGGCCATACGCAGCTCCATCAGAGCTTCATCGTGTCCGAGGGGGATCAGTGCACCGTCTTCACCGGCGGATCGCTGCTCATCGGCACGGTCGGCCGGACCGACCTGCTCGGTGCCGCGCTGGCCGCCAGCCTGGCCGCCGCCCAGTGGTCCTCGGTGCGGTGGATGCTCGACAACCTGCCCGCCGACGCCGGCGTCCACCCGACGCACGGCTTCGGGAGCTTCTGCTCGTCCACCCCGTGCAGTGGCACGGAGTCGACGATCGGAGCCGAGCGCACCGTCAACCCCGCCGCCCGGCTCGACTGCCAGACGTTCGTGAAGACGTTGCTCGACGGGTTCGGCGAGTACCCGAGCTACTTCGCGCACATGGCCGCCCGCAATCGGGAAGGAGTGCTGCCCGCCTCCTACCGCGATCCCGTCGACGACCTGTCGGCGGACGACATCCGGGAGCTGTCCACTCGGATGTGGGTCATCGACGTGCGGCCCCGGGCGGCGTTCGCCGCCGGGCACGTCCCGGGCACGGTGAACGCAGGGTTGGACGGCCCCTTCGCCACCTACGTCGGGTGGACCATGCCGTGGGGGGAACCGTTCGCCGTGATCGCCGACGACGATGCCCAGCTGTCCCGGGCGCGGGACCTGCTGGCCCATATCGGTCTCGACCTGCCGGTCGGGACGTCCGTTCCCGCCCCCGAGGACCGATCGGACCGCCTCCGCCTGGCGACCTTCGACGAGCTCGCCTCCGAATGGACCGACGACGTGACGGTCGTCGACGTCCGGCGGACCGAGGAGTGGGACGCCGGCCACCTCGAAGGTGCCCTGCACGTGCCGGTCCATCGGCTCGCCGAGGCCCCTCTTCCCGAAGGGACGCTCTGGCTGCACTGTGCGGCCGGCTACCGCGCCGTGCTGGGTGCGTCGCTGCTGCGCCGTGCCGGCCGGGAGGTCGTCGCCGTCGACGACCTCTGGTCGAACGCGCCCGACGCCGGACTGGGGATCCGCCGCTCCGAGGGCTCGTGACCGAGCCCCACCGGCCCGCCGGCCCTGATCCGTCGTCCCGACTCAGGCACGGGCCATCTCACAACGGGTCGTTGGACCCTACCGACAACCCGCCTTGCGCTGCCGAGACTGATATCTGACACCGACGACACGGGAACGGAAGGCCGGGATGTCGTCGCCGAATGCGAGAGGGGCAGGATCGTGGAGCATGTGATCACCGATGACGCCGCCGCGTTGGTGACGGCGCTCGAATGCGCTCCCGTCGACGGGTCCCTGGGTGCCGAGCTCGACCTCGAACTGGCCGCGCTGAAGATCCTGGAGGCCAACAGGGTCCTCCGACAGCACCTGCTCAGCTACGACTGCGTCATCCAGGAGAGCCTCGAGAAGTACCGGTCGGGCATGCGGGTCCAGGACGTCGTCCGGACGATGCCGCCGGCAGACGCGGCGATCGGCTCCGAGGTCGAGGTCGTCGACGTGTTCGAGGCACGACGGGCGTTGCGCAAGACCCTGGTGACCGTCCTGCTCGTCGACGGCATGCCGGTCGAGGAGGTCGCAGCGACGCTCAAGATGCCGATCGACAGCGTCAGTGGCCTCGCGACCGAGATCGGCATGCCACACGAGTGAGCGGACCGGGTCCCGTGACGGGCCACGGCTCGTTGCCGGCTCGCCACTGCTGGACGTATCTCGGCACCTGGTCGTATCGTTGCCGCGTGGGTCTGATCGAGGACCAGTGGCGGGGAGTCGACGAAGGCTGGGGCCGGAGAGCGGTGGAGTTCGCGGCCCTGTGTGAACCCACCAACTGCCGGGAGTATGTCGCCCTGCACCACAAGCTCGGCGTGGACGTCGGTGACCGGCTGCTCGATGTCGCCTGTGGGGCCGGCCTGGCCGTCGAGCTGGCCGGCCTGCGCGGCGCCCGGTGCGCGGGGATCGATGCGTCTCCCCGCCTCGTCGCAGTCGCCCGGGACCGTAGCCCGGCGGCTGATCTCCGGGTCGGCGATATGCAGGACCTGCCCTGGCACGACGAGACGTTCGACGTCGTCACGAGCTTCCGTGGCATCTGGGCGACCACCCCCGGCGCCGTGGCGGAGGCGCATCGCGTCCTGGTCCCGGGGGGCCGCTTCGGGCTCACGGTGTGGGGCCACATCAAGGCATCACCCGGAGCGTGGGCCTTGGCACCCTTCGCCCTGGCGACGACGCCCAAGGTCGAGAACCAGGCGGCCATGGTGGCGCTCGGTCGACCCGGCGCCGGCGAGGTGGTGCTGCAGGACGCCGGTTTCACGGACGTCGAGCGCGTCGACGTCCCGTTCGTGTTCGAGTTCGCAGACCCGGAGGCCTACGCACGCGCCCTGGCCTCGACCGGCCCGGCCTACGAGGCCATCGAGGCCGTGGGCGAAGCGGCGTTCATCGAGACGGCGGTCGAGACGGCCCGGGCGTACGTGCGTGACGGGCTCCCGCTCCGGGCGCCGATCGCCGTGGTGGGCTACCTCGCTCGCAAGCCTGCCGCTCGTCCCGGCACCCGCAGCAGCTGATCGAAATCCACTTTCCACGGCCCCGGACCGGCGGTACTCTGGCCAGTGCAAGACGGTCTGGGGCGGGCGCCGGGACCCTCGTGCTCGACGGTCCGCCTGCGGAACGCGGTGACGGAGTGCCGCGGGAGCGCACCCGCGGACTATCGAGCGAGGAGCTGGTCATGACCACCACCGATACCCCGGTCAACAATGGCGTCAACGTCGAGGCACTGCTCGGTGCCCGAGCGATGTTGAGCGACACACCCGAGGCGGCCCAGTTCCGGTGGCGGGCGAACTGTGAATGGCAGAACGGCACCCACAGCCGCTCGACTGTCGAGGGCTTCTTCGGTCTGGGCGAGGAGCAGAGTCACCGCACCCGGTACTCCTTCGACGCCGATCACCCCGAGATCTTCGCTTCCCAGGACAACGGGGTCACCCCGCCCGAGCTCGCGCTGGTGGCGCTCGCGAGCTGTATGACCGCGGGCATCGCGGCTGTGGCGCAGAACCGGGAGATCCAGTTGCACAAGGTGTCGGCGACCATCGAAGGGGCGATGGACATGCGTGGTGTCCTCGGCGCGGACAGCGACGTCCGAAACGGCTTCAGCGACATCCAGGTGACCTACGACATCGATGCCGACGCGTCGCCCGACGACATCAGGGCCCTGGTCGCACAGTCGCAGAAGCGCTCCGCCATGTACGACATCATCACGAACCCGACGAATGTGAGCGTCCAGGTTCGCTAGTCGCACGCTCCTCCACGGAAGGGCGGATCAGTGAGGACCACGACCGTCGTCATCGGGGCCGGCCAGAGCGGACTTGCGATGAGTCGGCGTCTGTCGGACCGCTCGATAGACCACGTGGTCCTCGAGCGGGGTGAGGTCGGCAATTCGTGGCGGAAGGAGCGGTGGGACACGCTGCGCCTGCTGACGCCGAACTGGCAGTGCCGACTGCCCGGCTATGCGTACGGTGGTGACGATCCCGACGGATTCATGACCATGCCGGAGGTCGTCGAGTTCATCTCCGACTATGCGAAGCTGATCGCGGCGCCGGTGGAGGCGGGCACGACGGTCACGTCGGTGCACCACACCGATGGCGGATACGGGGTGATGACCGACCACGGCGAATGGCGGTGCCGGACGGTCGTACTCGCCGCCGGAGCGTTCAACGTGCCGCACGTGCCCGCGTGCGCCACGGCCGTCCCGGCGACGGTGACCATGATGACGCCGATGGAGTACCGACGCGCGGAGCAGCTCGGCGAGGGTGGCGTGCTGGTGGTCGGTGCGTCCGCGACCGGCGTCCAGCTCGCAGCCGAGATCCGACGATCGGGCCGCGATGTCACCCTGGCCGTGGGTGAGCACGTCCGAGGGCCGCGCACCTACCGTGGCCGGGACATCCACTGGTGGATGGAGGCGGCCGGCGTCCTCGACGAGCGGTACGACGAGGTCGACGACATCGTCCGGGCCCGGCGGGTACCGTCGATGCAGCTCGCCGGGTCGCCCGATCGGGCGACGTTCGATCTGAACGCGCTCAGGAGCATCGGCGTGAAGATGACCGGTCGGCTCGCCGGCATACAGGGAGGCCGCGCCCAGTTCTCGGGTTCGTTGCGCAACAAGTGCGAGCTCGCGGACCTCAAGCTCGGCCGGTTGCTCACTGCCGTCGACGCCTGGGCGACGGAGAACGGCCTGGACCATTCGACCCCGCCGCCCAGCCGTCCTGCACCGACCGAGATCGATCCAGACCCGCCCCTGGGACTGGATCTCGGCAGTGGGGAGATCGAGACCGTCATCTGGGCGACGGGCTTCCACCCGGACTACTCGTGGCTCGACGTGGACGTCCTGGACGGCAAGGGGATGATCCGCCACGACGGAGGCGTCACCGACTCGCCCGGCATGTACCTGCTCGGATCCCCCTTTCTGCGTCGCCGCAAGTCGAGCTTCATCGATGGCGCTCGCGCCGACACCCGGGATCTCGTCGACGAACTGGCCGCCTACCTCGACCGGAGTGCGACACCAGCGAGGAATTGACGGCGAACGAACATGCCTCGTCCCTCGGGAGGAGGCATCCTGACTCTGCCGGTGTCCGGGACGCCCTGCCCGGTCCCGGGTCGTCGACCAGACCGAGACCTGGTCCGGGGGGGCGGACATCGACCCGCCGGCGCGCCTACCCGAACGGGTGCAGCGAGCTCCCGACCGCCCAGGTGCTGAAGTACTGGTTGTTGGCCCCGTAGGCCATGCCGATGGCCACCCTGGCCCCGTCCACCTGGTGCTCGCCGGCCGCCCCCCGCACCTGGTTGGCCGCCTCGGCGAACCGGAGCAGGCCCGAGGCCCCGATGGGATTGCTGGAGAGGACGCCACCGGAGGCGTTGACGGGCAGCGAGCCCCCGAGCTCGGTGGTGCCGTCGTCGACCATCTTCCAACCCTCACCCTCCTCGGCCAGTCCGAACGCCTCGAGCCAGATCGGTTCGAGCCACGAGAAGGGGACGTACAGCTCGGCGGTGTCGATCTGCCGACGGGGATCGGTGATCCCGGCGGCGGCGTACACGTCGGCGGCGCACTGCAGGGCGGCGGCCGGCCGTACCGGATCGCGACCGGGGAAGCTCGGTGGCTCGGAGCGGGACGAGGAGGCCAGGATCCAGGCCGGGGGCCGACCGTCGGCCGCCGCCGCGTTGGCCCCTGCCTCGTCGGTGATGACCACGGCACAGGCCCCGTCGGACGACGGGCACGACTCGAGGAACCGGGTGGGCTCCCACATCATCGGTGAGGCCTTGACCTTCTCGATCGAGATGTCCTCGATCTTCAGGTGGGCGTAGGGATTCTTCAGGGCGTTGAGGCGGTCCTTGACCGCCACCTTCCACCCGATGTGCTCGGGGGCCCCGCTCCGCTGGATGTACGCCCGGATGAACGGGGCGAATGCGCCTCCGGCCCCGAGCGAGGCACCCTTCCCGCTGCCGAGGGCGAACTGGGCGTTGCCTTCGGACTGCTTCTCGAAGGCGACGGCCAGCACCGTCCGGTGCTTGCCCGCCTGGACGTGCGAGGCGGCCACGATGGCCGTGGTGCCTCCCACGGAGCCGGCCGTGTGGACCCGGAACATGGGTTTGCCGACCGCACCGAGGGCGTCGGACAGGTAGAGCTCCGGCTTCATCACGCCCTCGAAGAGGTCGGGGGCCTTGCCCAGGACAACGGCGTCGATGTCGGCGAGGGTCATCCGGGCGTCGTCGAGGGCCCGGAAGACGGCCTCGCGCACCAGACCGCCGAAGGACACGTCGAGGCGTCGGGACTTGTGGTGGGTCTGGCCGACCCCGACCACGGCTACCGGGGGAGTGCTCATGACCGTCCCTCCAGGATGCAGATGAGGTTCTGTTGCAGGCACGGCCCGGAGGTCGCATGGGCCAGGGCCCGGCTCCCGCCGCCGAAGATGTGGTCGGCGGCGTAGCCGACCCGGCACAGTCCGGTGGCCATGATGGGGTTGTCCCGCAGCGCCCCGCCGGAAGGGTTCACGGCCACGTCCTCGCCCAAGCCGAGTACCGTGCGCAAGAGCAGCTCCTCATGGGTGAAGGCGGCCTGGAGTTCGGCCACCTCGACGGGGGCGTCGCCCAGCCCGGCGGCCTCGGCGGCGATGCGGGTGGACGGTGAGTCGTCCAGGGCCCGGAAGGACGGGTTGTGGCACTCGGTCCGGTGGTCGAACCCGGTGATGTAGGCCGGTCGCTCCACCAGCTGGCGGGCCCGGTCACCGGTGGCCAGCACCATGGCGGCCGCCCCGTCGGTGATGGGTGGCACGTCATGGCGGCGGAGCGGCTGGCGGACGAACTCCTCGGCCAGGAGCGACTCCACGTCGCCCTTGCCGCGGGCCCGCACCGCCACCTCGGCCATCGAACGCTCGTCGGCGATCCCCGTGGCGATGACCGCCCGGGCCTGGAGGGCGGCGAAGGTCAGGGGATCGGCCCCCAGGGGGGCCAGGAAGTACGGGTCCATCTCCATGGGGTAGATCAGCGCCGGATCGCCCGTCGAGGAGCGGCCGGATCCGGTGACCACGGCGATCTCGATGTCGCCCTCCTGGAGGCGGAGCCACGCCTCGTAGAGGGCCCAGGCGCCGTCCATCTCCACGTGGGAGTCCCGCTTGGGGGGCCAGGCGCCGATGGCGTCCAGGTTGGAGACGAAGGAGAAGGCCTGACCGGTGATGTAGTCGCAGCTGCCCAGGCACGTGAAGTCGATGTCGGCCCGGGTCAGCCCGAGCGGTGCGATGGCATCGGTGATGGCCTCCATCAGCAGCTGGGTCTCCGACTTGTCGGTGTGTCGGACCATGGGGGTGTGGGCCCAGCCGATGACGGCGATGTCGGGCGATGGTGTGCTCATGGTCAGAAGATCCGGTTCACGAGGTCGGGATCGTCGAGATCCGGCTCGCCGTTCGGGATCCAGCCGAGCAGGGATCCCCAGCTCCCCCCCATGCCGCCACCCTCCTCGGACTCCTCGGCCGGCGATGCCCACACGGCGTCGACCCGCAGGCCGACCTTCACCTGGTCGGCGGGCAACTCGATCACCGCGGAGTAGGGGATGATCACGTCGGTGCCGTCCAGGAGGACGAAGGCCCGGACGAAGGGCTCGGTCTCGGTCTGGCCCGGATACTGCACCGGGGTGACGATGGCGAAGTTGGTGATGGTGCCCTTGTGGGGCAGGTCCACCTCGCACTCGGGTCCGAGCTCGATGGCGTCGATGGGGCAGTAGCCGCGTCCGCCCGCGTACACCCGACCACACGCCGGGCAGCGGAGGCCCAGCAGCCGGTGCTCCCGGGATGCCTCCGTGGCCCGGTCGGCGGCCTCGGGGACCGGGTTCCGGTAGGTGATCGAGGCCAGATAGTCCATCCGGGTCACGGGCTCCACGGCTCCACCGGTGTCCTCGCCCTCGGTCTCGGCCGTGTCGCCGGGGACGAAGCAGATGATGTCGTCGATACGCCCCGCCCGGCTGCCGCGCCACCTGGGTGCCACCCGCATCCCCTCGGACATGCCCTCCGGTGTTCCTGCGTCCACCGCGTGCAGCAGGGGTGTGGTGGCGCCGTCCAGTCGGATCAGTGCGAAGGCGAAGGAATGGTCGAGTGGATGCTGGTCCGACGGCGTGACCACCCACGTCCACGACTCGACCGTGCCCGCCGGACCCACCTCGACGAACTCGTGGGGAAGCTCAGCGCCTGTCGCCGGGTCCCATTCCATGGGAGGCACCAGCACGGCGTCCTGGCAACGGATGCCCAGGATCTGCTTTTCGGTGAGGGCGGTCATGAACGTCCCGACGACGGGTCCGAGGGATCGCTTGTACGGAAACGTGATGGTGCTTTCGATGAATCGGGTCATCGGTCCCCTTTGGGCTTCACGTGGTGATCATGCGGAATCCGAGCACGTTAGCGCGAGCGGAATCGACCGGTGGTCGCAGGCCACGACGTCCTCGTCGGACCCGGCATGGGCAATACGATCGCGCGGGCCATGCAGTCCGCCCGCCGCCCCGTCCCCGTCGGGACCATCGTCCGCGAATGGGGACGCATCGGTGCGATCGGGTTCGGCGGCCCTCCGGCCCACATCGCACTCTTCCGCAGGCTCTGCGTGGAGGAGCGGCAGTGGCTGACGGCGCATGAGTTCGAGGACGGCATTGCTGCCACCAATCTCCTCCCTGGTCCCGCGTCCACCCAACTGGCGATCTACTGCGCCTGGCGCCTGCGGGGTCGCCTCGGGGCGATCGTCGGGGGAGCCTGCTTCATCCTTCCCGGCCTGACGATCATCCTGGCCCTGTCCGCACTCTTCCTGTCCGCCCATCCGCCGTCGTGGGTCCTAGGTCTGGCCGCAGGGGCCGGGGCCGCCGTGCCCGCGGTGGCGCTCAGCGCCGCGGCGGGCCTCGTCCCGAGCAGTTGGCAGAGGGCGGGATCCGGGCGGGCGGTCAAGGTGCGCTGGATCACCTACCTGGTGGTCGGTGGACTCACCGCGGCCACCATCGGCACCGTTCTGGTCCTGGTGCTCGTCATCTGCGGCGCCATCGAGATCGCCAGCCGGACCAGGGGCGATGGTCACCCGCGCCGCACCATGACCGCGGTGTTCCCGGCGGCCGCCCTTCCCGTGGTCGCCGGTGGCATCGCGTCGCTGTCCTGGGTCGCCTTCAAGGTCGGGGCCCTCTCCTACGGCGGGGGCTTCGTGATCATCCCGCTCATGCAGCATGACGTCGTCGTGACCTACCACTGGATGACCGGTGCCCAGTTCCTCGACGCCGTGGCCCTGGGCCAGGTGACTCCCGGTCCGGTGGTCCAGACCGTCGCCGTCGTGGGCTACGCGGCCAGCGGGTTGTGGGGCGGCGTACTCGCTGCGGCCATCGCCTTCGCCCCCTCGTTCATCTTCGTCGTCGCCGGGGCGAGGCACTTCGACCGGCTGCGTTCCGACCCGCGGATCCGGGACTTCTTCGTCGGGGCGGGAGCGGCCGTCATCGGTGCGATCGGCGGATCGGCGATTCCCCTCGGATCGGAGCTCGCCCACCTGTGGCAGGTGGGGGTCCTGGCCGTGGCTGCCGTCTGGCTGCTCGCCCTGCGCCGGGGGGTGGTCCTGGCGCTGGTCGGAGCGGGGATCATCGGACTCGTCGCCGTGCTCGCCGGTGCGCCGTCCTGACGCAGGGTCCGAGACCCGAGAGGTCGGTCCGTCGATCCTCGCCGCCTCCCGCCCGACCGGCCCCGAGTGGGGACGTCAGGGAGTGGCCGCCGACGACATGGTGATGAAGTCGCGGGCCCAGTAGGACTCGAAGTAGCGGCCGGGAGTGCCGACCATGGTGGGCAGCAGGTCGCTGCCGTTGGCCGCAACGGCCGGTCCGGCCGGAGTGGCCGGCTGGTACGTGGCGTAATTCACCCAGTCGGTGTTGATGTCGAGCTCCATGGCCCGCACGGCACCGGCCCGGGCCAGGAGGTCGGCCAGGTCGGTGATGTTGAGGCCCGGGCCGCCGACGTAGACGAGGGCGCCATCGGCGGTGACGCCGAGACCCGACCGCCAGACGTACACCTGGTTGCCCAGCGTGTACCCCCACTGCGTGGTGTCGGCGGCGTTGAGTCCCGGGACCGGTTGGCCCCCGTCGACCAGGAGGTCGAGGTTCTGGCGGACCGACACCACGTCGGGGGTCATGGCGACGTCGCGACCCCACTCGCCCACGGTCGAGGTGCCGTTGGCGTAGACCACGAACGACGCGGCGCCGGGCCTCAGGGGGAGGATGGTGCGGCCGTCGGTGAAGTAGCCACCGTCGGCGTTGGACATCAGGAACCCGGCGTTGAAGGCGGCGACCAGGCCAGTGGCGGCCGATGGCGTGACCGGCGCGGTGTGGGTGAACGGACCGCCGCCGGGGATCTGGCTGCCCGAGTACAGGGTGGCCTTCAACAGATCGGTGTCCATCCAGGCGACGCCGACCACGTAGCTGGTGTGGATGGCGTCGGGTCGGAGCGTGGTCTCGTAGACGGCGGGGATCCCGTCGACGGAACGGCCCACCGGCGACCACTGGCCCTCACCGGGGATGGCGGGACTGGCGAAGGGCACCATGGGCGACGGGGCGGGCAGGTGGCTCGGCTCGGCCACGGCGGCGGCCGCAGCCGGGTGCACCGCCACCGGCCTCCGGATCGCCCCGGGCGGTGGCGTGCCTCCGACCTTGGGGGGATGGTGGCTGTACCACTCGTTCTCCACCCAGTTCACGATGCCCCCGCCCCCGTGCCCGCGGGCCCACTCGGCGAACCGGGAGCCGACCGACGTTCCCAGGGCCGGATTGGTGAGGGCGTCCCCGAGCGACGCAGCC
Source organism: uncultured Acidimicrobiaceae bacterium (assembly GCA_963830165.1). Taxonomy (GTDB): domain Bacteria; phylum Actinomycetota; class Acidimicrobiia; order Acidimicrobiales; family RAAP-2; genus Bog-756. The sequence goes on from CAWHKZ010000011.1 coordinate 379,853, forward strand.
AGGCAGACCAGCAGGATGCTCAGCGCGACGGCGCCGTCGGCGGCGGTACGTGCGCCGATCGACGAGCGGCCTCCGAGCGTGGGCGTAGCGGGCCGGTCGCTCGTCGGTGCCGGACGGGTCCAGCTCGTCGACGGAGCCGGTGATCATCGCTGGAGGCTGGTCACCGCGTGGTGGCCGCCGTGGAGCCAGGGCCCGACCTGCGGCACGACGGCGATGGCCAGGACCAATCCGAGCACGATGCTGACGGCGAGGGCCCACTGGCGCGCACCGGCACCGTCGACCTGGCGGCGGGTGCGGCGCATCCAGTCACGGGGGGCCACGCGCGCCGTTTCGACGATGTGGCCGAGCACGTGGATCGTCATCGCTCCGAACCAGAGGATGAAGCTGATCTGATGGAGCCGGAGCATCTGGGTGCGGATCGACTGTGGACCCAGGAGGAGGGCGATCCCCGTGCCGAACACCACCGCAGTCAGGATGATGACCACGGGGCCGAGAACGCGGAGCACGGGCACCGGTGGCCCCTTGCGGCGGTACTCCTCCTTCCCCCGGTAGTACTGGCCGAACCGCCAGAGGGTGCTTCCCATCTTCAACAGGACAGGAGGCACGAGGAGCATGCCGACGAACACGTGCAGCGTGAGCAGCCGACCGACGCGGAGGATCGTGAACCCCTCGACAGCCAACAGCACGAGCAGCACGACGGCCACGGAGGCCGTCAGCCGGGTGTTCGACTCCGGGCCTCCGCCCCGTCGGCGGACCCGGTGCTGAGGCCGCTCGCCCGCAGCCGACGGCGATCTCGGCGGTGCGGAACTCATCGACGGGCCGCCGGGCACGACGCCCCGCGACCGTCATGGAGCCGGGCGTCGGGGTCGGGTCCGAATCGGCGCGTCGATGCGGCGGCGTGACCATCCATGGGTTCAGGGTACGGATCGATCCTGACGCGCACATGACGGCCCTCAGGAATTGTGATCGAGGACGGAGCTACGACCGGGGTGCCTCTCACGAGCGCACCGCGGGTGGCCGGGTCGGCTCGCCGGTCGGGGTGGAGATCCGCACCAGGGTGAGGGCGACCCGTGGGCAGGAGGTGACCGCTCGTCGCGCGAGGTCGAGCAACGGGTCGGGCAGCTCTCCGGGCTCGATGATCGGGAAGCCCCACGGATCGACATGGATCCGCTCGGGCAGGAGCTCGGCGCAGAGGCCGGCGCCGTCGCAGGCGACCGGATCCACGACCAGTCGGAATCGCCGGCGCGACATCAGGGGTGCCTCCGGGGGGCCGGAACGGGCAACACGGGCTGCGTCGGAGGGCAGGGGCCTCGTCGGAGGTGGAGGTCGACGTGGTCGCCGAACGTGTGCAGCGCCGTGCGCACGAATCGGGCCGCGCCGTCGGGATGGCGGCACGCCCCCCGCCCATCGACCAGAGCGCAGAGGGTCTCGATGGTCGCCACACCTCCGCGGAGGGCCCTGGGCTGGTGGGCCAGCTGCTCGACCGCGGTCGCCAGCGCGTCCAGTCCGTGGACGCACGGGCCACACTGGCCAGCGCCTTGGCCCTCGAGGTAGCGGACGGTGCGGGCCACCTCGGCGACGGGGCACGGCCCCTCGGGAAGCAGCACGACGACCCCGGCCCCGAGCGACGAGCCGAGCGTCCGGAGCGCCTCTTCGGTGAGGGGTGTGCGGGCGGCTTCGAGGGGAGGCACCCACCCGCCTCCGTAGCCACCGAACAGGACGCCCTGGAGCGATCCGAGGTCGTCCCGGTCCAGTCCGAGGAGCTGACCGAGGGTCGATCCGAGCGGCGCCTCGACGATGCGGGGTGTCGGCCACCGGCCGGTGACGGTCAGGAGGGCCGTGCCCGGCGATCCGGGTGCGCCGACGCTACGGAACCACTGCTGGCCGAACCGGGCGATGAGCGCGACATGGGCGAGGCTCTCGACGTTCTGGACCAGTGTCGGGCGTCCGCCGACCCCGCGTTCCCGGACCGGGCGGAGGCCGACGAATGACGGGATCCCTGCCCGCCGACCGTTGACCGTGTTGACCACGGCGGACTCCTGACCGGCCAGGAATCGGTCCGGCGCGACGACGATGTCGACGGGGCACGGATCGAGTGCGGCGCGCTCGGCGTTCGGCGACGGCCGCGGTCATCGGTCCGACGCCGTGCGACGGCACGTGGACGACGACCCGCGAGGCGCCGAGGGTCGCAGCGGCGACGGCTGCCCCGTCGAGCACCAGATGGGGATGCCGGCGGACGAGGAACCGGTCCTTGCCGCTGGCCGGCTCGCCCTCGGCACCGTTGGCCACCACCACCGGGCCACCACCTCCGGCCGCCTGCACCGCCCGCCACTTCGTGGCCACCGGGAACCAGGCGCCACCGTGGCCGCGGAGGCCGCTGTGATCGAGCTCGTCCATGAAGTGTGCCGCCCGCCACACCGGCACTGCTCCCCACTGCTCCAGATGGTGGGTCAGCGACGGGAGTCCTCCGCCGGAGCCGACACCGAGCAGCAGGCGCGTGGCCCCGGAAGGCCCGTCGGGGAGAGGTGCCCGGGTCGGGCCGGCGGAGCGGCGGGAGATGCGGGAGGCGGTCGGGCTCACCGTCCGGCTCCGACCTGGACGCCGACGGCGGTGCCCGAGAGTGCGCCCGTCCTCTCGTCGATGCTGACGGTCACGGTGAGGGCCAGCGGCCCGTCGCTCGGGAGCGTGGCGTCGATCGTGTCCCCGCGGAGGGAGGTGACGGTGCCGCGGTAGGGCCCGAAGGTGACGGATCCCTCGGTCAGTGACACCCCACCACCGGGCACGCCGACGCCGTCGAGGTCGATGGTGAGCGGGGTCGACGGCACGCCGTCGGGGTGGAGGGCGAGCACGATCCGCACCTGCCCCGACCCAACCGGGACGGTGGTCTGCGTGCCGCTGACGGCGACCGAGAACGGGGCAGAGGGTGTCCTCGAGGAGGGGGTGGGCCCGGCCGGGGCCGATGTCGGCACCGTCGTGGTGGACACGGCCACCGGGGGCGCGGCGGCACCGGTGCCCTTGGCGGCGATCCGGGCCAATAGTGCGCTCGCCGTACCCGAACGGTGCGACCAGCCGGGGCGGAGTGGGCCGAGCGCGGCGAACGTGCCGATGGCCACCGTCACCGTCACCGCCGCTCCGGCCGCGACCAGGCGGCGTGACGTGCTCGCCGTACGTGCGGTCGCGATCCGCCACGTCGCCACGGCGAGCACGGTGATGGTGCAGACGGCATCGACGGCCAGCACCGGACCGAGTGAGTCGTCCGATCCCGTGCCCAGCCCGTGCAGCACGGCGACCGGCCAGCAGAGGTAGGCGAGCCAGTGGACGAACCGCCACGAGTGGTAGCCGATGCGGTGGCGGAGTGCGCTGGTCACCAGCACGGCGAGCAGCAGGTCGAAGGAGACCGCGCCCAGTCCGACCCAGAGCGGACGGTAGGGGGAACGGAACGGCACGACGGCATCGGCCAGGCCGATGGGCACGTAGCCGTCGCCCACGGTCGTGGCGATGTGCACGCCGACGAAGCCGAGGCACAGCAGGGACAGATTGCGGTGGACGCTCTGGGAGAGGAACCGGGGCCAGCGCTCCGTGGTCCACCCCACGGACGCGACGATCCCGAGGACGACAGCTGCGGTCAAGAGGAGCAGCGCCACGATGCCGGACGCCCGGGTGAGGTACCAGAGCGCCGTCCCGCCGGTGGAGGCGAGGAGGACCGGCGACGCCGTCACGGGACGACCCCGTCGGCTGCTGACGGCCAGCCCGCGACCGTCACGACGCTGCCATCGTGCCGGACCAGGCGGGAGGGAAGACCGAGGTCGGCCAGCCAGGCGACGGAGGGCTCGCCGGTCACCATGGCCGCCGTCGACGCCGTGTTGGCATCGACACAGGAGGCGGCGGCGACCGAGACCGTGCGCCAAGGGGAGTCCGCCGGCAGGCCGGTCGACGGGTCGACGAGGTGGTGGACGCGGTCGCGGCCCAGCATCCAGGTCCGCCGCCCGATGCCCGAGCTCGCCACGCCGCCCGAGGTGACAGTCACCGCCACCGCGGCCCGGTCGGTACCGCAGACGTCGGCGATCCCGACGGTGAACCCGCTGTCCGGCGCACCGCTCACCGCCAGGTCGCCGCCGAGGGAGACGAGGACACCGCAGCCCAAGGCCGACCCGATGGCCCGGGCCCCACGGTCGGCGGCCCAGGCTTTCGCAGTGGAGCCCAGATCGAGGACGACGCCGGGCGGTGCCGAGACGGTGCACGACTCGCGGTCGAGCGTCACGCATCGCCAGCCGGGCGTCGGACGCGGCCTGGGCAGGCTCCCCTCGACACCGGACGCGAGCAGGGGGAAATCCCGGTCATAGCCGAGCCGGGCCAGAGCCGCCCCCACGGTGATGTCCACGGCGCCGTCGCTGAGGGCGCCCGCGCGCAGGCCGATGCCGATGGCCTCCGCCAGCGTCGGCGAGACCGGCACCGGCCGACCGCCCGCCCGCGCCAGGGCGCGCTGGAGGAGGCTGAGCTCCGAGTCCGGACGGAACCGGCTGGTGACGGCCTCCACCACGTCGAGCTCGCAATGCAACAGGTCGGCCGCGGCGACCAGCGCCGACGGCTCCGTGACGAGGAGGTCGATGCTGGTGGACCATCGGGTGGCGCGGTAGACCGTGACCCCGGCCAGTCGGGAGAAGTGCGTCGCCGATGGGCTCAACTGGAGCCACTGATGACGGGTGCGGGCTGTCGTGAGGGCTGGGGCACCGACGATGGGCCGCTGAGTCCGCCAGCCGCGGCCCCCGAGGGCGTTCCGGCAGGACCGGCACCCGAGGCGGACCCTGGAGTCGAGCCGGTACCGACCGATGCTCCGTTCGTGGTCGAGCTGCCGCCGGCGGGGGTCGGGGACACTCCGGTCGACGGTGCGGTGCCGGTGGAGGCGACGGGGGCGGTCGAGTGTCCCGGTCGGGCTTGGCTGAAGTAGACGGCCAGCCCGGCCACGGCGGCCACCGAGGCGACGGCGGCGGTCCTGGTGACGGCGCGCACCCGGACGATGGCGGCATCCCGGTGCCGGCGGGCGGCGTGGATCTGTTCGGTCGGCAGGCGGCCTCCGGGAACGCCGGCCGGAGGATCTCTGGGGTCGGACTGCGTGGCCATGCCGGTCAGGGTACGAAGGTCACCCTGACGGGGGCATGACGCGAACCTAAGAAAAGCTGAAGAAGTGGTGGGAGGGGCCGTCGCCTCGGGGTCTCGCTCAGCTCCGATCGGCCGCGGCCGGCCTGGGTGGCCATGGACCCGCGGAGGGCTGGCGGTCCGCGTCGGCGTCCGGATCGCGACCGGTCGCCGTCCTCCACGCCACCGCCATGTGGGCCCCGCCGAGCCGTGAGCGGCCGATCGACCAGGTGCCATCGCTCGAGCGGACCACCGCATCGGCGATGGCCAGCCCCAGCCCGGTGCCACCGGGTCGGTCGTCCGCCCGGTGGAAGCGGTCCAGGATGAGGTCCTGCTGGTCGGCGGGGATGCCCGGACCCGAGTCGTCGACGGAGAGGGTCACCTGGCCCCCGGAGCACGTGACCCGGAGTTCCACCCTCCCTCCCGGGCCGGCGTACCGGCAGGCGTTGTCGAGGAGGACCGAGACCAGCCGGTCGACGGCGTCGGGGTCGGCGACGACGGCGGCCACCGGTCCGGGTTCTGCCGGGTGGACGAGCTCGATGTCGGCGGCGATGGCGACCGCTTCGAACCGCGCCGCGCACTGCTCGGCCGAGGCGCGGACGTCGGTGACGCCCTCGGCGGCGGTCGACGGAGCATCGGCATCGTGCCGGGCGAGCCACAGGAGGTCGTCGACGATCGACCGGAGGCGCTGACTCTCCGAAGCGACGCGCTCCAGCGTGGCACGGTAACTGGCGGGGTCGCGGTTCCGGCTCAGCGCCAGGTCGACCTCGGCCTGGATGACGCTCAGCGGGGTGCGGAGCTCGTGGGAGGCATCGGCGGTGAACTCCGCCTGTCGGCGCCTGATCTGCTCGATGGGCGCCGAGGCCCGAAGTCCGACGATGAACGACCCGCCGAAGGTCACGACGAGGAGGAGGATGCCGAGGGCCAACTCGACCACGATCAGGTCGGTACGGATCTGCTGGATCCTGACGATGCTCTCACCCGCCACCAGCCATCCGCCCCCGGACGCGTCGGACGTGAACCGGAAGGTGCTCCCACCGGTCGTCAACGTCACGCTGCCGCCCGACCAGTCGTGCCGAGGCAGGGGCGGGGCACCCACCGTGAGGTCGGTGACCGCGCCCGTCGACGTCGACCCGCCAGATGAAGGTGGGAGCATCGTCGAGGTCCCCGTCGTGGTCGCCGCCGGGAGAGACGGTGAGAGGCACCGAGGTGCCCGCCGCCGCCCGTTCGAGCTGGCTCATGAGCCGGGCGTCGACTTCGCGGTCCAGGCGCTGGACGATCAACAGGTTGGCGACGAGTGCGACCACCACGGCCACCACTGCGACCACGGCGGTGGCCCCCAGTGCGACGCGTGCCGCGTGCGCCCACCGCCTCCCTGGCTGTCTCATGTGTCGGTGATCCTGTATCCCGTGCCGCGCACCGTCTCGATGCGAGCGGTGGCGTCGGCGAGCTTGGATCGGAGCCGGCCCATGTGTACGTCGATGGTGTTCGATCCCACGGCGCTGGACTCGTCGTTCCACACCTGGGTGGCGATCACCCGGCGGGTCACCACAGCGGGGGCACGACGGAGGAGCAGCTCGAGCAGGCCCGTCTCGATGGCGGTGAGGGACACGTCGTGGTCCGCGATGGTGGTGACCCTGGTCGAGGGGTCGAACGAGATGTCGCCGCAGCGGAGCACGGGATCGAGGAGCAGGGCGGGCCGGCGTTGCAGCGCGGTCAGCCGGGCCAACAACTCACTGAAGTCGAAGGGTTTGACCAGATAGTCGTCGGCACCCTGGAGGAGCCCATCGACGCGGTCTTCGGTGGCGTCGCGGGCGGTCAACATGAGGACCGGAGTGCGGTCGCCTCGACGTCGCATCGCGACGATCGCGTCGAGCCCGTTCATGTTGGGCATCCGCCAGTCGAACACCGCCACGTCGTAGTCGAACGACTGGAGATACGACAGCGCGGTCGTGCCGTCGGCCACGGCATCCACCACGTAGCCGTTCTCCTGCAGGCCGCGCTCGATCACCGCGCGCAACCCTGGGTCATCCTCGGCCACGAGCACTCTCACTGACAGCCATTCTCACCGATTGCGACTGCCGCCCGGTAGTCGTGCCACGGGCCGGCTCCCGGCACCTCGGCAGGTCTCGTTCACGGCTGGCGGACGCCAGACTCCGTGAGTGTCACACGGGAACCTGACGATGGGATGACGCCCGGGGCCTCCGCCGACTGCTTGACGGCACAAACGGCGTCACGGCTGGCTGTGCCACCGATGCCGGGTCGATCCGGCGAGCGCCGGACGGCGGCTGACCCCGGACGGTGTCCGGACGTGCGGCGAGCCCGCGGCCGTCCGGCTTCCGGGAACCACGGGGGCGAGGTGCGGGCGTCCAGTCAGCGACGCCGGGGACGCTCCGCGTTCCAGCTAGAAACCGCTCGCGTACCACGCGCCGTTCTGTTGGACCGCGGCCGCCACGAAGGGGGAGCCGTTCTCACTGTTCGGGTTGTTCGCCGTCGCGAACGTCTCCGCAAAGCTGGACCCCGCATACGCAGCCGACTCCGGATCGGTTGCTGCGTTGGGGTCGGAGTTGGAGACACACGTGGATCCCTGACAGGTGGTACCGGTGAACGTGATCACGGCCTGGTCACCCTGCACGGTCACGGCACCCACCTTCCAGTCCTTGAACGTCACGCCGCTGCTCGAGATGTCGGAGGTGCAGCTAGATACCTGGGATTCCACCGCATAGGAGACGCAGAACTTCGACGCCGAGCCACCCATGAGGGCCTCCGCAGTCTTGGCGGCCAGCTCCTGGGCCGTGCTCGCTCCCGAGGTGGTGGTAGCGGCTGCCACGGTCGTCGACGTGGTCGTGGTCGTCGTCGGCGACGCGGAAGAGGATGAACATCCCGTCAATACGAGAGCGAGAGCGACCGCACCAGTGCCGCCCAGGATTCGTGTTCGCATCGACCATGCTCCTAGCCCCTATGGCAGTCCGCCGATCGGACTGCCTGGACCCGGCAACTTAGGTGAAGTGCCAGCCCCCCACAAATCCCATTTACGAAACGGCTATTTACAACTGTGGGGTCTATGGAGATGGCAACGAAGACGATGTTCAGGAGTCCAGAGGCCCGGGAGTCTTCCCATGGAGATCCGCCGGGCATCTCCTTTCCGCAGTGTCGCACCCCCCGGATGTTCCGAATGGAACGACCGCACCGGTCAATGCAATCCCGGTGAACCCCGCTCTCGTGGCTCAGGAAGCCACAGGTCCGTCGCAGGCAGTCCTCAGGGGCTTCGCACGTTCCACCGGCACTCTGTGATCAGTCGAATAGAGAACTGGAGAGACAACGATGACTGATTGCGACCCGACAAGTCCCTCCGGGGATATTCCCCCGGGCAGTGCGCCGCCTCCCCTCCGGCCGGCGACTTCACCGGGCTCGTCGGCTTCGTCGACCAGCGCGAAGCGGGAACGGCGACCCAGGTCGTGGCGGATGACCCCGAACCGGAGGATCGGACGGATCGTGGTCGCCGCGGTGATGGCCCCGGTGATCGGACTGTCGGTCGGTCTGGCCACATCCTCGTCGGCAGTTGCTGCACCAACCGAGTCGGGCAGTGCCGCCGTCGGCGCTCACGGATTCGGTGGCGGCTCCAACGCCCGGTCCGGACCGGCCGCGGGAGGGGCGTCCGGCACGGTCTCCAGCGTGTCCAAGTCGGGCATCACCGTGACGACCTCGGCGGGTCAGGCGGTGACCGTCGACGAGGAGGCCTCCACGCTCTACAAGAAGGGGTCGAACTCCGCGTCGAAGAGCGCCATCAAGAAAGGCAAGCAGGTCCTCGTACTGGGGACGACCAGCGGAACGACCATCAAGGCCACCCAGGTCATCGTGCAGACGACGGGTGGTGGATCCACTTCCTCGACGGCGGCGGAGGTGGTCCCCTTCCAGCGCGGGCGCGCCGTCCACGTCCAAGCAGGTCGGTACGATCCCGGCCAGCTACAGCCAGGGGTCGGGGACGATCGTCGGCGGAACGACAGCGAACAAGGCGACGGAAGCTGCGCTCGCCGCATACCCGGGGGGCATCGTCGACCGGGTGGTGAAGTTGAGCAATGGCGAGTTCGAGGTCCACTACATCGGCGTCAACTGGCCCCACCACGTCTTCGTCAATCAGGACTTCGAGGTCATCGGTGCCGATTAGTTCGTCGGCCCGGATCGGGCGCGGGGCCTCCCCACCTGCATGTTGCGCCCACCCAACCGGGGTAGGGGACAGACGCGAGGGCGGCTGAGCACGCTCTCGAGGTCACGGCGGAAGTCCGCGACGTTCACGCACACCTGCCAGGCGGCTCGTTCCGGGGGTATGTATTCAACCAATCGGTTGCAGAGCCGTCTCGGTTCGCCTAGTATGCAACCTGATGGTTGAACAACAGCGCTCCGGGGTCGGCGTCGACGATCGCACACTCAACGCCGTGTTCTCCGCCCTGGCCGATCCGACCAGGCGTGCCATCGTGCGTCGGCTGGCGGTCGGCGAGGCCACGGTCAGCGAGCTGTCCGAGCCGTTCACGATGAGCTTTCAGGCGGTCTCCAAGCACGTACAGGTATTGGAACACGCCGGATTGGTCACCAGGACCCGGAGGGCACAGGAACGACCGTGTCGACTGCACCCCGACGCGATGGCCCCCGCCAGCACGTGGCTGGGCGACTTTCGCCAACTCTGGGAGAGCTCCTTCGACCGTCTCGACGAACACCTCACCGATCAGAAGGGATCACGATCATGACCGACGAGTCGCCATACGTCACCATCACCCGAACGTTCGCCGCATCGCCGGAGGAGGTCTTCCAGGCGTGGACGAGCCCAGCGCAATTCGGCCGCTGGTTCGGCACGGAGTCCACCACGGTGGAGGACGTCCGGATGGACGTGCGCGTCGGGGGCGAATGGAGTGCACGGATGATTCTCGGGGAAGGTGTCGAGATCGGTTGGCATGGCTCCTATCTGGAGGTGGATGCCCCGAATCGACTGGTACTCAGTCTCACCGACCGACCGGGTGACCAGTTCGAACGCGTGACCGTGGCTCTCACGAAAGTCGATGGCGGAACCGAGATGACGTTCACCCAGTCGGGTAGCCATGTACCTCCGGAGAACTACGCCCGGTTGGAGGAGGGCTGGCGGTCCTTCTTCGACGACCTGTCGAAGGGGCTGTCCGGCTAGGGCTCTCGGCGAGGGCTGGTGCATCGCCCACCAGGCGCGGGGTGCCCTGTGCCCGCCATCGGCGCATCCCGGACGGATCGACGGCGCCGGAGTCGCACCCGGGGGACGCGGCAGCCGAGCGAGGAGGCGTCAGGACCGCTGGGCCGACGGCCGGGCGTGCACCGTGTCGCGGATGAGCATGAACCGCATCGACCACAATCCAGGTCGGGGCTGGGGAAGCTCGTGCCGGGACCACAAGAACCCGGTCAACGTCACGGCGGCCGTGGCGATCCAGAGGGCCACCCCGACCGCCAGGATCCACGGCGTGGATCCCGACGACATCACGATCAGGCCGGCAACGGCGATGGCCAGTCCGACATACCCCACCCGGAGGGACCAGACGGCCATCCTCCAGTGACCGTTGCAGTGCAGCTCCGACGGCTCGTCCATGCCAGGGATTGTCCCACGATAGGGAGCCTGACCGACCACGAGGGCGACGCCGGCTCAATCGCGGACGAGCTTCAGTGCCAGCCCCGGAACGACGAAGGATGCCAGAAACATCGGCAAGAACCTCTTTCCGGTACACCGGAAGCCGACGGTCTCACCCTCGCCGGCGTCGAAGGCCTCGGTACTGCTCGACCGCCGGCCATTGCGGACCTGCAGGGTATGACGCCCAGACTCGATCGGAACCTCGAACGTGTGGTTCATCTCGACCGAACCGACCCGTTCACCGTCGACCACGACATCGTACGGGCCACGACGTACCTCCACTCCGATTGCCTTATGTGTCACCTTCAGCGACGCCGACATTCTCTTGATCTCCTCTCGATTCCGCACGGCCCGGCCGGTGTCTGTGGGCCTCCACCGGGGAGGCCCGAATGGCATCGGGTGTGGAGTGTCCAGCGGTAAGGCATAGGCGCCAGTAGAGGACAGGGAGGCGTTCATATCGAACATACCCACAAGGGGAGGGCTAGCGTCCAGGCCACAATGGGCGGCGATACCCTGGTGCAGGGGTCACTCGACGAAGTGGCTCCCCATGCCACTCCGAACAACGTCCGTCCGACTTCCGGACGCTACAGACACCGGCACACACGTCAGGCCCCACCAGTCTCCATTCGAGACGTCGCCATTCTCGCGTGGGCCACAGTCCTGGTCGTGGTCGGTGAAGTGGCCACCTGGCTGCTCGTCCGGTCGCAAGGACTCGTCTTCACGGGGACTCCCCCAGTTACCTGATCGCATCGAAGGCGCTGGCCCACCTCACGGTGAATCCCCTGCCCGTGTACACGCAGGACATGACCACCCACGCCATCTACCGCTGGCCGCCGCACGTCACGATCCACACACCTCAGGCCGTGCACGCGTTCCTGTCGGGACCTCATGGACCCGTCTTCGCCCAGGGGATCGGTCTGCCCGCTCTACTGGCGCCGTTCATGGCCCTGGGATCGGTGACCGCGGCCGTACTCGGCTATTTCTGGCTGCTCGCTGTCGGTGTCGTCTGCCTGCACCAGCGGGCTTCGCGCCTCGGTGGGCTGGGCCGGGGCGGAAGGATCGTCTTCGCGCTTTCGCTGGCAGCTCCTGCACTATGGCTGGCATCAACCCAGATCTACCCCGATCTCCTGGCGGGCCTGCTCCTCGCGTCTGCGTTCATCGAGTTGGCCATCGTCGAGCGGGAAGGAGCGCTCGGCCGACCTGGAACGGCGATCATCGCCATCGGTCTGGTGATCGCTCCATGGCTCCACATCAAGAACCTGCTGCCAGTGGTGATCGCCCTGATCGCCCTGGCAGTGCTGTCCATCCGCACCAGGCCAGCCGTCCGGCGTCTGGTCTGCTCGCTCGTCCTGCCCCTGATGTCGATCGCCTGCCTGTCCATCTACAACTGGTGCTACTTCGGCCGGATCGGGGGACTGCCCCAGGCCGGGCTGTCCGCATCGTCCGAGTCCGGCTGGCACGCCCTGGCGCTCCTGGTCGACCGCCACCAGGGATTGGTGATCCAGGTACCCACGGTGCTGTTCGGCCTGGTCGGTCTGGCGCTGGCCGTGCATCGTTTGAGGGTCTCCGTGGTCGGAACCTGCTGTGCCGTAGCGGCACTGCTGCTGGTCAACGCCTCGTACCTGGAAGCCCCCTTCGGTGGTACCTCATTCGCCGGGCGGTTCCAGTGGACCATCGCTCCCATGGTGTTGGCGTGGGGAGCCGTCGCCATCGGTCGCATACAGACGCACCGTCGCCGACTCGTCGTCACCGGAGCAGCCATCGGTGTGCTCTGGGCCGCCCAGTTCGTCCCCATCGTCGAAGATCACCACCAGTACTTCAATGATGCGGTGTTTCCCTTCCGCCCGTGGGACCCGGCGCTGAATCCCGGGTGGTGGGGGGTATTCGACCGGTATCTGCCGAACTTCATCTATCCGCGCGGTGCGACGGCCGGCGGTGCCGGGGCGGTGGTTCTCGTGGCGCTGCTGGTGGTGCTCAGCGCGTGGCTGATCATCCGCGCGTGCAGACCCACGTCCTTCGGGTGGAAAGCGGCCGTCGCCGCCTGCCTGGGCATCGTCCTCGTGGCCGGTGCGCTCGGGCTCTCGGCCCGTACCGTGGCGATCCCGGCTTCACCACTCACCTGGCCGGGGAAGGATCTCAGCAGTCCCTGGGTGACGGGAGCGACACCGGTGCTCTACCGGCCGGTCCCACTGGTGGATCTGGGTCCTGGCACCTACGTGGCGAAGGTGGCGTTCCGGGCGGTCGGTGACCCGATCCCAGGATCCGTTGCTTCGATCAATTTGACGCCGCTTCCGGGCCTCGTCGTGTCGCACTGGCTTGTCTGGTCGCATCCCACGGATGCCCAGCTCATCGGTATCAGGCTGACAGATCCAACGGGCGACACGGTGCGGACACTGATCCCCCTGAGGGCGGTGGCGACGGACGTAGAGCATGCGGAGGTGGCATTTTCGACCACCGAGGAACGTGCTGCCTCCTTCCAACTGCTGTTGCCACCCCATGGTCACCTGCAGATTCTGCAACTCAGTCTGGCCAAGACCTCGGGTTCACAAGTCCGAGGAGCGGCCTGATCGGCCCAGCCGCGGCGACATGGGTGTCGAGGTGGGTGTCGACACCTCCCTGAGGGACGGTGCCACTGTTCGGGCGCACCCCGGGGAACCCGACGTATCGTGGGGCGATGCCGATGCAGAAGTTCGAGATCATCTGCGAAGTCGAGCCGGCTACCCGCCCGGACGTGACCCATGTACGTCATCAGATCGGCGTACTGAGCAAGGTCGCCAGTGCCTTCTTGATCCCCGACAACCACATCGGCCGTGCGACGGTGTCGAGCATCGCAGTGGCGCACGAGGTGCAGCTCATGGGAGGCCGCTCGATCGCGTGCATCAATGCCCGTGACCGGAATGTTCTCGGCTTCCAGCGGGATCTGCTCACCGCAGCCGCCTATGGAGTGAACGAGTTCCTGTTCGTGTACGGCGACCGACCGGAGACAGGCGCTCGTTCGGACGACCTCACGGTCAAATCGATGATCACCGGAGCCCGCGCCTTCGCCGACCGAACGGAGACGATCGATTCGCTCCGGCTCGGCGCAGCGACCGGCCTGCGGCCTGTTCCGGCCTGGAAGCAGGCCGCTGACTTCCTCCTCACCCAAGTGACCTACTCGATCGACGATTTGCTTCGATGGCGCTCGTCGGTCGAATTCGACGGTCCGATCTACGCAGCTGTGATGGTGCTCCCCAGTTCCTCGATGGCTCGCAAGTTGTCCGCCGACGTACCCCAGTTGGCTGTCCCCGAGGCGATCATCGGTGAGCTCGACCGAGATCGTGGATCGGGCGTAGAGATCGCCTGCGACCACATCAGGGCGATCTACGAGTCAGAGGCGTTCGACGGCATCCACCTGATCCCCGTGAACCGCTATCGAGAGATGGCAGCCAGGCTGGAATCGCTGCTGTAGCGGCCCGCCGAGCCGGGAGCCAGGGCCAGTGGGACGGGTTTCGCTCGGTAGGATCGATGAAGGGGACAGCTGAACGAAGGGGATGGATGGACCCGCAACCGGGATGGGACAGCGCGTTGGGAATCCGGATGGAGGAGTTGACCCCGACGAGGGTCGTGGCCTATGTCGACATCGACGAGCGACACCAGCAACCCTATGGAATCGTTCACGGTGGCGTCTGGGCCTCGATCGTGGAGTCCGTCGGTAGCCACGGTGCTGCGCTCGTCGCCCGAACGATCAGCGGTCAGACGGCGGTGGTCGGTACCTCGAACTCCACCGATTTCCTCCGCCCCCATCGCACGGGCCGAGTGCGGGCGATCGGCACGCCGATCTTCACCGGCCGAACGCAGCAGCTCTGGCTTGTCGAAATCGAGAGCGTGGCCGACGGCAAGATGGTGGCACGAGGGCAACTCCGACTTCAGAACCTGACGGCACCGCCGGAACGGCGAAGCTGAGGGGTCACAGCTCGTGATTACGGGGCCTGGCACTCGATCGATGGCCAAGTTGAGTAAGTGCCAGAAGTCACAGTCACACTCACGGCTGCGCACGGCGCTTCTCCGGCATATCCGGACAGTTTGTAACGACCGGGCGGACCCGTGAACGAGAAGTGGCCCTGAGACGCCTGGACCACACTGGTTCTGCCGGTAGCCAGGTTCTTCACCCTCACTGGACCGGTCACGGCACCACGGTGGAATGAATTCACGTACTCAGTCCCATTACCGACACCAATGGCCGGAACGGCTCCTCGTGTCGATCGTCTCAAGGTCGCTAGGACGCTCCTTGCACCCGCTCCCCGCCCATAGAGGAAGGCATGTGCTGATGGCACATACCAGAGGGCGGGGCTGGCTGCCGGATTCGTACTGGCTGGCGAACTGCTCAATACGTGGATTCCGTTGACCGAGATACTGACGGGTGCGTCCGTCCAAGCCTGCGGAGCGCTTCCTGTGTAGAAGTTCACCTCGGTCCCAGTGCCCTGGTAAATGCAGTTGTAGACGAGGTTCGACTGGCCGATGCCCAACTCGCCAGGCTTAACCTCCAGCGGGCACGGGGGGAAGTACCGGACGGTCCATGAGCGGGGAACCGTGACCTGTAGCCCGTAGGCGGAATAGCTGGTCTCACCGCTGCGTCCACGAGGGCTCGGTCCTGAGCTTCGAACCTTGGTCCCCAGCGGGGTGGCTGCGAAGAGAACGATCACCAGCACGACGGCGGCCACGAGTACGACGGGGAGCTTCAGGCCGATCCGGCCCCGAGCCTGGCCGTGGTCCCTCATCCGCAACTCATGGGCGGTCAGCGGTGGCTTCGGACGGTTCCCTTCAAGGAAGGTGCCTCGGATCATGTGTTGAACTGCTTCTTCATCAAGCATGGGCGATACCTCCGATCACCGTCGTGCCGGGTCTCGATCGAGTTGAGCCAGTCGCTCGGCAACGACCCTTCTGGATCTGCTCAGCCACGACTTCACCGTGCCTTCAGGAACACCAAGCTCTCCAGCGACCTCGGCGACCGTCAGACCCACCCCGTCATGGAGGAGCAGTGCTCGGGCCTGAATCTCCGGCAAGGACCGCATCGCCTGGGCAAGGTCAGGATGCGCCTCCGGTTGCGTGGAGGTTGTTGGCGTCTGATCGGGAGGCTGTCGGCGCTTGGTCTTCCGCCACCACTCGACACCGAGGTTCTGCAAGACCTTCCTGGCCCATGCTTCGGGATTCTCCATGGCGGAGACGGTGTCCCAGTGCCGCCACGCACGCAGCAGGGTCTCCTGGGTGAGATCTTGGGCGGCCTCCCGGCTACCGGTCAGGACGTACGCCTGACCTTGAAGTCGGCCCCACGCAGATTCGAAAAAGACATCGAAGCTTGCCTCGTCTCTCGATCCCGGCAACCTGACACCCTCTCGTCTCGCCGCCCGCAGGCCCACTACCTACTAACACGACTAGCGAGAGCGGATGGTTGCAACGATCGGGCGGATCCGAAGATGAGTCTGGAGGGGCAGCCGTGAAGTCGGAGAACCTTGGACACGTGTCGCTCCGGATCACTGCTGACGTGTACAGCTGACGTGTACAGCCATGTCACAACAGATCTCGCTAAGGACTCTGCCGAACGTGGCACAGCGGCGCTGGCCTCAAACGCTATGTGACCAATCCGTGCCCGCGGGTTGCAAGAAGGCCGGCTCCTGTTTCCAGAAACCGGCCCGGACCTGCGGATCTTCGGTGGAGGTTATGGGACTATGTTCGAACCCCTCTGGCCCGCTGAACTGGGCGTATGCAGCGGGTGAGCTCGGGTGAGGTCTGATTTCGGTCTGCGCTTGACTGGCCGGGAGGCCGCCAGTGAAGTGATGGGACTTTGTTCGAACCCCTGCCGGAAGGGGACGGCCCCGAACTGAGTCCGCGACGATCTGGCGCAAACGTCGCTAGGCGATGAAGCGGTGGATAGCCTCGTTGGCGTGGTCCTGAAATGTCGGGTTGGCCAAATCAGGGAAGATCTCCGCTTGGTCGACCATGGGACCCTTCAACTTGCCGGCCGCGCTCGGCGTAGAACACGCCACTTGAGAGCGTCGGGTCGGTGACACCGTCGACGAGTCGCTTCGAGCCCACGGCAAGTTCGTGGGAAATACCGAGGCGGGGCATGATGTGTTTGGCCGCAAAGCGTAGCGGTGGCGCCGCGCCGGAGGCGGCTTCGGTGCCCGTGGTGTTGCCGGGGCTCACAGTGATGAAGCGGAAGTCGGGGTATTGGCGCGCCAGGTGGGCCATCCATAAGGCCCCGATGTACTTGACCTGACCGAAGGCGAGGTTCTGATCATATTTTCTGTCGGCGAAGTAGCTGCCGTCGATGACGGTAGTGAGTTCATCGGTAGAGGTCGAGACGAAGGTTGGCCGTTTGAACCCCAACTTCGGAATTCCCCTGGCGGCTTCACTTGCGGCGAACACCGCCACCTCGCCAAGTCGGTTCTCGGCCAGGAGCCCTTCGAGGAGAACGGCGTGACCGAGAACATTCGTTGCGAACAGTTTGGTGACCCCGTCAGAAGTCAGTTCCATCACTGCCTTGTTGCCGATCACACCAGCGTTCATGACCAGCGCGTCGAGGGATCCGCTGACAGCCGCTAGTCCAGCGCGAACCGAGCCGAGATCGGTGACGTCCATGAGAATGATGTCGAAGATGTCTCGGCCAGTCACGGCTTCGAGATCGGCCATTGCCGTTGTCGCTCGATCTTGGTTCCGGCACGCCAGGTAGATCCGCTGCGAACTCAGGACGTAATGCCAGTTGCCGGGCCACCTCCTTGCCGATCCCGACGTTGGCGCCCGTAATGAGAGCCGTCTTTCCGTGGAGCGCGCTCATTCGGAGTCCCGCTGATCCTCTGTGGGCGTAGGGAGGCCGTCGAGCAAGCTAAAACGGGCATCCATCGCGACACCTCGGACATCAATCAGCTGCTGATATTCCGGCGAGTTGTACCATCCGAGGGCCGTCTCACGGTCGGTAAAGCGCACGAGTGCTCCTGACGTGAGCGAGCCATCGCCGTGCAGGACTTCCCAGTTGCCGGCGGCGAGAAGCTCGCCTCCGTGCTTTTTGGCTGTCTGTCCAGCAATGGGGGCGTACTTCTCCTTGTACGTTTCCGGGTCCTTGACTGTGAATTGACAATTACGTATGCACTCATGTCGATACTCCTTCGTTGTTAGTTGTGATCTGTGTTCTGGGTCTTCACTGCTCAGGCGTCGCCGCCCTACGACGGGCTTTACGTCGCGACCCGGCCCCCGTCGACTGCAAGCGTGACGCCGTGGACGAAGCTGGCATCGTCACTGGCAAGAAAGACGATCGCGGAAGCGAGCTCCTCTGGCTAGGGCGACGCGACCTGCTGGTGCGAGTGCTGCGAGCTGATTCACCATCTCCTCGGGGACCGCTTCCATCATGCGGGTGCGCGTCGGGCCGGGGGCCACGGCGTTCACCCGAACACCACTCGGGCCGTATTCGGCTGCCCAGGTCTTCGTCAGCAGCTCGAGAGCCGCTCGGCTGGCGCCGTACATGGCCATGCCGGCCTGTCCAAAGCTCGCGACCATGGTGGAGATGTTGACGATCGAACCCCATCCACGTTCGGCCATGGCTGGCGCCAGTGACGCAACGAGGAAGAACGGAACCTTGACGTTCAGTGCAAAGGTCTCGTCGAACTGAGCCTCGGTGGCTGCGCTGCTCGGCCCGAGCAAGGCGACACCAGCGTTGTTGATGAGGATGTCGACGTGACCGCTACCTGCCTCAGTGGCCCATTCGACCAGGTCCTGTGCGGACTTCAGATCGCTCAAGGAAGTGAGCAGGAACGTCGCACTGCCTCCGCTGCCTTCGATCTCGGCGACCACGTCGTTGGCTCGTTGTTCGTTGCGTCCGACGATCAGTACGTGAGCGCCGCGGGCGGCCAAGGCGGTGGCCGTGGCCTTGCCGATTCCGCTCGTCGAGCCCGTTACCAGTGCTGTCTTGCCGCTCAGATCAGTCATGCGTTGTTTTCCTCTCGTCGAAAATTGGGTGGTACAACTCACTATGACGGTTGAGGACTGGGTTGTCAAACTCATAATCGCTGTTAGCATCGGTGCATGGTCAATGAGACGAGTGACCGGCCGAAGCTCACCCCCAAGGGAGCACGCACCCGGGCACGAATAGTGGAGAACGCCGCCGCCCTGATCCATGAGCGCGGGGTGGCGGGCACCACCTTGGAAGACGTCAAGGTGGCGGCGGAAGTCAGCGGCTCGCAGATGTACCACTACTTCCCCGACAAGGACGACCTCGTGCAGGCGGTCATCGACTACCAGGCCGAAACCATCGTCAATCGCAATCGAGATGCGCTCAGCAGCGCGAACGGAGTCGAAGCCTGGCGGAACATGGTGATCACCGCGGCGAAGCGCACCAAAGCAAAGGGGGGCTGCCAACTTGGCTCGCTCGTTGGTCAACTCGCCGAGAGTGACCCCGAGGCCCGAGCGCTCATCGCGGCAGGGTTCGATCAGTGGGCAGCCGCCATCAGCGATGGACTCAGATCGCTTCATGCTGAAGGGAGACTTCCGTCGGGTATCGACCCGGACGATCTCGCCGTGACTCTGCTTGCCACGCTCCAAGGGGGGCTTGTACTCGCCCAGGTTCAGCAGAGTCCCCGTCCGTTCGAGACTGCCGTCAATACTCTTCTCGCCCTTGCCATCGGCAGATGAGCCCAAGCCGGGCTCAATCTCGGCCATCAGAGTGGTCATTTCACTGCTCTTGGATGTGGGCGGGCGTCGTCAAGATGATCGGGACCCTGTGAGAGCACCGCTCGTGGGGGAGAAGTTCCACTTCGACCTCGATGGCAGGGCGATTGCGGGCCGCTTCATCGAAGTAGATCCCCCGCACCGCATGCTGCTGAGATGGGACCGTCGAGGAACCGACACGGCGACTTCGGAACCCACTTTCATTGAGATCACACTGACACCGACGGATGGCGGCACAAAGGTAGAGGTGGAGTTCTCCGGTCTGGGTGCTGAGGATGCCGCCTTCTATCCGCAACTCTGGGAGCGTCACCTTGACCGGATCGCAGCTGCCTTGGCTGGCGCCGAACCCGTGCATGGCAACTGAGTCTGAAGCCGACTCTTCAGTGGTGAACAGTCACGTCCACTTCGGGAGTAGCGATGCGACCGGAGACGCTCCCGCCAGTGGCCGTCCACTGACGGCGAAAGGTCGTCCACGCGGCGACGGATCGAGACACGTCAACGGACGTCAGAGTTGAGCGTCGGCCATTGGGCAACTGAGTCCGCCACACCTCGGAGCGATACTCAACATCCACCGTCGCATTACCAGCGACCCGCGGCCGTCACGGAGGACCGGCCGGGCCTCAGCGATGACATGGGCTCTCCGATCGCCTGACATCGTGATGTTCCAACTGAGGGTCCCCAGCAGTCCTATGAGGTCGTCGGCGGTCAGGGGAACGTTCCAGGTGAGCGTTCTGTGCTCGGGCTCGGCGAACGGGAAGCCATCGGGACAACGAAAACCCGAGTCCGGCCTCGGCTAGCGGGGAATCAACGGTCAGGTCAATGGTGCTTCTGGTCTCACATCTGGATCCGAAACACACCCTTCAGTCGAGAACGGCAATGGCCTCGATCTCGACGAGAAGGTCAGGCGTATAGAGAGCTGCGACGCCGATAAGTGTGCCCGGTGCTAGCGGGCTGACCCCGAGCATTGCGAAAGCCCGTGCGCGGCCTTCGTTCAGCGGGGAGCTCTTGTCGCCGGTCCAGTCAACGATATAGGTGGTCAACTTGGCGACGTTGTCGAACGAGCCGCCAACGGCGGCAACGGCGGCACCGACGTTGAGGTAGCACTGCTCGACCTGCGCGGCGAGGTCGCCTTCGCCGACCAGGGCTCCGTCAGCATCCCATGCAACTTGGCCGGCCATGAACACCAGCTTCGAACCGGTAGCGAGCGACACCTGCCGATGGGCAGCGACCTTCGGCAGTCCTTCTGGGTTGATCAGTTTGATTGGCACTCTGCGTCCAACGACCAAAGCCCGTCCTCTCTTCCCGTAGACTCAGATCCTTCGCCAAAGGCCGTCCGATAAACAACACATGCGGTCCCACCTCACTTCTGCGGTACCGCTGCCGTGGGGATGGCGTTGTCGACGAGGACGGCCGCGATGGCGGCGGCGGTGGCGAGGGTCTCGGTGTTGAGGACTCGGCTGCGGGCCGAGGCGCCATCCAGCAGCAGCGCCAGTTGTTCGCCGAGCTGTTCGGGGTTGGTGGCGCCAGCCTCGCGGGCGGTATCGGTGAGCCGCGCGGCAAAGGCTTTCTTGTAGTCGCGGGCGTAAACGCGTGCCGGGTGGCCCGGGTCGGGGATTTCGACGGCCGCCGCGATGAACGGGCACAGAGGCGCGTGGATGTCGAAGGCGGCGAGGAGTCGTTCGCGGGGTGTGAGGTCGGTGCGGTCGAACACTTCGGGCAGGATGTCGGGATCGAATCGGCGTAGGCATTCGGCGATCAGCTCGTCCTTGCCGGTGAAGTGCTGGTAGAGCGTGCGCTTGGACACCTCGGCCACCGCGCAGAGCTGGTCCATGCCCGTGCCGTTGATGCCTTGATCGCGGAACAGCTGTTGTGAAGCGCTGAGGATGCGCTCTCGTGCGCCCCTGCCGCGGCGCAGGCCTCGCGGCCCCTTCTCCAACTCCGTCATACGCCCAGCGTAGCCCAGTCGGGTACCGACCGGTGTACATAGCTTGCATCCGCTCACGCTGATACGTTAAGCACCCAGATCGGTGTACATAACATCGGCACGGCAGCTGGACGGAGTAGTCATGGGAAAGCTCGATGGCAAGGTCGCGGTGATCACAGGCGGGACAAGCGGTATGGCGCTGGCCGGTGCCAAGTTGTTCGTTGACGAAGGAGCTCACGTCTTCATCTCGGGCCGGCGGAAGGACGCGCTGGACGAAGCCGTCAAGCTGATCGGCCGGAACGTGACCGGCGTGCAGGCCGATTCGGCCGACCTCGACGATCTGGACCGACTGTTCGAGACGGTCAAGCAGGAAAAGGGCACGATCGACGTGTTGTGGGCAAGTGCCGGCGTGGGCGAACAGGGCAGGCTCGGCGAGATCACCGAGGAGCAGTTCGATGCCGCCTTCTCGCTGAACGCGCGCGGCACGCTGTTCACGGTCCAGAAGGCGCTGCCGCTGTTCAACGATGGAGGCTCGATCTTCATGACCGGGTCGAACGCTTCGCTCCGGGGTTACCCCGATTGGAGTGTGTACGCAGCGAGCAAGGCCGTGCTGCCCGCCTACGCACGGGTGTGGGTGTCCGAGCTGAGGGACAGGAAGATCCGGGTGAACGTGCTGACCCCCGGCCAGGTCGCCTCGCCGATGATGGAGGAGGTGATGTCCGCGGAGATGAAGGCGCAGTTCGAGTCCGTGATCCCGCGGCGAGAGATGGGCCGCCCTGAGGAGATCGCGTCGGTCGCGTTGTTCCTCGCCTCGGACGACTCGAGCTACGTCAATGGCATGGAGCTGGTTGTCGACGGCGGCACCACAGTGATCTGAGCGCGGCGCCGGCGTGGGCGAACCTTCGACACGCCAGGCCATCACGCCAGCAAGACCCCACGACCAACTGATCCAGACACCACGAAGGAACACACGTCATGACCACCATCAGCATCATCGGCTCGGGCAACATGGCCACCGCCATCGGCACCCGGGCGGCGAAGCACGGCCACACCATCGAGATCATGAGCCGCAACACCGCCAAGGCCCAGGCGCTTGCCGACCAGATCGGCAACGGAGCCACCGTCGGCACGTTCGGCGCAAGGCCGGCGGGCGACATCGTCATCGTCGCCGTCCTGTACACCGGCGCGGTTGAAGTGGTCGCGCACTACGGCGATGCGCTGTCCGGCAAGATCCTCGTCGACATCACCAACCCGTTCAACGCCGACGTCACCGGACTCGTGACTACCGCGGGCGACTCGGTGTCCCAGCAGATTGCCGCCGCCGCCCCCGAGGGCACACACGTCGTGAAGGCGTTCAATACGATCCTTCAGCGGCGTCCTTGCTGAAGACAAGCCCGTGGACGTGTTCTTCGCCGGCGACAGCGCCGAGGCGAAGGCACGCGTCGCGGCGTTTCTGGAGAGCTTGGACATGCGGCCCCTCGACGCAGGAGGGCTCGAAATGGCTCACGTCCTTGAATGGGCCGGCATCCTCCTGGTGGGCCTGGCACGCAACGGCGCCGGCTTCGACATCGCCTTGGGAGCCAAAGCGCTCTGAATCCTTCGAAGAGAACGGGGCGAAGTGCGAGTGGCACCAAGGCTTCCACGGCCCCAAGGTCGGCCGGGGCCTGGCCCGCTCGACCGGACAGCCGACCCGAATCGGACGTTCCCCTAGTTCAGGGAGGGGCTCGACATCGCCGTTTGCCTTGGTTCGGAGGATCCAGTGAAATACCGGCTCTGAACAGGGAAAATGTTGTAATTCCGACAACGGGTGGAGGTAAGGGGATTCAACCCCTGACCTCTTGACGGCCAGACTCTTCCGGAGCCAGTTGTCCATCGTCGTCGTCAGCCATCGCAGGGCGTCTACCAGGAACAATGTGCCCGACCTTCGGCCTGTTCGGAGTCGTCCTGAAACCGTCCCCCTGCGTGCACCCCGTGACCAAAATGTGTCCGCGGTACCCACCGGGGGGTTGTCCGAAGGTGCGGCTGCGGCAAGGGGGAGGCCGTCAATGTCGCAAAGATGGCACGCAAGCCTGACAGTCGGAGGGCGCGAACAACCGTAGAGCCCAGCGCGTGTTCAGGACTGCCTAGCGCGCGAGCGGACCCTCACGGAATGAGCCACTCACCAAAGTTGGCGGAGAACCCCGAGTCAGGGGAGTACTGAAACTTCACCGGAGTGATACCGGCCGGCAGCACCGAAGACCACGCATCCGGTGGCACTCTCGCCCACCCCGAGCTGGTAGGACCCACTGTTGAAGTTGGTGCACTCATTCACGTCGTCAAAGTCAGCCGTGTAGGACTGGTTGTTCGACCCGATCAGCGTCGAGTCACCGTTGGCATCGCCCTGGAGCGCAGAGGTACCCGTGTCCTTGATGGTGAGGAGAGTTGCAACATACGAGTCGCCGTTGGGGTTGCCCTGGTCGTCGGTGGGCGGCCCATCAGCTCCCGTGGCGGGGTTGATCACCTGGGTCAACGTCACGTCCGCCTTGGCGCCACCCGAGCCTGAGAGGCTCAGCGTTGCACCGACGTGAGCTTCTCCCGGCTTTGTAGTGGAAGTTGACGCCGTGGTCGCCTTGGTCGGCGTGGTGGCAACTGTGGAGTTCGATGCCGACGCTGCGGTAGTCACGGGTGAGTTGACCTCCTTGGCGGCTGAGCAACCGGCCAGGGCCAAGGCCGCAAGGATGATCAGAGATCCGCGCTCCATTGTGTCGCCTTTCATTTCAAGCCGATCAGCACCCGCCAACCGCTGGAGGAATGTCTAGTTCACGAGCGCCTGTTCGTGCGCCAACCGTCGATCTATCGCACCATTCCCGACCCAATGCCAAATGGCTATCGTGGCGAGGAAGACGGGCCTATGCACGATTCACCTAATGCGGTCGTCCGCCTTTGGATGGATCCCGGCATGCCATCGCGAAAAGTGGAAGAGTGTGTCCCGCCATAGCGGGACCTCCCCACTGTGCGCGACGACACATGGGGGAGACCGATGAGCGACACCTCACAGGGACCAGGATGGTGGCTGGCATCCGACGGAAGGTGGTATCCGCCGGAGCAGAGCACTGCACCTGCATTCGTGGCGACCGTGCAGCCTGAAGCATCCTCACCAGAACCGAAGCGGAATAAGGGCTTGCACTGGCGCAAAATGACGTGGGCCGTGTTGGTATTCAACCTGATCATGCTGATTTGGCTGATTACCAGCCTGACTGCTTCAACCAAGAACTGCAACGGCATGACGACGGGCGAATGCGCAGGAGTCTCTGATGTGGCGCACTCCGCCGTCGCTGCCATCCAGATCGTCCTCTGGGTGTTTGGCGACATCATCCTGGGGATTATCTGGCTCGTGATAAGGGGCGTTCGTGTCCGGTGTGTGGCCGTAGCGTCAAGCGTGGACTAGTGGCTTGCAAGAACTGCGGCCATGACTTCAGAGTCGCAGCAGCAAAATGAACGACTGCGGATGACAAAGGCACGGCACACACCCCGTTCGACGACAAGGTGCGCGGGAACCGGTGCGCCGATAGTCAGCGGTTACCCATGAACCTGTTGTGTCAGTTAGCCTCAAGACTCAGGTCGACAGAGACGAGCACGTGCGGGCCACAGCGACCCACTACGTGGTTGGACGGGAGCAATAGCGCTGGGCAAGGTGACGGGTCTTAGATCCGACCGATTGCAAGGGATTCGCCAGAAGGTGCGCCCTGATTGGTTAGTCGGGTGCGGCTGGTCATGGGCTCACGCTGCGTCTCTCGTGTGGTCGCGCCGCCCTAGAAGTCCTGACCCGAGTCCTTCCAGATACCGAAGCTTGCCAATGGCCAGGTATGGTCCCGGCAGATCTCGTCGGTCAGCGGTGACCTTCCGTAGCCGGTCACCACGCCAACGACCAAGAGTCAGCGCGGGAGTGATCGACAGTCGGGCGGAGACCGATGCCCAGTTCCGGCCACGCATCCAGCGTCGGGATCGAGGGCTTGATCTCCCGAGTTCCACCGAAACCTTGCGGAGCGTGATGCTCCATGAGGAGTGCGAAGCCATGACGTGATCGCAGGTCATCCAAGGTCCGAGGAGTCGGCTCCGTGGCTTCCTCGTGAGACTCCCGCTCTCGCCGCTGGAACATCTGTACACCGGCCCAATCACGACAAGCCCGAGGTCGGTGCAGCAATCATCTCGCTCTAGCTCTGCGCGGTCATGGCGGGTCCGTGATATCGATTCCACCGGGCCGCATGAACACACGAAGTTGCTGCGCGTCGTATCGGTCGCCCACGGTGCGTTGCAGTTGGCTCACCAACCGCGGACCGGTCTCGGCAATCGCAGCGGCAGGGTTTTCGAGATCGACCAGGAGGACCCTGATCGGGGGCATGGGATCGAACCTGAGGGGATGAACTCCCTGAAGCCGAGGCGTGTGCAATCTGGCGAAGCAGGGTGGATTTTCCGCCGCCTTCAGCCACAACGATGGCCCGCCAGTCCCTGACGCACAGTCCCGGCAATGCCAACGGTGCCACGTCGTCGGCACCGGCGATCACGTCATCGAGCGTGCGGACCGTTGGGAGCCTTCGGCATGTGGGGCGTCAAGAGTGCTCAGGTCGGATCGGAGCTGTTCAGCGATCGCCTGAGGGTCAGCGCCACCCTCAACCTCGCTACCTTGCACCGCCGGTCAAACACCAGCCGCCGACCGACCGAATGGCGGAGGACGATTTCAACGTGCTCGGCCCGGGGTCGCAATCCTTGCGATATCAGCTCGATTAGAAGCCCGGGATCGTGCTCCCAGCCGTGGCGGGCGTAGGCATCAGCGACCGTGGCGTACATGGTCGACGGCGCCACCGCCCCGATAGAGCTCCCCGATCACTGTCCAGCTTCGCCAGGCCGTTGTCGTAGAAGTCCGACGGGTCCAACGTGGCGATGAGCCCCGGGATGGAGTCGGGGAAGGGCAGGCCGCCACAATGGAGCGTTCGGCTTCGAGGTCGTGCGGTACGGCCATCAGTCCCACCTTGGGATGCCAGCAGGTCCGGTGCAGACCATCGCGGCTGGCTGCTCCTAGGCGGGTTCAGATACTCCCGCCATGGCTCGTCGGGTCCATAGAAGGTCGCACCGTGCTTGACGAACTTCGGATCGCTGGCAGCGACGGTGAACGGCGTAATTGTCTGGCTGCCGCGCATCAGATCGACGGAGGATGCTCCTGCACGGCGCCTTGCGACGTATGCCTTCAACGTTTTGGCCCTGTCGATGCTGCGTGGATACACCTTCCACATCTCATCGAAGTCGGACTCGAAGGAGGCGAGCGGAGCGGAGCGCTTCCTAGGTTCCCTTCCTTTCCCTTCCCTTCCCTTCAGGACGGAAGCATCCGGGACTTCTCCGGGAAGGCCCCTGGAACGATCCTGAATGGCATTGGGTGCAGGCAGTGAAGACGGTCGCGGATGACTTATGACCTGGTGTTCACTCCATGAAGGGATCCGGAAGTAGGTCCTGTCACCTACCGCGTACCTCTCAATGAGTCCCTGATCTGACAATGACTTCATGTCGGATTCGACATCGACCGTTGAGCGGTCATCGTCAAGCTGGCCAAAGTTCAACTTTGATGAGCCGAACGTCGTCAGCGCCATGTCCTCGTTGTCGACGTAGGTCCAGAGACCGATGAACGTCAGGCGAGTCGGCTTCGCAAGCTCGGCGACGGTGAGGGAGCGAAAGAACGATGGTTTGATCGTGCGGATGCGCGACATCAGGGCCTCAAATCCTTCACCGCGGCCCAAATTCAGATCGACCGCACCCTTGTGGGCGTCGGCATGGCTCAGCCTTCCTTGGACGGAAGCCACAAGTCCCGTAGCGGCAGCCTCAAGTCGGCAGACTGCGGTCTCAGTGTTGGGTATTCCGGTAACGGCAGGGTTCAAGTTCAAGCCGATGCCACCTTGGTCGATGCGGGCCCGATCAACGTCCGCTGTGAGGGCTTCGTCGATGCCGAGCAGACGACGAATCCCAGAAGTTGGAATGATCCGCGTGTGCCGACTGCGATCACGTCGATCTTGATGTCCCCTTTCTTGATTGCCGATCGGAGATTGGTTTCTCCACACCCGAGAGCTTGAGCCGCTTGGTAGTAGTTCATCGTCGGATGGCTGAGGAGAGCCAGAACTTCCTCTGTTGAGGCTTCGGATCGAACAAGCATTTCGTGACGCTCCTTGTTTGCCGGGGTCCCAGCGCTGGTCGACGTTGGAGTTCGTCTCCATGTTGAAGTATCGTGTTACGTGGTCAGTAATCCGATAAGGTGATTTTGGCAAGGAACGAGCTTCCATTGAGAAGAGGCTGCGGCATCCGCTGATGCTGCAATGGGATCACCTCGTCGACCAAGGGCGAATCAAGGATTTGCAAGATGCAGATGATCGTGAGAAACTTGAGCAGAGGCTCGTTGAGGAGATCGTTGCCGAAGTCCGTCGCCTGCAGTCGGAGTCAGTTCGGATCGGGTCTTCTCGACTGCACCGCCAGCAGACCAATTGCCGTGATTGATGGCGCTCGCAGCATTGCAAGCGAAGGAGGAGGCTGGCTCGGATGACGTTCAGGAAGGTCCGCGAAGTGCTGGGGGGACTCGTGAATCCAGATGAGATCGAGAGGCATTTCGGAGTAATGCCTGGAGAAAAGGAAATTTGCATCGCTTCTGATGGCAATTTCGATGACCGTTCCAAAGGGCATCGTCCCGTGCCTGTCACGTCTCGCTACCGAACATCACTGGCGCATTGAAGATGCGATGACATTCGTTGCATCGGGCGTGACCCCCGTTGTCCAGTGGGCCAGTGTCACCTACGGCCTGCATGGGCCCACAACCCGGATCACGATCACCGTTGACCCCGAGATGTCGCCAAGGACCGTGGCTGCTCTCTATGCGGCGAGCCGAAAACTCATTCAGCCCAAGCGGAGGATTCGCTCGATGACGGAGAAGATGGCAGCTCTTGCACTCTTCGTCGTCCGTTCCGACCCGAGATCCAACTGGCGGATCCGGATGGCTCGCTGGAATGACGATCGCGCCCGGCCATCCCACTTGGGCGCATTCAGAGGTCTCCAACTTCAACCGAGATGCACACGCCGCACACTACGTCGAATTCAGGAACCGGGCCTGTAGGTACTGGGCCTGGAGGGCCATTCCAAGAGAAGGGTGAAGCATGAAAAGTGGAATCGTCGAACAACGCCACGGGCGGGGTTGTTCCGGAGCAGAGCGTGCGGTTGCCGTGGTCCTATCGGGTTGACGGCCCGGATTCCGTGGACGGCAGTGGCGCCAGACTACGCCAGGGGCGGGTATCGGACCAAGACCGACGCTCGGGAGGCCCTAGCGGCCGTACAGAGGCGGATGGCGAATGGTGAGGAGGTCGGAGGGTCGCGCACCGTTTCCGATTACCTGGAGGATTGGCTGAAGGCGAAGGAAACCGCCGGCCGGCGAGCCTCGACCCTTGCGCAATACCGCATCTACGTCGACAACTACTTGGAGCCGGCGCTGGGCATGTTCGCCTGTCCGAACTGCGGGCGAAGCACGTGGACGGCTCCTGGCGAAGATGGAAAGCGAAGATCGGGGCATTCCGACGCAGCACCGGGTACTGAAGGCCCTGTCCTCGGCCTCGGTTCCGCGAGCGACGTCGCCTGGTCTCGACCAACGTGTGCCGCCAGGTGGAGATCGCCCCGGAGAGGACTCCCGCCCGCCCGGTGTACGACCTGTCGCAGCTGAACCAGCTCCTGACCCATGTTGCTGACGACCGACTGGCTGCCCTCTGGCGTCTCTACGCGGTTGTCGGTCTCCGCCGGGGCGAAGCGATTGCCCTCACGTGGTCGATGGTGAACTTCGAGCAGAACACGATCCGAGTGGAGCGGTCCCTCGGCACGGTTGGCGGCCGACTCGCATGGGGGCCCCCAAAGTCTGAGAGTGGGCGGCGCACGGTTGCCGTCGACGCCACAACATTGGGCATCGTGAAGAGCCACAAGGCTCGCCAGAACGCCGAGAAGTTAGCCCTCGGAGCCGGATACGCCGACGAAAACCTGGTCTTCGCTCGGGAAGACGGGGCGCCCCTTCGCCCCGAGTGGGTGAGCAAGCGATTCCACGTGCTGACCGACACCGCGGAGCTCCCGCGCATCCATCTTCACGACCTTCGTCACTCCGCGGCCTCGATGGCGTTGACGGCGGGTGTGCCGATGAAGGTGGTGTCCGAGAACCTGGGACACGCTTCGCTCCGGATCACTGCTGACGTCTACAGCCACGTCACGACAGACCTCGCGAAGGACTCTGCGGAACGTGTCGCAGCGGCACTTGCTTCAAACGCAATGTGACCAATCCGTGTCCGCGGGCAGCAAGAAGGCCGGCCTCTGTCTCCAGAAACCGGCCATGACCTGCACCATTCGAGTGGAGGTAAGGGGATTCGAACCCCTGACCTCTTGACTGCCAGTCAAGCGCTCTACCAACTGAGCTATACCCCCGAAGGCCGGTTCAGGATAGCAGCACGGGCCGGCGATCCGGAATCCGACCGCCGGCCGGCCCGGTGCCTCAGGCCCGTGCGTCCCCGACTGCAACCAGGGGCGCCGATAATTCCGACACCCCCCTCGTTACCATGTGCGCCGGCGGACGCCCGCCGGCGCACATGCGGTCCGGCCTGCGACTCCGGCCACGACAGCAGACGAAGGGGCGCAGATGAGCGAATCGGTGGAGTATCGCGACGGGATCTTCGTGGCCACAGGGCCGACGGCCTCGGTGTTCCCCGACCCGCCGGCCGGACCCGCCACAGGCACAGGCACAGGCACCGCCACCGCCACCGCACTGATGGACCGTCCCGGCGAGGGGCTCGCCAAGGTTGATGTCCCCGGTCCGCTGGTGAGCGCCGACCTACCGCCCCGCGGGCCCGCCGCGCCGGTCGCCTCCGCCTCCGCTTCAGGGGGTGCCCGCCGCATCGCCGTGGCCACCATCGCCGCCTCGCTGGTCGCCGCCATGGCCTTCGGTGCGGCCGCCTTCGGGGGCGGCTTCGGCGGCGGCAACGACCCCACCCCCGGATCCGGACGCAGCGCGCTCGGGGCCGCGGCCGCCAACTCGGCCGCCGCCACGTCGGTGGCCTTCACCCTGGCGGCCACCCGGACCACCTCGGCGTCGACCACCACCCTGGTCGACGGCTCGGGTGCCGTGGACATCGCCGACCACACCGGCACCCTGTCGGCCACCGTCCCGTCCCTGGCCGGCTACGTCGGCAGCGGCGACGACTCGGTCGACCTGATCACCGACGGGTCGTCGCTCTACGTGGGCTCGCCGGCCCTGTCGTCCCTCACCGGCGGAACCACCTGGCTCAAGGCCGACCTGCCCCAGGGGACCTCGTCGCCCGATCTGTCGACGCTCGCCGTGCTGTCGAACCCGTCAGAGCTCATCGGGCTGCTGTCGTCGGTCGGTGGCCAGGTCACCACGGTCGGCAACGTCGAGGTGGACGGCACGCAGACCACCGAGTACCGGACGACGGTGACCCTCTCCGAGCTCGCCTCGCGGGCCGGCGTGGGTGCGGGCTCGGCCATGGGCGGCCGGGTCGCCAAGGTCCTCCAGCAGCTGGGCAGCACCTCGGTGCCGATCACCGCCTGGGTGGGGACCGACGGCTACGTCCGCCAGCTCTCGGCATCCATCGACCTGTCGCGGGCCACGCTCGGCAGTGTCGCCTCGGACCTGATCGGCGGGGCCCTCGACGGCACCCTTCCGACCGGCACGTCGGCCCAGTCGACGTCGGCCACCACCGTGACCGTCGGGTTCGACGACTACAACGCCCCGGTGTCGGTCACGGTCCCGCCGGCGTCCCAGACGACCGACGTCAGCTCGATCCTCTCCTCGGCCCACCGCATCGCTTCCGACATCGGCAGCGCGGTGTCGGCCGTCACCTCGCGGCTCTGACCGCACCCCGGCGCCGGGGGGACCCGGCCCACCCGGCAGGCTGACCTCGCGGTCGCAGCCGGGGGCCCAGGCCTGCGCCCGGTACGATCGTCCCCCATGGCACGGGCCTACGACGTCATCGGCATCGAGAAGAAGTGGCAGCGTCGCTGGAGCGACGAGGGCACCTACGAGGTGGACGCCGACGACCCGCGCCCGCCCTGGTACGTGCTCACCATGTACCCCTACCCGTCGGGTCCCGCCCACATGGGCCACGTGCGCAACTACACCTTCGGCGACCTCCTGGTCCGTCACCGCACCATGCTCGGCCACGCCGTGCTCTCGCCGTTCGGCTTCGACTCGTTCGGCCTGCCCGCGGAAAACGCCGCCATCAAGACCGGCACCCACCCCCGGATCTTCACCGACGCCCGGATCGAGGAGCTGAAGGAGTCCATCACCTCGCTCGGCGCCGTCTACGACTGGCGACGCGAGATCCGCAGCCACGACCCCGAGTACATCAAGTGGAACCAGGTCATCTTCATCAAGCTGCTGGAGGCCGGCCTGGCCTACCGGGCCAACGCGCCGGTCAACTGGTGCCCCGGGTGCCAGACCGTGCTGGCCAACGAGCAGGTCCTGGCCGACGGGACCTGTGAACGCTCCGGCGACCTGGTGGTCAAGCGGGACCTCGAGCAGTGGTTCTTCCGGATCACGAGCTACGCCGACGAGCTGCTGGCCGGCCTCGAGGAGCTGGAGTGGCCCGAGCGGGTCAAGATCATGCAGCGCAACTGGATCGGTCGGTCGGAGGGGGCCGAGTTCGACCTGGTCGTCGCCGGCCGCGACGGCTCCGACGACCGGGCCCGCCTCGCCCTGCGCGTCTTCACCACCCGCCCCGACACCTCCTTCGGCATGACCTACGCGGTGGTCGCCCCCGAGCACCCGCTGGTCGACGAGCTGACGACGCCCGAGCACGCCGCCGAGGTGGACGAGCTGCGGGCCCGGGCCGCCGCGGCCACCGACATCGAGCGCCTGTCCGAGTCGAGCTCGGCCGGGCTGGCCAAGCGCGGCGCGTTCACCGGATCGTCCGTGGTCAACCCCTTCACGGGCACGCCGGTGCCGGTCTACGTGGCCGACTACGTGCTGATGGGCTACGGCACCGGCGCCATCATGGCCGTGCCCGCCGAGGACACCCGGGACTGGGACTTCGCCCGGGCGTACGGCCTGCCGTTCGTGCGGACGGTGCGACCGCCCGACGGGTGGGACGAGCACGGCGGCCCCGACGGGGGACCCGGCGGGGCGTACACCGGTCCGGGCGAGAAGATCAACAGCGCCTGGCTCGACGGCCTCGACATACCTGCGGCCAAGGAGCGGGCCACCGTGTGGCTCGAGGAGCAGGGCATCGGGGTCCGCAAGGTCAACTACCGGCTGCGCGACTGGCTGGTCTCCCGCCAGCGGTTCTGGGGCTGCCCGATCCCCGTCGTCTACTGCGCCGACCACGGCATCGTGCCCGTCCCCGAGGACCAGCTGCCCGTGCTCGCCCCCGACGACGTCGAGTTCCTGCCGACCGGCGAGTCGCCGCTCGCCACCCATCCGGGGTTCCGCACCACCACGTGCCCGATCTGCGGCCTCCCGGCCACCCGGGAGACGGACACCATGGACACGTTCGTCGACTCGTCGTGGTACTTCCTGCGGTTCACCGACCCGTGGACGCCCGACGCCCCGTTCGACAAGGACATCGCCCGGCACTGGATGCCGGTCGACCAGTACATCGGCGGCATCGAGCACGCCATCCTCCACCTCCTCTACGCCCGGTTCTTCACCAAGGCACTGGTCGACGTCGGCCTCGCCCCCGAAGGTCTGCGCGAGCCGTTCGCCCGGCTGTTCACCCAGGGCATGATCCGCATGGACGGCAAGAAGATGTCGAAGTCGAAGGGGAACCTGGTCGCCCCGTCGAGCTACCTCTCGACGGTGGGCGCCGACGCCCTGCGCCTCTTCCACCTCTTCGTGGGCCCGCCGGCCGACGACGTCGACTGGTCGGCCCAGACCGATTCGGTGATCGACGGGTGCGCCCGCTTCCTCGACCGGGTGTGGCGCCTGGCCGTGCCCGACGGGCCGGTCGCCGGGGCTCGGCCGGGCGAGCCGGACGACACCGATCTCGAGGTCCGGCGGGCCACCCACAAGCTGATCGACCGGGTGTCCCGCGACTACGAGCGGTGGTCCTACAACACCGCCGTCGCCGCCTGCATGGAGTTCGTCAACCTCCTCGCCCCCTACGTCAAGGCGGGCGGCCGGCCCGAGGTGGTCGACGAGGCCGTCGACACCCTGCTCCTGCTGCTCGCCCCCATGACCCCGCACCTGGCCGCCGAGGCCTGGGAGCGGCGCCTCGGCGACCACATCCACCTGCGGCCGTGGCCGGTGGCCGACCCGGCGCTCCTGGTGGAGGAGTCCGTGACGATGGTCGTCCAGGTCAACGGCAAGGTGCGTGACCGCATCGAGGTCCCCACCGACGTGTCCGAGGAGGAGGCCGTGCGCCTGGCGCTGGCCTCGCCCGCCGTGGTCGGGGCGCTGGCCGGGGCCGCACCCACACGGCTGATCGCCCGACCACCCAAGCTGGTCAACGTCGTCGTCTGAGCGGCCGGTGCCTTCCGTCGGGCCCGAGGTCGACGAGGTCCGGCTGCGGGCCCGGCGGCTGCGCGCCCAGCTCCTGTCGGGCCCGCAGGCGGCGACCCCCGAGGACGTGGTGGGGCGCCTCGTGGCCGTCCAGGCCCAGGACGAGCGCGGCTTCCGCCTCGCCCTGCGCCCCGGGCCGGCCCGTGACCGGTCGGCGGCCGCTCAGGACCGGAAGTCGGCGAGCACCTCGGCCCAGCGCTCGGCGCTGATGCCCGACGGGGCGTAGACGTTGAAGCGGTCGACGAGGCCGCCGAAGCGGGCCGTCACCTCGGCGGCGATGGTGTCGAGCCCACCCACCACGGCGAACGTCCCGAGGACCTCGTCGTCGATCAGTCCGGCCATCTCGTCCCAGGCGCCGCGCTTGGACAGCGTGTTGAGCTCCCGTTGCAGGTCGCCCCAGCCGTGGAGCTCGAGGACGGGCCGGTAGGCGGGAGTCGAGGCGTAGAAGGCCAGCTGCTTGCGGGTGGCCACGGTCGACGCGGCGATGGCCTCCTCGTCGACCCCGGTGACGACCATGCCGGGGAAGGAGATCTGGAACGTCGACCGCTCCCGGCCGCTCGCCGCCAGGCCCCGGTGGACGGCGGGCAGGGTGACCTCGCGCAGGTAGCGCTCGGTCGAGAAGGCGTGGGCCAGGAGGCCGTCGGCCACCTCGCCGGCCACCTCGGTCATGAGGGGGCCGACCCCGGCGAGGAAGATCGGCGGATTCCCCCAGGGGTTGGGTCCCGGGTCGAACATCGGGGTCATGAGGGTGTGGCGGTAGAACTCGCCCCGGAAGGCCAGCCGGCTGCCGTCGGCCCACGCCGCCCAGATGGCGCGCACGGCCACGATGAGCTCGCGCATGCGGGGCGCCGGGTGCGACCACGGCATGGAGAAGCGCTTCTCGATGTGCGGCTTGATCTGCGAGCCGAGGCCGAGCAGGAACCGGCCCTGCGACACCGTCTGGAGGTCGTTGGCCGTCACGGCCAGGGTCATCGGGTTGCGGGCGAAGGCCACGGCGATCCCCGTGCCCACCTGGATCCGCTCGGTGTGCTCGGCCGCCAGCACCAGGGGCAGGAACGGGTCGTGGCTGACCTCGGCCGACCAGATCCCGTCGTAGCCCGCGGCCTCGGCGGCCCGGGCCTGGTCGACCGCGCCCGAGGGGTCGAATCCGAGGGTCCCGTCGACGAGCATCATGGCCACGGTAGCAACGGCTCGGGCGGCGATCGGCCCCCACGCCGGTCCCACCGGCACCGTTCATGGTGGGTAGTTGCATAACCACGCTCCGTGTCAGCGCAATTGGACGGTGACGACGAACGGCCATGAGTCGGCGGTCCCGCTGCCGATCCCCGAACTCGACATCGGCGGTCCGGTCCCGTCGGTGACCGACGAGGACCGCAACCGCTTCGGTGCGCTGCTCGACGCCGCCGCCGAGCGGGGCCTGCTGTCGCCGGCCGACTACCAGGCCCGCCTGGTCGAGGTGGCCGAGGCCGGAACGACCGCCGAGCTCCAGCGGATCGTGACCGAGCTCCCGGCCTTCGGGGGCGGTCCCACCGCGGACCCGTCAGCTGCCGCGGCACCCGTGGACGTCGACGCCGCACTGTGGGCCGGCCGGACCCAGCCCGTGGCGCGGCGGGACAGGGGCAACCAGTGGCTGGTCCTGGCCGTGGTGGTGGGCGTCCTCGTCGTGGCCCTGGTGGCGCTGGGGCTGGTGGCCGCCCACCTGGTCCACGCCCACGACTCCGGCAGCTCCGCGGTCGTGGGTGTGCGGCTCAGTTCCCTTCGCCTCTGAGGAACTGCTCGAGCTCCTCGGCGATCTCGTCGCCACTCGGCAGGTCGGCGTCGAGCCCCATCGGGGTGCCCTCCTCGGAGTCGATGGCCGCCTCGAGCCGTCGCACCATCTCGATGTGTTCGGGGTTGGCGCCGATCAGCTCGTCGACCTGGAGGCGGGAGGCCTCGCCGGCCGTGCGCAGTTCGACCGTGTCGAGCACGGTGCCGGTCACGGCGCACAGCCCCTCGATGAGCGCGGCGCTGGCCTCGGGATAGGGCATGGCCGAGACGTAGTGGGGCACCCGGGCCCACAGGCCGATGACCGGCACCCCGGCCTCGCCGAGGGCCACCTCGAGGGCGGCCTGCACCCCGGCCGGGACCTCGAGGGTCCCGTGCACGGTGCCCACCCGGCCGGCCAGGTCGGCCGACCCGGGCGGCACGGTCGAGGCCAGGCGCACCGGGCGGGTGTGGGGGGTGGGCGCCGGGAAGGCGCCGAGTCCGACCACCACGCGCACACCGAGACGCCGGACGATCCCCACCACCGCCCGGACGAAGGTCGGCCAGCAGAAGTCGGGCTCGGGCCCGGTCAGGTAGAGGATGTCGGCGCCCACCCGGTCCTTGCCGGCCAGCAGCCGGATGGTGGGCCACGTCAGCTCCGTGGTGATCCCGTCCTCGAGCCGGGCGACGGGCCGACGGGCCCGCTGGTCGATGAGCGGCTCGGTGTCGAACACGGCCACCAGCGCGGTGGGCGAGGCGGTGAGCAGGTGGGCGATGGCCGCCGCCGCGCCCATGCCGGCGTCGACCCAGCCCTCGAGGGCGACCACCAGGACCGGGCGGTCGAGGCGGATGCCCGACGGGTCGCCCCAGCCGGGCTCGAAGCCGAAGAGGTCCTCGGGCTCGTAGCGGCTCACAACGCCTCCACGTCGGCCAGGGCCCGTTCACCCAGGCGGATCACGGTGTCGGCGAACTGGTCGACGCCGCTGCGGTCGCCGGCCGCCGCCCCGCCGGCGTAGCGGACGTAGACGCCCTGGAGGATGCAGGCGAGCTTCCAGATGCCGAAGGCGCAGTAGTAGGGGACGTGGGACACGTCGCGCCCGCTGGCCGCCGCGTAGCGCTCGACGAGCTGGGCCCGGGTGGCGAAGCCGGGCAGCGCGGTCGGAGCGACGCCCAGCACCGACCGGTCGCGGTCGCCGGCCTCGGCCCAGTAGACGAGCAGCAGGCCGAGGTCGGCCAGCGGGTCGCCGAGGGTGCAGATCTCCCAGTCGAGGATGGCGATCACGTCGCCGTCGTCGTCCAGCACCGTGTTGTCGAGCCGGTAATCGCCGTGCACGATGGCCACGCCCTGCTGATCGGGGATCTTGTCGGCCAGCACCTCCCACGCCCGGTCGACGACGGCCGGGCCGGGCGCCCCGTCCAGGGTCGACTGCTCGAACTGGCCGTGCCAGCGCTTCAGCTGGCGGGCGATGTAGCCCTCGCGTCGGGCGAAGTCGCCGAGGCCGACCGCGTCCACGTCGACGGCGTGGAGCCGGGCCAGGGTGTCGACGAGCGACTCGCCGGCCCGGGCCCGCACCGACTCGGACACCGCGGCCGACGCCTGCTCGTCGCGCAGGATGTGGCCGTCCACGAACGACATCACGTAGAACGGGGCGCCGTTGACGTCGGGGTCGGTGCACAGGCCGAGTGTGCGGGGCACCGGCACGCCGGTGGGCTGCAGGGCGCTGATGACGGTGTGCTCGCGGGCCATGTCGTGGGCCGTGGCCAGCACGTGGCTGACCGGCGGACGGCGCAGGGCGTAGGCGTGCCCGGCGGCGTCGGTCACCCGGTAGGTCAGGTTGGACCGGCCCCCGGCGATGAGCTCGAACCCGAAGGGGGGTACGGATCCGGCCACGTTGGCGGCCAGCCAGTCGGTGACGGGACCGCGGTCGATGCCCTCGACGACCGGCTCGTCGGTGGCGGATGGCTCGGCGGTCGGGGGTGCGGCGTCCATGCCCCGACGCTACCCGCGTCGGTGCACCACCTGGCCCAGACGGCCACGCTCCGTCCGCCGACCGGTATCGTCGGTGACCATGGTCGACGTCACCGATGCAACGTTCGAGGAGGCGGTGCTCAAGCGCTCCTTCGAGGTCCCCGTGGTGGTGGACCTGTGGGCCCCCTGGTGCGAGCCGTGCAAGGCGCTCGGTCCCCTGCTGGAGCAGGCCGTCTCCGCCACCGAGGGCAACGTCGAGCTGGCCAAGGTCAACGTGGACGACAACCCGACCGTGTCGGCCAGCTTCCGGGTCCAGTCGATCCCGGCGGTCTTCGCCGTGCGGGACGGCGCGGTGGTCGACCAGTTCATCGGGGCCGTGCCCGACGCCGAGGTGCGGGCCTTCGTCGAGCGCCTGGCCCCGGTCCGGTCCGAGGCCGACCTGCTGGCCGAGGCCGGCGCCGACGCCGGGGCCGAGGAGCCGCTGCGCCGCGCCCTGCAGCTCGAGCCCGGCCACCCGGTGGCCGTGCCCGCGCTGGCCGCCCTGCTCATCGCCCGGGGCGACACGGACGAGGCGGTCGCGCTGCTGGGCCGCGTGCCCGAGACCCCCGACGTCCGGCGGTTGCTGGCCGCGGCGCGCCTCGCCGAGCGGGAGGACATCGCCGGGGCCGACGTCGGCACGCTGCTCGACGGACTCCTCGACCGGGTGAAGGACGACCCCGACGCCCGGCAGGAGTTCCTCGACCTGCTCGAGACGCTGGGACCCGACGACCCGCGCACCCTGCAGTACCGCAAGGCCCTCGCCTCCCGCCTCTTCTGACCGCCGGCGACCCGACCCGGGGCCCCGGCGCCTCCGGTAGCGTCGCCCCCGTGCGCGCCACCACCCTCCGTCTCGGCCGGCGGATCTTCGACATCGGACACCGCCCGCTGGTGATGGGCATCCTCAACCGGACCCCGGACTCCTTCTACGACAAGGGCGCCACCTTCGCCCTCGACGACCTGGTGCGCCGGGCCGGGATCCTCGTCGACGAGGGTGCCGACCTGCTCGACGTCGGCGGGGTCAAGGCCGGCCCCGGCCCCGAGGTGGGGGAGGCCGAGGAGCTGGACCGGGTGATCCCGGCCATCGAGGCCCTGGCCGCCCGGTTCGACATCGCCCTGTCGGTGGACACGTGGCGCGCCTCGGTGGCCCGCGAGGCCTACCGGGCCGGCGCGGTGGTGGGCAACGACATCAGCGGGTTCGCCGACCCCGACTACCTGCCCGCCGCCGCCGAGGCCGGGGCCAGCGTGGTGGCCACCCACATCCGCCTGGGTCCGCGCATCCCCGACCCCGACCCCGTCTACGACGACGTGGTCGAGACCGTCGCCACGTTCCTGGCCGAGCGGGCCGGGCGGGCGCTGGCCGCGGGGCTGGCCCCCGACCAGATCGTCGTCGACGCCGGCCTCGATCTGGGCAAGACGGCGCTCCAGTCGCTGGCCCTGCTGCGCGCCTCGGACCGGTTGGCCGACCTCGGCTACCCCCTCCTCCTGTCGGCGTCCAACAAGACGTTCCTGGGCGTCGTCCTCGGCCTGGAGATCGGCCGGCGTCGCGAGGCGTCGCTGGCCGCCACCTCGCTCGGGGCGGCCCTCGGCTGCCGGGTGATGCGGGTCCACGAGGTGGGCGCCCACCGCCAGGCCTGCGACGTGATGGCCGCCCTGGCCCGAGCGGGGGCGCGGTGAGCGACGCGGCCACCGCCACCGGCCACCGGCCCGCCTACCTGGTCAAGGGGTCGGACCCGTCGTTGGTGGCCCAGGCCGCCCACGCCGTGGTCGAGCGCCTGGTCGACGGCGGTGACCCGTCGATGATGGTCGAGGAGTTCGGCGGCCCGGGCGTGGACCAGTTCGACGTCGGCGCGGTCATCGACGCCTGCACCACCCCACCCTTCCTGGTGGACCGGCGGGTCGTGGTGGTGCGCGAGGCCGGGCAGATCGGGGCCGCCGACGCCAAGCGCCTGGTGGCCTACCTGGCCGACCCCCTGGACACCACGGCGCTCGTGCTGGTGGCCGGGGGAGGGACGCTGTCCCAGCCCCTGTCCAAGGCGGTGGGGGCGTCGGGCGAGGTGGTCGACACCTCGGTGGGCACCGGCAAGGCCCGTTCCCAGTGGCTGAGCGACCACCTGCGGGGCGGTCCCGTGCGGCTCGACGGGCCGGCCCAGGCCCGCCTGGGCGAGCACCTCGGCTCCGACATGGGTCGTCTGGCCGGCCTGCTCGACACCCTGGCCGCCGCCTACGGGCAGGGCGCCACGGTGACGGCGGCCGACCTCGAGCCGTTCCTGGGCGAGGCCGGTGCGCTGGCCCCGTGGGACCTGACCGACGCCATCGACGCCGGCCGGACGGCGCCGGCGCTCGAGGTGCTCCACCGCATGCTGTCGGCGGGGGAGTCGCACCCGCTGGTCGTGCTGGCCCTGCTGCACAAGCACTACCGCCAGATGCTGCGGCTCGACGGCTCGGGGGTGACCTCGCCCGAGCAGGCGGCCGGGGTACTCGGCATCAAGAGCGCCTTCCCGGCCAGGAAGGCCCTGGCCCAGGCCAACCGCCTGGGCACGGCCCGCATCGCCCGGGCCGTGCAGCTGCTGGCCGCGGCCGACCTCGACCTGCGGGGGACCACGGGGCTCGCGCCCGAGCTGGTGGTGGAGGTCCTGGTGGCCCGCCTCAGCCGGCTGGTGCGCCAGCGCTGAGGGCGCCGCGTCAGTCGGCCACGGGGTCGCGCGACTCCACGCCGGCGTCGTAGACGTTCTCCGTCCAGTTGGCGCCGTCCCAGTAGCGGTACTGGTGCCGTCCGGTCGGGTCGTTCATCCACCGCGCCGCCAGGGTGGGTCGCACCGCGGTGCCCACCATGCCGGTGCCGGCGATGGGGGCCACCGTCTGCGGCTTCGGGCGGAAGATCTCCGGGGTGGAGGTCCCCACCCGGGGTGCGGCCAGGGCCGGGGCCACTGCCCCGGCCATGGCCGGCGACCCGGCGGGCCCACCGGCCGACCGGGTGGCGGCGGCGGTCGGTGGGCCGGATCCGCCCAGCGGGCCCTCGTCGAGGGAGGCGCGCTGGCGGGGGTTGTAGGTCTGGCCGATCCCGACGGGGAGGTGGAGGTCGGGTAGGGGGGTCGGGCCTTCTTCCGCCTCGGTGGCCGGCGACCCGGGCGGGGTCATGACCCCGCGCTCGAAGAACCCGGCGGCCGCCCCGACCGGCAGGACGTCGGGGTCGCCGAAGAAGCCCCTGTTGTGGGCCGGTCCCTCGGGGGCCGGGGGGTCGGCCGGCGGCGTGGCCGCCGGCATCGTCCCTCCCACGCTGCTGGTGGCCCGGAGCGGCCGCGCGACGGACTGGCCGAAGCTGCCCATGGTGGTGGGCAGGGACAGGACACCGATGGCGGTGTCGTCGTCGGCCGCCGTCCCGGCCCGGTCGGCGAAGCGTTCGAACGGGAGTGCGGCGGCGCGGCCCCCGGCGGCGATGGCGGCCACCTTGGGCCGTGCCCCGAAGACGTAGATGGCCAGGCCCACGCCCGGCAGCAGCGCCACCAGGAGCAGGCAGACGATCTTCGGCTCACCGGCGGCCCTCCAGGCCCAGCCGGGCTGGCGGAGCAGGTCGACGATGCCGATGATCATGGCGGCCAGCACCAGGCCGAGGAGGCCGCCGAGTACGTCGGTGAGCGCCGACGTCACTGTCGCCACCCCCCCGATGCGGCCGGTGGCCGGGGTGTCGTGCCCCGCTGGTGGCGGTGCACTCCTGTCGTGGTTCTCTGACCTGTGACTGCCTGCCCCATGTGGCTCACCTGCGCTCCTCGTGGTGAAAGTACCACTCTAAGTGTTGTCCTCAACACCGACAGTAGTCAAGTGGTATCTGTCACGTCCCCGTCACCAGGATCATCGGCAACCGGGGTTGCCTTCTTCAGTGGAAATTCGGCCGGGCCCGGGCGCTCACCGGAAGTCGCGTGAGCCGGGCACGGCACCGAGGGGCAGCGGCTCGAACCGTTCGGCCACCAGGGTCATCGACCCTTCGGAGCGCTCCACCCGCCCCCGCACGAGGAGCGCCGGGCAGGCGCGGGCCACCGGCTTCCACCGGACCCAGGCGCCCCGCGAGCAGACGATGTTGACCATCCCGGTCTCGTCCTCCAGGTTGAGGAACACCGCCCCGTGGGCGCTCTCGGGGGCCTGGCGGTGGGTGACCACCCCGCCGACGGTCACCCGGTCGCCGGCCGGCCGGCCGGCCAGCGCGGCGGCCCGCACCACGCCACGCCGGTCGAGCCCGCCCCGGGCCAGCTCCATGGCGGTGGTGTCGGGGGCCATGCCGAGCGACCACAGGTCGTCGGCCACCTCCTCCCACGGCGTCGGCGCCGGCAGCGGCGGCGGCTCGGCCCCGGTGATCACCCCCGGCAGCCGGTCGGCGGTGGCCTGCGAGGCCGCCCCCGCCCCCCACACCAGCGACCGCCGGCCGGTGCCGGTGCCCGCACCGCGCCCCGTGCCGTCGAGGGCGCCCGCGGTGGCCAGCGCCTCGAGCTGGGTGCGGGACACCCCGGCCCGACGCACCAGGTCCTCCATGCCCGACCACGGCGCCCCCGCCTCGATCCGGGCGGCGGTGTCCGAGCCGATGCCGCGCACCGAGGACAGACCGAGGCGCACGGCTGTCGCCTCCGCCGTGGCGGGGGCGGAGCCGTCCACCGGCTCGAGCGAGGCGTCGGCCCGCCCGAGGTTGACGTCGGGACGGTGCACCACCACCCCGTGGCGCTTGGCGTCGGCCACCAGGCTCTGGGGGGACCAGAAGCCCATGGGCTGGGCGTTGAGCAGCCCGGCGGTGAAGGCGGCCGGGTAGTGCAGCTTGCACCAGGCCGTGGCGTAGACGAGGTGGGCGAAGGCCACCGAGTGGCTCTCGGGGAAGCCGAAGTTGGCGAAGGCGGCGAGCGCGGTGTACACCTGCTCGGACACCGCCTCGGACACGCCGCGGGCGGCCATCCCGGCGAACAGGCGGTCGCGCAGGGCGGCCATCCGCTCGCCCGACCGCTTGGCGCTCATGGCCTGGCGCAGCTCGTCGGCCTCGGTCGGCGAGAACCCGGCCACGTCGATGGCGATCTGCATCAGCTGCTCCTGGAAGAGGGGCACTCCGAGGGTGCGCTCCAGGGCCGGCTGCATCAGCGGGTGGAGGTAGGTGACGGGCTCGGTCCCGTTGCGGCGCCGGATGTAGGGGTGGACGGCGTTGCCCTGGATGGGGCCGGGCCGGATCAGGGCGACCTCGATGGCCAGGTCGTAGAAGCAGCGGGGCCGCACCCGGGGCAGCGTGTTCATCTGCGCCCGCGACTCCACCTGGAACACGCCCACCGTGTCGGCCCGGCACAACAGGTCGTAGACGGCGTCCTCCTGGTCGAGGCGGGCCAGGTCGACGGTGTCCCCGTGGAAGTCGGCCACCAGGTCGACCATGTGGTGGAGGGCCGTCAGCATGCCGAGGCCGAGCAGGTCGAACTTGACCAGGCCGGCCGCCGCGCAGTCGTCCTTGTCCCACTGCAGCACGCTGCGGCCCGGCATGCGGCCCCACTCCACCGGGCAGACCTCGACCACCGGCCGGTCGCAGATCACCATGCCCCCCGAGTGGATGCCGAGGTGGCGGGGGAAGCCGACCAGCTCGGAGGCCAGCTGCCGCACGAGCGGCGGCAGGTCGTCGCGCTCGCCCAGTGGCTGGCCGCGCTCGGTCGACCCCGACCAGGCGTCGGCCTCCTCGGTGGCGTGGCCGAGGGCCTTGCCCACGTCGCGCAGGGCGGAGCGGGAGCGGTAGGTGATGACGTTGGCCACCTGGGCGGCATGGAGCCGTCCGTAGCGCCCGTAGACGTACTGGATGACCTCCTCGCGGCGGCCCGACTCGATGTCGACGTCGATGTCGGGCGGGCCGTCCCGGGCCGGCGACAGGAACCGTTCGAACAGGAGCCCGAGCGAGACGGCGTCGACGTTGGTGATGCCGAGCGCGAAGCAGACGGCCGACGTGGCGGCCGAGCCCCGTCCCTGGCAGAAGATGTCGTTGCGCCGGCAGAACTGGACGATGTCCCACACGGTCAGGAAGTAGCCGGGGAACCCCAGCGCCCCGATCACCCCGAGCTCGTGGTCGATCTGCTCGTAGGCCCCGGCCACCCGCGTGGCCTCCGGCGGCCCGTAGCGCTCGGTCGCGCCCCGCCGGGTCAGCTCGGCCAGCCAGCTCTGCTCGGTGTGCCCCTCGGGCACGGGGAAGTCGGGCAGCCGGGGGGCCACCAGGCGCAGGTCGAAGGCGCACTCGGCGGCCAGCTCGCCGGCCCGCTCGACGGTGCCGGGCCACCGGGCGAACCGCCGGAGCTGCTCGGCCTCGCCCCGCAGGCAGGCGGTGGCCGAGGACGGCAGCCACCCCTCCAGGTCCTCGAGCGTCCGCCGGGCCCGTACGGCCGACAGCGTGGTGGCCAGGGGGAACCGGGCGGGGGTGGCGTAGTGGACGTTGTTGGTGGCCACGGGTGACACCCCCCGCCCGGCGGCCAGCACGGCCAGGGCGTCGTTGCG
The DNA here is from genome assembly GCA_963830165.1 of uncultured Acidimicrobiaceae bacterium. Taxonomy (GTDB): domain Bacteria; phylum Actinomycetota; class Acidimicrobiia; order Acidimicrobiales; family RAAP-2; genus Bog-756. Next base: position 424,050 of record CAWHKZ010000011.1, read on the forward strand.
GGGCCCGTCGACCGGGGTGCCGTGGTCCCACAGCTCGACGGCCAGGCGGTCGGCGCCGAAGCGGTCGATCAGGTGGTCGAGGGCGCGGGCCGCGGCCGCCGGGCCCTCGTCGGTCAGCGCGGCGGCCAGCGGCCCCTTGCGGCACCCGGTCAGGATCTGCCAGTGGCCCCCGTGGCGGTCGGCCAGGGCGTCGAGGGTGAGGACGGGCCGGCCCTTCTCGCCCCCCTCCAGGTGGGCCTCGGCGATGGCCCGGCTGAGGCGGGCGTAGCCCTCGGGGTCGCGGGCCAGCACCACCAGATGGGTCCCGTCCGGGTCGGGCGTCCCGGTGCGCAGGTGGGGCCCGTCGAGGTCGGACAGGGTGAGCTCGGCCCCGAACACGGTGGGCAGCCCGAAGGCCCGGGCGGCCACCGCGAACCGCACCGCCCCGTAGAGCCCGTTGTGGTCGGTGAGGGCCACGGCCGACAGGCCGAGGCGGACCGCCTCGGCGGCCAGCTCCTCGGGATGGCTGGCGCCGTCGAGGAACGAGAAGTTGGAGTGGGCGTGCAGCTCCGCGTAGGGCATGGTCCGGTCACCTCACCCGTACGTCGCCTCGACCCACCACCGGCCGCGCTCGGCCAGGAGGAGGTGGGCCGAGCGGGCGGTGACCGCCTGCAGCCGGGCGGCCCGCCGGCGCGACCGCGACCACCAGCGCTCGTCGGCCGGCCACGGTCCGGCCCAGCCCGACACCGGCTCCCACGGCCCGCCGTCCACCGACAGCCGGCCGGGGGCGGCGGTCAACAGCCCGCGGGCCGACACGCGCACCGGCTCCCCCCGGGTGTCGGCCAGGTCGGCCCGCACGGGATCGGGGTGGACCACGGCCGGGGCCGGCGGGGGGATCCGGCCCGGCCACGGGGCGCCGGGCTCCGGCCCGGGACGCCGCGTGCCGGGTGCACCCTCCCGGGGGCGGCCGTCGCCGGTCCAGGTGACGAAGCGGGAGCGCTCGGCCGGGCTGCGGCCCCCCTGGAGCTGGGCGGTCACCACCCCGTCCGGGCCGAGGAGCTCCTGGGCCGCGACCAGGCACCGGGCGGCCCGGGCGTCGGCGTCGCTCACCCCACCCCAGAAGCCGGGCTCGGCCACCACCGGCCCGTCGTGGCCGCCGCTGAGCAGTCGGGCGGTGCGGGGCTGGCGGAGGTCGGCCAGCTCGCCGCTGCGGCCGCCGGCCACGCGGTGGCCGTGGGCACCGTCGGCCCCGAACCGGCCGAGGATGTCGGCGTCGGGGAGCGCGGCGAACTCGCCCAGGGTGCGCACCCCCAGGCGGTCGAGCAGCTCGGCCAGGTCGGGCTGGCCGAGGATGCCCACCGGGAGCGGCGCCAGGAACGCGGGCGTGCCCCCGGCGGGGACGACCGTCCCCAGCCGGGCGGCCAGCACGGCGGCGAACAGCCCGTCGGCGATGCCGACCTCGGCCGGGGTGACCCCGGACGCCGCCGTGCGGACCAGGTCGACCAGGGCCTCCTCGCCCCCGAAGTAGCGGGCCGGGCCGCGGGCGGGCAGCGAGCAGATGCCGGGACGCACCGGGGTCACCCACGGGCAGTAGGCCTCGACGGCGGCGAGCACCTCGGCCAGGGTGCGCAGCGCCGCCCCGCCCTCGTCCTCGACGAGGAGCTCGGGGCAGCGGACGACGAGCAGGCGGTCCACCTCAGCCCCCCGCCGCAGCGGGACCGGCCGGGGACACCGTGCCGTCGGCGTCGGGCAGCCACAGCCCGCGGCGGGCCGGCCGGGCGGCCGAGCGGCGCCCGGTGGCGGTGACCGTCACCCGCCGGCGTCGGAGGTGGCCCTCGCCGGCGTCGGCCCCCTCCCACACCACGTCGTCGATCCGCAGCTGCAGGTCGGCCGGCTCGGGCCAGCCGGCCCGCCCGGGGACCACCACCAGCACGGCCCGCCGCTCGCGGACCCGGGCCACCAGCCGGCGGGCCATGTCCCGGCGGGGTGGGAACGGGGGGCACAGCACCACCAGATCGACCCCCTCGAGCACGGCGGCGGTGGCCCCGGCCCACGCCGGCCCGGGCCGGGGGAGGAGGGCCAGCCGACCGAGGTCGACGCCCAGGTCGCGGGCGGCCACGGCCCCGAGCCCGGGGTGCCCGACCAGCGCGCACCACGATCCGGCGGCCGAGGCGGCGCCCACCAGGGCCAGGGCCAGGCTGAGGGCGCCGTCGTCGCCCGGCCCCCCGACGGTCAGGGTGCTGCCGCGCCGGAGCGCCCCCTCGGGCAGCAGCCCGGCCAGGGGGTCGGCGACCGGGAGCAGGCGGGTCCGGCTGGCGGCGACGGGCCGGGTGCGCTCGGCCAGGGCGGCCAGGGCGGCGACGGCGGCCGGGTCCCGTCTCCGGGACAGCCGCGTGTCCGGCACGGATACGAACATACGTTCGATAGTACCGACCGGGTGCCCGTCCGGCCAGTGCGCCCGACGGCCCGACGGGTGCCGCGCCGGTGTGGTTGGCTGTGGTCATGGACTACCGCACCCTCGGAACCACCGGCGTACAGGTCAGCCAGCTCTGCCTCGGGGCCATGATGTTCGGTGCCTGGGGCAACCAGGACCACGACGACTCGGTCCGCATCATCCACCGGGCCGTCGACGCCGGGATCAACTTCATCGACACCGCCGACGTGTACTCCTCCGGCGAGTCCGAGGTCATCGTGGGCAAGGCGCTGCAGGGCCTCGACCGGGACGGCATCGTGCTCGCCACCAAGGTCCACGGGGTCATGTCCGGGGACCCGAACGCCCAGGGCAACTCGCGCCGCTGGGTGATCGCCGAGTGCGAGCACAGCCTGAAGCGCCTCGGCACCGACCACATCGACCTCTACCAGATCCACCGGCCGTCGCCCGAGACCGACATCGACGACACGCTCGCCGCGCTGAGCGACCTGGTCCACGCCGGCAAGATCCGCTACGCCGGCTGCTCCACGTTCCCGGCCCACCAGGTGGTCGAGTCGCACTGGGTGGCCGAGCGCAGGGGCCGCGAGCGGTTCCGGACCGAGCAGCCCCAGTACTCGATCCTCTCCCGCGGCATCGAGGCCGACCTGCTGCCGGTCTGCCAGCAGTACGGGATGGGCGTGCTCAGCTGGAGCCCGCTGGCCGGGGGCTGGCTGTCGGGGGCGTTCGGCGAGGGCAAGCGGAACACGTCCCGACGTTCGGCCATGCTGCCGGACCGCTACGACCTCTCACTGCCGACGAACCAGGCCAAGCTGGCCGCGGTCGTCGAGCTCGAGAAGGTGGCCGACGAGGCCGGCCACTCGCTCCTCGAGCTGGCCCTGGCCTTCGTGCAGGCCCACCCGGCCGTCACCTGCCCGATCATCGGGCCGCGCACGATGGAGCAGCTCGAGTCCCAGCTGGCCACCGCCGACATCACCCTCGGCGACGACGTGCTCGACCGGATCGACGGCATCGCACCGCCCGGACAGAACGTCGGCGGCGCGGACCCGGGCTGGGCACCCCCCTCGGTGACCGACGCCGCGTTGCGCCGGCGGTAGGTCGCGGCGGACCGGACCCCGCGTCGGTCGGGCGCCGACGGTCGGTCGGGGATCCGGGTCGACCGGCAGGCCGACGGTCAGTCGGGGATCTGGGTCGACAGGCAGAAGGGGTGCCCGGCCGGATCGAGGAGGACGACGTACCGGTCGGGCGCGGGCTGCACGTCGGCGCGCACCGCACCGAGCGAGGTCGCCAGCTCCTCCGCCCCGGCGAGGTCGTCGACCGCCAGGTCGAGGTGGACCTGCTTCGGCACCGTTCCCTCCGGCCAGGTCGGCGGGACGTAGTCCTCGACCCGCGTCGCCGCGAGCCACACGCGGTCGGTCCTGACGGCGGCGAACTCGTCGTTGGCGAAGGTCACCTCGCCGTCGAGCAGCGCCGCCCAGAAGGCGCTCAGGGGACCCGGGTCGCTGCAGTCGAGGGCCACCGAACCCAAACGTATGTTCGTCATCGCCACACCATAGGCAGGGGGGAGGGGCGGGGCAAGCGGCGCGGCCGGGCCCGGGTACGGCACCTGGACCGACGCGTTCACCCTCTCGCGGTGGGCGCCCGGAGGCACCTCCGCCCGCCCACCGGGGCGGCCGCCGGGTTCAGGGCCGGTGGCGCCGGTTGCGGTCCCGGCGGCCCTGCCGGTCGGTGGCGGCCCGGGCCTCGACCAGGGCGGTGTGCCCGGTGAGGTAGGCCAGGTAGTCGCGCCGCCGGGCCGGCTCGAGGGTGCCGTCGTCCACCGCCCGGGCGAGGGCGCAGCCCGGCGTGCCGTCGTGGGTGCAGTCCGAAAACCGGCACTCCTCGGCCAGCTCGTCCAGGTCGGGGAAGGGCGAGGGGGCCTCCTCCTCGTCGGGGTCGTCCCAGGTGGACGCGGCCCGGATGCCCGGGGTGTCGATGATGGCCCCCCCGCCCGGGAGGGGCAGCAGCTCCCTGCGGGTCGTGGTGTGGCGGCCCTCGCCGGTCCGGCCGACCTCGCCCGTCTCCTGGGCGTCGGCCCCGAGCAGCACGTTGGTGAGCGTCGACTTGCCCGCCCCCGACGCCCCGAGCAGTACCACGGTGCGCCCGGTGGTGAGCTCGCGCAGCCGGTCGAGCCCCTCGCCCGTCACGGTGCTGGTGGTCACCACCTCGACCTGCCCGAGTTCGTCGCCCAGCTCGGCGAGCAGGCCCTCGCCGGAGTCGGCCGTGTCGACCTTGGAGAGCACCAGGACCGGCACCGCCCCGGAGTCGCGGGCGAGGGCCAGCATGTCCATCAGGCGCGAACTGCCCACCCGGGTGTCGAGGGCCCAGGTGACGAGCACCACGTCGACGTTGGCCGCCATGAGCTGCGGCTCGTCGCGACCCGACACCGAGCGGCGCACGAGCAGGCTGCGACGCTCCAGCCGCTGCAACGCGCCCTGGCCGTCGGGTGCCAGCCAGTCACCCACCACGATCTGGGGGCAGTCGCGCAGCGCCACCCGGCGCACCCGGCGCGTGCCCTGGAGGGTGGCCCACCCCCGGTCGATCCGGACCACGCGGGCCACCAGTCCCGGGGCCGAGCCCGCGGCCACCGTCTCCGCGACCCGGGCGCGGTCGAAGCCGAGGGAGGCGAGGGGGTGGGCGCCCTGGTCGTCCGCGGGTGTCACCGGGCCGAGCTTACGGCCCCACTCCCGACGCGCCCGGGTCCCGGGCCGGTCGGGCCGCGATCGGGTGGACCCGTCAGCCGGCCGGCGGGGCCAGCGCGTCGACCTCGGCCACCTCGTCGGGGGTGAGGACCCAGGCCCCGGCCTTGACGTTGGCCCGGACCTGCTCGGGCTTGGTGGCCCCGGCGATCACCGATGCCACCACCGGCTTGGCGGCCAGCCAGGCGATGGCCAGCTCGAGCATGGTGTGTCCCCGCTCGGCGGCCCAGGCCGTCGCCGCCTCGACGATGTCGAAGTTCCGGTCCGAGAGCAGGCCGCCGGCACCCTCGCCGAAGTGCACCAGGCGGGTGCCGGCCGGGGCCTGCTCGCCCCGGGTGTACTTGCCCGACAGCAGGCCGCTGGCCAGCGGGTAGTAGGGGAGGTAGCCGATGCCCAGCCGCTCGGCCTCGGGCACGGCGTCGGCCTCGTCGTCGCGCTGCAGCAGGTTCCACGCGTTCTGGACGCTCACGAACCGCGCCCCGCCGGCCGCCGCCGCCTCGGCCTCGCGCAGTTGGGCGGCGCTGAAGTTGGAGCAGCCGATCTCGCGGACCTTGCCCTGGCGTACCAGCTCGTCGAGCGCACCGAGGGTGTCGGCGATGGGGGTCTCGGGGTCGGGCCGGTGGACCTGGTAGAGGTCGATGCGGTCGGTGCCCAGCCTGGTGAGGCTGCGCTCCACCGCGGTCCGCACGTAGTCGGGGGCGGCACCGCCGGTACCGCCGTCGACCGGGCTGGCGAACTTCGTGCCGATGATCACCTCGTCGCGACGCGAGCCGAGTGCCGCGGCCAGCCGGGACTCGCTCTCGAGGTAGGAGTCGGCGGTGTCGAAGAAGTTGATCCCCGCCTCGAGGGCGGCGTCGACCACCGGGGACGGCGTCCGCCTCCATGAAGAAGCCGAAGTTGTTGGTCCCGAGGCCGATCACCGAGACCTCGAGCGAGCCGATCTGTCGTGTGTCCATTGCCCTGTACTACCAGGCGCGGGCCCGTCGCCGTGCGGCGCCTGCAGGCCACGACGCAGGGTGCCATCCTGGGTCGATGATCACCGCACTCGGGACGGACCGCCTGGTGCTCCGGGCGTTCACCCCCGCAGACCTGGCGGCACTGCGGATGCTCCACGCCGAGCCGTCCTTCTGGTGGTACCCGTTGCGGCGGGGCATGACCGACGAGGAGACGACGGCGTTCCTCGACCGGGTGCTCCGGGACACCGGGGATCCCGGCAGGCCGGTGTTCCACGCGGTCATCGAACGGTCGAGCGGGGCGTTGGTCGGTTGGGCCGGGCTGGCCGTGCCGGACTTCCTCCCCGAGGTCCTGCCCGCCGTCGAGGTGGGATGGCGGCTCGGTGCCGACCATCGGGGCAGGGGGTACGCCACGGAGGCGGCGCGAGCGGCCCTCGGCTGGGGCTTCACGGATCTCGGGCTCCACGAGATCATCTCGATCTACGAGCCCGAGAACGTCCCCTCCGGTCGGGTGATGGACCGCCTCGGCTTCGGTCCCGGGGTGGCGACCATCGAACCGAAGCGGGGCCGGCCCCTCCTCGTGCGCCGGCTGTCGGCGGAGGGGTGGCGCGGGGGAGACCGTCCCCTCCCGCTACGTGAGGACGAAGTCGCCCAGGTCGGGCTCCCGCGTCCAGGTCCAGTAGTCGACCAGGCGCCACGGGCTCAGCACGTGGATCTCACCGGCCGAGTTCTTGAAGAAGGAGTGCTCGATCGAGGGTTGGGCCCACACCAGGCCCTGCAGCTCCCGCTGGGACCGCTCGTGCCAGTCCTCGTAGCGCTCGACCAGCGGCTCCATGGTCCGGTGGCCGCCCGCGACGATGGCCTCCAGGCACTGGGTGATGTACCGCATCTGGCACTCGGAGTGGAAGATCAGGCTGCCACCGTGGGCCAGGTTCGTGCCCGGTCCGTACATGCAGAAGAAGTTGGGGAACCCGGGCACGGTCATCCCGAGGTAGGCCGCCGGCCGCTCACCCCACATCTCCCGCAGGTCGACCCCGTCCCGACCGACGATGGCCATCGGGGCGAGCACCCGGGTGGCCTGGAAGCCGGTGGCGTACACCAGCACGTCGGCCGGGTACCGCTCGCCGTCCACGGTGACGACGGCGTCGGGCTCGATGTGGTCGATGGCGGTGCGCACGAGCTCCACGTTGTCCCGGGTCAGCGCGCCGAGCCACGCCCCGTTGTCCTGGAGGGTCCGCTTGCCGGTCGCCGGGTAGTCGGGCACCACCTTGGCGACGAGGTCGGGGTCGTCGTCCACCTGGCTCACGATCCAGTCGGTGAACATCTGGCGGGTGAGCTCGTTCATCTCGCTCACGGCCCGCTGCTGGTCCGGGTAGTCGGGGTCCACCCGGGCCGCCTCGAGGCCCTTGTCGCACCCGGGCCACAGGATGAGGAAGCGGTACCAGCGGCCGTAGAAGGGGAGGTGGCGCAGCGCCCAGCGGACCCCGGGCCCGACCGTGGCGTGGTAGTTCGGGTTGGGGAACATCCACTGGGCCGTGCGCTGGAAGACCGTGAGGTGCCCGACCTCGGGGGCGATGGTCGGGGCGATCTGGAACCCGCTGGCACCGGCGCCGATCATGGCCACCCGGCGGCCCGCCAGGTCGACGCCGTGGTCCCACCGGGCCGAGTGGAACGCCGGACCGGCGAAGCGTGCCGGCGCCGGCGATCTCGGGGACGTTCGGCCGGTTGAGCTGGCCCACCGCCGAGATCACGGCCCGGGCCGTCAGCACCTCCTCGCGTGCCGTCGGCGGCCCGGGTGCGCACCGCCCAGGTGGCCGTGCCCTCGTCCCAGGTGGCCCCGAGCACCTCGGTCTCCCACCGGACGTGGGGCCCGATGCCGTGCTTGTCCATCACGGACTGGAAGTACCGCTGCAGCTCGGGCTGGCGGGCGAAGTACTCGGTCCAGTGGTCGCTCGGCTCGAAGGAGTAGCAGTAGAAGTGGTTGCCGACGTCGACCCGGGCCCCGGGGTAGGAGTTCTCCCACCAGGTGCCGCCGACCCCGGCGTTCTTCTCGACGATGGTGAACGGGATGCCGGCCTCCCGCAGCCGGATGCCGGCCAGCAGGCCGGACTGGCCGCAGCCGATGACCACGACCGGGAAGGCCGCCCGGTCGGCGGGGTCGCCGGCCGGCTCGACCCGACGGGCGTCACGGCCGTCGAGCTCCATCTCCTCCATCAGCAGCGGTACGTACTCCCCGGGCACGTCCTCGCAGACCAGCCACGTCATCATCTCGTGGAGGAGCTCGGGGGAGACCGGCTCGGGCTCGGGGCAGCCCCGGTCGCGGTAGTCGCGGATCACCTCGAGGGCGAGGGCCCTGGCCTCGGCCCTGTCCTCCTCGGTCATGTAGCCCTGGACCTCGTTGAGGAAGAGGCCGGCGGGGCGCAGCCGGCCCCGGATGATGGAGGGGTCGCCGGACATGTGGACGAGGGAGAGCAGGAGCGTGGGCACCGACACGTCGAGGAGCGCCTCGGCGATCTCCTCGTCCGGGGTGTCGAACGGCTCGCCTGCGTGGGGATTGCGCATGGGCGTGACCTCTCCCGCGCCGGCCCGGGACGACGGGGACCGTCGTCGCCGGCGCGGTGTGACACAGTAGCCAACGACCCGGCCGACCACCGGCCCGTCGTCAGGGGGGAATCGTGCGGCACGTGATGATCGAGGGTCCGGGGCGGGTCGGTCGTGGCGGACGCGCCCGACCCGGTGCCGCCGGGTCCCGGTGGCGCCGTCGTGTCGGTGGACGCCACGGCCATCTGCGGGTCGGACATGCACTTCTACGACGGCGACCTCGACCTCGGCATGGCCATCCCGGTCGGCCACGAGTTCCTCGGCACCGTCCTCGAGGTCGGGCCCGAGGTCCGCTCGTTCCGCCCGGGCGACCGGGTGCTGACGGCATCGGTGGCCGGCTGCGGGGCGTGCGAGGGGTGCGCCACGGGGGACCCGGTGCGCTGCGTCGACGGTCCCCGGGTGTTCGGTTCGGGCATGCTGCCCGGCGGCCAGGCCACGGCCGTGGCGGTGCCGGCCGCCGACTTCCAGATGCTGCGCATCCCCGAGGGGGTGGACGACGAGTGCCGCGCTGCTGCTGACCGACAACCTGTCCACCGGGTGGGCCGGAGCCCAGCGGGCCGAGTTCCCGCCCGGGGGCACCGTGGCCGTCGTGTCGGACTCGGCGCCGTCGGGCTGTGCGCGGTGCGCTCGGCAGTGGCGCTCGGGGCGGCGCGGGTGCTGGCCGTCGACCCGGTCGAGGGGCGCCGGGCCCGGGCCGTGGCCTCGGGGGCCGAGGCCGGTCGAGGGCCCGACGGTCGAGGCGTTGCTGGAGGCCACGGACGGCATCGGGCCCGACGCCGTCATCGACGCCGTGGCCAAGGACGTGACGCTCGACGCCGCCCTGGCCGCCGTGCGTCCCGGGGGCACGGTGTCGGTCGTCGGGGTCCACGACCTCGAGCCCTACCCGCTACCGGCGCTCACGACCCTGTTCCGCAGCGTCACGCTGCGCATGACCACCGCGCCGGTGCACCGCACCTGGCGGGAACTCGTGCCGCTGGTCCGGTCGGGCCGGCTGGCCACCGACGGGATCTTCACCCACGAGTTCGCGCTGGACGACGCGGCCGCGGCCTACGCGGCCGTCGCCGAGCGCGGTCCCGACTGCATCAAGGTCCTGCTCCGGCCCTGACGCCACCCGGTCAGCCGGCAGATCCCCCGGCCACCTCGTAGGACCACAGCTCCGAGCCCACCGAGACCGGTCCGCCGTGGGGCGCCGGCCGGTCGGCGCCGGCGTGCCCGTGGGCGAACGCCGGGGACGCCACCCAGGCGTCGAACGACGCCTGGTCCCGCCAGCGGGTCACGACGAGCCACTGGTTGCGCCCGTCGGTGGGCTGGAGCAGCTCGAATCCCTCGAAGCCGTCCTGCCCGTCGACGGCCCCGGCCCGGGCCGCGAACCGCCGGGCCAGCTCGTCGCCGGCGTCCTCGGGCACGGTGATGGCGTTGATCTTGATGATCGTCATGGGGCCATCTGACCACAGCGGGAGGGCCCCGGCACCGCGCCGGACGGGACCGTCCCGGTCACCACCAGGAGCTGTTCACACCCCGTTCACGCGGCCGAATCGGATGAACCGCGATGGCGCGCGCCGACGATACGATGAACAGACCAGAGAGAGGAGGTGGTCCAACTGAGTAACCAACGTGTAGGGACCCTGGAGGTGGCTGGCCGCTGAGGCGGCTCGCTGTACCACCTGGCGAATCCCAGCCAGACACCCACCGGGCGACCTAGCCGGACCGTGGTCCCATCCGGCGCCTCACGGGCCTCCCGGTGTTTCACACAGCAACGCAGTACCCGAAGGGCGCCTCTCCGGAGGCGCCCTTCGGCGTCGCCGGCCGGACCCGAGGTCAGGGGCGCATGGTCGTCTCGTCGATGTCGAGGGCGGCCCGCACGTCGGCGGCCACCGGCTGGGACACCCTGCGCCTGACCACCATGCGGTCGAGTTCGTCGCGCTCGAGCTCGATCACGAGTCGGCGGAGCTCCAGCTCGGCCTCGACGGCGGGTGTCCCACCCTCCGCCGGGGCGCCGGGGCCCGTCCCGTCGTCGGAGAGCAGGTCGAGCCGGCGGTCGACCTGGGCGATCAGGGCCTCGTAGCCGGTGCGGACCCGTTCGGTCACGGCGTCGGGTGTGCCCCGAGTGGCGGCCAGGTCGTCGATCCGGGCCAGGGCGATCACGGCCAGGCGCCGGCGGGCCTCGGCGGCCAGGACGGCGTCCTGTTCGCCCCGGGAGACCAGGCCGAGACGGCGGATGAGCGGAGGGAGGGTCAGCCCCTGGCCCACCAGTGTGGCCACGATGACGGCGAAGGTGAGGAAGAGCACGAGGTCCCGCTCGGCGAAGGAGGTGGGCAGGGCGAGGGCCGCGGCCAGGCTGATGGCACCCCGCATGCCGGCCCAACCGACCACCGTGGTCTCCCGCCACGTCGCCGGCGTGCCCTGGTTGGTGCTGAAGAGCTGTCGACCGCCGGGCAGGGCCGTCGCCCCGAACATCCACACGATCCGCAGCACGATGACCGTCCCGACCACGGCCAGCGATTCGAGTACCAGCGAGCCGGAGGACCGCGACGTGAGCGTCTGGAGGACGGGGCGGAGCTCGAGCCCGACCAGCAGGAACGAGAGCCCGGTCAACAGGAACACGGCGAGCTCCCAGATCTGGCGCTGCTGCAGCCGGGCGGCGGCGGTCAGCGACCGCCTGCCGTACCGGCCGAAGTAGAGCCCGGTCGCCACCACGGCGAGCACGCCCGAGCCGTGCGAGCTTGTCCGCGGGCAGGTAGGCGGCGAACGGCAGGATCAGGAGCATGGTGTTCTCGATTACGGGCGTCTCCACGTGCCGCAGGAGCCGCGAGCCCACCCAGCCCACGGCGAGGCCGATGCCCGACGCCGGCGACCACGGCGAAGGCGAACCGGGCGGCCACGTCGAGCGACGGTGAGCGAGGTGGCCACCGACGCCACGGCCACCTGGTAGGCGGTCAGGGCGGTGGCGTCGTTCATGAGTCCCTCGCCGCCGAGGATGGTGACGAGCCGGCGGGGGAGCCCGAGCTTGCCGGCGATCTGGGTGGCCGCCACCGAGTCCGGGGGCGACACGATGGCACCGAGGGCGAAGGCCTCGCCCCAGGTCGACTGGGGGACCAGGAGGTGGAAGACGACGGCCACCGCGGTGATGGTGGCCAACACCAGGCCGACGGCCAGCAGGAGGATGGGCCGCCAGTGGGTCGAGAGCTCGCGGGCCGATGTGTCGAGCGACGCGTCGTAGATGAGCGGCGGCAGGAACACCAGGAGGATGAGGTCGGGCTCGAGGCTGACCCGGTGGGCCACGGGCAGGATGGCCACCACCACGCCGGCGACGACCAGCAGGATCGGGTAGGCGATGCGCAGCCGGTCGGCCACGGTGGCCACGGCCACCACACCGATCAGGAGCCCGAGGATCTCGGCGATGCTCACGACCGGGCGGACCGCCCGGGTGGCACGACCCCGTCCGTCACGACCAGGGGCCGAGGACCGGCAGGTCGTCCCGGGTGAGCCGTCCGTAGAGCCAGGCCAGCTCGTCCCGTTCGTCGAGCGTCCCGGGCCCGGGCAGGCCGGTCCCCGCGGGCAGCCGGGCCGCGGCGCCGGCCCGCATCTCGGGGAGGAAGAACTCCACGAAGGCGTCGGGCCACTCGCGGTGGGACCTCCCGCAGTCGAGGTCGACCAGGTGGACCTCGACCTCCAGCCAGCGCAGGCCGGGCAGCTCCGACAGGACGCGCTCGCGACCGGACGCGTCCCGGGTGAGGTTGGCCCAGGCGTGGGAGGGCACGTCGCTCCAGACCTCGACCAGGCGGACCGACGCCTCCTCGAGGTCGGTGTGCAGGGCGGCGGCACTGCGGCCGGCGCCGGCCTCGATCTCACGTTCGCGTTGGTCGGCGCCCCCGGGGTACTGGTCGACCATCGCGCCGTCGATCGACGCCCGGGTGCGGCGGACGTGGCTGTCGGCGTTGCGGGCCAGGTGGGTCACGAGGTGGCCGACGGTCCAACCGGGCAGGCGCGAGGGCCGGGCCACGGCCTCGTCGTCGAGCGAGCCGACGTGGCCGACGAGGAGCAGTTCGGCGTCGCGCTCGCCGGCCAGCGCCTCGACCGGGGCAGCGGGGGTCGTCGCCATCACCGACAACCTACCGGCCCCGTCGGGGGGCGACGGGGTTCGCCGGACCCCGCGGCACTACAGTGCCGGGCAGTGCTCATCGTGCGCCGCCTGCTCCTGGTCCTGGCCGCATCGCTGGTGCTGGCGGGCGTGTTCGGGGCGGTCGTCAGCGCCGCGGGGGTAGACGCCACCGCCCGTCGCGGTGTCGAGGCGCCCGTCCGGTCGACCCCGGTCGATCCGCGGCTGTGCACGATCGGCCAGCGGTGCGCCCCGGCGGCACCGAACGGCACCGCCGGCCCGGTGAGCGTGCCCGGGACGCTGGCCTTCTTCGGGGGTGTGGTCGTGCTCCCGTCCCCCTCCCGCGGCGACGCCGTCGCAGCGGCCCGGCGCGGACGACCGGCGGCGACGTCGCCGTGGGGATCTTCCGACCCCCCATCGCGAGCCTGGCGTAGAGGATCACGCCCCGGGGCCCCAGGCCCCGGCGCCCCCGGCGATCCGAACGGTCGCCGTCCACTCGCACGATGCGCCCACGGGCGCATCCAACTCGCACGATGCGCCCACGGGCGCATCCGACCCGCGGGTTGCGCCACGGCGCATCCCCATCGGAAGGACTTCCATGTCTCGTACCTCTCCGGCGCGTCCGACGCGCCGCTCCACGCCCAGGACGACCCCGACGCTGCTGGCCTGGTCGGCAGTGGGGCTCGTCACCGTCATCATCGTCACCCTCGTGATCGTCAGGCTGCTGGTCGGCCAGGGGCCGTCCTCGAGTTCGGCCCAGGCCGTGCTCCCGGCGAGCCCGCAGCTCGTCCACGAGGTCTCGTCCGTACCGGACTCGGTCTTCGACGACGTCGGGGCGGGTATCCCGGCCGCCTTCGCCGGCAACGCTCCGATCACCGTGTCCGGACAGCCCCCGCTGACGCTCGACGGCCGGACCCCGTCCGTCCTGTTCTACGGGGCCGAGTTCTGCCCGTTCTGTGCCGCCGAGCGGTGGGCCCTGGTCGTGGCCCTGTCCCGCTTCGGCACCTGGCACGGGCTCGAGACCACGGCGTCGGCCCTGCTGGACGGGGACTACCGCACGTTCTCGTTCCGCCACGCGGTGCTGGACAGCCCGTACGTCCACTTCGTCCCCGTCGAAGCCTGCACGAACCAGGTCGACCCGCATGCCCGGGGCTGCTCCGGATACGGCGTGCTGCAGACACCCACGGCCGCCGAGCAGCGCGTGCTCGACCGCTACGCCGCCCGGTCGTTCGTGCCCGACGACATCCAGGGGATCAACTTCCCCTACGTGGACATCGGCAACCGGATGCTCGTCTCGGGGGCGACGTACGAGCCGGACATCCTCGCCAACCTCACCCAGGCCGAGATCGCCGGAGCGCTGACCGACCCCACCGATCCGCTGACGCAGGCGATCGTCGGGACGGCCGACGAACTCAGCGCCGGTATCTGCGCGTCGACCGGCGGCATGCCGACGTCGGTGTGCTCCAGCCCGGGGGTGGTGGCCGCGTCGAAGGCCGTGAAGCTCGGGTGAGTCGGGGCCCGGGGTGCCCGGCGGCACCCCGGGCCGTCACCCGGTCAGGCGGTCACGGGGTCGCCCCGCCCCTCGGCACCAGGGCGATCTGGCGCGACTGGGCCACCAGGCGGCCGTCGAGGTCCCAGATCTCGCCGTCCTCCTCGAGGAAGCCCCCGGTCACGAACCGCGTGGTGAAGCGGCAGCGCAGCGGGCCCGGCGCCGGGCGGGCCCGCACGTGGCAGGTCAGCTCGACCGTCGGCGCCCAGCCGAAGGGGAGGTCGGTGTTGAAGATCGTCGGCGGGAAGGCGTCGAGGGCGCAGAGCAGCACCACCGAGTCGATGGGCTCGTCGTCCGGCAGGCGGAACCAGCCCCGGACCCTCGGGACCCCGCTGCGCCCGTCCGGGCCGAAGGCGGCGTCCTCGGGGTGGAGGTACAGCTCGACCCGGCGGTTGAAGGGCGGCGGAAAGGTGTCCGTGCCGGCGACGTGGACGCACGCCTCGAGCGGTGGCAGGTCCGGCGGCTGGCCGTCGACCAGCAACGCCCCGTGCTCGTCGCCGAGATCGCCGAAGGTTCCGAGCACGGCCAACAGCGGCCGCCCGTCGGAGCCGAGCGTGGCCCGCCCGGTGGCGAACCGCCTCCCCTGCTTCACCACCTCGGTGGTCACCACCAGCGGGCCGGGCGTGCCCGGGGAGAGAAAGTGCCCCGTGACGGTCACGGGATCGGGTCGTCCGGTGGCGTCGAGGAGCGCCCGGGTGCCGATCGCCAGCAGGTACCCGCCGTTGGCGTTGCCGCCGATGTCCCAACCGGGCTCGACCGCGGCGTCGTAGGTCCCGTCACCGGTGCGGTCCACCGCGGTGGCGGCGGCAAATGGTCCTCGACTCATCGCTCGCTCCGTTCGGGCTCCGGACGTCCCCGGTCGGCGGGCCGTCGGACCGAGGGTAGCGACCGGGTGACCGGTGCCCGGCCGCGTCGGGCGTCAGCCGGTGACGGCGGCATACGCGCCGGCCAGGACTGGTCGACCGGCGCCCACGGCGTGTCCCGACGCGTGGCGATCCCCACCCAGTGGCCGGGCCGGCGGTCGCGGCGTGGCGTCAGGCGCCGCCGAGCACCGTCGGCTCGACACCGTCCCACAGGCCGACGGGAGCCTCGCCCACCGGGTAGTGCCCGGGCTGGCGTCCGGACCCCATCTTCTCCATCCGGGCCTTCATGCCCGGGCTGAGGGCGTCGGCCTGGATCATCTCGATGTAGGTGGCCGTGGCGTTGCCCACGTCGAAGAAGTCGCGCTGCCAGCTCCACCGGTGGTCGCCGCCGTAGCGGAACCAGCTGCCGCCCAGTCCGGCGATCTCGTAGTGGCTGCCGTCGGGGCGGGTGGCGTCGGCCACCTGCCTCCACAGACCGAGGATCTCGCCCTGGACCTCGTCGATCAGGATGCGCATGTAGGGGTAGGTCCAGCCGCCCAGGCCCTCCATCTCGAGGCCGACGGCGTACTCGCGGATCTGGTCCCGGCCGACGGCCATGAACTCGTCGTTGGGCCCGACGTTCCAGCCGTAGGTGGCGTCCTCGGTGAACATGTCGGCGAGCGGCAGCCAGTTCAGCTGCTCCTCGCACCGCCTGTTGAGGTCCAGCCAGCGCTGCATGGTCTCTTCGAGCTCACTGCGGGGGTACGACGGCACGGGTGACTCCTTGTCGGGTGGTGGTCGGGTGGTGGTCGGGTGGAACGGGGTGTGGAGCGGGGTCCGGGGTCGGTGTGCCCGGGTCGGACGGCCGGGGTGGGCCGGCGGGGACGGGAACGCGCCGCCTCAGTCGTCGACCAGCGACAGCGCGTGGGTGGGGCAGAATCGCACCGCGGACTCGAGCTCGGCCCGCCGGTCCCCGGTCGGGGACGGGTCGAGCACCACCACCTGGTGGTCCCGGCCCACCTCGAAGACGCCGGGGACCTCGGACTCGCACACGCCGTGGCCCTGGCAGAGGTCCCGGTCGACGACGATGCGCATCAGGCGCCCCCGCTGCTGCGGGCCACCGCCCGACGGCGGTACCGCACCACGCAGGGCTGCTGGAGCTGGACGACCATCTTCGAGTGGTCGTTGCGGTAGGTGTCCGGCGGCTGGGCCGCCTCGAACTCCCAGTCGAGGAGCAGCACGGAGAAGATGGCCTTCAGCTGCATCATGGCGAAGGCCTGGCCGACACAGCGGTGGCGGCCGGCGCCGAAGGGGATCCACGTCCACGGGTTGAGACGGTCCTCGTCCCGGGGATCGAGGTAGCGGTCGGGGTCGAAGGCGCCGGGCTCCGGGAAGTCCTCGGCGATCCGGTTCGACACCGCCGGGCTGACCGCCACCATCTGGCCCTCGTGGATGGCGTACCCCTCCACCTCGAGCTCCTCCTTGGCCACGCGCAGCAGGAGGATGAGCGGCGGGTGCAGGCGCAGCGCCTCCTTGACCGACGACTCGAGCAGCGGCATCTCGCGCAGCGCCTGGTAGCTCACCTCGGCGCCGCCGGCGTACAGCTCGGCCAACTCGGCGTCGACCCGGGCCAGCACGTCGGGGTGGCGGAGCCACTCGATCAGGGTCCAGGCCGCCGTGCCCGACGTGGTGTGGTGTCCGGCGAACATCATCGAGATGAACATGCCCGTCACCTCGTCGGGCAGGAACCGGTCGGTGCCGTCGGGGTTCTTGATCGACATCAGCACGTCGACCAGGTCGCGCTCGTCGTCGGCCGGAGGCGGCCCGGCGGCCCGGCGCTCCATGATCCCCCGGATCAGCGAGACCAGCTCGGCCCGGGCCGCGTCCCGCCGGTGGAAGCTCTCGATGTCGGCGTACGGGTCGACGTAGGCGATGGCGTCGGTGCCCTGCTCGAGGTCGTGGAAGAGCGCGGCGAACCGCCCGTCGAGCTGCTCCCGGAAGCGCTGACCGACCAGGCAGGCCGAGGACGTGTAGATGAGCAGCTCGGCGAACGACTCGAGCAGGTCGATCTCGCCCTCGTCGCCCCAGGCGGCCACCATGCGTTCCACCTCGGCGGCGATGGTGGCGGCGTGACCGCGCATGAACTTGTCGCGCAGGGCCTGGTTGTGGAGCATCTCGCGGCGACGCTCCGGCGACGCGTCGAACACCACGCCCTCCCCGAACACCGGGGTCATGAACGGGTAGGCCTCGGCCTGGTCCAGGGTCTCCTCGGGGGCACGGAAGAAGAACTCGTTGGCCTCGGCTCCGCTCAGCAGCACCACGTCGCGGTCGGCCAGTCGGAACAGGCCGGCGTCGCCGCACTCGTCGCGGACCCGCTGCATGAGGCCGATGGGGTCGACCCGCAGCTCCTCCAGGTGGCCGGTGTCCCCCTCGCCCCCCGATACCCGGGCGGGCTCTCGCGTTCCGGTGCCGACAGCCATCACTGGCCTCCTTCGTTGGTGGGCGCGAGCGGCGCCTCGGGCTGCAGCTCGATGACGGTGGCGTGGACGCCGCGGGGGAGTCCGACCACGGCGCAGACGGCCTGGGCCACCCCGTCGGGGCGCATGAAGTTGGAGTGGCGGGCGAACCCCCATGACGCCCACTGCTCGATGATCTCGCCGGTCACCACGGGGTCCCAGTCCATGCCCATGCCGGTCAGGGTGGGCCCGGGGCGCAGGATGGTCGCCCGGACGCCGGTGCCTTCGAGCTCCATCTGGAGCGAGTGGACGTACCCCTCGAGCCCCCACTTGGAGGTCACGTAGGCGGCCATGGCCGGTCGTGGCCGCTCGGCCACGTCCGAGGTGACGAAGACCACGTCGCCCCGGCGCCGGGCCACCATGTCGGGCAGCAGCGCCCGGACGAGCCGGTGGGTGCCGGAGATGTTGACCGCCAGCACACCGTCGAGCGCGTCGGGCTCGGTGCCGAGGGCGGCCCCGGCGATGTTGAGGGCGGCGTTGGACACGACGATCTCCACCTCGCCCAGGGTGGCGACCGCGGCGGCGGCGAACCGTTCGATCGAGTCGCCGTCGGCCAGGTCGAGGTGGATGGCCACGGCGTCGCCCCCGGCGGCCCGGATGCCGGCGGCGGCGTCCTCGCACTCGGACACCCGCCGGGCCCCGAGCACGACGGGGTGGCCCAGCGCGGCGAGGGCGGCGGCGGTGGACCGACCGATGCCCGACGAGGCGCCGGTCACCACGGCGGGTCGTCGCGCGGGATTGGGCGGGAACTTCGGCATCAGCGCATGACCTGGTTCAACGCAGGGTGACCGTGGTGGGCAGGGCGGCCAGGCCCCGCACGTTGATCGAGTGGACCCGCTCCACGCCGGCCGGGTCGATGTCGTAGGTGGCCACCCGGGAGACCAGCTCGCCGAGGGCGATCCGGGCCTCGAGGCGGGCCAGGGGTGCCCCCATGCAGAAGTGGCGCCCGCTCCCGAAGCTGACCAGGGCCCTGGTGTCCCGGTCGAGGTCGTAGCGGTGGGACTCGGGGAAGACCTGCTCGTCCCGGTTGGCCGATCCGACCAGCAGCAGCACCCGCTCGCCCTCGCCGATGGTGGTGCCGTGGAGGTGGACGGGCTGGCGGGTGACGCGGAGCAGCATCTGGCTCGACGTGTCGTAGCGCAACGTCTCCTCGGCCCAGTCCGCCACCCGCGACGGGTCGGCGAACGGCTTGGCCCGCTCGTCGGGGTTCCGCCAGCCCCAGTACCAGGCGTTGCCCAGCAGCTTGGTGGTGGTCTCGTTGCCGGCCACCACCATCAGGAAGAGGAAGGCCACGATCTCCTCGTCGGTGAGCTTGTCGCCGTCGATCTCGGCGTCGAGCAGGGCCGAGGTCAGGTCGTCGCGGCGGGCCGCCCGGCGCTCGTCGACCATGGCCTGGTAGTAGACGACGAGGTCGAGGGCGGCGGCCATGCCCTCGGGCGGCACGTCGTAGACGCCGTCGTCGCGGTGGAGCACCAGGTCGGCCAGCCGGCGCAGCTCGGCCCGGTCGGCGACGGGCACGCCCATCAGCTCCGAGATCACGTCCATGGGCACCCTGCCGGCGAAGTCGCCGATGAAGTCGAACGTGCCGGCCTCGAGGGCGGGCTCGAGGTGCTGGAGCGTGATCTCGCGGATCCGCTCCTCCATGGCGCCCACCTTGGTGGGGGCGAATCCCCTGCCCGCCAGCGACCGCATGCGGGTGTGCCGGGGCGGGTCGAGGGCGAGGAACGACATGGTGCGGTGGGCGTCGGGGCCGAACGCCGACGGGTCGAGCGACACCCCGAAGGCGTTGGAGAAGGCGTCCACGTTGCGGAAGGCGCCGAGCACGTCGGCGTGGCGCGAGAGCGCCCAGAAATCGAACTCGTCCGAGCGGTAGACGGGGGCCTCGGCCCGCAGCCGGGCGTAGGTCGGGTAGGGGTCCTCGTGCATCTCGTAGGCGTACGGGTTGTAGGTGACGGGTCCCGCGACCCCGGTGAGCGTCACGGTCGGACCCCGCCGGGGTCGGTCAACAGGGTGGCCGCCCCGGCCATGAAGCCGGGCACGTCGAGGAACGACATGTGTCCGATCCCGGCCGTCAGCAGGGCGCCCGAGTAGGCGGCCTCCAGCACGCGGACCGCCCGGGGGTCGACGTCGGGCCCGAGGGCCGCGGTCAGGCGGCGGTTGGTGACCGCGCCGATGCGGTCGCGCAGGTGGCCCACGTCGGGATGGAGGCTGATCAGCGCCACCGTGCACGCGTCGATGAGGGCCGGGCTGCTGGCCGCGAACGGGATCATGTCCCGCACGGCCCGTTCGACCCGCTCCGCCACCGGCACGTCGGGGTCGGTCTCGACCGGCGGCAGCGCCTCGGTCCGGCGCCACAGGACCTCGGCCAGCAGGTGGTCCTTGGAGCTGAAGTACGTGTAGGCGGTGGCCGGTGCCACGCCGGCCCGCCGGGCCACGCCCCGCACGGTCAGCCCGGCGTAGCCGACCGCCTCGGTCTCGTCCTCGGCCGCCCGCACCAGCTTGGCCACCGCCTCGGCCTGTCGGGCGCTCAGCCGGCGCCGGGTGGCCTCGATGTCGACCACGCGGGGTGCCTCGTCGGGGCGGGGTGCCTCCTCGGGCACGGCCGCCGACGATGTCATCGCCGGTCCCTCACCCGGGGGCCGGCCTCGGCTCCGCCGGTGGTGTCGGTCATGTGTCCATACTATAGTCCAGACACGTGTCCAGCAACGGGGGAGAGGTCGTGACCACAGCAACAGGTGCAGCACCGGGGCGGGTGCAGGACCTCCCCACCGTCGGTGTGATCGGGCTCGGGGCCATCGGCGACGGGGTGGCGACGAGCGTGCGGGCCGCCGGGTTCCCGCTGGTGGTCGCCGACGTCCGGGTCGACGCCGTCGACCGTCACGTCGGCCACGCCGCCGTGGCCGCCTCGCCCGCCGACCTGGCCCGGGCCGCCGACGTCGTCGTCGTGGCCGTGGTGGACGACGCGCAGGTACACGCCGTGCTGTCGGGTCCGGACGGTGCCCTGGCCGCCGCCGGACCGGGCACCACCTTCGTGGTCGTGAGCACCATCACCCCCGAGTGCGTGCGTGCCGTCGGCGACGAGGCCCGGGCCGCCGGGGTGGACGTCGTCGACTGCGGGGTGAGCGGGGGACCGTCGGCCGCCGCCGCCGGCGAGCTGATCTGCATGGTGGGGGGCGACGACGCGGTGATCGCCCGGCTCGGGCCCGTGTTCGACGCCTTCGGCTCGCTGACCGTCCGGATGGGACCCTTCGGAACGGGGCTGGCCGCCAAGCTGGCCCGCAACCTGGTCCAGTACGCGAGCTGGCTGGCCGCCTACGAGGCCCAGGTGCTGGCCGAGGCCGCGGGCATCGACCTGCAGAAGCTGGCCCAGGTGATCCGGGCCAGCGACGCCAAGATCGGCGGCGCCTCCACCCTCATGTTCCGGGCGACGGTGGCCCCCTTCACCGAGGCCGACGACGCAGGGCTCATCGGGGCCATGCGCAACGGTGCCGACCTGGCCCACAAGGATCTGCGGGCCGCACTCGCCCTGGGTGACGAACTGGGTGTCGACCTGCCGCTGGCCGCCATGACCGAGGCCCGCGCCGACGACGTCTTCGGTCTGGGCGGGGCACGGGGGGACCGGTGAGCGGCGGGACGACGGTGGTGGGCGAGGAGCGCCTCCTGATCGACGGCGAGTTGCGGTCCGCCCGGACGGGCCGGGTCTTCGAGACGGTGAACCCGGCGACAGGCGAGGTGCTGGGCGTGGCCGCCGACGGCGGGGCCGAGGACCTGGACGACGCCATCGGCGCGGCCCGCCGGGCCTTCGACACCACGGACTGGTCCACCGACCTCGAGCTGCGGGTGCGGTGCCTGCGCCAGCTCCGCCACGCCTTCGAACGCCACGCCGACGAGGTCCGGGCCATGACCATCGCCGAGACGGGGTCGCCGATCTTCATGACCTACACCGCGCAGCTCGACGCACCGGTCGAGTCGCTCGGCTGGGTGGCGGACCTGGCCGAGCGGTACGAGTGGGAGACCGACCTCGGCGTGGCCGAGCCCATGGGCATTCCCTCGCACCGCTGGATCCGGCGCGAGGCCACCGGGGTGGTCGGGGCCATCACCCCGTGGAACGTCCCCCACCAGATCAACCTGGCCAAGCTCGGCCCGGCCCTGGCCGCCGGCAACACCGTGGTGCTGAAGCCCGCCCCCGACACACCGTGGTGCGCCACGGTGCTGGGCCGGCTCATCGCCGAGGAGACCGACATCCCGGCCGGGGTGGTGAACATCGTCCCCTCCGCCGACCATGCCCTCGGCGCCGGGCTGTCGACCGACCCGCGGATCGACCAGATCAGCTTCACCGGGTCGACGGCCACCGGCAGGAAGGTCATGGCCTCGGCCGCGGACAGCGTCAAGAAGGTCTTCCTCGAGCTGGGCGGCAAGTCGGCTTTCGTGGTCCTCGACGACGCCGACCTGCGGGGCGCGTGCGCCACGGCCGCGTTCACCGTGTGCACCCACGCCGGCCAGGGGTGTGCCATCACGACCCGGCTGCTCGTGCCCCGGGCGCTCTTCGACGACGCCGTCGCCTCGATGGCCAAGGTGATGGGCAAGCTGCAGGCGGGCGACCCGACCGACCCCGGGACCATCTGCGGCCCCCTGATCAGCGCCCGCCAGCGCGACCGGGTGGAGGGCTACCTGCGCCTGGCCGTCGAGGAGGGCGGCGCGTTCGCCCTGGGCGGCGGCCGGCCCGAGGGCCTGGGCGACGGCTTCTTCGTCGAGCCCACCCTGATCGTCGGTCTCGGCAACGACGCCCGGGTGGCCCAGGAGGAGATCTTCGGGCCGGTCATGGTGGTCATCCCCCACGACGGCGACGACGACGCGGTGGCCCTGGCCAACGACTCGGCCTACGGGCTGTCGGGCTCGGTGTGGTCGGCCGACCGCGAGCGGGCCCTGTCCGTCGCCCACCGCATCCGGACCGGCACCATCGGCATCAACGGCGGCCTGTGGTTCAGCCCCGACGTCCCCTTCGGCGGCTACCGGCAGTCGGGTGTGGGACGGGAGTCCGGCGTGGCAGGGTTCGAGGAGTACCTCGAGACCAAGTCGCTGGCCGAGCCCGCGTGACCGGCCGCGGGGCACCGACCACCAGGCGAGCGCGGCACCGAACGGAGGAGACGTGATGACTGACGCAACCGACAGGGTCCGCGCCGCGGGCATGGCCAAGATGGACGAGGTCTACGGGTTCAGCGTCGACCCCGACGCCATCGCCGGACCCTACGTCGACGTGACCGTCGACCACCTGTTCGGCACGATCTGGACCCGCGAGGCGCTCGACGTCCGGGACCGGCGGATGCTGACCATCGGCGTGCTGGCCGCGCTCGGCCAGGCCAACCTGCTGGAGATCCAGTTCCGCGCCGCGCTGGAGCGCGGTGAGCTGACCGAGGAGCAGGTGCGCGAGGTGGTCCTGCACCTGGCCCACTACATCGGCTGGCCGCTGTCCACCGGCGTCAACGCCGCCGCCGAGAAGGTCATCGCCGAGCGGGCCAAGGCCGCCGCCGCCGACCGGGCGGCGGAGGCCTGACGTGGCCGACGACGCACCCCCCGCCCACCACCTCGTTCGACTTCCACGACAGGGTGGCCATCGTGACCGGCTCGGCCGGTGGGATCGGCCGGGCCTACGCCGAGGCCCTGGCCTCCGCCGGCGCCTCGGTGGTGGTGGCCGACATCGACGCGGCCGGCGCCGAGTCCGTGGCCGCGGGCATCCGCTCGTCGGGCGGATCGGCCCTCGGCGTGGCCGTCGACGTGGCCGACCCGGGATCGGCCGGGGCCATGGCCGGCGCCGCCGTGGACACCTTCGGGGGCATCGACTACCTCGTCAACAACGCCGCCATCTTCGGGGGGATGAAGCTCGACCTGCTCCTGACCGTCGACTGGGACTACCTCACGCGGTTCCTGTCGGTGAACATGCTCGGGGCCCTCAACTGCGTGCGGGCCTGCTGGCCCGCCATGAAGGCCCGGGGCGGCGGGGCGATCGTGAACCAGTCGTCGACCGCCGCCTACCTCTACGCCGGCTTCTACGGTCTGGCCAAGGCCGGCGTGAACTCGATCACCCAGCAGCTGGCCCACGAGCTCGGCGGCGACGGCATCCGCACCAACGCCATCGCCCCCGGCCCCATCGACACCGAGGCGTCGCGCACCGTCGTTCCCGACGCCTTCATGCAGCCGATCCTGGCCGGCCTGGCCCTCAAGCGCATGGGCCAGACCTCCGACCTCGTCGGGATGTGCCTGTTCCTGCTGTCCGACGAGGCGTCGTGGATCACCGGGCACGTCTTCAACGTCGACGGGGGCCAGGTGGTCCGCCCGTGAGCCCGGGGTCGGGCGACGACGACCACCGGATCGAGCTCGAGTTCGTCGACCACGTGCTGGTCCTCGCCTTCGACCGGCCCGAGGCCCGCAACGCCTTCGACTCGGCCATGTACCGGGCCGTGGCCGGCGCCCTCTCGGGGGCGCTCGGCGACGAGGACGTCCACGCCGTGGTCCTGGTCGGGCGGGGCAAGGCGTTCACCTCGGGCCAGGACCTCCGCGAGATGGCGGCCATCGCCACCGGCGAGGGCGGACCCGACGCCGGGTCCGGGTTCCGGGACCTGCTCGACCTCGTCCAGCGCTTCGACAAGCCCCTGCTGGCCGCCGTCCACGGGGTGGGCATGGGCCTCGGCCTCACCCTCCTCGGCCACGTCGACCTGGTGCTGATCGACGAGTCGGCCCGGTTGCGTGCGCCCTTCGCCGAGCTGGGCGTCCCTCCCGAGGCGGCAAGCAGCGTCCTACTGCCGTCGCGGATGGGGTGGCAGCAGGCGGCCCGGGTGCTGCTCGCCTCCGAATGGGTCACGGCCGACGAGGCGGTCGCCTCGGGCCTCGCCCTCCGCACCTGCCCGGACGGCACGGTCCTGGCCGAGACCCTCGCCCTGGCCCGCTCGATCGCCTCCTTCCCCCCGCACGCCACCCGGCAGATCAAGCGGCTCCTGCTGGCCGGCCGCGGCTCGGTCGTCGCCGACGCCCGCCGCCGCGAGGAGGCGGCCTTCGCCGCCCTGTTCGCCGATCCGGAGGCCAACCCCGGGTCGTCGCTGGCCGCCGGACTGGGAGACTGACCGGATGCGAATCGGCGTCACCTGCTTCCTGACCGACCGGGACATCGCCCCGGCCGACCTGGCCCGGGCAGCCGAGGAGCGGGGATTCGCGTCCCTGTTCCTGCCCGAGCACACCCACCTGCCGGTGCGGGCCGACACCCCGCCCGCCCTGGTGGAGGGGGTGTCGCCCGACGACTACAAGCGCAGTCTCGACCCGTTCGTGGCCCTGGCCACCGCCGCGTCCGTCACCTCCACGCTGCGCCTCGGGACCGGCGTGGCCCTGGTGGCCCAGCACGACCCGATCGTCCTGGCCAAGCAGGTGGCCACCCTCGACCACCTGAGCGGTGGACGGGTGGACCTCGGGATCGGCTTCGGCTGGAACCGTGCCGAGGCGGCCGACCACGGGCTGGCCTTCGCCGACCGCCGGGCCGTCGCCCGCGAGCACGTGCTGTGCATGCAGGCCCTGTGGCGCGACGACCCGGCCGAATTCCACGGGGAGTTCGTGGACCTCGACCCCTGCTGGAGTGCGCCCGACCCGGTGCAGCGGCCCGGGGTGCCCGTCCTGCTCGGCGGGGCGGCCTCGCCGGGCAACTTCGCGGCCATCGCCGAGTACGCCGACGGCTGGATGCCCGTGGGCGGATCGGGCCTGGCCGAGGCCCTCCCGGCCCTGCGACGCGCCTTCGAGGACAGCGGGCGCGACCCGGGCCTCGCCCGCGCGGTCCCCTTCGGCACCGTGCCGACGGAGGCCAAGCTCGACCACTACGCCGGCCTCGGCATCGACGAGGTGGTGCTGCGGGTCCCCTCGGGCCCGGCGTCCGCCGTCCTCGCCGTCCTCGACGCCTACACCGTCCACCTCGAGCGATTCGGAGGCACCGATGTCTGACCCGACCGCACCGGTACTCGACGGGGTGGAGGGCCCGCGCCGCCCGTGGAGCGGTGACGGCCGCGAGGAGCTGGCCGCCGCCGTGCGTCGCCTCATCGAGCTGACCGTCACCTCGACCCCGGCGCCCGGTGCCCTGGCCGCCGCCGCCGCCCGGGTCGACGCGCTGTCCGACGAGCTGTCGGCCGCGGTGCCCGACGAGGGCCCCGAGCCGGTCGGCCGCCACGTCGAGCTGCCGCCCGACTCGGACGGACTGACCGCGCTGACGGCGTCCATGCCCTTCGACATGGTGGTCGGCTCGTGCAACCCGGTGGCCCCGCCCGTCGAGATCCGCCTCGACCCGCCGAAGGCCTTCGGCACGACCGTCTTCACATCGCAGTACGAGGGGGCGCCCGGCTGCGTCCACGGTGCCGCCATCGCCGCCGCCTTCGACATCGTACTGACGGCCGCCAACGTGGTGGCCGACGCCGCCGGCCCGACCGTCGAGCTGACCATCCGCTACCGGCGGCCCACGATCATCGGGGTCGAATCGGCGTTCGAGTCCTGGGTCACCGAGGTCACCGACCGCCGGACCTACAGCACGGGCCGGCTCCTGCAGGACGGGGTGGTGACGGTCGAGGCCACCGGCGAGTTCGTCAATCTGTCCCGCGAACGGGTCAACGCCATGCACCGGGACCGGATCGGTCGTCCGGGTCGGCCGGGCGGCTGAGCGACCCTCCGGGCACGGCAGTCCGTGGTTCTCTAGAGTCTGCAGCGTTGCACCACTCCGGGGGGACGGGTCGATGACCCGCCGGGCACCCATGACCAAGGGGGAGACAGCCATGAGGCACACCATCCGCGACGGTGGGACGGTCGGGCGGCGGGGGCGGACGGTCGCGGTGGCCCTGGTGGGCCTCGTGGTCGCCGCGTCGCTCACCGCCTGTTCGTCGACCGAGTCCCAGCCGGCCGCCAC
This sequence comes from uncultured Acidimicrobiaceae bacterium, assembly GCA_963830165.1. Lineage (GTDB taxonomy): Bacteria > Actinomycetota > Acidimicrobiia > Acidimicrobiales > RAAP-2 > Bog-756. The sequence continues at coordinate 450,684 of CAWHKZ010000011.1, forward strand.
CTCGGTGGGCTCGACCCCCGCCACCTCGTCCGGCACCGACGGCATCCCGTCGTCGGCCTTCAGCGACACCACCGGGCTGACGTCGACGACGGTCAGCGTCGGCAACGTGTCGACCCTCGCCTTCGGCCTGTTCAAGGGTGCCGACGTGGGCACCGAGGCGTGGGCCGACTACGTGAACTCGACCGGGGGGATCAACGGACGCAAGATCGTCGTCAACTCCTACGACGACGGCTACGAGGGCGCCCCCAACAAGCAGGAGACCCAGGAGGTCGTCCAGAACGACTTCGCCGCGGTCGGAGGCTTCTCCCTCGAGGACAACTACGGCGGGACGGTGCTGGCCGCCAACCCCGGCGTGCCCAACGTGACGGTCAACCTCGACCAGACGACGAGCGATCTGCCCAACAGCTTCAGCCCCGACCCGGCGGCCATCGGGTGGCCGACCGGCCCGCTGCTCTACTTCAAGCAGAAGTTCCCCGCCGACGTGCAGCACGCCGGCGCCCTCGTCGCCGACGAGCCCTCGGCCATCGACAAGTGGAACGGCGAGAAGGCGGCCATGGAGTCCCTCGGCTACAAGGTCGACTACGACGAGCAGTTCGGCATCACCCAGACCGACTTCACCCAGAACGTGGTGGCCATGCGCCAGGACGGGATCAAGATCCTGTTCCTCGAGCAGATGCCCGAGAACTACGCGGCCGCCGTGGTGAAGGCCCTCAACGAGCAGGACTACCACCCGCAGCTGGTGTTCGGCGCCTCGACCTACTCCGAGCAGCTGGTGCCCGACTCCGGCGGCGCGTCGGCCATCGACGGCACCTACATGGAGATGGTGAACTCGCTGTTCCTGGGCGAGGACGAGAACGTGCTGCCGGCGGCCAAGACCTTCCAGACCTGGGTCCAGAAGGCCGACCCCGGGTTCCACCCCGACCTCTACACGCTCTTCGGCTGGCTCTCGGGTGAGCTGTTCACCCAGGCGCTCCAGGCCGCGGGGCCCCACCCCACCCGGGGCTCGGTGCTCGAACAGCTGAAGAAGATCACCGTCTTCAACGGCAACTACCTGATCGCCAGCTCGGACCCGTCGGCCAAGACCCCGGCCTACTGCTACGTGATCGCCCAGATCCAGAACGGCACGATCACCCGGGTCGACGACCCGCCGGTCGACGGGCCCCAGCACGGCTACCGCTGCGACGGGAAGTTCTACTACGACCCGCCGAAGTGACCCGACCCCGTCCCCGGGACGAGCGGGGACGGGGGGTGTCTAGGCTGGGCCGCCATGTGCGGACGGATCTCGCTGTACTCGGACCCGGACTACCTGGCGCGCATCTTCGACGCCCAGTTGGGACCCGACGTCGACCCCGACGCCCGCCCGAGCTGGAACGTGCCGCCGACCCGCACCATCCTGGCCGTCGCCGACGTGCCGGACGGCCGCGGTGAGGCCGACGGGAAGGGCGCGGTCCACCGTGAGCTCGGGCGCTACCGGTGGGGCCTGGTGCCCTCGTGGGCCAAGGATCCCTCCGTCGCCAACCGAACCTTCAACGCCCGGGCCGAGACCGTGGCCTCCAAGCCCTCGTTCCGCGCCGCCTTCGCCGCCCGGCGCCTGGTCGTGGTGGCCGACGGCTTCTACGAGTGGTGGCAGGGGTCCGGGGCCAAGCAGCCCTTCTACTTCACCCGGGCCGACGGAAGGCCGCTGGCCCTGGCCGGCCTGTGGGAGCTGTGGTGGGGGGGATCCGACGCCGCCCCGCAGGCGGGCGACCGGGCCGACCGGCCGCCGCTGCGGACCTGCACGGTGATCACGACGGCGGCGGGGCCGGACATGGACGGCATCCACCACCGCATGCCGGTCGTCCTCGAGCCGCCGGTCCTCGACGAGTGGCTGGACCCGGACAACCGGGACAGGCCGGAGCTCGAGTCGCTCCTGGCCGCGTCGCCCGCGGGCACGCTCGTCCACCGACCGGTGGGCTCAGCGGTGGGCAACGTCCGCAACGACGGACCGGAGCTCATCGAGGCGCTCGCCGACTGACGACGGTCCCGACGCGCCAGGTCCCGCCGGGGGCGGGACCTGGGTGCGGCGATCGTCCTGGTCCGGCCCGTGCCGGAGTGAGGGCTCAGGCGTCGGCCGAGGCCCTGGCCGCCCGCCTCATGAGGCGGGCCTTGCGGTTGGCGGCCTGGTTCTTGTGGATGACGCCCTTGGCGGCGGCCTTGTCGATCCGCTTGACGGCCAGGCGGAGCGTCTCCTCGGAGTCCTCGGCACCCTGCTCGATGTCGGCGATGGCCTTCTTCGTGCGGGTGCGCAGCTCGGACCGGACCGACTTGTTGCGGGCCTGGCGCTTGACGGTCTGGCGGTTGCGCTTGATCTGGCTGCGGATGTTGGCCACTGGATTCCTCGTTGTCTGGGTGCCGGGCGTCCGGCGGGTGGATGCTGCGGTGACTGGGTCGGGCGGAGCCGCCGGTGGTGCGCCCGCACCCCGTCGGGGCACCGTCGCGCCGGAACAGGCGGCTCGGATCCGGTCAGCCCGGGGGCTGTCGGAGCAGACGCAACAGGATAGCAGGCGGGGTGCGGCCGGCTCTACCCGGGGGAGACCGTGAGGGACAGCGAGGCCTCGGCACCCGCCCGGGTGTGGGGTGAGGTGGCGGACCGGGTGTCCTGCACCTCGAAGGTGACCGTAGCGGAGGTGCTGCGGGCGGTCGGCGTCCCGCTGACGACTCCGGTCGTCCTGTCGAGCTCGAGGCCGTGAGGCAGCCTGGGGCTGCCGGCCGCCACCTTCCAGGAATAGGGCGGGTTCCCGCCGGTGGCGTCGAGCGTGGCCGCGTACGGCGTGCCCACCGTGGCCGCGGGAAGCGACGTCGTGGACACCGAGAGCGGGGTGAACCCGCCGCTCAGGATGGTCATGGTGAACGTCCCGCCGGCCGTGTCCCCGTCGTAGTCGGTCACCGTGCAGGTGACCGTGGTCGCGCCGACCGGGAAGAGGGAGCCCGATCTCGGCGTGCAGGCCCCCGGGGTCGCGGCCGGGCAGGGCCCGCGGGGTCCGCCAGGACGCCTTGGCGCCCGAGGGTCCGGACGCGATGCCCGCTTGGTCGCCGGGTACCAGGGAGGTGCCGGTGAGGTCCGCGCCGGCCAGGTCGGCGGAGAAGCAGCCGTCACCGCAGACGAGGAAGGACACCCCGGCCAGGTCGGCACCCTCCAGGTCGGCGTCGACGAGGCCCGCCCCGGCCAGGTTGTCGCCGGCCAGGTCGGCACCCTCCAGGTCGGCACCGTCCAGGCCGACGGTGGCGCAGACCTTGGACGGCTCGGGCACGGCCTCGCAGAAATCGGTGGCGGACCCGGCCAGGTCGGCGTCGGTCAGGTCACTGTCCGACAGGTCGGCGGTCTGGCACGTGTAGACGCCCGTCTCGGGGTTCCCGACGCACTGGACGAACGAGGAGTCGCCCAGGTCCGCATAGGACAGGTCGAGGTCGGCGAGATCCGCCCCCGCGAAGTCGGACCCCGGGCACTGGGTGTGGTCGGAGGGGGTGGGGGAGGCGACGACCGTGCAGCCGTCGACGACGGTGTCGGCGCCGGCGGGCGGTGCCAAGCCCACCCCGAGGCCGAACACGGTGGACACGACGAGCGCCGACGCCGCCGCGGCGATGCTGCAGTACCGGCGGGTCGTCGTGGGCAATCGGATCCCTCCTCCCCGGCTCGGCTGGTGCATTCCAGTCTGGCACCGTTCGGCCGGCCCGGCCGGCCCGGCCGGTCCGGGGGCCACCTTGGGTACGCTGGGCAGTCCGTGCTCCCCATCGACCGCATCCGCAACTTCTCCATCATCAGCCACGTCGACCACGGCAAGTCGACGCTGTCCGACCGCATCCTGGAGCTGACCGGGGCGGTCGACCCCCGCCAGATGCGCGAGCAGTACCTGGACTCGATGGACATCGAACGGGAGCGGGGCATCACCATCAAGGCGCAGAACGTGCGGGTGCCGTGGGGGGAGCACACCCTCCACCTCATCGACACCCCGGGCCATGTCGATTTCGGTTACGAGGTCAGCCGCTCGCTGGCCGCCTGCGAGGGTGCGGTCCTGCTGGTCGACGCCTCCCAGGGCATCCAGGCCCAGACCCTGGCCAACTGCTACCAGGCCCTGGAGAACGACCTCGAGATCGTGGCCGTGCTCAACAAGATCGACCTGCCCGCCGCCGACCCCGAGCGGTGCGCGGCCGAGATCGAGCAGGTGCTCGGACTGGCGGCCGCCGACATCCTGCACATCTCGGCCAAGACGGGGGAGGGGGTGCCCGCGCTGCTCGACGCCGTGGTGGCCCGGATCCCGGCGCCCACCGGCGATCCGGGTGCCCCCCTACGGGCCCTCATCTTCGACTCCGCCTACGACCAGTACCGGGGGGTGGTGAGCTCGATCCGGGTGATGGACGGGACGCTGACGACCCGGGACCGGCTCCGCTTCATGCAGGCGGGGGCCAACCACGAGATCGAGGAGATCGGCGTGCGCACCCCGGTGACGGTGCCGGTCGACGAGCTCGGCCCGGGCGAGGTCGGCTACCTCATCGCCGGCATCAAGGACGTGGGCGGGGCCCGCTCCGGTGAGACCGTCACCACGGCCACCCACCCGGCCGAGGCGGCCCTCGACGGCTACCGCGACCCGAAGCCCATGGTGTTCTGCGGGCTGTTCCCCATCGACGGCGACGAGCTCCCCGACCTGCGCGACGCCCTCGAGAAGCTCCGCCTCAACGACGCCAGCTTCACCTACGAGCCCGAGTCGTCGCGGGCGCTCGGCTTCGGTTTCCGCTGCGGCTTCCTCGGCCTGCTCCACATGGAGATCGTGCGCGAGCGCCTCGAGCGCGAGTTCGACCTCTCCCTCATCGCCACCGCGCCCTCGGTGGCCTACCGGGCCTTCCTCACCAACGGCACCGAGGTCGACGTCGACAATCCGAGCGAGCTGCCCGAGCCGGCCAAGCTCGACCACGTGGACGAGCCGATGCTGCGGGCCACCATCCTGACGCCGGCCGAGTACACCGGTTCGGTCATGGAGCTCTGCCAGGGCCGCCGGGCCGAGATGGTGAAGATGGACTACCTGTCGCCCGAACGCGTCGAGTTCGTCTACGTGATCCCGCTGGCCGAGGTGGTGGTCAACTTCTTCGATCAGCTGAAGAGCCGGACCAAGGGGTACGCCAGCCTCGACTACGAGCCCGGTGGCTACGCCACCTCCGACCTGGTCAAGGTGGACCTGCTCATCAACCACGTGCCGGTCGACGCGTTCTCCACCATCGTGCACAAGTCGCAGGCCGACTACTACGGCCGCAGGATGGCCGACAAGCTCCGCGAGCTCATCCCGCGCCAACTCTTCGACGTCCCCATCCAGGCCGCCATCGGCGGCCGGGTCCTGGCCCGTGAGACGGTCAAGGCCCGTCGCAAGGACGTGCTGGCCAAGTGCTACGGCGGCGACATCACCCGGAAGCGCAAGCTGCTCGAGAAGCAGAAGGAGGGGAAGAAGAAGATGAAGAACATCGGTCGTGTGGAAGTTCCCCAGGAGGCGTTCGTCTCCGCGCTCAAGCTCGACGACTGAGCACGGCGCTCGGGCGGGGCCGGTGACCCCGGCGACGCCCGGCGCGGTGCGCTCCGGCGTACACCGGGCGGACCCCCGCCGAGGGGCGCGGGATCGACCGTCCGACCCCGGATCGTCAGGGTGTGGGGGCAGGAAACGGTACGCTTCGGGCCGCATGCGTCCCTCAGATCTGCGTCGCTCGTGACCGTCGCGGACGAACCCCATGCCAACGCGAGCGCCCGGCAGTTCCTGCGCAACGCGTTCTCCTCCTACGCCAACCTGATCATCGGCGTCGTCCTCAGCCTGGTGCTCACCCGGGTCCTGCTGGTGCACCTGGGTGCCTCGACCTACGGCCTGTGGATCGTGCTGATCACGATCGTGAGCTACCTGGGTCTGCTGGACGTCGGCGTGTCCACGGCCGTCGTGCAGCGGACGGCCCGGATGACGGCGGTGGGGGACCAGGCCGGGCTGGCCAACGTCATCCGCACGGCGTCGGTGTTCTTCTCGGTCTCGGGGCTGGTCGCCATCGTGATCGCGGCCGTGGTGGCGCCGTTCCTCGCCTCGATCGTCCACCTCGGCGACAACAGCGCCAAGGCGTCCGGCATCACCCTCGTCCTGCTCGGGGTGATGATCGCCGCCAAGTTCATGGCCGCGGTGCCCAACGCCGTGCTGTTCGGGGTCGGGCGCAACGACCGCATGTCCCAGATCGGGCTGGCCGGGACCTTCGTCACCCAGGTCGCCCAGGTGGTCGTGGTGCTGCTCGGTGGCGGGCTGGTCTGGCTCGGCATCGTCACCCTCGGCGGGACCGTCTTCACCTACGGGATGACGACGTTCCTGGTCCGCCGGATGACCGGGTACTCCGTGGTGTCCGGTCGGTTCGAGCGCCGGATCCTGATCGACCTGCTGACCTTCGGTGGGCGGAACACCGTCATCGCCATCAGCGGGATCATCTCGTACAGCCTCGACGCCCTCATCATCGGCATCATCCTGCCGGTCGCCCAGGTGGCCCCGTACGACATCGCCCTGTCGACGGCCAACCTGACCCGGAACCTGACGACGTACGGCGGCGACCTGCTGCTCCCCACGTACACCCATCTGGAGAGCATGAAGGACCCGCACCGTCAGGCCCGGCTCTTCTCGAGGACGGTGATGGCGACGCTGGCCATCTCGCTGCCCATCCTCGTGGCCCTGGCCGCCTTCGGCGACCCGATCCTGACGCTGTGGCTCGGGAACGTGCCCGCGAAGACGTACTCCATCATGATCGCCCTCGGCTTCGTCACCGCGCTCGAACTCCCGGGCCACCAGTGCTTCATCTTCCTGACCGGTATCGGCAAGAACCAGTTGATGATGCGCATGGCCCTGACCGGCGCCACCATCAACTTCATCGGCAGCGTCATCGCCACCTTCCTGCTCGGACCCATCGGGCCGGCCATCGGGTCGCTCCCCGCCGTCCTGGTCATCGATTTCACGATCCTCCCGATCATCGTGTGCCGCTACCTCGGCGTCCCGTTCCGCAGGTACGCGAAGGACGCACTCGTCCCGGTGCTCCCCGCGGTGGCCGTGGCCGGCGTCCTGGCGCTCGCCATCCTCTGGCTGTTCCCGGCACCCCACGGCGAGCACGTGGTGAGGGCCGGGCTGCGTGCCGTCGTCAGCGCGGCGGTCGTGGTGCTGGGTGCGTGGGCGGCGATGGGGGCCGTCACCCTGGGTATCGAGCCCGACGTCCGGGCCGCCGTGTCCGGCCGGCTCCGACGGAAGGGCCGCCGGGACGCGGCAGCTACCATCGCCGGGAGTGGGTATTCCGAGGCCCCCGACGGGAGGCGACACCGCGACGTGGACGACATCGACGCACCGGATCGCCCGCCGTTGACGATCCGGCAATCCGCCCCGGGTTCGACGGCGGTCCCGACGTGGTTCGGGCCCGCCGACCGCCCGCTGTTCGGATGGGTCCACGTGCCCGACGCGCCGAACGGCCGGGGTGTGGTGCTCTGCCCGTCCATCGGCATCGAGGGCGAGGCCACCCAGATGGCGCACCGCCGCCTGGCCGTGTCCCTCGCCGACGCCGGATGTGTCGTCCTCCGCCTGGACTACGACGGCACCGGAGACTCGGCCGGCGCGCCGACCGATCCCGGTCGCCTCCCCTCCTGGATCGCCAGCATCGACCGGGGACTGGACTACCTGCGCGAAGCCGGCGCGTCCCAACTGCACCTGGTCGGCTCGCGACTGGGTGCCACCCTCGCCGCACGGGCCGCCACCGGGCGCGACGACGTCGCCTCGCTGACGCTCTGGTACCCGTGGACGAAGGGCGGCCAGTTCGTCCGCTACCAGCGGGCGCTCCGACGGCTGTACGGCATGGGACCGGCCTCCGGCCCGGACGACGGCTCGACCGAGATCCCCGGCTTCGTCCTCGACCCCGAGCTCACCCGTGACCTCCTCGCCCTCGACAGCTCCGACCCGACCCTCACCTATCCGAAGGCGGCATTCGTCATCGACGACGTCGACCCCGAGGTGGGACAGCCGTCCCGTCTCGCGTTCGGCCCACCGGGCTGCGAGCGCCGGTCGGGCGCCGGCGCCGACGCGCTGTTCGGTGTCGAGCTGATGCGGGCCACCGTCGACGAGGCGGACGTGCGCGCCATCGCCTCCTATCTCCTGGCCCTGGACGCGCCCGACCGGCCGTCCGCCATCCGTCCGACCATCCGGTCCGAGGCGCGGATCGACGCCCCCGGAGGGGTACCCGTCGTCGAGCGCCCCGTGCGGTTCGGCACGTCCCAGCTGTTCGGGATCCTGACCGAACCCGTTGGGCCGACGGCCACCACGCTCCCGGCCGGAGCGCTGCGGCTGGCCACGAACGGGGGTCCGGTGCCGACGTTCGCCTCGGCGCTGTTCCTCAATGCCGGGAGCCTCCATCACGTCGGGCCCGGACGCCAGTGGGTGGAGCTCAGCCGCCGATGGGCGGCGCAGGGGATGCGCTGTCTGCGCATGGACCTCGGCGGGGTAGGGGACAGTCCCCTGCACGGTCCGCCGGGCGAGCTGTCGAGCTACCCGCCCAGCGCGCGGCGACGACGTGGCCGAGGGGGTGGAGTTCCTGGCCCCGGACAATCCGAGGGAGGTGCTGCTGCTGGGCCTGTGCTCGGGGGCCTTCCACTCGCTGCTGGCCGCCCCGTCGACCGGCGTCGGCGGCGTCGCGGTGCTCAACCCGCTCCGGTTGCCCACACCGGGGGTCCAGGTCCCCGGGATGATCGGCGACCTGATCGCCGACGCCCCGGCGGGGTGGTCCGACATCGAACAGGGCAGGTCGCCCGAACCGGCCAGGCCCCGACGACGATTCCTCGGCTCACTGCGGGACCGGGGATTCTTCCACCCGGTGACGCGGCACCTCCCCGATCGCTTCTGGTGGGTGCTCCAGAGCCTGCGGGGCGGACGCGATCCGGTGGCCTCGATCCGCCAGGTGGTCGAGAGCGGGGCTGCGGTGTGCATCGTGCTCGGGCCGGACGAGTGGCCGGGCATCGGTCGGGGCAGGGTCCACGAGCTCCGCAAGTTGACGCGTTCGGGAGTGTTCGAGATCGTGTTCGTGCCCACCCTCGACCACAACTTCCACGTGGCGAGCGGCCGGTCGGAGGCGCTCGCCGTGCTCGACGACTGGGTGCTGGGACCCTCGTCGTCCGGCAGGGTGCCGAGCGAGGGTGTCTCGACGATCCGCTGAGCGACTCCGTCGTCGGGGACCCGACGGTCCGGTGCCGCTCAGCCTTCGGGTGACGGTGCCCCGGCAGGAGGCCCGTCCGGGTGCGGCGTGCGGATGACGGCGACCGTCTTGGTCGGGTCGGAGGGGTCGAACCGGAGCGTGATGGTGGCGTCGGGGTCCTCGGGCTCACCGGGTGCCTCCATCACGAAGGCCGGCAGCTCGCGCTTGGGCTGGAAGACCTGCTGGAGCCCGAGGGCGATGCCGGACAGTGCCGCACCCGCGGCCGACCGCCGCCGCCACTGGTCGAACGGCAGCGCTTCGTGGGGCACGTGCACGCCGTCGTCCGAGCCTTCCGAGCCTTCCGACTCGTCCGACCCGTCCGACCCGTCCGCTGCCCGGACGTCGGCGGCGCCGTCCTCGACGGTCCGGTCCGATGCCGGCCCCGGGTCCGGCGCAGCCGTTCCGGTCCCCTCGGGATCGGTACTCTGAGGCTCCGGCCCCGGTTCGGCGTCCATTCCCCCACGGTACCGGCCCCCGGCCCCCGGCCTCCGACCCACCGAACCGGCGGGGGCCCCCGTGCCGTAGGATCGGCACGTGCAGGACCGCTTCCACCCTCCCGTCGAGGAGTACCTCGAGACCATCTTCGCGCTCGAGGAGGAGGGGATCCCGGTGATCCAGGCCCGGGTGGCCGAGCGCCTGGGCAAGGCGGCCCCGTCCGTCTCGGAGATGCTGGACCGCCTGGAGTCCGACGACCTCATCACCCGACGTTCCCGGCGTATCGACATGACTCCGGCCGGCCGTTCGCTGGCCGAGGGGGTGGTGCGCAAGCACCGTCTGGCCGAACGTCTCCTCGTCGACATCATCGGTCTCGACTGGGACAAGGCCCACATCGAGGCCGGGCGGTGGGAGCACGTGATCTCCGACGACGTCGAGGCGCGCCTCGTGGTCCTGCTCGACAACCCGACCACCTGCCCGCACGGGAACCCCATCCCGGGGGCCCGCGGCGACGCCGATGCCCAGAAGCTCCTGGCCGAGGCCAGGCCCGGCGACCGGGTCCGCCTGGTGCGGATCACCGAGAGCGTCGAGCACGAGGCCGACTCGCTCAGCTACCTGGGGGACAACGGGCTGACCCCGGGCACCACGGCGGTGGTGCAGTCCCGCGCCCCGGACGGCACGCTGACCCTCCTGCTCGGCGACGCCGCCATCGCCCTCGGGCCGGCAATGACCGAGCGGATGTTCATCGCCTCGGCGTGACGGGCCGCCCCACCTCCCGGTGACGGTCCGCCGGCCGGGAGTCCGGGGCCGCCCTGGAGGGGTGCACGATCGCACCCCGTCAGCACTCACTAGAGTGGAGTGCCAGACCAGTCCGGGTGCCCGGTGGGGCGCCCGCCTACGCACGACCCCTCCCTGGTGAGCCCCATGCCGACCGTCGACGACAGCAGACACGATCACGCAGCGCAGGGGGACGCGGGCCTGGACACCCGCAAGGCGGCCATCCTCAACGCCGTGGTCGCGGAGTACATCGGGTCGGCCCAGCCCGTGGGCTCCCAGCACGTCGTCGACGCCCCCGGGGTCAGCGTCTCCTCGGCCACCGTGCGATCCGACATGGCGGCCCTCGAGCGTGACGGGTACCTCATCCAGCCGCACACCAGCGCCGGCCGCATCCCCACCGACAAGGGCTACCGCTTCTTCGTCGACCACCTCGGCAGCACCGGCTCCCTCGACTCCGGCGGTCGCCAGCAGGTCCGCCAGTTCTTCGAGCACGCCCACGGCGAGATCGAGCAGATGCTGGAGCGCACCTCCGGCCTGCTGGCCGATCTGACCGACTGCACGGCCATGGTGGTCGGTCCGTCCCACGAGTCGGCCACCGTGCGGTCGGTGCACCTGGTGGGTCTCGGCCACCGCCTGGGACTCGTCGTCGTGGTCCTGGCCGATGGGGCCGTGCAGAAGCAGACCATCGAGCTGCCCGAGGACGCCGACGACACCGTCCTGGGCGAGGCCGGCGGCCGACTGGCCGCCCACGCCCTCGGCAGCACCCTGGCCCAGGTGGCCGACACCGCCGCCCCGAGCGGGAGCCCGACGGTCGACGCCGTCGTGGCCACCGGCGTGACCGCGCTCCACACCCTGGGCGAGGCCGACGGAGCCGAGCAGCTCTTCGTGGGCGGCTCGTCGCGTATGGCCGCGGCGTTCGACGCGGTCGACACCGTGCGCTCCGTGCTCACCATCCTCGAGCAGCAGCTCGTGGTGGTGTCGCTGCTGCGGGACATCCTCGACACCGGGTTGACCGTGGCCATCGGCACCGAGCACGGCGTCGAGCCCCTCGCCTCGTGCGCCATCGTGGTGATGCCGGTGTCGGTCGCCGGCGTGGAGGCCGGCACCATCGGCCTGCTCGGTCCGACCCGCATGAACTACCCGCTGGCCCTGGCGGCCGCCCGGGTGGTCGGCGACCGCCTGGGGAAGCGCCTCGCCGAGGCCGGACGATGACCGACACCGATCTCTACGAACTCCTGGGTGTCGGCCGCGGCGCCACCGACGAGGAGTTGAAGCGCGCCTACCGGGCCAAGGCCCGCCAGTTCCACCCCGACACCAACCACGCCGGTTCGGAGGACGACGAGCACTTCAAGGAGATCAGCCTGGCCTACGAGGTCCTCCGCGACCCGGAACGCCGGGCCCGCTACGACCAGTTCGGCCATGCCGGGGTGTTCTCCAACGGGGGCGGTGGACCCGGACCGGGCGACCCCTTCGGTCCCGGCGGGTTGGGCGACCTCTTCGACGCCTTCTTCGGCGGCATGGGGGGAGCCCAGGCCGGCCGGCGCCGCACCGGGCCGACGCCGGGGCCCGACGCCGAGCTGGTGGTCGACCTGACCTTCCGCGAGGCCGTCTTCGGTGTCCAGCGCCAGGTCGACGTCACCGTGCCGGTCCACTGCGACACCTGCGAGGGCACGGGCGCGACACCCGGCACCTCGGTCACCAGCTGCGCCGAGTGCCAGGGCGCGGGCGAGCTCCGTCGTGTCCGCCAGTCCATCCTCGGCCAGGTGATCACCGCGGTGCCCTGCCCCCGCTGCCAGGGATCGGGACAGTCCGTCGAGTCCCCCTGCGCCGACTGCCGGGGAGAGGGCCGCCGCACCGGACCGCGCACGCTCACCGTGGACATCCCGGCCGGGGTCGACGACGGGTCGACGCTGCGGTTGGCCGGGCACGGGCCCGCCGGACTGCGGGGTGGCCCCAACGGTGCGCTCTTCGTCCACCTGGCGGTGCGGCCGGACGAGGTCTTCGAGCGGTCCGGCGTCGACCTGCACGCCACCCTCCACGTGCCCGTGGTCGTCGCCGCCCTCGGCGGGAGCGTCCCCTTCGACACGCTCGACGACCAGCGCGACCTGTCCATCGCCGTCGGCACCCAGAGCGGCACCGCCCTCACCCTCAAGGGCCTCGGTGTGCCCAAGCTGCGGGGCCGCGGCCGGGGCGACCTCTACGTCCACCTCCAGGTCGACACCCCGACCGACCTCGACGCCGAACAGCGCGAGCTGCTCACCCGACTGGCTGCCCTGCGCGCCGAACCGCTCGGCGAGGCCCCGCACGGCGAGGGCCTCTTCTCCAAGCTGCGCTCCGCGCTGAGCTGACCGTGGGCCCCGGGCCAGCCGGCGGCCCCGTGCCGGGCGCGCCCGACCCCCAGCTCGTGGCCGCCGCGGCCATGGTGTTCGTGGCCGACCCCACCGTCCCCGTGGTCGACGGCGCCGACGTGCGCCACCTGCTCGACGTGCTGCGCCTGCGGGCCGGCGAGGTGGTGGCCGTGTCCGACGGGGCCGGCCGGTGGGTGCCGTGCCGGGTGTCGGCCGACGCCGTCGCCGCGGGTGCCCGCCGGGCCGACCCCCGGGGCGTCCTCGTCCCCGACGGGCCGCCACGGGAGGTGCCCCGCCCGCGCCCGGAACTGACCGTGGCCTTCGCTCCCACCAAGGGCGACCGTCCCGAGTGGGTGACCCAGAAGCTGACGGAGCTCGGCGTCGACCGCATCGTCCCGCTGCGCACGGCCCGTTCGGTCGTGCGGTGGGAGGGGGAGCGGGGTGACAAGGCGGTCGAGCGGCTGCGCCGGGTGGCCCGCGAGGCGGCGGCCCAGAGCCGCCGGGCCTGGCTGCCCGAGGTGACCGGCGTGTGCCGTCTCGACGAGGTCGCCGCCGTGGCCGGCGCCGCGCCGGTGCTCGCCGACCCCGGTGGGGCCGCCCCCGGACTGGACCGGCCCGTGGTGGCGGTCGGCCCGGAGGGAGGCTGGGACGACGAGGAGCGACGGGCGGCCGGCCCGACCGTCGGGCTCGGCCCGACGGTGCTGCGGGCCGAGACGGCGGCCCTGGTGGCCGGAGCCCTCCTCGGTGCGCTCCGTTGCAGTGTGGTCGAACCCCTTGCGTAACCACGCTCCGTGAGGAAAACTGGAACCTGATAGGAATTCACGCGACAACGAGCACCCTGAGTGCCCGTGATCATCGTGGATACAGATGCTCGGCAAGGGGGAACCCGACGCCTGGGCTCGAGGGGCAACGGGTGGGGGAGCGGAGGCGTGAGCGTGACGGTGACCGACAAGACAGTGGTTGCTCTGGACGACGATGAGCAGGAGGAGGCGGCCCGGGTCGCCTACGCCCGTGCCGTCGGCTCCAGGCTGCGGGCGATGCGCAAGCAGATGCGCCTGTCGCTACAGGCCGTGGAGGCCATGTCCGACCAGGAGTTCAAGGCGTCGGTCCTCGGGGCCTACGAGCGGGGCGAACGGGCCATCTCGGTGCCCCGGCTGCAGCGCCTGGCCAAGCTCTACGACGTGCCGGTCGACCAGCTCCTCCCGAACGACGACGCCGTGGCCGGCGGGCGTTGGGGTGCCTCCAACGGGTCGGACGACGGTTCGTCGGCCGGGCGTCGGGCGGCGGTGCCGTCGGGCGTGCCGGACAAGGTGGCCATCGACCTCACCAAGCTGCACACGGTGTCGGGCCCCGAGCGCGACCTGCTGCGCCGCTTCCTCAGCATGATCCAGGTCCACCGACAGGACTTCAACGGCCGGATGATCACCATCCGGGCCGAGGACGTGCGGGCCATCGCCTGCCTCTTCGGCGTGACCCCGGACAGCATGGGTGCCCGGCTCGACGAGCTCGGCCTGCTCGTCGCGGTCTGATGGGCGACGGCCGGGTCGAGCCGATCAGCTGGCTGAGTACCAAGGAGGCGGCCGAGCGGCTCGGCGTCACCCTGCGCAGCCTGTACCGGTTCATCGACGAGGGGGGCCTGGTGGCCTACAAGTTCGGGCGGGTCATCCGCCTGAAGGAGGACGACGTCGAGTCGTTCATCGAGTCCAGCCGCATCCGTCCGGGCAGCCTCGAGCACCTCTACCCCGAGGTGAAGGGGCCGAGCCGGGTCGTCCACGGGGTGGACGCCGGCCTGGACTCCGGCCGCCTGGCCGCCGGGGGCTGAGCGCGCCGGAACGCGGCGCGCTCGCGGTCCCCTGCGCGAGGATGACGCCCATGGCCGACTGCCTCTTCTGCTCCATCGTCGCCGGCGACGTGCCGGCCGAGATCGTCCACCGCGACGACCGGACCGTCGCCTTCCGGGACATCGCCCCGCAGGCCCCGGTGCACGTGCTCGTCGTGCCGACCCGGCACATCACCGATGCCGGCACGGTGACCGCCGAGGACGCGGCGGACGTGGTGGCGCTGCTGGTGACGGCCAGGGCCGTGGCCGACGCCGAGGGGATCGGCAGCGCGGAGCGGGGCTACCGGCTCGCCTTCAACGTGGGCCCGGACGCCTCGAACTCGGTGCCCCACCTGCACCTGCACGTCCTGGGCGGCCGGTCGATGGACTGGCCTCCGGGCTGAGCCGGGATGGGCAGACGATTCGTCCGGAACACTCCGGCCCGCTGGTAGGGTCGCAGGCAGAGCGCACGTGGCAGGCACCCCGGTAAAGATCCTCGTTCCCGGCAACCACCTGATGGCCGGTCTCCTCGGTCAGCGCGACGAGTTGCTCCGCCTGATCGAGGCCGCCTTCCCCGACGTCCACATCGCCGTGCGCGGCAACGAGGTCTCCGTGGAGCCGGTGGGCGCCGACGCCGGCGCCGACGCCGACCGGGTCGCCTCGCTCTTCCAGGAGCTGATCATCCTGCTCGAGTCGGGCCAGGGCCTCGACGCCGTCCAGCTGAAGCGGACCATCGACATGATGCGCGACGACGTGCGCCCCTCCGAGGTCCTCACCAGCGAGCTGGTGCGGTCGTCCCGGGGCCGGGCCGTGCGCCCGAAGACCGCCGGCCAGAAGGCCTACGCCGACGCCATCGCCCGCAACATTGTGACCTTCGGGATCGGCCCCGCCGGGACCGGCAAGTCGTACCTGGCCGTGGCCCTGGCCGTGCAGGCCCTGCAGGCCCGCCAGGTCAGCCGGATCATCCTGACCCGGCCGGCCGTGGAGGCCGGTGAGCGGCTGGGCTTCCTGCCCGGGGACATGCTGGCCAAGGTCGACCCCTACCTGCGCCCGCTCTACGACGCCCTCCACGACCTGCTGGAGGCCGAGGGGGCCCAGCGCCTCATCGACAAGGGGGCGGTCGAGGTGGCCCCGCTGGCCTTCATGCGCGGCCGGACCCTCAACAACTCCTTCATCATCCTGGACGAGGCCCAGAACACCAGTCCCGAGCAGATGAAGATGTTCCTCACCCGCATCGGCTTCGGGTCGAAGGCCGTCGTCACCGGCGACATGACCCAGGTCGACATCCCCGGCGGGCGCTCGGGCCTGGTGGGCCTCGAGGCCATCCTCGGCGGGGTACCCGATCTGGCCTTCGTCCACCTGAAGGCCCAGGACGTGGTCCGTCACAAGATCGTGGCCGACATCGTCTCCGCCTACGACCGGGTCCCCCCGGCCGGGTCCAACGGCAACGGCACCGGCGGGGGCGCGGGGTGACCCTCGACATCTACACGGCGGACGAGCAGTCGGACCACCCGGTGGCCGTCGAGCGGTGGGCGGCGCTGGCCCGCGCCGTGCTCGAGGCCGAGGGGATCACCGCCGACACCGAGGTGTCGCTGCTCTTCATCGACGAGCCGGCCATCGCCGCCCTCAACGAGCGGTTCCTCGAGAAGCAGGGCCCGACCGACGTGCTCTCGTTCCCCATCGAGGACGAGGTGGACCGCAGCGGCCGGTCGCCCGACGAGGGCGGGACGGGCCCGGCGTCGATCGAGGCCTCGACCGGTCGCCACCTCCTGCTCGGCGACGTCGTGATCTGCCCGACCGTGGCCGCGGCCAACGCGGTGGAGCACGGGGTGACCTTCGACGACGAGATCGCACTGCTGGTCGTCCACGGGATTGCTCCACCTGCTCGGCATGGACCACGAGATCGACGAGGAGGCCGAGCGGATGGAGCGGCGCGAGCAGCAGCTGCTCGACCGGTACTACCGGGCGCCGCCCCTGCTCGACGCCCCGCGATCCGACCACGGGGCATGATCACGGCCGCCGCCTTCACGCCCGGGGACGCCGTCCTCGTGGTGGTCGTGGTGATCCTGCTGTTCGCGTCGGCGCTCCTGGCCCTGGCCGAGACCGCACTGGTGCGCATGGGGCGGGCCAAGGCCAAGAGCCTGGCCGACGACGGCAAGCGCGGCGCCAAGGTGCTCGTGCGGCTCACCGAGGACCCGCAGGGGTTCCTCAACCCGGTCCTTCTGCTCGTCCTCATCTGCCAGCTCGTGGTGGCCACCCTGGTCGGCATCCTGGCCGTGCGGTGGTTCGGGGCGTGGGGGGTCGTGGCCGCCACGGTCTTCGAGATCGTCGTCATCTTCGTGTTCGCCGAGGCCGTCCCGAAGAACTGGGCCGTGCGCCACCCCGACCGGGCCGCCCTGCTGACCGCCCCCATCGTGTCGGCCGTGGTCCGGTTCTGGCCGGTGCGGATGGTCTCGGGCGGGCTCAACGGACTGGCCAACTTCATCATCGGGCAGAAGGGCGGTCACGTCGGCGCCCTCGTGACCGAGTCGGAGCTGCTGGCCATGGCCGACGTCGCCGTCGAGGGCGACGTGATCGAGACCGAGGAGCGCGCCCTCATCCACTCGATCATCGAGTTCGGCGACACGGTGGTGCGCGAGGTCATGGTGCCCCGCACCGACATGGTGACCATCGGCGCCGACGAGACGGTCGAGGCCGCGCTCGAGATCGCCCTGGAGGCCGGGCGGAGCCGGCTGCCGGCCGTCGAGCAGCAGATCGACGACGTGGTCGGCATCGCCTACACCAAGGACATGATCGTCATGGTGCGGGCCGGGCAGGGTGACGAGCCCGTCGGCGCCCACGTGCGGGACGCCCGCTTCGTACCCGAGACCAAACGGGTCTCGGACCTGATGCGCGAGATGCAGTCGGACAAGTTCCACCTGGCCGTCGTCGTCAACGAGTACGGCGGGACGGCCGGTCTCGTGACCCTGGAGGACCTCATCGAGGAGCTGGTCGGCGAGATCGTCGACGAGTTCGACGTCGAGGAGGCGCCGGTCGAGCACCTGCCGTCGGGGGGCCTGCGGGTCAGCGCCCGCCTGGCCGTGGACGAGGTCAACGACCTGCTCGGCGCCGACCTGCCCACCGGGGCGTGGGACACCGTCGGCGGCCTCGTCTTCGACCTGCTGGGCCACGTGCCCGAGGCCGGCGAGTCGGTGACCTCGGACGGGCTGCGCCTCGAGGTCGACCGGGTCAACGGGCGACGCATCGAGCGGGTCTCGATCGACCGCGTGTCCGGGCCGCCGGCCGAGGCGTCGGCCGACGCCGGGGCGGACGGCCGGTGAGCGCCTTCCGCTCGGGCTTCGTGGCCGTGGTGGGCCGCCCGAACGTGGGCAAGTCGACCCTGGTCAACGCCATGGTGGGCACGAAGGTGACGATCGTGTCGCCCCGCCCCAACACCACGCGGTCCCAGGTGCGGGGCGTGCTCACCCGGCCCGACGCCCAGGTCGTCTTCGTCGACACCCCCGGCCTCCACCGGCCCAAGACGGCACTGGGGGAGCGGATGAACGAGTCGGCCACCTCCTCGCTCGACGACGTCGACGCGGTGGTGGCCCTGGTCGAGGCCACCGGCGCCGTCGGCCCCGGCGACCGGATGGTGCTCGAGCACTCGGTGCGTCGGGTGCGGGCCATGGCCCGGGCCGCGGCACTCGCCGCCGAGCTGGGGTCGGGCGGACCCGGGGCCGTGGGCCGGCCCACGCTGTTCGTGGTGGTGAACAAGATCGACCGGGTCGGGGGCGACGGCGTGCTCGGCCACCTGACCGCGGTGTCCTCGGTGGTCGGCGCCCTCGACGCCGAGTCGGGCGGGGACCCGGTGCCGGTCGAGTACTTCCCGCTGTCGGCGGCCACCGGCGACGGGAGTGCCGGCACTGGTCGACGCCCTGGTCGACCGTGCTGCCCGAGGGCCCCCGGTACTACCCCGACGGGATGGTCACCGACGTGGCCGAGGCGTTCTGGGTGGCCGACCTGGTGCGCGAGGAGCTGCTCCACCGGGTGGCCGACGAGCTGCCCGCACTCGATCGCCTGCCGGGTGACCGAGTGGGAGTGGCCCCGGGTCCGCTGCGAGATCCTGGTCGAGCGCGACAGCCAGAAGGGCATCGTGATCGGCAAGGGCGGCGAGGACGCTCAAGGCGGTGGGCACCGCCGTGCGCGGGCAGATGGAGCCGGGTGCCTTCCTCGAGCTGTTCGTGCGGGTGGAGAAGCGCTGGCAGCAGCGCGAGGACTAGCTGGACCGCCTCGGCTTCTGACCGCCGGACCCGGACCCCCGGCGGCCGGACCCCGGCGGCGATGCCCTCGAGGAAGGCGACGACCTCGCCGCGGTCGGCGTCGCTTCATCGGGGGGACCCGGCCGAGCAGCGCACCGCGGTAGCGGGCGGTGGCCAGGCGGCTGTCGAGCACGGCCACCACGCCGCGGTCGTCGACGAGCGGATCAGCCGACCCGCCCCCTGGGCCAGCAGGGTGCCGGCCCGGGGCAGGTCGACGGTGCTGAAGGCCGCCGGCTCCGGCCAGCTCCCGCCGGGCCTCGAGCACCGGGTCGTCGGGTCGGGGGAACGGGATGCGGTCGATGGTGACCAGGCTGAGGGTCCGGCCGGGCACGTCGACGCCCTGCCAGAAGCCCGAGGGTGGCGAACAGGCACGCCGCCTCGTCTGCCGGAAGGCCTCGACCAGGGCCGGCTTGGGCAGGTCGGACTGGGACAGGATCGGGAAGGGGAGCCGCTCGGCGAGCGCCTCGACGCCGCCGCGGATGGCCCGCCAGCTGGTGAACAGGGCGAGGGTCCGGCCGCCGGCGGCGTTGATGAGCACCTCGAGCTCGTCGTGCATGGCCGGCTCGGCCTCGGGCTTCGCGGCGGTCGGGCAGGGGCGCCACGTAGAGCAGCGAGTGGGCGCGGTAGTCGAAGGGGCTGCCCACGTCGAGGTGTCGGTGGCGTCGGCGGCATGCCCAGGCGCTCGGCCAGCCCGATGGGCACGGTGGCCGACGTCAGCACGGCGGTCACCGTGCCCCACAGCTGCTCGGCCAGGACGGGGCCGACGTCGATGGGGGAGACGCGCAGGGCCGGGGCCCGGGCGCCGTCCTCCACCCAGGCCACCTCGCCGTCACCCAGCGGGCCAGCCGGGCCAGGTCGGCGGCCAGGTGGCCGGCGGCCAGCAGCACCCGGTCCCGGCGGGACCGCTCGCCGAGGCCTCCGACGCCGCCTCCCGCTCGGCCCGGCGCAGGTGGTCGACCAGCCGGCCCACCCGCCCGGTGGCCAGGGCCAGCAGCGTGGCGAGGTCGGGGTCGCTGCCGCCCCCGGTGGCCGGGCGGCGGTCGGCCCCCGGGGTCGACGGGGCGGTGGCCCGCGGGCGGCCGGCCCGCGGCAGCGGGGCGAGCCCGAGGTCGAGCCCGGCCGGCTCTCTCCCGGTCCTCGTCGGGCGTCCCGCCCGGGCCGGTCGCGGGCCCGTCGGTGTCGGTGCCCTCGGCCAGGTCCCCTGGGGCACGCGCCGCCCCGACCACGGTCGGAGCACCCGGTGGAACACGTCGGCCAGGCTCGGCCACGGCCTCGACGGCGCGGGCGGCCCCGTCGTCGTCGCCGAGCACGGGCCGGGCCGCGGTGGCCAGGGCCCGGAAGCGGCCCGGGGCCCACCTCGAGCCCGAGGCTGTCGGTCATGACGTCCTCGACCTCGTGGGCCTCGTCGAACACCACGACCTGGTGCTCGGGCAGGACCGCGCCGCCGCTGGCCAGGTGGGCGCCGTAGAGGTGGGTGTTGACCACCACGACGTCGGCCTCGGCGGCCCGGGCCCGGGCGTCCTCGGCGAAGCAGTCCCGCCCGACGGGCAGCGGAAGGCCCCCGGGCACTCGCGGGCCGTGGTCGAGACCATGGCCCACGCCCGGAAGTGGGGCTCGAAGGGCAGCTCGGCCCGGTCGCCGGTCGTCGTGTCGTCCGGCCCAGCGCACCAGGCCGCCGCACCTGGTCGGCCACGCCGGCCGGGTCCGACGCGTCGGTCGTCGCCCCCGGGGGTGAGGCTGTCGTCGGCGTCGGGCGGGTCGGCCGACCCGGCCGCCAGGGTCAGCTGGCCGCCCGCGCCCGCCGATCTCGCTGACCCGCTGGCGGCAGACGTAGTTGCTACGCCCCTTCAGGACGGCGAAGGTCAGCCCGTCGTCGGTGGCCGCCGCCACCAGGGGCAGGTCCTTGTCGGCCAGCTGGTCCTGGAGGGCCTTGGTGGCCGTGGCCACCACCACCCGCTCGCCGGACAGGGCGGCGGGCACCAGGTAGGCCAGGGACTTGCCGGTGCCGGTGCCGGCCTGGACCACGAGGTGCCGGCGCCGGCCACGGCCGCGGCGACGGCCTGGCCATCTCGACCTGGCCCGGACGGGACTCGCCGCCGCCCGGCAGGCCGGCGGCCACTCGGCGCAGGGTGGAGACGACCTCGTCGGGCATCCGCCGACACTACCGGCCGGGTCGGACGGCCCGGCTGCGGCCCGGCGCCCGGGGGCCGGGCGACGACCGGTCAGTGCCACTCGACGAACAGGGCGATCGACACGCCGAGGCCGACGGTCACGATGCAGACCCGCAGGACGTCCGCCGGGAGCCGCCGGCCGTAGTGGCCGCCGAGCTGGCCGCCGATGGTCGAGCCGACGGCGATCAGGCCACCACCGACCACGAGACGTGGGAGAAGAGGACGAACACCACGGCGGCCACGGCGTTGACGACGAGGGCCAGCACGTTCTTGGTGCCGTTGAGCCGCTGGAGCTCGTCGTCGATGAAGATGGCGAGCAGGCTGATCAGGATGACGCCCTGGGCGGCCCCGAAGTAGCCGCCGTAGATGCCGGTGAGGAACACGCCGACGAGCAGCGCGGCACCGCCGTGGACCTGGCGCTCGCCCCGGGCGGCCAGCCAGGCGCTCACCCGGGGCTGCACGGCCATCAGCACGGCGGCCAGGAGCACGAGGGCCGGGATGGCCGCCTTGAACACGCTCGACGGCAGCGCCAGCAGCAGGACCGCCCCGGCTGATCCCGCCGGCCAACGAGGCCATGCCGAGCGTGGTCAGGCGAGCCCGCTGGCCCGCGAGCTCGCGGCGGTAGGCGACCACCCCGCTGGCGCTGCCCGGGACCAGGCCGACGTTGTTGGAGACGTTGGCCAGCACCGGCGGGTAGCCGAGGGCGAGCAGGGTGGGGAAGGTGATCAGCGACCCCGAGCCGACGATGACGTTGATCGTCCCCGCGCCCAGCCCGGCGGCGAAGATGGCCAGGGCGGCCCACGGGGTCATAGGGGAGGGTCTAGTCGGCAGGGGACCCCCACTCAAGATCGGGGCCCGGTGCCGGGCCCGACCCCGGTGGGCCGGGGGTGCCGCCCGCCGCCCCCGGAGCCGCCCGCACGGTATGACCTGAGCGGCCGAGGGGATAGGTTCGCAGGGTGCACGATGATCAACAGGGCGCCGAGGGCGGGCCCGAGCGGGACGAGGTCCTGACCGCCGCCGACGTGGCCGACGGGCCGATCCCCGAACACGTGGCCTGCGTGATGGACGGCAACGGGCGCTGGGCGGCACGACGCGGCCTGCCCCGGACCGAGGGTCACGCGGCCGGCGAGGCGGCCCTGCTCGACGCCGTCGAGGGCGCTCTCGAACTGGGAATCCCGTGGATTACCATGTACGCCTTCTCCACCGAGAACTGGCGCCGGCCCCCCGAGGAGGTGCGCTACCTCATGGGCTTCAACGAGAGCCTCCTCATGCGCCGGCGCGACGAGCTCAACGAGAAGGGCGTGCGCATCCGCTTCGCCGGGCGGCGCGATTGGCGGGTGCCCAAGCGGGTGCTCAGGCGCATGGACGAGTCGATCGAGCTGACCAGGAACAATCGTCGCTGCACCCTGACCATGGCCTTCAACTACGGCGGCCGGGCCGAGATCGTCGACGCGGTACGCGCCCTGGTGGACGACGGCGTCAAGCCGGACAAGGTCACCGAGAAGGCCATCCACTCCCACCTCTACTTCCCCGACCAGCCCGACCCCGACCTCGTGATCCGCACCTCGGGCGAGCACCGCATCTCCAACTTCCTGCTGTGGCAGCTCGCCTACAGCGAGCTCGTCTTCACCGAGGTCCTGTGGCCGGACTTCCGCCGCACCGACCTGTTCGCCGGGGTGCGTGACTTCCAGCGGCGGCAGCGCCGCTACGGGGGCGTCACCTGATGGCGCCCCGACGCCGTCCGCGACGACACCGGTGGTGTGTGGATCAAGACGGGCTGGGCGCTCGGTTTCGTCGCCTACGTCGGCGTCGTGGTGACCTGGCACGCCGGGTTCACGGCGGCCGCGCCGTTCGTGGTCATCCCGCCGGTCCTCGTCGTCATGATCGGGGCGGGCAACCTGCTGAGCGGCCGCAGCACCCGCCGGGCGCCGCAGTTCAACCGGCCCGACCCGGTGCCGCTGCCGGCGCGGCGGGGCGAGCCCGGCCCGCCGGCGGCACCCTCCCCGGCCCCCGCAGCGGGGGGCGACGGCGCCGGCGACGCACCCACCGGGGGATCCGGACCCGGACGATGACCCAGTTCCGCGACCGGGGGGTGGTGCTGCGCACCATCCGCCTGGGCGAGGCGGACCGCATCGTGACCCTGATGACCGAGCACCACGGCAAGGTCCGGGCCGTGGCCAAGGGCGTCCGGCGCACGACGTCGAAGTTCGGCTCCCGCCTCGAGCCGCTGAGCCACGTGGCCCTGCTCGGATGGCAGGGCCGGGGCGACCTCGACACCATCAACCAGGTCGAGGTCATCGACACCTTCCGGGCGGTCCGCGAGGACCTCGACCGGATGTCGGCCGCCCTGTCGATGCTCGAGGTCGTCGACCAGGTGGGCCAGGAGCGCCACGCCAACCCCCGCCTCTACGAGATGGCCGTGCGGGCGCTCGCCGCCCTGGCCGACCGCGACTCGCCCATGGTGGCCCCCGCGTTCTTCCTGAAGGTCCTGGCCCTCGAGGGCTCGGCCCCCTTCCTCGACGGGTGCGTCTCGTGCGGCGAGGACGACGACAGCCAGCTCGTGGCCTTCGACATCGTGGAGGGCGGCGTCCTGTGCCGGTCGTGCCGGCGCGGCCGCCCGCTCTCGCCCGAGGGCCTGGCCCTGCTGCGCCGGACCCTCGGCGGCGGGCTGTCGGGGGTCCTGGCCGAGCCGCGCTCGACCACCACCGACGAGGTGGCCGCACTGGCCACCGAGGCCATGGAGGCCCACCTCGACCGCCGACTCCGGTCCGTCCGGGCCGGCCAGGTCTCCTGACCGGCCCCGGTGACCGCCGCCCGGTGACCGACGTCGCCGCCGCCGGCGACCGTCCCCCGACCGCCGAGCCGGCCGCGCCCTTCGGCGTCTACGTCCACGTGCCCTTCTGCCGGCAGCGGTGCGACTACTGCGCCTTCGCCACCTACACCGACCGGGACCACCTCATGGAGGCCTACGCCGCGGCGTGCGTGGCCGAGCTCGGCCGGGCCGGAGCGCGCGAGGGGATGCCGGTGGCCACGTCGGTCTTCTTCGGCGGCGGGACCCCGTCGCGGCTGCCGGCCGACCTGCTCGTCGCCGTGCTCGAGGCCGTGCCCCGGGCCCCGGATGCCGAGGTCACCGTCGAGTGCAATCCCGAAGACGTGACCGACCGCCTGCTGGCCACCTACCGGCGGGCCGGGGTGACGCGGGTCTCCCTCGGGGTCCAGTCGACCGTGGGCCACGTCCTGGAGGGGCTGGGCCGTCGGCACGGTCCGGCCCAGGTGACCGCCGCCACCGCCCTGGTGGCCGAGGCCGGGTTCGCCTCGTGGAACCTCGATCTCATCCTGGGTGGGGCGGGGGAGCGCGACGAGGACTGGGAGCGCAGCCTGTCCGACCTGCTCGGCCTGGCGTCGCCCCCGCCCCACCTGAGCGCCTACGCCCTGACCGTCGAACCGGGCACGCCGCTGGCCCGCGACCCCGACCGGCACCCGGACGACGACGTCCAGGCCGGCCGGTACGAGACGGCCGAACGGATGCTGGCCGCTGCGGGCTACCGGTGGGAGGAGATCTCCAACTGGGCCCGGCCCGGCCACGAGTGCCGCCACAACCACCTGTACTGGGACCAGGGCGACTACCGCGGGATCGGGTCGGCCGCCCACTCCCACCGGGCCGGTCGCCGGTGGTGGAACGTCCGTACCCCGGACCGCTACGTGGCCCTGGTGGGGGAGGACCGGCCGGCCGTCGCCGGCGAGGAGGTGCTCGACGGATCGCGGCGGCGGTTCGAGGCCCTGGCCCTGGCCCTGCGCACCCCGGCCGGGGTGCCGCTCGACGCCCTGCCCGACGACCCCGACCTCGACGGGCTGGTCGACCGCTCGTCCGGACGCGCCGTGCTGACCGTGCGGGGACGCCTGCTGGCCGACGCCGTCGCCCGGCGCCTCGTCGCGCCGGCCTGACGGGACGGCCCGGGCGGACCACCCGGTACCATTCCCCCCTATGCCCGAGCCGGAAGCCCCAGACGACACCACCGCCGAGCGGACCGATCTCCTGGACAAGGTGATCGGCCTGTGCAAGCGCCGGGGCTTCGTGTTCCAGTCGGCCGAGATCTACGGGGGCTTCCGCTCCACCTACGACTACGGCCCCCTCGGCGTGAACCTGCTCCGCAACGTCAAGAACCTCTGGTGGGAGGCGATGGTCCAGCGCCGCGACGACGTCGTGGGCCTCGACGCCGCCATCCTCAGCCCGCCCGCCGTGTGGGCCGCCTCGGGCCACCTCGCCACCTTCACCGACCCGCTCGTCGACTGCAAGCAGTGCCACCAGCGCTGGCGGGAGGACAAGATCGACGGGGTCTGCCCGGCCTGCGGCTCGACCGAGTTCACCGAGGCCCGGGCCTTCAACCTCATGTTCAAGACCCACGCCGGCCCCCTGGAGGACGAGGGCGCCGTCGCCTACCTGCGCCCCGAGACGGCGCAGGGCATGTTCATCAACTTCCTCAACGTGCTCCAGACCACCCGCATGAAGCCCCCCTTCGGCATCGCCCAGGTGGGCAAGTCCTTCCGCAACGAGATCACCCCGCAGAACTTCGTGTTCCGGACGCGCGAGTTCGAGCAGATGGAGATGGAGTACTTCGTGCCCCCGGCCGAGGCCCAGCAGTGGTTCGAGTACTGGCTCGACCAGCGCTTCCGCTGGTACCTCGAGCTCGGCATCCCCGCCGACCAGCTGCGGCTGCGCCACCACGAGGCGAGCGAGCTGTCGCACTACTCCTCGGGCACCGCCGACGTCGAGTTCCTCTTCCCCTGGGGGTGGGACGAGCTCGAGGGCATCGCCAACCGGACGGACTACGACCTGAAGGCCCACGCCGCCGCCTCGGGGGAGAAGCTCGAGTACTACGACCAGGCGGCCAACGAGCGCTACGTGCCCCACGTGATCGAGCCGGCGGCCGGGGCCACCCGGACGATGATGGCCTTCCTGCTGGCCGCCTACACCGAGGACGAGGTCGGGGGCGAGGCCCGCACCCTGCTCAAGCTCCATCCCCGGCTGGCGCCCTACCAGGTCGGGGTCCTGCCGCTGTCGAAGAAGGAGACGCTCGAGCCCCTGGCCCGCAGGGTCCTGGGCCTGCTCCAGCCCCACTTCATGTGCGACTACGACACCACCCAGTCGATCGGCAAGCGGTACCGCCGCCAGGACGAGGTCGGGACGCCGTGGTGCGTGACCGTGGACTTCGACTCGCTCGAGGACGACGCCGTCACCGTACGCGACCGGGACTCGACCGGGCAGGTCCGGGTGCCCGTCGACGGCCTCTTGGCCGAGCTGCGCCGGCGGATGGACGCCGTCCAGGCCTAGGGACGATCCCGGCCGGAGCCGGGCGGGTATGGGAGCATCGGACCATGATGCGCCGTGGTCTCCACCTCCGCGGTCCCGGGATCGCCCTGGTGGCCCTGGCTCCGGCGGTGGCCGTGCTGACCATCGTGGCCGCTCCCGGGCCTCCCGCCCAGGCCGCCTCCTCCGACTCCTACCAGGTCACCTTCGTGGCCCGTCAGTGCCCGACGTACCAGGACATCACGGCCAACCTGAACCGCAACAACATCCAGGAGAGCCTCCAGGACCTGGGGGCCGACACCGCCTACACCGCCGGTGAGCCGATCTCGCCGTCGGTCGAGACCCCCAACCAGCCGAACTGCACCGCGCTGACCGGGTGGCAGTTCACCTTCGGCGACGGCATCGACGGCACGACACCCGGCACCAACCTGTCCCGCGTGTCGAACCCCGTCGGCCCGAGCCTCACCACCCGGTCCTCGGTGCCCCTGCTCGACACGAGCGGCAACCCGACCGGCATGGACATCGCCGGGGCGGTGACCACGACCCTGACCGCGGCCCAGGCCGGCCAGGCGGCCGACCACACCCTGTGGGTCCAGGGCGGGACGGCCACCGACCCGCTGGGCACGTCGACCTTCGGCGACAGGTACGCCTTCGGCGCGCTGCGCTGCGCCGTCGACAACCTGAACGGCGACAACGTCGAGTGGGTCGGCTTCCCGACCGGTCAGACCCACGTGTTCTGCTACTACTACGCCGTCGCCCTCACGCCACTCCCCGGAACGGTCACCATCGCCAAGGTGCTGACCAACCCCGGTGCGAGCGACCCGGCCTTCCCGTTCCAGGGCACGGTCTCCTACAACCCGGGAGGCACCTTCGAGGTCGGGGCCGGCCGGTCCGTCTCGTTCACCCGGGACTCCAACGTGGACTGGGACTTCCAGGAACAGCCCACCCCGGGCTACGCGTTCACCTCGGCGGTGTGCACCTCGCGGAACGGGCTGAGCACCTTCAACGGCACGGCCGCGCCCATCGGCACGCCGGTCACCTTCGACACCGACGTCCGCATCGGCGTGGACCTCGCCCCGGCCGACGTGGCCACCTGCACGTACACGAACGCCCGCAACGTGGTCGACCTCACGGTGCTGAAGCAGACGCTCGGCGGCATGGGATCCTTCCCGGTGACGGTCACCTCCCCGGCCCACGTGGTGACCGACCTGTCGGCCACCACCACCGAGGCGGGGGTACCCGCCGAAGCCTGCACCTCGGCCCCGGTCGCCTGCGACGTGGTGGACAGCCCCGGCTCGTTCCCGGCCGACTACACGGTCGCCGAGACGCTGCCCGCGGCCACGGCCGCCGGGAGCTGGGCGGCCACGGCCTTCGACTGCAACGGCGTGTCGCAGCCGGCGGCCGCCACCCAGACCGTGGTGGTGACCTCCAGCCTCGAGAACCTGGCCTGCACTTTCACCAACACGTTCTCCCCGACGGGCATCATCACCCTGACCAAGACGACCACAGGCGGGGTGGGCACCACCGAGTTCGCCGTCACTCCGACCGCCCCCTCCGACGATTCCGACACGGCCGACCCCGTCTACTCGGCCACGACGACCGACGAGGGTACGGCCGTGACCGCCACCCAGGTCTCGGGCGCCTACTCACTCGACTCCCTGGACCTCGGCACGTACTCCGTCGTCGAGTCGGGGCCGGACGACACGGCCGACGGGTCGTGGTCGACGGCGTCGATCACGTGTAACGGCGCCTCGACGGACCCGACCACGTCGGACGTGCTCGTCACCCTGACATCGAGCGACCCCCACGTCACGTGCGCCTTCACCAACACCTTCACCACCGGTCCGTCGCCGACCACGACGACCACCGCACCACCGGTGACCACGACCACCCTCGGGCCGACCACCGACGCCGCCACCTCCGGCACCGGCGGGTCGGGGCAGCTGGCGTCGACCGGTGAGGACGTGGGCGTGCCGCTCGGCATGGCCGGCGCCCTGGCCCTGGCCGGCCTCGTGCTCCTGGCCGTCGACCGGGCCCGCCGCCGGCGGACCGCCCCGGTGGTGGTCGACCACGGCGACGAGCGCCGACCGACCTGAGCACCTCCGCCGACCCGGCACCGACGGCGGTGGGGCGGGGTCCCCGGCCGCGGGCCGGGGGCCCGTCGACCCTGGCCCGGGCGGGCCGCTGGCTCCTGGTGGCCGCCGGGCTGCTGGTGCTCTTCGTCGCCTACCAGCTGTGGGGGACGGCCGTCGCGCACTGGCAGGGCCAGCGCGACCTCCGCGCCCGCTTCGACCACGCGTTGGCCGAGTCCCGGGCGGCCCGCGGCGGCGTGGACCGCACCGTCCCGTACCCGGCGGTGGGGGACCCGGTCGGGGTGATCGTGATCCCCCGGCTCGACGTGGACCAGGTCGTGGTGGAGGGCGTCGGCGCGGCCCAGCTGGCCGTCGGCCCCGGCCACTACCCGGGTACCGCGCTGCCCGGCCAAGCGGGCAACTCCGCCATCGCCGGGCACCGCACCACCCACGGGGCCCCCTTCTACGGTCTGGACGAGCTCGCCCCCGGCGACCCGATCCTGCTCACCACCCTGCAGGGCAGCTTCACCTACGAGGTGACCCGCTCGCTCGTGGTGGCGCCGGACGACGTGGCGGTGCTCGACGCGACCGCCTCCCCGCGCCTGTCGCTCACCACCTGCACGCCCAGGTACAGCGCGGCGCGGCGCCTGGTGGTCGAAGCACGGCTCGTCACCGCGCCGGCCGTGGCCACCCCGCCGCCCGCCGGCGGGCCGCAGTCTGGCACCGGCCCGGTGGACGGCGCGGGCACGTGGCTGCTGCTCGGCGGGTGCACCCTGGTCCTCGTCGTGCTGGTGGTCGGCGTCGGCCGGCTCCGCCGTCGACCGGGGTCGGCCCGTGCGGTGCGGTGGGTCACGCCGGCCGCCGTGGTCGTCGGACTGGTGGTGCTGTTCCTGGGCTTCGGTGCCCTCGACGCCCTGCTGCCCGCGAGCTTCTGACCGGGACGCGCTCCCGCGTGGCGGCCGTGGCGGGGTCCGGCGCACGGATGCCCGGGGAGTAGGCTTTGCGCTCGGCACACCGGCGGTGTGCCCGCGTCACCCCTTCCGTACCATCCGAGGAGACCCTTCCTGATGCCGTTCGTCTTCGACTTCGACCACTCCCACCGCAAGCCCCCGATGGAGATGAAGGATCTCCTGGGCGGCAAGGGTGCCAACCTGGCCGAGATGACGTCGGTACTGGGCCTGCCCGTCCCCCCCGGCTTCACCATCGCCACCACGGCCTGCCGGGCCTACATGGAGGGCGGCTGGCCGGAGGGCCTGACCGCCGAGATCACCCGGGCCAAGGCGCGCCTGGAGAAGGTCATGGGCAAGCGCGTCGGCGACGCCGCGGACCCCCTGCTCGTCTCGGTGCGGTCCGGGGCCAAGTTCTCGATGCCCGGCATGATGGACACCGTCCTCAACCTGGGACTCAACGACAAGTCGGTCGAGGGCCTGGCCCGCCAGACCGACGACGAGCGGTTCGCCTACGACTCGTACCGCCGCTTCGTGGCCATGTACGGCCGCATCGTGCTCGGCGTGCCCGGCGAGGAGTTCGACACCCTGCTCGACGCGGCCAAGGAGCTCGCCGGCACCACCAGCGACGCCGGCATCCCCATCGAACTGCTGCGCTACCTGGTCGAGGCGTACCAGCAGATCGTCGAGCGCCACACCGGCGCACCCTTCCCCCAGGACCCCGACGAGCAGCTGCGGGGGGCCATCGAGGCCGTCTTCGCGTCGTGGAACGGCCCCCGGGCCATCGCCTACCGGGTGCGGGAGCGGATCGCCCACGACCTGGGCACCGCCGTCAACGTCCAGGCCATGGTGTTCGGCAACCGCGACGACGACTCGGGCACCGGCGTGGGCTTCACCCGCGACCCCGCCACCGGCGCCAAGGGCGAGTACGGCGACTTCCTGGTCAACGCCCAGGGCGAGGATGTGGTGGCCGGCATCCGCAACACCGAGCCGCTGGCGGCCCTGGCCGACGCGTTCCCGAAGATCCACAAGGAGCTGCTGGGCATCTTCGCCAAGCTCGAGCACCACTACCGCGACATGTGCGACACCGAGTTCACCATCGAGCAGGGCAAGCTGTGGATGCTCCAGACCCGGGTGGGCAAGCGCACGGGCCGGGCCGCCCTGCGGATGGCCGTCGACATGGTGTCCGAGCGGGCCATCAAGCTGACCCGCGCCGAGGCCGTCGAGCGCATCACCGGCGAGCACCTCGAGCAGGTCCTGCACCCGCAGTTCGCCGCGCACGGCCACGACGTCCTGGTCACCGGTCTCGGCGCCTCGCCGGGCGCCGCCGTGGGCCGCGTGTACCTGACGGCCGACGACGCCCAGACCGCCGCCGAGCGGGGCGAGCCCGTGGTCCTCGTCCGCAGTGAGACGTCCCCCGAGGATGTCCACGGCATGCTCGCCTCCCAGGGCATCCTGACCGCCCGGGGCGGCCTGGTCAGCCACGCCGCCGTGGTGGCCCGGGGCTGGGGCAAGCCCGCCGTGGTCGGGGCCGAGGCCCTGCGCATCGGCGCCCACTCCTTCACCGTGGGCGACGTCGAGGTCTACGAGGGCGACTGGATCTCGGTGGACGGCACCAACGGCACCGTCGTGCTGGGCCAGGTCGAGGTCTCCGAGGGCGAGACGCCTCCCGAGTTCGACACCGTCCTCAGCTGGGCCGACGAGATCCGGGACGGTCACCTCGGCGTCCGGGCCAACGCCGACAACGGGCCCGACGCCGCCAACGCCCGCAGGCACGGTGCGGAGGGGATCGGGCTGTGCCGCACCGAGCACATGTTCCTGGCCGAGGACCGCCTGCCCGTCGTCCGCCGGATGATCCTGGCCGACAGCCCGGCCGAGGAGGAGCAGGCCCTCGAGGCCCTCCGCGTGGCCCAGAAGGACGACTTCGCCGAGATCCTGGAGGCGATGGACGGCCTGCCCGTCACCATCCGACTGCTCGACCCGCCGTTGCACGAGTTCCTGCCCGACACCATGGAGCTGGCCATCAAGGAGGCGACCGAGGGCCTGACCGAGGACGAGGTCCGCCTCTACGAGGCGGCCAAGCAGTGGCACGAGTTCAACCCGATGCTCGGTACCCGCGGCGTGCGCCTGGGGGTCATCAAGCCCGGGCTCTACGCCATGCAGGTCCGGGCGCTGATGGAGGCCGCCCTCGACCGGGTGGCCGCCGGCGGGCATCCGGTCGTCGAGATCATGATCCCCCTCACCGTCACCCGGGAGGAGCTCGCCCTCGCCCGCTCGTGGGTGGAGGGCGCGGTGGCCGCCACGCTGGAGGCGGGGTCCGGGTCGAAGGCGAAGAAGGGGGCGAAGGCCCAGGGCGCCCTCGAGGTGCTGATCGGCACCATGATCGAGACGCCCCGGGCCGCCCTGCGGGCCGGCGAGATCGCCGAGGAGGCCGAGTTCTTCTCGTTCGGCACCAACGACCTGACCCAGATGACGTTCGGCTTCAGCCGTGACGACGTCGAGGGCCGGATGATGTCCACCTACCTGGAGCTGGGCCTGCTCAAGCGCAACCCGTTCGAGGTCGTCGACCCCGACGGGGTGGGCGAGCTGGTCCGCCTCGGCACCGAGCGCGGCCGGGCCACCCGGCCCAGCCTCAAGGTCGGCGTCTGCGGCGAGCACGGCGGCGACCCCGAGTCGATCGCCACCTTCGCCGCCGCCGGGCTCGACTACGTGAGCTGCTCGCCCTTCCGGGTGCCGATCGCCCGCCTGGCCGCCGCCCAGGCCGTGCTGGCCGGACACACGGCAGCCCGGGACAAGGTGACCGGCGCCGCCGCCCCGGCGAGGAAGACGGCGGCCAAGAAGGCCCCGGCCAGGCGGGCACCGGCCAGGAAGGCCGCCACGCGCTGAGCCACGCCTCCCGTGCCCAGGCCCGCCGCAGGGCCCGGGGCGGGGGGAGGTTCCGGGGGGCGGGATCACGGTGCGGCCGGACGGTGGCGGCGCGGGACGCGGTACCGTCGTCCCATGGCCATCCCCGACGAGGACGTGGCCCGGGTCCGGGCGGCGACGGACATCGTCGCCCTGATCGGGGAGCATGCCGCGCTGAAGCGGTCGGGCCTGCGCTGGGTCGGCCTGTGCCCCTTCCACACCGAGAAGTCACCCTCGTTCTCCGTCAACGCCGAGGAGGGCTTCTACTACTGCTTCGGCTGCCGGGCCAGCGGCGACGCCATCAGCTTCGTGCGGGCCATGGAGCACCTCGACTTCGTGGACGCCGTGCGCCGCCTGGCCGACAAGGCCGGCATCACGATCCGCGAGGACGGCAACGCCGGGCCCGACAACCAGCGTCGCAAGGTCTTCCTCGACGCCATGGAGCAGGCCACCCAGTGGTACCACCAGCGCCTACTGACGGGCGGTGACGCCGGCCAGGCCCGGGACTACCTCCGGAGCCGGGGCTACGACGGCGAGGTGGTCCGGCGGTTCCGCCTGGGCTGGGCCCCCGACGGGTGGGACACCCTGTGCACCGCGCTCAAGCTCGGCGAGGACGTGGCCACCGGCGCCGGGCTGGGCTTCGTCAACAAACGGGGACGGCTCCAGGACGCCTTCCGGGCCCGGGTGCTGTTCCCCATCTGCGACCCGTCGGGCAACCCCGTCGCCCTCGGCGGCCGCATCCTGCCCGGCAGCAGCGACCCGGCGAAGTACAAGAACTCCAGCGAGACGCCGATCTACTCGAAGCGCCGCACCCTCTACGCCCTCAACTGGGCCAAGCAGGACGTCATCGCCTCCGGCGAGGTCGTGGTCTGCGAGGGCTACACCGACGTGATCGGGTTCTTCGAGGCGGGCGTGCCCCGGGCCGTCGCCACCTGCGGCACCGCGCTCGCCGAGGAGCACGTGAAGCTGCTGAAGAACTTCGCCACCCGGATCGTCCTGGCCTTCGACGCCGACGGGGCCGGCCAGTCGGCCGCCGGTCGCTTCTACGAGTGGGAGCGCAAGCTCGAGGTCGACGTGGCCGTGGCCGCCCTGCCGCCGGGCTCGGACCCCGCCGACCTGGCCCGGTCCGACCCCGCCGCCCTGCGCGAGGCCGTGGACAAGGCCACCCCGTTCCTGCAGTTCCGGCTCGGCCGCATCCTCGACGCGGCCGACCTGTCGACCGCCGAGGGGCGGGCCCGCGCCGCCGACCACACGCTCGGCGCCGTGGCCGAGCACCCCGACGACCTGGTCCGCGACCAGTACGTGATGCAGGTGGCCGAGCGGTGCCGACTCGAGCCGGCCTCGTTGCGCGAGCGGCTCGAGCGCATCCGGCGGGAGGGCCCCCGCACCCCGGCCAAACCCGAGCGTGCACCGGCCCGTGCCGCCCCCCCGTCGACCGGGACCCCCGCGGCTACGACGGGCCCGACGAACCGGGACCCGAGCCCGGGTGGGACCCGTGGGAGGACGGCCCGGGGCCCGGCGGTCCCTCCGGCCGGTCCACCACACCCGAGTTCCGGCCGGGCCTCGAGGCGTTGCGCCTGGCCATCCACCGGCCCGAGGACGTGGGGGACCGCCTCGT
Organism: uncultured Acidimicrobiaceae bacterium; assembly: GCA_963830165.1. Lineage (GTDB taxonomy): Bacteria > Actinomycetota > Acidimicrobiia > Acidimicrobiales > RAAP-2 > Bog-756. Next base: position 484,648 of record CAWHKZ010000011.1, read on the forward strand.
GGAGGTGCTGTTCTCCGACCCGGTCCAGCGGGCCGCCTTCGGGTCCCTGGTGGACGCCGACGACCTGGGCGAGGCCATCGACGCCGCCCCGGGGCCGGTCCAGGCCCTGCTGGTCCGGCTCACCGTGGAGGAGCCCAGGGCCGAGCCCGACGAGGTGGTGGCCCAGCTCGTCCGCGACGCCGTCCGGCGCGAGCTGCCGGTGCTGACGGTGGAGGCCCGGACATCGTCCGAGGCCATGGCCGACGCCTCCCGGGTGGCCGCATGGCTCCAGGACCTGGACCGACCCGGTTCTTCGGCAGAGGCGTCCCGACGGTTGGTAGCGTGGCTCCTCGTGAGGGCACAGGAGAACGGGTCCAGGCGGGACGCATGACGGTCAAGAAGGTCGTCTCCCTCTATCCCGGCACGCGCACCGGGGAGCCGGGGGTCGCCGGGGACCCGTCACCGGACCTGAGGCTGGGCGGCGCGATCACCCCTCCGGTGCCGCGTGACCCCCCGCCCGTGTCGGACCAGCTGTCGGACGCCGACTTCGAGGCGCTCCTCGACAAGGGCCGCAGGGCCGGCGGGCTCACCCAGGACGACGTCGTGACCGTCCTACGGTCCGTCGAGCTCAGCACCGACCTGATCGCCGGCGTGGTCGACCGGATCCGCGAGGCGGGCATCGAGTTCACCTACGACACGGGCGAGACCACCATCGTGCCGATGGCCCCGCCCGCCGCCGACCCGCCGCACCGACTGGTGGCGGTCGCCGCCGCGCCCGGCCGCCAAGCCGGCCGCCAAGCGGCAGCGGGCGTCGCGCTCGGCGGACACGGCCTCCACCTCGGAGCCCGACAGCTTCCGGGGCTCGGCCGCCGATCCGGTCCACATGTACCTGAAGGAGATCGGCAAGGTAAAGCTGCTCGACGCCGCGCTCGAGGTCGAGCTGGCCGAGCGCATCCTGGCCGGCACCGAGGCCGAGGCCCGCCTGGCCGCCGACGAGCTCGGTCCGAACCCGCGTCCCGGCCGAGCAGCGGGCCGACCAGCGCCTGGTGCGCCAGGGCCACGAGGCCAAGGAGGCCCTGATCGAGGCCAACCTCCGCCTGGTCGTGTCCATCGCCAAGCGCTACCGCAACCGGGGACTGGCCTTCCTCGACCTCATCCAGGAGGGCAACCTCGGGCTGATGCGGGCGGTCGAGAAGTTCGATCACACCAAGGGCTTCAAGTTCTCGACGTACGCCACCTGGTGGATCCGCCAGGCCATCACCCGGGCCATCGCCGACCAGGCCCGCACCATCCGGATCCCCGTCCACATGGTGGAGACCATCCACAAGGTGGTCTGGGCCCAGCGCCAGTTCCACCAGGAGATCGGGCGGGAGCCGACACCGAGGAACTGGCGGCCCAGGTCGACATGTCCCCCGAACGGGTGCGCGAGATCCTCCGCATCAACCAGGACACCATCTCCCTCGAGCAGCCCATCGGCGACGAGGAGGACTTCAGCCTGTCCGACATCATCGAGGACCGCGAGGCCGTGGTGCCGGGCGACGCGGCCACCCGCCTGATGCTGGACTCGGCGCTGCGCGACGCCCTCGGCCACCTCACGCCGCGCGAGCAGGACGTCGTGCGACTCCGCTTCGGCCTGGAGGACGGCAAGATCCGCACCCTCGAGGAGGTGGGCCGGGCCTTCGGCGTCACCCGGGAGCGGATCCGCCAGATCGAGGCCAAGACCCTGGCCAAGCTGCGCCGGCCCGAGTCGGCCCAGCTACTGCGCGACTACCTCGAAGAGGCCTAGGTCAGCCCGGCCGGGCCGAGGCGCCCGGCAATGCCGCGGGGGTCGCCGTCGCCATCGACGAGCACCTCGAACGTGCCGTAGCCGGCGGCCCCACACAGGCCGGCGAGCGGGTCGATCTGGTCGGCGCCCACCTCGAGGAGCAGCCAGCCGCCTCGACGTACCCACTGGGGGCTTCGGGCCACCACCTCGGCCACCAGTCCGAGCCCGTCGGGCCCCCCGTCGAGGGCGCGCCGGGGCTCGAAGGCGAGGACGTCACGGGGCAGGAGGTGGAGCGCCCCGGTAGGCACGTAGGGGAGGACGGCACACAGGACATCGACGGCCCCGGCCAGGTCGGCGGGCAACGGGTCGTCGAGGGTGCCCTCGCGGACGTCCACCCCGTTGCGCCGGGCGCAGGCCAGCGCCGCCGCGTCGACCTCGGTGGCCACCACCCGGGCGGCCGGGTGCCGGCGGGACAGCACGAGGGCCAGGGCGCCCGACCCGGCGGCCAGGTCGACGGCCGTGCCGTCGGGGGGAAGCAGCGACGACCGCGCGCTCGGCCAGTGCCTCGGACTGCCAGCGGGGGACGTAGACCCCGGGGTCGACGGCCACGTCGATCCCGCAGAACCGCGTGGTGCCGACCAGCCAGGCCAGCGGCTCGCCGGCGGTCCGCCGGGCCACCAGGGCGTCGAGGGCGTCGACGTCGGGGGCCGAGGCCACGAGCTCGGCGGCCTCCTCGTCGGCGGCCACGCAGCCGGCGGCGGCCAGGGCCCGGGTGACCCGGGCGACGATAGGCCCCGGGTCGGCTGCGTCGGCGCCGGGCAGGATCAGACGGCCAGCGTGGTGTGCTCGTTGATGGCGGCGGCCAGGTCGGCGGTCATCTCGATGACAAGCGCGTCGGTCGCCTGCTCGCCGTCGCGCCAGCCGCCGAGCACGCCGAGGGCGTCGCGCACCCGCACTGCCGTCAACACCACGACGGCCTTGCCCTTGGCCCCCCGACCGGCCCGACCGCGTCGGCCGTGGGGGCGGACGGTGGAGCCGTCGGGGGCGACGACCCGGAGCCGGGTGCGCCGTTTCCGGGCGATCCCGATGGCTGACCCGGCGGCGATGGCGGCGGCGACCACGATGCGGAGCTTCACGGCCGACATTGTGGCGCGGATCGGGCCGGCGTGCACCTGCGATCCGGCGGGGTGGTGGCGACCGGCTAATCTCCTCTGGCACGTCGAGGCGGGACCGGGGTCCCCCCGGGCGTGCGGCGCAGTTTCCGGGGTAGCTCAATCGGCAGAGCATCTGACTGTTAATCAGAGGGTTGTGAGTTCGAGTCTCACCCCCGGAGCCAGCGGAGGGGAGGCGGTCCGCCTCCGGTCCGCACCCCGTCCGCCCGCGGCGGGCGTCCACGGCCACGAGGTGCCCCATGCCGACATCCGACCCCTGCCCCTACTGCGGCCACCCGGGGATCCACCGGGGCGGGTCCGACGGGCGCACCTGCGAGGACTGCGACCTCTGCTGGGCCGAGCGCCAGCGCCGCGAGCGCCCGCCCCACCACAACTGAGCGGGACCCGGGCATGACCCCGAGGGTGGCCTTCGCCACCGCGCCGCCCGAGCGCCTGGGCTTCGACGACGTCGACCGACCCTTCCACGAGGCCGCGGCCCGCGCCGCCGGCATCGGGCTCGACCACGTCGTGTGGTCCGACCCGGACGCCCCCTGGCCGGACTACGACCTGGTGGTCGTGCGGTCCACCTGGGACTACGTCGACCACCTGGACGACTACCGGGCCTGGCTCGGACGCGTCGGCCGGCTCGGGACACTGCACAACCCGGCCCCGGTGGTCCGGTGGAACCTGGACAAGCGCTACCTGGTCGAGCTGGCCGCCGCCGGGGTCCCCGTCATCCCCACCCGGGTGGTCGACGACCCCCGGGTCGTGGCCGCCGCCCTGACCGGTGGGCCGGGGGAGGTGGTGGTCAAGCCGGTGGTGTCGGCGGGCAGCGCGTCGACCGGCCGGTTCGCGGCGGGCGACCCGGCCGCCGCCGCCCTGGCCGGCCGGATCCTGGCCGGCGGCACCGCGGTGCTGGTCCAGCCGGCCGTGCCGTCGGTGGCCACCGACGGCGAGGTCGCCACCATGGTCTTCGGCGGTGCCGTGTCCCACTCGGTGCGCAAAGGGCCCCTGCTGGCCCTGGGGGGAGGCCTGATCGGGGGGAGGTACACCGAGCGCGTCGTGCCCGAGGTCCTGACCACCGGCCGCCTGGGCGTGGTCGAGGCCGCATCGGCGGCCGTGGCCGGGATCGTCGCCGACCGGTTCGGGGTGCGCGAGCCGCTCCTCTACTCCCGCATCGACGTGGTGACCCTGGAGGACGGGACCGACGTGGTCCTCGAGGTGGAGCTGGCTGAGCCCTCCTTCTTCCTCGAGGCCGACCCGGCCGCCGCCGGCCGCTTCGCCGACCTCGTCCGCCGACGGGCCGCCGCCGGCTGAGCCGGCCGGCTTCCGTGGCCCCGGGGGCCGCCAGGGGGAGAATGCCCCCGTGGAGTCCGCTGCAGCAGAGGTCCTGGACGCGCCGGCGGCGACCGGCCCCGGCCGCCCCGAAGCGGCCACGGGGCGCACGGGGCGCACGGGACACGAGACCGTCCTCCGGGTGGTCTGCCACCTGGCCGCCGAGCTCCCGATCGTCGTGTTCGCCGTGGTGGAGCTGGCCCGGGGCTGGCGCCCGGTCTACGACAACGCCGCCCTGTCGCTGCGCAGCTGGCAGGTGTTCGGTCCGCACCCGCCCTTGGTGGGCCACCAGATGGCCATCTCGGTGGACGGGCGCGCCGTGTTCGCCCCCGGACCCCTGCAGAACTGGATCCTGGCCGTTCCGGTGCGCGTCGACCCGGCCCAGGGTGCCCTGTGGGGGGCTGTCCTGGCCGTCGTGGCGGCCGTCGCCGTGGCCGTCGAGGCGTCATGGGCCGTGGGGGGCTGGCCCGCCGGTGCGACCACGGCGGGTGCGGTCCTGGTATTCGCCCTGGTGCGTCCGGAGCTCGTCCTCGACACGGTGTGGAACGTCTGGTTCGCACTCCTCGTCCTCGTCACCACCTTCTGCACGGCCCTGGCCGTCGCCACCGGGCGGCTGCGGTGGTGGCCCGTGTGTGTGGTGGCGGCCAGCATCGTCGTGCAGTGCCAGGCCGCCTACGCGCCGCCGGCCGTCGGGCTGGCCGTGGTGGCGCCGCTCGTGGGCCTGGCCGTGCGGCGGCGCCGGCGGGAGGGGATCGGCGTCGCCTGGTGGGTGGTCGGGCTCGGGATCGGGGTGCTGGCGTGGGCCGCCCCGGTGGTCCAGGAGGCCACCACCCACCCGGGCAACCTGACCCTGCTGGTCCGGGCGGCCGGCGGGTCGGGCCGCACCATCGGGGCCACCGCCGCGCTGCGGGCCCTCGGCGGGGCCACCCGGGTCCTGCCCGACTGGGTCCACCCGCTGCCGGGCGGGGGAGGCCTGGCCCAGTTCGTCGGGGAGGCCAACATCGTCAGCGGCCCGGGGTGGTGGGGAGCGGCCGTCATCGCCCTGCTCGTGGTGGTGGCCGTGGCCGTGTGGTCGGCGCGACGGACGGGCCTGGCCGCCCTGGCCGTCCTCTCCCTCGTGCTGGCCCTCGGGGCGGTGGCCACGGTGGCGTCCGTGCCGCTGTCGCAGTTCCCGGTGGTGGGCTACCTCGCCGCCGTGCTGGCCCCGGCGGGGATCGCCGTGTGGGTGACCATCGTGTGGGCGGCCGCCGTCGGTGGAGCCGCCGGGCTGCGCCTCCTGCGGGGAACCGCGGTCCCGGGCCGGGGGGAGGGGCGGACGGTCCGCCCGGTCGACCCGGGGCTGCGCTGGGTGGCCGGTGCGGTCCTGGTGGGCCTGTCGGCCTGGCTCGTCGTCCTCGGCCTCGGGCAGACGGGCGGGACGGCTCCGACCCTGTCGGGCTGGGCGTCCGTCCACGACACCGACGCGGCGACGGCCGCCGCCCTGCGGGTGGCGCCCCGGGGGGCCTTCGGGCTGCAGGTGGGGCCGGCGAGCCCGACCGGCTTCGCCGTCCTGGCCGGCGTGGCCTACCAGCTGGCGACCCACGGCGTCGACGCCCGCCCGACGGCCGCCGTGGCCTACCCGACCTTCGGCCGACCACCGTCGGGCAGCCCGACGGTGGTCGTGACCCTCGGCGGCCATGGCGGAGCGACGGCCACGCTGGTGCGGAGCTCCGGGTGACGGCCGGCGGCGACGGGTCGGGCCGGGCACGGGGGCCCGTTCCGGTGAGAAGGTGGGTGGCGTGAAGGATGCGATCCCAGACCGGCGGCCCTGATGGACCCGCCGCAACTCGGTGGGGCGGGCCGCCCGCGCCCGGCCATGGGATGCCTCGGGTCGGTGCTGGGCCTCGTGGTCCTGGTGGCCGTCGTCGTCGCGGTGGCCACCGTCGGCCTCGTCGTCCTGGCCATCGTGGCCGCCGTGGTGGTGGTGGGCCTGGTCGTGTTCGCCGTCGACCGGCTGCTGCTGGCCCTCAGCCCGAAGCGGCGGAAGCGGCGCGAGGACCTGCTGCGGTCCTGGGGGATGGGGAGCCGGGTCATCGACACCACGGCGACCGTCGAGGTCTTCGACGCGGAGCCCCCCGACCCGGAGCCACTCGACGAGGGCGACGACGAGGGTGACGACGAGGGCGACGACGACTCCTGAGTGGCCGGGCCGGTGCCGGTCCGGGCGACCCGTGCGCAGGCACTGCCGGCCGGCCGACATGGTCCTCATCGACGGTCGGCCGCCGGGTTGGCTCTAGCATCCGCACACGGAGCACAAGCCCCGGGGCAGTAGCTCAGTGGTCAGAGCACGGGACTCATAATCCCTTGGTCGTGGGTTCGATCCCCACCTGCCCCACCGGTGGAGCCGCTACCCGCAGCTTCCCCGCCGGGTCGCCGGGTCCGTAGTCATGAGGGGGGGCTGCACTACGGACCCGACGACCCATCCTCTCGCTCGAGAACGGTCGAGGTCCTGCTGACCGCGGACGCCGGCCCCCAGCCGGGGAACGGCTCCTGCACGGCCATTCCCTCGACGGGTTCGTCGAGGAAGTGCAGGGACGATCCGTCGGTGGGGAACTCGGACAGTTCGTCCCCCGCCATCGCGGTCGCCGTGACGTAGAAGGGGTAGATGCGCCCCCCGGGAGTGGGGTTCGGCCACGTCCTGTCGGGTGGTGCCGCTGCGGATTCGGTCTCGTCCATGCGAGCCTCCTCCCACCCGGCCCGGTCGCGTGGGCTGCGAACCGTGCCGAGGTGGTGCCAAGTCGTCCCTCCGACCACCATCGCGCCGGTCCGCGGCGATGGCAATGGGGAACTTCGGCCGGTGGTCGTCCGGCGACAGGAACCCTCAGGCGGGAGGCTGGTCCCCGGGCTCCGCCGGTGGCTCGACGGCCGGCTGGGCCGGTTCGGCCGGTGGCTGGGGCCAGGCCGGCGGCGCCGGTGGCGGCACCGGGTCGGCGGCCTGGCCGGGGGCCTGCGGGTACGGGGCCTGCGGGACGGCCGGGTAGGCCGGGGCCTGCGGGTACGGCGGCGGATAGGCGGGGTTCGGGTAGAACGGCGGCTGGTAGGCGGGTCCCCCCGGATAGGGGTCGGGCCCGTACCCCTGAGGTCCATAGCCCGGGGGAGGGCCGTAGGGCGGCGCCCCGTAGCCGGGCGGCGGGCCGGGGGGCTGGGCGGCCGGCCACGCGACCCCTGCGGCGGAGCCGCCGGCCACTGCGCCTGCGCCCACCAGGCCGGGATCACCCAGGCCGAGCGGCGTGTAGGAAGGAGTGCCCGCGGAGCCGTCGGTGCCGTCGTCCTTGGGCTGGCGCAGCAGCCAGACGAGGCCGACGCCGACCACCACCAGCGAGATCACCAGGATGGCGAGCGAGGCCAGGCCCCGGCGGTCGGCCAACGACTGGCACTGCTGGACGAAGGTGGTCCACTGGTGGACGCCGGCGGTGTTCGACTTGGACGGCTCGGGTCCGGCCCCGATGGAGCCCGGCTCGAGCAGGGCCTCGAGCGGGGTCTCCGAGGCGGTGCTCGGGCCGCAGGTCCCGCCGACGGCCGGGGCGGGCAGGGCGGTCAGCATGCCGGCGATCGCATAGGCGACGCCGAAGCAGCCGACGAAGGTGAAGACGAGGATGAGGAGGTTGCGTACGGGGGACTGCTTCATCAAGTTTCCTTTCGGGCCTCCGCGATCGTAGCCATCGGGCCGGCTCCGCCGGCCGCGGCCCGCCGCGGCCCGCCGTGGACCGGAGGGGCCCGCCGGGGCCCGACGCCGACCCGTGGGTTCCGGCGGAGGCGGGGGTCCGGGCTATCGTCGGTCCCCGCAGGGTCCAGGGACGGTCCGGACCCCCGCCGGCCCGGGTGTCGACGACAGGAGAACCATGGACATCGAGGACTTCTACAGCGCCGACGAGCGCCGTCGGCAGTCGGCCGAGTACGAGTTCGGCAACAACTGGTTCGACAATCGGGGCAGCCGGTACGAGCTCAGCTGGGTCGAGGACACCGGGGAGCTGTACGCCATGCTCGAGCTCTCCGCCGAGGCGGGTACCTGGACGCCGTTCGGCGACATCGAGGTCGACCGGGTCAAGGTCGACGACGTGGTCGTGACCGTGCTGGCCGTGATCCCCGAGCGCAAGGCCGTGGAGCAGCTCCTCGACGGCTGGGCGGCCCACATGGAGGAGCCCGACGGTGTCCACTGGGTGGCCGGGCGCCTGGCCGACGCGGGGTACTCCCGTCCCGCCCTCGACTGAACGGGGCCGGGGAGTGGACGTGGTGGTCGACCTGCGGTCCGGTGCGGTCGCCGTGAGGAGTTGGGGGACGCTGGACTCGCTGGCCGTGCGGGTGCGCGGTGGCCCGGCCGGCGGGTCGGATCCCGAGGCCGACCGACGGCTCACCACGGTCCTCGACGCGGTCGGGGTGGCCCGGGTGGACGGGGCGGGGGACGCGCTGGTGCCGGCGGGGGTCCTGCGGGAGCTGGCCGACGCCGCGGCGGTCGCCGAGGGACGCGCCCTCGACGACGGGTGGGACGAACGGTTTGCCGGGATGCTGGCCTACGCCGCATCGAGGGGATGGATCGATGACGATGGTGCCGTCCGGGCCCATGTCGAGTGGAGGGATGCCTGATGCGGTTCTCGTACGCGGAGTCGATGGTCGACCCGACCTACTACCTGCCCCTGGCCGTGGCGGCCGAGGAGGCCGGCTACGACTCGATGGTCGTCCCCGACAGCCTCTGCTATCCCGAGGTGTCCGACTCGACCTACCCCTTCAACCCCGACGGCACCCGGGAGTTCCTCGACGGCAAGCCGTTCCTCGAGCCGTTCTCGGTGATCCCGGCCATGGGGGCGGTGACCGAACGCATCCGCTTCGTCACCTTCGTCCTGAAGCTGCCCATGCGCCACCCGCTGATCGTGGCCAAGCAGGCGACCTCGGTGGCCGTGCTGACCGGCAACCGGCTGTCCCTCGGCGTGGGGGCGAGCCCCTGGCCCGAGGACTACGAGCTGGTGGGCGTGCCCTGGGAGGGGAGAGGTCGGCGCATGGACGAGGCCATCGACGTCGTGCGCGGCCTGTCGGCCGGGGGCTACTTCGAGTACCACGGCGAGTGCTACGACCTGCAGTCGGTCAAGCTCAGCCCCGTGCCGTCGGAGCCGCTGCCCATCCTGGTGGGAGGGCACGCCACGGCCGCACTGCGCCGGGCGGCACGCTGCGACGGCTGGCTCCACGGCGGTGGCGATCCGGCCGACCTGCCCGGGCTGCTGGCCACCCTCCGCCGCCTGCGCGAGGAGGAGGGCACGGCCGACCGGCCCTTCGAGGTCCACGTCATCTCGCTCGACGCCTTCACCGTCGACGGCATCCACCGGCTCGAGGAGCAGGGGGTCACCGACGTGATCGTCGGCTTCCGCTGGCCCTACGAGGTCGGGCCGGACACCGAGCCGCTCCAGGCCAAGATCGACAACCTGCAGCGCTTCGCCGACACGGTGATCGCCAAGGTGGACCGGTGAGCGCCGACGGTGCCGACGGCGTCCATCCGACGGCCCGTGAGCTCGGCCGGCAGTCCATGGCCGCCGTCGAGGCCGGTGACCGCGACGCCTGGGTGGCCCTGTTCAGCGACGACGCCGTGGTCGAGGACCCGGTCGGACCCTCGATGTTCGACCCTGAGGGCACCGGCCACTGCGGCCGCGAGGCCATCGCCGCCTTCTACGACAACGTGATCGGGATCAACGAATCGATCCGGTTCACCATCCGCCAGTCGTTCCTCTGCGGGGACGAGGTGGCCAACGTGGGGACGATCCGGATCACCTTCGCCGGCGGTGGGGCCATCGACGTCGACGGCGTCTACTGCTACCGGGCGGCCCCCGACGGCAGGCTGGCCGGGCTCCGGGCCTTCTGGGAGGCCGACCAGATCCGCACCGTGGAGTAGACCGGTGGCGCCGGAGGAGCTCAGCTGGTGAAGCCGTACCGCTCGTGGGGACCCATGGCGGCGAACTCGAACATGCCGTAGCCGACCTGGTCGCCGCAGGTGAACCGGGCGGCGTACTCGGTCAGGCCCCAGGCCGTGTAGTTCGGGTCGGGGGCGACGATCTGGCCCTGGGTCACCAGGTCGCCCTGGTACATCCCGTGCTTCCAGTCCGGCTCCAGCCCGTATCCCGACCCGAGCAGCAGGGGGAAGGCCAGCAGCGGCTCGACCTCGACGACCGGCGGTCTGCTCGCCCCGGGCGCCGAAGTAGGAGAGGGTCGCACCGGTCACCGTGCGGGTGCCCTCCACGAAGCGGAGTCGTGCTCGGGCCGGCCCAACCACGTCGGCCCCCCGTCTGCGCCGAGCACGGGGATGCGGTGGGCGTCCTGCATGATCCGCTCACCCGAGGCGCGCTCCTGGACGATGGTGACCATGGCGTGATCGTCGAAGCGCACCGGTGCGTAGATCCAGAAGAACCCCGAGCCCGTGTCGGTGACCCGGATGCCGGGGGGCTCGGACTCGCCGACCGGCCGGACGCCCCAGGAGCGGTCGCGCGAGCCCCACCACCGGTCTGGCGTCAGGCGGACCTCGCGGTCGCCGACCCTGAGGGTGCCCGTCCACCCGCCGACCTGGGCGAAGCGGGTCGAGTCGAAGATGACCCGGGAGAACTGGCGGTCGAAGTGGCGGGACTCGAGGTGGGCCTGGCTGAACCCGTCGTAGACGGCGTCGAGCTCGATGCCCCATTCGTTGGGCTCGAGGATGACACGGACCTGCTCGAGGCCCTTCAGGACCTCGACCCGGATCGGGCCGACCGAGGCGTCCATGCGGTCGGCGCCGAGCGTCTTGGACGAGCGCACCACCCGATGGTCGTCGCCCCACTTGACCGACACGAAGGCGTCGGCCACGCCCGAGGTTCGGGTACTGGCCCACGCCGATCACACAGAAGAGCTCGTCGTCGGTGCCGAGCACGTCGCCGGTGCCGTGGATGTTGAAGTAGTAGCGGTCGTAGAAGTTGCGGTCGGAGGTGGCCACGTGGCGCATCGGCTCGCTGATCTGGTGCACCGGGTAGTCGTCGAGGGGGGACGAGCACGTCAGACTCCACTTCTCCGGCGATGCCGGCGGTCGGGGCCACCACGCGGGTGGCGGGCGGGTCGGGCCGAGCGTACCGCCGCGGCCGGTGGGCGCACGGGCGGTACCGGCGGCGATGCGGGGTGGGGGCTACGATCGGTCGACGCTGTGCCGGCGCCCGCACCCGGTGGGGAACCGGCCAGGGGCACCACACCGCAGCACCTCGGCCAACCGGGTGCGGGCTTCCCGCACCGTCGTCATCCTGGGAGGGACCATGAAGTCGTACGATCGCCTGTTCATCGGAGGAGAGTGGGTCGCACCGGCGTCCACCTCGGTCTTCGAGGTCCACTCCCCGTCCACCGGGGAGCTGGTGGGCCGCACCCCCGAGGCCGTGGAGGCCGACATCGACAAGGCGGTGGCGGCGGCCCGCGAGGCCGTCGACCACGGGCCCTGGCCGCACATGACCCCCACCGAGCGGGCCGCCGTGCTGTCCCGGGCCGCCGAGGCCATCCGCAACCAGATGCAGGACATCTCCGAACTGATCTCCAATGAGATGGGCTCGCCCGTGTCGTGGGGCCTGCTGGCCCAGGTGCTCGCTCCGACGATGATCCTCGACTACTACGCCGGCCTGGGCTCCACCTTCGCCTTCGACACGGTCAAGGACGGCCTCCTCGGTCCGGTCCTCGTGACCAAGGAGCCGATCGGCGTGGTGGCCGCCATCACCCCGTGGAACGTGCCGCTCTTCCTGGCCGCCGCCAAGCTCGCTCCCGCCCTGCTGTCGGGCAGCTCGGTGGTGTTCAAGCCCGCTCCCGAGACGCCGATCGACGCCAACGTGTTCGCGGAGATCCTGGCCGACGCCGGCCTGCCCAAGGGTGTGCTGAGCGTGGTCCCGGCCGGCCGCGAGGTCGGCGAGTACCTGGTCAACCATCCCGGGGTGAACAAGGTGTCCTTCACCGGCTCCACGGCGGCCGGCAAGAAGATCGGGGCCGCCTGCGGCGCCAACCTGAAGCGGTTCAGCCTCGAGCTCGGCGGCAAGTCGGCTGCCATCCTCCTCGACGACGTCGACCTCGCGCAGTCGTTGCCGCTGATGCTCCCCAACGCCATCATGAACAACGGTGAGGCCTGCATCTCGCTGACCCGCATCCTGGCCCCCCGGGACCGCTACGCCGAGGTCACCGACGCGCTCGTGGAGCTCGTCCGGGCGATGAAGGTCGGCGACGCGCTCGACCCGGCCACCGAGGTCGGGCCCCTGGTGGCCGAACGCCAGCGCGACCGGGTCGAGGGCTACATCCGCATCGGCCAGGAGGAGGGCGCCAAGGTCGCCGTCGGCGGCGGCCGGCCCGCCGGCCTCGACGCCGGCTGGTTCGTCGAGCCCACCGTGTTCGTGGACGTCGACAACTCGATGCGCATCGCCCAGGAGGAGATCTTCGGCCCCGTCCTGTCGGTCATCCCCTACGACGGCGACGCCGACGCGGTACGGATCGCCAACGACTCCGAGTACGGCCTCTGCGGTGGCGTGTTCACCGCAGACAACGACCGTGGCCTCGGCATCGCCCGCCAGGTCCGCACCGGCACCTACATGGTGAACTCGTCGGTCCCGATCGACTTCTCGTCGCCCTTCGGCGGCTACAAGGACTCCGGCGTGGGCCGCGAGTTCGGCGAGGACGGTCTCGAGCTGTTCCTCGAGAAGAAGACGATCAACCTCCCGGCCGGCTACACCCCGTCCGTCTGAGCCCCTCGGGGCACGGCCACCGGCGCGCCCGGTGGCGGGACCGGCGCCCACCGTGGGCGCCGGTCGCAGGGGCCCGGACGCCGGGCGATCAGGGGTACCGCAGCGGGCCCGTGTCTGCGATCATGGTGCCCCTATGACCCGCCCTGCCCGAGGCTCCGGGACCCCGTCCCGGCACTCCGGGGTGCCCGGTCGATGACCACCGTCGCCGGCTCCACCCCGGTGCCGAGCACGCCGACGGCGCCGCGTGGTCGGACCATCGTGTTCGGCTACGTGCCCGCCCTCGACGGGATCCGGGCCGTGGCCGTGCTCGGCGTCATGCTCTACCACGGAGGGGCACCGCTGTCGGCCGGCGGCTTCCTCGGCGTCAACATGTTCTTCGTCCTGTCGGGCTTCCTCATCACGTCGCTGCTGCTGGGCGAGTGGGCCCGCCGGCTGACCATCCGGCTCGGCCAGTTCTGGGTCCGCCGGGCCCGTCGGCTGCTGCCCGCCCTGCTGCTCCTGTTGGTGGGTGTGGCCGCCTATGCCCACTTCGCGGCCGCCCCCGGCGAGTTCGCCTCCCTCCGGCTGGACTCGCTGGCCACGCTCTTCTACGTGGCCAACTGGCACTTCATCGTCGGCGGGTCGAACTACTTCGCCCAGGCGGCCCAGCCCTCACCGCTGTCGCACATGTGGTCGCTCTCGATCGAGGAGCAGTTCTACATCGTCTGGCCACCGGTGGTGCTGGGCCTGCTCCACCTGGGCCGCCGCCTGCGCCCGTCCCGCCAGCTCTGGCCGGTACTGGCCGCCGCCGTGTTCGGCGCCCTGGCCTCGGCCGCCGCCATGCGCTGGGACTACGTCCACCACGCCTCGGTGACCCGGATGTACGAGGGCACCGACACCCGCAGCCAGGACATCCTCGTCGGCGCGGCGCTGGCCATCGGCCTCACCATGTGGGCGCGCCACCGCCGGGCCCTGCCCCGGGCCGTGCCCGACCTGGCCGACCTCGAGCCGACCCGCATCCACCCGTCGGTGGGCACCCTGGGCCTGGGCGCCCCTCCGGCCCACCGGCGCGACATCCGGCGCCGCCGCGGCCCGAGCGCCCGCCCCATCGCCGCATGGGAGCTGTCGAGCACGACGGCGCGACTGGCCGCCCAGGTGTTCGGCTGGGCCGCCCTGATCGGGCTCGTCGCGCTCTGGGGGCGACTCGACGGACCGACCGGTGTCTTCTTCTCCGGCGGCGAACTGGCCATCGCCCTGGCCGTCGCCGTGCTCCTGTTCGCCGTGGTGACCGCCCAGGCGGGCAGCCTGTCCCGGGCGCTCGCCAATCCCGTCTTCGTCTACGTGGGCCGCATCTCCTACGGACTCTACCTGTGGCACTTCCCGCTGTTCGCCCTGCTCGACGCCGAGCGCGTCCACCTCTACGGCCTGCCGCTCCTGGCCGTCCGCTTCGCGGTGACCTTCGTGGTGGCGACCGCCTCCTACTACCTCGTCGAGCTGCCCATCCGGAAGAGCAGCATGGCGACGCTGACCGAGTGGCGCGGCTGGCTGGTGACCTCGGGGGCCTTCCTGGCCGTGGTGGCCGTCACCGTGGCCGCCACCCTGCCGAGCCCGGCCGATGCGGCCGGCACCGTCGCATCCCGCGTCCCGGTGCCTCCGGGGACACCCGTGAAGGTCGCCATCCTGGGTGACTCGGTGGCCTGGCGGCTCGGTTTCGCCCTGGAGGCCGACCAGCCCGGGGGGGCCTACGACGTCGACATCGACGACAGCGCCATCGTGGCCTGCGGGGTGCTGCGGTCCACCCAGTACATGGCCCATGGGGTCGCCGATCCGATGGCCGCCCCCTGCAACCCGAACACGCCGGTGTCGGAGCAGTGGCCGGCGCTGTGGCGCGGGGCGATCGACCAGTTCCGGCCCAACGTGGTGATGGTGCTGACCGGCCGGTGGGAGGTCATGGACCGCTGGCTGGACGGCCGGTGGTCCCACATCGGCGAGCCGGCGTTCGACGCCGCGGTGAAGCAGTCGCTCGAGCAGGCCGTGCAGGTGGCGGGGTCGGGCGGGGCCTACGTGGAGCTGCTGACGGCTCCGTGCTTCAACTCGGGCGAGCAGCCGAACGGCCTGCCGTGGCCCGAGGACGACCCGGCCCGGCTGGACCGCTACAACCAGATCGTCGCGCGAGGTGGCCGCCGAGCACCCGGCCACCGTGCGGGTGCTCGACTTCGACTCGATGGTCTGCCCGGGCGGCGTGTACTCCACCTCCCTCGACGGCGTGCAGCTCCGCGACGGCGACGGCGTCCACATCGTCCCGACCGCCGCCGCCGGCCAGTGGCTCGCCGCCCGCCTCCTGCCTTCCGTCGTCCAGGTCGGGCGCGCCGAGATGGCCGGGCGCAGTCTGGCTGTCGCCCCGTCGCCGTCGACCACCGGTACGCCCCGGGCGACGGTGTCGGCCGCGGGTGCACTGTCCGGTCAGGGCACTCGTGGGCCCTGACGTGCGGTCGACCGCCTCAGGTGGCGGCGGGGTTCGACGGAGGCGGGGGCTTGGTTGAACACCGAGTTGTCTGCCGCCTGGCACTGGAGCTGCAGCGATGGGATCAGCTCCGTCTCAGGGACGCGGTTGGCCTCGGACAGCGTGGCCGACAGTGCCTCCCACGTGATGTCGTGGTAGGCGGCCTGGGCGGCGATGGGGATGGCGGCCAGCAGTTGCAGGTAGGCCTGTTCGCGCAGCGAGGTGGCCGTGGTGCCGGCGGGGGTGCGGTTCGCCTCGTCGAGCAGCTTGATCGACCTGTTCACATGGACGCACGAGGTACGGGCCAGGTCGCCGGCGCTCGTCCCGCAGGCCGACAGGGCCCCACCGGCCACGACGACGGCGATCGCGCCGACGGCGAAGCGGGCCAGGCGGGTGCGTGCGCCGGAGATCACCCGAGCCAGCTGGGTGCCGAGTCGAGCAGGTAGCGGCTGACGGCCAGGCACCGGTCGAACACGTCGCACATCATTTCCTCGCCGGTGAGGACCCGCGCCAGGGAAACCGGGGTGCGGGCGACGATGCTGAGCCGGCGCTCGGCGGCGTCCGTCGCCGAGGCGTAGGAGTCGATGGCCGAGACCTCGAGCGGGAGCTCGATGCCACCCACCCCGGCCAGGTCGATGGCCAGCCGGAGCAGGTCGGGGCCGTGGGGGAGGGGCGGCAGGGCCCATGTGAAGGTCAGGGCGAAGTGGAACTCGTCGGGTGGTTCCGCGTCCTCGGGCAGCCCGAAGACGGCGTCCTCGAACGAGAGGAGGGTTCGCGGATCGACCTCGAGGGCGAGGTGGAGGTCGAGCGGACCGCCGCAGCCGTCCTCGGGATGGAGCTCCACCTCCCAGACCTGGCGCAGCGAGTACGTCTCGACGAAATGCCGCTCGTCGTGCACGTGGAAGCCGTGATCGACCGAATGGTCCTTGAGATCGGCGACGTATCCGGCCACATCGATGACTGCCACAGGGAACTGAGCCTACCGGTCCTGCCGGGTGCGGGCGGGCCTGCCGGTCGGGAGTCGGTGCCGGGTACCCCGATGGCAGGGCGCGGCTCCGGTAGCGTCGGCCCGATGGACGACGCCACGCTGCTCGAGGTGCTGCACGCCACGGCTTCCGCCATCGCCGACGCGCTCGGGGGGCTCGACGACTGGGGTCTGGCCGGCACGACGTCGGACCAGTACCGCCATGACCTCGTCGCCGACGCCGCCGGCCTGGCCGTCCTGGAGGAGGCCGGGGTGGGCGTGCTCTCCGAGGAGTCGGGCACACGGGACACGGATCGGGACCTGGTGGTGGTCATCGATCCCGTCGACGGCTCGACCAATGCCTCGAAGGGCATTCCATGGTTCGCCACCAGCCTCTGCGCGGTCGACGCCGACGGGCCGCGGGCCGCGTTGGTGGTCAACCAGGCCTCGGGCGTCCGCTTCGAGGCGGTGCGGGGTGGAGGGGCCCGTAAGGACGGGGCACCGATCCGCCCGACGGGATGTGAACGGATGCGGGAGGCCATCGTCGCCTTCAGCGGCTATCCGCCGCGCTACCTCGGCTGGCACCAGTACCGGTGCCTGGGGGCGGCCGCGCTCGACCTCTGCGCGGTGGCCGAAGGGGTGCTCGACGGGTACGCGGTGGTGGGCGGATCGAAGCTCGGCAGTTGGGACTACCTGGGGGGGATGCTCGTCTGCACCGAGGCGGGCGCCGTCCTCGGCGAGGCCCACGGCCGGGATCTGGTCACGCTGTCCCACGCCGAGCGTCGGGCTCCCTTGGCGGCGGCCACACCCGCCCTGCTGGCGGAGTTCCTGGCCGCCGCAGCGCAGTAGCGTCGCGCCTGCGGGCGTTTAGCTCAGTTGGTCAGAGCAGCTGGCTTACAACCAGCAGGTCGTCGGTTCGAACCCGACAGCGCCCACCGACTCGAAGGTCTCGTGCACCGACGACCGGTGCCGTTTCGCCGGTTGACGCCTCGTCGACCGCGTGCTGCCCCCGGACTGATGTCGTCCCGGCCTCCGGGGACAGCAACGGGGGCGATCCCGCGCCGGCGACCCGTAAAATCGAGGCGTGATCCGCACAAGCGACGTCACAACGTGCACGCTGCGCCACCTCCTCACTGTCCTTGCCCTGGTCGTGGTGGCCATCCCTGCGCTCCCGGCCACGGAGGGCGCGGCCACCGCCACCATTCCCACGCCGCCAGCCGCCGGGCCGACGCCCGGCGGGGCCACCGGGCTCCCGACCCCGCCCATCGACGTGGCCGCCTGCCCCTGGCTGGTCACGGCCATGGCGGCGGGCGCCTCGCCGGCGGCCCTGGCCCAATTGACCTTGTCACGCATGACCCAGTCCGAGAAGCTCGGGGAGATCGTCCTCCAGTCATCGGGCAGCTACGAGAACGTCAATGCCGGGGTGGCACGCCTGTGCATCCCGTCGCTGACCCTCTCCGACGGCCCGTGGGGGCTCGCCTACGGCGACAAAGGGGTCACCCAGCTCCCGGTGCCGCTGGCCATCGGGGCCACCTTCAACACTTCGCTGGCCAAGAAGTACGGCGAAGTGCTGGGGGACGAGGCCCGGGGTCAGGGGATCGACGTGAGCCAGGGACCCAATTTGAACATCGACCGGGTGCCGACCAGCGGGCGGGCCGACGAGTCCTACGGCGAGGACCCGCTGCTGACCTCCCGCCTCGGCCTGGCCGATATCCAGGGCATACAGGCCCAAGGGGTAATGGCCGACGCCAAGCATCTCGTGGCCTACAGCCAAGAGGCCAACCGAGGAGTGCTCGACGCCGTTGTCCCGAACCGCGCCCTCCAAGAGATCTACCTGCCTCCGTTCAAAGCCGCCGTCACCCAGGGTCATGTGGCCACCCTGATGTGCGCCTACCCCCATCTGGACGGGACGTTCCAGTGCGAGGACCCGGCCCTCGGCCTCATCCTCCAGCAGTGGGGCTTCGCCGGCTTCGTGCGCTCCGACCTCGGTGCCGTGCACGATGAGCCCGTCGCCCTCAAGTCCGGGGTCCGACAGCTGAAGCCGGCGGCCGTGGACCGGCTGAACTACCTGATGTCCGTCGGCGAGGTGTCGCCCGCCACCATCGACGCCGACGTCGCGCGGATCCTGACCGAGATGTTCGCCTATGGGATCATCGGCCGGCCGGCCACCGGTGCGCCGGGCACCCCGGTCGATGTGGCCAGCCATACCCGCTTCGCGCTGAGGGCGGCCGAGCGGTCCGCCGTGCTGCTCAAGAACCAGTCGGGCCTGCTGCCCCTCCAGTCCGCCCAACTCGGTTCGGTGGCCGTCATCGGCGCCGATGCCTCCACCTGCCCGGTCACCCAGGGCTTCGGTTCTTCGTATGTGGATCCCCCGTTCACGTCCACCCCTTTGGCCGCCCTGCGCAACCGACTCGCACCCGGCGCGACCGTCAGCTACGCCGAGGGTGGGTCGACCACCGACAACCTCCCGTCGATCCCCACCCGGTTCCTCGTCCCGGCGTCAGGTAAGGGCCACGGCCTGACCCTGACGGTCGGGCCGGCCTCAGGGCCGGGGCAGACCATCACGACCGTCGACCCCCTGGCGGCGGCGGCCGTCATCCAGCCGCCGTCGGCGCCCCCCGACCCCGACCGGGTGGACAACAATCCGCCGGCCGACGCCCCGAAGAAGGTCTCCCCTGGGGTCGGCGACGACCAACGTCTCACCGACCTCGACCCGACCACGGCCGATGCCACCAACGTCCAGGTCCCCACCGAGTGGCATGGCGCCAACGTGTCGTGGACCGGCACCGTCACCTTGCCGCGGTCGGGACGCTACGTCTTCTCGCTGGCCGGAACCGGGCAGGCCGCCCTCACCCTCGACGGGCGTCCAGCCGTGACCGACGAGGTGATCCACGACACCGGAACCTGGTCGGGTTCAATCGTCCTCGCCGCCCACCACCACTACCGGGTGTCGCTGAGTTGGACACCGGCGGCCGACGCCACCGAGATCGACATCCCGAGCATCCTCGACCTCGGGATGTCCTATGTCGGAGATGCCATCGCCCAGGCAGCGGCCGCCGCCCGGGCGTCCGACGTGGCAGTGGTGTTCGCGGCCGACTACAGCGCCGAGGCATTCGACCGCCCGAACCTTTCCCTTCCCGGCGACCAGAACGCCCTCATCGCGGCGGTGGCGAGCGCCAACCCCCATACCGTGGTCGTACTCAACACCGACGGGCCGGTGGTGATGCCGTGGTTGTCGAAGGTGGGGGCGGTCATCGAGGCCTGGTACCCGGGCGAAGAGGACGGGGCGGCCATCGCCGCCGTACTGACCGGCGAGGTGGATCCGTCGGGGCACCTGCCGGTGACGTTCCCGACGAGCATGGCCGCGTCGGCCGTGCCCTCACCGGCCCAGTGGCCCGGGGTCAACCTCACCTCCACCTACTCGGAGGGACTGAACGTGGGCTACCGGTTCAACCACGCAACCGGTACTCGGCCGCTGTTCCCCTTCGGTTTCGGTCTCTCCTACACGACATTCTCCTACCGGCACGCCACCGTGGTCCACCGGAGTGGCGGGTACGCCGTATCGGTGGTCGTCACCAACACCGGAGGGCGCGTCGGGACCGACGTGGCCCAGGCCTACCTCACATTCCCGACGGCCGCCGCCGAGCCCCCCGGCCAGCTGGCCGCCTTTGCCACGGTCAACCTTGCGCCGAAGGTGAGCCGGACGGTCACCCTGACCGTCCCCGCCGATCAGTTGAAGACGTTCCAATCCAGCGGATGGGAGACGGTGCCCGGCACCTACGGGATCGGCGTAGGGGACAGCTCAGCGTCCCAGCCCACGCGGGTGTCCATACACGTCGGGTAGGAGGCCGTCCGGTGATCCCATGTCGCACGTGGTCTGCGAATGATGGAGGCGGACGCGGTGACCATCCACGGCTGAGACGGTTTCCGCTTTCGGGAGCGCCCACCTCGAAGTCAGGCGATGCAACAATCTCCGTCCGTCTCCGTCCGTCTCCGTCCGTGAGTCGAGCAACAGAGCGAAGCACCGCTTCCGTAGGATCCGCCCCATGGCCGACATCCCTCAACCACCACCACTACCGCACGACGTCAACTTCGAGCTCAGGCCCGGCGGCTACGAGATCTGGTTCTCCGGGCGCATTGCCCGGGACCACCCAGACCTGGTCGATCAGTGCGCTGACTGGTTGGAGGACGAGGTAGGGGTCATGAACCTGGGGCAGATCGAACAGAAGGCCTTGCTGGCCGACGGAGTCCTCAGCGAGGAGTTGAGGCAAGACATCGTGGGCTGGTGGGCGGCGAAGGTGAAGGACCTGGATCAGGGGTAGGCGGCGAGACTCAGGTCGTAGGGCGGTGGGGGAGGTGGCGGTAGGGGAGTGATGCTGCGAAGTTGACCTTCAACAGTTGTAGACAATTCCTTCCATAGGTCGGAGAGGTTTAGGGTGGTCACGTGGTGGAAGACAGTGGCGAGGCCATCACCGGCGAGGTAATCACCAATCTCGAGGCGCTGATCGCGGCGGCACGACGGTGCGCCGACCAGATCGAAGTTGCGCTACTGGCGTACCAGGACGTGCTCGAACGGTTGCAGGAAGGCACGAGCGTGCCTGCGGTCCTGGCCGCCGTGAACGTCGCTGAGACACGCCGGGACCTGACCGAGGCCCTAGAGGAACTCCAATCGAACGCGTCCGCGCTTCCAGGATCTCGTTGATGCGCGCTGACATCGCTAGCGGGTCGTCAAACCAGTCCGTCAGCGAGACCTGGGGCGTATCCCGGCAACTTGTCTCCCGCGACGTCAACGGTTCAGAGGCCTGAGAGCTTCCGGCCCGAATCGTCGGGCGTCGCCTCTCCTTGCTCGACGGACTCAGCGAATGTTGACATCCACGACATCGGGTGTTGGATGGGGGTGGCGCCAGATGTTGGGTGGCGCAGACAGAGGGTAGAGCGGCGGGACTGCCCACGATCGACCGGTCTGCCCGCCGGACGCAAGCTCGATCATCTGGCGACGACACTCTCCTCCGGGAGGGTGTCGTCGCGCCCTGATCAGAGGTTCAGCTGCGATGGGATGGCGACAGCGAGATAGCGCGATCCTCGAGCAACCGGCACGCAACGTCCGCTGTCACGCCCGGTTCTCTGGGGTCCTTGAGCGATCGGCTACCGCCGCACAGCGGGCGCACCGGCGCGGGACGGGGGTCTCGCTCCAGGGCATGCGCTTCTCATTGGCTCCCAACCGACGACCGCAGTGGGTCCACGAGTTCCGCTCGGACACAAGGTGCCACCTCCCGAGGTCGTAGGAGGGGGACGTCGGGCTTCCCCTGAGCGCGTCCCCCGACAGGCGCCTGCGGATGTACACGGCCTGGGATTCCATTGCTTCACGGTAGCTGACCTGCCCGCCCCGACCCCCGGCCGCACGAGATAGGTGTGGGGTCACTGACCGGTGTTCGGAATCTGCTCAAGATGTGGTGGTCCAGGCATCGCTGAGCGCGCGGACCCGTAGTCGCTCCGGACGCGGACATGCCCCGGCACGACGCTGGGTCGGGGGCATGTCTCCGCCGGGAGAGCAGGGGGAGACGGTCCCTGAAAGTTCTGCCGGCGACCCACGGGGGGCCTTGACGGACCTTGGTCCTCAGTCGTCCAGGACCGGCTCTACGACGTCGTCGGCGCCAGGGTCGGCCTCGTCGGCCATGAGGACCTTCAGAACGTCTTCTGGCTCACCGCTGAGATTGAGCGGGTCGTCGTTGCCCGGGAACGCATCGCGTGGCACGGGGAAAGTGTATGACGGCAAACGGCCTGTGTCGCCTGGCCGGTCGGCCAAGACGGCCTGCGCTGGACTTCTGTTCACTATCCAAAAACTGGATTGGAGGCGAGAGTAGGCCAGTGATGCCTTTCGCATTCTGGATGCTTCTCAAGAGGTCCCCGTCCAGGACTGGGTCGTGGAGAGCAATGACGTTACGAAGGTCCCGTTAGTCCAGCGCTTACCCCATGGGGGATACGGTAAACGCCGTGGATCTTCCGGAGCTGCTGGTCGTGGACGCCGTCGAATGGCGAAGCTGGTTGAGCGCCCATCATGCCGATTCAGTGGGTGTCTGGCTGGTACTGGCCAAAAAGGGAACGGTCGATCCGACAACCGTCTCGTACGACGAGGCGCTTGACGAGGCGATCTGCTTCGGTTGGATTGATGGTCAGTTGGGACGTCGCGACACCGCGACGTTCCGACGACGTTTCACGCCTCGAAAGGCTCGCAGTCCGTGGTCTCAACGGAACGCTGCCATCGCCGAGCGGCTGATCGCCACCGGCCGAATGCACCGATCCGGCGAAGTCGAGGTGCGGAAGGCGAAAGAGGATGGTCGATGGGAGGCCGCCTACGCCGGGCAAGCCAGCATCGAGGTGCCGGAGGATCTTCTCGTTGCCCTGAGTGCCAATCCTCGCGCGAGGCGATGTTCGAAATGCTCACCAGTGCGAATCGGTACGCCATCCTCTACAGGATCGGAAACGCCAAGAAACCCGAAACCCGCTCCAGGCGCATCGGCCAGTTTGTCGAGATGTTGGCTCGAGGTGAGACCATCCACCCCCAAGGTCCATGATCACCCGATCTGAAGAGTCGCTGCTCGCAGGGACGTCCCACATCGCCGGCTCCGGAGTCTCTCCTCTGGGCCCGAGGGACGGCTTGGGACGGAGGCAGTCCCTCGGGCCAGGTCGCCGATGGCACCTGACCATCGGCGACTCGTCGGTCAGACGGAAATGCCAGCCGCGTCATCGACGGAGATACCATCTCTCCGGGCACGGCGACTACACGTGTCGACCAGGCAATTGCGGGCGATCTCCAGCTACGAGCAGGGGGCGGTTCCGGGTCCGATCGGCCCGGGCGACGATGTCGCTTGGCTTACTGGCCGGCCAGTGCGGACACCACCGGCCCCAACGTCTCCCAGGCGTCCGACTCGATCGACCAGTACGAGATCCCGTACTCCTCACGTCGCCACCGCAGTTCCTCAGCCATCTCGTCGAGCGTGCCCGCCAGAGCCATAGGGACGTGGAGGGCGTCTGCCGGGTCGATGCCAAAGGCCGGCGCCATCTGGGCGGCTAGGCCTGCTGCGTCGTCGGTGACGATGGCGAAGCCGATGAGTGCATTCAATTCGAGATCGTCGAAGCGGTCACCCGCCGCCTCCTTCACCCAGCCCACCTTCTGGCGGGTTCGATCGGGCGTGATGTCGGCCGCCGTCTCCACGCCACCGGTTCCCTCGCGCAGGTTGGCGTTGATGCTGACGATGTCGGCGTGCTGCGCGGCAAAGGAGAGCACACGCTTGCCGCCGCCCCCGATGATGAGCGGTGGTCCGGGTCGCTGCACTGGTCGTGGAGTCAGGGTGTGGCCCCGCACCTCGTAGTACTCACCATGGAAGTCGAACGGACCGTCGGTGCGCAGTAGCCCGTCGATCACCCTGACCGCCTCCTCGAACCGGTCCACCCGGACGGCTGGTCGGTCATACGTCAGACCGGCTTCGTCGTAGTCGGTGCGCATCCAGCCGGCGCCCAGGCTTAGTTCGAGGCGTCCTTCGCTGAGCACGTCCAGTGTGGCCGCCTCCTTGGCCAGGACGAAGGGGTGGCGGTAGTCGTTGCAGAAGACGAGCGAACCCAATCGCAGCGTCGTCGTGGCCGCGGCTACCGCGGCCAGGGCCGGGACTGGCGCCAGCTGGTCGCCGAAGTGGTCGGGCATGAGCAGCGTGCTGTAGCCGAGGTCCTCGGCCCTCCGCGCCTGTTCGGCCCAGCCCTTGGCCGTGCCGTCGGGCGCCTTGCTCAGCTGTGCGGCGAAGCGGAACTTGCGATCGTGTGCCATGGATCCATGCTGCCCCAGATCTGCTCTCTGTACACGACCCGACCCGACATGCTCCGCTCCCTCGACCCGACTGGCGCCGTGTCCGGCCATTGCTCATCGTGTTCTGGGCCTTCGGCGTCACGATCAGGCCGCTGCGATGACGAAGGAAGGCCTCGCCTCCTCCCACCAGAGGCGTCTTCGGTCGTCGCGTCCCATCCCGTTCATTTCTTCGAGCATGCGGATGAAGTTCAGGTCACCGGCATCGCCACGCCTCCCTGCAGGATCTCGTCCACCCGGTACGTGTCTCAATGACCGTCCGCCGCGGACCCGGCGAGTGTCCACACGTGTTGCAGGGAGCCGGGCGGGCTGCCCGCCCCGGGCCTGGTGCTCCGTCAGTGGGTGACCACGTGGAGCCTGATTCCGGGCAGCAGGTCGCGGCCGCCGAGGTGGTCGAGTTCGAGCAGTGCCGCGAGGCCCACCAGGTCGGCGCCGGCGGTGGCGACGAGCGCAGCGGCTGCCCGGGCGGTGCCACCGGTGGCGATGACGTCGTCGACCAGCAGGACGCGGTCGCCGGGGGACAGGGCATCGGTATGGACCTCGAGCGCGTCGATGCCGTACTCCAGCTCGTAGGACTCGCTCAGGGTCTCCCAGGGCAGCTTTCCGGGCTTGCGCAGCGGAACCAGGCCGGCGCCGAGGGCGATGGCCGCTGGCGCACCGAGGATGAAGCCACGGGCTTCGATGGCGGCCACCTTGTCCACCAGGCCGCTGAACGGGGCGACCAGCGCGGTGACGATGAGATCGAACGCCGCCGCGTCGGCCAGCAGGTTCGTGATGTCCTTGAAGACCACCCCGGGCTTCGGGAAGCCCGGCACGTCGCGCATCAACTGTCGGGCGACCGCGTCCGCCCGGGCGAGTAGGTCTTCGAGCTCGGACGGGGCGAGCTTCCGGCTGAGGGCTGGCATGGCACTCCTGGGTGGAAAAGGGACTCTCCCGTCGTTCGGGAGGCCACGGGCGGCCACGGAGGCCGCAATGTCTGTGACTCCCAGCATGGCCGAAGTCACCACCGTGAGAGGCTGGGCCGTCAGGGGAGCCAGTATTCTCACTGGCACCACATCGGATCGCGGCGAGGGGACCACCGCGCCGCATCACGGTGATCCAGGGACCGAAACAAGGTAACGCGATGCCTGCCTACGCAATCGACGGAGTGATCCCGGTGGTGGACGCAACGGCATTCGTCCACCCCACTGCGGTGCTCATCGGCGACGTGGTCATCGGGGCGGATTGCTACATCGGCCCGTTGGCCAGCCTGCGTGGGGACTTCGGGAGGGTCTCGGTGCAGTGGGGTTCGAACGTCCAGGACGGCTGTGTTCTCCACTGCTTCCCCGGGAGGGACGTCGTCGTCGAGGAGGAGGGTCATGTCGGACACGGGGCCGTCCTCCACGGATGCCGGATCGGACGGGGGGTGCTCGTGGGGATGAACAGCGTGATCATGGACGGATGCGTGATCGGGGAGCGATCCTTCGTGGGGGCCTGCAGCTTCGTCCCCGCGGACACCGAGGTCCCGCCCGGACACGTCGTCTCCGGCAGTCCAGCGTCGATCAGACGTCCGCTGACGGACGAGGAGATGGCGTGGAAGGCCAACGGCACGGCCGTGTACCGGGAGCTCGCCCGCCGCAGCCTGGCATCGCTCCGGGCCGTGGAGCCGCTCACCGGCCTCGACGACGACCGCCCCAGCCTGCCGACCGATCGCGGCACTGCGGTGCCCCTGCGGGAGTACCGGACGAAGCCGGCCTGACCACCCTGCACCTCTCACCGGCTCGCCAAACCCCGTGCGGTGCATCGGATCCTCGACCGATCGGTCGCACGGCCTCGGACGTATAGTCGGCGCATGCTGGTGTGGTTGGGATGGCGGCCGACGGTACGCAGTGCGCTGGCGCTGTTCGCCATGGTCGCGGCCATCGGCATCATGACCACCAGCCTGCGGGCGTACGCAGTGCAGGCCTATGTCGTCCCTTCACCATCGATGACACCGACGCTCCAGCCCGGGGATCGGATCATCGTGGACAAACTCTCGTCGACGATCCACCGGGGTGACATCGTCGTGTTCCGCCGGGCGCCCGGGGATCACGACCCGGAATACCCGGTCCTGGTGAAGCGGGTGGTCGGCCTCCCGGGCGAGACCATCTCGCAGCAGGGTTCCACCATCTACGTCAATGGAGATCCCCTGGCCCAGCCGTGGCTGCCCCACCTGTCCGGGATCTGCGCGTCGCCGGGCAGGGCGGTGCCGACGACGAAGATTCCCCCCGGCCAGTACTTCGTGATGGGGGACTGTCGTGGAGATTCGGACGACAGCCGCTATTGGGGAACCGTTCCTGCCGGCAACATCATCGGCAAGGTCTCGGCCATCGTCTGGCGTGACGGCCATCCCTGGCTGCACTGGTTCTGATCGCCCGCGTCGCCTCCACGCGATCCCACGATCGTCGGTCGCGCAGGTGATCCGCGGTCAACCGGGAAGCGTGACGGAGACCGTACCGGCGGGCGGCTTCCATTCGAGGACCGTCGCTCCGCTGCCCCGGGCGAGCACGGTCACCCGGGGCCGCTGGACCAACCCGTCGATGGTCTGCCGGGCGGCCAGTGGCGGGACCGATTCGATCCCCTCGGAGGGGGCAATCACGAATACCACCGTGGCTGATCGCACCGGAAAGCTCTGGGGTGCGGCGAGGAACGGATAGACCATTCGTCGACCGGCGAACCGGCCGATCACCCCTTGCGATGCGATGACCTCGGCGTCGGCCGGAACAGCGGGTAGCGCCTGACGGAGGACCGCGGCGGTGGGCGCATCCACGTTCCACCAATCGGTTCTGATGGTTCCGAACAGAGGGAGGTTCTGGCTCAGTGCCAACGCCACCACGATCGCGCTCATCCCGAGCGCGATCGTGGCACTCCACCGGGTGGGTCGCCTCGGCTCCGTGCCGTCGTCGGGACCCGTGGCGATGCGGACGAGGACGAGGACGGAACCGACGAACATGAAGGGGATGACGGCAAGCGTCTGGAACGCGATCGTCGGTGAGAGGAAGAGGAGGTTGGCGTTGAGGGCGGCCGGCGCCAAGGACCCCACGGCGACGACGAAGCCCCAGGGGGAAGCGACGCCGACGAGTCCCGCAGACCCCAGGACCCTCCCGATGCCGGCGCGTCGGTCCACGAGCACCCGGGCGGCGTGCCAGGGATGGACGACCAGTCGTTCGATGATGTACGTGCTGCTGGCATTCGGACCCGCGCCGACGAGATAGCCGTAGTTGGCGACGACGCCGCTTCCCTTGTTGCCGCCGATGATGGCGATGAAGGCGAGCCAGGCCAGGGCGATTCCGGCCAGCGTCGCCGGGGCGCGCCATTGTGCATCCCGGCGGACGTGTGGGAGAGGAGCCCCGCGATCCCGACGCACAGGACGACCACCGTCACCACGTCGCCGAACAGCAGCGCCACGAGTCCGACGATCAGTGCCGTGCGGGGCCTGCCTCTCCACAAGGCATAGGCCGACCACACGGCGAACGGCAGCCCCAGCGTCTCGAAGTGGACATCGAACGAGGCGACGAGATACCACCACGGATTCACCACCAGGAAGACCGAGGCGGCGAGGGCGACCGTGGAGCGCCGACGCGGCAGTCGGGCGGCACAGACGGCGGCCACCCACGTCACGGCGATCCATCCGGTGGCGGTGATGGCCACATCCTGCAGCCAGAGCAATTGCACGGAGTGGGGCCACAGGCGGCCCACGATGGCGATGGGCCACATCGCCAGTTCGAAGTGGCTCTGCCAGAACGGATAGTTCGGGACCTGGATGGTGTCGACCGGATTGAGGTGACCATGGCCGATCAACCACCATGCCTGCGCGTAGGTGGCGAAGTCGTCCGTCAAGTCGAAACGGTGGAACAGGAAGGTGCTGTAGATCCCCAGCGCGACGAATTGCACGCCGAAGAGGAGCCCAGCTCCCAACCAGAAGGTGCGCATACCCCGCCCGTCGAGCGAGGCCCAACTGCGGGTCAGCGACGACGCGGTTCGCTCGGCACGGCGTCCGTCTTCCGTCATTACCCTCATCGCGCCGATCCGCCATGCAGCATGACTAGTGCCGACGGAGCGGTTCTTGGCGGGGCACGAAGAACGTTCTAGTCCACACAGCCCAGAATCCGAGTGGTGCCCGGGGATTCCCGCTCGACCTGCCGGCCCGGGACACCACTCCGGTGCGGCGGACACGCTTCCTGGCTCCCGGCGCCCAGCCCGGTGCCGGGTTCAGGGTCCGTGGGGATGAACATGGAGCGATCGGGTGCAGTTCGGATCCGCTCGGGCCCGGCCCCGGCCTACGGGCGCAGGGCCGACGTCAGGTGGCTCGCGGCGGAGCGGAATCGGCCGATGTCGCCGAAGGTTCGGGCGATGAGCATCGCCCCCTCCAACCCGCCCACGATCGAACGCGCGACGTCCAGGGGTGATCCGGGGAAGCTCAACGAGCCGTCGAGGCGACCCTGCTGCAGCACCTCGGCGAGCCATTGCTCGTTCGATTCGAAGAAGCCGGTGATCCCGTCCTGCATCCCGGCCGAAAGGGTTTCGAACTCGGCCGCCAACATGCCGCAGAGGCACATTCCGCGTCCCCTCAGCACGTCGGCGTAGAGATCGGCATAGGCGTCGACCTTGTGCAGCGGATCGGCACGAGAGTCGTCGATGTCGACCAATCTCCCCATGAACCGGACCGCGTAGCGGGCGATGAGTGCCTCGCCGAGCTCTGCCTTGCTGGGGTAGTGGTAGTGAAGGGCGGCGTTGGTGATTCGTAGCTCTCTGGCAACGTCGGCATAGCTGAAGGCGTTGAAGCCCCGGACCTGGACCAGATTCTCCGCCACGTCCAGAATCTGGCTCGCGGTGTCGGTCCGCTCCTCCTGTGCCTGCTTCACTCAGCCCATCCTCACTGATACCGTGGCCATAGCCCACGGTATCAGTTGACTTCCACTTACTAGTAGGTAGGCTGAGAGGGGCAGTGCAGACCTCCGAGGAGAGGCGCAGACCTCCGAGGAGAGGAGGGTGCGATGGCGGAAGCTGAACATCGAGCACTGGTTCGGTGTCGGCAGCTACGCGACCCAGGCAGGTGCACGCTGACCGGGGTAGATCCGGCCGCAACAGAAAGGGGCTCGCATTGGCACGCAAGATGATCGACTGCCGCAAAGTGCCCAACGACATCGGATGCACGTTGACCATCGCCGGGACGGAAGAGGAGACTCTCGACGCGGCCGTGGCCCACGCCGTCGCGAAACATGGGCACGAGGACACGCCTGAGCTGAGGGAGATGATCCGATCCGGCTTGGAGGATGCCTCGCCGGCCATGGCCTAGCCCACCGAGCTGGCTCATGGCTGCATTCGGCCGAGCTGTCCCGAACGGGTGCTGGCGCAGCGTCGTGTGAACGCCAGCGCTCGTTCCCGGCGGGAGCCATCGCAGCGTAGGTAGTGGCAATTGCCCGGAAGTCCGCCACGTCGGCGGTCCACGATGCCCGGCCCCGGACGCCCTCGGTCCGATCCGGACTCGGTAGCGTGTCCGCCATGGCGGACTGGTCGACCATCGCATCGTTCGCAACGGCGGGAGGGACGCTCGTCCTGGCTCTGGCCACCTTCTCCGCCGTCCGTTCCTCCAACCGGTCGGCCCGCATCGCCGAGGAATCGCTGCTCATGGGAATGCGTCCGCTGCTGGTCCCGTCGCTCGCCGACGACCCGGTGCACAAGGTGCTCTGGAGCGACAGGCACACGGCCCGGGTCGGTGGGGGCCGAGCCATCTTCGAGGAGGCGGACGGGGTCATCTACCTCGCCGTCGGACTCCGCAACCTCGGGACCGGCATCGCGATCCTGCACGGCTGGGATCCGACACCCGATCAGGCGTTCGGGGACCTGCCGCGTTCCGGACCCGAGAAGTTCCGTCGGCTCACGATCGACCTGTACATCCCCGCAGGCGGAACGGGCTACTGGGAGGCGGCCGTACGCGATCCCGACGACCTACTGCGTCCGGCGTTCCGGGATGCCCTCCGGGAGCGACGGCCGTTCACCCTCGATCTCCTCTACAGCGACCAGCAGGGCGGTCAGCGCACGATCAGCCGGTACACGGTCCTTCCCACGAGCGATGACGGTTGGTACGCGCAGGTCGGACGCCACTGGAATCTCGATCGACCCGATCCGCGCTGAACCGGTAGGCAACGGTGCCAGCTCTAGCGTTCGCGGACCTCGACGAGCACCGCGGCGCAACCCAGACCGTCCCAGCTCGCGGTGAGTCCGATCGCCGGGCGAGGGCCGAGCGCCGGGTGCCGGAACACGGTGAGCTCGAACCGCTCGTTCTGCAGCACGGGTGCGACGGCGTCGTCGGACGCGAGTTCGAAGCCGTCGACGGGCACCCGATCCTGCGTCCAACCGCCACCGTGGATGCGGACGTTGCTCGGTGCGATGTACCAGCGGTCGTCGAACCGGGCCATGCCGAGCGCCTCACCCTGTCCCGTCATGGCCACCGCCGCCAGCATGACCACGAAGAGGGGGTCGCCCAGCCCGTCATACACCCACCGGGTACCGAGCACCGAGTGCTCCACCTGGGTGATCAAGGCGTCCTCGCCGCCTTCCAGCGGTTCGTCGCGGTAGGTCAGCGGAACCTGCAGCAGCGTGGCTCCCGCCGTGACGAGGTGGGTCTCCAGACCCACCCGCCCGTCGGGGTCGTCGAACCGGAACGACCCGATCAGGGTGATCGGGTCGGCGGCAGGCGGGCCCCACGGCCGGGTCGGGGCCCAGTGGGCGATGAGTTCGGCCTTCGTCGGTGAGATCGTCGCCCGGTGGAGGATGGCCATGCTCGGCACTATACGGCGGGCCGTCCGGAGTCGGCCGCTGACCACCGGGCCCGGGCGCTCGATCGAGGCCGGCGACGTGCCGGCGCGGCAGCGACGGAGGTCGCCGGCCTGTGCACGGAGAACCTGTACACAGCGCGAACACTCCGATCCACCCTGAACGGCGCCACCGATCGACGGCTCGGCGGCACCCGTCGGCGGCGACCGCCGGGCGGCCGTGGACTGGCCTGCGGCCGACGGGGGGTGCCCTGGCGAACCGACCTCCCCCTCTTAGGCTGTCGGGATGGCCGACCTGATTCCCGAGCCCGTCGGGGCTCGCTGATGGAGCGCCGGATACGCAGGCTCGGGATCTTCATCGTGCTGTGCTTCGTGGCCCTGTTCCTCCAGCTCAACAACATCCAGATCCTCAAGGCCGGCTCCCTGGCCAACAGCCCGAACAACCCACGGGTCCAGGAGGCCGAGCGCAGCCAGACCCGGGGGAGCATCCTGTCGTCCGACGGGGTGGTGCTGGCGCAGTCCGTGCTGGCGCCACCGGGGAGTGTCTACAAGTACGAGCGGTCGTACAACCCGTTCACCGCCACCCTGTTCTCCCAGATCGTCGGCTTCGACTCCATCGACTACGGCAACTTCCGGGGGGTCGAGGCGGAGTACAACAGCTACCTCACCCCCCACACCCGTCCCGCCACGACCCTGGGCGACCTGCTGTCCAGCCGCACCGAGGTGGACAACGTCATCCTGACCGTCAGCTCGCGGCTGCAGAGCCAGGTCGCCGCGGCCCTCGACGAGAATGCACCCGGCGTCCTCGGTGCGTCGGCCGTCGTCCTCAATCCCACGACCGGGGCCATCGAGGCCATGTACTCCAATCCGACCTTCGACCCCAATCCACTGGTCTCCGAGAACCCCGACACGGAAAAGGCGGCGTGGGACGTCGATGCCTGTCCGCCCACGGCCGACCAGGCGGCGTGCGCACCCGGTGACCCGATCGCCGGGGCCTACGGTCAGGTCTTCGCCCCCGGGTCGAGCTTCAAGGTGGTGACCGCGTCCGCCGTGCTGCAGGGCCGGCCGGACCTGGCCGCCAAGGTGTACCCCACCGTGTCCTCGGTCGCGCTGCCGGACACCGGATCGAAGTCTCAGGTGTTGACCAACTACCACTCCGAAGCATGTGGCGGGACCCTCGAGGAGCTGTTGATCCAGTCCTGTGACGCCGACTTCGCCCAGATCGGCCAGCTGCTCGGGGCTCCGGCGCTGGTGGGCCAGGCCGACGCCTACGGCTTCGGCAAGACGATCCCGATCGACCTCCCGTCCGACACGGTCGCCGTCTCCAACTTCGGCACCGCCGCCGACTTCTCCCAGGACGTTCCGGGTCTGATGAAGTCGGCCATCGGCCAGGAGAACGTGACCGCCTCGGCCCTCCAGATGGCCATGGTGGCCGGAACCGTGGCCGACGGCGGCGTGGAGATGACCCCGCACGTGATGTCGCAGATCCGTGCCTCCGACGGCACGCTGGTGCGGGCCTATGAGCCCAAGGTGTGGAAGACGCCGATCTCGCCCAAGACGGCCGACACCCTGAACGAGTTCATGCTCGGTGTCACCCACTCCAGCTCGCCGCTCGGAACGGCCTACGGGGTCTTCCCGTCCGCGTGGGACGTGGCGGCCAAGACGGGTACGGCCCAGGTCGGGTCGTTCGGGCCGAATCCCCAGTTCACCGACGACTGGCTCATCGCCTACGCCCCTGTCGGCAACACCAAGGTGGCGATCGCCGTCGTGCTCCCGAACCAGCCCGGTGACGCCACCGGCGCCCAGTACTCGGGCCCCATCGTCAAGCAGATCCTCGGCGACGTGCTGGCCGACCAGAGTTCCTAGGACCGGGGGCGATCTGCCCGACCGATCGGTCCCCGGGCGTCGAACCCGGCGCCGGGCACTCGTTGGGGCGTCGGTCTACTCTGCGTAGATGGTCGATGACGATCGTGCCTTCCCGATCCTGGGCGACTCCGAGATCGCCGCACTGGAACCCTACGGAGTCCGGCGAACGGTCGCCGAGGGCGAGTACCTGTACCGCGAAGGCGATGCCACCTACGACTTCTTCGTGATCCTGTCGGGAGCCGTCGACATCGTCCTGGTCTCCGACGGCGAGGAGCAGCTCATCGCCTCGCACGGCCCCGGTCGATTCCTGGGCGAGCTCAACCTGCTGACCGGCATGCGGGTGTACGTGTCGGCCCGTGTGGTCGAGCCCGGCGAGGTGCTCGTCGTGCCGGCGGCGGCGTTGCGCGGGGTCCTGGCCACGCGGCCCGGTCTCGGCGACACCATCCTCGCCGCCTTCATCGAACGCCGGCTGGTGTTGCTGAGCGGTGCGGCCGCGGCCATCCGCGTCGTCGGTTCGCGGTTCTCGCCCGAATCACTCCGGCTCCGTGAGTTCCTCACCCGCAGCCGCATCCCCCACGAGTGGCTCGACGCGGAGAGCGATCCGGCGGTCGAGCGTCTCCTCCGCGACTCCGACGTGGCGCCGGGCGACCTGCCGGTGGTGATCACCTCGGGCGCGGTGCTCCGGCATCCGACTCCGGGAGAGCTCGCCTCGTACCTCGGGCTGACCGTCGACCGCATGCCCGGGCGCGCCTTCGACCTCATCGTGGTCGGCGGCGGTCCGGCCGGACTGGCCGCTGCCGTCTACGGTGCCTCGGAGGGCCTGCGCACCCTCGGGATCGAGCTCGCCGTCCTGGGCGGCCAGGCGGGCGCGAGCTCGAGGATCGAGAACTATCTCGGGTTCCCGACCGGAATCCCGGGCGGCGATCTCATGGCGCGGGCCGTCGTGCAGGCCGAGAAGTTCGGCGCACACCTCACCAGCCCGTGCGCCGCCGCGGCCCTGGGGGAGGAGGCCGGGCACCTCGTGGTCCGCCTGGCTGACGGATCCGAGGTCGCCGGACGAGCCGTCATCGTGGCCAGCGGTGCCCGCTACCGGCGGCTGGCGGCCACCCGCCTCGACGACTTCGAGGGGAACGGCGTCTACTACGCGGCCACCGACATGGAGGCCCGGATCTGTGCCGCCTCGCCTGTCGTGGTGGCCGGCGGCGGGAACTCGGCCGGGCAGGCGGCGATGTTCCTGGCCGAGTCGGGCAGCGCCGTCACCATCGTGATCCGTGGCGACGACCTGGGCAAGAGCATGTCGCGCTATCTCGTCGACCGCATCGAGGCCGACGAGAACATCGAGGTGCGGACCAACACCCAGATCACGGGCCTCGAAGGTGACGGGTCGCTCGCGTCGGTCCGGACGATCAGCCCGGATGGAGAGGCGTCCCTGGAGTGCGTGGCGGTGTTCTCCTTCATCGGCGCCGAGCCGGCCTCGGACTGGTTGTCGGGCTGTGCCGCCCTCGACCGGAGTGGCTTCGTGCTCACCGACCGGTCGCTCGGTCCCGACCAGCTCGGCGAACGTTGGGCGGAACTGGGCCGCCTGCCACTGTCGTTCGAGACCAGCCACCCCGGTCTCTTCGCCGTCGGTGACGTCCGCGCCGGATCGATGAAGCGGGTCGCCGCCGCCGTCGGCGAGGGGTCGGCCTCGGTCCGCTCGGTCCACGAGTACCTCTCCTTCGGTCACTGATGGCCGGATACATGAGTTCCCACGATCCGATCGCACTCCTCAACCAGGTGCTCAGCGAGGTCATCGATGAGGTCCTCGCGGTGAAGCAGGCCCGCCGTGCCGTCTCCCGCACGCATCCCCTGCACGCTGTGCTCGACGGGCTCTTCGCCGACCTGCAGGCCTGGAAGGTCCTCCTCCTCGAGCGCGACGAGGCGCTCGGCGTGTCGGCCCTCGAGGTCATGCCCAGTGCGGCCGGCAGGCACCCGGCCAACCTCTGGCCCCACGGCGCCACCGACGACGAGGTCCGCCGGACCCTGGAGGAACACATCGACCGCCTCGAGGCGAGCATCGCGTCGGCGCTCGCCGTGCAGGACAGTGACGAGTCCAGGGAGCCGCTCGTCGAGATGCAGCAGCACCTGCTGGCCTATGAGCGAGCGCTGGCGGTGAGCGGGACCCCGGAGTAAGAACTGCGGCGATCGGAACGCCCGAGCTGGCGGCGATCCGCTCGGGGTGCCCCACGGCCGGCGGCGGCCGTGGGTACCGACAAGGGGTGTGACTGGTCCATGGACGAACAGTCCCCACCGGGCAACGAGACCAAAGGGTGAGAGCGCTCCACGCCCTGGGGCACGCCCTGTCGGTCAGCCTGTCGATGACCTGGGTGATCCTGTGGGCCCTGATCTTCGGATTCGCGCTGTCGTCCGTCGTCCAGGCGTTGGTGCGACGGAGCACGATCGTGAAGCGCCTGGGGGACGATCGACCGCGCACCCTGCTGATCGCCGCGGGGTTCGGAGCCGCCTCGTCCTCCTGCTCGTATGCGGCGGTCGCACTCGCCCGTTCCCTGTTCAGGAAGGGGGCCAGCTTCACCGCGGCCATGGCCTTCGAGATCGCCTCGACCAACCTGGTCGTCGAGTTGGGGGTCATCCTGGCCGTGCTCATCGGATGGCAGTTCACGCTGGCCGAGTTCGTCGGCGGTCCCATCATGATCGTGCTCGTGGCCGTCGTGTTCCGCCTGTTCCTGCGTCAGCGGCTGATCGACGGGGCCAGGATGCAGAGCGACCGGGGCCTGGCCGGATCGATGGAGGGTCACGCCGCCATGGACATGACCATCGGGACGGAGGGCAGCCTGTGGCAGCGCCTCCGGTCCCAGGAGGGCCTCACCTCGGTGTCCCGCATCTTCGTGATGGAATGGGCGGCCGTCATCCGGGACATCGTCCTCGGACTGCTGATCGCCGGTGGGGTCGCCGCCTGGGTCCCCGACAGCTTCTGGCATCACTTCTTCTTCGTCGACCGTCCCCTGTTGTCGAAGATCTGGGGTCCCCTGATCGGGCCCGT
Organism: uncultured Acidimicrobiaceae bacterium; assembly: GCA_963830165.1. Lineage (GTDB taxonomy): Bacteria > Actinomycetota > Acidimicrobiia > Acidimicrobiales > RAAP-2 > Bog-756. Next base: position 520,638 of record CAWHKZ010000011.1, read on the forward strand.
CGTCAGCCTGTTGAGCTTCGTGTGCTCCATCGGCAACGTGCCGCTGGCCGCCGTGCTGTGGAACGAGGGCATCAGCTTCGGCGGGGTGATCAGCTTCCTGTTCGCCGACCTGATCATCGTGCCGATCCTGCTGATCTACAAGAAGTACTACGGCACGAGGATGACGCTCTTCGTGTTGGCCACCTTCTACCTGACCATGGTCGCCGCCGGATATCTCGTGGAGATCCTCTTCTCGCTGACCGGGCTCGTGCCCACCGAGCGCACCGCCAGGGTGGGCGAGGCGGCCATCCAGTGGAACTACACGACCGTGCTCAACATCGTGGCGCTCCTCGTCGGGACCGGGCTGTGCTACCGGTTCGTCCGGACCGGCGGCCTACCGATGCTCCGGATGGGGGGCGGGCCTCCCGACCGCCACGCGGAGGTGCCGGGTGGTCGTCACGGACCGGTCGACGGACGGTGACCCGGGCGGCGTCACTCCTCGACGAGGTAGCCGACGGCCTCGGGCGGTGGATGGTTCAGGAAGCCGCGACCGGGCCAGTTCCACCATCCCGATGACGCCAGCGCCCCGCCGTCGGGATGCAGCGTGGTGCCGGTCACGAACGACGACAGCGCCGACGCCAGGAACAGCACGCACCCTCCCACGTCCGCGTACGATCCCACCCGGCCCATGGGGATCGAGATGCGGTGCTGGACCTCGACGCCGTGGACCTCCGCCCCGACGTCGCCCATCCCCGGCGTCGGCACGAGGTCCGGGGCGATGGTGTTCACGCGTATGGCGGCCGGGGCGAGCTCCACGGCCAGGGTGCGGGTCAGGCTGGTGACGGCGGCCTTCATCGCCGCGTAGACGGCGTAGCCGGGCGCGGCGCGGTGTGCCTCGATCGACGTCAGGTTGACGATGCTCCCGCCACCGGCGGCCTCCATCCGGGGGACGGCCGACTGGACCGAGCCCAGCAGCCACAGGAAGTTGGCCCGCACGAGCGCGTCCCACCCCTTCGGACCCGAGTCGACGAACGGCTGCTGGAACGTCCCACCGACCACGTTGACGAGGATGTCGAGCCCGCCGCCGAACCCGTCGTCGGACTCCTGGAAGAACCGGGCCAGTGCGGCCGGATCGCGTGCGTCGAGCACGGCGGTCGTCGCCTGCCCTCCGGCTTCGCGGATGACCGTCGCCGTGTCGGCCAGCGCCGCCTCGTCGCGGTCGCACAGGGCGAGTCGGACGCCGGCTCCCGCAAGGTCGACGGCGCAGGCCCGGCCCAGTCCTCCGCCTCCGCCGACCACGACGGCCCGCCGCCCGTCGAGTCCGGCACGATCCTCGAGGTACCCCATCGATGCGACCCCCTGTCAGCTCGGCCCGGCCGTTCGCAGTGTTGCACCTCGGCCGCTCATGAGCGGAGTCCACCGCCCGCACCCGTGTCAGTGGGGACCCCGGTCCTCGATCGTCCGGGCCAGCCGGCGGGCGAAGGCGACCGTGCCCGGATCGGGTGCGTCCAGCTTGGCGATGGCCTCGAGCACCGGCCCGGCGAGTCGCTTCGCCTCCTCCCGGTGCCCGGCCAGGGCCAGCCGGTTGGCGAGGATGCCCTGGGCCCGGAGGGTGGAGATGTGGTCGGGCCCGAGGTTGCGCAGGCGGGCGTCCAGGATCTCGCGGCGCATGAGCAGGGCCTCGTCGGTGTGCCCCAGCGCCTCGAGGGCGTCCGCCCGGTTCTCCCGGGCGATGACGGCCGGACGGGAGTCCGGTCCCTTCGTGCGCGACCAGAAGAGCGTCTGCCGCTCGGCGATCCGGAGTCGTTTCTCGGGCGGCACGTCGTAGCGGGACGCCGCCTGCGTCGCCTTGCGACCGACGAAGCGCATGATGCGGGGTGGATTCCACCACCCGGTTCCACGGGCCATGCCCCACGTTAGACAAGCCGGGCATGCCCGCCGGCAACCGGGGCGCGGCTCTCAGTTCGACGGCGGGCCGGAGGCGTCCGACGGAGGCCCGCCCGTTCCCGGTGCCCGGCCGAGCACGCGCTCCATGTCGTCGGCCAGGGCCTCGTGCCGGTACGGGCCCGGCGCCCGGAGCGCGTCCACGACCAGGGCCCGGGTGACCGGGTCCTTGTCCTGGCTCATCTTCAGCTTGCAGACGAAGCGGGTGACCGGGATCCGGATCCCGACGGTCCCGCCGATCAGCGTCCGGGCGTAGTCGGGGTCGAGCAGGAGGGGATGGTCGACGTGGCGCTCGAACCGCTCGACGAGGCGGGTCAGGACCGCCAGGTTCTGCTCGGTGTCGAGCACCTGGGGCACGCCGTAGCAGTGGGCCACGCTGAAGTTCCACGTGGGGGCGCGGATCGCTCCCGGCGTGTACCAGCTGGGTGAGATGTAGCCGTGGTTCCCCTGCACGACGACCATCACCTCGCCGGCGCCGAGGCCGTGCACCCGGTCGTCAGGGCGTCCGAGGTGGGTGACGACGGCCAGCTCCGGCGAGTCCTCGTCGAGGAGCACCGGGTAGTGGGAGGCGACGAGCCCGGTTCCGGTCCCGCTCACGAGCGTCGCCCACGGATTGTCGCGGACCAGCTGGCGGACGACCTCGGGGTCCTCGCAGGCATGCAGGGGGTTGGGGCGCACAGTCGGGTTTCCCTCCTCGGTTCGGCGACGAGGCTACCGGGGCCTCTCGGATGGGACGGAGGTCCGGATGGGACGGAGGTCCGACCTCCGGTATCTTCGCGGCGTGGACTGTTCCCCGCATCCGACGTGGCCGGTGGCCCGATGATCGCGACCGTCGCCCTCCTGGCGCTGCTGTGCGTCCCGATCGCCCTGTGGGGGATCGTCCATCGGAAGCCGAGGACGGGGGAGCGCGGTCAGGTGCCCACGTCGGGGCCGAAGCACCGGTGGTGGCAGCCCTGACGGCGTGCCAGGGCGTCGGGTCGCCGACGGCCACCGGCGGAGCCACCGCCTCGCACCGTCCCGCCTGACGCGGACCCGTCAGTCCCCGGCGGCGGCGATGGCGTCGCGGTTGGCGAGGACCCGACGGGCCTCGTCGACATGGAGGTTCTCGATCATGCGCCCGTCGACGGTCACCACGCCCCGGCCCTCGGCCTCGGCCTCCTCGAAGGCGGCGATGATCCGCTCGGCCAGCTCGACCTCGTCGGACTCGGGCGAGAACGCGCCGTTGCACGGCGCGACCTGGCTCGGGTGGATCAACGTCTTGCCGTCCATGCCCATCTGGCGGCCCACCCGGCACTCGGCCAGGAAGCCCTCCTCGTCCTTGATGTCGTTGAACACGCCGTCGAGGATCACCTTGTCGGCCGCCCGCGCCGCCAGCAGGCAGAGCTGGAGGCCACCGAGCAGCGGCATCCGGTCCGGCACCCGCTGGGCGTGCAGCTCCTTGGCCAGGTCGTTGGTGCCCATCACCAGCACCGTCAACCGCTCCGAGGCCGAACAGATCTCCTCGGCGTGGAGCATCGCCACCGGAGTCTCGAGCATGGCCCAGATCCGGGTGCGATCCGGCGCCCCGTGCTTGTCGAGAGCGGCCTCGATGGCGTGGACGTCGGCGACCGAGTTGACCTTGGGCACGACGATCCCGTCGGGTCCGGCGGCGGCGATGGCGGCCAGGTCGTCCTCGTGCCACGGCGTGCCGATGCCGTTGGCCCGGATGGTGATCTCGCGGTTGCCGTAGCCGCCGGCGCCGAACGCGGCGCAGGCCCGCTCGCGGGCCTCCACCTTGGCGTCGGGCGCCACGGCGTCCTCGAGGTCGAAGATGAGGGCGTCGGCCGGGATGGCCTTGGCCTTCTCGAGGGCCCGCTCGTTGGCGGCGGGCATGTAGAGCACGCTGCGGCGGGGGCGCAGGTCGGCGTGGGTCATCTCAGTCCTCCGGGGTGATCGTGGCGTAGAGCTCGGCCAGTTCGGGGTCGCGGGCGGCCAGCTCGTCGGCCAGCTCGATCATGACCCGGCACTGCTTGACCGAGGCGTCGTCCTCCATCTTGCCGTCCAGCATCACGGCACCGGTGCCGTCGCCCATGGCGGCGATCACCCGGCGGGCGTGCCTCACGTCGGCCACGTCCGGGGAGAAGACCCGTCGGGCGATGTCGATCTGGGTCGGGTGGAGCGACCAGGCCCCGACGCAGCCCAGCAGGTAGGCGTTGCGGAACTGGTCCTCGCAGGCCACCACGTCGGCGATGTCGCCGAAGGGGCCGTAGTAGGCGAAGATCCCGTTGGCCTGGCAGGCGTCGACCATGCGGGCGATCGTGTAGTGCCAGAGGTCCTGCTGGTAGATGGCCCGATCGGCGTGCACGTCGCCGCCGGGCGGGTCCTGGCGCACCAGGTAGTCCGGATGGCCGCCGCCCACCCGTGTCGTCTTCATCCGCCGGTTGGCGGCCAGGTCGGCGGGCCCGAGGGACAGTCCCTGCATGCGGGGCGAGGCGCCGCAGATCTCCTCGACGTTGGTCACGCCCCGGGCCGTCTCGAGGATGGCGTGGAGGAGGATCGGGCGCTCGAGGTGGGCCTTGGCCTCGAGTTGGGCGACCAGCCGGTCCACGTAGTGGATGTCCTCGGCCCCCTCGACCTTGGGGATCATGATGACGTCCAGCCGGTCGCCGACCTCGGTGACGGCCGTGACCAGGTCGTCGAGCCCCCAGGGCGAGTCCAGCGAGTTGACCCGGGTCCAGAACTGGGCGGTGCCGAACTCGACCGACCGGCCGACGTCGACGAGGCCCTGGCGGGCCGCCTCCTTGTCCGCGGCCGGCACACCGTCCTCGAGGTTGGCCAGGAGCACGTCGACCTTGGTGGCCAGGTCGGGGAGCTTGGCCACCATCTTCGGGTTCGACGCCGGGAAGAAGTGGATCATCCGGGACGGACGGAACGGGATCTCACGCACGGGCTCGGGCGCCCCGACGGCCAGCGGGCGGAAGAAGTCTTTCGGGGAGCGCACGGCACCTCCAGGATCAGCGGACCCCAACAATCTAGGAGGTGCGGGACCTGGCCCCCGACGGTGGCCCGGCGGTGGCAGCCCCCGGGGTCCGCCGGTGGCTGGGCGCCCGAACGCGGAACGTAGGCCTTGCTACCGTTCCGGGTCATGACGACGCATGCCCGGACGGACTCGGCACTGGGGACCGATGGACGGGTCTGACGAGGAGCCGTCCGGCGACGGCGGACCGGTGCTCGTCCTCTCCCGCAAGGACCGGCGGCGCCAGGCCAGGCGCAGCAAGCGGAAGCGGAGGGTGCTGTGGACGGTGGGCGTGACCGCCGGGGTCGTGCTCATCCTGGCGGCGAGCGTGGCCGGCTACGGGTACTACCTGGTGTCGAGGATCCACCGGATCCACGTGAAGGGACTGACCGTGGCGGCCCACACCGGCGTGGACGCCGGCACCGAGAACATCCTGATGGTCGGCTCGACGGACCGCTGCGCCCTCACCGTCCAGTACACCGCCTACGGGCTCTGCGACCAGGGCGTGGACGGGGTCAACAGCGACGTGGTCATGATCCTGCACCTCGACGGGGCGACCCACGCCGTGTCGATCCTGTCCATCCCCCGCGACCTCTTCGTCCCGAACGCCCGCGCCGACGGGGCCAACAAGATCGACGCCGCCCTCTACGAAGGCCCCCAACAGCTGGTGGCAGCCATCCAGGAGGACTTCGGCATCCCCATCCAGGACTACGTCGAGCTCAACTTCGAGACCTTCGCCAACGTGGTGAACGCCCTCGGGGGCGTCAACATGTACTTCCCCGAGCCGGTCTACGACTCCTACTCGGACCTCTACCAGCCCAACACCGGTTGCATCCACCTCGACGGCTACCACGCCCTCCAGGTCGTGCGGGCCCGCCACCTGCAGTACGACCCGCCGGGGCTGGACACCACCGACGTGGCCGACTGGCCCCAGGAGGGCGAGAGCGACCTGGCCCGGATCCGCCGCGACCACGAGTTCCTTCGGGTCCTGGCCGCGGCCGTGGCCAAGAACGGGCTGGGCGACCCCATCACCGATGCCCGGATCATCGACGGGATCGCCCCGCAGCTCCAGACCACGCTCTCGGTCTCCCAGATGGTCGACATGGTGCTCGCCTTCCACTCGGTCGACGCCGCCACCGCGCCGCAGTACACGCTGCCGGTCGAGGTCGGGAACTTCGGCAGCTACGAGTACGAGGGTGGTGACTACGGCGACATCGAGTTCCCCTCGGAGGTCCAGGACCAGCAGGTCGTCGACGAGTTCCTGGGGATCGGCCCGACGGTCGACTCGATGACCGGGGCGCCGCTGCCCGCACCGTCGACGGTGACCGTGTCGGTCGTCAACGGCTCGGGCGTCTACGACCAGGCCGCCCAGACGGCCGGCGCCCTCGATGGCCTCGGGTTCCAGGCCACCGCCACCGGCGACGCCCAGCCGGTGGGGGAGGAGGCCGAGACGGTGGTGAGCTACGACCAGCTGGACCCGACGGTCGAGGCGGCCGCCCAGGCGGTGGCCCGGTCGATGTCGGGCGCGGTGATCATGGCCTACGTGCCGCCGTCGACCACCTCGTCCACGACGGCACCGGCCGGCGGCGCGGAGGTCACCGTGACCACGGGCACGCAGTTCGCCGTCAACCCTCCGGCCCCTCCGGCCCCGCCCACCACGACCGCCCGGGCCGCGAGCCCGACGACGACCGTCCCCGGCACCTCCACGACCACGACCACGACAGCCCCGACCTCCGGCGAGTTCAGCGCGGTGAGCGCCCCCGTCGAGGCCCTCCAGCCGTGGGACCCCCGTTCGTGCACGGCGTCGGGGGGCGAGGGGCCCTAGCCACCGTGGGACTCAGGTCGGCGCGTCGCCGTCGGCGCCGTCGGCGCCGACCGACCAGGACCGCCTCGCCGGCATGCCGGGGGGCTGCGACTCGATGTCGCTGAGCGGCATCGTCACCCGGGCGACCACGATGTCGGTCCGCGAGCGCAGGGACGCCGACAGGGCGATGTCGATCTGGTTGTGGAGGAACCGGTAGCGCAGCTTGTCGGGGATGACGACGGGGATGAGCACCACGATCTGGTCGTCCGTCGAGCCGCGCAGTTCGTCGATGTAGTCCCGGATGGGCTCGACGACCGACGCGTACTCGGTGTGCAGGACCTCGAGCGGTATGCCGCAGTCCCACCGTTCCCACTGGTTGCGGAGGGTCTCCTCGTGTTCGTCACTGGCGTCGCCCTGCTCGAGCACCACCGACACCGCCCGGACCTCGTCGCCGAGCGACAGCGCCTCGGAGATGGCGTACTCGCTGAGCTTGGACACGTGGGTGATCGGGACGACCACCAGTGTGCGGCTGGCATTGGGCTTGACCGGCACCTGGTCGATGGCCAGGTCGACGGCGAGCTGGCGGTAGTAGGCGTGGATCCGGCTGAACAGGTAGATGAAGGCCGGGATGGCCAGCACGACCACCCAGGCCCCCTCCGCGAACTTCGAGATCAGGAACACGACGGTGGCGATCGCGGTGATCACCGCGCCGGTACCGTTGATGAGGGCGCGGTCGGCGCCACCCGGGCGGTCGCAGCTTGCGCCAGTGCAGGACGAGGCCGGTCTGGGCCAGGGTGAAGCCGATGAAGACGCCGATGGCGAACAGCGGGATCATCGTGTTGGTGTTGCCCCGGACCACCACGAGGAGCACACCGGACATCCCGGCCAGCACCCAGATCCCGTTGGCGAACACCTGGCGGTCGCCGCGCTGGGCGAACAGGTGGGGCAGGTAGTTGTCGCGGGCGAGCAGGCTGGCCAGGACGGGGAGACCGCCGAAGGAGGTGTTGGCCGCCAGCGCCAGGACCAGGGTGATGGTCAGCGAGACGATGTAGTACGCCCAGTGCCGACCGACGGCCATGGCCATGATCTGGCTGAGCACCGTCTGGTGGGAGCGGGGACCGATGTGCCAGCGCCTGGCCAGCACCGCGAGCCCCAGCAGCATGACGCCGAGGATGACCCCGAGGAGGAGCTCGGTGCGCTTGGCCCGTACCTGCCGGGGCTCCTTGAACAGGGGCACGCCGTTGGCGATGGCCTCCACGCCGGTCAGGGCGCTGCACCCGGCGGAAAAGGCCTTCAGCACGAGCAGGACGGTCACGGCCTGCAGTGCGTGGGTCGGCACGAGCGACGTGCCGATCTGGGGCGATGCCAGACCCAGGGGATGGATGAGCCCAACGGCGATGATGGCCAGCAGGCCGACGATGAAGACCATCGTGGGCAGCAGGAAGGCCCGCGCCGTCTCGCCGAGCCCCCGCAGGTTGAGGAGGGTGACGAGGGCCAGGATCCCGAGGCAGAGGGGGACGGTGGCACCGGTGGTGGACGGGAAGGCCGAGGTGAAGGCCCCGACCCCGGCGGCGATCGAGACGGCGACGGTCAGCGTGTAGTCGACGATGAGGGCGGCCGCCGCCACCTGGCTGACCGCCGGCCCGAGGTTGGCCCGGGAGACGGCGTAGGCGCCGCCGCCCCCGGGATACGCGGCGATGACCTGCCGGTAGGAGGTGACGAGGATCGCCAGCAGGACGACGATGGCGATGGTGATGGGCAGGACGAGGTGCAGCGCCCCGGCCCCGGCCAGGGCCAGGACCACGAGGATGGCCTCGGGCCCGTAGGCCACCGAGGTCAGGGCGTCGAGCGACAGTGCGGACAGCCCCTCGATCGGATTGATCCGTTGCGATGCGGTCTCGGCTGCCCGCAGCGGCGGCCCGACCAGCACCCGCCAGGCGGACGATGCCAGCCCGGGACGCGTGCGTCCGGGGCGCCGTCATCGCCCCACTGTACGGGCGGGTGGCCGACAGGCCTGGCATGCTGGCCCGGCGCCGGCTCCGGGGGGAGCGTCCGGACGGGTGGTCGTTCGCCCGTGGCGGGAGGGTGCGGACAGGGGACGGTGGATGTCCGGATCCGGGATGGACCGAAGGATGTTCCTCGGGCGCGGCGCGGCCGTGGCCGGCGCCGTCGTGATGGCCGGCGCCACGGGCACCGCGCTGTCGTCCTGCTCCTCGAGTCCGGGTGGAGCGACCGCCGGCACCACGTCGGGAACGCCGGGGGCACCGGTGCGGGGTGGGTCGATGACCATCGGCACCATGGCCGAGATCGACGGGTTCTCGCCGTCGCAGAACCGCTGGGACACGAACGGGCTGCTGTACGCCAACACCGTCTACGACCCGCTGATGGCGGTGGCCGTCGACGGGTCGATCCAGCCCTATCTGGCCCGGTCGCTCGTCCCCAACGCCACCTACGACGTCTGGACCCTCACGTTGCGACCGGGTGTCACGTTCCACGACGGGACGGCCCTGACCTCGACGGTGGTGAGGAACAACTTCGCCGCCCTGGCCTCGTCGTCCTGACCGGCGGCGCCGTGGCCGGCATCGGCTCGATCTCCACGCCGGACGCCATGACGGCGGTCTTCACGCTCACCTCCCCCGCCACCGGCTTCGCCGCCGGGCTGACCACCCAGGCCGGCTACATCGTGGCCCAGTCCACCCTCGACCAGTCGACGCCGTCGGCGGCGACGACGTCGGTCACCCCGGTCGGGACGGGGCCCTTCGTCTACTCGGACTGGCAGCCCAACAGCCACTTCACGGCCACCCGCAACCCGCACTACTCGGCAGGCGGGACTGCCCTACCTCGACCAGGTCACGTTCCGACCGATCGTCGACACCACCCAGCGGCAGGACTCGCTCGAGACGGGCGCGGTCGATGCGCTCATCTCCATCGACCCCCGGACCTACCAGCACTTCGACGGGCTCCCGGGCTACCAGTCGCTGTTCGAAGACGTCGCCGGTGATCGGTTCACCGACCATGGGCTTCATGCTCCTCAACTGCGCCCGGCCGCCCACCGACGACCTCCGCATCCGACAGGCGCTGGCCAGGGCCACGGACCAGGTGGCCATCCAGAAGGTCTTCGGCGACGGGTCGGTCCAGGTGATCGACGGGCTCTTCCTGCCCGACTCGCCGTTCTACGGCCCGACCGGCTACCCGGCCCACGACGCGGCCGGGGCGGCCTCCCTGGTGGCCACCTACGCGGCCCAGCACGGCACGCCCTCGATCGAGATCAGCTCGACGCCGGACCCCCGCACGATCCAGCTCGTCCAGGTGGTGCAGCAGATGTGGCAGCAGGCGGGCGTCCACGTCACCATCACCGTCGTCCAGCAGGCCGACGTCATCATCGACCTGCTGACCGGTGAGTTCCAGGCCGTCCCGTCGGCCCAGTTCGGCGCGGTCAACCCCGATCTCAACTACCCGTGGCTCAGCTCCACCACCGTGGAGCCCCTCGGGACCGTCGGGCTCAACTTCGCCCGCAACGACGACCCGGCCATCGAGGCCGCCTTCGTTACGGCGCGCTCCACCCTGGACCGGGCGACCCGGGTCGAGGCGTACCGGACGGTCGACGAGCGGCTCGCCGTCGACCTGCCCTACGCCTGGATCGGCCGGGACGTCTTCCCCTTCGCCGCCGTCGACCGGGTGCGGGGGATCCGGACGCTCACGCTGCCGGACGGCCAGGCGGGCTACGCGTACGACGAGGGTGTGTTCTTCCCCGCCCATCTGTGGCTCGCGCCGTGACCTGAGGACCCGGGGTCGAGCCGTGGGGTCGCCGGACCCGGGCTCTCCGACCACCGTCGGACGGTTGTTCGCCACTCCTACAGGTGGTAGTACTACAGACTGTAGAAGGGGAACTGCCGATGACGAGCACGCGGGGTGGCGGCCGAACGGCCACCGGTGGCGACCGAGAGGACCGACGGGACGAGGCCGGGCCCGGCACGCGAGCCGAGGGACCTGCAGCGCACGTTCCAGCTCGTCCTGGCCACGGTGTGGCTGCTCGACGCCGTACTGCAGTTGCAGCCGTTCATGTTCACGCGGGGCAGCAGCGGGTTCAGCGGCATGTTGAACGGCATGGCGTCGGGCAACCCGGGGTGGATCGCCCGCACCATCGCCTGGAACGGCTCGATCGTCTACCACCAGCCCGTCCTGACCGACGGGCTGTTCGCCGGGGTCCAGTTCCTCGTCGCCTTCGGCATCGTCTGGAAGCGCTCGCTCAAGCCGGCGCTCGCCCTGTCCGTCGTCTGGGCGATCGGCGTGTGGTGGTTCGGCGAGGGTCTGGGCGGGATCCTGCGCGGCGGCGCCACCCCCTTCGGTGGCGGCCCGGGCGGGGTCCTCTTCTACGCACTGCTGGCCGTGCTGCTCTGGCCGGGCGAGGGACCGGACCAGCCCTTCGTGGCCGCCCGTACGATCGGGGTCCGGGCGGCCAAGGCCGTCTGGGCCGTCACCTGGGGCCTGTTGACGGTCCTCTGCCTGGTCGGCTCCGGTCGCCAGCCGCAGGCGCTGCACGACCTGGTGGCCGGCCTGGACAGCGGGCAGCCGGGCTGGCTGGCCCATCTCGACCGCTCGACCGAGGCGTTCTTCCTCCACCACGGCACGTCGGCGGCCATCGGTCTCGCCGTGATCTGCGCGGTCGTGGCCGTCGGCGTCTACCTGCCGTCCCGGGCCACCCGGTTCACCCTGGTGCTGGCCATGGTGGTGTTCGCCGTCATCTGGGTGGCCGTCCAGAACTGCGGCGGCATCCTGGCCGGGGGCGCCACCGACCCGAACAGCGGCCTGCTGGTGATCCTGCTGGCGATGATCTACTGGCCGCTCACCACCCCGGGCGGTCCGACGGGCGGGTCGGCGCGGGGACCGCGATCCGGCCCGAGGAGGTCTCTGCATCATGACCGGCACCCCGTCCTGGCTGTACTACCTGTTCGCCGTCCTCATGCTGGCCGTGGCCGCCTACTGCCTCACCCTCCTGTTCGTCTCGGTCAAGGAACGGCGCCCGTCGGGTTGGGACGTCGACATCGCCCACGTCGCCATGGGGGTGGGCATGGCCGGCATGTTCATCGTCGACTGGGCCTTCGGTCCGACCTGGGCCTGGGAGTTCATCTTCTTCGTGCTGATGGTCTGGTTCGTCGTGCGGAGCTTCCAGTCGCTGGCGCAGTTCGGCGTCCACCTGCCGCACTACGCCGTCCACGCCCTCATGAGCTTCGCCATGCTGTTGATGTACGCCTTCCCCGGCGCCACGTCCTCCGGCTCGGCGCCGGCCATGGCGATGTCGGGCGCCGCCGGTGGCTCCCACCTCGATCCGGGCCTCTCGCTGTTGTTGGCGTTCGCCCTCTTCGCCTCGGCCATCTTCACCCTCGCCTCGCCCCACAAGGGCGCCGCCCACCACGGGACCCACGTGCCCGAGTACGCCCTCGTGGGGGCCGTCGACGGCGACGCCGCGTCGGCCGCCCGGGCCACACCCGTCGGGGCCGTCGACCGGCTGGTGGCCGTCCCGTGGCTGGAGGACGCCAGCCACGCCGCGATGTGCGTGGCCATGGGGCTGATGCTGATCCTGATGATCTGAGGTGGGCGGGTCCCGACACCCGGGTTCCAGCGCCGCGACGCCGAGGTGACGGCACCGGGCGAGCCGACGCGCCGTATGCTCGGAGCATGATCTCCATCGACGATACGGATGCCGGCGGTGCCGGGGTGACGACCGCCAGCCTGTCCATCGAGGGCATGCACTGCGGCTCGTGCTCCGCGTTGATCGAGGAGACCCTCGTCGAGCAGCCCGGTGTCCTCGACGCCTCGGTCGACCTCGACGCGGCACGCGCCGTGGTGCGGTTCGACGGTAGCCAGCTGGGCACCGACGACCTGTGCGGCCTGGTCGGCGCCGTCGGCTACGAGGCGACCGTGCTCGAGACCACCTGACCGTGTCCAGCGACCTCGGGGTGACCGGCGTCCCGGGTGGCACGCTGACCGACGACGAGCACCACCTCGAGACCCTCGAACTGGCCATCGGCGGGATGCACTGCAGTGCGTGCTCGACCCGGATCCAGCGGGCGCTCGGTCGCCACGAGGGCGTCGCCTCGGCCGCCGTCAACCTGGCCACCACGAGGGCGTTCGTCACCTACGACCCCGAGCGCACCGGGCCCGGCGACCTGTGCTCGGTGGTCGACGCCACCGGGTACACGGCGGCCCCCGCCACCGACGAGGACTCGTCGTCCGACGCCGGGGACGAGCACTGGGGCCTGCGGGTGGCCATCTCCTGGCCCCTGGCCATCATCGCGCTGGTCGTGGCGCTCGCCGCGTCCGAGGACGCGACGGCCGGCTGGGTCGTCCTCGCACTGGCTGTAGCCGTCGAGTTGGTGGGCGGGTGGCCGTTCCTGCGCAATGCCGCCCGGCTGCTGCGCCACGGCGCCACCAACATGGACACCCTGATCGCTCTCGGCACGCTGGCCGCCCTTGCCGTCATCGCCGTCGAGACGATCGCCCTGGGCGGTCGCCACATCCACCTCGGTAGCGGCAGCGGGGCCTTCGCCGCCCGGCTGCACGGGGTCATGGCGCCGGTCATCGTGTCCATCCTGGCCACCGGCAGAGCCGTCGAGACGAGGGCTCGGGCCCAGGCCGCGGACGCCCTGCACTCGCTGCTGTCCCTGCGGCCGCCCTGGGCCCGGGTCGTGCGCGGCCCCGAGGACGAGGCGGGCGAGCTGGTCGCCCCCGAGAGCGTGCCCGTCGGTGCGCTCGTGCGGGTCCGGGTCGGCGAGTCCGTGCCGTTGGACGCCACCATCGTGGCCGGCTACTCCTCGGTCGACGAGTCGATGCTGACGGGCGAGCCCCTACCCGTCGAGAAGTCCCCGGGGGACACCGTGACGGGCGGGACGCTCAACGGCAACGGCGTGCTGGTGACGAGGGTCGACGCCATCGCCTCGGAGTCCGTGCTGGCCCGCCTGCAGCGCCTGGTCGACGAGGCCCAGCGGGACAAGCCGCCCATCCAGGCGGTGGCCGACCGCATCAGCGAGGTCTTCGTTCCCGCCGTGCTCGGGGCCTCGTTCCTCACCTTCCTGATCTGGTGGCTCGTCGTGGGCAACCTCGACACCGCCATCCTGAGCGGGGTCGCCCTGCTGCTGGTGGCGTGTCCGTGTGCCATGGGTCTGGCCGCACCGGTGGCCATGATGGCCGGGTCGGGACGGGCCTCGGCCCTGGGCATCTTCATCCGGAGTGGCGACGCCCTCGAGCGCCTCGCCCACGTCGACACCGTCGTCTTCGACAAGACGGGCACGCTGACCGAGCGCTCGGCGACGGTCAGCGACGTCACCGCCGCGGCAGGCACGACCATCTCCGATGTGCTCGAGCTGGCCGCCGCCGTCGAGGCCGAAAGCGACCACCCCGTCGCCACGGCCATCCGCCAGGCCGGCAGCGGCCGCTTCCGGGCGACGGATGTCCAGGCCACTCCCGGTGTGGGCGTCACGGGGACGGTCGACGGGGCGACGGTGCGGGTGCGGCGCCCCGACGGCGTCGCACTGCCCGAAGGGCTGGAGGCGGCCATGGAGGACCGACTCGCCCGGGGTGAGACGGTGGTGCTGGTCGAGCGCGACGACGCGGTGGTCGGGTGCTGTGGCGGTCACCACCCCGCTGCGGCCCGAGGCCGTCGACGTGGTCGCCCGCCTGCAACAGTCGGGACTGTCGACGACGATCCTGAGCGGTGACGCCGCCGGGGCGGTCGCCACGGTGGCCGGACAGCTCGGGATCGCCGATGCCGAGGGTGGGCTCCACCCCGACGGCAAGCTCGCGGCCATCGGCGCGCTGCGGGCCGCCGGCCGCGCCACCGTCATGGTGGGCGACGGCGTCAACGACGCACCGGCGCTCAGTGCGGCCGATGTCGGGTGCGCCATCGGCAGTGGGTCCCACGTCGCCGTGGCCAACAGCGACGTGACGCTGGTCGGCTCCGACCTGTGGGGGGTGCCGGCGGCCATCGGCATCGCCGGCTCGACGTACACCATCATCCTGCAGAACTTCGGCTGGGCCGCCGGGTACAACCTCTCCGCCCTGCCGCTCGCCGCCTTCGGCCTGCTCGATCCGCTCGTCGCCGCCGTGGCCATGGGCCTGTCCAGCATCCTCGTGGTCCTGAACAGCCTGCGCCTCACCCGGCTCGGCCGTTCCGGCCTCGAGTCGGTGCGCTCGCCGATGGCCACCCGCGGCCGCCGCAGCATCGTGGTGTCGGTCCTCCTGCCCGTGGTCCTCTTCGCCGCGCTGACCGGCGTCTCGCAGATCATCTCGCCGGCCCGGGGCCAGTCGTTCCTCCCCGAGCTTCCGACCATCTCGACGGTCGCCCTGCCCCACGGCGACTCGGCCCAGTTCTACCTCGACCCCGGTCGCGCCGGGGTCAACCAGGCCCACCTGTTCCTCACCGGTCCCGACGCGGACGCGATCACCTCGAGGCTGATCGGCTCGCACGCCGGCGGTCCCTACCGGCCCTTCCGCCAGTACCGCTACAGCGCCGGTCACTACATCGCCGTGGTCGTCCTGTCCTCGGGTTCCTGGCGCTTCCGGATCATCACCACCCTCCACGGGAGCACGAGCTCCTTCACCGTCGACCGGATCATCCCGTGAGCCCGACGGGAGGTTCCGCCGGCGTGTCGACGCCCTGCCCGAACCCGAAGTGCACGTGCGTCGACTGCCACTGCGGCCCGACGTGCAAGTGCGGCGTCCTGCGCCTGGGCACGCTCGAGCGGCGGGTGATGGACGTGCTGTGGGAGGAGCCGGGGCGGGAGCGGACCGGACGCGAGGTGGCCGACGCCTTCCCCGAGTACGCCTACACCACGCTGTCCACGGTGCTCGACCGGCTCGTCACCAAGGAGCTGCTCGACCGGCGCCAGGACGGCCGGGTCATCCACTACTCGGCGACCAACACCCGGGCGGTGCACACCGCACTGCTCATGCGCGAGGCGCTGGACGCCACCCGCGACCCGGACGCCGCGCTGGCCTGCTTCGTCCAGGGGCTGCCGGCCGGGCACGCCACGGCCCTGCTGTCCGCCCTCGGGGACCGCGGGGACTGATCCCCGGGCGACAGCTCGGTGCCGGTTGACAGCACCGAGCCGGTCCGCCAGGGTGCCTCGATGCCGAACCCGTTCGCCCGTGTCACGCACCCGGAACCGACCGCCGAGCCCGGCCGGTACACCGGCCTGGTGGATGCCTCGTGGAATCTGCAGCCCCTCCCCCAGGGGGGCGTGGTGACCGCACTGGCCGCCCGGGCCATGGCCACCGAACTGGGCGACGACGCCCCGCCGCTGCGGCTGCTCCACACCACCTTCGTGGCGCCGGTCGCCGACGGGCCGGTGGAGGTCGACGTGGAGGTGCTGCGGCGCGGCCGGTCGATGTCCCATGCCCGGGCCGAGGTGCGCAACCCCGGCGCGACCCACGGACACCTGACGACGGCGGTGTTCGGTGGTCCCCGCCGCGGCTTCGACTTCACCGACCTGGAGCCGCCCGCAGGGGTGCTGCCGCTCGGCCGGGCCCGATCGTTCCGCGACCCGCTCCCCCCGGGCGCCGACGGCTTTCCCCCGACCCCGTTCTGGTCCGAACGCCTCGAGGGCCGGGGCGCGCTCGGCCACGCACCCTGGGAGGACTACGAGCCGGACCGGGCCGAGCACGGCACGTGGTACCGGCTCGACGACCCGCCCATGGACGCCGACGGTGTCCTCGACCCGCTGGCCCTGGTGGTGTGCGCCGACTCCATGCCCGGGGCAGTGGCCGAGAAGGTCGGCCCCGGGCACCGGCGTGGCTGGTTCGGGCCGAGCGTCGACCTGACCGTCCACCTCCTCGACGCCTGCCGGTCCGAGTGGGGACTCGCCCACAACCGGGCCCGCCACGCCGGTGACGGCTACGCGTCGCTCGACATGGCGCTGTGGGACTGCGGTGCCGACGGCGGGGACCCTCCCCGCCTCGTCGCCTACGCCACCCAGATGTGCATCTTCGCCTTCACCGCGTGATCACGGCGCGGCACCGTCGGCGGCCGTGAGCTGGCGCAGGATCGTCCCCTGGTCGAAGTAGACCCGCTCGCCGACGACGCCCTCGCCGCCCGGTGCGAAGAGGAACAGGGCGCACATCCGGCACCGGAACGAACGCCCGGTGGGCGGCAGCCCGGCGAGCTCGCCCAGGTGGGTGCCGAGCAGGTCGAACTCGGCCACCACGGCGTCCTCGGCGTAGGTGAGGACCACGTTCTCGTTGCGCTGGTCGGGAAAGGCCGCCCGGGACGTGCGGTAGTACCCGGTCACCGCGTCGGCGCCGTCGAAGACCTGCCCGGTTGCGACGAGCTCGTAACGGGGATGGTCGAACGTGGCCAGCGTGGTGGCGAAGTCGAGTTCGTTCTCCGACGCCATGTGCCGGCGGACCACCTCGAGGCGGCGGTCGCGCAGGGTCGTCCCGGTCGTCGACGGCATGGCATCGCTCCTCGCGCTGGTCCGGACCGCAGGTTACGCGACGGCACCCACCATCCGGGCCGACCTGCTCCACCCGTCCGGTTGCGCCTGCACGTAAGCTCACCGTCGGTGCAGGCGCTCCCGGGCCCTCCGGGGGGGAGCGTGCGCCAGCAGTCGATCCCGCCGTTCCGCAAGGTTCGCCCTCGTCCGTCGGCCCGCCTCCGGCCGGCGGGAGCTCGAGCAATCCGGGGAGTCCGCACAGCCGTGATGCCACAGACGTTGGGCGACAGGCTCGACGAAGCCATGCGGGTCCGCCGGCACGACACCGACACGGCCACGCCGCGAGCTGCGGGTCAGCACCTCCGAGGTGCTGCTGTGGATGCACGACATGCAGGTGCCCCAGCCGGGCCACTACGAGCGGCTGCTCGACTACCTGGTGGTGGAGGACCGCCACCTGCGGGGCCTCATCCTGCGCAGCCAGATGCGCCGGATGCAGTGGCGGATCCGCAGCTGAGCCGGGCCCGATCCCGGGCTGGCCGCCCGCCCACGCCCGCCCACCGTGCGCCGTCGGCGCCCGGCTCCCGATACGTTGGGTCAGGAATCACCGGCGTCGGGTCGACGGTCGACCGGCCAGCAGGCGGAAGGAACCCGACATGCGGATCGCGGACGACATCACCCAGCTGATCGGGGGGACACCGTTGGTCTCCCTCCGGCACGTCCCCGACGGGGCCGGCGCCCGGATCGCCGCCAAGCTCGAGTTCTTCAATCCGGCGGGCAGCGTGAAGGACCGCATCGCCGTCTCGATGGTCGACGCCGCCGAGGCGGCCGGACTCCTCCGGCCGGGCACCACCGTGGTGGAGCCGACCAGCGGGAACACGGGCATCGCCCTGGCCATGGTCTGTGCGGCCCGGGGCTACCGGTGCATCTTCACCATGCCCGAGACGATGAGCGAGGAGCGACGGATGCTGTTGCGCGGCTACGGCGCCGAGCTCGTCCTCACCCCCGGCCCCGACGGCATGGCCGGCGCCATCGACAGGGCCACCGAGATCGCCAAGGGCGACGGCGACTTCTACATGCCCCAGCAGTTCGAGAACCCGGCCAACCCGGCGATCCACGCCACCACGACGGCCGAGGAGATCTGGTCCGACACCGACGGCGAGGTGGACATCCTGGTGGCCGGAGTCGGGACCGGCGGGACGATCACCGGGGTCGGGCACGTCCTGAAGGAGCGCAGACCGGGTGTGCAGGTGGTGGCCGTCGAGCCGGCCGCGTCGCCGGTCCTGTCCGGCGGGCCGAAGGGGCCCCACCCGATCCAGGGCATCGGGGCCGGCTTCGTGCCGGCCATCCTCGACACCCACGTCTACGACGAGATCATCACCGTCGAGAACGCGGACGCCTTCGACACCGCCCGCCGCATGGCCCGCGAGGAGGGTCTGCTGGTCGGGATCTCCTCGGGCGCGGCCACCTGGGCCGCCGTGCAGGTGGCCTCCCGTCCCGAGAACGCGGGCAAGCTCGTCGTGGTCGTCATCCCGTCCTTCGGGGAGCGCTACCTCAGCACCGCCCTGTTCGAGGGCCTCGGGGACTGACCGTGCTGGCCACACTCGTCCGGGACGTGGCGGCGGTCCGCAAGCGTGACCCGGCGGCGCGCTCGGACGCCGAGGTGGTGCTCTGCTACCCCGGACTGCACGCCGTCTGGGGTCACCGCCTGGCCCACCGGTTGTGGCACGACGGCCACCACCTGACCGGGCGATTCGTGTCGGCCGTGGTGCGGGCCTGGACGGCGGTCGACATCCACCCGGGCGCCGTCATCGGTCAGGGGCTCTTCATCGACCATGCGCTGGGCGTGGTCATCGGCGAGACCGCGGTCGTCGGTGACGACGTCACCCTCTACCAGGGAGTGACCCTGGGCGGCACCAGCCTCGAGCCCGGCAAGCGCCACCCCACGGTGGGGGACCGGGTGACCATCGGCGCCGGTGCGAAGGTGCTCGGGCCCGTCACGGTGGGCTCGGGCAGCCGCATCGGGGCGAACGCCGTGGTCGTCCGCGACGTCCCCCCCGACTCGGTCGTGGTGGGCGTTCCCGGCCAGGTGATCGCCCGGAGCCGGCCGCGCAGCGACTCGGCGGTGGTGGACGTGGACGACGGCCTGCTGCCCGACCTCGTGGGGGTCACGCTCGCCGCACTGCAGCGCCAGGTCGACGCCCTCGAGCACGACGCCGACGGGCACCCGGCGGGGGAGCGGGTGCGGGTCCCCGAGATCCGCCCCGACGAGTCCGGCGTCTGGAAGGGCGAGGACTTCTCGATCTGACGCGGTGCTGCGCCCGGGACGGCGCGGCGGACGGGAGCCGGCCCGGGGGCCGGGGGACCGTGCTCAGCCGGCCAACGCCGCCGTGGTGCGCTCGAGGCAGTCGACGTCGACGGTGCCGGGCACCAGGATGAACTCGTCGCAGCCGGCCGCCTCGGCCGCGGCCAGGGCGTCGAGCAGCCGGGCCGGGCTGCTGATCCCGACGAGCCCGGCCAGCGCATCGGCCGCCCGCTCGCCGAACACGGCCAGGTAGGCGCGGGCGAACCGCTTGAGCTCGGCGTCGGCGTCGGGACCGCCCAGCAGGTAGAACGAGCCGCTCACCAGGCGGGGACGCTGCTCGCGTCCGGCGGACTCCCAGGCGTCCACGGCCATGGCGTTGCCGCGGGCGATCTCGCCGGGGTCGGCACCGATGGAGAAGCCGGTGACGCCGGTGGCCCACCGGGCGGCCCGGGCCATCGAGCGGGGCCCCATGGCCGCGGCCAGCAGGGGCGGACCGCCCGGCGTCGGCGGGGCCGGGCCCACGGGGGAGCCTCCCTCGTAGCCGGGCCCGCCCGACCACAGTCGCACCAGCTCGGCCACGCCGTCGTCGAGCCGCTCGTGGCGGGCCTCGAAGGGCACCCCGAGGGCGCGGTAGTCCTGGGCGCGGCCGCCGACCCCGACCCCGACGACGAGGCGGCCCACGGCCAGGACGTCGAGGGTGGCGAGCTGCTTGGCCAGCAGTGCCGGCCGGTGCAGTGGCACCACGGCGATGTTGGTGACCAGCCGGACCCGCTCGGTCAGCGCGGCGGCGGCCGCCGTGGTGACCAGCAGTTCGGGGTTGTGGAAGGTGATCCGCTCGCCGGCCGAGACACTCGAGTACGGGCCCTCGTCGATGCCGCGGCACCAGTCGACGAACGTGCTCCGTGTGAACCCCGTGGCCATGGTGGGTAGGGCGATCCCGATCTCCATGGCGCCCGACCCTATCGGCAGCGGTCGACCGTGGGTGTGGGGACGCCGTGGCGGCTCAGCGCAGGTGGGCCGCGGCCCGGCCCGCATAGGCCGGGAGGTCGAGGTAGGTACGGATGCCGGGGGGCGCGGCCACCACCGACGGCACGGCGCTCACGCAGTGGGTGGCCGTGGCCACCACGCCCGGATTGCGGAGCAGGCCGGCGGCGACCGAGTCGGGATGCCAGCCCCGGAACGTCACCCTGGCCGGCGGGTCGCCGGTGACCTCGACCTCGAACCGCTCACCCTCGGGTCCGAACCCCCACGCCGGATCGAGGTGCTCCTGGCCCATGAACCAGTTGGTGGCGACGGTGATGACCGGCTCGTCTCGCACGGTGGCCACCCACCGGAACTTCTGGGCGGCGATGCGGCCGGGGGCGATGGGGCCGATGGGGGAGTCGATGGGCGCGGTGGCCAGCGCCACCTCGTGGGAGATCCGGACACCCGGGTCGAGGGCGAACCCGAGGGCGTGGCCGACCATGCGGATCGACTGGCCGAAGCCGTCGCCGAGGATGGTCGGCATCATCGATGCCGCCGCCTCCTCGGGGGTCTTACCGAACAGCATGATGTCGCCGACGACACCGGGAGCGTCGTAGGTGCGGATGTCGGAGAACTCCTCGGCCCGCACATGGGTGATCGACTGCGACAGCGCCGACACCATCAGCGGGAACCGCTCGGTGATGCCACCGGGGTGGATGCCGGTCCCGTGCACCGAACTGCCCCCGGCCAGGCAGGCGGCCTCGATGGCCGACTCGTCCCTCCCCTCGGGAAAGAACCAGTTGAGCGGCGTCACCACGTTGGCACCCGAGGCCAGGATCCGGGCCACCGTGCCCGGGTCGGCCATGATGGGCGCGTAGACGACGCAGTCGGCCCCGAGCTCCAACAGCGCATCGACGTCGTCGGTGGCGGCGACGCCGGTCGGGGCGATGCCGCACAGCTCGCCGACATCGACGCCGACCTTGTCCGGGCTGTGGACCCAGCACCCCACCAGCTCGAGGTCGGGGTGGGCCACGATGCCCGCCACGGCCGCCCGCCCGACACCGCCCGTCGCCCACTGGATCACCCTGATGGCCATCTCGTCCCCCTGTCGTCCCCCCGGCGCCCGATGCACCGTCGCACGAGCGTAGGACGACGCGGACCGCGCCATGAGCGGGGGCGTCGTCGCTGGTCAGAGGCCATGTCGGCACCACCGGGGACGTCGCCCCGATCGCCCGTGTCCAAGCGGACCCCGTCGGGTAGTGTGAAGGGGTCAGAGGTCTGCGGATCGGGCAGGGCGCACGGGGGTGACCCGACGTCGCGCCCGGAGCCGCGGACGAGGGGCCGTCACCATCGCCTGGTGGGGGTTCCGACGTACGAAGGGGCTCGGCGATGAACAGCTGGCTGCAGGCCATGAAGCAGTGGAGCCAATGGCTCATGGGCGACGCCCCGCTGCCCGACGGCCGCTCCAAGGCCATGCTGGCCGGCACCGTCGCCGCGGTCGCCGCGGTCGCCGTCGGCGTGCCCGCCGCCATCCCCTCCTCCCCGTCGGCCAACGCGGCCTCCAGCCAGACCGCCGACCAGGGCACCTCGTCGTCGCAGTACACGGTGCCGCCGACCTCGTCCACCACCGACCCGTCGTCGGTCATCGCCTCGGGGGTGCCGTCCACGACCACCGTCGCCGGCTCCTCGGGAGCCGACCCCTTCCTGGTCGGTGGCACGGACCGTCGGGGCCGCAAGGGCCACCGTCGCCGTGACGACGGGGCGCTCAAGGCCACGACCACGCCGAACTCGTCATCGGGTGCCGACCCGTTCATCACGCCCCTCCTGCCGAAGCCCGCAGCCGCGGGCGCCGCCCGGGCCGCCGTGGCGGCACCGGCCGCTCCGGCGCCGGCGCCGGCTCCGGCAGCGGCTCCGGCAGCGGCACCTCCCGCTCCGACACCGGCTCCGACGCCGGCGCCTCCCGCCACCACACCCCTCGCCCCCACCGACCCGGTCGACAACCTGGTCGCCCCGGCCACGCCGCCGCCGGCCCCACTCGCCACCGGTGCGGAGGCCTTCGTCGCCTCGGCCCTGGTCACGTGGAAGCCCCCGGCCGGCTCGACGGCCACCGGCTACGACGTCTACGTGGGCCTCGCCCCCGGCATGGAGTACCCCATCCCGCTCAACGGCGCGAGCCCGGTGGTCGGGAACTCCTACCTGGTCACCGGGCTGACCGCCGGGCGGACCTACTACTTCACCGTCCGCGGCCGGGTGGACGGGGCCTCGTCGGCCGCCTCCAACGAGGTCTCGGCCATCCCGTTCAACGACTACACGCCACTCGGCACCCTGGTCGGCCCGGTCATCTCGTTGGCCTCGACCGCTGACGGCACCGGCTACTGGCTGGCCACCGCCACCGGTGCGGTGTCCACCCACGGATCGGCCGCCAACCTCGGGTCGACCGCCGGTCTCGCGCTCGCCGCCCCGATCGTGAAGATCGTGGCCGATCCCAAGGGCGACGGCTACTGGGAGGTCGCCGCCGACGGTGGCGTGTTCGCCTTCGGCGCCGCCCCCTTCGAGGGTGCCGCCTCCGATCTCCCGCTCGACTCGCCCATCGTCGACCTCGTCCCGACGGCCGACGGACTCGGCTACTGGGAGGTCGCCGCCGACGGCGGTGTGTTCGCCTACGGCGACGCCGCCTTCAAGGGTTCGCTGGGCGGGCAGGTCCAGGCCTCGCCGACGGTGGCCCTGGCCGCCGACACGGCGACGGGCGGCTACTGGCTGGTGGCCGCCGACGGCGCCGTCACCGCCTTCGGCGCTCCCGCACTCGGTCCCCAGCCCGACGCCCTGCCGGTCGCTCCGGTGGTCGGAGCAGCCTCCACCGCCGACGGCAAGGGCCTGTGGGAGGTCACCCGTACCGGTGCGGTCTACGCCTACGGTGATGCCGCCTTCCTCGGCCCCGACGCCCCGCTGCAACCCGATGCGCCGATCGCCGGGATCACCGCCGACCCGGCCACCGGCGGTGGCTACTGGCTGGTGGGTGCGGACGGCGGCGTCTACGCCTTCGGTGCCGGCTTCTACGGCGCCGGCTGACCGGCCACCACCAGCACCCCGTAACCGCACCGCACCGGCCACCCGTGGTTCCCGGCGGCGTGATCACCGTCGCGGGCCGGACGCATTGCTAGCGTCGGCGCCGGTGCGGCGATGACGGACGACATGGCGAGAGGGGGCGACTTCACCGACCCCGAGGCCCCCGGCCACTCCGACTCCATCCCGCCGCTGGCCACCACCGAGCAGCGCATGGACCTCATGATCCGCAACTTCGCGGACCCGTCGCGCGAGTGGCGGCGCCTGTGCGCCGAGGTGTTCGGCACGTTCTTCCTCGTCCTGGCGTCCGCCGGCGGCCCCATGATCGACCACTCCATCCCGGGGTCGGTGGGACGGGCCGCGGCGGTGGTCGCCCCGGGCCTGATGGTGATGTCCATCATCCTGTTCATGGGCAAGGTCTCCGGCGCCCATCTGAACCCGGCGATCACCATCGCCTTCTCGCTGCGCAGCGACTTCCCCTGGCGGCGGGTGCCGGCCTACGTCGTGGCCCAGCTGGCCGGGGCGGTGGTGGCCGCGTGGTTCCTCCAGTCGGTGGTGAACGTGTCGGCCCGCTACGGCTCGGACTACCCGGCCGCCGGCCACACGCCGACCGCGGCGTTCCTGATGGAGGCGGTCCTGACCCTCGGCCTGGTCAGCGTGATCCTGGGCACCGCCTCGGGCGCCCAGCAGGTCGGCCTCTTCGGTGCGCTCGGCGTGGGCGGCTACATCGCCCTGGCCGGGCTGTGGGCCAGTCCCATCTCCGGGGCTTCGATGAACCCGGTGCGCACGTTCGGTCCGGACCTCGTGTCGGCCGACTTCACCTCGTGGTGGGTCTACCTGGCCGGACCGCTGGTCGGGGCGGTGCTGGCCGTCGGGATGGCCTATCTGCTGCGGGGGCCCGGCGGGGGCACGTCGGGTTCACTGGCCGCCCAGGGCATCATCAACCCCCGGATCACCCGGCCGGGCAAGGCCTGACGCGGCGATCAGCCTCCGACCAGCCGGTCGAGGGCCGTGGCATGCCAGGTTGCCCGGCCCTTCCTGTCCTCGGCCCGGTCGGCGGCCCCGGCCAGGCGGAGCCCGGCGTTGATGCCGACGTAGCGGAAGGGCTCGGGCTCCCACCGGCGCGAGCGGTGGTTGACCCACGGCAGGGCCGTCAGGTCGGTGGACTCGCCGAGGATGAGGTCACGCAGCGTGCGACCGGCCAGGTTCGTGGTCGACAGTCCGTCGCCGACGTAGCCACCGGCCCAGGCCAGCCGCGTCGCCCCGTCGATGCCGACCGAGGAGAACCAGTCCCGCGAGATGCCGAGCGGGCCGCCCCAGGCGTGGGTCACGGCGGCGTCGGCCAGGGCGGGGAACAGCTCGACCAGGGTGCGTCGCAGCGCCTCGTGGACGCCGGTGTCGCGGTCGAAGCCGGGGTGGATGGCCGAGCCGAAGTGGTAGGGGGCCCCGCGGCCGCCGAAGGCCATGCGGCCGTCCTCGGTCCGCTGGCCGTAGATGACGAGGTGGCGGTGGTCGGCGAACGTCTCGCGGCCGGCCAGGCCGGCACCGTCCCAGAACGAGTCGGGCAAGGGCTCGGTGGCGATCATCAGCGAGTAGACGGGCACGAGGTCGCGTTCGTGCCCGGCGAGGGTGCGGGTGTAGCCCTCGGTGGCCCGCACCACGGTGCCGGCCCGCACCGTGCCCCGGTCGGTCGTGACCAGGCCGGGGGCGATGGCGCGCACGGTGGTCCGCTCGTAGAGCGCGACGCCCCGGGCCTCGACCGCCGAGGCCAGGCCCCGCACCAGGCGGGCCGGGTCGACGGCGGCACAGTGCGGCGTGTAGGTCCCGCCCAGCACCCCGGTGGCGCCCACCCGCTCGCGTGCCTCGGCGGGTGGGAGGAAACGGAGGTCCTCCTCGCCGATGCCCCGCGACCGCGCCTCGGCCACCTCGTGGTGGGTCCGCCGGAGCTGCGCCGGCGTGCGGGCGAGCACCACGGTGCCGCCGCGGTGGAAGCCGCACTCGATGTCCTCGGCCCCGACCACGCGCCCGACTTCGCGCACCGTCTCCTCCATGGCCAGACGCTGGGCGGTACCCGAGCCGGGGCCCGAGGCCCGGTCGAGGGTGGTCTCGGACACGCTGAACAGGGCCGAGCACCAGCCGCCGTTCCGGCCCGACGCGCCGAAGCCGGCCACGTCCCGCTCGAGCACGGCGATCCGCAGGCCCGGGTCGGCCACGCTCAGGTAGTACGCCGTCCACAGCCCGGTGAGCCCGCCGCCGACGATGGCCACGTCGACCTCGAGGTCGCCGGGCAGGGCGTCCCGGACGGTCAGCGCTCCGGGGATTCCGTCCCACCAGAGGGAGAGCGCCCGGTAGCGCTCGCCCGACTGTGGGGTCAGATCTGCTTCCACGCCTCGGTCAGGACGTCCCGCAGGCGGGCGGTGATGTACTCGAACTCCTCGGGCCCGCAGATGAGCGGCGGGGCGAGCTGGATGACGGGGTCGCCCCGGTCGTCGGCCCGGCAGATGAGCCCGGACTCGTAGAGGGCGTGGGACAGGAAGCCGCGCAGCAGGCGCTCGGCCTCGTCGTCGCTGAACGTCGCCTTGGTGTCCTTGTCCTTGACCATCTCGATGCCGTAGAAGTAACCGGCCCCGCGGACGTCGCCCACGATCGGCAGATCGCGCAGCGTGTCGAGGGAGGCCCGGAACTCGGCCTCGTGCTCGCGCACGTTGTCGTTGATGCCCTCCTTCTCGAACACGTCGATGTTGGCCAGGGCCACCGCCGTGGACACCGGGTGCCCGGCGAAGGTGATGCCGTGCAGGAAGCTGGCCCCGGCGAGGAACGGCTCGATGACCCGGTCGCTGACGGCCAGCGCGCCGAGCGGCGCGTAGCCGCTGGTCAGGCCTTTGGCCATGGTGATCATGTCCGGCTGGTAGTCGTAGCGCTCGGCGCCGAAGAAGTGGCCGAGGCGGCCCCAGGCGCAGATGACCTCGTCGGAGACGAGCAGGACGCCGTGCCGGTCGCAGATCTCGCGCACCCGCTGGAAGTAGCCGGGCGGCGGCGGAAAGCAGCCGCCGGCGTTCTGCACCGGCTCCAGGAACACGGCGGCCACCGTCTCGGGGTCCTCGGCCTCGATGGCCTGCTCGATGGCGTCGGCGGCCCACCGCCCGAAGGCCTCCTCGTCGTCCTGGAAGTAGGGCGCGCGGTAGAAGTTGGTATTCGGGACCTTGAAGGCACCGGGCACCAGCGGCTCGAAGGGGGTCCTGATCTCGGTGACGCCGGTGATCGACAGGGCGCCCATGGTGGCCCCGTGGTAGGCGATGCTCCGGCTGATGACCTTGGTGCGCTGGGGTTGGCCGATCAGCTTGAAGTACTGCCGGGCCAGCTTCCAGGCCGACTCGACGGCCTCGGACCCACCCGTCGTGAAGAAGATGCGGTTGAGGTCGCCCGGCGTGAGCTCGGCGATCTTCTCGGCCAGCTCGACGGCCTTCGGGTGGGCGTAGCTCCACACCGGGAAGTAGGCCAGCTTGGCGGCCTGCTCGGCGCCCGCCTGCACCAGCTCCATGCGGCCGTGGCCGAGCTGGCTCGTGAACAGGCCGGACAGACCGTCGAGGTACCGCTTGCCGTGCTGGTCGTAGACCCAGGCGCCCTCGCCGTGGGTGATGACGGGGATCTCCTGGGTGATGTCGTCGGACAGGCGCGTGAAGTGCATCCAGAGGTGCCGGTGGGCACTCTCCTGGAGTCGTTCGTTCGAGTACTCGGTCATCGGGTCCCCCATGTGTAGGTCTGCTTCTTCAACTTCAGGTACATGAACAGCTCGGTCTCCCGGACCCCCGGGATCTGGCGGATCACGCCATTGAGGAGGTCGAGCAGCCGGTCCTCGTCCTCGCACACCAGCTCGACGAGGATGTCGTACTCGCCGGCCACCATCACCACGTAGTCGATGTCCTCGACGGCGGCGAGCCGGTCGGCCACGTCGCGGGCGTCGCCGTCGGCCCGGATTCCCACCATGGCCTGGCTGCGGAAGCCGATCTGCAGCGGATCGGTCACGGCCACGATCTGCATGATCCCGGCGTCGCGCATCTTCTGCACCCGCTGGCGCACCGCGGCCTCGGACAGGCCGACCGCCTCGGCGATCGAGCCGTAGGTGCGGCGGCCGTCCTGCTGCAGCTGCTCGACGATGGCCTTGTTGACATCGTCGAGCAGGCCGGCGGCGGCCCCGTTGGTCGACGGGACGGTCATCGTCCGCCGGTCCCGGTGCGGGGCGACGACGGCCCGGGTGCGGTGGCGCTGCCGGTGGGGAGGGGGAGGGTGTGCGGGCTCATACGAATTCTGTTCTAGCAGTTAATGCACAGTTAACGTGGATTTTCCGACAAAAACAAGCGGATTCCGTAGCTGTTAACACAGAGTTTTCGGAAATCACTTGTCAGAGGCGCAGAGTTGGGCCACGATGACACCCGACCGGGGCGTTGGCCTGCCCGTTCCGCCCCGGGGCCAGGACGCACGCCGTCACGATCGGGGGAGATTCCGTGAGCACCACCAGCCTGTCGAACTTCATCGGCGGCTCCTACATCGGGCCGAAGTCCGGCACGACGACCACGCTGCTGGACCCGAGCACGGGCGAGCCCAATTTCGAGGCCCCGGTGTCGGGCGCCGAGGACGTGGACGCGGCGATGGCCGCCGCGGCCGCCGCCTTCCCGACCTGGCGCGACGCCACCCCGTCGGAGCGCAGCCTGGCCCTCTTCCGCATCGCCGACGCCATCGAGGCCCGGGCCGAGGAGCTCGTCGCCGTGGAGAGCGCCAACACCGGCAAGCCCCTCGCCGTCACCCTGTCGGAGGAGATCCCGCCGATGGCGGACCAGATCCGCTTCTTCGCCGGGGCCGCCCGGCACCTCGAGGGCCTCTCGGCCGGCGAGTACCTGGCCGACCACACCTCGATGATCCGTCGCGAGCCGATCGGCGTGTGCGCGGCGGTCACCCCGTGGAACTACCCGGCCATGATGGCCGTGTGGAAGTGGGCGCCGGCCATCGCCGCCGGCAACGCCATGGTGCTGAAGCCCTCCGACACCACGCCGGCCTCGACCCTGCTGATGGCCGAGATCCTCGCCGAGTTCCTGCCCGACGGCGTCTTCAACGTCGTCTGCGGCGACCGCGACACCGGCCGCCTGCTGGTCGAGCACCCGACGCCGGCCATGGTCTCGATCACCGGCAGCGTGCGGGCCGGGATGCAGGTTGCCGAGTCCGCCTCCCATGACGTGAAGCGCGTCCACCTGGAGCTGGGCGGCAAGGCCCCGGTCGTCGTGTTCGACGACGCCGACCTCGAGGCGGCCGCCGAGGGCATCGCCATCGCCGGCTACTTCAACGCCGGCCAGGACTGCACCGCCGCCACCCGGGTGCTGGCCGCACCGGGGATCTACGACGACTTCGTGTCGGCCCTGGTCGACCAGGCCCGGGCCCAGACGGTGGGCGGCACCGACGTGGCCGACGCCGACTACGGCCCGCTCAACAGCGCCTCCCAGCTCGAGCGCCTGGGCGGGTTCTTCGACCGCCTGCCCAGCCACGCCGAGGTCCTGACCGGCGGCGCGCCGGTCGGCGACCGTGGCTACTGCTTCGCCCCCTCGGTGATCGCCGGCCTCCGCCAGGACGACGAGGTGATCCAGGAGGAGCTCTTCGGTCCGGCCATCACCGTCCAGCGCTTCAGCGACGAGGACGAGGCCGTCACCTGGGCCAACGGCGTCCGCTACGGGCTGGCCTCCAGCGTGTGGACCCAGAACCACGGCCGGGCCATGCGCATGGCCAAGGCCCTCGACTTCGGCTGCGTGTGGATCAACACGCACATCCCGATCGTCGCCGAGATGCCCCACGGCGGGTTCAAGCACTCGGGCTACGGCAAGGACCTGTCCTCCTACGGTTTCGAGGACTACACCCGCATCAAGCACGTGATGAGCTTCATCGGCAGCTGAAGGGGAGAATGGCCGGACGTCGGGGACACCCGGCGGCCGGGGCGGCAACGGCAGCACACGCAGGACCACCGGGGGGTCTGGTGGGCAGTACCCGGTAGGGGATCAACAGGCATAACGCCACGTGACAAGGGGAGAACACATGAGCACCGACATCGTCGACAGTACGGGCAAGCCACCCGAGGTCCCCGGTCCCTTCGGGGCCCCGGTGCCGTCGGAGGAGGCGGGTGCGACCCTGCGGGCCGACACCCTCAACCTCTTCGACTCCACCGTCGTGGCCGTGTCGTCGGTGGCCCCGGCCTACACGCTGGCCGCCACCATGGCCGTGCTCTTCCTGACCGCAGGGGTGGGCTACGCGGGCCCGGCCGTCATCTGGGTGTCGTTCGTGCCCGTGCTCTTCATCGCCATCTCGTACTTCCACCTCAACCGGCGGGACCCGGACTGCGGCGCGTCGTACGCCTGGATGTCCAAGCTGGTCAGCCCGTTCGCCGGCTGGTTCAACGGCTGGGTCCAGGTGGCCACGTCGGTCCTGTTCTGCGTGTCCGCCCCCATCGTCGCCGGCCAGTACACCCTGCAGCTGTTCAACGAGTGGGGCTGGATCTCCAACGCCACGGCCAACAGCGTGGGCACGGCGGCCGTGGCCGCCGCCTTCTGGCTCGCCCTCATCACCTTCATCTGCATCTGGGGCATCCGCTGGACCACCAACTTCCAGTGGGTCCTGCTCTCCATCGAGTACGTGGCCGTCATCGGTCTCTCCATCTGGGGCATCGTCAAGGTGGCCGTGTCCCACCCGGCGGGCTCGACCGGGTTCCACATGGGCTGGCTCAACCCCTTCAACATCGGCGGGATCAGTGCCCTGTCGGCCGGCATCGTGCTCGGTGTGTTCTTCTTCTGGGGCTGGGACACGGCCGCCAACCTCAACGAGGAGTCGAAGAACTCCACCAAGACGCCCGGACAGGCCGGCGTGATCTCCATGTTCCTGCTGCTGCTGGTCTTCGCCATCAACATCATCGCCGCCCAGATGCTCCTGCCGGAGAAGGCCTGGAACGCCCACCAGAGCACGATCCTGCTCTACTTCGCCCAGCGCGCGGCGGGCAGTTGGGCCGGGTACGTGATGCTCGTGGCCGTCCTCTCCTCGACGGTGGCGACCACCCAGACCACGCTCCTCCCGGCGGCCCGGATCACCCTGTCGATGGCCCGGGACAGGGTGTTCCCGAGCGTCTTCGGGACCATCCAGGGCAAGCTCAAGACGCCGATGGTCGGGACGCTGATCCTGGCCTTCGTCTCCTTGCTGGGGATCGTGCTGGTGAGCAACGTGGGCTCGATCAACAACGTGTTCGCCAACCTGATCGACAGCATCGGCGTGCTGATCGCCTTCTACTACGGCGTGACCGGCGTGACCTGCTTCTGGGCCTACCGCAAGGTCGCCTTCAAGGACCTCCGTTTCTTCCTGACCGGGATCGTCTTCCCCCTCGTCGGTGGCGTGGTCCTGCTCGGCGTGGGCTACCAGGTGATCAAGACGTCGGGCTGGAGCGGCGCCGGCGCCGACATCATCACCCTGCTGCTCGGCATCCCGCTCGTGATCATCGCCCGCCTGACCACCAAGGGCGACTTCTTCAAGGTCAAGCCGATCGCCTACACGGAGATCGGCGAGTAGTGCCGGCGCCCGGCCGGCGGTCGCTCCCGTGCGGGAACGGCCGCCGGCCGGAGTCGCGCCTACAGCCCTGCCGTCGCAGCCCCCGGAGCACCCAGAACCAACCGTGCAGTACCGAGCAGTGAGGTCGAGTCAGTGATCGTCGGTGTCCCCAGAGAGGTGAAGGAAGACGAGTACCGGGTGGCCATCACCCCGGCGGGCGTGCGCGAGCTGACCGCCGCCGGCCACACCGTCTACGTGGAGAAGGAGGCCGGGGTGGGATCGTCGATCCCCGATGCGGACTTCATCGCCACCGGGGCGACGATCCTCGACGACCCGGACGACATCTGGGCCGCCTCCGACCTGGTCCTCGGGGTCAAGGAGCCCGTCGCCGTGGAGTACCCGCGCCTCGG
Source organism: uncultured Acidimicrobiaceae bacterium (assembly GCA_963830165.1). GTDB lineage: Bacteria > Actinomycetota > Acidimicrobiia > Acidimicrobiales > RAAP-2 > Bog-756. Next base: position 552,100 of record CAWHKZ010000011.1, read on the forward strand.
CGCCCGCAGGGACCAGGTCCTCTTCACGTACCTGCACCTGGCCGCCTCCCGGGCGTGCACCGATGCCCTGATCGCCGGCGGCAACACCGCCATCGCCTACGAGACGGTCCGCCTGGCCGACAACTCGCTGCCGCTGCTCACCCCGATGAGCGAGGTGGCCGGCCGGATGGCCCCGCTCATGGGCGCCCACCACCTCATGCGCCCGGGCGGCGGCCGGGGCACGCTCGTCTGCGGCGTCCCCGGGGTGCGCTGCGCCAAGATCGTCATCCTCGGCGCCGGCGTGGCCGGCATGGCCGCCGCCACCCTGGCCGTCGGCATGCACGCCGAGGTCTACATCCTCGACCGCAACCTGGAGCGCCTGCGCCAGGTCGACCACCACTTCCGGGGCGGCCTCGAGACCGTCGCCTCCTCCACCCACGCCATCGAGGAGGTCTGCATCGACGCCGACATCGTGATCGGCGCCGTCCTCGTCGTCGGGGCCAAGGCCCCGAAGCTGATCAGCGACGATCTGGTGGCCACCATGCGCGACGGCTCGGTCCTGGTGGACATCTCGGTGGACCAGGGCGGCTGCTTCGAGTCGACCCGTCCGACCACCCACTCCGACCCCACGTTCGAGGTCAACGGCTCGCTGTTCTACTGCGTGGCCAACATGCCGGGTGCGGTGCCCCACTCGTCGACCCACGCGCTGGTCAACGCCACGCTGCCCTACGTCCTCGACATCGCCAACCACGGCTGGAAGGACGCGGTGGCCGAGGACCCGGCCCTGGCCGAGGGCGTCAACGTGGTGGAGGGCACCGTCGTCTACGAGCCGGTCGCCGAGGCCCACGGCATCGACTACCGCCCGCTCGCCAAGTTCATCGCCTGATCCGGCCCCCCGCCGCTCGACCCTCCACGACGATGCCGCCGTCCCGATCAGCCGACGTGGCGCGCCGGAACCGACCCGGGACCGAGCGGCCCGCGGGCGATGTGGTCGGGCAGGGCGGTCCCGTCGGCCAGGTCCGGTGCCGGCACCGGGTCGAGCCGGACCGTGCGCAGCGGCACCTCGCCCGCCCACACGTCGAGGGCCAGGTCCCCGACGTCGTCGTCGGGCGGCCCGGCGCTCACCTTGACGGAAGACTCGTCGAGGGAGAGGCGCAGGACGCTGGTCTGCTGCAGCTCCTTGACGGAGGGCTCCCGCACGTAGCCCCACTGCCCCGGAACCACGTGCTCGCTGAGGGCCTCGAGGCCGACGAGCTTCTCGGCCGGATCGTCGACGAGCTCGGGCAGGCCGTAGACCATGGCGCAGCGGTAGTTGACCGAGTGGTTGAACACCGACCGGGCCAGCACGAGGCCGTCGACCAGGGTCACCGTCACACATACGGGAACCGGCTGCCTGGCCGTCCGCAGGCTGCGGCTGGCCGCCGAGCCGTGCACGTACAGGTGGTCGCCGACCCGGGCGTAGGTGGTCGGGACGACCATCGGCCAGCCGTCGACGTCGAGGCCGAGATGGCAGACGAACCCGGCGTCGAGCACGGCGTCGAGGTCCTCGCGCCGGTGCGAGCCCTGCGTGGGCAGCCGGCGCAGGCGGACCCGGTCGGACGCCGGCCGGGCGCCCCCACCCCCGCCTGCGTCCCCGTCGTCGGCCATGGGACGATTGTTGCACGCCCGGCCGGCCGTCCCGCCTCCCGCACCGCCCGCAGCATCCGCCACCGCGAGGGGGAGCACCGCTCCCCGAGGAGCGTGACCCCGTGAGACAGATCGGAACATCCCTGGAGGGCACCGCCGCCCGGACCGCACCCGTCTTCGACCCGGCCACCGGCACCCGGACCGCCGAGGTCGTGCTGGCCACGGCCAAGGACGTCGACCACGCCGTCGGGACGGCGTCCGCCGCCTTCGCCACGTGGCGGGACACGTCGCTGACGGCCCGCAGCCGCATCCTGTTCGCCTTCCGCGACCTCGCCGACCGGCACCGCGGGGACCTCGCCGCGGCCATCACCGCCGAGCACGGCAAGGTCCTCGAGGACGCCCGGGGCGAGGTGGCCCGCGGCATCGAGGTCATCGAGTTCGCCTGCGGCATCCCGCACCTGCTGAAGGGCGAGTTCAGCGAGGACGTCTCGACCGGTGTCGACGCCTCCTCGATCCGCCAGCCGCTCGGCGTGGTGGCCGGCATCACGCCGTTCAACTTCCCGGTCATGGTGCCGATGTGGATGTACCCGGTGGCCATCGCCTGCGGCAACACCTTCGTCCTCAAGCCCTCCGAACGCGACCCGTCGCCGTCGGACCTCGTGGCCGACCTGTGGCGCGACGCCGGCCTGCCCGACGGGGTGTTCACCGTCGTCCACGGCGACGCCGAGGCCGTCGACGCGCTGCTCGACCACCCGACGGTGGCCGCCGTCTCCTTCGTGGGCTCGACCCCGGTCGCCCGGCACGTCTTCGAGCGCGGCAACGCGTCGGGCAAGCGCGTCCAGGCCCTCGGCGGGGCGAAGAACCACGCCGTGGTGCTGCCCGACGCCGACCTCCCGTCGACGGCGGACGCCCTGATCGGCGCCGGCTACGGCTCGGCGGGGGAGCGGTGCATGGCCATCAGCGCGGTGGTGGTGGTGGGCGACGCCGACCCGCTGGTCGCCGCCGTGGCCGAACGGGCCCGGGCCCTGCGCACCGGCCCCGGCACCGACCCGGCCTCGGACATGGGCCCCCTCATCACCCGGGTGCACCGGGACCGGGTGGCCGGCTACGTGGACTCGGCGCTGGCCGACGGGGCCGAGGTCGTGGTCAACGGGCGCGGCGTGGCCGTGCCCGGTGGCGAGGAGGGGTTCTTCTTCGGCCCGACGCTGGTCGACCGGGTCACCCCGGACATGGCGGTCTACCGGGACGAGATCTTCGGCCCGGTGCTGTCGGTCCTGCGGGTGGACAGCCTCGACGAGGCCATCGACCTGGTGAACGCCAACCCGTTCGGCAACGGCACGGCCATCTTCACCCGCGACGGGGGCTCGGCCCGCCGGTTCCGCCGCGACGTGTCGGTGGGCATGGTCGGCGTCAACGTGGCCATCCCGGTGCCCATGGCGTACTACTCCTTCGGGGGCTGGAAGCAGTCGTTGTTCGGCGACGCCCACATCCACGGCATGGAGGGCGTCCGCTTCAACACCCGGCTGAAGTCGATCACCACCCGGTGGCCCGACGCCGACGCCGACGGCCCGGCCCCGTCCGGTTCGCTGCACTTCCCCTCGGGCGACAGGCGCTGAGGGCGGGGCCGGGGGACCGACCCCGGCCGGCCGCGGCCGGGGTTGCTAGCGTCCGGTGGGCATCGGGTCCATCGGACCCCGGCTGCGGGGAGGCCAGATGGAGATCGACAGCGGCGGCGTGACCATCCACGTGGAGGACTCCGGCGAGGGACGGCCGGTGGTCCTCCTCCACGGTTTCCCCGACTCCGGCCACCTGTGGCGCTACCAGGTCCCCGAGCTCGTGGCCGGCGGCTTCCGCTGCATCGTGCCCGACCTGCGGGGCTACGGCGCCTCGGACGCCCCCGACGGGGTCGAGTCCTACGACCTGCTGCTCTCCGCCGGCGACGTGGTGGCGATACTCGACCACCTCGGGATCGGGCGGGTCCACGTCGTCGGGCACGACTGGGGGGCCGCACTGGCGTGGGCCTTCGCCTCCTTCCTGCCCGACCGGGTGGACCACCTGGTGGCCCTGTCGGTGGGGCACCCGATGGCGTTCCGGGCCGCCGGGATCGAGCAGATGGAGAAGTCCTGGTACATGTTCTTCTTCCAGCCCGCCGGTGCCGGCGAGCAGTGGCTGTCGGCCGACGGCTGGGCCAACTTCCGGGCGTGGTGCGACCATCCCGACGCCGACGAGATCATCGCCCGGTGGGAGGCCACCGGCACCCTCACCGCCGCCCTCGACTGGTACCGGGCCAACGTCGGGGCCGAGTCGTGGGCCGGGCCGCCCCCGGAGTTCCCGCCCGTCCGGGCGCCGACCCTGGGTGTGTGGAGCAGTGGGGACTTCGCCCTGACCGAGCGCCAGATGACCGGCTCGGCCGCGCACGTGGCCGGCCGGTGGCGCTACGAGCGGATCGAGGGACCCGGCCACTGGATGCAGCTGGAGGCCCCCGACGAGGTCAACCGCCTGCTGCTCGACTTCCTGCCCGCCTGATCCCGCACCGCGCCGGTGCGCCTCCCGGGGCCGACGCCGCCGGGTCCCGGGTCCCGGCCAGTAGCCTCGCGGGGGTGACGACCGTGGCCGGAGTCCCCCATCGCTCGGCCACCGTCGACGCCGGCGGCCCCGTCCACTACGTGGACTACGGCGGTCCGCCCGGCGCGCCGCTGCTCGTCGCCGTCCACGGACTCGGCGGCTCCCACCTCAACTGGGCGGCGCTCGCCCCCCACCTGGTCGGCCACACCCGGCTCGTCGCCCCGGACCTGCTCGGCCACGGGCGGACACCCGCGGCGGGGCGGACACCCGACGTGGACGGCCACGTCGACCTGGTGACCGCCTTCCTCGGCCGGGTGTCGGACCGGCCGGTCATCCTGATGGGCAACTCGCTCGGCGGGCTGGTGGCCGCCCTGACCGCCTCGGCCGCCCCCGACGCCGTCGCCGGTCTGGTCCTCGTGGACCCGGCCCTGCCGACCGGGCGGTTGGGCCTCGTCCACCCCCGGGTGCTGGCCAACTTCGCGGTCTGCTCCGTGCCCGGGGTGGGGGAGCGGTTCCTCGACGCCCGCAGCAGCCGGACGACCGCCGAGCGGACGGTGCGGCGGGTGCTGGCGGCGACGTGCGTCGACCCCGCCCGGGTGCCGGCCGACGTGGTGGACGCCCACATCGCCCTGACGGCCGAGGTGGACCGCGCCGCGGCCGACCGCGCCTACCTGGTCTCGGCCCGCTCGCTGGCCGGGGTCGTGGTCCGCCCGGGCCCGACGGTGGCGAGGCTCGACGCCATCGGGGTCCCCGTGCTGCACCTGCACGGCGCCGGGGACGCGCTCGTCCCGCTGGCCGCCGCCCGACGGATGGCCGCGGGCCGGGCGGACTGGCACCTCGAGGTCGCCCGCGACATCGGCCACGCCCCCATGCTCGAGGCCGCGCTGTGGACCGCGCTGCGCATCGACGACTGGCGGGCCGCGGGCGGGGCCGATGCCTTCGCCCGGGCCGCCGGCCCGGCCGGCCCGGCGGCGACGCTCAGTTGACCTGGCGCTCCAGGCCCTCCCAGTAGGGGGCGCGGAGCCGGAACTTCTGCAGCTTGCCGGTGGCCGTGCGGGGCAGCTCGGTCCGCAGCTCGACCTCCTTCGGGCACTTGTAGCCGGCGAGCGCCGTGCGGCAGTGGGTGATGACGATCTCCTCGGTCACGCCGCTGCCCTCCTCCACGACGACCAGGGCCAGCACCATCTCGCCCCACTTCTCGTGGGGCACGCCGATGACGGCCACCTCGGAGACACCCTCCAGCGAGAAGATGGCGTCCTCCACCTCGATCGACGAGACGTTCTCGCCACCGGTGATGATCACGTCCTTCTTCCGGTCGAGGATGCTGAGGTGCCCCTCCTCGTCGAGCAGGCCACCGTCGCCGGTGTGGAACCAGCCGCCGGCCAGCGCCGCCTCGGACTCCTCGGGCTGGTTCCAGTAGCCGGCCATGACGGTGTTGGAACGGGCCAGCACCTCGCCCTGGTCGTCGACGGCGATCTCGGTGCCGACGGCCGGAGCCCCGGCCCGCATCAGCCGGCGGGCCCGCTGATCGGACGGGAGATCGTCCCACTCGGCGCGGGCCCGGTTGACCGTGAGGACGGGCGACGTCTCGGTCAGCCCGTAGATCTGGATGAACTCCCAGCCCAGCTCCGCCTCGATGCGCTCGATGGTCCGCGAGGGCGGCGGTGCCCCGGCCACCACGATGCGGGTGGTCCCGGACCCGGGCAGCGGTCCGCTCCAGTCGGGCGCGGCCTCGAGCACGGCGTTGACCACGGCCGGGGCGGCGCACAACAGGGTCACGCCGTGATGCTCGATCCGGCGCAGGATCTCCGGCCCGTCGACCTTGCGCAGCGCCACCTGGGTCACCCCCATGGCGGCCGTGGTCCACGGCATGCCCCAGCCGTTGGCGTGGAACATGGGGAGGGTGTGGAGGTAGACGTCCCGATCCGAGACGCCGACGTGCCAGCCGAAGACGGCGGCGTTGACCCAGCAGTTGCGGTGGGTGAGCTGCACCCCTTTCGGCCGGGCGGTGGTGCCCGACGTGTAGTTGATGGTGGCCGTGGCCGACTCGTCGGCGTCCCAGGGGACCGGCTCCGTGCCGGTCACGAACAGCTCGGCGTCGCTGTCCGACCCGAGCACGTAGCGCCGCTCGGGGCCGATGCCGGCCAGGGCCTCGTCGAGCTCGGGGTCGACGAGCAGCACCGACGCGCCCGAATGGCCGAGGATGTAGTCGACCTCGGCCCGGGCCAGCCGGAAGTTGACCGGCACCAGGATCCGCCCCCAGCCCGACACCCCGAAGAACGACGTGAGCAGGCGGGCCGAGTTGTGCGACACGATGGCCACGCGCTCCCCGGGGGCGATGCCCAGCCGGTCGAGCCCGGCCGCCTGGGCCCGGGCCCGGTCGGCCAGCTGGGCGAAGGTCAGCGGGCCCCACGGCTCGGCCGGCTGGTCGGGCTCGTCGATCAGGGCCACCCGGTCCGGGTAGGTGGTCTCGGCCCGGTCGAGGAACTGACGGACGTTGAACTGGACCTGCATGGCGACCCCCTGGCTCCGCTGTGGCCCTCCAATCTAGGCACAGCCGGCCGCGCTCCCCGTGGCGACAGTGGCCCGGTAGCGGCCGGGCGTTGGGCGTGGCACCGCTCCGCCGGTTCGCCACGGCGGCGACGGGCCACGACCGGGCGGCCCTCGCTAAGGTTCCCGCATGACCCCGCCCCGCGTGGCCGTCGGCCCGTTCCCGTCCGAATTCGCCACCGACGCCGTGCGGGAGGGCGGTGGGGAGGTCGTCGACCTGGCCGACGGCCCCGACAGCCTGGTGTGGCTCGACCCCGGCGACGTCGACGGCCTCACGACGTGGCTGTCCAAGGTGCCCGACGCCCGGTGGGTCCAGCTGCCCTTCGCCGGCGTGGAGCGGGTGGCGGCGGCCGGCCTCCTGGACGACGCCCGCATCTGGACGTGCGCCAAGGGTGCCTACGCCGAGCCGGTGGCCGAGCACGCCCTCGCCCTGGCGCTCGCCGGCCTGCGCCACCTGCCGGCCCGGGTGGAGGCCCGGTCCTGGGGCATCCCGGCCGGCACCAGCCTGTACGACCAGAAGGTGACGATCGTGGGCGGCGGCGGGATCGCCACGTCGCTGCTGGAGCAGCTGGCCCCGTTCCGGGTGGAGGCGACCGTGGTCCGGCGCACCCCCGACCCGGTGGCGGGGGCGGCGCGGGTGGTGCCCGTCGAGCGGCTGCACGACGCCCTCGTCGACCCGTTGGTGGTGGTGCTGGCCCTCGCCCTGACCCCGGCCACGACGGGCATCATCGGGCGGGCCGAGCTGGCGGCGATGCCGGCGACGGCGTGGCTCGTCAACGTGGCCCGCGGCGGGCACGTGGACACCGATGCCCTGGTGGAGGCGCTGCGGGCGGGCTCGATCGCCGGCGCGGCGCTCGACGTCACCGACCCCGAGCCGCTGCCCGACGGCCACCCGCTGTGGGACCTGCCCAACTGCATCGTGACCCCGCACACCGCCGACACCATCGAGATGGTGGTGCCGCTGCTGGCCGAGCGGATCCGGACGAACGTCCGCCGCCTGACCGACGGCGAGCCCCTGGTGGGCCGCGTCGACGCCGGGGCGGGCTACTAGGCCCGGGCCTACGAGGGGATGCGGTTGCCCACCGGTGTGTATCGGTAGCCGTAGCCGCGGATGGCCTCGAGGACGTCCTTGAACTCGTCCTGCCAGCCCAGCTTGCGACGCAGGCGCAGGACGGTGAACTTGACCCGCTCCGGCCCGATGCCGAACGGGTCGTTCCACACCTGCTCGAGGAGCTGCTGGGTGGCGAGGGCCTGGCCGGGGTGGCGCACGAAGGTCTGGAGGAGCTGGAACTCGAGCTTGGTGAGGCCGACGACCTCGCCGTCGACGCGGACCTCGCGCGCCGGCCAGTCGACCTCGAGGTTGCCGTCGCGGTAGACGGTGGGCTCCTCGGTGCCGGCCGGAGCCGCAGCCTGGCTGCGCCGCAGCAGCGCCTGGATGCGGGCCCCGAGCTCCTGGACCCCGAAGGGCTTGGTCAGGTAGTCGTCGGCGCCGGCCGTGAGACCGCGTACCTTGTCCTGCTCGAGGTCGTGGGCGGTCAGGATGAGCACGGGCACCTCGGACAGGTCACGGATGCGCTCCAGCACCTCCCAGCCGTCCATCTCGGGCAGGCCGATGTCGAGGACGACCAGGTTGGGCCGTTCCTCGAAGAAGTTGCGCAGGCCGTTGCGGCCGTCGCTGGCCACCACCCCCGTGCCGTGCTGCTTGGCGACCACGCGCCGGACGGCCTCGGCGATCGAGGGGTCGTCCTCGATGATCAGGACCCGTGTCGTGCCGGCCACCTGGTCGGTGCTCAAGGCTGTGGTCATCTCTGCTGCTCCTTGCTGTGTACGTCGAATCGCTCGTCGGCGCCAGGTACGTCCTGCCCGCCCACGGAGGACTGGGCGCCCACCGGCAGCAGGTCCTCACAGGTTGTATCGGCCCCATCGGCCCGGCCTTGAGCCTCGAGTTCGTTCCGGGCCCGGGCGACGGCGAGCGACGGCAGCCGGACCCGCACCGTGGTGCCCTGGCCGGGGGCCGAATCGAGGGAGAGGGAGCCGCCGTGGTGCTCCACGATGGCCTGGACGATGGCGAGGCCCAGACCCGTCCCCGGGATGACCTCCTGGGTCGCCTCCGCGCCCCGGAAGAACCGGCCGAACACGGCCTCCTGCTCGTCGCTGGGGATCCCGATGCCGGTGTCGGACACCGACAGCACGACCGAACTGGTCGACACCGAGGTCGAGACCAGGATGCGCCCGCCGGGAGGCGTGAACTTGATGGCGTTGGTCACGAGGTTGAGCAGCAGGCGCTCGAGCTGGAGCTCGTCGCCCAACACCATGGCCCGGTCCCCGCTGGTCCGGGCGGTGAGCGTGATCGACTTCGCCCCGGCGGTGGGCAGCAGCGACTCGCACACCTCCGTGTTCAGCGGGTCGACGTCGACCGGCACCAGATGGATGTCGTAGACGGCCGAGTTGAGGTGGGAGAGGGTCAGGATGTCCTCGATCAGCACCGAGAGCCGGACGCTGTTCTTCTCGATGATCTCGAGCATCCGGTCGTCGTCGGGGGTGATCGTGTCGGCGTCCCGCAGCAGCTCGGTGTAGGCGCGGATGGACGTGAGCGGCGTGCGCAGCTCGTGGGAGAAGGTGGACAGGAACTCGCTCTTGGCCCGGTCCAGGTCCTGCAGCTGGCGGACCAGCTCGAGCTGGCGGGCGTAGAGGTGGGCCTGGACGATGGCCCGGCCGAGGTCGGCGCCGACGGAGTCGATGAGGGCGATGTCGTCCTCGTTCCACTCGGACACACCGCGCTCCATGCCGAGCCCGAGGAGGGCGAGCAGGTTGCCGTCGCCGTCGTGGACGGGCGAGAGGACCCAGGCGACGTAGCCGCTGGTGTTGGCGAAGGCCGGCTCGTCGCCGCCGTCGGGCGAGTCGGGCAGGTGGGAGACGTCGGCCAGGGCCAGGGTGCCCTTGCGGGCGGCCGCGCCGTCGAGGAAGCGGCGGTTGCCGTCGACCAGGACCAGCGGGCTGTCGTCGCAGCCGGCGAGCCGGTCGGGATGCCACACGGTCGGGACCGCCGTGAACTCGCCCGCCCCGTCCGCGGTGTAGATGACCACCACGTCGACGTCGAGCACGTGGCCCACCGTGGCGGCGATCTCGGTGAGGGTGGAGTCCAGGTCCACCCCCTCGAGATCGGTCGACCCGATGCGTGACGACAGGATGCGCATGCGCTCGTGCATGTCCTGGCGCCGCCGGTGGGCCTGGTCGATCTCCTCGTGGGCGGCGATGAGGGCCACCGTGCGCTCCTCCACGAGACGGGACAGCTCGCCCCGGTGCCTGCGGAGCTCGCCCGCGGCCACGTCGAGGGCCAGGGCCGCCCGCACCGCCTCGCTCTGCATGCTGTTGAAGCTGGCGGCCATCTGGCCGAACTCGTCGTCCGTCCGCACGACGACCGGGGTGGCCGTGACCTGGGCGTGGGCCCGGTCGAGGTCGTCGCCGGCCATGGCCTCCATGGCCAGCGTGAGCTGGGTCAGGGTGCCCTCGGCCAGGCCCTGGGCGGCCGCCTGGACCTGTTTGGCCGTCTGGGCGATCATGCCCGGCAGGACGAGGCCGACCGAGATGGTGAGCAGCCCGACCACCACGAAGACGTCCTTCAGCATGGCCACGAGTGCCGCGTTGCCCGGGGTCACGTGGTCCACCGCGATCAGGTAGCCGAACCCGTCGAGGACGAGCACCACCAGCATGGCGCCGGTGAGCTTCACGTAGATCGAGCGCTTCAGCGCCCGGGCCCCCGACCGCCTCCGGTCCCCGCGGACCCGCCAGGCGTAGGCCAGCGAGCCGGAGAAGGCCAGCACCAGGCCGAAGATCACGATGGGCAGCCCGTACTGCTCGAAGCCCAGGACGGTGGTGAGCAGCCACACCACGGCCGCCACCACCCCGAGGATGATCGAGGCGTCGTGGGCCCGGTAGGAGCGGGGGCGGTCGGGCTCGTTGCGCCGCAGCAGCCACACGGCCACGCTGGGCAGGGCGATCCCGATCAGGTAGGTCAGGTTGGCCGCCGCCACCAACGAGATCGGGTCGCCCAGCAGGAGGAAGGCGGTCGACGCCGCCGCGGTGGCGAGGATGGCCACCACGGGGGCGTCGGTGCGGCGGCTGCGGTAGCCGATCGTGCGGGGGAGGAGGCCGTCCTCGGCCAGCTGGGAGAGCGTGCGCGACGCCCCCGACAGCGGCTGGAGCGTCCCGCAGAACATGTTGAAGCAGACGAATCCGACGGCCGCGGCCTTGGCCAGGCCGCCGAGCAGCGGGGCGTAGGTGGGACCGAGCACGGCGGCGAGGTTCCCCTCGAGTGGACCGGCGCCGAGCGACCCGAGCCACACGACCGGGATGAGCACGAAGAACACACTGGCCATGCCGCCGCTGAACCACATGGCCGCCGGGTGGTCGTGGGCGGGGTCCTTCATCTCACCGATGTGGCAGGCGGCCGCCTCGAAGGCGGGGGCGGCGAACCCGATCAGGTAGAGCCCGGCCATGACGCTCGTGAGGTGACCGAACGCGCCGCCGAACGGCGAGTTCAGGTGGAAGTCGAACGCCCGGTGCCAGCCCACGTGACCGGCGAGCACCGGGATCAGCCCCGAGGCGAGGGCGAGGGTGAAGGCGATCAGGGCCACGGGTTTGGCCACGCGGCACCGCCCAGCGCAGGCCGCACAGGTTGACGGCCGTGAAGGTGGCCACGACGAGCGCGGCCATGAGCTTCACCGGGACGTCGGGCAGGTACCACTGGTGGATGGCCTCCGCCGAGAAGATGGCCGTCAGGCCGCACGTCGGCACCCAGCCCCACCAGTAGCAGACGCCGGTCAGGTTGGCGAGGACGGCGCTGTAGGGACGGAAGGCCTCGGCGCAGGTCGCGGCGATGCCGCCGACCCGGTTGGGGAACATGCAGGTCAGCTCGATCCAGCCGGGCGCGGCCATGTAGCTGAGCACCAGCCCGAGGGCGAGCAGGGGGACGGCCATGGTCCCCTGGGCGAGGAGGAGGGCGCCGATCAGGAAGATGGACTGGTTGGAGCCGCCGAGGGCCAGGGCGCTCGCCCCCACCCAGGTGATGGTCCGCGGGTGGGGCCGGGGGCCGTCGGGCGCGGCCGGCGAGCCGCCGGCCGGGAGCGCGTCGGGTGCCGCCGTCTCCGGTGGCGTCCTCACGGTGCGGTGTGGGCTCATCTCGACCTTCGTGCCGATCCTCGGTGCGCGGGCGCAGGCGCCACGCCGGCCCGATCGGGCGCGGTGGCGTGCGCTCCACCTGGGGTATCGGCGGTGCGGGTGGGCGCCTTGAGGAGGGTCGTCGGGCCGGCGAGGGGGCGGATCGGGGGAGCGGCCCGGCGAGGGGCGTGCGGTCCCGCGGCTCCGATGGCCGGGCGGGACGGTGTCACACCCGCCGTCCACACTGTGCGGACACCGGCTGACCGGATCAGCCCACCGAGGAGGCGACACCGTGACGCACGAGACGATGAACCAGCACCGGTCGGACGGTCGCGGACCGGTGCCCGGCGGCGATCCGGCGGGCGTGGTGGTGCCGCTGCCCGTCCACCCCGGCCGGAGGCCCGGCCACCGGACGGGCGACAGGTCCGCCGTGGGGCCGGCGGCAGCGGCCGGCACCGGCGCCTTCACGATCGACTGCGCCGACTGTGCGCACCGCGACACGCCGGTCTGCGGCGACTGCGTCGTCTCCTTCATCGTGGGACGCGAGCTCGACGACGCCCTCGTGGTGGACGCCGACGAGGCCCGTGCCGTGCGGCTGCTGGAGCGGGCCGGACTGGTGCCCGGCATGCGCCACCAGTCCCGGGCCAGCGGACTGTAGGACCGTCCCCACCTTCCGCCGGCCACCGCCCGCCACGCTCCGGACCCACCGCCCGGGACACCGACGGCCCTCCCGGGCCGTGCAACCATAGGGTGTGCCCGCTCCCGAGGTGACCGACCCGTCGTCCGTGACCGACGGCGACCTCGCCCGTCTCGGGCGCACCCTGGTCGCGCTGGGCTCCGGGGCCGGCCTGGCCGCGGTCGGGATCGCCGGGGCCGAGCCCTTCGACGACGTCCGCGCCGTGCTCGAGTCCCGCCGCCGGGACGGCCTCCACGGCGGCATGCAGTTCACGTACCGCAACCCCGCCCGCTCCACCGACCCGGACCGGATCCTCGCCGGGGCCCGCTCGCTGGTCGTCGGCGCCCTCGGGTACCTGCGGGCCGAGCCTCCCGGCACGGCTGCACCGTCGGGGCCGACAGGTGCCGTCGCCCGCTACGCCCGCGGCGACCACTACGCCGCGCTGCGTGCCGCACTCGGGCGGATCGCCGACCACCTGGCGGCCGAGGGGTGGCGGGCCCGGGTCGTCGTCGACGACAACGCGCTGGTCGACCGGGCCGCCGCCCAGCGGGCCGGACTCGGCTGGTACGGCCGCAACACGCTCCTCCTCCTGCCCGGGCTCGGCTCGTGGTTCGTGCTCGGCTCGGTGGTGACCGACGCCCCGCTCGAACCGACGCCGGCCGTCGGCCCGTCGGCCCCGGCCGAGGGCTGCTCGTCCTGCCGGCGCTGCATGGCGGCGTGTCCGACGGGGGCCCTGGTGGCCGACGGCGTCCTCGACGCCCGGCGCTGCCTGGCCTGGCTGGCCCAGGCCCCCGGTCCCTTCCCGGTGGAGTTCCGGGTCGCCCTCGGCCGCCGCATCTACGGCTGCGACGACTGCCAGCAGGTCTGCCCCGTCAACCGGGCGGGGGCCCGCCGCCACCCGCCGCCGGACGGGACCGGAGCCGGAGCCGACGTCGACCTGCTCGGCCTGCTGGCCGCGTCCGACGCCGAACTCCTCGAGACCCACGGCCGGTGGTACATCGCCGAGCGCGACCCCCGATACCTGCGGCGCAACGCCCTAGTGGCGCTGGGCAACGTGGGCGACGGCGCCGACCCGGCCACGGCCGACACCCTGGCCCGGTACGCCTCCGGCGACGACGGGCTGCTGGCCGAACACGCGCGCTGGGCCCTCGACCGGCTGGGGAGCCGCACCCCGGCCGCGGCCGACCGCGGTGCCCCGGCGTGACCCACCTCCTCGTCACCAACGACTTCCCACCCAAGGTGGGCGGCATCCAGGCCTACCTGTGGGAGCTGTGGCGGAGGCTCGACCCGGACAGCTTCGCCGTGCTCACCGCCTCGTCCGACCCGGCGGCGGCCGCCTTCGACGCCGAGCAGGCGGCCCGGGGGATCCGCATCGAGCGGGTGCCGTCGAGGATCCTCCTGCCCACCCCGGGCCTGGTGCGGCGCATCCGCCGCTCGGCCGAGCGGGTCGGCGCCGACCTGGTGGTCATCGACCCGGCGTTCCCCCTGGCGATGGTCGGCCCGCGCCTCGGGATCCCCTACGCCGTCCTGCTGCACGGCGCCGAGGTGGCCATCCCGGGCCGCCTCCCGGGCAGCCGGCCGGTCCTGGCCCGCATCGTCCGCGGGTCCCGGCTGGTCGTCTCGGCCGGCGGCTACCCGGCGGCCGAGGCCCGGCGGGCCGTCCGGGGCCGGGGCATGCCGCCGGTGGTCGAGATCCCGCCCGGTGTGGACCTCGACCGCTTCACCCCGCTCGGGGCCGACGAGCGGGCCCGGGCCCGGGCCGACCTCGGGCTGCCCGTCCACGGCCCCCTCGTGGTGAGCGTCAGCCGACTGGTGCCCCGCAAGGGGATGGACGTGCTCATCGACGCCTCTGCCCAGCTCTCCGCCCGTTACCCGGACCTGACCGTGGCCATCGCCGGACGGGGCCGGGACGCCGAGCGACTGGCCGGGCGGGTGGCCGAGACGGGCGCCCCGGTGCGGCTGCTCGGCGGGGTGTCCGACGCCGACCTGCCCCGGCTGGTCGGGGCGGCCGACGTCTTCGCCATGCTGTGCCGCAACCGCTGGCTCGGCCTCGAGCAGGAAGGCTTCGGCATCGTCTTCCTGGAGGCCGCGGCGGCCGGGGTGGCCCAGGTGGCCGGGGCCTCGGGCGGTGCCGGCGAGGCCGTCGAGGACGGGGTGACCGGCGTGCTCGTGCGCCGGCCGACGGAGGCGGGCGAGGTGGCCCGGGCCGTCGGGGGCCTGCTCGACGACCCGACCCGCCGCGCGGCGATGGGTCGGGCGGCCCGCAGGCGTGCGGAGGCATCCTTCGACTACGACCTGCTCGCACCTAGGCTGGGCCGGTCGCTCGGCGACGTGAACGACTGACGCCCGTGCGGGCGTCGGCAGAGCATTCGAGGAGGAGGGCCGATCGTGGCGGAACAAGCCACCGAGAGGATGGTCGTCTCGGCCGATCCGGCACGCTGTTTCGAGGTCAGTGCCGACATCTCCAGCTATCCGGTGTGGGCCGCCGACATCAAGGAGGTCGCCGTCGTCGAGCGCGACGCCGAGGGCCGTCCCAGTGTCGTCACCTTCCGGGCCGCCGCCTTCGGGCGCAGCACCAGCTACACCCTGGCGTACGACTACGCCGAGGCCCCCGGCGTCCTGGCCTGGGTGCAGACCGAGGGCGACATCACCTCCAAGCTCGACGGGCGCTACGTCTTCGCCCCCGCACCCGGCGGCGGCACCGAGATCACCTACCACCTCGAGGTCGAGATGAAGGTGCCCCTCCCGGGCTTCATCAAGATGCGGGCCCAGAGTCGCATCATGTCGATCGCCCTGCGCGACCTGAAGGCCCGGGTCGAGTCGACGGAGTGACCCGTCGGTGAAGATCGGCGTCACCCTCCCCCAGTTCCGCGACGAGGCCGACACCGCCCTCGACGCGGCCCGCCGGGCCGAGGCGCTCGGCATCGACGGGGTGTTCGTCTTCGACCACCTCTGGCCCATGGGCCAGCCCGGCCGCCCGGCCCTGTCGTCCGGTCCGCTGCTCGGGGCCCTGGCCGCCGTCACCACCACGATCCACCTGGGCACCCTGGTGGCCCGCATCGGGCTGCTGCCCGACGACGTCCTCGTCGACGTGCTGTGCGGGGTCGACGCCCTCAGCGGGGGCCGGATGATCGCCGGCATCGGGACCGGTGACCACCTGAGCCGGGGGGAGAACGACGCCTACGGGATCCCGTTCGAGTCGGCGGAGGTCCGTCGGGCCCGCCTGGCCTCGGTGGCCACGGCGGTGGCCGGCGGCGGGACCCGGGTGTGGATCGGCGGGAGCCGACCCGAGATGGTCGCCCTGGCCCGGACGACGGGGGCCGCCGTCAACGTGTGGCAGGTCGGCGCCGACCGGGTCGGACCCCTGGTCGACCAAGGTGTCGAGGTCACCTGGGGCGGCCCGGTGGGGGACACGGTCGAGGAGGCGGGGGCCACCCTGGGGGCGGTCGCCGCGGCGGGGGCCACCTGGGCGGTGTGCGCCTGGCCGGACTCGCTCGAGGTGGTGGTCGAGGCGGCGGCGGGCGTCCGGTAGGGGAGGGCCCCAGCAGGGACGGCCGTGCGCTGTCGGTCGCCGTCCGGGTGCGGCGCTAACCTTGGGCATGGAATTCCGCCGTATCAACGGGCTGCCGCCGTACGTCTTCGCCACCATCAACGACCTCAAGGCCGCAGCCCGCCACGACGGTCGCGACGTCATCGACATGGGGTTCGGCAATCCCGACCTGCCCTCGCCCGACGTGGCCGTGGAGAAGTTGGCCGAGGCCGCCCGCAACCCGCGCAACCACCGGTACTCGGCCAGTCGCGGCATCCCGAAGATCCGCAAGGCCATCTGCGACCTCTACCTGCGCAAATTCGACGTGGAGCTCGACCCCGAGACCGAGGTGGTGACCACCATCGGCGCCAAGGAGGGCCTGTCCCACCTGATGTGGGTGCTGGCCGGCCCGGGCGACACCGCGCTGGTGCCCTCGCCCTCGTACCCGATCCACATCTACGCCCCGCTCTTCGCCGGGGCCGACATCCGCCACGTGCGGCTCGACACGCCCTCCGGCGACGGTGTCGACAGCGCCGAGGGCGGGGCGGCCTTCTTCGACAACCTCATGGAGGCGTGGGAGTCGGCCTGGCCCAAGCCCCGGGTGGTGGTGCTGTCGTTCCCCCACAACCCGACCACCGAGTGCGTGGACCTGGCCTGGATGACGCGCATCGTGGAGTTCGCCAAGGAGCGCGACATCGTGCTGGTCCACGACTTCGCCTACGCCGACATCGCCTTCGACGGCTACACGCCGCCCTCCATCCTCCAGGTGCCGGGGGCCAAGGACGTCGCCGTCGAGCTCTACACGCTGACCAAGTCGTTCTCGATGGCCGGGTGGCGCGTCGGCTTCCTCGTCGGCAACGCCGAGATCGTCCAGGCCCTCACCAAGCTCAAGAGCTACCTCGACTACGGCACCTTCCAGCCCATCCAGATCGCGGCCATCGTGGCCATGAACGAGGTGCCCGACTACCCGAAGGTCATCAACGACATCTACCAGTCGCGCCGCGATGCGCTGTGCGACGGGTTGCACCGGATCGGGTGGGAGGTCACCCCGCCCCGGGGGACCATGTTCGTCTGGGCGCCGATCCCCGAGCCCTACCGCGAGATGGGATCGCTCGAGTTCTCCAAGTTCCTGGTCGAGGAGGCCGACGTGGCCACCTCGCCCGGCGTGGGCTTCGGCCAGGGTGGCGACAACCACGTGCGCTTCGCCCTGATCGAGAACGAACAGCGCATCGGCCAGGGCGTGCGCAGCCTGCGCAAGGCCCTCACCCGCCTGAACTGACCTCCCGGGCCGGCGCCGGAGCCGGCCCGCATCCGGGGCGGCATGCGTGGTGGACGGCGCCCTCCCGGCGGCCGCCGGCACGAGGCTCCGGACGCCCCGCCGGGCGACCCCGTACGCGCCGAGGTCCCTGGTCAACACCTGTGTCAGGTGGGCGGGGGCAGCCGGTCGGGGGGGACCGGACGTGAGGAGTGCAGTCGAGCACGGGCAGGGTTACCGTTGGCCCGTGGCCTACTGGATCATGAAGGCGATCATCAGCCCCTTCCTCTTCCTGCTGTGGCGCGTGAAGGTCGAGGGGCGGGAGCACGTGCCCGCCGACGGGCCGGTGATCCTGGCCGCCAACCACCAGTCCTTCTGCGACTCCTTCTTCCTGCCCCTGGTCGTCCGGCGGCGGGTCACCTACGTGGCCAAGGCCGAGTACTTCGACAGCTGGAAGACGGCCTGGTTCTTCCGGGCCGCCGGCCAGATCCCCATGAACCGCAGCGGGGGAGACGCCTCGCAGCGGGCCCTCGACACCGCCACCAGCGTCCTCCAGAACGCCGGTGTCCTGGCCATCTACCCCGAGGGCACCCGGGCGCCGGACACCCGCCTCCACAAGGGCAAGACCGGGGTGGCCCGGCTCAGCATCGGCTGCGAGGTGCCGGTGGTGCCCGTCGGCCTGGTGGGCACCCGGACCGTCCAGCCCCCCGGGTCGATGGTGATGCGGCCGTTCCACTCGGTCACGGTGCGCTTCGGTCCGCCCGTCTCCTACGAGTTCGGGGGCCGGCGGGTGACGACGGGGGAGCCCCGCCCGGGCCGACCCGCGGACGCGCCGGCCGGCTGCGACACCCACCAGGAGGAGCTGCGGACCCTGACCGACGCCCTGATGGCCGACATCGCCGCCCTGTCGGGCCAGGAGTACGTGGACGAGTACGCCGGCCGCAAGAAGAAGGCCCCCGGGGACGGCGGCCCCGTCGTGGCCCCGGCCTGAGTCGTAACCGGGACGAAACCGTGCCGACACATTCCGCCTCTACCCTGTCGCCGTGCCCAACTACCTGATCCGCGTCCAGCTGCCCGACCGCCCGGGTGCGCTGGGTGCCGTGGCCAGCCGGATCGGCTCGGTGGGCGGCGACGTGGTGTCGATCGACATCCTCCAGCGCGACAACGGGGTCGTGGTCGACGAACTGGGCGTGGGCCTGGCCGGCGATCACCTGCTGGGCCTGCTGCGCGACGAGATCCTCGAGGTCGACGGGGTCACCATCGAGGCCCTGCGCCCGGTGGAGGGCCCGCTGCCCGACCGGCACGCCGAGCTGCTGGACATCGCCACCGAGCTGTTCGTCCAGGTGACGTCCGACGCGCTGCTCGACCGCCTGGCGGGCCGGGTGTGCCGGAGCCTGGTGGCCGACTTCACGGCCATCGTGGACGCCGACACCACGCGGGTCTCCTGCGGCCACGGCGCGGTGCCCTCGGACAACGAGGTACGGGCCATGGCCCTGTGGGCGGCGGCACCCACGTCGGCACCGGTGGTGGCCGACGACGTCGGCGACGGGGGAGGGGACCCGAGCCCGGGGGTGGCCGCCGCCGAGCTCGTCCGGGCCGGCGTCGTGCTGGTGGTGGGCCGGGCGACCCCGGTCTTCCGGACCCGTGAGCGCCAGTGGATCGCCATCATGGCCGAGCTGGCCGACCACGGCTGGCGCGAGCTGGCCTGATCTCTCCCACGTGCCACCGGCCCGGGTCAGTCGGACCCGGCCACCCAGTCCCGCGAGCGGCCGACCGATCGCAGCCAGGCGGCGTGGGCCGCGTCGACCAGGGCCGGGTCGGCCTCCGGGGTGAACGACGCGTCGGTGGACCACAGGGCCACGAGGTCGTCGAGCGAGCCCCACACCCCCTCGGCCAGGCCGGCCATGGTGGCCGCCCCGAGGGCGGTGGTCTCGACGGAGCGGGGCCGGAGCACCTCGAGCCCGGACTGGTCGGCCAGGTGCTGGAGGAGCAGGCCCATCACCGCCGCCCCGCCGTCGACCCGCACCTCGGTGGGCGCCGTCCCGGTGGCCGCCATGGCCCCGAGCACGTCCCGGACCTGGAATCCCATCGCCTCGATCATGGCCCGGGCCAGATGGGCCCGACCGGTCCCCCGGCTGAGCCCGGTGATGGTGCCCCGCGCCCGCGGATCCCAGTGGGGGCTGCCGAGCCCGGTGAAGGCCGGCACGATCACGACGCCCTCGGCGGACGCGACGCTGCGGGCCAACGGCTCGAGCTCGGCGGACTCGGCGATGATGCCGAGCCCGTCCCGCAGCCACTGCACGCCGGCCCCGGCCACGAACACCGAGCCCTCGACGGCGTAGGCCAGGGAGCCCCGCCCCGCCCGGGGCCCGCCGTCGGCCCCGATGGCCACGTCGCCGTCGGTGCCGAGGTCCCAGGCCAGGGTGGTGACCAGGCCGTCGACCGGAGCGGGGCAGGTGTCGCCGACGTTCATCAGGATGAAGCTGCCCGTGCCGAACGTGGCCTTGGTCATGCCGCGGTCGAAGCAGGCCTGACCGAACAGAGCGGCGTGCTGGTCGCCGATGAGGGCGCTGACCGGGACCCCGGCGAGCGGCGAACCGGCGCCGAGGGTGTCGTCGGCCACCGTGCCGAACCGGCCGCACGACGGGCGCACCTCGGCCAGGGCCGACGGCGGCACGTGGAACAGGTCGGCGAGCTCGTCGGACCACCGACGGACCACGATGTCGAAGAGCATGGTGCGCGAGGCGTTCGTGACATCGGTGGCGAAGACCCCCCCGGAGGCCCCCCCGGTCAGGTTCCAGAGGATCCACGTGTCCACGGTGCCGAGTGCCAGGTCGGGGCCGGACGGGACACCGCCCTCCTCGATCAGCCACTGCATCTTCGAGGCCGAGAAGTACGGGTCGAGGACCAGGCCGGTCTGCTCGCGCACGAGCGGGAGGTGACCCGAGGCGAGCAGTGCGGCGCACCGCCCGGCCGTCCGCCGGTCCTGCCAGACCAGGGCCCGGTGGAGGGGGGAGCCGGTCGCCCGGTCCCAGGCCACTACCGTCTCGCGCTGATTGGTGATGCCGACGGACCGGGGCACGCGGCCCGCGTCGCCGAGGCGCCCGGCCACCTCGTCGAGCGTGTCCCGCACGAGGCGCCAGATCTCGTCGGCGTCGTGCTCGACCCAGCCGGGCCGCGGGAAGAACTGGGTGAGCTCCCGGTAGGCGAGGTCCACCACCTCTCCCCGCTCGTCGACGACCAGGGCCCGGACGCCGGTGGTGCCGGCGTCGACGGCGATGCTCACGGGGGTGCGGTTGGCCACAGGGGGACTGTAGTGAGGCCCCGGGTGTGGTGACGCGGAGCCGGGCCCGACGCCCGCCGAGCGGCGCGACCGGGGCGATGGCCCCCGTCGGGTGCTCGCGCCCAGCAATTTTCTGCAAACCTTCGCGAACGCACTCCGAGCAGGGAATTCGCGCCGGCCAGCGGGCGCCATCCGGGTGGAGTTCATTGACAGGGACGTAACTACACTGCTGTAATAGACCCACTATCTCGTACCTCGGGGGAGGGCAAACCACTACATCTTGTGTTTCCATCGCAATTCGTCGTCTCCGGACCGGATCCGACGTGCATAGGATGGGAACCTGGACCGGGCGGTCGGTCGGGACGGAATCGGCGGAGTAACCGACGGTTGTGGACCCGGCGCCGGGGCAGGAACGACCGCTCGGACGGCCGGAATCGCAGTACCGGTGGCCTTACCCCGGGGCAGGGGACGCAACACCGCAGCACCGCAGCACCATCTCGCACAGCATCCGACGACGACACCCGACCCCGCAGTACCCACTGCCCCGCAGACGACAGAAAGAGGTCCACTCCATGGCCATCGCACCGCAGCGAACCGGCATCGGCATCCGCCGCCACTTCACCACCGCCGGGACCCATCCCTACGACGAGGTCGTCTGGGAACGGCGCGACGCCAGGATCACCAACTACCGCGACGGCTCGGTGGCCTTCGAGCAGCTCGGCGTCGAGGTCCCGTCGACGTGGAGCGTCAACGCCACCAACATCCTCTCCCAGAAGTACTTCCGCGGAACCCCGGGCACGCCCGAGCGCGAGTCGTCGCTGCGCCAGGTGGCCGACCGCGTGGTCGACACCGTGACCGCCTGGGGGATCAAGGACGGCTACTTCGCCGACGACGAGGAGGCCGAGGCCTTCTCGGCCGAGCTCAAGCACCTGATCGTCCACCAGAAGGCGGCGTTCAACTCGCCCGTGTGGTTCAACATCGGCGTGGCCGGCGTGCCCCAGCAGGGCTCGGCCTGCTTCATCCTGGCCGTCGACGACACGATGGACTCCATCCTCAACTGGTACACGGAGGAGGGCGTGATCTTCAAGGGCGGCTCCGGCGCCGGGGTCAACCTGTCCCGGATCCGGTCGTCGCACGAGTTCCTGAAGGGCGGCGGCACCGCCTCGGGACCGGTCAGCTTCATGCGGGGCGCCGACGCCTCGGCCGGCACCATCAAGTCGGGCGGCAAGACCCGCAGGGCCGCCAAGATGGTCATCCTCGACGTCGACCACCCGGACATCGAGGACTTCATCTGGTGCAAGGCCACCGAGGAGCGCAAGGCGCGCGTCCTGCGCGACGCCGGCTTCGACATGGACCTCGACGGCAAGGACTCCATCAGCCTGCAGTACCAGAACGCCAACAACTCCGTGCGGGTGACCGACGAGTTCATGCAGGCCGTCATCGACGGCCGCGACTGGGACCTCGTGACCCGGGGCGACGGGACCACGGTGCGCACGGTGCCGGCCCGCGACCTGTTCCGCCAGTTCGCCCAGGCGGCGTGGGAGTGCGCGGATCCCGGCATGCAGTTCGACACCACCATCAACAACTGGCACACCGCCTCCAACACCGGGCGCATCAACGGCTCCAACCCGTGCTCGGAGTACATGCACCTGGACAACTCGGCGTGCAACCTGGCCAGCCTCAACCTGATGACGTTCCTCCGCGACGACTCGTCGTTCGACGTCGAGGGCTTCGCCGCCTCGGTCGAGGTCATCTTCACGGCCCAGGAGATCATCGTGGGCAACGCCGATTACCCGACCGACAAGATCGCCGAGAACTCGCGGCGCTTCCGGGAGCTGGGCATCGGCTATGCCAACATCGGCGCCCTGCTCATGGCCCAGGGACTGCCCTACGACTCGGACCAGGGCCGGGCATGGGCCGGTGCCATCACCGCCCTCATGACGGGCCACGCGTACGCCACCTCGGCCCGCACGGCCGCCCGCATGGGTCCCTTCGCCGGCTACCACGAGAACGTGGAGCCGATGAACCGGGTGCTGCGCATGCACCGTGACGCGGTCGCCACGATCGACGAGGAGCAGGTCCCGACCGAGATCCTGTCGGCCGCCCAGGAGGCCTGGGACACGGCCGTCGAGCTGGGCGAGCAGTACGGCGTGCGCAACTCGCAGGCCAGCGTGCTGGCCCCGACGGGCACCATCGGCCTGTTGATGGACTGCGACACCACCGGCGTGGAGCCCGACCTCGGCCTGGTCAAGACCAAGAAGCTGGTGGGTGGCGGCACGATGTCGATCGTCAACCAGACCGTGCCCCGGGCCCTCACCCGGCTCGGCTACTCGCCGGACCAGGTCACCGAGATCGTGGCCTACATCGACGAGCACATGTCGATCGTCGGTGCTCCGAACCTCGCTCCCGAGCACCTGCCGGTCTTCGCCTGCTCGATGGGGGACAACACCATCCACTACCTCGGCCACGTGCGGATGATGGGTGCGGTCCAGCCCTTTATCTCGGGCGCCATCTCGAAGACGGTGAACCTGCCCGAGGACGTGTCGGTGGAGGACGTCGAGCAGCTGCACATCGACGCCTGGAAGCTCGGCATCAAGGCCGTCGCCGTCTACCGCGACAACTGCAAGGTCGCCCAACCGCTGTCGACGACCAAGAAGGACGGCGCCGAGGACGGTGCAGGGGAGCCCGTCGCCGCATCCGAGGCCGAGGCCCACGCCCGTGAGCTGACCGCCAAGATCGCCGATCTCGAGGCGGCCCTGGTGCACGAGCAGTCCCGCAGCCAGGAGACCCTGCTGGTCGGTGCGGTGCGCGAGCGGCTGCCCCGTCGTCGCAAGTCGGCGACGTTCGCCTTCCGGGTGGCCGACTGCGAGGGCTACGTCACCGTCGGCGAGTACGAGGACGGCCGTCCGGGCGAGGTGTTCATGAAGGTGTCGAAGCAGGGCTCGACCCTGGCCGGCATCATGGACGCCTTCTCCATCTCGGTCAGCCTCGGACTCCAGCACGGGGTGCCGCTGTCGACGTACGTCCGCAAGTACACGAACATGCGCTTCGAGCCCGCCGGCATCACCGACGACCCGGACCTGCGCATCGCCACCAGCCTGGTCGACTACATCTTCCGCCGGCTGGCCGTGGACTACCTGCCTCTCGACGAGCGGGCCGAGCTGGGCATCCTGTCCACTTCGGAGCGGATGCAGCCGACCCTGCCCGGCGTCGAGGAGACGGCCACGCCGTCGACCGGCATCGTGGAGGTCGAGGCGATCGACCCGACCATCGCCATGGTGACGGACTCGGGGGCCCCGGCACCGCAGGCGGTGCCCACCGCCCGGACCACCCCGGCGCCGTCGGACGCACCGCTGGCCCGGGCCGAGCAGCGGGACGCTCCCTACTGCTACCAGTGCGGCAACGCCATGCAGCGGGCCGGTTCCTGCTACGTCTGCGCGAGCTGCGGGACGACCAGCGGCTGCAGCTGATGTCGAGTTGCACGCGAAAGACAGTGGGAATCGCATGCGAACTGAGATTCCCCACTCGAAGTGGACACGGTGGTTATGCGGCGATTGCCGACTGACCGGACGATAGCTCGAAGTTCGCAGGGCTGAGGTTGCCGATCTTGGAGTAGCGGCCGGTCTCGTTGTAGTAGGTGATGTAGTCCTCGATCCCGGCCCGGAGATCGTCCATGGTGGCGAAGGCGTGGCGGTAGAAGTACTCGTGCTTGAAGATCGACCAGAAGCTTTCGGCACTGGCGTAGTCGTAGCAAGATCCGGTTCTGCCCATCGAGCTTGAACTCGAGGGTGAACTTCCTTCTTGTGACTGCCATGGGAACATCCTTCCAGCCGCCTCATCGAGGCGACCCGTTGGGTGTCCACTTTCTCTGGGGAGTCTCAGACATCTACTTTCAGTAGAACGTCGAGCGCAGGTCGAAGTGGCAACGGGAAGACGGCAAGACGAAGGCCCGGGTCCCAGGACCCGGGCCTTCGTCGTCGGAGTGGAGCGTTTGCTACTGGAGTATCTGGAGCAGCTCGACTGTTGGCACAACCTAGGATTGACCTCCCTCGCAGTGCTCCCTCCTCGGCACTCGAATCGCCCCGAGCGGAACACACCGACGTTCTGCACAGATTGGCCAAGTCGGCTACCCTCCCGTTTGCACACCGGTCTCGAATGGCGGAACCGGGCAAGGCGGGAGGTCGGTAGATGGCGGCACATTCTGTCGGGGGTCGCGTGACGCGCGCCCAGATTCGGGCCGGGATTCTCCTCTCGGCGGTCTGCACCGTCCTGGTTTGCGCAGCATTGCCGAGTTCGCCCGCCGAGGCCGGCCCTTCGGCCAAGGTACGGGCGGCGGCCGGAGGAGGACAGGCGAGCACGAGCGGCTCGGCCGCCCCGGCACGACTGGCCCGGCGGTTGGCTGCGTCCGGCACGGCCACCTACGTCGCGCTGGGAGATTCGTTCTCCTCTGGGGACGGCGATAAGGCCAAGGGATGGGTCGACCAGACCGGCACCGCCAACACCGGTGACTCCGACGACCACTGCAACAGGTCATCCCAGGCCTATCCGGAGGTGGCGGACAAGTGGATGGCCAAGCAGTCCTACCTCCCAGCCATGTCCTTCGCCTTCCTCGCCTGTTCGGGGGCTACGACCACCGATGTCTACTCGGGCTCTCCTTCATACGGCGACGGTCTTGCAGGGGCGACGGGTGACCACGGCGAGGGCGAGCAAATCAGCTACCCGCAGCTGAGCTCGGCCCGCATCGTGACCATGACGACGGGTGGTGACGACATCAGTTTCCCCGCGGTCATGCAGGACTGTGTTCTTGCGACCCCTGTTACACCCTGCGACTCGTCCTCGCCGATCTCTGCCGTGGCAGATGCAAGCCAGAATATCTCCAACCTGTACGACAGCCTCGTGTCCACCTACAACGCGGTGGTAGGGGAAACGCCCTACGGAGCCCAGGTGTACGTCATCGGCTATCCCGACCTGTTCCCGTCTTCACCCACCAGTGCGTGCCAGTCGCTCGGGATCCCGGCCATGGCGTACCTTGCCAGTCTCGAGTCCCAGCTGAACTCCGAGATAGCCCAGGCGGCGGCTGCCACTGGCGTCACCTACGTTGACCCCAACTCAGGGGCGAACTCGTTCGTGGGCCACGACATCTGCACATCGGGATCGACGGCGTGGTTCAACGGTCTGAACTTGGTGGGAGCCCTCGGTTGGGGCGCCCCATTCCACCCCAACAAGCGGGGTCAAGCGGCAATGGCCGCCTCGCTGGAGACGGCGATCGCCGCGCAGAACAAGCCGATCAAGGCTGGACCGAAAAACCACGTGCTCGTGTTCGGGAACGGTGATGTGAACGAGGATCCCACCTACTCGTCATTCACCAACATCGCCGCGGCGCTGGAGGGCATCGGGGACACGGTGACGACACTGCCCGGCCAGACCAGCCTTCCGAGCATCATCACCGGTTACGGGCAGATCTGGGTCGATACCATCACGAACCTCAGCGCCGCGGACGAGCACACGCTCGAGGCGTTCATCCAGGGAGGTGGCCGGGTTTTCCTGACAGGGGAGTGGGGACCGGTGTCCCAGTTTGAAAATCAAACGGTCCAGGACGTTCTCGACGACGTGCTCCCGAGCCCGCCGCAGGTTGAGGATGCCGCCATGACCGGCTCTTCAACGGTGAACCCCACTGTCCTCGATGGTCTGGCATCCAAGCCCAACGCCCTCACCACCTGGACTCCGTCCTACAACGGCGAGTTGTCGGGTGTTGCACCGAGCAACGTCCTGTTTACTGATGGCGACAGTGGCACGTCCGGGGCCGCATGGCAGGTGGGGTCCAAGGGGCGCCTCGTGGTCCTGATGGACATCAACTGGGCGGAGGACCCCTACAAGGATCCCGCGACTATGCCCCCGGTCACGCAGAACATCGGCTACTTCCTCGGCCACTAGGGATGCTTGATCACGGGCCGCGGTGACCTACGGCTTGTTGACGACCGCTTTACCCGGCACCCGCGGCGCTAGCCCGGATGCGACTCCGACTGTGAGCAGGCGAGCACTTCGACGCTTGCGATTGTTCCAGCCTCCCGATGCCCCCTCCTGTCGCACGCTCCGGTTATCGCGGCCTCGAATCCCCCGGACCTAGGGTCCTACGTCACTTCTAGCCCTATTCCGCCTTTGCGTCGGTGACACGCATCCGCGACTGATCGGCACGGGAGTCGGTTGACCATTGAAAGTCGGATGTCACTCGGACTGCATCTCGGACGTCACTGCACAGCTGATACGACCCCGGGTCCTGTGTCACCGGAAGTTCGGGGCGCGTGTCGTTCGATCCCGCATCGAGGACACGGGCTCTCGTGCCGGTGGCACCGGACCGGCCCGCCGAAGGCCGCCGCCTTGTCGCTGATCACCGGAAACTCCCCGGAGATGATCACTGGAATTCCCCACCTGTGAGCCCGGGGTGGACCCAGGATCTGCCGTACGGCCCTGTACGGATGGCCCCGGCTGGCCCATGATGGAAGGAGCACGTCGCAGTCGCTTGAGCCAGGATCGGGGACGCGATGACTGACCAGATGGAACGACCGGGCCGCCCGGCAACAACTGCCGTAGACCATCGCTCGGTGGAGGAGCGGGTGAAGCTGGGCAAGGAGGCCCGCGCCCGGGCACCCCGCTCGTCCCAGGCGGAGTTCGGCGCCGGGCCCGATCGACCGGACCCCGTCAGCCTGCTCGGGCGCCAGGCCACCACCCGCGTGCCGGAGCTCGTCCCGATCCGCTATGGACGCATGCTGGTCTCGCCGTTCACGTTCTTCCGGGGCGCAGCGCTGGTGATGGCCTCCGACCTGGCCACCACCCCCCGGTCAGGGCTCATGGCCCAGGTCTGCGGCGACGCTCACCTGTCGAACTTCGGTCTGTTCGCCTCGCCGGAGCGGTCCCTGATGTTCGACGTCAACGACTTCGACGAGACCCTCCCCGGCCCATGGGAATGGGACGTGAAGCGCCTGGCCGCCAGCGTGGTGATCGCCGCCCGCGGCCGCGAGTTCACCGAGAAGGAAGCCCGCGACGCCGCGATCGAGATCGGGGCCAGCTATCGCACGGAGATGCACCAGCTGGCGTCGATGTCCACGCTGGACGTCTGGTACTCCCGGATCGATGTGGCCGCCCTGCTCGCCGACCTGCAGGCCACAGCAGGCACCTCGGGTTCAAAGGCCGACAAGCGCATGGCCACGCGTACGGCCAAGATGGTCACCAAGGCCAAGACCCGGGACAGCCTCCAGGCCCTGGACAAGCTCACCCACCTGGTCGACGGTCAGCGGAGGATCATCAGCGACCCGCCGTTGATCGTGCCCGTCGAGGAGATCTTTCCTCAGATGGTGAGCGACACCCTCGTCGACGAGCTCCACCACCTGTTGCAGAGGTACCGGCACAGCCTCCAGACCGACCGGCGCCATCTGCTCGAGGAGTTCCAGCTGATCCAGGTCGCCCGCAAGGTGGTGGGCGTGGGCAGCGTGGGCACCCGGGCCTGGGTCCTCCTGTTGGTGGGCCGGGACACCGACGACGTCCTCTTCCTCCAGGCCAAGGAGGCCGAGGCGTCGGTGCTCGAGGAGTTCGTCGGGAAGTGCGGCTACGCCACCCACGGCGAGCGGGTGGTGGCCGGCCAGCACCTCATGCAGGCGGCCAGCGACATCTTCCTCGGCTACGAGCAGGTGCTTGGTCCCGACGGCATCACCCGGGACTACTACGTCCGCCAGTTGCGCGACTGGAAGGGCTCCTTCGAGGTCGAGGACGCCATCCCGCCGGGTCTGACCAAGTACGTCGGGGTCTGCGCCCAGGCCCTCGCCCGAGCCCATGCCCGCTCCGGCGACCGGATCGCCATCGCCAGCTACCTGGGCAACGGACCCAGCTTCGACCGGGCCATCGCCGATTTCGCCGAGACCTACGCCGACCAGAACGAGCGGGACTACGAAGCCCTGAAGGACGCGGCGGCCAGCGGCCGGATCGCCGTCGAGTCGGGCCTGTAGGACACCGACGGGCCGCGCCACCCGGGACCGGTGACCGCTCCACCTCTCGAGAGGAGGGAGCGCCGTCGGAGGAGAAGTCCGGGGCCCAGCGAGCGCCAGCCCCGCCCCGGCAATCGACGATCGGCCTGTCGGTCGGCTGTGCCGTAGGCATCGCCGAGGAGGGGCCCACCAGCATCGATGGCCGGATCCTCCGCGCTATCGTCCGTGATGGTCATGACCCCTCCCGATGCTGGGACGCAGTGCGGGCGTCACACGGTCCACATCGCGGCCGTGTGGTCACCGAAGGACACGCAGCGGCACGCCCAGGAGTTCCACCCATGAAACGTGACGCCGTGTGAGTCTGATCATCGTCATCTTGGCGCTCGGCCTGATGGCCAGCCTGTCCCCGACCACCCTCGTGGTGTTCATCATGTTGCTGGCCACCACGAGGGCCCACGCCAACGCCGCCGCATTCCTGATCGGGTGGTCCGTCTCGTTGACCGTGGTGTTCGCGGCCAGCTACCTCGTGGGCGGCAGCCACACGGTGCGGACGGGCGGGGGCCACACCGCTGTCAGTGTGGTCGAGTTCGTCTTCGGTGTCGGCCTCGGATACGTCGGGGTCCGCCGGTGGCGCAGCAGACACGAGCCCCGATCGCCATCCGGTGTCTCCCGAGGTCTCGCCACCAGGATCGACCGGCTCAACCCCGCTACCGCGTTGATCCTCGGAGTGCTCGAGCAGCCGTGGACGCTGACAGCGGCGGCTGCGGTCGTCGTGGTCCATGACCACAAAGCCCTGCTCGTCGCCCTCATCGCCTTCGTGGTGTTCACCGTGGTCTCCACGGCCGCCGTGGCCGGCATCTACCTCTACTTCGCCCGTCGCCCCGGAGAGGCCGATGCCCACCTGACGGCGCTCAGGACTCGTCTGATCGACGCCGGCCCTGCGCTCTTCGCCGCCATCTCGTTCGCGGTCGGTGCCTACCTGGTCATCGACGCATCCCTCAACCTGGCCGGGGTCTGACGGCCCGCTCTCCCAGGGAGGCGCATGCTCCCCGGGAGGCCATGGCCTACGGCGTGGCAGATGCTCGGGCAGCTGCGGCCGACCGGGCGCCGTGCGGAGCTGCTTGGTAGGTTCGGAGCGAGGCAGTTCTGGAGGCGGTCATGGGACTTCGGCGAGCGCTCGTTTCGGTGGCGGTTTCCCTTGTCGCCACTCTCGTGGTGGGTGCGACACCGGCCAGTGCCTCACCGGCCAGGACGACACCCGGCTACTGGTTGCTCGGTGCGGACGGGGGCGTGTTCTCGTTCGACGTCCCGTTCTACGGCAGCACCGCACCCCTGTGCTCCCCACCACCACCGCTGACCATCGACGACTGCGCCGGGGCCATCGCGGCGAGTCCGAACGGTGTCGGCTACGACATCGTCGGTCCGCTCCTGGACAGTGGCTCCAGTCTTCCGGCACCGGTCAGCGAGGTCATCACCTTCGACACCGCACCGACCGCCACCCAGTGCACGCTCCACGGCGATGTCACGGTCCTCTCGGGTCTGATGCAGTGGGACAGGGCATCCCAGACCCCGTCCGGCGACGGTCTGTGGATGCTCGATCCCCATGGGGGTCTCCTGGCTTGCGAAGGCGCGACCTATTACGGCGAACCTCCACTCCACACGTCAGGTCTGTGGGACGGGTTCGCCCCCACGCCCGACGGCAAGGGCTACTGGGTCTCGGCCAGCGACGGAGGTGTCTTCGCCTTCGGCGACGCCCAGTTCTACGGGTCCATGGGTGGCCAGGTCCTGAATACTCCGATCGTGGGCATGGCCGCGACGCCGGATGGCAAGGGCTACTGGTTGGTCGCATCGGACGGAGGGGTGTTCGCCTTCGGCGATGCCCGGTTCTACGGGTCCATGGGGAGCCGCCACCTCGACGCCCCGGTGTCCGGGATCGCCGCCGATCCGAGCGGGGCCGGCTACTGGCTGGCGGCCCAGGACGGCGGAGTGTTCGCATTCGGCAGCGCTTCGTTCGAAGGATCGATGGGCGGAAGGTCGCTCCGTGCTCCGGTGGTCGGCATCGCAACCGTGGATCCCGGCCCGACCTGAGCGCGTCCGCGGATTCGATGTGCCGGGGGAGTGTGCCCTGTCGTGCGAGGAGCATCCCACCGTCTGCTTCAGACCGCTGGCAGCTCGGCAACCTCCTCTGAGAGCCGGGTCTCGCAGTGCGTTCGGCCGTCGGCGATCTGGGAGCATGGCGCATGAGCACAGAGCGCGGTCTGCGGCGGTTGACGAACTTCAGCGACGCCGTGGTGGCAATCGCCATCACGCTGCTGATCCTTCCGCTGGTCGACGCGGCGGGCGACATCGGCCACGTCGGTGTGGCGTCCTTCCTCCACCACCACGACACCCAGCTCCTGGCCTTCGGCCTCAGCTTCGCCGTCATCTGGAGCTTCTGGTGGAGCCAGCACCAGATGCTCGAGCACACCGTGGGCTACGACGGCACCCTGGTCGTCGGGATGTTCGTCTGGATCCTGAGCATCGTGTTCCTGCCGTTCCCCACCGAGCTCCTGAGTTCGGCGGCTGAAGGCGGCCAGGGCGTCCACGCCCTCTACGTCGGCACGATGCTCGTCACGAGCGTGGCGGTCCTGATCCAGGAGTGGGCGATCGTGGTGAAGCCCGACCTCCAGGCCGAAGACCACCGAGGCGAGGCGGGCATCGCCGAAGCCGTGGTCCTGGTCGCACTGATGGCCGCCATCTTCGTCGTGGTGATCACCCTCCCGGCGATCGGGCTGTGGTCGTTGTTGGCCCTGCTGCTGTCGCGGCCCATAGTCGCCCTGGTCCGGACCCGGCGCCAGGGCTGATCACCGGCGGGGGACGTGATCGAGCGCCGAGCGCCCTCCACCTGCGCGCTGCCCGCCACCCCGGGGATCGTCCGCGCCCGAACGACGTCGGGTGGTTCCGAGTCCTCGTGCCACCGTCGTGGATCACGCGGGCGAGTGCAGGACCACGACGTCGACCGGCTGGTCCCGGCCACGTATACCCACCCGCTCGACGCGGCCCCCCGGGTGCTCCGGCTCGACGAGCGGATAGAGCGAGGCTGCGAGCACGACGTCGCCGGGCGACGCATGGGCCTGAAGACGGGCTCCGACGTTGACGGCATCGCCCAGGGCGGTGAAGTCCAGCACGCTCCCCGATCCGACATTGCCGACGAAGGCGACGCCGGCGTTCGCAGCGACGCCGAGGGGAAGGTCGGTGACCTGTGAGGCCAGTTCGAGGGCGGTGATCGCCGCCTTGCGTCGGTAGTCGGGACCGGCGACCCCCTGGATGAAGAGACCCATCACCTCGTCGCCGATCAACTTGTCCACGATGCCTTCATTGTGGATCAGCACCTTCGTCGCGGTGCGATAGAACTCGTTGAGATGCTCGGCGAACGTCGTCGCGTCCGACTGCTCACCCAGTGCGGTCGACGCCCGCACGTCGGCGAACACGACGCCGACGTCGATCTCGATGCCTCCGGTCGGCAGACGATCGAAGCAGTACTGGCAGATGTTCGGGTTCTTCCGCGAGGGCTTGTGTCCCAGGAGGCCGATCATCCTGCCGCCCACACCGCCGAAGGGGTTCAGGCAGAGCTTGCAGCGGGGGTCGTGGGGCAGGTGACGGAAGACCCGCTGAGCGACCCTCAGGGGTTCGTAGCCCTTGACGAGCAGAGCTTCCCAGTCGACCGGTTTCGCCACCCCACAACTATGGCGCTTCTGCCGCAGAGGTGCGACGAGCGCCCGCTACCCACGTCGGGCGGTCACGAGCCAGCACGCGCCGCCCAGCACGACACCCTGCGGCGTGATGTACGGTCGCAGCGCGTCGAGGGTGGCCCCGGACCCGGCCCGCACCGCAGCGGGGTCCTTGCCCTCCACGAGTTGGCGACTCATCTCATCGGAGAGCATGAAGGCGAGGACGTCCTCCGGGTCGCGTCCCATGGGCATCCCGTCGTCATGCTCTACGACGTCGACCTCCGACCACCCGGTCGATCCGAGGAGGTTCCCGATCCGCTCGGGGTCCGCCAGTGCGAACGGTCCGGGAGCCCCGGGTGGTGGCAACTCGGGGATCCCCACGTGGGCCACCATCGCCATGGACGGCACCGTGACCCACTTGTTGGCCAGGAACTCCCGCCAACAGACGAAGCTCAGTCGGCCGCCCGGACGGGTCGCCCTGGCCAGATTGGCGAAGGCGACCTCCGGGTCGTCGAAGAACATGACGCCGAATCGGCCGATGACGACGTCGAATGGACGGTCGAAGGAGGCGGTCTGGGCGTCGCCCATGACGAAGTCGACATCGATCCCTCGTTCCACCGCCCGCGTGCGTGCCACCTCCAGCATGGGCGCCGAGAGGTCGAGGCCGGTCACGTGACCACCGGGGCCTACGGCCCGGGCCGCCTCCAGACTCACGGCCCCGTTGCCACAACCGACGTCCAGGACCCGCTCGCCTTCCTGGAGCACGGCGGCTGCCAGGAGCCGGCGTCCGAAGGGTGCGAGCATGGAGTCGAACCGATCGGCGCCGGTCACCCAGGCGTCGGCGGAGCGCCCGTTCCAGTAGTCGACCATGTCGGAGTTCGCCATCGCTCCTTTCTAGCGCTGCCGTTCGAACCGTGCGTCGGACGTCGTCGGCTGCTCGGGTGCGTGGGCCTTCCGCATGGCCGAGTACTCGACGAGCGCCCACCCGGCGATCGTCACTCCC
The DNA here is from genome assembly GCA_963830165.1 of uncultured Acidimicrobiaceae bacterium. Taxonomy (GTDB): domain Bacteria; phylum Actinomycetota; class Acidimicrobiia; order Acidimicrobiales; family RAAP-2; genus Bog-756. The sequence continues at coordinate 585,415 of CAWHKZ010000011.1, forward strand.
GTCCACAGCGGGACGATCCCCTGGAGCAACGACGCGGCTGTCCCGGTCTGCAGCCACCAGTACGGTGCGGCGACGGCCAGGACCACCAGCGCCCAGAGCATGCGACGTACGGCTGCCGGCACGGTTTCCTTCCCGGACGCGAGGAGGAGTGGCGGGACCAGCAGCAACCACACCCAGTGATGGGACCAGGAGATCGGGCTGATCAGCAGTCCGGTGAGCGCTACCACGATGACCGTCCACGACGGGCGGATCGTGCGCGCACACCGCCACGCGAGAAATGCCCCGATGCCCACCGTTGCGAGGCACAACACGGCCCAGGCTGCGGGCGATCCGGCAGATGGGAACGGCCACCTGTGGAACATCGCATACCAGGAGAGGTTTGCCGGGTACGTGATCGGTCCGGTCCTTCCGGGGGCGTTCACGTCCCGGGTCCAGAACAGGTGCGACTGGGATGGCTCCACCAGCCACATCGCACCCGTCACCCCGACGAACGCCGCCAGTGTCCGGATCACGGACTTCCAGTCACCTCGCACGACGAGCACGAGGAGGAACACCAAGGGGGTCAGCTTGACGGCGGCGACGAGGCCCAGGATGATCCCTCGACTGGGGGCGGGCACCACCAGCAGGTCGACCACGATCAGGAACATCAGGACCACCTCGACCTGGCCGTAGTCGATGGCGCTTCGCATCGGCTCCAGGATCAGCACGGCGCCACAGACCCATCCCAGCGACGTCCACCAGACGTGCCGGCTCCTCAGTGATTCCCGACCACCCCGGATGATGACCACGGCGGCGCAGCCGGCCCCGATGCTCACGATCCAGAAGATCCACTGCGACCATCGAAAGGGCACCCAGCTGAGTGGCGCCAGGATGGGAAGTGCGAACGGGGGATAGGTGAAGGGCAGTTGGTGGATCGTGAATGTCGACAGGTAGGGGTTCCCGCCGCCCCACCACATGCTGGCGGAGTCCCGATAGACGCGAAGATCCAACCCATAGCGCCCGCCCAGCAGTGAGAGATACACGACGACCCCGACGACGAGAGCCAGCACGGCGAGTCCCTGGAGCCACGATCGACCCGAGTTGGCGATCCCCCCCGCCCGGTTCTCCCCCGTCAACCGCCCCACCGCATGGCAAGGACGATATCTCCTCCAACGCCATCGATTCGTGACGATCACCTCGTCGGTCGATCCGCAGGGTGCCCCGCATCGACCAGAGATACCCGTGTCCAGCGGCGCGCCATTGCCGTCCGTGAACGGTCACCGGCCGACCGGCCCATCCGTCGGGTACGGGTGTGCGCGGCGGGACGGCTTGACTCGATGCCCACGACGCCGTAGGACGGCTCCATGACTGAACCGACCACCACGTTGACCGCCCAGTTCAGTGCTCCCGGGGCCTCGGCCACGAGCTGGGACGACGCTCGTAGGACACTCGAAACGGCGGAACTCTTCTGGGTCGTGACGGTACGGGCCGACGGGCGACCGCACGTGACGCCCCTCGTCGCCGTCTGGCTCGACGACGCGCTGCACTTCTGTACCGGAGAGAATGAGCAGAAGGCGGTCAACCTGCGTGACAACCTGGACGTCATCCTGCTGACGGGTAGCAACCAGTGGGACGGTGGCATGGACGTCGTCGTCGAGGGCCGGGCGGTGCGGGTCACCGACCAGGACACGCTCCGGCGGCTCGCCGAGGCCTGGACGCACAAGTGGGACGGCAGCTGGGTCTACGAGCCCGGTCCGGAGGGCTTCAAGGGCAACCAGAACGACGACGTCGTGGTGTTCACGGTGCGACCGGACAAGGTCTTGGCCTTCGCCAAGGGCGACTTCAGCCAGACACGGCATACCTTCTGAGATCGCGATCCACCGGCGGGCAGGCTCGATCGAACCCTCCCCCCGCAGATGCGGGTCCGCGGGTCCGGGCGCCGCCTCTGCCTCCCACGCCTCCGATTACCATCGACCGCTGTGAGCGATGCCGACCCCGTGGCCCTTCCCGGTACGGCGGACGATCGGCACCGAGGCGGCCCCACGGCGCCGTCCCCGGCACCCCCCGTCTTCATCGCGTGCAGTGCCCGCAGCGGCTCGACGCTCCTGAGGTGGCTCATCGATGCCCATCCGGACGTGGCCTGCCCTGGCGAGACCGACATCGCCACCCTGGTCGGAGCCTTCGTGCAGACGACGACCGCGCTATCGACACTGGAGCCGGGGGAAGCTCCACCGCTGCAACGTGCACGGGTGCTGGTCGACGATCTCATGGCCACGTACCTGGCTTCGGCCGGCAAGTCCCGCTGGTGCGACAAGTCGCTGTCCAACGTCCTCAACCTCGAGCAGCTGGCATCGGCTTGGCCCGACTCCCGATTCGTCCTGCTGTACCGCCACTGCATGGACGTCGTGATGTCCGGCATCGAGGCCTCGCCGTGGGGACTCGATTCGTACGGCTTCGGCCAGTTCGCCCAGATGAGTCCCACCAACACGGTCATCGCCCTCGTCGGCTACTGGATCGAGAGGACGGCGAAGATGCTCGCCTTCGAGGAGCGGTTCCCGGGGCGGTGCCTGCGTCTCCGGTACGAGGACCTCGTCACCTCGACCGACACCGTCGTCGGTGGGATCTGCGAGTTCATCGGCGTGACGAACGACGCGGGGATCGGGGAGGCGGCCTTCGCCGTCAGCCACGATCCCTACGCCCCGGCGGACCACAAGATCTGGCACACCCGGGCCGTGCACCGCGAGTCGATCGGCGGCGGGGCCCGGGTGCCACCCAACCGGGTCTCCGGGGCCGTGCGGACCACCATGAACGAGCTGCTCGCGGGCTCGACTACCCGATCGTGGACGACCACTGGGGAAGTGGCCCGACGGTCCGACCGGACGGGTGGGGCGGCGGGGCGGAACCGCCGGTGCCTGTCGACCCCTCACTGGTCGAGCTCCGCGTGGTCGAGGGGTCCGTCCAACTGTGGAACAGGATCGTCGACCTGTCGGTTGCCGGGTCGGGTGAGCACCCGGACGGAGGTCAGACCCCCCATCGCGTCGTCGCCGTCGAACGCGCGGCGCTGGCGGCGATCCTGGCCGGGACGGAGAACGTCGGCGCGGCACTCCGCGCTCGCACCGTGCGGTACTACGGCCCGATCCCACAGAATTTCGAGGCCGAACGGGACATGTTCGAGCGGCTGCTGCCCTACCTCGAGACCTGCGGATGGAGCGACCCGACTCCCGGTGGTCGTGGAGCCGAATCCCGCTAGCCTCGGGGCACATCTCCAAGTTGGGAGGCTGCCATGCCAGAGTTCCCTGCGGTGACGCACGTCGCTCTCACGGTGACGGACCTCGGGCGCAGCCGCCCCTGGTACCAGCGGCTGTTCGGCTCCGACCCACTGATCGACGAGGACACCGGCCCGTTCCACCACGTCGTCTGGCGCACGGGAGGGACACTCGTCGGCATCCACCAGTTCCCGGACTTGAAGAGCTCGGAACCGTTCGACGAGCGTCGCCCCGGCCTGGACCACGTGTCCTTCGGCTGCGCCAACCGGTCTGAACTCGAGGAGTGGGAACGTCACCTGGACGCGATCGGCGTCACCCATGGCGGCATCGTCGATGCGCCGTACGGCTCGGGCCTGTCCTTCCGCGATCCGGACAACATCGCCCTGGAGTTCTTCGCACCTCCTCGATGAGGACCGGTGTCAGGCTCCTGGCGGGCGGTAGGTCGCCCTTCTGACGGCGGCTACGGACTCGTCGACCTCCGCGGCCGTGAGCAGCGCCACCGTTCGCACCACGGCCCCGCCTCCGATGTTCACGGCCAGTGCCCCGGCGGCGGCGACGCTGTTGTCCGGCAGGTCGACCACGACATAGGCGTCGGTGTCGCCGAAGGCGAAGTAGAACGACTCGACCGTGCCGCCGAGGCTCTCGACGAGCGCGGTGGCGGCGGCGACCCGGGCCGTGCCCCCCTCGACCCCGAGACCCTTCACGCCGTCGAGGGTGTAGTTCACTGCGAGCAGATACTTCGGCATGGCGCCTCCTTGCGGGTATCCCGCCCCGAGGCTACCGGGAGCGTGGGCTACCGGGAGCGTGCCGGAAGCGAACTGGAGGCGACCGATCGCCGGGTGGGCGGGGCGGGCCGCGGAGGCGCGGCGCTCCGTCCGAGTTGCTGGTCACACATGTCCGCCACCGACACCCGGAGCGGAGGTGAACGAGGGAGGCACGGAGCCCCGGCCCCGCTGGACCCGGGTCCTGTTGCACCACCTCCAGGTACACGGGTGCCCGAGGATGGCCGTACTGTCAGAGGTGAAGTTGACGTCGATGTCAGTTATTGCTAGGGTGCGGTCAGCCGGCAGCGGGGGACCCTGACGACCGACCGCATCTTCCGGTGCCCGTCATCCGCCCTGCTGACCACGCGACGACGAGACGACAGGAGGAGCCACCGTGGCGCACCGACTCGACTACCCGGTCTTCGACGCAGACAACCACATGTACGAGCAGCCCGACGCCTTCACGCGCCACCTCCCCTCCGAGTACCGCAACCTCGTCAAGCTCGTGCAGGTGAACGGCCGCGACAAGCTCGCCATCAAGAACGTCATCTCGGAGTACATCCCGAACCCGACGTTCAGCGTGGTGGCCCGACCCGGCGCGCAGGAGGCCTACTTCAAGAACGGGAACCCCGAGGGCAAGAGCCGTCGGGAGATCCTCGGCGAGCCCATGCGCTCACCCGACGCCTTCTTCAGGCCCGCACCGCGTCTCGATCTGATGGACGAGCAGGGGATCGACCGCGCCATCATGTGGCCGACCCTGGCCAGCGTCCTCGAGGAGCGCCTCACGGGCGATCCCGAGGCCACCCACGTGGTGGTGCACACGTTCAACCAGTGGATGCACGAGGAGTGGTCCTTCAACTACGAGGACCGGATCTTCCCCGCCCCCGTCGTCACCCTCCCCATCGTCGACGAGGCCATGAGGGAGCTCGACTGGATCGCCGAGCGGGGCGCCAAGATCATCCTGATCCGGCCGGCACCGGTGCCGAGCCTGCGGGGCTTCCGCTCCTTCGCGCTCCCCGAGTTCGATCCCTTCTGGGCCACGGTGCAGGACTACGACATCACCGTCGGCATGCACGCCTCCGACGACGGCCTCACCCGCTACTTCAACCAGTGGAACGGCCACTACGACGAGCTCCTGCCCTTCTCCGACTCCAACGCGTTCCTCGACGTGCAGCACCAGATGAGCCGCGGCATCTTCGACGCCATGGCCTCCTCGGTCACCCACGGCATGCTGTCGAGGTTCCCCGGAGTGCGCCTGCTACCCGTGGAGAACGGTTCGAGCTGGGTCCTGCCCCTCATCGACGCCCTCGGCCACTCCTACGCCAAGCAGCCGAAGCTCTACGCCGAGGACCCGGTCGAGGTGGTCCGGCGGAACATCTGGATCCACCCCTTCTTCGAGGAGAATCCCCTCGGCCTCATCGAGGCCATCGGCACCGACCACGTCGTGTTCGGTTCCGACTACCCGCATCCCGAGGGCCTGGCCGACCCCGTCTCGTACGTCGAGGAGCTCGACGGCCTGTCCGACGACGAGATCCGCCGCATCATGGGCGGCAACCTGGCCGAGGCGCTGAAGCTCCCGGTCGCGGCCTGAGGCTCTGCCGGTCGTCCCCGCGCCCATCCGACCACGAGCCGGGGTCCGTCGTCATGCCGGCACGCCATGCCCCCACCCGTAGGACGTCGATGAACGAACCCGCAGCTCCTGCACCTCAGGTCGCCTCCGACGGCCACCCCACGGTGGCGGTGGATCCGGCCCCCCGGGCGCTGTCGCGCAAGGGCCGGCTGACCCGGGCCCGCCTGCTCGCCGCAGCCAAGCAGACCTTCGAGGAGGACGGCTTCCTGGAGGCGAGGATCTCCGACATCGCCGAACGGGCCGGACTCTCGCACGGCTCCTTCTACACCTACTTCGACTCGAAGGACGAGGTCTTCCGCGAGGTGGCCCTGGCGGTGGAGGACGAGCTCGGGTCCCCGGTCGGCGAGGTGATCCTGGCGCCGGGTTCGACGGCCCCGCCCTACCAGCGCATCCGCGTGGCCATGCGGAAGCACCTCGAGACCTATCGCCGCGAGGCGCGGATCATGGGGGTCATCGAGCAGGTCAGCCGCCACGACCCGGAGCTGCGTGCCGCCCTGTGGGACCGGCGCGCCCTGTACGGGCGCGCCGTGTCGGACTCGATCCGTCAGCTCCAGGTCCGCGGACTGGTCGACGCCCGGCTCGATCCGGTGGTGGCGGCGGCCGTCCTCGGGTCGATGACCGAGCGCTTCCCCGAGATGTGGCTGTCGGAGGGCCGCGTGGACTGTGGCTTCGACGAGGGGGTCGAGCAGCTCGCCACCCTGTTCCTCAACGCCCTGCGCATACCGGTCCCCGACGCGGACGGCACCCTGACCTGACCCGGAGCGCCCGTCAGGCGCCGACCTCGGCTGCGGCCACGTCGCCGACGGAGGCCAGACCCTCCTCGGCGTCCTCGACCACCGAGTGCATCACCTCCGACTGGCCCGGACCCCGCAGCCACGAGAAGACCGCCCCGACGAAGCAGAGCCCGGCGGCCGACAGGAACGCCAGGTGGAGGCCCTTGCCGAACGGCCCCGAGATCAGGTCGGGGAAGAAGCTCCGTCCCGTGAGGTACGAGGCGTGGACGCCCGGTTGGGACAGCAGCTGGGCCCCGAGGAGCTGGTGGACCGGGTTGATGCCGAGGAAGGCGGCGAAGAGGCTGCCGATGGGGGACAGGTGGGAGAGCTGCTGGGCCGCCTGGGCCGGGATGCCCTGGGCGGTCAGCCCGGTGAAGAGCGCGGAGGGCAGGGCGGTGGCCAGGCCCAGGGTGATGACGGTGAAGAAGAAGCCGATCGACAGCACGCTGGCCGAGTTCTGGAAGGTGTTGAGCATGCCTCCCCCCGCGCCGCGCTGGTTGGCAGGCAGGCTGTTCATGACCGCGCTGGTGTTCGGTGCCGCGAACAGGCCGAGGGCCAGCCCCACCAGCAGCAACAGGGCGGCGAACGCCGGGTAGGGGAAGTCCATCGGGAGCTCCTGGAGCCCGATCAGCGCCAGGCCGCTCAGGACCAGGCCGGCGGTGGCGAAGGGCCGGGGACCGTACCGGTCGGCCAGCTTGCCGGCCAGGGGCCCCGAGACGAAGAAGCCGACGGTCAGCGGGATCATGTAGACGCCCGCCCACAGCGGCGTCCGCTCGAAGCTGTAGCCGTGCAGCGGCAGCCAGATCCCCTGCAGCCAGATGATGAGCATGAACTGCAGGCCACCCCGGGCCAGCGCCGCCATCAGGCCGGCCAGGTTGCCCATGGCGAACGACCGGCTGCGGAACAGCTTCAGCTGGAACATCGGGTCGTCGACGTGGCGCTCGACCACGACGAAGCCGGCGAGGACGGCCATGCCGCCGATCAGGCAGGCCAGCACGAAGGGGCTGGTCCACCCCATGGTGTGGCCGCCGTAGGGCTGCAGTCCGTAGACGATGCCGGTGAGGACGCCGACCAGCCCGATGGCGAAGAGGATGTTGCCGATCCAGTCGATGCTCGACCGGATCCGCATGCCGTTGTCGTGCAGGCGGAAGTAGGCCCACAGGGTGCCGAAGAGCCCGAAGGGCACCGACACCAGGAAGACCAGGTGCCACTGGATCGGACCGAGCAGACCGCCGAGGAGCAGTCCCAGGAAGGAGCCGCCGATGGCCGCCACGCCGTTGATCCCGAGGGCGAAGCCCCGTTCGTCGGCGGGGAAGGCGTCGGTGATGATGGCACTCGAGTTGGCGAAGATGAAGGCCCCGCCCACCCCCTGGCCCAGGCGCATCAGGATGATCCAGATGGCGGCGTTCGACCCGGTCATCCACGTCGCCGACAGCAGGATCGAGAAGACGGTGAAGATGGCGAACCCGAGCGTGTACATCTTCACCCGGCCGAAGATGTCTCCCACCCGGCCCAGGCTGACCACGAGTACCGAGGTCACGAGCAGGAAGCCCATCAGGATCCACAGGAAGTACGAGGTGTTGCCCGGCGACAGCGGGTTGAGATCGATGCCGCGGAAGATGTTGGGGAGGGCGATCAGCAGGATCGACGAGTTGATGGTCACCATCAGCATCCCGATGGTGGTGTTGACCAGGGCGACCCACTTGTACTTCTTCGCGTCGACCTTGGGCGGCATGCGGCTCCTCGCCCGGTGCCGGACCGCTGCCGCCGGGGGAGGGGCACCGCTGCACCAGGAATGATTAGTTGTGTTGTACCAACTATACTGGTCGGGTAGCGGCGGTGATACAGGAGGAGCATGGCGGCGAGCGCGAGGGACCACGGGTCGGAACCGATCGAGGAGGCCTCGGCCCTGCGCGTGGCGCTGGTGCGGATCCACCGCCAGCTCCGCGCCCACTCGGGGACCGACATCACCCTGTCGCAGTCCTCCGCGCTGGCCCGGATCGAGCAGGTCGGACCCGTCCGGCTCGGCACCCTCGCCGAACTCGAGAGCACCACGGCCGCCACCATGAGCCGGGTCATCGACGCCCTGGCCGACCGGTCACTCATCGAGCGGGTGCCCGACCCCCTGGACGGCCGCGCCCGGCTCGTCCAGCTGAGCCGGGAGGGCGGCGCGCTCCTCCGTGAGATCCGGACCCGCAACACCGAGGCGATCCGGGCGGCCCTCGCCGGGCTCGACGGGGAGGAGCGGCGGACCCTCGCCGAGGCCATCCCGGTACTCGAGCACCTGAGCGGTCTGCTGCACTCGGAGCGCACCGAGCCCTGACGGGCCGCCCCGGTGGTCAGCCCCGGCGGGTGATGACCACCGGCGTGCCCCGGTCGGTGAAGGTGAACCCGGCCCCCGTGCTGAACTCGGTCAGCCGCACGTCGTCGGGCACGGGTCGCTCGTCCCCGCCGCGGACCACCTCCACCACCAACTCCGCGGGGGAGTCGGACACGACGACGCACCGGAGCCTCCGGTCGACGGCACCGACGATGGCGTCGAGCGGCTCGAGGTGCGCGGCGTCGAGCAGGGTCGGCCACCCCCCGTCGACCGACGCCGGGGCCGTCCGGTCGATGCGGACCACGACCCCGCCTCCCGACTCGACCCGGACACCGGTGTAGGCGGTGGGCAGCAACCCGGGGCTGAGGGCCAGCACCTGGGCGGCGTCCTCCGGTCCGTCGCCCAGGCCGAGGGCGGTGCGGAGCCGGGAGCCGGCCACGCCGGCCACGCCGGTGAACTGGCGCCGGGTCAGGTCCCGGGCCTCGGCGACGGTGTCGACCCGTTCGGTGGTGGCGGCCAGGAACGACAGCGACAGCAGGTGGCCCTGCAGGCACACCTCCTGGGCGATCCTGCGCAGGGCGGAGGCCGACCAGTCCTCCAGGCGGAGGTCGGCGAGCAGCGGCCCGGGATAGCCGTGAGTGCCCGGGTCGTCGGGGTCGATGGGATCGAGCTCCGTGGCGGCGGCCCGGGTCGCGCCGATGGCGACGGCCTGGCGGGGGACCTCGATCTCCGGGAAGCCGGGATCGATGGTCACCGTCCACTCGCAGTGGGGCGAGCGGTCGGCGGGCACCCGGGGCGGCCGGTGGACGGGCCGCACCTGGGCGCGTGGGTTCGTGGCGGTCGCCGTGGCGTCGAAGGTGGGGTCCTCGATGTCGTGGCACATGGACCGGACGTAGTCGGGGCCCATCGGCTCGACGTCCATCAGCGCCCCGCAGTGGTCGAGCCAGAACCGACCGTGGTCCCGGTCGGTGACCTCGAAGCGGAAGTCCATGAACTGGGGCGGCGAGCCGATGTCGAGCTGGAGGTTCTTGAAGATGGTCTCGACCGAGTCGCCCTCGAAGCCCAACGTCCGTTGCATGCGCTTCGAGTAGACGGGACTGGCCCCCATCCACTCGTCGATGGCGATGTCCGCCATGACCTGGCGGCCGAAGGCGCCGATGAGGTGGGGCATGCCGGCCCGGTCGATGAGGTGGCCGTCCAGCAGGTACTCCCGTACGAGCAGGGCCAGGGTGGGCCGGTCCCGGGACTCGAGGCCGGGCACCGGGAGGCCGGTCACGTGGTCACCGCAGACGCTCGGTCAGGGGAGGCCCGTTGTCGCGCATGACCGTGCGGACCTCGTCCTCGGTGAACCCGTTGCGCCGCAGGTCCTCGGCGAAGTCGCGGGGCTCGGCCAGGCCCTCGGCGTGGGGCCAGTCCGAGCCGAACAGCAGGTGGTCCACACCGATGAGGTCCTTCAGCTGGGCCAGGTCGTCCTCGTAGAAGGGGGCGATCCACACGTGCTCCCGGAAGGCCTCGACCGGGTCCGACGCAAAGCCCATCGGGCTCTGGGCGTAGACCTTCTTCAACTTCGCCACGAGCTCGGGCACCCAGTCGGCGCCGGCCTCGATGCTGGCCACCCGGACCCTCGGGAACCGGTCGTAGATCCCCTGGCAGACCAGGGCGGCCATCGTCTCGTAGGGGGCACGGCTCCCGCTCAGCACGCTGCGGAGGGGTGAGTAGGCGAAGGCCCGGAACTCGCCGGCCTTCTCCCAGTCGTCGACGTACCGGTTGTAGCCGGCGTCGCCCGAGTGGATCCCGACCGTCACCCCGGCCTCGTCGACCCGGGCCCAGAACGGGTCGTAACGGGAGTCTCCGGGGGAGACCCGGCCGTCCCTCGTGATGGCCGGCCCACCCTTGATGCAGACGATCCGGGCGTCCCGGGCCAGCACCTCCTCGAGCTCGGAGACCGCCGCCTCGGGGTCGACCAGCGGGATCATCGGGGCGGCGAAGATCCGCCCCTCGAAGGCGTAGCCCCAGTCCTCGTCGAGCCACCGGTTGAAGGCGTGGAAGGCGGCGACGGTGGCCTCGGGGTCCTGGGCCAGCGCCTCCTCCATGCCGACCCCCAGCGTCGGGAACAGGAAGCAGCCGTCGATGCCCTGGGCGTCCATGACGGCCAGCCGGGCGTCGCGGTCGCGGTACTCGGGCCGGATCGGCTCGAGCTCGCCGAAGAGCTGGGCCACGTTCTGGCCGCGCGGGTTGTGCCCCCGGAAGTACTGGTCGAGGCTGCCGGGCCGGGCCACGGGGTCGAAGGTCGGGTTCGGGATGAACCGGTTCACCTTCCCGGCCACCAGGAGCCGCTGACGCCCGTCGATCTCGGCCCACTGCATGGTCCGGCGGGCCATCTTCGGGTCCAGGTGGCGCGTGAAGGCGTCGGTGGCCTCGTAGTAGTGGTTGTCGGCGTCGAACGTCGTGAAGTCGATGGTCATCGGTGTCCCCCGTCGTCGTGGTCCGGCGCCCTACGAGTCCAGCCCGAGGACCCGGAGCGCGTTGGTGCGCAGGAACTTGGGCCAGACCTCGTCCTTCAGGCCCACGGCGCGCATCTCGGTCATGATCCGCTCGAGCGAGAGGCCCATCGGGAAGTACCCGGCGTAGATGATCTTGTCCGAGCCGCGCTGGTTGGCGAAGTCGATGACCTGCTGCGGGTAGTACTTCGGGGCGAAGGCACTGGTCGAGTAGTGCAGGCCGGGCCACTTGAGCATGAGCTTGACGGCCAGCTCCGTCCACGGCTCGCAGCCGTGACGGGTCACGAAGACGAGCTCGGGGAAGTCGAACATGACCTCGTCGATGAGCTCGACCTGCTGGGGGGCGAACTTCAGGCCGCGGACCCGGCACGCCGGCGCAGCAGAAGATGGGGATGCCCAGCTCCACGCACTTGGCGTAGATCGGGTACATCAGCTTGTCGTTGATGGCCACCTGCGGGAAGGTCCCCGACGGGAAGGCGCCGACCGCCCGGATGCCCCACGTCTCGTAGGCCCTGACCATGGCCCGGATGCCGTCCATGCCGGTGTTGGGGTCGACCGAGAGCGACGGGATGAACCGGTCGGGGTAGCGCCGGACGGCGTCGGCCCCGGCCCCCTCGGACTCGTCCACGCCGACGAGCCCGCGCTCGACGCCCCAGCGGTCCATCTCGGCCAGCGTGACGGCGACGGGGTCCTGTGCGTCGGTGAGGACCTTCTCGGGCACGTCCTTGAACATGTACTCGGCCGGGAAGGCGAACTCCTCCTTCGACTCCCGGTCCTTGGTCTGGCGGGTGATGAAGTCGTAGACCCCCGCCATGTCCGCGTGCGGGAACCCGATCATGGTGTCGACGATCCCCACGTCGTCCGGCATCCCCATCTGTCGTCCTCCCCGTCGTCGGTCGGCGCATGATACGTCCCCCGACCGCGGGGGCGTGGCCCGGGCCCGCCCGCCGGTCGCCGCGGGCCGGGGTCGGTACCGTGGGGCCCATGACGACCGACCAGCCCGCCGCCGGCCCCGAGGACGCCGCCCACCGGGCGACCGCCGTGTGGAGGGACGCCGTCGTGCCGTTCCTCCTTGAGTTCGGGCGGATCCCCGACCTCTCCCCGGCCTACGACCCCGGGTGGGAGGCCCACGGCGAGCTCGACCGGGCCGCCGAGCTCATGGCCGGATGGGCCCGGACCCGCGACCTGCCCGGGGCGACCGTCGAGGTGGTGCGGATCGCCGGGCTGACCCCGACCGTCGTGGTCGACGTGCCGGCGACCGACCCCGGGGCCACGGGCACGGTCGTCGTCTACGGCCACTACGACAAGCAGCCGCCGTTCACCGGGTGGAGCGAGGGCCGGGGTCCGTGGACGCCGACCCTCGAGGGCGACCGGCTCTACGGGCGCGGCGTGGCCGACGACGGGTACGCCCTCCCCTCCGCCCTCGTGGCCCTCGAGTCGGTGCGGGCCGTCGGCGGCAGCCACGCCCGCTGCGTGGTCCTGGCCGAGGGCTCCGAGGAGAGCGGCAGCCCCCACCTCCGCCAGGTGTTGGCCGCCCTCGACGAGCGCATCGGCACCCCGGACCTGGTGATCGCCCTCGACTCGAGCGCGCCGACCGACGAGCGGTTGTGGGTCACCACGTCGCTGCGGGGTGCGCTGATGGGCGACCTCACCGTGCGGGTGCTCGACCACGGGGTGCACAGCGGCTCGGCCGGGGCGGTGGTGCCGTCCTCCTTCCGGATCGCCCGACTGCTGCTCGACCGCATCGAGGACCCGGCCACCGGCGACCTGGTCCTGCCCGAGCTGGTGGTGGCGCCGCCGGACTGGGCCGAGGACGCCGCGGTCCGCATGGACGAGGCGCTGACCGAGGCGGGCGACCACGGCCCCCCCTTCCCGACCGTGGCCGGTCTGGTCCTCCAGGGGTCCACCCGGGTCGAGCAGGCGATGCGGAAGTCCTGGCTCGGATCGGTGGCCGTGGTCGGGGCCGACGGACTGCCGGCCTCGGTCGACGCCGGGGCCGTGCTGCGGCCGTTCACCACGTTGAAGCTGGCCATCCGGCTCCCCCCGGCCTGTGACGCCGAGGTGGCCGGCGAGGCCATCGCCCGGGCGCTCACCGGCGACCCGCCCTACGGGGCCGAGGTCACCTGGGAGGCCGAGCTGGCCGCCGGGGGCTGGGCCGCGCCGGCCTTCGCACCCTGGCTGTCGGCCGCGCTCGACCGGGCCTCCGAGGCCGCCTTCGGCCGGCCGGCGGGCACGGTGGGGGAGGGCGGCACCATCCCCTTCCTGGGCTGGCTGGCCGAGCGGTTCCCCGATGCCCAGATCCTGGCCCTCGGCGCCCTCGTCCCCGGGAGCAACCACCACGGTCCCGACGAGTCGCTGCACCTGCCCACCGCCGAGCGGGTGATCGGTGGGGTGGCCGGACTGCTGGCCGCCCACGGGACCCGGTCCGGGGTCTGACACCTCCGGGACGGCCGGGCCGCCGTCAGGGCCCGCCTCCGGGTTCCGGTACGTTGCCGGGGTGACCGACGACGCCCGACTCGCCGCCGCCGCCGCCCTGCGCCGGCTCAACGACGCCTTCGTGGCCCACGAGGCCGAGGACGGCGTGCTCGACCGCATCGCCGCCGACGCCCGTGCGGCCACGACCGAACTGGAGCGCGGCGACCGGCGGGACCGTGCCGCACGGCTGGCGGCCCACTTCGGCCGCATGTCCGACCCGGGCCCGGTCGACGAGGCGTTGCGCAGCACGGACAACCCGATGACCGACCGGGCCGTGGGCGGCACCTCCAACCCGCTCTCCGCCGAGATCACCCTGGACTACGAGGGCGACGAGGTGGTCGCCCGGACGGTGCTGGGCGCCGCCTACGAGGGCGCGCCGCGCCGGTCCCACGGCGGCATGGTGGCCGCGCTGTTCGACGACATCGCCGCCGGCGTCCTGCCGCTCGCCGGGGTGGCCGCCTACACCGGTGAGCTGACCGTGCGGTACCACCGGCCGGTGCCCGTGGAGGAGCCGCTCGAGTTCCGCGCCCGGATCGACAGCCACGAAGGACGGAAGCTGCTGGCCAGTGCCGACTGCCTGGCCGGGGGCGAGGTCGTGGCGTCGGCGTCGGTGCTCTACATCACCGTCGACACGCGGGAGTTCGGCCGGACCGTCGGCTGAGTCGGCGCCCCGCCCGGCTCCGTTCCGCCGCGGACCCGGGGGACGGGGGTCCGGCGGGCCGCGGCATGGGATGCCACGGGATGCCACCGGAGGTGCGGTGGTGCCTCGCCCGACGGTTGCAGGACGGGAACTTTTCGTCACCGGGGCTCAGGGAAGTGCCGGTTCGTGACGAAGGGGCGGTCAGGACCAGTGGAGCGGCCCGGACGGGTGCAGGTGTGCGCCTACGCGCGCACCGGCGTCCGACCGGGTCACGGAAGGGACAGCGAGGATGATGGACAGGTCGAGGAGAACGGTCGTGCTGGCGGCATCGGTGGCGGTCGCCGTGTTGACGGTGAGCGGAGCGGGCGGCGCCTGGGCGGCGGCGTCCGGCACGTCCCCTCACACGCGGACGCCGCGGGCGCCGTGGACGCCGCAGGTGTCGGGCGCCGTGGCCACCGTGGGCTCCGGCAGCTTCACGGTGACGGAGTCGGGAGGCAGCACCGTGACCGTCGACACCACGCCGTCGACGACGTTCGCCGAGACGGGGGCCGTGAAGCCGCCGACCGGGGTGACGGTGGGCGAGCAGGTCCTCGTCACCACCGTGGCGGGCACGTCCCGGACGGCCACCACCGTGACGGCCTCCCGGGTCCTCGTGGTGCTCACCCACGTGGTCGGCACCGTGCAGTCGGTCGGCAACGGCTCGTTCACGGTGCTGCTCGAGGGCGGACTGGTGGTGACCGTCGACACGTCGGCCACGACGGTGGTCCGCGAGGCGGGCGTGGTCCAGTCCGGCGTCAGCACCGGTCAGTACGTCACGGCCTACGGGGCCGCCGACCCGGGCGATGCGTCGCAGCTGGTCGCCGAGTACGTCGTGGTCTCCACCCCGCCGACCGCGTCGCCACCGCACACCGGTACCTCCAGGTCGCCGTCCTCCCCGCCCCGGCAGCTCATGGCCGGCACGGTGTCCGGGGCCACGGCCGGCGGGTTCACCCTGACCGAGGCGGGCGGCACGGTGGTGGCCGTGACCACCACCTCGTCGACCACCTACGGTGAGACCGGTTCGCCCACCGCGCCGGCCGGCGTCACCGACGGCGAGCAGGTGCGCGTGACCCCGGTCGAGGGCACGTCGTCGACGGCGGCCACGGTCACCGCGGACCGCGTGGTCGTGGTCCTGACCCAGGTGACGGGCACGGTCGAGTCCGTGTCGAGCGGTTCGTTCACCCTGCAGCTGTTCGGCGGGCTCCAGGTCACCGTGGTGACCGACGGCTCGACCGTGTACACGTCGGGCGGCACGGCGGCGACCGGCGTGACCGTCGGCCAGAAGGTCACCGCCTACGGCGCCCCCGATCCCTCGGACGCGGCCGAACTCGACGCCGGCTATGTCGACGTCGACACCGGGCAGGGCCATGGTCGCCCGGGCGGCTGGACCGGCCCGGGCGGCTGGACCGGCCCGGGAGGCGGCTCGAGCGGCGGGCATGCCCCGTGGGGCGGAGGGGCGGGCGGCTCGGGCACGGGGTCGCACCCCGAGCTGGTCGGAGGGACCGTCAGCTCGGTCACCGGTGACGACATCGTGGTGACCGAGTTCGACCACACCACGGTCACCGTGATCGTCTCGTCGTCGACCAGGTACGTCTCGCGGTCGGGCCCGGCGTCCCTCGCCTCGGTGACCCCCGGCATCGTCGTCGGCGCCGTCGGCACACCGGCCGGCACCGGCGAGGTGGACGCCTCCCTGGTGCTGGTGGGCGGGGCGCCCGGCTCCGGGACCACGACGGGCTGGACGCCCGGCACCTCCGGCGATCCGACCTCGTCGACGACCCCGCCCACCACCACGCCGACCCACCCGACGTGGCCGGGCGGAACCGGCGGCTCCGGTGGACCCGGTAGCCGGAGTGTCACGGGAAGTAGCGCCCCGGGCGGTACGGGCGGCTCGGGTGCCCCGGGTGGTAAGGGTAGTTCGCACGGCACCTCGTGGACCCCGCCCACCACCACCGTCCCGGCCCCGACGACCGACCCCTCCGGCACAGGACCGTCGGGTGGCTCCCGGACCGGTCAGGGGTCGTGGACGCCGGGCGGTGACGCCGGATCGGGCCATGGCGGCCCGGCCGGCTCCGGCTCCCGGGGCTGACGCAGGCGACCCTCCCCCGGCGCCCCCCGACCTCGTCGGGAGCGCGGGGGACGGACGCCCGACGCTCAGATCCGCTCGATGATGACGGCCGGAGCCATCCCGCCGGCCGCGCACATGGTGACCAGGCCGAACTGCTTGTCCTGGCGCTCGAGCTCGTCGAGGACGGTGCCGATCAACATGGCGCCGGTGGCGCCGATCGGGTGGCCGAGGGCCATGGCCCCGCCGTTCACGTTGACCTTGTCGCGGTCGAGGTCGAGGTCGCGGATGAACTTCTCGGGCACCACGGCGAAGGCCTCGTTGACCTCGAACAGGTCGATCTGGTCGAGGGTCATGCCCGCCTTGTCGAGGACCTTGCGGGCGGCCGGCACCGGGGCGTTCAGCATCAGGGTCGGGTCGTCGCCCATGTTGGCGGCGGCAACGATCCGGGCCCGCGGGGTCAGTCCGTGCGAGCGGGCGTAATCGGGGCTGGTGATCAGCAGGGCGGCGGCGCCGTCCACGACACCCGACGAGTTGCCGGCGTGGTGGACGTGCTCGATCTCGAGGTCGGGGAACCGCTGGTTGACCATCTTGCGGAACGTCAGCCCGTCGGCGTTGAGGGCGATGTCGGCGATCCCCGCGAACGACGGCGCCAGCTGGGCCAGCTTGTCGGCCGTCGTGCCGGGACGGGGGTACTCCTCGGTGGCGAGGAGCAGGGTGCCGTCGGGGCCGTGGACGGGGATCAGGCTCTTGTCGAAGCGACCCTCGGCGATGGCCGTGGCCGCCCGGGCCTGCGAGGACTCGGCCAGCTCGTCGAGGGCCCGGCGGGGGATGCCCTCCAGGGTGGCGATGGCATCGGCGGCCACGCCCTGGTTGGGCTGGGGCCACACGGCCCGCAGGTGCTCGTTGCCCGAGTCGATGAAGAACCCGCCGCCCTCCACCTTGTTGGTGCCGTACGACGACATGAGCTCGGTGCCGCCGGCGATCATCACGTCCTCGAAGCCGGCCAGGACCGAGGCGGCGGCCAGGTTGACGGCGGTGATGCCCGAGCCGCAGTAGCGGTCCAGGGTGACGCCGCTCGAGTGGACGTCGTAGCCGGCGTCGAGGGCGGCCATGCGGCCGAGGTCGCCGCCCTGGGTGCCGACCTGGCGGCTGGTGCCCCAGATGATGTCGTCCACGTCGGCGGTGGCGAGGTCGTTGCGCTCGGCCAGGGCCTTCAGCACGGCGGCCCCGATGAGCTGCGGGTGCTGGTCGGCCAGGGCGCCCTTGCCCACCTTGCCGATGCCTCGCGGGGTACGGACGGCGTCGATGATCCATGCTTCAGGCATTGCGGTGCTCCTCAGGTCGGTCGGGGTCCTGGGTGGACGGCTGACGGTGCGTCAGACAGCCCTGTCTACCCCACCCGGCCCACCCGGGGGCAAGCCGGCGCACCCGTCGCCCGCGCCGCCGCTGCAGCGGACCCGGTCGCTCCCGTAGCCTGACGCCCACATGACCGGCGATCCCTGGGCGTCCCCCCGTGCACTCGTGGCCCGCTGCTGCGCCGCCGCCCTCACGGGGGTGGCCGGGCTCCTCGTGTCGGCGTGCGGTAGTCCGGCCGCGGCGCGGACCGCCACCTTCTCGGTCCGGAGCACGACGACGACGGCGCCCACGACCACCACCCTCCCGCCGACCACGACCACGGTCGACCCCGGGACACTGGCCCAGACCGACGCACTGCCGTCACCGGACTCCCCCCAGTTCCAGACGGCGATGCAGGCCCTGTTTGGCGCGGTGGCCTCCGGATCCCCCGCCGGGGCCCAGGTCGCGTTCTTCCCCGAAGCGGCCTACGTCCAGGTCAAGGACATCGCCGATGCCTCCGGCGACTACACCGACCGTCTGGTGGCCGAGTACGACCTCGACATCGCGGCCGCCCACGGCGAGCTCGGCCTCGGCGCGGCCGGGGCCGAGCTCACATCCGTCGAGGTCCCGATGCAGTACGCCCACTGGGTGCCACCCGGAGTGTGCGACAACGGCATCGGCTACTACGAGGTGGCCAACTCCCGGATGGTCTACGTCGAGGACGGGGTGACGCGATCGTTCGGCATCGCCTCGCTCATCTCGTGGCGTGGTGAGTGGTACGTCGTCCACTTCGGCGCCATCCTGCGCGAGGGACCCGGTGGGGCGGTCCTCGACCCCGAGACGGGTCCGGGCGCTTCGGCGCCGTCCACGACCTGTTGAGCTCGCCCCGACCCCGCGGCCGCCGCGCTCACAGGCGGGCGACCAGGGTGGCGAGGCCCTCGCCGGACAGCCGGTCGACCAGGGCGGTGCGGCCGCAGAGCACGGTGCACAGGGCCAGGGCGGGGCCGCGGACGACGCCCGCACCCCGCCCGACCCGCAGGTCGAGGTCGCTCGCCTCGAAGACCAGCCCGTCCCGCCGGCCGCGGGGGACGAAGCCCTTCGCCCGTCCGCCGGCCAGGAACTCGAGCGACGTGGCGACGGCCACCGGGTCGACGGCCACCGAGCGGCCCGAGGGCACGAGCATGTCCGCCCCGTGGACGATCACGTCGGTGAGCGGCGCCTCGGGGCCCGATCCCGGCGGGGTGAAGCGCGAGGCGGCGTTCTCGCGCAGGCCGGCCACGCAGGCGGCCGGGTCGAGCCGGTCGGCCACGCGGCGGGCCACCCGGTCGAACCCGCCCTCGAGGGACCGGGCCCGGGCCACGTCGACCAGGACCGAGGGGAGCGACACCTCCCAGGGCGCGTTGAGGTGGGCCGCGACCACGTGGACCGTCCACCCGGTGCACAGCGACGGGGCCTCCCACTCGGCGGGGGTCAGCGTGGCCAGGGCGTCGGCCAGGCGCACCCGCTCGGCGGCGATCAACGGGAAGACGTCGAACTCTCCCGTCATCGGACGGGTCCGTCGGCCAGGCGGTCGAGCCGGTCGGTGACCGGCCGTCCCCCAGCAGGACGGCGAGCAGCGCCTCCCGGTCCTGCAGCACGGTGATGTCGGCCACCGGGTCGCCGTCGACCACCAGCAGGTCGGCGAGCTTCCCGGCGGTGACGGTGCCGAGCTCGTCGCCCCGCCCGAACACCTCGGCCCCGTTGCGGGTGGCCCAGGTCAGCACGTCGAGGGGCGGGATGCCGATGTCGGTGACGTAGTAGGCGAGCTCGTCGGCGTAGGGTCCGTGGGGGAAGTTGACGGCTCCGAAGTCGTCGCCGAGGACCAGGCGCACGCCGGCCTGGTTGGCCTCGGGCAGGACGGCGGCCATGGAGTCGACGTCGTGGCGGAGGTCGTCGGTGAACCCGAGGGATACTCCGGACATGGCCTCGAGGAACCGGGCGGGGAAGAGCATCGAGGGCACCACCGGGGTGTCCGTCTCCAGCAGCCGGTCGATGCACTCGGCGTCCATGCCGTCGCCGTGGTCGACGATGTCGATGCCGAGATCGAGGGCCATGAGCAGCGCCTCCTTGTTGGCGATGTGGCCCCGCACCCTCGCTCCGCGCTGGTGGGCGGCGTCGATGGCCGCCCCCAGCTCGTCCCGGGTCACCTCGGTCTGCTCCCGGGGTCCCACCGTGCCGTGGCCGCCGGTGACGAAGACCTTGATCATCTCGGCGCCCTCCTTGATCTCCAGGCGGACCGAGCGGCGGAACTCGTCGGCGCCGTCGCTGCGCCGGATGGACCCGAGGGCGCCGACGTCCCAGTGGGAGGGGAAGCTCCGGTCGCCGGCATGTCCCGTCGAGCTGACGTCCCGGCTGCACGGCACCAGGCGCGGTCCCGTGATGAGGCGGCGCTCGACGGCCTGCTTCATCGACGCGTCGATGGCGAACGGCGCACCGGCGCTGACCGCCGAGGTGAAGCCGGCCCGCACGAGCCTCTCGAGGTTGGTGACGGCGCGGACGGCCTGCATGGCCATCGGCTCCTCCAGCCCGAACGGGGCGGTGACGGCGCCGAGGTTGTGGTACGTGGCGTGGAAGTGGCAGTTGACCATGCCGGGCATGACCGTGCGACCGCCGAGGTCGACCACGCGATCGTCGGGGCGGGGGCCGCCGGGCACGCCGCCGGCGACCGAGGTGATGCGGTCGCCGTCCACCACCACCGTGGCCCGCTCGAGCACGGTGCCGTCGCCCACGACCACGTGGGCCCCCTCGAGGACGAGCCGGGCTGCGGGGGCGGCCACCGTCAACCGCCGAAGGCCGGACGGCGTGCGGGGACGTCGAGGACGTGCGCGTCGGCCCCGGTGATGCGCGAGACGTGCTCCTCCATGAAGGTCGCCTCGTAGGGTTGGGCCTGGTGGGCCTCGAAGGCCTCGACCGTCTCCCAGCATTCGAAGAAGCGGAACCGGTTCGGGACCTCGACGTCCTCGGCCCACCAGTAGTCGACGCAGCCGGGGTCCTGCCGGCTGCGCTCGCTGACGGCGCGGAGGGCGGCCAACGTCTCGTCGCGCTGCGCCCCGGGGAACTCGAGGTAGCCGCTCAGTGCGTGCATGGTCGGTGACTCCTTTCGCGTGGGGCCGGCCGGTCGGCGGTCGTGGGCGAGCCTCAGCCGGCGCCGTCGCGGCCCACGACGACGGTGCAGGGCGCGGTGCGGGCCACGTAGTCGGACACCGAGCCGAGCAGGGCCCGGGTGATCCCGCCCCGGCCCCGGGTTCCGAGCACCACGGCGGCGGCCGACACCTCGGCGGCCAGGGCACAGATGGCGGCCCCCGGCTCGCCGGACACCACCCGCACCTCGACGTCGGCGATGGCCAGGCGCTCCTCGGCCTCGGTGAGTACCTGGCGGGCCGTCTCGTGGGCCTTCCCCACGGCCAGGTCGAACTCCTCGGCGGTCATCTCGGCGCCGGCGTGGCCCGTGCCCGACAGCACGTCGGGATCGGGGGCGTCGGCCACCGTGACCAGGACGTAGGGGTGACCCGGTCCGAGCAGGGCGAGACCGGCGACCAGCGCGTCGAGCGCGTGCTCGGAGCCGTCGGTGCACAGGAGGATCGGCTGGGCCATCGGGCCACCGTAGCAACGGCCGCCGCCGCGTCGTCGGGGCGAGGTTCAGTCGGTCCGGGCGCCCACCGCCCCCGAGGCGATCGCCCGGACCAGTTGCGCGTGGTCGTCGTCGTTCTGGTCCGCGTACCGCCCGGCGAACTCCACCACCGCGTCGCGGAATCCGGCCCCCTTGCCCGAGATACGCGTCGATGGCCACCGGGTCGCCCGAGCGGGCGTGGGCCCGGGCCAGGGTCTCGCCGCAGGCCGTGGCGAACTCGGCCAGGCGGGGGGCGACGAGCTCGACCGTCGGGATGATCTTCATGTCCCGGAACTGGCGGACGTAGTAGTGGTGGCCCCGGAAGGCCGACCAGCCGACGAAGATGTCGGTGGCCGTCTGGACCAGGCGCTTGCCGGCCACCACCCGCTCGCCGTGGGTGGTGTGGACGGACGGGCGGAGGTGGGCCTCGTAGGCCGAGGGACCCGCCTGCTTGCACTGCAGGAAGAGCGGGTCGTCGCCGCTGCGCCCCTCGAGGAGCACGAGGTAGACGCGCATGCCGACGCTGCCGACGCCGACCACCTGGCGGACCACGTCGGCCTCGGTGTACCGGTCGAAGAGGTGGCGCCGGTCCTCCTGCAGCGTCGACCGGTAGCCGCCGAGCAGCTCGTCGACGAGGTCGGACTGCTCGTCGTCGTCGACGGTCGTCCGCACCGGCGGGTCCTCGGTGATCCGGGGGCGGCCGTGGGCCATCTCGGTCAGCTTGGCGTGGGCGCCGCGGTGGGTGCGCTTGGCCCGCTGGGCCTCGATGTGGACGGACACCCGTCCCCGGTCGGCCGGCTCGAAGTAGCCGAGCAGGCTGTCGACGTGGGTCCCGTCGTACCAGACGTCGAGCTCGGGCATCCCGGCGTAGCGCCGCATCCGGCTCCGGTACGCCACGACCGCCGCCTCGACGGCGGTGCGGGCCCGTCCCCGCCGCACCCCGCCGGCCCGGGCCGCCACCACCAGGCTGGCGGCCAGCCGGTGCACGTCCCACTCGAAGGGGCCGGGCAGGGTCTCGTCGAAGTCGCGCAGGTCGAAGGCGAGGTTGCGTTCGGGCGTGGCCCACAGGCCGAAGTTGAGGACGTGGGCGTCGCCGCACAGCTGCACCTCGATGCCGCTGTGGGGACGCGAGCCGAGGTCGGCGGCCATCACCGCGGCCGCTCCCCGGTAGTAGTTCCAGGGCGACAGGGCCATCCGCCCGTGGCGCAGGGCGAGGAGGCCGGGGTCGCGGACGTCCTCCTGGTCGAGGATCGTCTGGAGCGCGTCGTGGCCGCGGAGCGACGGCGCCCACCTCCCCTGGCCGCGGCGCGGCGCCCGCTGGCGGGCCACCTTGCCGGCGGCGCGCGCGCTCGGGGACGGTGGCGCCGAGGTCGTGGCGGGGCGCTGCGGGGCCGGAACGGGCGGGGTCGGGTGCGATCCCGCGATCCTACGGGCGCGCCAACCGCCCCGGGCCGCCGCGCCGCTCACTCGAGGCGGACGGACGACCCGACGAGGCGGAGCTTGTCGGGGTTGCGCACGATGCGGATCGCCACCACCCGGCCGTCGGCGACCGAGCAGGACAGGACCTGGTCGACCAGGCCGTCGACCCGGACGACGTAGCCGGCGTCACCGTTGACACTGACCGGTGTGATCTCCGTCCTTTCGCGGTACCGCCGGCCCAGGTTGACGAGGAAGCGGGCCACCCGCGGGCCGGTCACGACCGGCCGCCGCGCCGCCCGCCGCTCCGGCCCGCCGTCGGAGACGCACACGACGTCGGGCGACAGCCGGTCGAGCACCCCCTGGATGTCGCCCGTGGCCACGGCCGAGAGCAGCTCGTCGACGAGCCGGCGGTCGGCCGCCGACCCCCTGGGCAGGTGGGCGTCGCGGACCCGCCGGCGGGAGCGGCTGGCGATCTGGCGACAGGCGGCCGGGGACTTCCCGACCATGGCGGCGATCTCGTCGTAGGGCACGGCGAACACCTCGGCCAGCACGAACACGGCCCGTTCCACCGGACCGAGCTCGTCGAGCAGGATCAGGAAGCCGAGGGTGAGGGTGTCGGCGAGCTCGGCGGCCTCCTCGGGGCCGGGGCCGCCGACCAGCGGCTCGGGCAGCCACGGTCCCGGGTACCCCACCGCCCGACGCCGCCGGGCCCGCAGCTGGTCGAGGGCGGCCCGGGTGGTGACCGTCGTGAGCCACGCCGCCGGATTCGCCACCGAGGGCCGGTCGGCGCGCTCCCAGCGGAACCAGACCTCGGACACCACGTCCTCGGCGTCGGCCAGGCTCCCGAGGATGCGGTAGGCGAGGCCCACCAGGCGCGGCCGCTCCTCGGTGAACCGGTCGGCCGGTGCCGCAGCGGGACCGGTCACCGCACGCCCGCGGGGCGGTCGAGCGCGGCCGGCGCGCGCCGCGGCCGGCGGCGGCCCCGCTGGCCAGCGCGGCGTCGGCCAGCAGTCCGTGCGGCCCGACCCAGTCGCCGGCCAGTCGGATCCCGGGGGTTCCCGAGGCGTCGGTGCCGGGGCGTCCGCGCAGGCCGCCCCGTTCGGCCCGGGGAACGGTCGCCGCCACCGTCATCGAGGCCAGGAACCGCTCTTCCAGGACGTCCTCGTCGGCCACTCCGGCGAGCCGGCGATGGGCGTCCAGCTCTGGGCGGTCCTCGGCGGCCGAGCGGGCGCCGTAGCGCAGCACGGCGACAACGGCCCTCCCCCCGGGTGCCTGTCGGGCCGGGGGGCCCTGGGTGGTGGCGTAGAGGGGGCGGTCGATGCCGAGCACGTACCCGGGCCGGGGCGGGCGGGCCACGCCCAGGTCGAGGCAGGCCGCCGTCACCGGAGCGCCGAGGTCGCCCCAGTCCGGCGGGACGGGCAGGAGCCGCCGGGCCGCCGCCGGGGTGCCGGTGGCGACCACCACCTGGCGGGCCACGACCCGGTCGTCGTCCCACACCACCTCGAGGTGCCCGGCGGCCGGTTCGACCGACCGGACCGCGGTGGTGGCCCGGATGTCGAGTCCCGCCGACAGCGCACCTGTCAGCTGGGACCAGCCACCGTCGAGGTAGAGGACACCGGCCGCCGCGGCCAGCTGCATCTGGGTCAGGGCGGCGTCGGCGCCCAGCGCGTCGACGTCGGCGCAGTACGTCCCCAGCCGGAGCAGGGCGAGGACGACCGCCTCGGCGTCGGGGCGGAGGCCCAGGCCCCCGAGCCAGGCGCGGGTGGAGACCCCCTCGGCGTCGGCGGCCGACATCCGTGGGAGCCGGGTGAGGAGAGCGCCCAGCTGCGCCTTGCTGCGGCTCCCGAGCAGGCCGGAGCGCAGCAGCGACCCGGCCCCGGTCGGGAGGCGGTGGAGGTCACCGTGGCGCGAGCCGAGGTAGCGGTCAAGGGGTGGCTTGGCGCCCCGCGGCGTCACCCCGAGGGAGGCCAGGACGCGGGCGCCGGGGCCACCCAGGTAGAGGGCGTGGCCGCCGAGGTTCCAGACGAAGCCCTGGCGCTCGGTGGTCCGGGCCCGTCCGCCGGGTTGGTGGGCCTCGAGCACCAGCACGCCGGCGCCTCCGGCGGCGGCCGTAGCCCCGGCACTCAGACCGGCGAGTCCGCCGCCGACCACCACGATGTCCGTATGCGATTCCATGCCTGTCCGACGACCGGCGGCGCGGCGGTGTGACACGGCCGGCCGCGCCGGCGCCGGGTCACCGGTCCCGGTGCTCCTCCCGTCGGCGGTCGCGGATCATGCGCTGCCCGATGGTGTCGGACAGCGCGGTGGTGATCCAGATGAAGAGGGTGGCGAAGAGGTACGTCGTGGCCCCGTGGATGTGGAGTCCCGGCACGATCAGGTTGACGATGACCAACGACACGATGGTCGAGGCGATGGCCAGGAGCCCGGCCAGGGCGACCGAGGGCTGGCGGATCAGCACCCGCAGCGCGACGAACTGGATGGCGATGTGGACCAGCCAGAAGATGACCGTGGTCTCCACCAGGGCGGTCGCCGTGATGCTGAGGTCCTGGAGCACGACGTCGGACACCAGGAGGCCGACGACCACGCCGACCAGGCCCATCCCGATGCGGATACCCCAACGTGCCAGCACGGTCGGTCCTCCCTCCACCGGGCGCCGCGGCGACCACCGGACGTCCTCCCACGGTACCCCCGCCGGGGTCGCGGCAGGGGAAGCGGCAGGGGAAGCAGGGCCGCCGGGCCGCCGCCCGAGCGGCACCGGAGGGGGGAGTGGTAGCTTGCCTGGGCAGCAACGCAACACATGGCAGTGCATCGGGGAAGCCGGTCGAATTCCGGCGCTGGTCCGCAACCGTGGGTGATGGGCACGTCCGCTCGTCACAAGTCGGGATACCGGGAACTGTCAGGGAGTCCATATCCGTCGAGACACGCGGTGGGACTCGGATGGTCAGGGTCCTCGTCGGTCACTGGTTTTCCGGGTAGCCACCGGAAAGGAAATCCGTTGACCCGCACCCCCATCCACCTCCGGAGGCTCGCCGCCTCCACCGCGCTGGCCGCAACGCTCGGCCTGTCCGCCCTCGTCGCGCCCGCCGTGGCGTCGGCCACGACCCCGGGCCCCACGCTCCCGCAGGCGTCCTCGGCCCAGGCCGCCGCCGGCTGGCTCGCCTCCCAGATCAACTCGGACGGGTACATCCCGTCCACCACCACGCCGGGGACGGCCGACATCGACTCGACGGCCAACGCCGTGCTCGCCCTGGCCTCGGCCGGGGTCGACACCGCCACGGCCGACAGCGCGCGCTCGGCTTTCTCGAGGCCAACGTCGACACCTACGTCACCGTGTCGGGTAGCGACGGACCGGGCCAGCTCGCCCTCCTGATCCTCGACGCCCACGCCCTCGGGGTGTCGCCCACCTCCTTCGGGGGGACCGACCTCGTGTCCCGGCTGCTCGCCACCCAGCAGGCCACCGGGGCGAACGCCGGCCTCTTCGGCGCCCAGGACCCGACGTACGACGGCGCCTACCGCCAGGGACTGTCGCTGGCCGCCCTGGCCGTCGCCGGCGTGACCTCCGGCTCGGCGGTGACCGCCGCCGAGGCGTGGCTGACCGGGCAGCAGTGCGGCGACGGCGGGTGGACCAGCTACGTAACCGCCGACAATCCGTGCAACGGCAAGCCGGCGCGCTACGAGGGCCCGGACACCAATTCGACGGCGCTGGCCGTCGAGGGGCTCGAGGCCCAGCACGACCTCGGCGCGAGCGCCGCCGCATCCGCCCTGCACTTCCTGCTCAAGGCCCAGGACGCCGACGGCGGCTGGGGGTACGAGCCCAACTCGTCGCGCGCACCGGGCAGCACCGACCCCGATTCGACGGCCCTGGTCATCCAGGCCCTCCTGGCCCTCGGCGTGCCGCCGACGTCGGCCAAGTTCACCAAGAACGCCGATCCGGTGGCCGTGCTCGAGAGCTTCCAGATCACCTCGGGTGCGGGGGCCGGCGGCCTCGTCTTCCCCGGTGAGAGCGGTGCCGACCTGCTGGCCACCTACCAGGCCGCACCGGCGCTGGCCGGCGTGACGTTCGCCTACGACCTCGGCACCCCCGCGGTGACCAAGGTGGCCCCGGCCAAGGGCACGACGGCCGGCGGCACCACCGTGAAGGTGACGGGCTCCGGGTTCACCGAAGCCGACACCGTCGACATCGGCTCGACCCCGGCCACGGACGTCACCGTGACCTCGTCGACCTCCCTGACCGCGGTGGCACCCGCCGGCGCGGCGGGCACCGTCGACGTGCGGGTGACGACGCCGTCGGGTACCAGCCCGGTCGTCACCGCCGACCACTTCACGTACAAGGCCTGACCGGGCCGGCCCGGACCGCACCGGACCGGGTCCCGGGGGCACCTGCCCCGGGGACCCGGTCCCGGAGGGCGATCCGGGCCGATCGGGGGCGGCCGGAACGTTCCCGGCGGGGCCCGGCCTGTAGGATCGGGGGGTCACCACCCGACCGCCCGGACGGCGGGGCCGCCCGGCGCCGGCGCCGGGAGCCACGGGTCGCGACGTGACCCACCGATGACCCCGGACACCCCCGACCCCACGGCCCGCGCCACGCACCGATGTCCGGTCGGGGCCCGCCGGTGAGGTTCACCACCGAGGAGGTGGCCGCCGCCGTCGGTGGACGGGTCGAGGGCCCGGACGCCGTCGTCGAGGGCGCCTCGACGGACACGCGGACCCTCGTCCCCGGACAGCTCTTCGTGCCCGTGGTGGCCGCCCGGGACGGCCACCAGTTCATCGCCGCCGCCCTCGGCGCCGGGGCGGGCGCCTACCTGACGTCCCGGACCCCGGAGGCCGGCACGGCCGTCGTCGTGGACGACACCTCGCGTGCGCTGTGGGACCTCGGCGCCGAGGCCCGGCACCGGGTCGGCGACCTGGTGGTCGGCATCACCGGGTCGGTGGGCAAGACGACCGTGAAGGACCTGGCCACCGGCGCCGTGGGGGCCGGTCTGCGCACCCACGCCACCCGGGCCTCCTACAACAACGAGTTGGGCGTGCCCCTCACCCTGCTGGGTGCTCCCGAGGGCGTGGAGGCCGTGGTGGTGGAGATGGGCGCCCGGTTCCCGGGCGACATCGCCGCGGCTGGCCGACCTGGTCCGCCCGACCATCGGGGTCGTCACCTCGATCGGCTCCGCCCACCTCGAGCACCTCGGTGGCCCCGAAGGGGTCCGCCGCGAGAAGGGCTCCCTCGTCGAGGCGCTGCCGGTCACCGGCTATGCCATCCTGAACGACGTGGACTGCGGCGCAGACGTGCGGAGGCGGACGGCGGCGACCGTGGTCACCTTCGGCACCGTCTCGGGCGACGTGCGGGCCACGGTGGTCGCCCTCGACGAGGAGCTCCGCCCGACGGTCAGGGTCGACTCGCCGTGGGGAGGGGGGACGGCCACGCTGTCCGTCCGGGGCGAGCACCAGGCGGCCAACGCCGCGGCCGCCGTGGCGACGGCCGTGTGCGCCGGCGTCGACTTCGACGCCGCCCTGGCCGGGGTGGCCGCAGCCCGGGGGAGCAGCGGGCGGGCCGAGCTGTGGCGCGCCCCGTCGGGCCTGCGGGTCCTCGACGACTCCTACAACGCCAATCCGACGTCGACCGAGCGCCGCCCTGCGCAGCCTGGCCCGGGTCGGGGCATCCCGGCGGGTCGCCGTGCTGGGGGAGATGGCCGAGCTGGGTGACGCCGGTGCCGTCCGCCCACCGTTCCGGATCGG
The DNA here is from genome assembly GCA_963830165.1 of uncultured Acidimicrobiaceae bacterium. Lineage (GTDB taxonomy): Bacteria > Actinomycetota > Acidimicrobiia > Acidimicrobiales > RAAP-2 > Bog-756. The sequence continues at coordinate 614,000 of CAWHKZ010000011.1, forward strand.
CGACCTGGCGGCCTCCCTCGGGATCGAGGTCGTGGCCCTGGCCGGCGCGCCCTACGGGGGCACCCGGTCGCCACCCAGGAGGAGGCGGCGGACCTGGTCGAGGGCCTCGCCCCGGACAGCGTGGTGCTGGTCAAGGCCAGCCGCTCGGTGGGACTCGACCGGCTGGCGGCCGCCTGCGCGGCGGGGTGGCGCCCGATGAGGGTCCTGCTCTTCTTCGGCGGCCCGAGCGAGGAGCGCGACGTCAGCGCCGGCTCGATCAAGCCCTGGGTCACGTACCTGCAGGCCGACCCGACGGCCGAGCTGACCGTGGTCTTCGTCGACCGCGCGCTACGTGCCTACCGGCTGCCGCCCGTCTACTACTACGCCAACACCTGCGCCGACTTCGAGACCCAGCTGCGCGACCCTCGGCCTCGAGCTCGACTGGGACGAGGTGGCCGACCTGGCCCGGGCCCACGACGTCGCCGTCCCGCTCATCCACGGCGAGTTCGGCGAGGACGGCGTGCTCCAGGAGCGGCTCGGAGTCGTGGGGCGTGCCCTACGTGTTCAGCCGGCCCGAGGCACTCCGGCGCACCCTCGACAAGGCGGCCTGCTACGCCGCCCTCGGCGGGGCCGGCTTCCCGGTGCCCGCCCACCGCCGGTCACCCGGGACGGCCTGGGCCGGTCGACCGGGCCGGCGTGCTGGCCTCGCTCGCCGACCTGGTCCCCGACCTGCGACGCCGGGGGGGCCCGGCCGAGGCTGCTGGCCGTCAAGCCGCTGGCCGGGGGCTCGTCCTTCGGGGTCGACGTGGTCCGGCCGCCGGGCCGGGACCGCTGGCCGCGGCCGTCGACGCCGCCATCGGCCACCGACGGCGGGAGCCGTCCTGGTCGAGGAGTTCCTGACCGGCACCGAGTTCTCGGTGGTCGTGGTCGACGGGCCGGACGGGGCGCCCACGGCGCTCGCGCCCACGGAGGTGGAGAAGCCGCCGGCCAGCCTGGTCTACGGCACCGAGGAGAAGTACCTGCACGGCTCGGGGGTGATCCACCACACCCCGATGCGGGTGGACGACGCCATCCTGCACGACGATCCGCCGTCGGGCGGCCGAGGCCTTCGGCCTGCTCGGCCTGCGCCACATGGCCCGCATCGACGGCTTCCGCACCGGCGACGGCACCGTGGTGGTCACCGACGTCAACGGCATCAGCGGGATGGGCTTCTCGAGCTTCGTGTTCCAGCAGGCGGCCATGGTCGGGCATCGACCACCGCCACCTCATCCTCGGCCTGCTGCGGTGCCGGCCACGTCCGGCACCCCGGTGACCGCCCCGGTGGCCGCGTGCGGTGGACAGCGGGTCGCCCGGCGGATCCACGTGGTGCTCGGCGGCCCGACCAGCGAGCGCCAGGTGAGCCGGCAGAGCGGCTGCTTCGTCGGGCTGTCGCTGCTGGCCACGGGCAGCGACGTCCGCTTCTATCCTGATGGACCTCCAGAGCCGGTACACCGAGATCGGGCTGTTCTACGTCCTCCACCACGACGTCGAGGAGATCCAGGCCCTGGTCGGCGACCCGGTCCGGAGGACCACCATCGAGGCGGTCGGGGCGGCGGTCCGGGCCGACTTCGGCACGGGTGACGCCGCCGCCCGCCAGGCGCTGCGGGTCGGCCACACCGTGCCGCTCGCCGGACGTGGTCGACGGGGCCGACTTCGTGTTCCTGGCCCTCCACGGCGGACCGGGCGAGGACGGACGGCTGCAGCTGGCCCTCGACCGACTCGGCTGCCCGTACAACGGGTCGGGCCCGCGGGCGGCCGACATCGCCGCCGACAAGGCCGCCTCCGCGGCTCGGGTGCGGGCCCTCGGGCTTCCCGGGGTCGGGCGCTCCGGCGCAGCGGGAGGTCGACATCTTCGAACTGGGCGCCTGGGTGGGCGAGATGGACGGCCCGGGCGCGGCCGCGGCCCGCTACGCCGCACTGTGCGACGAGTCGGCCGCCCGGGCGCTGGTGTGCAAGCCGGCCACCGACGGCTGCTCCACGGGGGTCAAGCTGTTGCGGCGACCCGAGGTGATGGAGCGGTTCTTCGCCGCCATCGTGGCCGAGGCGCCGGAGTTCGCCACCGACGAGGTCCGGGCCGACCTGCGCGGCCGGTCCCCGACCATCGCCATGCCCGTCCCGTCGCCGAAGCGCTGGCTGGTCGAGCGGGCGTTCGTCGACCCCGCGGCGGTCGAGCTCCCGGTGGGTGACCTCAACCTCGAGACGTTGCGTCCGTGGTTCGCCGCCAAGCAGTACGTCGAGCTGACCGCGGCGGTGCTCGACCGACCCGGGCGCGGCCTGGTGGCCGCCGTACCCAGCGTGACCGTGGCGGCCGACGAGCTCACCCTGCAGCAGAAGTTCCAGAGCGGGGTCGGCACCAACCTGGCCCTCGACCTGTTCGCCGGCCCCGAGGCCGCCGAGTCGGTGCGCCGGCGCGGTCGAGCAGCTGGCCCGGGCCTTCGACATCGAGGGGTACGCCCGCCTCGACGCCTTCTGGGACCGGGTCGAGGACGTCGTCTACCTCCTCGAGATCAACTCGCTCTGCGGGCTCACCGAGGCCACGGTCTTCTACTCGCAGTGGCTGGCCGACGCCGATCCGCTGCCCCCGTGGGCGGTGCTGCACCGGATCGTCGAGGCCGGGATCGAGCGGGCCGGGCGGCTGGCCGGCGCCGACCGGGCCCCTCGGGCCGGCTGAGGGAACAGGGGCGGGCGCGGTGATCAACCTCGACGACCTGTCGGCGGCCGTGCCGGGGCTGGACGTGCGCGGCCCGGTCCACGACGGGGGGTACGAGCGGTTCTGTTTCGACTCCCGGCTCGTGGAGCCCGGGGACCTCTTCGTCGCCGTGCGCACGCCAGCGTGGCGACGGGCACGACTTCGTGGCCGAGGCTTGGTCCAGCGGCGCGGCCGCCGTGCTGGTGGACGACACCTCGGGTGTACCCGGGGCCTGCCCGGCGCTGGTGGTCGACGACACCGTGGCGGCCATGGAGCGCTACGGGGCCCACGTGGTCCGGGCCTGGGCACCCCGGGTGGTGGCGGTCACCGGGACGGTGGGCAAGACCGGCACCAAGGAGCTGGTGGCCGACGTGCTGGCCACCCGGTTCACCGTGTTCCGCACCCCGGGCAACTTCAGCGGCCGCTTCGGCCTGGCCGTCGCCCTCGGCGGGCTGCGGCCCGAGCACGAGGTCGCCGTGGTGGAGATGGCGACCGGCCACTTCGGCGAGATCGACGCCATGTGCGCCATGGCCCCGCCGGAGGTGGCGGTGGTGACGGCGGTCGACGCCGCCCACCTGGTGGCCCTCGGTGACATCGAGGGCGTGGCCCGCGAGAAGGCGTCGCTCCTGGCCCACCTGCCCGCCGACGGTCTCGCCGTCCTCAACGACGACGACCCGCTGGTCCGGGCCATGGCTGCGGACGTGTCCGGCCCCGGTGGTGACGTTCGGCACGGCCGTCGGCCCCGGCCGTGCCGACTTTCGCGGCCAGCGACCCGCAGATGACGGCGGCGGGAACGTCCTTCAGCTGCCACCACGACGGCACGACGACGCCGGTCGCCCTGCCGCTGCTCGGGATCGACAGCGCGGTGCCCGCCGCCCTGGCCGCCCTGGCCGTCGGTGCCCACCTGGGCGTGGCCGTCGACGACGCGGTGGCCGCGCTGGGCCGGGCCGCGCCCGTCCCCGGTCGCCTGCGACCGCTGCCCGGCCGGGGGGCAGCCTCGTGCTCGACGACACCTACAACGCGGCTCCCCGATCGGTGATCGCCGGCCTGGCCACCCTCGGCCGGCTGCCCGGCCGCCCCCGCGTCGCCGTCCTGGGCGACATGGCCGAACTCGGCGCGGCCAGTGAGGAGGCCCACCGGGCGGTCGGGCCGGGCGGCGGCCCGGGTCGTCGACCTGCTGGTGACCCAGGGGAACGCCGCGGCCTGGGCGGCCGACGAGGCCCGCAAGGCCGGGCTGACCGGACGACCGGATCGCCATGACCTTCACCGCGGGGGATGCGGCCGCCGAGGTCGTCCCGCACCTCGGCTCCGGCGCCGTGGTGCTGGTCAAGGGCAGCGCGGTCTCCCGCATGGAGCGGGTGGTCGAGCGCCTGGTGGACGACTCGGTCCGAGACGACCGAGGTCCTGGTGCGCCAGGACCGGGCCTGGAAGTCGCTCACCGTGGTCCAGCCCGACCGGCCGACCTGGCTCGAGGTGGACCTGTCGGCCATCGCCCACAACGTCCGGCGGTTGGCGGCCCGGGCGGCCGGGGCCGAGGTGATGGTGGTGCTGAAGGCCGACGCGTACGGCCACGGCGCCGTGCAGGTGGCCCACACCGCCCTGCGCAGCGGCGCCTCCTGGCTCGGGGTGGCGTGCGTGCCCGAGGGCCGGGCCCTGCGCCGGGCCGGGATCCGGGCCCCCATCCTGGTCCTCGGTCACACGCCGGGCTGGCAGGCCCGCGAGGCGGTCGGACTCGACCTGACCGTGGCCGTGTTCGACCTCGACACGGCCCGGGCCTTCGGCACCGCCGCCCGGGCGCTCGACACGACGGCGTCGGTGCACGTGAAGGTCGACACCGGCATGCACCGCCTCGGCGTGGCCGCCGACGCCGCGGCCGCGTTCGTGCGGGCGCTCGCGCGGCGTCGACGGCCTGGTCGTCGAGGGCCTCTTCACCCACTTCGCCTGCGCCGACGATCCGTCGCCGGCCGGACTGGCCGCCACGGACGCGCAGCTCGCCGCCTTCGCCGGGGTCCTGGCCGACCTCGACGCCACCGGCGAGCGCCCACCCGTCGTCCACGCCGCGAACAGCGCCGGCCTGCTGTGCCGCACGGACGCCACCTTCGACCTGGTCCGGCCGGGCATCGCCGTGTACGGCCTGCCTCCGGGACCGCAGGTGGCCGTGCGCCGACCTGCGCCCGGCGCTGTCGTGGACGTCGCAGGTGGCCCAGGTCCACGACCTGCCGGTCGGCGCGTCGGTGGGATACGGGCACCTGTGGACGGCGACCCGGCCGAGCCGGGTGGCGACGGTGCCGGTGGGGTACGCCGACGGGCTGCGCCGGGCCCCGGCCACCTGGCGGCACGTGCTGGTGCGGGGCCGCCCCGCCCCGCTCGCCGGCCGGGTGTCGATGGACCAGCTCTCGGTCGACGTGACCGGTATCGACGGCGTCCGCCGCGGCGACCCGGTCGTGCTCATCGGTCGGCAGGGTGACGAGGACCTGCCGGCCACGCTGGTGGCCGAGTGGTTGGGCACCTCGCCGTACGAGGTGGTGTCGGAGATCCTGGCCAGGGTGCCGAGGGTGCACTGAAACAGGAGGTGCAGCCGATCCGTCATCCAAGTGTCCACCGCGTATACGGTCTACGGGGAACTCCGGTGTCACCAGGTGGTGCAGAGCGGTAGGAGGTACAGCGATGGACGTCTGTCGGAGAACGGGTCGGAACTGCCGGGTGGTCGGATGACCTCGGACCCCGGGTCCCGGGCGGCAGGCGGCTACGGCGCGGCGATCGCGACGGCCGCGTCCGGATGCGACCGCCCACCTGCGCCGGGCCGCCGCCGACGGCATCGAGGAGTTGATCGGTGCCACCTCGGTGCTCCGGTCGGAGCTCAACGTCCACGAGGTCATGTGCCGGAGGGTGCTGGACGAGGTGCGGGTCGACCACGAGATCACCGGGGTGCTTCCCGAGGTCCAGGCCGACAGCTGGCGTTCCGCGGTGACCGACGCCATCCGAGGGTTCGAGGCCGCCCGGCACCGGGTGCGCCTGCTGCTGGTGGCCATGGAGGTGGAGGAGGGTCGCTCCATCGGCGAGGTGGCCCGGAGTTGGGGAGTGTCGCGCCAGCTGGCCTCCCGTTGGGTGCAGGAGAGCGCCGGCCTGCGTGACGGAGATTCGTCACCTTAGGTGGCCCGGCGGTGACGTCCGGTGGTACCGGGTTGCCAGCGGGTTGCAACCCCGCCAGGCGAGTTGCGCATCGTCGAGCCGTCGGTAGGGTTGACGGGACCGAGACGACCGGGCGGGCGAAGGACGGCGGACGAGATGCGCAAGAAGAAGATGATCTGGTGGGAGCACGAGACCGCGGTGGGCGGAGCCGACGAGGCCCGTCAGCGCGGGGCCTCCGAGGGGGCGGGCCGGCGCAGTCCCGACGCCCCCTACTACGGTCCCGTGACCCTGCAGATGGAGGGTGACGACGTGGCCGGACCCGACACCCTGACCGTCCCCGGCGGCTGAGCGCACCGGCGTCCGGGACCTCGTGACCCCGTGAGCGCCGCCGCGCGGGAGCGTACGGTGAACCGGAGAATCGCTCGGCGGACCGTATCCTGTGGCCCATGTCTGACCGCGAACCCGTCCCCGCCACCGTCCCCTCCTCCGTCCCCCGTCGCCGCAGCCCCGTAGCCGGCACCGCCCTCGAGCCGATCCTCGACCGGTTCCACATCGACTTCGTGCCCGCCGACCCCCAGCCCTCGTGGGCGCGGTGGCTCCTGGCCTCGATCGTGGCCGTGATCGGATCGCTCGCGGCCGACGCCGCCCTGGTGGCCGTGGGCAAGGCCATCTTCCCCGGGACGGAGCACTTCGCCCACTTCGAGTTCTCCGACTACAGCAAGCTCACGGTCGTCGGGGTGGTGGTGGCCTGCATCGGCTGGCCGGTCGTGACGCGGGTCTCGTCCTGGCCGCGATGGGTCTTCCTGCGGGCGGCGGTGGCCGTCACCGTCGTGCTGCTCGTGCCCGACGTCTACATCATGTACATCGGCGAGTCGGTCCGCGGCGTGCTCGTGCTCATGGCCATGCACCTCGCCATCGCCGTCGTGACCTACAACGCGTTGGTGCGCATCGCCCCGTCCGGCGGTGTGTCGCAACGGCATGACTGACGCCGCCGAGGCGTCGACCCCTCCCCTCCCGGGGGACCACACGGCCACCGTCCACTGGTTGGCCGACTACGTCTACGGGACGATCGCCACCCTGGTGGCCATCGCCGGCCTGACCTTCGAGACCCACCCGGGCGAGCTGACGACGGCCGCCGTGGTCATCGTGGGCGCGGTGGCCATCTGGTTCGCCCACTCGCTCTCCCTCCTGGTGTCGAAGCGGTACACGGGGCACGTGACGCTCGGCCTGTCGGACATCTGGGCCGAGCTGCGACACTCGTGGTCGATCGTGACCGCCGCCGTGCCGGCCACGATCATCTTCGTGCTGGCGGCCGTCGGCGCATGGACGATCCACACCGGCTTCATCCTGGCCGACGTCGTCGGGGTGGCGTCGCTGGCCGTGGTGGGCATCGGGACGGCGGGCGGCCGCGACCGTCCCCTCGGACGCCGCATCGCGTACGTGGTCGCGGTGGTCCTCGTGGGTGTCGCCATCGTGCTGCTCGAGGCCGGAGTCCACCTGCTCTGAGACGACGGCCGCGTGCGGGGGTCCTCCGGGTACGGTGACGGGTGGCCGGCGTCCGACGACGCCGGCGGGACGGAGGACGCCATGGGCCGCAACCGCACCGACCATCGGGACCACGCCGCACCGGTCGCCGGTCCCGAGGCTGCCGCGGTGGCCGACCTCCCGGCGCTGACCGAGGTGGAGCTCACCGAACTGGCCCTGGCCGCCGAGCCGGGGCGCCCACCGGCCGACGACGCCGTACCGCTCGCCACGTACCTGGGCGAGGACCCCGGGCTGCTCCCGGCCTGGTACATGCCGTCGCCGATGACCCGCGTGCGGCCCCGGTGGCGCACACCGGTGGTGCTCGCCATCGTCGCCGCCTTCGTCATCATCGAGGCGTTCGGGCTCTGCAGCACGTTCGGGCAGATCGTCCCGGTGTAGCCGCCGGGGACTGCTCATGGCCACGGTTTCACCACGCTGCACGGTTGTGCCACCACGTGCCGTGTCGCTTCGGTTGCAGGTTGCCTGTCGGGCGTGCGTCGGGCGCGACGCAGGTGCACAATGGTTCGTGTACACGAGCGGGCGAGGCCCGTACGGCCCGGGTCACCCCGGAGGAGAGGGCACGATGAAGCGGATGACCTGGACCAAGCGGATCGCCATCAGCACGGGGCTCGCCCTCACGTCACTCGTCGCCGTCCCGGCCGTGGCCGGGGCCACCGGCTGCTACACCGGCTGCACGCCGCCCGCCGTGGCCAGCACCGTCGTCTCGCCGCCGACCACGACCGCCTCGGACGGCACGACCGCTCAGGTCCAGGGCTCCTCGTCGCTCCCGTTCACGGGTGCGGACATCGGTGAGCTCGCCGCCGTCGGGGCGGGCGCGATCGCCGTCGGCGTGGTGCTGACCCGGCGCCGCCGCAACGCCTCCTGACCGACCCCGGATCCGGCCGGCCCCACTGAGCACCGCAGCGGTGGGGGAGCGCGCCCCGCACCCGTCGTTCCCGTGACGGCCGGCCGGTGTCAGAAGCTGGCCGGCAGCAGCGGCGCCAGGGCGCCGAAGAAGAGGAACACCACCACGAGTCCCACCACCGTCCCGACGGACACCACGAGGACGCGGCGCCTTCCCCTCGTGCGTAGGGCGAGCACCCAGACCGCGGTCACCAGCGCGGCGACGGCGATCCCCCAGGCGATGGCGGTCGACCAGCTCCCACTGACCGTCGCGCCGGTGCCGTCCGTGGAGTCGGACGTCGGGGTGACGTGCCGGCTGGACGCCGGGGCGTGGGACAGCACGTCGGACACCAGGTGGGCCTGGACGACCAGCCGCTGGGACGCGCTGTAGCGCGGGGTGCAGGTGGTGAGCGTAAGGGTGGGCGTCGCCGTCGGGTCGGCCACGGCGACGTCCGACGGGGACACCGACTGGCTGGAGAAGACCTGGTAGACGAAGAGCCCCTGCACGGTCAGGATGTCGACATCGTCGCCGGGCACCAACTCGTTGAGGTTGTAGAAGGGGTGGAGGTACGTCGTCCGGTGGCCGGCGATGGCCACGTTGCCGGGCTCGCCCGGCAGCGGGGTGCCGGCGTAGTGGCCCGGCCCCGACCGCAGCTGGTCGGTGCCGGTCCCCTCGACCACCACCATCTGCAGCGAGATCTCCGGGATCGAGATGATGCCGACCGGATCGCCGACCGCCGGCGGGGCGATGACCGGCGCCGTGACCGGCGGCCCCGGCGGGGCGGGGGCGGCGCGGAGACCCACGTCGGCGTGGTGCTGGTGCTGGGCCGTGGCGAACTCCTGGCGCAGCTGCGACTGGGCCCGGGCGGTGATCAGTCCCGTCCCCCACAGCAGGTAGGGGATGAACAGCAGGACGAGCACACCGGCCACCAGGATGACGCGCCCGACGGTCACGCGGATGGTCGAGAACGACACGGGGCAGATGCTACCGGCACGGTGGACCCCCTCCCCGGCGCGCACCTCGGCGGCCGGTCGCTCCGGTACGATCGTGCCGGTCCGTCCGTTGCGCCCGCGGGCCCCGGGGAGACTCCCGCATCCGCCCGCGCCAGGAGCATCGAGTGACACGGTGAGCGATTCCACAGGGAGCCGGCGGACCCGCAGGCTCGTCGTCACCGGTGTGGTCGCGGTGGTGGTCGCGTGGGCGGTGGTGGTCGCTCTCGGGGCCTGGTCCGCCTACCGCCACGACCAACGCGGGCTCGCCGCCCTCGAGGAGGTACGTCAGAACTCCGACCCGACCACCCTGACCGCAGCCTCGACCGAGTCGACCCTCGACGGGGCGGCCGCCGAGTTCGCCGCCGCGCACGCCGACCTCACCGGGCCGTGGATGGCCCCGGCCACCTGGCTGCCCGTCATCGGTCGCCAGCTGCAGTCGGTCCGTGCGCTGAGCCTGGCCGCCCAACAGGTCTCGACCGTGGGTGCCACCTTCCTGGGCCAGGTCCACGACGTCCTGGACGCGCCCCACGGGGCGGGCCCGGAGCGGGTGCAGTCGCTCCGCCGGCTGTCGGTCCTGTCGCTGTCCGCCGTACACCGGCTCGACGGCATCGATACCGGTCCGGGGGACGCCCTGGTCTCGCCTCTCGCCCACAAGCACGCAGAGTTCGTGTCCGAGCTCGACGCCACCCGGCGCCGGCTGGCCACCGCGGCCGGCGTGGCCTCGGCCGTGGCCACCATCCTCCAGGGGCCCCAGACCTACCTGGTCCTGGCGGCCAACAACGCCGAGATGCGGGCCGGCACGGGCGCCTACCTCGAGGTGGGTACGGCCTCGGCGTCCGACGGCACGGTGCACCTCGGCGACCTCGTGCCGTCCGGGACCCTGCAGCTCGCGCCGGGCCAGGTCGAGGTCACCGGCGACCTCGAGCGCAACTGGGGCTGGCTGGAGCCGGGCGTCGACTGGCGCACCCTCGGGCTGACCCCGCAGTTCCCGGTCACCGCCGAGCTGGCGTCGCGCATGTGGGCCGCCGACACCGGCCAGCAGGTCGACGGGGTGCTGGCCGTGGACGTGGCCGGCCTGCGCCAGATCATGACCGTCACCGGCCCGGTGCAGGTCGGCGACACGACGCTCGACGCCTCCAACGTGGAGCAGTACCTGCTGCACGACCAGTACGCCGGACTGTCCGACAGTGCCACGGGCGACGCCACCCGCCAGGACGCGCTGGGGGCGATCGCCGGCGACGTGCTGCGCCAGCTCCAGGGTCAGTCGGCCGACCTGCGCGGCCTGGCCACGGCGGTGACCGGTGCGGTGGTGGGCCGTCACCTCCTCGTGTGGTCCGCCGACCCGGCGACGGAGGCCGCCTGGACGGCCAGTGGGGTCGCCGGCACGCTGTCGCCGTCGTCGCTCTCGGTCAACATCGTGAACCAGGGCGGCAACAAGCTCGACCAGTACCTGGCCGTCGGCGTGCACCTGACGACCCGGCCCGACGGGTCGGACACCGCGCTCACGTTGACCACCACGCTGGACAACCGGACCCCGGACGGGCAGTCGCAGTTCATCGCCGGCCCGTTCCCGGGACTGCCGCTCGCCTACGGCGACTACAGCGGCGTCGTCGCCGACAACCTGCCCGCCGGCGCCCGGGGGATCTCGATCACCGGAACGGGGCCGCTGTCGGCGCTCGGCGGCGAGGGACCGACCGTCCTCGTGGCCGCGCCGCTGGTGATCCACCGGGGGGACACGGCCACGGTGGTGGTGCGGTTCCGCCTGCCCGGTACCCACGGGACGATGACGGTGGTGCCCTCGGCCCGCATCCCCGAGGAGCAGTGGACGGCGGGGGGCCGCACCTTCACCGACGGTCGGCCCGAGACCGTCTCCTGGTGACCCGCTCCTGGTGACCCGGCCCCGGGGTGGGGCGGTCGCGTCGGACGGTCAGCCGCGCCAGACGCCGGTGGCGACGGCGCCCGCCGGCACGTCGCGGGTCACGACCGCGTTGGCGCCGATCCACACCCCGTCGCCGACCTCGACCGGACCGAGGACCTTGGCCCCGGCCCCGATCCGGACGTTGTCGCCGATGCGGGGCTGGCCGGGCCGCGTGCCGGTGTCACCGAGGGTCACCCCCTGGAAGACCACGAGGTTCTCGCCGGCCACGACGGCGTGGCCGATGACGATGCCCGTCGTGTGGCTGATGGAGAACCCGGGACCCAGGCGGGCGGCCGGATGGACCTCCGCCCCGCAGGCCCGGATGCTCCAGGCCTCGAGGAACAGGGCCACCGGACGCAGGCCGTGGTGCCAGCACCACGAGCCGGCCCGGTAGCGGATGACGGCGCCGAAGCGGGGATACAGCGGGAGTCGGACCAGGGCGCCGAGCACCACCCGTCCGGGGGATCCGTCCCACGCCGCGGTCATGTGCCGGAGGTCCTCGACGAGCGCTCCCATCCGGAGGAGTATTCCACAAGGGGTGTTTCACCCCGGGGGGACGCTCGCCGGTAGGGTACGGCGATGCCTCCGGACGAGCGTGGTACGGGCACGGGGCCACCCGATTTCGGCGCCGCACACCGGGCACGTGCCGCCCTCCGCCGCCGGCTCGGCCTGACCGTCACCCGGCTCCGCCATCCGCGGATCGCCTTCGGGCCGCGGTGCGACGTCCGCTCGGGTGCCCACCTCACCGTGGCGCGCGGTGCCGACGTGCGCATCGGGGCCGGGTGCGTCCTCGACCACGGGTTCACCCTCGAGGCCGCGGGCACCCTCCAGGTGGGGGACCGCACGGTGTTCGGACACCACTGCACCGTGGCCGCCGACCGCAGCGTGGTCATCGGCCGCGGCTGCCTGATCGGGGAGCTGGTGTCCATCCGCGACCACGACCATGCCTTCGACCGCGACGACGTGGCCATCCTCGACCAGGGTCGATCCACCGCTCCCGTCGTCATCGGCGACGACGTCTGGGTGGGAGCGAAGGCCACCATCACCCGGGGCGTCTCCATAGGGCCGGGGGCGGTCGTGGGTGCCCACGCGGTCGTCACCCACGACCTGCCGGCGGGCTGCGTGGCCGTCGGCGTGCCCGCCCGGGTCGTGCGCATGCGCGACGGCGCGCCGTTGCCGGACTGACCGCCGGCGGAGGGGCCGCCGGTCGCCGGCGCCCCGCTACGAGATGGCGACCGTCGGGTCGGTCAGATGCCGGTTGCCGGCCGAGCCGTAGTAGTGGGCGTCACCGAAGGCGAAGATCCCGCCGTCCTTGCTCACGAGCCAGTACCCGTCGCCCGTGGGGCTGCCCTGGATCCCGGTGACCGGCGCGTTGAGCTGCCGACCGCCGGCCGATCCGTAGAACCCGGCGTCACCGAAGGCGAAGATCCCGCCGTCCGAGGCGGCCAGCCAGTAGCCACCACCGTCGGGGGTCGACGCCATGCTCACGATGGGCTTGTTGAGCGCGAGTGAACCGGTCGAGCCGTAGAAGCCGGCGTCACCGAAGGCGAAGATCCCGCCGTCCGAGGCGGCCAGCCAGTAGCCGCCACCGTCGGGGGTCGCCGCCATGTGGACGATGGGCTTGTTGAGGGTCAGCGCACCGGTCGAGCCGTAGAAGCGGGCGTCTCCGAAGGCGAAGATCCCACCGTCGGCGGCGACCAGCCAGTAGCCGCCACCGTCGGGGGTGGCGGCCATGCCCACGATGGGCTGGTTGAGGTGCCACCCACCGGTCGAGCCGTAGAAGCCGGCGTCGCCGAAGGTGAAGATCCCGCCGTCGGAGGCCACCATCCAGTAGCCCTTGTCGTCCGGCGTGGAGACCATGTCCACGATCGGCTTGTCCAGGGTCAGGTCGGCCGTCGAGCCCAGCGCGGCGGCGGCACCGAAGGTGAGGATGCCGCCGTTGCTGGTGGTCAGCCAGTAGCCCTTGAGCCGGTTGGTGTTGCCGCTGCCGCCACCCCGGTTGATGTTGCCCGGTCCGCTCTGCGGCGGGTCGGTCGTCGTCGTCGTGGTCGGCGGACGGGTCGTCGTCGTCGTGGTCGGCGGACGGGTCGTCGTCGTGGTCGTGGGTGGCGGGTCGGTCGTCGTCGTGGTCGTGGGTGGCGGGTCGGTCGTCGTCGTGGTCGTGGGTGGCGGGTCGGTGGTCGTCGTCGTGGTCGGCGGTGGCGGGTCGGTCGTCGTCGTCGTGGGCGGCGGGTCGGTCGTCGTCGTGGTGGTCGGCGGCGGGTCGGTGGTCGTGGTCGTGGGCGGCGGGTCGGTCGTCGTCGTGGTCGTGGGTGGCGGGTCGGTCGTCGTCGTGGGCGGTGGGTCGGTCGTCGTCGTGGGCGGCGGGTCGGTGGTGGTCGTGGTGCCGCTGCCGGTCCCGCCCGAGGAGCTGCCGCCGAGGAGGGCGGGCAGGGCCGAGCCGTCCACCACCGACGGCCCGCCGGTGCCGGCGTAGGCCTGGATGCTGTGGAGGAAGGCCGGCGCGATCTGGGTCGGCGACCACCAGGGCGGGATGCCCCCGCCGTAGTAGCCGCCGAAGTCGGTCTCGGTCACGGCGATGCGGATGCCGCTGGCCGCCACCGGCGGGAAGGTGAACTGCAGGATGTGGTCGCGGTACTGGCCCACCTCGGTGGCCACGGTCGTCCAGCCGGTGCCGGGCTCGTCGGCCGACAGCGTGTAGTTCCGCACGGAGGTGGCCGTCGACCCGTTGGACTGGGTGTCGACCAGGATCCGGTCGATGGTCGTGGTCGAGGCGAAGGTGTCGGTCAGGCTCGGCGTGGTGTCACCCGACGTCGACGACCAGCCCTGGCCATACCCCACCGGGTCGCCGGCGATGGCGGCCGACGCCGTCCCGCTCGACGCCGTCGCCGTGGCGCCGCCGGCCGCCGAGGCCACGTCGGTGCCGTAGGCCTCGGTCGGGCCGACGGCCAGCGTGTCGCCGGCCGGATACGTGAGATACGTGACCTGGTTCGACAGGGGCAGGCTGTAGGTCGTGCCCGAGGTGGCCTGTGCGGTGGTCGCCCCGCCGTACTCGTCCGTGACCGTCACCGGGACGTCCGAGCCCGAGGGCGAGGTGAGGGTGACGGTACCGGTCACGGGCAGACCGTCGGTCCACACCGCGGTCATGTCGGTGGTGCCCCCCGAGGTGGGACCGAAGTCGGCCCGGTAGGCGTGGGGGATACCTGTCGCCGGCATCGAGACGTAGGGCCGGCCGGCCAGCATGCCCGTCGTGGTCATGGTGGTCAGGGCGGCCGGCTTGACGTAGTCGACGGCGCTGGAGGCCTGGATGAGCGAGAAGCTCACGCCGTTGTTGCCCCAGGTGCCCTCGTCGAAGAAGTAGTTCTCGACCGGCACGCCGAGCACCTTCTGCCAGATCAGGGAGCGGGCCATGTTGTCGGCCTGAGAGAGGTAGTTGTAGTCGCCGTCGCTCCACCACCCCACTTCGCTGAACCACAGCGGCTTGCCCTGGAGCAGCGCCTGGAGCTGCTCGACCTGGGCGGGCATCCCGTCCTCCTCGTAGGAGTCGTTCGAGCCCGTGTAGGGATGGATGGCGGCGACGTCCATCCAGGCCAGACCGCCGGCGGCGATCAGCTGCTTCCACCAGCCCGGGTCCGGCTCGAGCGTCGTGCCGCCGAGCACGATCGAGCTGGTCCCGGGCTCGACCGACTTGACCGCGTTGTAGAAGGGCTCGAGGACCTCCGTGGCATACGTCGCGCCGTTGCCCCACCCGGTGTTGTTCGACTCGTTCCACGGTTCCCACACCGTGACCGGGGCGCAGGCCCCACAGCCTGCCGGCACGGAGGCGTAGTGGGCGACCAGGGCGGCGATGTCGCCGCCCCACAGTCCGCTCGAGACGAGGGCGGGCGAGATGGCGTCGCCGCCGCCGCTGACCTGGAGCCAGTACTCGATGTGGTCCTGGTCGGCCTCGTAGGCGGCCTGGAACGGGGCGGTGCTGGCTCCGGCGAAGGTGATGGCCGAGGGCCCGCAGGTGGCGGCCGTCGGGGCCGAGGCGTTGCAGTTGGGCAGCAGCGAGCTCCAGTCGACGAGCTGGTCGGTGCGGAAGCCGTCGAGGCCGAGCTGGGCGTTGAGGGCGACGCCCCGGGGGTCCGACGGCCCACCCGATCCGATGCCGGCCGGGAGGGTGGCGAAGTCCAGGTTGTCGCCGGTGGCGCCCACGGAGTACGGCAGGCAGGTCGTGCCGAGCGTGGTGGGTGGTGACGTGGCGGTGTCGAGCAGCGACGCCTGGACCTCGTAGGGGCCGGGCGCGGTGTCGGCCGCCGGGATCGTCAGGGGAATGGAGGCGAGCGCGGTGGCCGTCGTCGGGAGGGGGATCACGGTGGGCGCCGGCACCGTCTCGGCGTCGAGGGAGGCGACGTTCTCGACCGAGTACGACAGCTCCAGGGTCGGGGCCTCCGACACCCACCACGGGTCGAAGGTGGCGTCCACGGCGGGCGTCGTGCCCGGGGCGAAGTAGTTGGCGGTGGCCGGGGTGGTGATCCCGGCGCCCCAGCCGAGGCTGTCGGACGGTGCCTGGACGGCGTCGAGGTAGTCGGTGACGCTGGTGAGCGAGAACGTGGAGATGGCGTCGGCCCCGTCGTCGAAGGGCTGGCCGCTCTGGAAGTAGAAGGTCCCGTTCTCGAGGGCGAAGCCCCAGCCGCCGAAGTCGAGGTTGTTGTTCAACGTGGTCGAGCCCTGCAGGAATCCGGCGGCCGACGTGGCCTCCATCGTGTGCAGCGGGTCGGCCGTGTAGATGGTGCCGCCGGGACCCTGGACCGCCTGGGCCGGGTAGTAGAACTGGCTGCCGGAACCGGTGTGCTCGTTGTTGCCCTCGATGTTCGGGGCCCCGAACGTCGACAGGACCTGACCGGCCGGGCCGACCGTCTCGACGTAGCCGTTGCCCGTCAGCAGCAGGTCGCCACCCGACTCCTGGGTGACGTAGTCACCGATCTGGTCGATGACCGGAAAGGTGCCCGACGAGGCGCCGGTCGAGGTGGACAGCACCAGGCTCGACGAGGTGTCCTGGACGATGCTGGTCACCAGCTCGAAACCGGAGCCGGTGCCCACGGAGAAGAGGCCGGTGGGGTTGCCCTTCTGGGGGTCGACCGACCACAGCAGGGTGCCGGTCGGCGAGAACTTGTCGACGGCGGTGCCGTAGTACGAGGAGAGGTAGATGTCCCCCGAGGGGTCGATCACCGGCTCGGACACCTCGTCGGTGCTGCCGAACGTCGAGGGCAACGGGAAGGTGTCGACCTCGGCCCCGGCCAGGGTGTAGGTGATCAGTTGCGTGCCGGTGTCGACGTAGAGGTCCGAGGACGTGGCCGCGAACCCGTCGACGCCGCCACTCGGGGTCACCAGCGTGGACACGGGGTCCGACGGCAGGCTCGCGGTCGACGGGCCGAGCACCGACGCCGGGGTGGTCGTCGTGCAGATCGGGTCGACCTCGGCGGCCGTCGGGGCGGCCACACTCCCGGTGATCTGTGGAGGGGAGGCCGAGGCGTGGGCCGTGCCGAGGAAGGATGCTCCTGCGACGATGACGGTTACGAGGGCGGTGATTGCGAGTGTCCGACCACGGACGCCGCGAGCCTGCCCTGCCTTGGTCCCTGCCCGGTCCATACCCCCCTATTCGGCTGAACCATCGGTAACTTAAGAAGAATCTCACGGAAACAGGTCGAATTCCCACGCTACGTGGGAAACACGGTTCGAAAGGGTCGTCGGACCCGGGACGGGACCCCCGCTGGTACGCTCCGCCCCGTGGCGACACCAGGCTCGGGACCGGCTCCGGCCCGCCCCGGGCTGCGGGTGCTGCGCATCTCCCACTCGGCGGTGGTCACGGCCTGGCGCCAGCGTGAGCGCCTCCTGCGTGAGGGCGGGGTCGACCTGACGCTGGTCACGGCGGCCCGGTGGGACGAGGGCGGCGCGCTGGTGGACTTCACCCCGGACGGGGACGACTTCGCCGTCGGCGTGCGCACCCTCGGACGGCACCCCAACCTCTTCGTGTTCGACCCGCGCCCGCTGTGGCGCCTGCTGGGGCAGGGCCACTGGGACCTCGTCGACATGCACGAGGAGCCCTTCGGCCTGGCCGTCGCCGAGATCCTGGTGCTGCGGGCACTGCGCGCCCGCCGGACCCCCTATCTGGTGGCCTCGGCGCAGAACCTCGACAAGCACTATCCGCCACCCTTCCGGTGGTTCGAGCGCTGGTCGCTGCGGGGCGCGGCCGGTGCGTACACGTGCAACACCGAGGCCGGTCGGATCCTGCGCCGCAGGGGACTGACCGGTGAACTCGAACTGCTGCCTCTCGGTGTCGACACGACCCGTTTCCGTCCCGTCGACCGGCCCCCACCGTCCGGACGCCTCCGGGTCGGGTTCGTCGGTCGACTGATCCCGGTCAAGGGGGTCGACGTACTGCTCCGCGCCGTGGCGAGCGACGGACGCCTCGACCTCGACCTCTACGGCGGGGGCCCCGACCTCGACGCGCTGCGGAAGCTGGCCGCCGAGCTCGGCGTGTCCGGCCGGGTCACCTTCCACGGCCACGTGGACGAGACCACCCTGACCCGGGTCGTCCCCGCCTTCGACGCGCTGGCCGTGCCCTCGGTGCTCGTCCCCAACGTGCTCGAGCAGTTCGGCCGGGTGGTGGTCGAGGGCCAGGCGTCCGGCGTGCCGGTGGTGGCCAGCGAGTGCGGCGCCCTGCCCGACGTGGCCGGTGACGCCGGGCTGCTCGTGCCGCCGGGGGACGCGCCGGCGCTCGGCGCCGCGCTGGCCCGGCTCCTCGACGAGCCCGGGCTGTGGGAGCGGATGCGGACCGACGGCCTGGCCGCGGTCGGGCGCTACTCGTGGTCCAGCGTCGCCACCCAGCAGGCCGCGCTCTACGAGCGGGCGGTCGCCCGGGCCTGACCCGGGCCGCGGCGACGGGCGTGGTCGGCCACCACCGAGGCGTACAGCGTCTCCAGGCGGTCGAGGTGGAGGTCGAGCGCAAACCGCTCCTGCTGTCGGGCCCGCAGGGCGAGCCCGACGGAGCGACGGAGTCCCGGGTCCGCGGCCAGCCGTCGGAGGGCCGCAGCCGCGGCGTCCGCGTCGCCGGGCGGGAAGAGGAGCCCGGCGTCACCCACCGTCTCGACGTGGGCGCCGCCCCCGGCCGCCACCACGGCCAGGCCGTGGGACATGGCCTCGGCCACCGACAACCCGAACGGCTCGGCCGGCGCCGGGGCCAGCAGGATCGACGCCCCGGACAGCAAGCCGTCGGTGTCGGCCACCTGCCCGGCGAACTCGACGGAGTCCGTGCAGTCGAGCTGGACGGTCAGGCGTTCGAGGTCGGGGCGGAGGATCCCGGACCCGGCCACCACCAGGCGCCAGCCGTCCCGCCCGAGGCCGCTCGCGGCCCAGGCCCGCAGGCCCACGTCGGGCGCCTTCTCGTCGTCGAGGCGCTGCAGCATGACGACCACCGGTGCCTCGAGGCCGGCCTGGGGGCGCTCGGCCACGGCGTTGGGGATCAGGGTGGTGGGACCGGCCACGCTCCGGGCCACGAACTCGCTGATGGCGATCTCGGCCACGATGGGCCGTGACGTGATCCGGGCGAGGATGCGGTTCAGCGGGGTCGAGCCCCGTTCGGCCGCGAAGTGACGGGTGGCCACGATGGGCGCCGGGTCGACGACGTGGGCGGCACAGGCCGCGCCCTCGGCGGCGGTCATGTGGGCGTGGACGAGATCGGACCCGCGTGCTCCGGCCAGGGCCAGGGCCCCCGCGACCACCGAGGCAGCCGGGTGGTGCACGACCGCCGGGTCGAGCTCGGACGTCATCCGGTCGGGATCGCCCCCCACCACCTCGATCCGGTGGCCACGTGCGACGAGCCCGTTGGCCACCTGGCAGACGTAGCGCTCGACCCCGGCGAAGGCGTCCGTCACCACGACCTGGACCACCCGGAGACCGGCGTCGTTCCCGAGGCTCGCCTCGGCCCGCAGCGGTCCGGTCCGGTACAGCTGCAGGCGGTCCCGGGCCAGGCGGCCGCGCTCGCCGGGGAGGACCACGGCCCGGGCCGCGGCACCGGTCGCCGACGCAGTCCGGTACGACCACCACCCGACGGTGCCGTGGTGCTTGCGGACGTAGCGTTCGTGGGAGGCCTGGAAGTGGGTCTCGCGGACGAGGGGGTCGCCGCCCGTGCCCGCCCCCACGTGGGTGGCGGTCACCGACGGGCAGAGGGACACCCGCCAGCCGCGGTCGGCGGCCCGCCGCTGCCAGTCGCTCTCCTCGGCGTAGAGGAAGAACCGGTCGTCGAAGGGGCCGACGTCGTCGAGGGCGGCGGACCGGAGGAGGAGGACCGATCCGATGAGGAAGTCCTCGCGCCTCCGCAGCCGGCCGAGGCCGACGGCTTCGAGCCAGGCGCCCGCTGGCGTCGGGAACGGCCAGGCCACGCGGTCCTGCCCGGGATGCCCCGGGTCGGACTGGGCCGGGGCCACGGCGGCCAACCCGGGGTCGCGGCGGAGTGCCGCATGGAGGTCGCGGACGGCGGCCGGGGTGATGGTGGCGTCGGGGTTGAGCAGCAGTACGTCGCGTCCGTCGCGCACGGCGCAGCCCAGGTTGACACCTCCGGCGAAGCCGAGGTTCCGGCCCGGATCGACGTAGGAGCCGCGGCGCCGGCGGGACACGGCCTCGACCGCCGGGTCCGAGGAGTTGTCGACCACCACCACGTCGAGCCCGCCGCCGAGCGTCCCGAGGCAGCGGTCGAGGAGGTCGGGGGCGTGGAAGGCCACCACGACCACCAGCGGTTCGGTGCCGACCGGCGGCACCGGGTCCGGCGCCGCCGAGGCCGGGTCCATCACTTGTTGTAGGTGTAGGCCTGGTAGCTGTCCGACGAGCTACGTCGGACGTGGTTCATGACCAGGCCGACCACGCGGCACCCCGTCACCTCGAGGCGGCGGGCCGTCCGCTCGAGGTCGCTCCGGTCGGTCTTGCCTTCGGAGGCCACGATGACGGCGCCGTGGGTGAGGCTGCCGAGGATCGCGGTGTCGGGAGCGGACAGGACGGGCGGCGTGTCGAGCAGGACGATGTCGGCGAGCAGGTGGAGCTGGTCGAGCACGGGCTGCATGCCCGGGCTGTCGAAGAGCTCGCTCGGGTTGTCGAGGTGCACCCCGACGGGCAGGAGCTGGAGGCCGTCGATGCCCGTCTCGAGCAGGTGGGCGCTGACGGCCGTCTCCTCGAAGTTGGAGCGGGCGCGGCGGCGCCCGCGGCGTCCCACGGCGCCTTCGGCGACGGAGGCCTCGAGCGGGTCGGCCACCCCGTCTGCGGGGCCGTCGACCGGCTCGGCCTGCTTCCAGTTGGCCTTGATGAGATCGGACAGACCGGGTCGGTCGGCCACGTCCAGGCCGAACACCTCCTCCAGGCGGGGCCGGCGGAAATCGGCGGAGACCACGATGACCCGACTGCCGGTCAGGGCCCAGGAGGCGGCCAGGTTGGCCGTGACGAAGGTCTTGCCGTCGCCCGGGGCGGGACTGGTCACGACCAGTGCGGGGCTCTGCTGGTCGACGAGCAGCACCCGGAGGCTGGTCCGCAGGTCGCGCACGGCCTCGGCCAGCGAGGACTGGGGTGCCTGCACCAGTGCGATCGAGACCTGCCCCTTCTTCACCTCGGGGTCCTGGGGCAGCTCGCCCAGGAGCGGGCCGTCGATGACCGACTCGATGTCGGGGTCGAGGCGCAGGCTGTCGTCGAACTGCTCCCGTACGAAGGCGATGCCGCAGCCGACGAGCAGGCCGGCCAGCAGGCCGATGGCCAGCAGCTTGGACTTGGAGAGGCCGGTGGGCCCGCCGGGCTGCGCCTTCACCTGGACCTGCGCGTAGGGCATGCCGACCTGGATGTTGGACTGTTCGGACTGCAGGGTGGACAGGGACTGGGTCAGTCCGCTGATCTGGTTCTGCAGCAGGGCGTTGGCCGCGGCGGAGGATCCTTCCTGGGCCTGCAGCCCGGCGATCTTGGCGTCGATGCCGTTCAGGACCACGGTGTACTTGTCGACCTGGGCCTGGGCCAGGGTCTGGAGCTGATTCACGAAGGCGTCGGCGTAGGCGTTGGCCACGGCCTGGGCCTCCTCCGGCGTGGAGCCCGTTCCCGTCACCGTGAGCGCTCCGGTGGTGGCGTCGACCGTGCCGCTGACCTGGCCGGCCAGGGCGGCGGGGTCGGGATCGTGGAGCGAGGCCGCCGCCGCGTCCTGGACCGCCGTGCTCGACAGCTCCTGGACGGGGTCGGGGAGGGTGAAGCCCGTCGACGCCGTCGTCCCGCCCTGGGTCGGGGTGTTGATCTGGACGAGCGCGCTCGACTGGTACGTCGGGGTGGAGAGCTTGGCGTAGGCGAGCGCGGCGACGACGCAGACGACGACGCTGACGATGATCGTCAGCTTCCTGTTCCACAGCGTCTTGAGCATCTGCTGGAATGTCACCGCACACTCTCTTTCGGCGGGCTCGGGCTGGACCCAGGATACGAGGGCCTGCGCCCCGGGGGTACGAGGGTCGCGAAGTTCGTGCCGGCCGGGGTCACGACGCCCCCCGTGCGCTGCGCACCCGCTCCATGACGTCGGCCATGGCCCCGGCACGCTGGCGCCAGGTGGGGACGTCGACGAGGGCGGCGGCGGACGTCCCGGCGTCGAGCACCTCGGCCACGGCGGCCACGAACCGGTCGCGGTCGGCGACGACCACGGGACCCCCGAGATCCCGGAATCCGGCCACGGGTGTGGACACCGTGGGCCGGCCGGCGGCCAGGCACTCGTAGGCCTTGATCGGGTCGAGGCTCTCGGTGAAGGGATTGACCTGGTGGGGGATCACGACCACGTCGGCGTGCTGCAGGAAGGCGGGCACCCGGTCGTAGGGGACCGGGCCGAGCAGGTGCACGGAGGGCTCGGCGGCCAGGGCGTCGTGCGACGCGGATCCGAGGCTGTCGGGGCCCACCACCGCCACCTGGAGACCGGGCCGGGAACGGGCCACGTCGAGCAGCAGCGGGACGTCGACCCGCTCCTCGTGGAGGGTGCCGACGTAGACCGCCACCGGGGAGACCGGCAGCTCGACCGGGCGCGGCTGGGGCGTCCGGAAGAGGTCGACGTCGACGCCGTTCGGGATCAGGTCGACGGGGCGTCGACCGCCGCGGCTGCGGGCCAGGTCGGGCGAGCACACCACGACGGCGCCGCTGCGCTCGAGGAGCAGGGCGTCGTCGGCCCGCAGCCGGGCTTCCTGGCGCGGGGCCATCGGGGCCAGGAGCCAGTCGTCGGTGATGTCGTAGACGGTGGGCCACCCGGTGCCCAGGGCGTAGGCGGCGTAGGAGGCGTCGTTGACCCAGACGAGGGGGTCGACCAGGCCCAGGCGGGCCACGGCGTGGTCCACCTGCCGGCCGAGCGACCGGTCGGCCCAGGGTCCGGCCACCCGGGGGAGCCACTTCCGGGGCCGCAGGACGTGGACGCGGGGATGGACCTGCTCGAGCGACGGGACGGACAGGGACCCCCGGTGACCCTGACGGAGCTCGTGGGGGATGTCGACGGCCGGGGCCACGTAGAGCACCTGAAGGCCCGGGTCACGCTCGACGAGTTCGTCGACGAGGATGCGGATGCGCCGGCGGACCGTGCCCCAGGTCTCGAGTGAGCACACGACGAGCGACGACGCACGGGGGGTTCCGTCACTCACCGCTGTCCTCCCCTCCGATGTGTCGACTGCGCAGGGCACGCGTGGCCGTCCTCGTCCTCGGGCCGCCCCGGGATGGGGGCGGCCGGCCGTCCCGGCAGGTGTGCCGGGTCCTTCCTAGCGTCGTCAGAAACACGAGAGACCTTGAGATGCCGCCGCCCCGTGCCGATGGAGGTGCGGGACGCCTGCAGCGTGGGCACGGACGCCGACGGTGCGACCACTACCATGCGTGTGGCGTCCGCGGAGTCCGACCCGCCGAACGTGAGGCCCATGACCGATCGACCGCCGTCCCGATGAGCCCCCTCTCGACTCCGATGGGGACGCGCCCGAGGACGCCCGGCGCGCTCGGTCGGCTGGCCGGCCCGGCCGTGGCCTGGCTGACCGTGGCCGCCCTGGCCGCGGCGGCAGGCGTGGCGGTGGCCGTCAACGCCCTGGCCGGTCTGGCCGTCGCCGGTGTCGTCCTGGCCTTCGGCATCTTCGTCGCCGACCCCGTCCTGGTGGCCGTCATCGTGCTGCCCGGCTCCATCCTGATCCAGCGCGTCGGCGGGGCCAGCACCAACCTGAGCGTGGCCGACCTGCTGGTCTTCGTGGCCGCCTTCGTCTGCCTCTTCCACGTCGACTGGTCCCGGGCGCACCACCTCCGCCGCTTCCTCCGGGGCGTCGTCTGGTACCAGGCGGTGCTCGTCCTGGTGGTCGTGGTCCATCCGTTCCGGGGCGACGTCATCGAGTGGTTCCACCGGTTCTCCTACCTGGCCGGAAGCACACTCGTCGGATGGGTCGTCGCCTACAACGGCCGGGCCCGCCAGGCGTTCCGAATCTACCTGTGGGGAGCGTCGCTCCTCGCCCTCCTGGCCATCGAGCACTCGATCACCCTGCACTTCCTGCCCGCCCAGTGGGGGGTGTACCAGAAGAACTCGATCGGCGCGGTGATGTGGGTCGCCGCCGTGGTCGCCCAGCTCAACCCCCCGTGGGTGGCCATCAACAAGGTCGAGGCCCGGGTCATCGAGGTCCTCTGCCTGCTCGGGTTGCTGGCCTCGCAGTCGCGACAGGCCGGGATCCTGCTGGTCGTGGCGCTCGGGACCGCCTTCCTGCTCAACTCCCACGTCCGCGGACGGATCAAGACGGTCGTGTTCATCGTCGTGCCCGCCCTCGCCCTCGTGTACTACAGCCTGACCCAGATGATCCGGAACGACCCCCAGTTCAACTCGGTGGCCATCCGCTTCGGTCAGATCGGGGCGGCCATCCATGTCTGGCACGAGAGCCCCGTGTTCGGTCTGGGCATGCACTTCTACGACCTGCCGCAGTACATCACCGTGACCCCGCCGCCCAACTCGCTCGTCGACAACCTGGCCTCGACCGGCGTGGTCGGGTCGCTGGCCTTCCTCTTCCTCGTGGTCGTGACCATGCGGTCCATGAACGCGCTGCCCCGCATGTACGGCACCCTCGGCCTGGTGATCCTCCTCGGGCACTACGTCGACGGACTCTTCGACACCTTCTGGATCGGTGGCCTCACCATCCCGCCCATGGTGATCGCCGGGATCTCGCTCGGGATGGCCGACGCCGATCCGCACCAGGAACGCGTGCCCGACCTCCTGGCCCAGGCGGCGGCGGGCAGGCATCGCCACTCCCGACGCCCGCCCGCCCGGACACCGGCCGCCGCGTCCGGACACCCGGTCGCCCCCGGGTGAGTCGAGCCGCCCGAGCGGCGCCGTGACCGGTCGGCCGCACCTCGTCGTCAACGCCCTGCCCCTGGATCCGCGGGGCGGGGGCGTGAGCACGTACATCCACGAGCTGCTGGGGGCGCTGGCCCCGGTGGTCGACGCCGACATCGTCGCCGCGGTGCGCCCGGTGGGCCGGGACGAGCTCCCCGACGGCGTCGAGCCGTTGGTGCTGGCCGAGTCCCACGGCGTCCGCCGTGCCCTGGCCGGCCTCCGGGGCTTCGGGCCCTGCGACCTCGTCCACGGCCTCGACGTGGACCTCCCCCTGCTCCGCAGCGGCCTCCGGGTGAGCACCGTGCACGACATGGCCATCTTCGACGTGCCGTGGGCCTTCCCCCGGTTCCGGGTGGCGGGCGAGCGGGTCCTCGTGCGGAACGCACTGCGGCGGGCCGACGCGGTCGTCGCCGTGTCGGAGTTCACCGCCGAACGGGTGCGGGCGATCTGCGGCCGCGACGCCGTGGTCGTCCACGAGGCCCCCGGCTCGACGATGGCGCCGGCCCCGGCGGCCGACGTGGACCGGGTGCGGTCCCACTTCGGGCTGCCCGACCGCTTCGTGCTCCACGTCGGCAACATCGAGCCCCGCAAGGACCTCCGCACCCTGGCCGAGGCCTGCCGCCGGGCCGCGGTGCCGCTGGTGCTGACCGGACACGGACTGTGGGGTGCGACACCTCCCGAGGCGGTCACCGAGGTGGGCCACGTGCCGGCGGGCGACCTTCCCGCCCTGTACGGAGCGGCCACCCTGGTCGCGTACGCGTCGACGTACGAGGGATTCGGGCTCCCGCCCGTCGAGGCCATGGCCTGTGGGGCCCCGGTCGTCTCGACGCCGGTGCCGGCCGTCACCGAGGCGGTGCGCGACGGGGCGGCGACGTTCACCGCCGGCGACGTGGACGGGCTCGCCCGCACGCTGCGGGAGCTGTTGGCCGACGACGCGATGCGGGCCGAGCTGGCCGCCCGGGGCGCGGCGGCCGTGCGGACACTGTCCTGGGACCGGACCGCCCGGGCCACCGCCGAGGTCTACCGGACCCTCGGGCTCACCGTCTGATCGACCCGTCGGCCGGTGGCGGCACCGGCCCCGGTGACAAGCCGGGTTGCCCGGCCGGCCGACCTCGGCACCTACAGGATCCGTCCGGCCGTGCCGATGCACCACGTGATGACGGGGCAGGAATTCGATCGGTCGTCCGGGGTGCAGGGTCTCCTCACCCGAGGACAGCAGGCACGCCGCGCCTCGGCGGCCGCGGCCGGTGCCCCGACGGCAACGGACCTCCTCGCCGGAGCGGCCCAGCCCGTCGACCCGGCCGGTTCCGGGCGGGCCTACGGGCCCGTCGCCACGGCGGTGCCGGCTCCCGCCGGCGTGGAACGCCGCCCGGTGGTCGTCCCGCCGGGCGACGTCGAGGTCGTCCTCGACCCGCGGTGGCTGGCCGACCTCGACGACCCGACGCTGGTCATCTCGCCCGGCTACGTCGGCCCCGACCGCCGCCGGTTCCCGCGTACCTGGGACGACCCTGGGCCGGCCCGCAGCCCGTGGGCCGAATTCGTGCGGCGCGTCGGCCAGGTCGTGCTCCTGACCCTGGCCGTCGTCGTGCCCCTCGCCATGATCGCCACGCACAGCGTCCCTCCGGCGACCCGCGCGCCCGCCACCGGGAACCAGTCGGCCGCCGGGGCGGCTCCCGGGGCGGCCCGGGGCCGGCGAGCCGCCCACACCTTCGGCGCGACGCCCGAGCAGGTGGCCAGGGCCGATGCCGCCTACCAGCGGGCCCTGGCCCGCCAGGAGTCCGTCCCCGCGTCGGGCGCCGCGACCGGCTCGTCCACCGCCACCCGCCCAGCGCGGCAGGCGCCCGCCACCGGCGCGGTGGCCCAGGCCACCCAGGAACGCGCCGCCGCCCAGGCCCAGGCCGCCCAGCAACGGGCGGCAGCCCAGGCCCAGGCCGCCCAGGAGCGGGCCGCCGCCCAGGCCCAGGCCACCCAGGAACGCGCCGCCGCCCAGGCCCAGGCCGCCCAGGAACGGGCCGCCGCGGCAGCCTCCCGCGCCGCCATCCGGTCGGCACGCAGCGCGGCCGGCGACCCGGGCACGACCGACCCGGGAGCGGGCGGCACGGGCACCCCGGGTGGGGGAGCCTCCGCCGCACCTGCCGCGTCCTGAACCCGGGACGCCGCGCCCGACGTCCCGCCACGGGTGCTCGAGTCCGTCCCGACCCCTTCAGTTGTGTGGGCGGCATGCCGATCATCGGTTATGGGGTCGGGCACAGAACACCACGGGGCGGCACAGCAGGGCACGGCCGCCGTCGCGTCCCCCGACGATCCGTTCCACCTCTGGCGTGCCCTCCAGGACCCGGTGGTCGCGGCGGAACGGTCCCGCACCGCCCCGGGCCCGCACGCCACCCCGCACGACACGGTGGCGTCCCCTGCCCCCGCCCCCGGCTCGGCGGCGACGGGACCCGGATGGCCAGCGACGGCCGTTCCCGGAGTCCCCGGTGCCCTCGACGTGCTCGACGACCCGCGGCTCGTCCTCACCGACGGCTACATCGGCGTGGACCGCCGCAGGCCCGGACTCCGGTCCGCCGTCGGCCGCGCCACCTTCGGCCCGCGCCGCTCGCTGCTCCGCCTCGACGTCCTCATCGTCGTGGCCGTCGTGGCCGTCGTGGTCGGGGCCGCCCTGCTGGTGTGGGCCCGACCGGTGTCCCGCCCCCATGTTGGGGTGACCGAGGTGGCCGTGGCGCTGCCCGCGGACCCGCTCGGCGGGACGACGTCACCCGCCGCGTCGACGGCGACGGTGCCCACCACCACCCCGGAACCGGCCGCCGCGGCCACTCCGCGGCCGGCCGCCGCCGCCCCACCGCCGACCACTGCGCCACCGCCGACGACCACCGCGCCACCGACCACCGCACCACCGACCACGCCGGACGCCATGGGCGCCGCCGCCCTGGCCCTCGTGCGCTACCCGTGGCAGCAGATCCCCGGCTACTCGATCCAGTTCCTCCCCATCGCCGATGCCCCGTCAGCCGGCTTCTACGGCAACACCGACTTCACCTGGGGCCAGACCGGCGGGGTCTCGACCCTGTACGTCTACCCCGGCGAGACGGTCCAGCAGCTGGCCGGGATCACCGCCTTCGAGATCGGCCACGAGGTCGACGCCGCCTACGTCGAGTCCCAGGGGGGCCACGCTCAGATCGAGGCCGCCCTCGGAGTGGACCCGCCGAGCTGGGCCCCCGAGTGCGACTGCGCCGAGCAGGGCTACCTCTCCGGCTGGTACGCCGCCGCCTTCTCGGACTACTGGTCGCCCGGAGTCGGCGACTGGAGCACGCTCGCCCCGCCGCCCACCGGTGCCACCCTCACTGCGGTGGAACCCTGGCTCGACCCGAGAGTTCCCTAGGATCGGGACCTTGACCTCCACCGCCCTGCCCGGCCGGCGCACGATGCCCGGCTCCGCCCATCCACCGGCGGTCGCGCGCCGCCCCGGCGCCCGAGCCGGATGCCCGTCGTGACCCGCGTCGCCCTGATGCCCAGCGCCTATCCGCCGTCGGTGGGTGGCGTCGAGGAGCTGACTCGTCACCTGGCGCTGGCCCTGGTGGCCGCCGGCGACGAGGTCGAGGTCTGGGCCGGCCTGCCCGACGACCACGACGCCGAGACGGTCGAGGTGCGCGACGGCCTGGTGGTCCGTCGCTTCCCCATGCCGCTGCCGGCCTCCACCGTGTCCGCCGTCTCCCACGCCACGGCCACCGGGTGGCGGACGGTGCGCTCGCTGCGCCGCGCGGTGGCGTCCTTCCGCCCCGACGTCCTGCACGTGCAGTGCTTCGGACCCAACGGCGCCTACGCCACCCTCCTGGCCCGGCTGTGCCACGTCCCGTTGGTGGTCACCCTCCAGGGCGAGACGCTGATGGACGACGCCGACATCTTCGAGGTCTCACAGGTCCTGCGGGCGGCGCTGCGGGCCGGGTTGCATACCGCCGCCACGGTGACCGCGTGCTCGGCGTTCACCCTCGACGACGCCGTGGCCCGCTTCGGCCTCCCGGCCGGACGGGGGCAGGTCATCTTCAACGGCGTCTCCCTCGACGACACGACGGACGTGGCCACGGTCGATTTGCCCCGCCCGCTGGGCGAGGCCCCCTACCTCCTCGCCCTCGGCCGGGTGGTCGACAAGAAGGGCTTCGACCTCCTGGTGGCCGGCTACGCGGCCATGGACCCGGCCCAGCGGACGGCCGACCTCGTCATCGGGGGCAGCGGCGCCGCACTGGAGCGGCTCCAGGCCCAGGCCGAGGAGTCGGGCATCGGCGACCGGATCCACTTCGTCGGCCGACTGTCCCGTGAGCAGGTGGCCGCAGCCATGGCCGGATCGGCCGCCTTCGTGATGCCGAGCCGCCTCGAGCCGTTCGGGATCGTGGCCCTGGAAGGCTGGCGGGCCGGGACCGCGGTCGTGGCCACCGACCACGGTGGCGCGCCCGAGTTCATCCGCGACGGGGTCGACGGGCTGCTCGTCGACCCGTTCGACGCGGCGGCCGTCGCCGCCGCCCTGGGCCGTGTCCTGACCGACGACGACCTCCGCAGGTCGTTGGCCGCGGCCGGACATGCCCGGGTGGAGGCGTTCTCCTGGCCCCGGATCGCCGCCGAGTACCGCGCCGCGTACGCGTCGGCACGGGTCGCCGGGACCCGGCGCGAGCGGGTGGCGTCGTGAGCGCGGCACGCGAGGAGACGCTGCGGATCGGCATGGACATCGTGTCGGTCGCGCAGGTGGCGGCGTCGGTCGAGCACTTCGGCGACCGCTACGTGACGCGGCTCTTCACGCCGCACGAGATCGCCACGTGCCGCACGGACGAGGGCGCGGCGCGCGCGCGGGGCGCGTATGCGGTCGAGTCCCTCGCCGCCCGCTTCGCCGCCAAGGAGGCCGTCGTCAAAGTGCTCAGACCTGTCGAATGGCAACCTGACTGGCGTAGTATCGAAATACACCGGATGACAGGAGGATGGTGTGAGATCCGCCTGTCCGGTCGGGCCGCCGAGCTGGCCGCAGATGCGGGCATCGCGGAGCTCGCGGTCAGTCTGTCGCACGAGGCGTCAGTCGCGGGGGCCGTCGTCGTCGGCCGGTGCACAACGAGAGAACGGGGAGATGGATGACGGTAGAAGAGACGATCCGGCAGGTGCTGGCCGACCACGGACGTCTGGCTGTCCCGGTGGAGTCGCTGTCCGACGATACCGACCTGTTCGGGGCGGGCATGACCTCGCACGCCAGTGTGAACGTGATGCTCGCCCTCGAGGACGCCTTCGACTTCGAGTTCTCGGAGAAGATGCTCAAGAAGTCCACGTTCGAGTCGATCGCCTCCATCCGGTCCGGTGTGCTCGAGATGACGGGTGGGTGAGGTCGCCATGACCATCGACGAGGTCAACTCGATGACCCTGGCCGGCGACGTGGCCCGGCGGATGGCCGCCATCGCCGAAGAGGTGGCGGGCCCGGCCGCCGCCGACGTGGACCAGCGCGCCCGCTTCCCCTCCGAGACCATCGCCGCCTGCAAGGCCGAGGGCCTGCTGGCCGCCCTGGTACCGGTCGAGTTCGGCGGCGGCGGCGCCGATCTCGCCGAGGTATCCCAGGGCGTGGTGGCGCTCGGCCGGCGCTGCGCCTCGAGCGCCATGGTGGTCGCCATGCACCACATCCAGGTGGCGTGCCTGGTGCGGCACGGGCGCAACGAGCTGATGCGCACGTACCTGCGGGAGCTGGCCGAACACCAGTACCTCCTGGCGTCGGCCACCACCGAGGTGGGGACCGGCGGCGACGTCCGTTCCAGCATCTGCGCGCTCGAGGTGGCCGACGGCCGCTTCCGGGTCGAGAAGCAGGCGCCGGTGATCTCCTACGCCGACGACGCCGACGCCGTCCTGGTGACGGCCCGCCGTACGGCGGACAGTCCCGAGAGCGACCAGGTGATCGTGCTCTGCCGCCCGCCCGGCCTCGAGCTCGAGCAGGTGGGGGAGTGGAACGCCCTGGGCTTCCGCGGCACGTGCAGCACCGGGTTCCGTCTACGGGCCACCGGCGACGCCGCCGAGGTGCTCGACGAGCCCTACGCGGAGATCTCGACCTACACCATGCTCCCCGTCGCCCACCTGCTCTGGTCCTCGGTGTGGCTGGGCATCGCGTCCGACGCCGTCGACCTGGCCCGGCGGTTCGTGCAGGGCGAGGCCCGGCGCAAGCCCGGGGTCACGCCGCCCGCCGCCCTGCGGCTCGCCGACGTGACCGTCGTGCACCAGCAGTTCGTGGACATGGTGCAGTCCTCGCTGGCCCGATTCGCCGCCGCCGGCACCGACGCCGACCGACTGTCGTCCATCGGCTTCGGCGTGGGGATGAACGCCCTCAAGGTCTCCGCCTCGGGCCTGGTCGTCGACATCGTCCGCGAGTCCATGCTGATCTGCGGTCTGTCCTCGTACCGGCTGGACACGCCCTTCAGCCTGGGCCGCCACCTGCGCGACGCCATGGGCGCCGCGCTCATGGTCAACAACGACCGCATCATGGCCAACAACGCCCAGATGCTCCTCGTCCTGCGGGGGGAGTGAGACCGGTGGCCGACGTCTCAGGAGCTCCGATGGGTGTGGACGAGCCGTGGGCCGCCTTCCGCGCCGCGCTCCTCGACGACGGCGTGCTGCTGGCCACCGACGTCGAGGGTGTCTACGGGCGGTCGGCCACCTACGAGTCGGTGGCCGACGCCATCGACCGGCTGGTGCTGCGGGTGGGCGTCGACCAGGACGCGCTCAGCGTCCGGTTCCCGCCGGTCATGCCATGGTCGAACTTCGTGAAGAACGGGTACCTCGAGTCCTTTCCCGACCAGATGGGGTCGGTCCACACGTTCCGGGGTGACGACAGGCTCCACGCCGAACTCGTGCACGCCGCCGAGTCGGGCGAGGACCGGGGGCCGCTGCTCGAGTCCACCGACATCGTGCTGTGCCCGGCGGTGTGCCACCCGCTGTACCCGACCCAGTCGGGCACGCTGCCGGACGGGGGGCGGCGGGTCGAGGTCTACGGCTACTGCTTCCGCCACGAACCGAGCACCGACCCCTTCCGCATGCAGGCCTTCCGCCAGCACGACTACGTCTTCCTGGGGACGCCCGACGGTGCCCGGGCCCACCGCGACGCCTGGATCGACCGCGGCCTCGAGGTGCTCTCGGGCCTCGGTCTGCCCGTCGAGGCCGTGGTGGCCAACGACCCGTTCTTCGGCCGCCCCGGCCGGATGCTGGCCGCCAACCAGCGGACCGAGGAGCTGAAGTACGAGATCGTGACGCCGGTCTTCGCCGAAGGGCGTCCCACCGCCATCTCGTCCTCCAACTGCCACCTCGACCACTTCTCCCGACCCTTCGGGATCCTGACGGCTGACGGGGGCGTGGCCCACACCGCCTGCTTCGGCTTCGGCGTGGACCGGATCACCCTGGCCCTGCTCGACCACCACGGCACCGATCCGGACGGCTGGCCCGCCGATGTCCGGGCCGTGCTGTGGCCCTAGGCCCCGGGCGCCCGGGGAGCGACGGCGCCATGACGGTGGGACCCCTGTCGCTGACCGCGGCGACGTTCGCTCCCCACGGGCTGCACGCCACCGAGCGCAGCTGGACGGAGACCAACTGCTACGTCGACGTCTGGATCGAGGTACTGCACGCGCTGGGCCTCGACCCGGTGGCGGGCCTGGCCTTCACGCTGAGCTGCGACTTCGAGGGCGACCAGTGGACGTTCTTCAAGTACCCGCCCGAGGACCTGTGGTCGCTCTACGCCGTCGACGTCGCCGAACTGAACGTCTGGCGGCCCGTCGTCGACCACGTCGAGGAGCAGCTCGGCCTGGGTCGCCTCTGCACCGTCGAGGGGGACGCCCGGTACCTGCCCGACACGGTCGGCGTCTCCTACGGCACCGACCACGTGAAGACGACCTTCGTCCCGGCCGCCATCGACCGGGAGCGTCGGACGCTCGGCTACTTCCACAACGCCGGCTACTTCGAGCTCGCCGGCGACGACTTCGACGGGCTGTTCCGGATGGGTGCCCACGCCGACCCGGCGGCCCTGCCGCCCTACGTCGAGCGCATCCGGCTGGACCGCATCCGACGGGACGACACCGACCTCGTCGAGCGGGTGGTGGCGCTGACCCGGGACCACCTGGCCCGGCGGCCCGCCGACAACCCGGTGCCCCGGATGGCGGCCCGCCTGCGGGAGGACCTACCCGGACTGGCCACCCGGGACATCGAGTTCTTCCACCTCTACTCGTTCGGCCTGTGTCGCCAGTGCGGCGCCAGCACCGAGCTGGCCGCCACCTTCGTCGACTGGCTCGACGGGCACGACCGGCCCGGGGTGGCCGCCGCGGCCGCCTCGTTCCGGGAGGTGGCCGAGGGGGCCAAGCGGCTCCAGTTCGCCATGGCCCGCGCCGTGCGGGGCCGCACCGTCGACCTCGACGGCGTGCTCGGCGAGATGGCCGGCCACTGGGACGACGCCATCGGTGTGCTGGAGTCCCGCTATGGCGACTGACGACCTGCTCCAGGGTGTGGCCTGGTCCTGCGTGTCGACGTCCCCGGGCGAGCGGACGGGACCCGACGACCTCGAGGGACCCGATCTGCGGTGGATCGACGCCGACGTGCCGGGGACGGCAGCCGGGGCGCTGCGGTCCGTGGGGGCCACCGATCCGTCGCTGGCCCGCCTCGACGGCCAGGACTGGTGGTTCCGGTGCCGGTTCGCCGGCCCGGGCGCGCCGGCGCCCGACGGGTGGGTGCTCGAGGCCGACGGGCTGGCCACGCTGGCCGACGTGTGGCTGAACGGCGTCCACCTGCTGCACTCCGAATCGATGTTCGCCTCGCACCGGTCGGCCGTCACCGGGCTGGCCGCCGACAACGAGCTGTGCATCCGCTTCGCGGCGCTGGCCCCGGTCCTCGCGCAGCGGTGGCCCCGGCCCCGGTGGAAGATGAAGGGCGCCTCCAGCCAGAACCTGCGGTGGATCCGGACCACGCTGCTCGGCCGGCAGTCCGGCTGGGCGGTCATCCCGGCCCCGGTCGGTCCGTGGCGGCCGCTGGGACTTCGACCGGCCCGCCCCGTCGAGGTGGTGACGAGCCGGGTGCTGGCGTCGTGCGGATCGGGTGCCGACGGACCGGTGCCCGGCGCCGTCTCGGTGACCCTCGAGGTCACCGGGTCCGCGGTGGCCCCCGAGACCGGACCGGTCACCGCCGAGGTTGAGGTGGGTGGCACCAGCGCGCCGCTCGAGGCGGTGGCCCGCGACGGGCACGTCGTGGTGACCGGGGTGGTGCGCCTCGACGCCGTCGACCGGTGGTGGCCACACACCCACGGCGACCAGGTCCTCTATCCCGTCCGGGTGGTGGTGGCCGGCCAGGTGCTCGAGCTCGGCGACGTGGGCTTCCGGACGGTCGAGGCCGACCGCACCGACGGCGGCTTCGGGCTGTCCGTCAACGGGGTGCCGGTCTTCTGCCGCGGGTCGTGCTGGTACCCGATCGACCCGGTGGACCTCCAGGCCGACGACGAGGAGGTCGAGGCGACCGTGGCGCTGGCCCGGGCGGGCGGCATGAACATGCTGCGGATCCCCGGCGGCACCGTGTACGAGGAGGAGCGCTTCTTCAGGGCCTGCGACCGGGCGGGCATCCTGGTGTGGCAGGACCTGATGCTCGGGCCGGTCGACCCGCCGGACGACCAGGGATTCCTGGACACCATCCGCGCCGAGGCCACCGAGCTCCTCGACGTCGCGGCGCGTCACCCCTCGCTGGCCGTGGTCTGCGGCGGCCAGGAGCTCGAGGAGCAGCCCGCCATGTTCGGCCTGTCCCGGGAGCGCTGGCACTCGCCGGTCATCCACGAGCTGCTGCCGGGCCTGGTGGCGAATGTCTTCCCCGGCCTCCCGTACGTCTCCTCGTCGCCGTCGGGGGGCGACCTCCCCTTCCAGTCCGATGCCGGGGTGACCCACTACTTCGGGGTGGGCGTCTACCTCTATCCCCTGGAGGACATGCGCCGGTCCCAGCCGCGCTTCGTCGCCTCCGGCCTCTCCTTCGCCGTGCCCCCCGAGCGGGCGACGGTCGACGACGAGTTCGGTGGCGACCTCTCGTCCCACCACGAGTCGGACTGGAAGCGGGCCGTCCACCGGGACGCCGGCTCGTGGTTCGACCTGGAGGACATCCGGGACCACTACGCCGTCGACATGTTCGGCATCGACATGTCACTGCTGTGGCGCAACGACCACGAACGGGCGCTCGACTACGGCCGGGCTGCGGTGGCCGAGATCGTGGGTGCGGCCATCGCCGAGTGGCGTCGTTCCGGCTCGCGCTGTGCCGGGCTCCTCACCGAGGCCCTGCGCGACATGCGCGCCGGGTCCCGGGTGGGGTCTCGTCGACGCCCTGGGGCGTCCCAAAGCCCCCTGGTACGCGCTGGCCCGCGGCTCGGCGCCGATCGCCGTCCTGACCACCGACGAGGGGGTCAACGGCCTCGACGTGCACCTGGTCAACGACACCGCGGACCCCGTCGACGGCACGCTGGTGCTGGCCCTGCACACCGTGACCCACCAGGTGGAGGAAGCCACCCACGCGGTCGTGGTGCCGGCCCGCGGCGGGGTGTCGGTCCACGCCGACGCCCTGTTCGACGGCTTCCGTGACCTGACCTACGCCTACTGCTTCGGGCCCCGGTCCTACGAGCTGGTCACCGCCGACCTCCGCGACGCCTCGGGGGCGCTGCTCGCCTCCACGGGGTACCTGCCCGGGGGACCGGCCCGCGACGTGGACCCCGACGTCGGGCTTCAGGCATCCGTCGAACCGGCCGATGGTGGAGCGTGGCACCTCCAGATCTCTTCGCGCCGCTTCGCCGAGTACGTCCAGGTGGACGTGCCGGGCTTCGTGGCGGCCGACTCGTGGTTCCACCTGCCCCCCGGGGGCTCGCGTGCCACGCTCCTCCGTCCCGAAGCCGGACAGTCACGTGGCCCGCGCGGTCGGGTGCGGGCGTTGAACTCGGCAACACCTGGTTCGGTCGGTATGTAACGAATTGTTCATCCCGAGAACGGAATTTCCCGTTGTGCAGGGACGTGACTGCATCTAGCATTAACCGAGGGTTGCATCACCAGCAACTGATCGGCGGCAACGGGGCAGTGCGGGACGAACCGTTGGCAGTTGTTCACCGGTGCAGGAAAGGGCAGGCCGGCTGGCATGGCGATTCGTGAGGACGAGGTAGAGCGGCTCGTCGAACGGCGGCCCGATGCCGTCGTGGTGCCCACGGGCAACGGGATGGCCATCGACCTGGGTGATCACGCCGGTGCGGTGGCCAAGGTCCGTCGCCACGTGCTGCGGCGACTGCTGATCGCCGACGCGGTGGGCCTGGCCGCCGCGGCGGTGCTGAGCCCGCTCGCCATCAGTGCGGTGTCGGACAATCCGAGTTCGACGGCGGCTCACCTCGGTCCGGTCATCCTCTTCAACCTGGCAATGATCCCGCTGTTTATTGGCGTATTCGCGGTCTACAGCCTCTACAAGGGATCGACCCGCCGGATCTCCCTGAGCGTCTTCAGCGATCTGCGGAATATCGTCCATGCGCTGATGGTGAGCGGCTTCCTCTACGCCATCGTGGGCTACGTCGCCCACCAGGCGTACCACTTCCAGGACGTCACCGTCGGCAAGATCCTGGCCATGTGCCTGGTGGCCGCCGTCGCCGTGCCCCTGGCCCGGGTCGTCACCTTCGGGCTCATGGGCCGGGCCCCGGAGGGTTCGGTTCCGGTCATCGTGGTGGGCACCGGCAAGCTGGCCCAGACGGTGGCGAGCCACCTGCGGGCGCACTCGAGCGTCCACTTCGTCGGCTACGTGGACGACAGCCCGCTCGGACGGAGCGACGTGCTGGGCGAGCTCGAGGACCTGCCGGAGCTGTGCCGGCGCTACGACGTGGCCCGCGTCGTCGTCTGCTTCTCGCGGACCCACCCGGAGCGCACCACCGAGATGCTGAAGGCGCTGTCGGGCAAGGTCGGCGTCTCCATCGTGCCCCGCTACTACGAGCTCATCACCAGCCGGTCGCACGTCGAGGACCTGTCCGGCCTGCCGATGATCGACATCGCGCCGGCTTCCCTGTCCGCCGGGTCCCGCTTCTTCAAGCGCTCGTTCGACCTCGTGGTGTCGTCGGTGATCCTGGTCGCGCTGTCGCCGTTCTTCCTCGTGGTGGCGGCGATCATCAAGATGACGAGCCCCGGCCCGGTGTTCTTCCGCCAGGAGCGCACGGGGCGCAACGAACGGCCGTTCTCCGTCCTCAAGTTCCGGACCATGTACGAGGACGCCGAGGAGCGCAAGTCCGAGATCCTCCATCTCAACGAGGTGGACGGGCCGCTGTTCAAGGTCAGTGACGACCCGCGGGTCACCCGGGTCGGTCGCTTCCTCCGCCGCACCAGTCTCGATGAGCTGCCGCAGCTCATCAACGTGTGGAAGGGCGACATGTCGCTGGTCGGCCCCCGACCCTTCGTCGTCGAGGAGGCCGCCGAGATCGAGGGATGGGCCCGCAAGCGCTTCGAGTCCCGCCCGGGGATGACCGGTCTGTGGCAGGTGTCGGGCCGGAACGAGCTCTCCCACCTCGAGCTGTGCCGCCTCGACTACCTGTACGTGGCGTCCTGGTCGTTCTGGTGGGACATGCAGATCCTCTGGCAGACGCCGGCGACCATCTTCAAGGGCCGCGGCGCCTCCTGATCCCGGCCGACGTGCGGACGGCGCGGGTCAGCGTCCCGGTCGTACGTCGTCGACCACCGCGGCCACCGATTTCAGGAACCGTTCCGGCGTGTACCGGGAGGCGTGGTCGACCAGCGCCGCTTCGGACCAGTCGGTGGTGACCAGCTCGTCGACGGCGGCGGCGACGGCGTCCGGCGTGGGTTCGTCGAACAGGACCCCCGTCTCCCCCTCGACGATCGTGTCGAGGAACCCTCCCCAACGCAGGGCGGCGGTAGGGCGCCCGAAGGCGGCGGCCTCGACCGGGGTGAGCCCGAAATCCTCGTAGGAGGCGGCCACGAGGCCCAGGCAGGCCCCGTACAGCCAACGCAGCTCCTCGTCGTCGACCCGCCCGAGGAGTGTCACGTTGGACGGTGCCGTGGCCGCCAGCTCGTCGGCGAGGGGCCCGGTGCCCACGACCACCAGGCGCCGGTCGGGACGCCGGGCGACGGCCTCGACCACCGCCCCCACGTTCTTGTAGGCGAGGAGCCGGGAGACGCAGAGCAGGAAGCCCGGCGCCACCCCGGCCGGCGCCCGGGCCGGAGCGGCCACGTCGATGTCCACGGGTGGTGGCACGACGTCGGCGTCGATGCCGTAGACCTCGGCCACCCGGGCCCGCACCGCCCGGGAGTTGACCAGGTACCGGTCGGCGGTGGCCGCCGCCCGGCGGTCCCAGCGCCGCAGGGCCGGGGCCATGGCGGCCACCCCGGCCGCCGACAGGCCCGACGATCCGGCCAGGTACTGGTCGCGCTGGTAGAGCCAGCGGGCGGGATTGTGGCAGTAGACGACCTTGGCCCCCGTCACCCGCGCCCCGTGGGCCCAACCGCTCGACGAGCAGACGGCCACGTCGGCGTCGACGTGGAGGTGGTCGAAGGCGGGTGCGAGCAGGGGGAGGGCGAGCCGGTGGTGGGAGCGGAGCAGCGCGATGCGGTCGAGAGGTGAGGTGACGACCGTGTGGTCGCGGAACTCGGGAAAGGTTCCCTCCGGGTCGTACAGGGACGTGTGGATGGCGGCGTCCGGCCAGCCGTCGGCCAAGGTGAGCACCACCCGCTCGGCCCCGCCCCGCTGGGTCAGGTAGTCGTGGACGAGGGCGATCTCCGGTCGGTTCACGCGAAGGCGGCGGCCACCGCGGCGGTGTCGAGGAACACGTCCACCGACGCCACCTTGCCGTCGACCAACCGCCAGACCTGGACCTCGTCGACCTCGACGTGGGTGCCGTTGGGGCCGTCGAAGGCCAGGTGGGTCAAGGTGACGACCTGGTCGCCGTCGGCCAGCATCCCGGTGTGGGCGGCTTCGGTGAAGCCGACCGTGGCCAGGGCGGCGAGGAAGTCGGCGATGGCGCGCTTGCCCTTGAAGACGCCGAACCACGGTGCGGCCTCGGGTCGGGCGGCGTGCACGTTCCACACGATGTCCCGGGTCACGTGGGCCATGACGGCCATCGGGTCACCCTGCTCCATGGCCCGGGTCACCGACCGCACGATCTCTGAATTGGTTGTCACGGACCCCCCGGGGTGCTCGCCAGTGCCGCTTCCATGCCTGCGACGGGCGGCCCCCTTGCGTCGCGGGTGCCGCCGGCGTCCAGGACACCGAGGCTAGTCCCCGGGGTCCCGGAGGCACCAACGGTAGGCTGCCCCTGTTCTGGTCCTCTTCGTCTGCACCGCCAACATCTGCCGCTCACCCATGGCCGCCGCGTTCTTCGCCGGACGGTCGCGGGGTCACGTGGGCGGCCCCGGGCGGAGCCGGGTGGCCTCGGCCGGACTGGGCGAGGCCGGGCTGCCCGCACCGGACGAGGTCCTCGAGGTGATGGTCCGACGCGGCATCGACCTCCGCAGCCATCGCAGCACGACCCTGACGGCCCCCATGGTGGCCGACGCCGACCTGATCGTCGGCATGAGCCTGCGCCACGTCCAGGAGGCCGTGCTGCTCGAACCGTCCGCATGGGAGCGGACGTTCCGGCTGAAGGAGCTCGTCCGCCGGGGCGAGTTCGTCGGGCCCCGCCTGCCCGGCCAGGAGGCGGCCGCCTGGGTGCGGGCCGTCCAGGACGATCGCGACCGGGCCGCGCTGGTCCACGTGTCGCACGGCGAGGACGTGGCCGACCCGTACGGCGGCCCCTACGCCGGCTACGAGGCCACCGCCATCGAGCTGGACGACCTGACGTCCCGCCTGGCCGCCCTGGTCTGGCCGGAGTACTGAGGCCCGGGTCCGGAATCCCGACGTCCGGGCCCGGAGTACGCCCCGGGGTGCGCGCACCCCGCCCCCGGGTGGGAGCATGGTGGGGTGTCCGACGGCCACCACATCCGGGAGCTGCCCGACGGGGGTCTCGAGTTCGTGCTCGACGA
Organism: uncultured Acidimicrobiaceae bacterium; assembly: GCA_963830165.1. Lineage (GTDB taxonomy): Bacteria > Actinomycetota > Acidimicrobiia > Acidimicrobiales > RAAP-2 > Bog-756. Next base: position 653,566 of record CAWHKZ010000011.1, read on the forward strand.
CCCGGTCCTCGCCTGCATCGTGGTCAGCGACGGGGTGACCCTCCGCTTCGGCTCCACCGACGTGGTGGTGGCCGACCCGTTCGAGCTCGAGGTCGACGGGGTGCGGCACCACCTCGACCCGCGCCGGCCCGAGACGCTGGCGCCGTTGCTCGCCACCTACCCGGGCACCGCCCGTTGGCTCCACGCCGCTCCGGAGGGCGAGCTGACCCTGGTGTTCATGCAGGGCCAGCGCCTCGTGGTGCCCGGACCGGCCGTGCGCAGCGCCTGGAGCGTCGGCCCGTCGGACCCCGCCCCCGTCTGACCGGGGGTCACCGACCCCGCCGGCGTCCCGACCCGGGGCCAGCCGCTCAGGACTGGAGCAGCTCGGGGTGGCGGGACTCGACCATGCGGCGCATCCCGTCCTTCCAGGACACCGTCGTCGGGCCGACCAGCTCGTGCATCCGGGTCAGGTCGATCTCCACGCTGTCGATGGTCTCGGCGGTCGGGCCGAAGCGCGGGGTCAGGCCGGTCAGCTCACCGAGGTAGCCGCACCACTCCTCGATGCTGGCCGCCTGGCTCCCGCCCCAGTTGACGACCGTCGCCGGTGTCGCGGCCACGCCGAGCAGCCCGGGGACCATGGCGATGATGTCGTCCTCGTGGATCGGGTGGTAGACGCTGGGGGCGTCGACGTGGACCGGGACGTCGCTGCCGTTGATCATCATCTCGAGGTGGATGGCCGGCCACCCGCCCCGGTCGCCGTAGGGGACGGAGAGACGGGCGATCGTGGTGGGGAGCCCGAAGCGGTCAGCCGCCCACAGGGCCGTGGCTTCGGCGGCGATCTTGCAGATGCTGTAGGTCCGCAGGAAGGGCCAGACCCCGTGGTTGTCACCGAGCGGGTCGCTCTCGGCGAACACGTGGTGGCCCATCGGCTTGTAGATCCCGGTGGTCGAGCAGTGGAGGAAGGCACGGGCCTCCCGATGGTGCTCCATCAGGTAGGCCAGGCCGCCGCTGTTGGCGCGCAGGTCCTTCTCCCACTCGTTCGACTTGGCGACCGCGAAGTTCACGACGTAGTCGGCGTCCGCGGGCAGTCCGGACACCTCGCCCGCCAGGAGGTCGATGGGCACGCAGCGCACGCCGGCCGCCTCGAGTCGCTCGCGGGCCGCCCCGTCACGGAAGCGGGCGCCGGCGACCACCTCGTTGGTGGCGGCCAGTGCGATGGCCACCGGCTCGGCCACCTGTCCCGTCGCCCCCGTGATGACGATGGTGCTTCCGTCGAGTTCGACTGCGGGCATGGGTGCGCTCCTCGGGGTCGGACCCGGGGGAGCCGGGTCGGTCGTCGGCCGATCCTAGGGGAGCCGACGGTCGCCGCTCCCGAGCACGACGTCGGCCAGCTCGTCCGGCGAGGCGACGACCCGCGGAGCCCCGGCCGCCACCAGCTCGTCGGGCGTCCCGAAGCCCCAGGCGACGCCCACGAACCGGGTGGCGAGGGTGCGGGCGCCGTGGGCGTCGTGCTCGCGGTCGCCGACCATCAGGACGCGGTCGGCGTCGTCGATCCCGAGCTCGCCGAGCGCCGCGGCCATGACCGCGGCCTTGTCCGGCCGGGAGCCGTCGGCTTCGCTCCCGGCGATGCAGCCGAAGTGCCCGGCCAGGCCGGCGTGGTCCAGGACGTGCCGGGCCGAGGCGGTCCGCTTGGACGTCGCCACGCCGAGCCGGAGCCCGGTGGCGTCGAGACGGGCCAGCAGCCCGGGCACCCCCGGATAGACCCGGTAGTCGAGGATCCCGCCGGCGAGGTAGTGGCGGCGGTACGCGGCCACCACGTCGTCGAGCCGGTCGTCGGGGATGTCGACGAGGCCGAACGAGTCCCGCAGGGGCGGCCCGATGAACGAGCGCAGCTGGGCGTCGGTGAGCGGGGGGCGCCCGAACTCGGCCAGGGCGGCGGCGGCGGACCGGGCGATGCCGGCCGAGGAGTCGATCAGGGTGCCGTCGAGGTCGAACAGGACGACGTCGGGCGGCATCGACCCAGTATGGGCCAAGGTCCACGACGGCACGATCGGGCCTCGTGGCCCCGTCCCGACCGCCCGGAACAGGGCCGGCGCTCGCCCTCAGGGGTCCGAACGAGGCCTGAGGGCACGAAATGTGGTGGCGCGACTGCGAAGAGTGAGAGAATGCGGTGGACACCGCCGGTCGCCGTGAGCCATACTGTTCCTTCCGCCAGTTTCCGTCGGGAGACCACATACTCCCAGGTCACCGACGCATCGCCCTGGCGGGTCGTCCAGTGACCCCAACCGTAGCAAGGAATGTTCCCATGAGTGCCACCTGGCGCAAGCACGCAGCCTGCCGGGGCATCGATCCAGATGTGTTCTACCCGGTCTCCGACGAGGAGGCCGACGAGGCGAAGGCCATCTGCGACCAGTGCGTCGTACGGGAGGCCTGCCTGGAGCACGCGCTGGCCAACCGGGAGCGCGAGGGGATCTGGGGCGGGACCACCGAGCGCGAGCGCCGGCGCATCCACCGTCAGCGGCGCAAGTCCGCCTGACCGGGTCCGCCGGTCGGCGTCCGGCCGGCACCGGTCGACCGGTCCGCGCCGGCCAGTGGTGAGCCCCGGACCGCGCGACCCGATGGTCGCCGCTCTGGCGGACGCCGTTGCGGCGCACGCCCCGGGCGACGAACGTGAGGCCCGGTCGTGCGCCGCCGTCCTCGACGCGCTCGCCAGCCTGCCACGGCCCTTCGACCGCCATGCCGACCCGACCCACGTGACGGCGTCGGCCGTGGTGGTCGGGCGGCGCGGGGTGCTGCTCCACCGCCACCGCCGGCTCCACCGCTGGCTGCAGCCGGGCGGGCACCTCGACCCGGGGGAGTCCCCCGAGGCGGCGTCGGCGCGGGAGACGACAGAGGAGACGGGTCTCGTGGCCCGCCACCCGGACGACGGGCCGCGACTGGTGCACGTCGACGTGCACGGGGCCGCCGACGGCCACGTGCACCTCGACATCCGCTACCTCCTGCGCGGCCCGGACGCCGAGCCGGCTCCACCACCGGGGGAGAGCCAGGAGGTCGCCTGGTTCTCGTGGGAGGACGCCGCCGCGGTCGCCGACGATGCGCTCGCCGGGGCCCTGCGGACAGCCCGTAGGCTGAGCGCCACGGGTCCCCTCGGGGACACCGGTCGGACGTCCGAGGAGAGCGATGGCTGAGCCCTACGACACCCTGCTGCGGGTCCAGGAGCACGACACGGCGCTGGACCAGCTCCGCCACCGGATCGAGGCCATGCCCGAGCGGGCCGCCCTGGTCGGCGTGCGTCAGCGCCTGATCGAGGTGGCTGCGGCCATCGCCGACGTGCAGGCGCAGGTGGACGACCTCGCCGGACGCCAGGCCGCGCTCGAGGAGCGGATCGCCGCCTCGGCCAAGCGCCGCCACGACCTGGAGGAGCGCATGCGCTCCGGGTCGGTGACGGCTTCGAAGGACCTCCAGGCCATGGACCACGAGGTGGGTCAGCTGGCCGAGCGCCAGCGGGGCCTCGAGGACGAGGAACTGGAGCTCATGGAGGAGGAGGAGCCGCTCGACGTCGAGCTGGCCACCCTCACCGGGTCGGCGGCCTCGTTGGAGGCCGATGCGGTCCGGCTCGAGGCCGAGGTGGCCGCCTCCGAGGTCGACCTGCGGGCGGCCGTCCGGATCGAGGAGGCGGCACGGGCCGAGGCCGCCACCGGCCTGCCGACCGAACTTGCCGAGCGCTACGAGCGCCTGCGGACCCACCTGGGCGGCGTCGGCGCCGCCCGCCTGGTCGGCGATCGCTGCGAGGGGTGCCACCTGGCGCTGCCGTCCATGGAGGTGGAGCGCATCCACAGCCTGTCGGCCGACACGTTCGCCACGTGCCCCCAGTGCGATCGCATCCTGGTCCACTGATGCCCGCGCCGGGGAAGGCCACGGTCGGGACGGGCCGGCGGCCAGCGGCGGTGGCGCCGTGCTGATCCTGATTCGCCATGGCGAGTCCACCGGCAATGCCGAAGGCCTGCTGCTTGGCCGGATCGACTCGCCGTTGACCGATCGAGGTCTCGAGCAGGCGCGCTCCCTGGCCGCCACGGTGGCGGGCGCCACCCGGCTGATCTCCAGTCCCCTGGCCCGGGCCCGCGACACGGCCGAGGCGTTGGCCACGGGGCTGCCCGTCGAGATCGACGACCGCTGGATCGAGGTCGACTACGGCGAGTACGACGGGCGGAGACTCGGCGACGTCCCCGCCGAAGTGTGGCGGAAGTGGCGTTCGGACACCACGTACGCGCCGCCCGGCGGGGAGAGCCTGGCCGCGGCCGGCGCCCGGGTCAGGGGGGCGTGCGCCGAGCTGTTCGCCGATCCCGACGGTCCGGCCCGTGGCGACGGGACCGTGGTGGTGGTCAGCCACGTGTCACCGATCAAGGCGGCGGCGTGCTGGTCGCTCGGCATGGGGGACGAGGGTGCGTGGCGGCTCTACCTGGCCAATGCCTCGGTGACCCGGATCAGGTGGGGACCGGTCGGCCCGGTGCTGGCCGGGTTCAACCACACGCCCTGGATGCCCGGTCTCTGACCCGGCGGGACCGGCGGGTCGGAGGTGGGCTCAGGTGAGCAGGCTGGTGGCCGTCAGGGCCATGACCCGCTCGGCCGAGGGTGCGGAGTGGGCACGCGAGTCCCGCAATGCCCGCCAGGCGTCCCAGCCGGTGGCGTGCTCGAGCGCCTCGAGCAGTTCGGATCCCCGGTCGCACCGCGCGCCGCAGTTCGGGACCGAGGGTGTGGGCCAACTGCTCCCGCAGGAGGGAGCGGTCGGCGGCCAGTAGCCCGGCCGGCCCCGCACCGAGAGGGGACCGGTCGATCGCCAGTCGGTAGATCGGGGTCATCACCTCGAAGTACATCCGCCGCTGCCGGCACAGCGCCGTGATCCGCAGTCCGGGCGGGCCCCGCGGCGGGATGGTGAACAGCAGGCCGCGGTGGCGCTCGGCCTGGAGGGCGACCGCCGCGTCGAGCAGGTCCTGGACCCCAGCGAAGTGGTGGTAGACGATCCGCACCGACACGCCGGCCCGGCCGGCTACCTCGGCGACGGTGGGCCGGGCCACCCCTTCATCGACCAGCGCCACCAACGACTCGAGCAGGACCTGTCGGGTCCGGTCTCCCTTGGCGGTGCGGGCGTCGCCGACGCTCCGGGCCCGGCGCCGGCCTCCACGGCCCGCCGGCGATGCCGCGGCCGCCGCCGTCCGGTGTGGTTCCCGCTCGTTGCGAGGGCCGCCATGGTGACGGCCCAGGCCTCCGCCTGCCCTCATGGATTCCACGGTAGGGACGATCCGGCGCGCCCCACTAGGGACTTCGGACATCTCCCCCCGGGCCTTCCGGCACCTCCGCGGGGCCGTCGAGCGATCCCGCCGGCGCCAGGGGAGGTGCGACGGCCGCGGGCGGTTCGGGGGCCCGGGCTGGACGAGGGCCAGGGGAGGACGAGGGTCAGGGGAGGACGAGGCCGGGCTGGACGAGGGTCAGGGAGGAAGAGGGTCAGGGGAGGACGGCCACCTTGATCGGGTCCTCGTCGGGGTCGGCGGCCACCCGGAACGCCTCGGCGGCATCGTCGAGGCCGAACCGGTGGGACACCACGGTGTCGGCCAGATCGGGGGTGCCGGCCAGGATGCGGGTGGCCTCGGCGAACTCGCCCACCCCGTGGTGATGGCCGTAGGTGAAGGACGGGACGAGCGTCACCTCCTTCATCTGGAACGACAGCCCCAGCCCGACGGGCTCCCAGTACGTGCCGAGGACGCCGACCGTGCCACCGGGGCGGACCCGGTCCGTGGCCCGGTCGAGCGAGGACTGGGTGCCGGCGGCATCCAGTACCACGTCGTAGTCCGAGCCGACCGTCAGCGAGGCCCCCAGCCGTTCAGCGGCTGCGGTGCGGTTCGGACGGTGGCCTTCGACGTCGACCTCGGCACCGAGGTGGCGGGCCGCGGCCACCGAGCAGAGCCCGATGGGTCCCGCGCCGAGGACGAGGATGCGCATGCCGTCGACCACGCCGGCGCGGTGGAGGCCGTGCAGCGCGACGCCGAGCGGCTCGACCAGGTTGGCGTGCTCGAGGGCGATGCCGTCGGGGAGCGGGGTGGGGCACGACGGGTGGACCCACACCTCGTCGGCCAGCCCGCCGTCGAGCGTGACCCCGTACATGGCCGCGAGGGCGTTCCGGCACTGCGCCTCCTCGCCCGCCAGGCACCGGTCGCAGGTGCCGCAGCGGACGACGGGTAACACGGCCACCGGTGTGCCGTCGTCGAGCGTTCCCGAGAACTCGTGGCCGAGCACGGCCCACGAGGGCCCCATGGCGACCAGGTGCAGGTCCGAGCCGCAGATGCCGGAACTGGCCACGGTGACCCGCACGTCGCCCTCGGTCGGTTCCCGGGTGGGGCCGACCAGGCGGATGCCGTCGGTCGTCATCTTCACGCCGCGCACCGTCACGCCCTCCGGTCGAGGTGTGCGGGGCGGTGGTCGGTAGTGGTCACGGATCTCCCAGGTGTTCGGTGGGCGGGTGGTGCGGTTGGCGGCTGGAACGGACGGCTGCGGGCGACGGGACGGGGGACGGGGGACGGGACGGGGGACGGGGCGGGCGACGGGACGGGGCTCCGGTTCAGCCGTCGTCCGTGGCCCCGGTCGGATTCGAGAACGACGGTGCGTACCAGACCAGGACCCCGTCGACCGCTTCGGGGCGTCCGGCCAGCCACGTCAGGAACTGGACCGACTGGACGGGGTCGGCGAGTCCCGCGGTCGACGCGATGAGGGTGCCGACGTGCCAGGACCGGAGCTGTGTCCCGAGCGCCGCCCGCAGCGCTGGCGTCTCGGCCGGCGGGGTACCGGCCTCCAGGGCGATCAGGGTCCTGGCCGTCACGGTCTGCGTGTCGTAGCCGAGGGCGGGGGAGAAGGCGATGGCCCGGCCCGGGGGTTGCGGCACCAGGAAGTAGCCGCCGGGCATCTTGAAGTGGAAGTCGGCCTGGGCCTGCCAGAGCTGGCCCTGCGGGGTCGCCGACGAGGGGTAGGGGTAGAGCAGGGCGACCGAGCCGTCGGGCACCCGCTGGAGTGCCGGTGCCGTGAAGAAGCCGGGCACACCGGGGTCACTGACGCCGGCGAGCGGGATCGATGGGATCAGGGGGACGAGGCAGGCGACGGCAAGGAGGCCGGGTACCAGTGCGGCGCCGGCCCTGGTGCGCAGCCAGTCGGGCCCGGCGTGTTCGCGGCACCAGATGTGCAGCCGGTCGAGGGCGAGCGCCAGGACCAGCGCGGCAAAGAGGGCGACGTACAGCGAGTAGCGCACCGGGATGGTGTTCGACAGCAGCGGCAGCTTGGTGAAGATCCGTTCCGGCAGCGGAACACCGGTGTCGGTCGCCCCGGGGGCAGTGTTCACGACGAGGGCGCCGCCGAGCGAGAGCACGAAGGCCGCGGCACCACCCACGGCCGCCACCCGGACGGCGGGGGAGCGGCGCCACAGCACCACCACCGAGACGACGACGGTCAGCACCAGGGTGGCGCCCAGGTAGGAGCCGTTCTCCACCACGCTGCTGGCGAAGCGGGACGACTCCTTGGTGAGGCTCGCCGGGGCCAGCCAGACGAAGGCGCCGGGGTAGATGAGGCCGTAGAGGTCGGCCCGGTAGGCCTGGGGGACGAGTTGGATGGGACCGGAGATGGAGTCGGGCCCCTTCACGGCCAGCCACACCGGATAGGCCAGGAGGACGGCCGCCACTCCGGCCGCCCAGGCGGTGCCCTCGACGGCCCGGCGGAGGTGTGCGCCCACGACCCGGTGGCCGATCACGGCGGCCGTGATCACGCACACCGAGGTGAGGACCACGGTGGAGGCGAGGATCTCGCTCGACACGAAGAATTGGGCCGTCACGAGCAGACCGAGCACGACGCCCGTGCGGCGGCTGCTCCACTGCTGACGGACGGTCACCTCGTGCACGCACAGCAGGATCAGCGGAGGGAAGACCACGAAGATCAGGTTGAGGTGGCCGACGGCCTGCCCGATCTCGTAGGGGGAGAACCCGTAGACGAGGCCGGCCACCCAGGCGGCGGGCTTCCAGGCGGTGAAGCGACGGGCCAGTACGTACCCGGCGGTGGCCGAGCCGGCCAGGGCGACGGTGCTGAGGACGTTGAAGGTGGCGATCGAACCGGCCAGCAGCGTGACCGGCATGCCGAGCACCCCGAGGAAGGGGGCGCTCGTGTTGGTCACCATGTTCACCCCGAAGGGGTAGTTGGCGTAGTCGCTGAGCAGCGGGTTGTGGCCGTGCAGGAGGGCGAACGGCGTCCACCTCAGGAACCACACGTTGGCGAACTGGTCGCCCCCGAGCTGGAGGTGGGAGCCGACGCCGGACGACCACACGTTCCAGTAGACGACGACGGCCAGGACCACGTAGGTGGCGACCACCAGCACGGTGGCCCAGGGGCGGCTGCGGTCGGATCCGGAGGTCGGCGTGTGGTCGGGAGGCGCCGGGTCGGTCGCAGGGGCCCCGGTCGGGCTGTCCTCCTGCTGGTCGAGCGTCATCGGGGGACACGGTAGTGGAGCGCCCCCGGCCGGGCCTCACGGTCTGTGACCTGGGCCTCGGATCAGCCGGACCCCGGGATCCAGGTGGCGAGGGCGGTGGCCCGCACCTGGGAGCAGCTGCCCGAGGGCACGAGGGCCTCCTGGGTGAGGCCCCCGGCCGTCTCCCGGTCACCGGTCAGGACTGGCGGGCCCCATCCGCTGCGGCATCTCGGCGATCTGCGCTCCGGGCGGAGTCCGGTCAGTCGGGGAGCTGCAGCTCGGTGCCCGGACCGAGCTGGTCGATGACGTGGCGGTACATCGTCCTGCGGATGGTGCGGAGGGTGGGACCGGCCTTGCCCGACTGCGACCGCGCCCATTCCGTGGCCGCGGGAAGCAGCCCGTCCTCGGGGAGGGCGGCGGACACGATACCGGCCTCGAGGGCGTCGGTCCCGCCGTAGCGCCTCCCGGTGAGCATGGCCTCCTGGGCCGTGTCCGGGGTGAGCTTGCACTGGATGAGGGCCGACATGCCCGGCGCGAACGGGATCGAGATATCGACCTCGGGCAGGCAGAAGAAGCCGCGGTCGGCCCGCATCAGGCGCCGGTCGTTGGCCAGGGCCAGCAGGGCGCCGGCGGCGAACGTGTGACCCTGCAGGACGGCCACGGTCGGGACGGACAGCTCCAGGTACCGGGCGAACAGGGCCTGCACCTGATCGATGTAGGGACCGCCCTGGTCGAGATTGGCGGTGAGCCAGTCGAGGTCGAGCCCGTTCGACCAGAACTTGCCCGTGGCCACCGTCAGGAGGGCGCGCGGCCCGTCCGCGGCATCGACCTCGTCGAGGGCGTCGCTCACCCCGGTCATCCACTCCCGGGTGAAGCGGTTCTCGTCGTCTCCGAGATCGAGCACGAAGACGTCGTCGGTGCGCTGCAGGGTGGGCATGGTGGCTCTCCGGTGTGGGATGGTCGGTCCCGCGCACAGTACATGGGGCGGCGTCGCAGGTGCGCCACTACGTTGGACCCGTACCCGGTCCGGGCCAGCAACGGGCCCGTCGACCCACCGGAGGGATGCCCGGCATGCGCGTGTCGATCCTCGACGACTACTCCGACACGGTGCGGACACTCGCCTGCTTCGCCTTGTTGGATGGGCACGACGTGACGGTGTGGAACGACCACGTCGACGACGTCGGCGTCCTGGCCGGGCGACTCGCCGGGACGGAGGCACTCGTGCTGATCCGCGAGCGCACGAGCGTGGGTCCCGACCTGCTGGAGCGGCTGCCCGACCTCCGGCTCATCAGCCAGCGCAGCGTCTACCCCCACATCGATGTCGATGCGTGCACGGAGCTGGGCATCGTCGTCTCGTCGGACCTCCACCGGGGGACTCCCTCCTTCGCCACGGCCGAGCTCACCTGGGGACTGGTGATCGCCGCGCTGCGTCGCATCCCCCAGCAGATGGCGTCGCTCAAATCCGGTCGCTGGCAGGAGAGCGTCGGCACCACGCTCCGGGGCAGGACGCTCGGCCTGTACGGCTACGGCCGCATCGCCCGGGTCGTGGCCGGCTATGCGCGGGCGTTCGACATGCCGGTGCTGGTGTGGGCGCGCGAGGAGTCCCGTCATCGTGCCGCCGAGGACGGGCACGAGGTGGCCGACCGCAGGGCGTCACTCTTCGAGCGGAGCGACGTGCTCTCGGTCCACCTTCGACTCGTCGAGTCGACGCGGGGCGTCGTGACGGGAGAGGACCTGGCGCGTATGCCACCCACCTCGCTGTTCGTGAACACGAGCCGGGCCGGCCTCGTCGAACCGGGCGCCCTCGTCGCCGCCCTGCGCTCCGGACGGCCGGGGGCGGCGGCAGTGGACGTGTTCGACGAGGAGCCGCTGACGGCTGCCGACGACCCGTTGCTGGGACTGGACAACGTGATCTGCACACCTCACATCGGCTATGTCACCCGGGAGGAGTGGGAGCTGCAGTTCACGGACATCTTCGACCAGATCGTCGCCTTCGCGGCGGGTTCGCCGATCAACGTCGTCAACCCCGGGGTGCTCGACCACCGCCGACCGCCGATCCCCTGACCGGTGGGGCGGTGCGTCCCCGGCTGACCGGGCGGGCGGGCGGACCCCCGGCAGGCGGGTCCCGGCCGGCGTCGACCGGGGGGATCCCACGCCGTCGTGGTCGCCCCGCAACCCGTGTGTCGCAACTCGGGTTGCGCAACACGGGTTGTGCAAGGAGAGTTGCACCGCTGTGACCTGGTACTACGACGATTATCGTCGGACGACAATATTTTTCTGATTACTGCTAAAGCGATTGCCGATCGCAGCCGAGATAAGTCGGGTGCAACCCGAGGTGCGAACGACCCGAGACCGGACACCGCGTGGCCATGTCCCCCGCCGCGAACGTCGTCGCCAGGAGCGGCGGCGCCGGAACCTGTACCTGGCCAAGTTGGGCGGGGCGTTGCTCGCCCTGACCCTGAGCGCCGTCGTGGCCTTCTCCGTCGTGTTCCTGCACCTCGGCGTGTGGCCGGTGCTGACCGGCAGTATGCGCCCTGACTACGGGCCTGGTGCGATCCTCCTCACCGAGCGGATCCCGACCGACGCCATCCGTCCGGGAATGATCGTGCTCTTCGTCCCGCCGGGGGAGACGAGCGAGTTCGCCCACCGAGTCGTGACCGTCAGCGGCTCGAAGGACTCGCCGGTCATCACCACCAAGGGCGATGCCAACAAGACGGTCGACCCGTGGCACGCCAAGCTCGTCACCCCGACGGTCAACGAGGTGATCGGCTCCCTCCCCGGGATCGGACGGGTCCTCGTCGCCATCCGGGGCACCGGACAGATCGTGCTCGCCTTGGCGGGCGGCCTGCTGGCCGCCTGGGCCTGGGCAAGGTGGGCATTCAGTCCCCAGCGACCCCCCGGTCGCCGGACCACGGCAGGCACCGCCTGACCGTACGGGTCACCGGCCGGTGTCGACTCGCCGGCGGTGGTCCTGACCGCACCCAGCACAGCATCCCCGTCTCACTGCGTTATCCGCAACGCCGATCCATCCATGAGCAGCACCTTCACCAACAAGGAGAGAGCAGTGTCCAACCACCACCACACCGCCATGAAGGAACGACGCTTCGGCAAGATCGCCGTCGCCGGGATCCTTACCGCCTCCGTCGGCCTGCTGGCCTCCGCCGGCGTCTACGCGGGCCTGTCCGCCACCGCCACCGGTGCGGAGAGCGTCACCTCCGGCACCTTCAACCTGACGCTGACCGCCGATACCGGCTCGAGCGGGTTCAGCAGCTTCACGCCGAAGATGGCCCCCGGTGACACCGACAACGTATACGTCAACCTGAACAACACGGGCACCCTGGCATCGGCCGCCGGCATGACGCTGTCCGTTGCCGGGTCACCGGCCAACGCCCTCACCAACGGCTCCGTCGCCGGTGAGGGCCTGACGGTGACCGCCACCCAGTGCTCGGTCGCCTGGACCGTCACCACCGGTGTGTGCTCGGGTACCACGACCACGATCCTGGCCAACACGCAGGTGTCCGCCCTGTCGTCGGCCGTGGCCCTGTCGAACATCCCGGCCCTGATCGCGGCCACGGGCCAGGTGGCCCACGTCCAGTTCAGCCTCGGCCTGGTGGCCACCGAGACATCCACCAACGGTGTGGCTCCGGCCTCGACCGTCCAGGGTCTGTCCACCAGCCTGACGTACACCTTCACCGAGCTGCAGCGCACCGGCATCGCCACCAACCAGTAGGTACTCATGCAGATGCAGCACCTCGCACTCCGCACCGCATGCAGGACGGCCGCCACGGCGGCCGTCCTGCTGCTCGGGGTGGCACTCCTCCCCCCGGTGGCCGGCGCGACCGGCCTCGGGGGGAAGGCCGTGGGGACCGAGTCGGTCACCTCCGCCTCCTGGGGGGTGACGGCCTCGGTCACCTCGATGACCTTCACGGCCAACACGGATCAGACGTCCAACGTCACCAATACCGGGAACGTGGCCCTGGTGGGCGAGTCCTTCTCGGTCACCGTGGCCAAACCGGCCAGCGGAACGCCCACCTTCAAGGTCTACGAGTGCACGACGGCGTGGGTGTCGAACAAGTGCTCGGGCGGGGTGGGCACGCAGGTGGGTGGCACGTTGGCCGCCAACTCGACGGCCACCGTCACCGCCTCGGTGACGCTGGTCGTGTCCGGAATCCTCTACCTCCAGGTGGAGCCGGCGACGGTCACCGCCTCGACGAAGGTCACGATCAGCACGCTGGTGACCGCCCCCACCCAGGTACGGGCCGCGGTCAAGAACAACCAGTAGGCCCGCGCGTCTCCGGGTCCGGGCACGCCCGGGGCCCACCCGGCGGCGATCGGTGGCCAGGTGGCCAGGTGGCCTCAGGCTCCGAGCATCCGCCTGCGCCGGCGGCGGAGGGCGTCGACCCGGGCCTCACGCCAGAGCTCCGCCGACCGTCGCATGAGATCCTGCCGTTCGAACCGGCTGCGAGTGGCATCGGTGGGCCCGTCGGATCCGGAGGTTGCCGTGGTCAGCATGAGGTCGGCCTCGGCCAGCTTGATGGGGGACACGTCGAGCGTCCAGTCGAGGACGGTGCCGTCGACGAGGTACTGCTTCTCGTACTCCCAGATCTCACAGCGCAGCGTCTCCAGGACCGCTCCGTTGTCGTCGAGCGTGATGCACAGGGGCCCGCCCTCCAGGAAGTCGACTCGCAGCGCGCCCTGGGGGCTCGTGCTGAACGAGGCGAGCACCATGTCGGCCACCCGGTAGCAGCGGGTCTCGCCGTTGCCCGTCACCCAGAGCTCACCGGGGGTCACCACGACGCGGAGGCGGGGGTGCCACCGTGCCTTCGACCACGGACGTTCCGGCAGTCGGATTCCCCTGTACTCACCGTGCGCCCACGCGAGGACGACCCGGTCCGCCGGCACGCCGGCGCCCCGTCTCCCGAGCCCCTGGGCCACTCCGCCGCTCGCCCTCCTGGAGCGCCGGCCGGCACCGATCCGACGGGTCGCTCCTGGGTCCCGCGTCGGATCGGCCACAGGGACGGGACGGAGCTGTCGCCTGCCCTGCCCGTTGGCGTCGATCTCCGGGAGCCGCACGTCCATGATCTGGACAACGACGGCCACCGATCGTGCGTTACTGGCGCATCCGTGAACGAGGAGGTTCCGGGTCGGGGCCCACGGGCCCGTGACCGGAAGGCCGCCAGGTGGGACACTGGGAGGCATGCTCGCCGCGTTCTCCATCACACCGCTCGGTGCCGGTGATTCGGTCGCCGACCTCGTAGCCGGAGCCGTCCGGATCGTCCGTGCCAGCGGTCTCCCCAACGAGACCAATGCCATGTTCACGAACATCGAGGGAGACTGGGACGACGTGATGGCGGTCATCAAGGAGTGCACCGAGATGGTGGCCCGCGCCGCGGGCCGCGCGTCGGTGGTCGTGAAGATCGACTACAGACCCGGGTCCCCCGACGACCGGATGCAGGCGAAAGTGCAGGCGGTGGAGGAGCGGTTGGCCTGAGCTGACTCGGCCCGGTCGGGCGCCGTACGACCGCTGCTCCAGCTGCGACCGAGGCGCCCCATGGCGGGCCGGCCGGATGGGACGTCGACCTCGCCGACCGTGTCCACCGGAGCCGGTCGATGCCCGTCCCCTCCGGTGTCCTCAGGCCGCCGAAGGGCGGGGATGGAGCCCCGCCGCCGTGTAGAGGGCATCGATGACCTTCATGTTGGCGACCGCGTCGGACGGCGGCGTGAGGATCGGCTCTCCCCGCAGGACCGCCGCGCAGAAGGCGTCGAGTTGGAACGCGTAGGTGTGCCGGTGGGAGAACGTCTCGCGGCGCTTGCCGCCCGCCGCGGTGACCGACAGTCGATGCCATACCTGTGGGCCCAGGGGGTTGATGAGCGTGATGCGGCCCTTGGAGCCCCACACCCGGGCCGACAGGCGCAGGACCGACGACGACCACATGGATGTCGTGACCCGGCCCGGATAGCCGCCCGGGAAGAGGAGATCTCCGGTCATCGCCCGGTCGACCTCCCTTGACTGGAGCTTTGCCTGGGCGGACACGACCTCGGGCTCGCCCCCGCCGAAGGTGCGGGCCATGTGGACGGCGTAGCAGCCGGCGTCCATGGTGGCCCCGCCGGCCAGGGCCAGCTGGTAGCGGATGTCCGAGAACCGCGGCAGGGGGAAGCAGAACGCCGTCTCGACCCGTTCGATGTCACCGAGTTCGCCACCGGAGATGATCTCGACGGCCCGTTTGGCCATGGGGTGGTAGCGGTAGTGGAAGGCCTCCATCACCACCAGCCCCGACTGCTCGGCCTCGGCCGCCACCACCTCGGCTTCGGGGGCATTGGAGGTGAACGGCTTCTCGCACAGGACGTGCTTGCCGGCGGCGATGGCCTTGCGGGTCCACTCGGCGTGCAGACCGTTCGGCAGCGGGATGTAGACGGCGTCGACCCCGGCGTCGTCGATCACGTCCTGGTAGGAGTCGGCCACGCGTGGGATCCCGTGCTTGGCCGCGAACGCCTCGGCCCTGGCCCGGTCCCGGGCCGCCACCACGACCACCTCGGCCTCGTCGTTCGTGCTCGCCGGGCGGATGATCCCGTTGGGCGCGATCCGGGCCGCCCCCAGGATGCCGATGCGTACGGTGCTCACGGGTGTCCTCCTTGTCGTCCGGCGCCGTCGACGGCGACCGCCGCCGGCGGATGCTGCCCGATACCGCTCTCCGGCGGGTATATCAGGTCAGCGCACCCGATAGGAGATGGGGAGGTGCTTGATGCCTCCGACGAACACCGTGGCCGATCTGGACGGCTCGCCGGCGAGCTGCAGGTCGCCGGTGCGGGCGAGGAGCTCCTCGAAGAAGACCCGCAGTTCGAGACGGGCGAGGTGGGCGCCCAGGCAGAAGTGGACGCCGTAGCCGAATGCCACGTGCCTGTTGTCCGAGCGACCCACGTCGAACCGGAAGGGATCGTCGAATGCGGCCTCGTCCCGATTGGCCGACAGGTAGGCGAGGTAGACGGAGTCGCCGCCCGGAATCGCCTGGCCCCCGACGATGCGGTCCTCGGTGGCCGTGCGCATGAACTCCTTCACCGGGGTGACCCAACGGATGATCTCCTCGATGGCGGTGGCGGCGAGCGACGGGTCGTCGCGGAGCCGGGCGAGCTGGTCGGGATGGCGCAACAGCGCCTCGAGACCCCCGGCGATCGACGAGCTGGTCGTGTCATGGCCTGCGGTTGCGGTGATCACGTAGTACGACGCGGCGTCGAAGTCGTTGAGCAGGTGGCCGTCGATGGTGGCGTTCGCGATGACCGAGGCGAGGTCGTCGGTCGGAGTGTCACGGCGGGCCGCGGTGAGCGCCACGAAATACTGGAAGAAGTCGGCCAGTACGGTCATCTGCTCCTGGGGGTCGCGTGAGCGACTGAGCTCGTCGTCGTCACCGCCGAACAGCTCGGCGGTGAGCTGGAGCATCCTCGGGAAGTCCTCCTCGGGCAGGCCGAGGATCGAGAGGATCACGTGGAGGGGGAACCCGACGGCGACCTCCTGGGCGAAGTCGCAGGACGTCCCGAGTTCGGCCATGTGGTCGATGTACCGGACGGCGAGCTCGCGGACCCGGTGCTCGAGGGCCCGGATCCTCCCGGGTAGGAACCAGCTCGACGCGATTCCGCGGAACGCCTTGTGATCGGGGTCGTCCATATGCACGAGCGTTCGCAGATTCGGTCCGCCGTTGGCCTCGGCCAGTGCCTCGAGGGCGGCGGGTATCAGGAACGGCCGGGGCGCGTTGCGGAAGTGCTCGTCGTCCCGCTCGACGTCGAGCACGTCGGCGTGGCGGGTGACCGCCCAGAACGGCCGGAAGCGCTCCGACTCGACCCGGACCACTGGATGCTCACGTCGGAGCACCGTGCAGGCGTCGTGGAACCGCTGCTCGTCGGCATAGGCAGCCGGGTCCACGAAGACATCCGTCAGCTCGGTCGGACCCATGGCCACCTTCCTGGTTCGGTCAGTACCATAACGTATGTTACTATAGAACGTCGACGAGGTGGACGCGATGCGCCAGAGCAGGGACGACTACTACCGCACCGCGCTCAGCCTGCTCGCGGCCGGGGGCGTGGACGCGCTGACGATCGCCAATCTGTGCTCCGGCCTCGGTGTGACGACCGGAAGCTTCTACGCCCACTTCGACGGCATCCGCGAATTCCACGTCGCCTTCCTCGAGCAGTGGGAGGAAGGTCGCATCTACCACCTGAAAGACGAGGTGGAGGCGGTCTCCGACCCCGTAGAGCGCCTGTCGGTCATCCGGCGCATCGCCCTGTCCGTCCACCACGAAGCCGAGAGCGCCATCCGGGGCTGGGCCCGCACCAACCCGATGGTGGCGGAGTTCCAGCGCCGCGTCGACCAGACGCGGGAGGCGGTGCTCGTGCAGTCGTTCGTCGACGTCGGCATCGAGGACCACGACGCACGGATCCTGGCCCGCATCGGGCTCACCATCCTCGTCGGGACCCAGCAGATCGAGGACACCGTCGACCGCGCCCGCCTCGACGCGGTGCTGTCCGAATACCAGTCGTGGTTGGAGTTCCACCGAGCCGGTCCGGGGACGGACGGCGCCGGCCCCGTTCCGGTGGAATCGCCAGCCGGCGAGCAGCCGATGGCGAACCGGCGGGCGGCGGCGGCGGACTCCCCCGGGGGCGAGGGGCGAGGGGGGCGATCCTCCGCTACAGATGCCTGATGACAGTCGCCGGCACCCCGGCCACGACGGTCGCCGGCGGCACGTCATGGGTCACGACGGCGCCGGCCGCAACGACGGAGTCGGCACCGACCGTCACGCCGGGCAGGACCGTGGCCGCGGTTCCGATCCACACGTTCCTCTCGATCGTGATCGGCTCCACGGTGATGTAGGCCCGTCGCTTGTCCGGCTCGACGGGGTGACCGGCCGTGACCAGGTTGACCTTGTTCGCGATCATGACCTCGTCAGCGATGTCGATGGCTCCGTGGCCGGTGAACATGCACTGGTAACCGATGAAGACCGCCCGACCGATGGTGATGTTCAGTCCGTAGTCCGCGTAGAAGGGAGGGATGAGGTGGAACGAATCGCCAACGGCCTTGCCGATCAGTTCCTCGAAGACCTCTCGGATGGGCTCCGGCTCGTCCCAGCAGTATCCGCTCAGCTTGGCGGAGAGTCGGGTCGCCACCTTGATCCGCTCGGAGATGGTGCGGAACTCCGGCGATCTCACGCCGATCCACTGATGTTCGTCCATCCGACCCCTCGACTCCCGGTGCTGCAGGTGGCTGACGAGACTAGATCGTCGCCATGTGGG
The DNA here is from genome assembly GCA_963830165.1 of uncultured Acidimicrobiaceae bacterium. Taxonomy (GTDB): domain Bacteria; phylum Actinomycetota; class Acidimicrobiia; order Acidimicrobiales; family RAAP-2; genus Bog-756. The sequence continues at coordinate 671,321 of CAWHKZ010000011.1, forward strand.
GCGGGGAGATACCGCGGGCGTCCGACCCGGTCGGCGGGTGGCCCGGTAGGCCTCAGAACGTGAGGACGAGCCGACCCCGGATTCCGCCGGCTTCGAGTCGGCGGTGCGCCTCGGGGGCCCCGTCCGGGTCATAGGTGGCGGCGACCCGGAGCGTCACGTGTCCGGCCTCGACCTGCTGGCGGAGGCGGTCGAGGGCGGCGTGGTTGTGGGCGTAGTCGACGACGAATGTCTGGTGGAGGGTGATGTCGCGCTCGGTCGGCCCGTTCCAACCTCGGACGACGGCGAGGTCGCCGCCGTCCGCGATGCCGGCGAGGACCTTCTCGTTCATGACGGCGCCGTCGGTGAGGCCGTCGACGCCGGCCGCTACGACCTCGCGGATCCGTTCGGTGACGTCGTCACCCCTCCGCACGACGACGTCAGCGCCGAGGCCGCGCACGAGCGGCTCGTCAGCGGCCGAGGCATCGCCGATCACCGTGAGCCCGTCCTGCTTCGCGAGCTGGACGACGTAACCACCGTAGGCACCGGCTGCACCGGTGACGGCGAGCGTCTGCCCGGGCAGGAGCGCGAGCTGGTCCAACGAGAGGCGCGCCGTCAGACCGTTCATGGGAAGCGTCGATGCCTCGACGAGGGTGGAGTTGGCCGGAATGCGTGCGACCGAGTCAGCGGGTACGACGAGCTCCGAGGCGTAGGCACCGCCGTGTGGGCCGGTGGCGAGGACGACGGCCATCACCTCGTCACCGATCGACCAGGATGCCCCTTCGCCCACCTCGTCGATGGTCCCCGCCGCATCCATCCCCGGGACGTGGGGGGTCGGGCTCTCGAGCGGTCGTCGGTTCAGACCTGAGCGGAGGATGGTGTCGGTGGGGTTGACGGCAGCGGCGGCCACACGGATCCGCACCTCGCCCGGCCCGGCATGGGGCTCCGGGAGGTCCACGACCTCGAGGACCTCGGGTCCGCCGAACCTGGTGAAGGCGACTGCTCGCACTGCGTCCTCCCGCAAGCGGATGTGAGAGCCACGGTACTGGTCCCGGGATCCGTATCGATCGGACCGAAACCCGGGTGGCGGCGTGGAGCCCGGCGCTGCCCGTGCCGGTCTTCCGGGAACGCCGCAGGCTCTGTCGACGAGCTGCATCGACCCGGTGGCTGACTTGAGCGTAGAGTCTGAGCAATCGCTCAAGACGATGTGGTCCATGGCCAAGGCAGGAACTCCGAGCAGGGCGGCTGGAGCGGGCTCGGACCGGTCCGACCGGACCCGCCGGGCCCTGGTGGCGGCGGCCACCGAGGCGCTCAAGGAGCACGGTTACGCCGGTGCGAGCGCTCGGGTGATCGCCGAGCGGGCCGGAGTCGCCCAGGGGCTCGTCTTCTACCACTTCGGGACCGTCGCCACTCTGCTGCTCGCCGCTCTCGATGCGATGAGCGACGAACGACTCCACAGCTACGCCGCAGCAGTCGACGAGGTGACGGGTCCCGTCCAACTCGTCGACGCCGCCGAAGGGATCTTCCGGAACGACCTCGACGCCGGCTACATCACGGTGCTGGTCGAGATGATCGCCGGAGCTTCCTCGACGCCCGGACTCGGTGCCGAAGTGGCGTCCCGCATCCGGCCGTGGCGGGAGTTCGCCCGCGCGTCCATCGAGTCGACACTCGGAGACTCACCGTTGGGCGCTGTGCTGCCGGCCGGCGAGGTCGCCCACGCGGTGGTGGCGCTCTACCTGGGCCTGGAGATGCTGAGCCACCTCGATGGTGACACCCGACCCGCACTGGACCTCTTCGCCCGCGCCAAGCAGCTCGCCTCACTGTTCGAGGCCATGACCATGCCGACGGACACCAAGGAGACCCCGTGACCTCGATCCTCGCCACACCCCACCATCGGGCGGACCGCCGCGACACCGGCCTCGACGTGGTGACCGGCGCGTTCAGCTACTCGGGGGCGGCCATCACCCAGGCCCTGGTCGCCGACGGGCGGCGGGTCCGGACGGTGACAGGTCATTCGGACCGCAGCGCCGGCCACGCCGACATCGAGGTCCGCCCTCTCGACTTCGACGACCAGCTCGGCCTGGTCGAGCCGCTCCGGGGAGCGACGACGCTGCCTACCGGGTGCGCTTCGCCCATCGGCATGTCGACCACGAGCTTGCGATCGAGGTCGCGGTGCCGATGTCCCCGCTGCTGACTCCCGTCAGTCCGAATCGCTGTCCTGGCTCCAAACCCGATCGAACCATCGCATGATCCGGCTCGATCCGAACTCAGCTTTGGAGGACGCCAACTCGGTCGAAGGTCCCTGAATCTCGCCCACCGGTGCCGCTCCGCTGAGAAAGGTCACGTCGACGGTCGCGACCTCTCCGCCCCCGAATTCGAGATAGCAGATCCCACGACCGTCGTAGATCCGATCCGAGGAACGGTCGCGGCATCTCGGCGACGATCTGGTCGGCCACGATCGACGCCTGTCCCTCTGCGAAGACGCCGGCCTTCGGCGTGCCGACGCTCGTGACATCACCGACCGCGTACACACCTGGGAACGGCGTCTTGAGCGTGTGCGGGTCGACGGGGATCCATCCGTCCACCGTGAGGCCCGACTCCACGACGACCGGCGGTGCCTTGTGCACAGGTACGCCGAGGAACAGATCGAATGGCAGGGTCTCACCGCCATCGAGGACAGCCACCCCCCGCTCGCCGTCGAGTGCGGTGACGGTGCGCTCCGGATGCCAGGCGATCCCTCGATCGGCAAATGCCGTGAGCAGCGCGGCAGAGGCACCCGGTGACGGCGGGATCGGGACACCGAGTGGCATGACGAGCGAGATGCTGGACTTCGCCCTGCGGCCCGTCCTGGTCAAGAAGTCGTGCATGAGGAGTGCCGTCTCACTGGGTGCCGGGGGACACTTGAACGGGGTCGATGTCACGCCGATGACGACGTCCCCCCCGTCGAACGACGCAATTACGTCCCGAAGTGCGAACGCGCCGGGCACCGTGTAGAACTCGTGCCCCGATTCGACGAGGCCTGGTGTCGCCGAGGGGTCCAGATCTGCCCCGAGTGCGACCACGAGAACGTCCGCGTCGAACCGACCCGATTCCGTCACGACGGACTTCCGTCCCGGATCTATCGACCTGATCGTCGCCTGGACGAAGCGCACCCCAGGCTTGTCCATCGCCTCGTAGGGATGGAACACGGAATCCGCTGTCTGCTTCCCGAACATGACGTCCAACTTCGAAAAGCCGAAGATGAACCCGGCCTTCTCGTCGATGACGGTGATCTCCGCATCGCCACCGATCTCGTCAGACAGCTGGGTGGCCAACTCGAGCCCGCCGAAGCCCGCACCGAGGATCAGAACTCTCATCGGTCCACCGTAACGAAGGGTCGTCATCATGTCGATCGTCCGCTCAGCGGCATGGCTCCGCCCCGACCTCGGGATCAGCGCGCGGAACGATGACGGACCACCCGCCGACGGCGAGGTTTGTCAGCTGGTCGGTTCCGTCACCACGGTCGGTGGCGGAAGTCACGGCGCCACAAATGGCGGAGCACCTGCCACGAATGACGAGGCACGCTCGTGGTCGAGCTGGAACCACGATTCGGATCGGCTTGGACTTGCTGACTGGACGAGGCGGGCCCACTTGTTCGTCGACGGCAATCCCATCCGCCAGAGGAGTCGATTCCAGGCATTCACCTCAGCTCCGATGAACCCGCCGGCGGAGATGACCGCGGAAACCGCCACGCCCACCGGTCCGGCGACCAGGCCGGAAACCGCGATGGGGACCACGAGAAAGGCAAAGTCCACGTACTTGGAGATCTCCGGCGCGAACGATCTCTTCAGGACGAGGGAGTAGTCGCGCGAGGCGTCGTGGAGCTCCTTCCTGCTGGTCTCCGACCCCGCCAGCAGATGGCGGTCCAGCGCACTCAGAAAGGTTCGTTTCACGACATTGGAAGGACTGCCGTAGGAGCAGATCTCGGCGAGTCGAACCCACGCCTCCGTACGCTTGTGTCGCTGGTGGGTGAAATCGGGTACGTTCACGGTCGGCATCATCGGTGTCTCCGGCGTGACCTCGCCCTCTGAGTGATCCAGCGACGCCAGGAATCGGGGAAGTCGGGTCTGGACGCGAATCTGCTCCATCGGCGCCGCCAGGAGGCATCCCCATGAGTACTGGTAGGCCTCGTTGGCGGCAGCCATGACGGAGGCGAAGGCTCCGTCCGAGAGCGCGCCGGCCGACCGGAGCTCCCGTGCTGCATCCTCCCAGCCGGTGCGGCTGCCGATCCGCTCTCCCACGGAAGCGGCAAATCGCCCGTATTCGCCCGTGTCATCTCCGGACTCGACGAGCGAATCCAGCGCATTCTTGGAAACCTGCCGAAAGACGTGCCCGACGTGGATCTGGGGCCAACTCCGGAACGGATTGTATGCCTGGGACGCCAGCCTCTCCTCGAGTTCGATCAGGCTCGGCAGCTGCAGCATCCCGAAGTGCGGGTCCTCCACGAGCCGCACCGCGTTGGTGATGCCCTGCTCTGCCATGAACGAGGCGAGAGTTGCGAGCTGGCCTTGATTTCGGGTCAGGATTTGCACGAATCCGCACTGGAGCAATTCAAGGAGGGGGCTCTCCATCGGACTGGCGATCGCGTCGACCAGGGACTGGTTGAAGATCAGATAGCCGTCGTTGAGGAGAATCGGATCACCGAACAGCGCAGTGGCGATCAGATGTCCATTGAGCTGCGCCAGAGTGTCGATCGTGGGCCCGTCCCGGTGTCGGATGCTGAAGTCATCAAGCAATCCGCAGTACGAGAGCGTCCTGATCATCGCGTCACGTTAGTGCTGCAGATGATCACGTTCACGTGGCCATAGGCCACCCGATCTCCTGCACCCGGACCGGTCTGCGCCTGATCAGCGGGAAATGTCGGCCTGTCTGAAAACGGACACCGCCACTCCCACGGCCTGCCACTCCGGGCGGGTCTATCCGTCCCGGGACGAGAGGTACTCGTATGACTGCTGCAACATCTGCTCGAGGACCGAGAGGGTGATGGCACTGAGCCGCTTGACATACAGGCACACCCTGCTGGTCGTGTGCCGGCCCAGGCGGCTCAGTGACTCGGGGTGCCGCACCGCGGAGGCCTCGGGACATCCGACCAATCCGCCTCGGGCTCATGGTTGACGACGGTCTAGCTCAGGATCACACTGCAAATTGGCGGGTCAGCTTTCGTGGGACTTGGCGAGAGCAGGAGGCGAGATGAGCGTGAATCCTCACCATGTTCGAATTCGCAGGCCGACCGGGAGTCTCCTCGCCAGATTTGGAGTTGTGGGGGCCCTGGTCGCGGCGGGCTTCCTGGGTATCGGCGGCGCAAGCGCCGCTAGTTCGACGCTCTATGTCGCCCAGAGCGGCACCAACGCGGGCGACTGCACGTCGTCAGCGTCTCCCTGTGCCACGATCACCTACGCACTTGAGCAGAACGACGGAATCGGATCGCTCACCGTTGAGGTCTCGGGCACGATCCACGATGCGGTCGACGTGAGCACTCTCAACAACAACCTGACGATCAGCGGGGCTGATGCCCCACTCGACGCACCAGCCGTGATTGACGGGTCGAACGAGGCCACCGTCGTGCGGATCGAGGTGGGTGAGACGGCCGAGATCGACCACCTCAGTATCGAGGACGGTTCCGTAGATGGTGGCATCGACAACTTCGGCAGCCTGCGGGTCACCGACACCACGATCGCCGACAACGCCTCATCCCAGGGGTCGGCAGCCGGCGGCATCACCAACTCCAACTCCCTTCTGCTGACCGACTCCACCGTTGCCAACAACACCGGACCCGTGGCTGCTGGCATCTACAACGACCCCGCCGGCACCATGACCATCACCGACTCAACCCTCACCGGGAACTACCCGGGGACCATGGACACCATCGAGAACCTGAATACGATGGTGCTCGTCTCCGACACAATTGCCGGAAATCCCGCCCTTGGGCTGTCCAATCTGGGCTCAGCGACGGTCGGCGCCACCATCTTGGCCGACAACAGCAGCGGCAACTGCGCCGGACCAACGGAGCAAGGGCCAGCGTTCACCAGTCTCGGCTACAACCTCACGAATGACAGTCCGTCGGGGACGGTCTTCTGCGGCTTCACCCAGCCGACCGACATCGGCAGCGCTGAGCCAGATCTCGGACTTCTGGCCGACAATGGTGGGCCCACTGAGACCATGCTGCCACCGGCCAGCAGCCCCGAGGTCTCCGTCATACCGACCGGCACCCAGCTGGGCGGCGTTCCCGTGTGTCCGGGCACTGATCAGCGGGGGGTTGCCAGACCACAACCGGCCACCGGGGCCGCGTGCACGATCGGGGCAGTCGAGATCCCGCCGTCGGGGTCCGGCTACTACGAGGTCTCGGCTGACGGTGGGATCTTCGCCTTCGACGCCCCGTTCCTGGGATCGATGGCTGGCAAACCGCTGAACCAGCCGATCGTCGGGATGGCGACGACCGGAGGTGGCTATTACGAGGTGGCATCTGACGGGGGGATCTTCAACTTCGGCGACGCAGGGTTCTACGGCTCGATGGGGGGGAGGCACCTGAACGCACCCGTCGTCGGCATGGCCGCAACACCCGACGGGCACGGCTACTGGCTCGTGGCATCTGACGGGGGGATCTTCAACTTCGGCGACGCCGGGTTCTACGGCTCGATGGGGGGGAGCCACCTGAACGCACCCGTCGTCGGCATGGCCGCAACACCCGACGGGCACGGCTACTGGCTCGTGGCATCTGACGGGGGGATCTTCAACTTCGGCGACGCCGGGTTCTACGGCTCGATGGGGGGGAGGCACCTGAACGCACCCGTCGTCGGCATGGCCGCAACACCCGACGGGCACGGCTACTGGCTCGCGGCATCTGACGGGGGGATCTTCAACTTCGGCGACGCCGGGTTCTACGGCTCGACAGCGGGGCGATCGATCGGCGCTCCCGTCGTTGCCATCACCTCGTACCCGGGCACCGGCGGATATTACGAAGCAGGCACGGATGGTTCGGTCTACATCTTCCACACACCTTTCCGCGGATCGATGGCTGGACGGCCGCTCAGCCAACCGATCGACGGAATGGCGGTGGGTGTCACCAGCTGACCGGCCAGGTCATCGAGTCATCCCAGACTTCAGTTGTCGCCCACCTCAGGTCGCTCAGAGTCTCGGCCGTCTGTCGCTGTTCGGATCGGGCCCGCCAACCGACTGGAAGGGCCTCGACGACCTCGAGATCGCACCCGACGACGCCGCCGGATCCAACATGCGCAAGCTCGCCGCCGATCATCGACGGATACCCGGCAACGGCAAGTGCACGAGACCCGCCGCCCTCGACTGCTCGTTCGAGTCGGCGTGCGAGAGGTGCACCTTCTTCGAGACCGGACCGCAGTTCATCCCGATCCTCAGACGTCAGCGCGTCCACGCCGTCGAACCCCTCTGTGTCAACCTTCAGTGAGGCAGATCGAGCTGCTGATTCATTGAACTGAGGGCGGGGAAACGAGCCCCGAAATGACCACGACAATCAACCACCTTGACGACACGCGCCATCATGCTGGTGGGATGGACGACACCACTGACCCGGACCCCGAGGTCCCCGAACGGGCCCGAGGACCACGGCGGTTCCCCGCCGCCTACAAGGCGAGGATCCTCGCCGAGTACGACACCCTCGGGAAGGCCGAGAAGGGAGCGCTCCTCCGTCGGGAGGGTCTCTACTCGTCGCTCCTCACCGAGTGGCGCCGCCAGCGCGACCGGGGAGCCGAGGAGGCGCTGGCCCGACCGGCCGGTCGCCAGTCCGCCGATCCCCGGGACAAGGAGATCGCCCGACTCAAGCAACGGACGGAGCGGCTCGAGTCCGAGCTGGGCAAGGCCCGCAAGGTCATCGAGGTCCAGGGAAAACTCTCGGCGTTGTTGGAGGAGCTCGCCACCGACAGCGCGCAGGACGAGAGAGGCGAGACCAGGTGATCGACGAGGCCATCGACGAACTGACCCCCGTGGTCGGGGTTCGGGCCGCGTGTCACGCCCTCGGTGAGAGCCGGGCCCGCCACTACCGCCGGCATCGCAAGAGCCCGGCACCGCCCCGCCCCGAACGGGTGGCGACACCCCAGCCCCGGGCGCTGACCGACGTCGAGCGCAAGGAGATCCGCACGGTTCTGAACAGCCCCGACCACGTCGACGAGGCGCCGGCGACGGTCTATGCCAAGCTCCTCGACGAAGGCGTCTACCTGGCGTCGGTGCCCACCATGTACCGGATCCTGCGCGAGCACGACGAAGTCGGCGACCGACGACGCCATGCCACCCATCCGGCCCGGATGAAGCCCGAGTTGGTGGCCACCCGGCCCAACGAGATCTACTCGTGGGACATCACCAAGCTGCACGGACCAGCCAAGTGGACCTACTACTACCTGTACACGATCATCGACATCTACAGCCGCTACGTGCCCGGGTGGATGCTGGCCCGAGCCGAGCGGGCCAGCCTGGCCGAGGCCCTGATGGCCGAGACCATCGAGAAGCAGGGCATCGGTGCGGGCGAGCTGACCATCCACTCCGACCGGGGGTCACCGATGATCGCCAAGCCGGTCGCCCACTTGTTGGCCGACCTGGGCGTCACCAAGTCCCACAGCCGACCCCACGTGAGCAACGACAACCCCTACTCGGAGAGCCACTTCCGGACCCTCAAGTACCGGCCGGACTTCCCGAAGACCTTCGGGTCGTTCGAGGATGCCCATGCCCACTGTGGGCGGTTCTTCGACTGGTACAACGACGAGCACCGGCACTCGGGCATCGGATTCCACACCCCGGCCGACGTCCACTACGGCCGAGCCGAGGAGGTCCGCGAACGGCGCGGCCAGGTATTGAATGCCGCCTACGCCGCCCACCCCGAGCGGTTCGTCCGCAAAGCGCCCACGCCTCCGGAACTACCGACGGTGGCGTGGATCAACCGACCCGAGGAGGCGACCACGACGGCACAGTGATTTCCCAAACTTTCTGTCTCTCAAAGGTTGACAGGCGCCGAACAGACTCAGCCGGGCCGGGTGGTGCTCTTCTCGAAGCTCATCGAGGACGTCGACGGCACAGGATGACTGTGGTTCGATGGTCCCAAGTCCATGGTCCGTGGATCACCCGTGTAACAACACTTCGGGGCGTGTTGACAACTGCTGCGGGCCGATAGCCTTCTTCGATGGGCAGACTGGCGAGGGTGGTATTGCTGGGCGTGTCGTTTTTGGCATCAGCGCTGCTACTCCAAGCTTGCGGTGCCAACGATGATCCCTTCACCGTGACGATCACGAACAACACAGATCACACCGTTGTAGACGACTCCTTCTTCCTTCCCAAGCCTGGAACGACGGTAAGTGGGGACCCAGTTCTCTTGAAACCCGGGCACTCATTTGGCGAGACCGAGTTCGCCAACGAAGGGGTTGACCCCGACAGGATCACGACACCAAGTGGGAAGACCCTCGGATGCTTCCCATTCCAGTTCTCCGAAAACGCACCTACTCCATTGGTTGTGAAGGTAAGTCAGATGGTTCCTTGCAAGCGGTGGGTGCCGGAGTCGAACCTTCCAAGGGACTGGCCGAACCCGAACTACTGAGGGCTGGGCGTATCCCAGACCACCGGCTCGGGGGCTACTCGGGGCTCAGGCGAGCAGGACTCGCCTTACGTTCCCGGGGTCTGGTCCGGATGCGGAACAGTTCGCAGGTCCAAGCCGTCGATGTGTTCGAAATCAGCTGGGTTGCACGTGAACAGCGGAAGGTCGTTGGCGAGCGCCACCGCAGCGATCATCGCGTCGTAGGACCGGCCGCCGGTGTTGCGCCCTGCACGGTGGAGGGACGCGGCGACGCGACCGAACGCTCGGGCGGCTGCGGCATCGAAGGGAAGGGGGTCGAAGTCGGCTTCCGCCTGTTGGAGGCGCAGCTGGCGCGTCGCTCGCTCGGCTGGCTCTGTCGCCACGAGGGGGCCCACGGAGAGCTCCGCGAGCGTCACAGCCGTGATTAGCGGTTCAGGTGGGAGGGACCGCGGATCTCCGATCCGCTCGAGCAGAATCACCGTGCTGGTGTCGAGGATGCCTCGGCCTGAGGTGCTCACAGCGAGGAGTCGATCGCAGCGTCGATGTCTCGACGGAGGAACTCCGGGTCCATCGTCGGCAGCTGCGACCACCGTTCGATGAGCACGTCGACGGAGAGCGGCTCACGCTCGAGGGGCACCAGGAGTGCGACCGGCCTACCGTCCCGGGTCACGGTCATACGTTCGCCGTGGGCGACACGGTCAACCATGTCCCCACCGTGGTTACGCAGTTCACGAATCGAGATCTCGCTCATGAGGAGAGTGTATCACGCGTGATACGCTCCAGCGCATGCTCTACACTGGCCTGCGGATCGATCTGCGACGGTGGGCACGGAGCGCCGTCTACCGAGGAAACAGCCGGGCACTGGTGTTGGAGATTCACGTGCTGTCTGGCGCACCGCCGACCGGCGGTTTGCCGTCCTGATTCCCAACAACCCTCGACGTGACTGTCGCCTCGCCACACCTGTTGCAGCACGTCCCCGGGGTCCCGGAACCGTCACCAAACAGTCCTCAGGAAGTCCTCGGGTTCTCAAAAAGTCCTCAGAATCTGAGGACTTTTCCGGACAACAGCGGACAACAGCGGACAACAGCGGACAACAGCGGACACCTAAAACCCCTGGTAGATGCCTTAAAATGGCAGTCAGGGCAGGTGGTGACGGTGAGCCGGCCTGTAGGCGGGATTCTGTCCGTCCCTCGCGGGGCGGGGTGGCCATCCATCTGAGCGGTCTACCTGGGGGTGGCATCCGTTGCCGGACGCCGGACGGGCCGCCCGCGCCCCCTGTTCGACCTTGCTCCGGGTGGGGTTTACCGAGCCGACCGGGTCACCCCGATCGCTGGTGCGCTCTTACCGCACCGTTTCACCCTTACCTGTGCTCGCCCCTGGGGGCGTGCCATCGGCGGTCTGTTCTCTGTGGCACTGTCCTGCAGGTCGCCCCGACTGGCCGTTAGCCAGCACCCTGCCCTCTGGAGTCCCGACCTTCCTCGACCTGCCGTCGTACGGGTTGTCCCGTCCGGCCCAGGCCGCGGCCACCCGGCCGGCTCACCGTCCCCACCATCGTCCCACAGGCGGGCCCTCGCCATCGCACCGATCGGCCGTGGCGACCCACCCGCGCTATACCCTGGCCCCGTGTCCCTGGAATCTCGCGCCAAACAGATGGTCGCGGAGCACGGCAGCCCCGACGCCCTGTCGGTCTCGCAGCTCTACGACCGGGTCGAGCGGGCTGTCCGTGGTGCCTTCCCCGACGAGGTCTGGGTCACCGGGGAGGTGCGGTCCATGAAGGTGCTGACCAAGGGTCACTGCTTCCTCGACCTCGTGGATCCGGCCCAGGCCGACGACCCCGGCGCCCCGACCCTCAGCGCCAAGTGCTGGGCCGGCACGTGGCGGTCGGTCCGCAACTCCCTGGACCGCCTCGGCATCACCCTCGAGGCGGGCATGGTCGTCCGGGTCCGGGGTGAGGTCGGCCTCTACAAGGCCCGCGGATCGGTCGACTTCACCGTGCGGGAGATCGACACCGAGGCGCTGCTCGGTCGGGTCGCCGCCGAACGGGCCCGGCTCGTGAAGGCCCTGGTCGACGAGGACCTCTACGACCGCCAGCGCCGGCTGCGGTTGCCGGCACTGCCCTTGCGGGTCGGGCTGGTGGCCAGCCCCGGCACCGAGGGTTTCCACGACTTCCTCGGCGGACTGGAGGGCTCGGGACTGGCGTTCGCCGTGACCGTCGCCCCCACCGCGGTGCAGGGCAAGGACGCCCCGGCCATGGTGTCGGCCGCCATCACCGACCTCCAGCACGAGCCGCTCGACATCATCGTGGTGGTCCGGGGCGGAGGCTCCAAGGCGGATCTCGCCGCCTTCGACCAGGAGTCCGTGGCCCGGGCCATCGCCACGTCCGATCTGCCCGTGTGGACCGGAATCGGCCACACGGGGGACCGGTCGGTCGCCGACGAGGTGGCCAATCGCAGCTGTATCACCCCTACCGAGTGCGGCCGTGAGCTGGCGGGCCTCGCACTCGACTACTGGCGCCACGTCCGGGAGTCGGGCGACGTCATCGCCCGCGTGGCGAGGGACCGGGTCATCGCCGCCGACCGGGTCCTGGCCTCGCACCAACGGGCGGTGGCCACCGGCGCCCGCATCCAGCTGGACCGCCACCGTGACGGCCTCGGTCACCGGGCCCGCAGCCTGCGTACGGTGGCGCGGGGTCAGGTCGACACCCATGCCGCCCGTCTGGCCGTCGTCGCCGCGGCGGGCGCCCGGGCCGCGCGCCACGTCGCCCGGACCGGGTCGGACGATCTCGCCCTGCGCTCTCGCCGGCTCGCCGGCCTCCCGGCGCAGCGGCTCGAGCTCGAGGAGCTCCGGGCCGCCCAGCGCCGCCGCCTGCTCGGTGCCTACGACTACCAGCGCCAGCTCGAGCGGGGTTATTCGGTGACCCGCGACGCCACGGGCGCCGTGCTCCGATCGGTCGACGGTGTCGCCGCGGGCGCGGTGCTGGCCACCCAGCTGTCGGACGGCACCGTCGAGATCGACCGTCTCCGGCACCGCGCGCCGACGACACCCGACGACACAACGAAGGGAAGCGACTGATGGCCACACCCAAGGGAGACGACGGGGGCGCCCGCTCCGGTCGGCGAGTTGAGCTACTCGGACGCCGGCGCCGAGCTGGACGCGATCATCGCCGAGTTCGAGACCGGGGTCGTCGACGTCGACCGGCTCGTCGACCAGCTCGAGCGGGCCACCGAGATCGTCGACGAACTCGACCGGAGGCTGCGGCGGACCCGTATGCGGGTGGAGGAGCTAGTGCCCCGCCTCGAGGCCATCGGCCAGGAGGACGGACGTCGACCGAGCGACGGCCCGGAGGACGCGGAGTCGGACGCCCTGTTCTGAACCGGGCGCAGCGGCGCTCCCCGGTCAGCTGATGTTGCGCTCCCGGCCCTCCCAGTAGGGCGCGCGGAGCTCGCGCTTCAGCACCTTGCCCGACGGGTTCCGGGGGAGGACGTCGATGAAGTCGATCGACGTCGGGCACTTGTAGTGGGCGAGCCGCTCCCGGGTGGTGGCGAGGATGTCGGCGGCCACGCCCCTCGGTCCTCCGACGCCTCCGGCGTGGTGACCACCACCGCCTTGACGGTCTCGCCCCACCGGTCGTCGGGCACGCCGATGACGGCGGCATCGGCCACGGCCGGATGGGCGAGCAGCGCGTTCTCCACCTCGGCCGGGTAGACGTTCTCGCCGCCGGACACGATCATGTCCTTGATCCGGTCGTGCAGGAAGAGGTAGCCGTCCTCGCTCAACCAGCCGGCGTCGCCGGTGCGGAACCAGCCCTCGGTGTCGAGCACGGCCGCCGTCTCGTCCGGCTTGTTCCAGTAGCCGAGCATGTTCTGGTGCGACCGGGACAGCACCTCACCCACCGCACCGGGGGGCAGCGGCTCGCCGGTGGCCGAGTCGACGATGCGGAGCTCGACGTGGGAGAAGGGCCGTCCGGCGGACCGCAGGAGGTCGGCCCGGGGCCCGTCGGGGTCGTGGTCCTCGGGCAGGAGGGAGGTGATCGCCCCCGTGGTCTCGGTCAGCCCGTAGACCTGGGCGAAGTCGCATCCCAGGGCGGCCATCGACCTGACCAGCACGTCCTCGGTGATGGGGGAGGCGCCGTAGTAGATGGTGCGCAGCGAGCTGACGTCGGTGTCGGCAAGCTGCGGGGTGGCGAGGAGGAACATCAGCACGGCCGGCACCACGAACGCGTCGGTGATCGAGTGCTCCTCGATCACCGACAGGACCTCCACCGGGTCGATGTCCCGCACGATGACCGAGTGGCCGCCCCGGGACATGCCCGACAGCGCCCAGCCGACCCCGCCGATGTGGAAGAGCGGCATGGCCACCATCGACACCGTCGTGGCGTCGATGTGGAAGACCTCGATCGGCCCCCGGGAGGATCGTGGTCAGAGTTGCGGCCCGAGATCATGACGCCCTTGGGAAGACCGGTGGTGCCCGAGGTGTAGAGCTGGGTGACGATGTCGTCGGGCCCGGGCTCGAACCCCGGGTCGGCGGCCGCCCGGCGGAATGCCGGCGTCCCGCCACTCGGCGAAGTCGGTCGAACGGGACGTAGGCGCCGACGGCGGTCGACTCCGGAGGCGATCTCCTTGACGGCCGACCCGTAGTCGGGGCCGTAGAAGAGGACGACGGCGCCGGCGTCCTCGATGATGGCGGCCATCTCGGTCGGGGCCAGGCGCCAGTTGACGGCGACACTCACCGCGCCGAGCAGGGCGCAGCCGAAGAACACCTCGAAGAACTCGATGCCGTTGCGGTCGAGGAAGGCCACACGTTCGCCCGGGTTCGACGCCGTCAGCGGCCAGGGCGGCGGCCACGCGCGATGGCCCGTCGTAGCATTCGCCCCAGGTGAGGGACGTGTCGCCGAGGGTGAGCATCGGCGCGTCGGGCTGCTCGGTCGCCCAGTGCCGGAGCATGCGAGGTCACCGACGCGGTGTTGTCCCCGTCCGATGTCGTCCCGGTCTGTGTCATAGCCGCGCCATCCCCTGCTCGCATCCCGTCGCGTGCCCGCATCATCGCTGGGTCCGCCGGCGACCCGGCGTCCGGCGACCCGGGCCGAACCCTACAGTGGTGAGGTGACCGACGCCTCCGGGGAACCGACCGCAGCCCGCCCGACCGGCTCTACTTCCGCCAGCTGCTGGCCGGGCGGGACTTCGCCACCGACGACCAGGTGGCCCGCCAGATGGTCAACTTCGTCTACCTGGTGGGGGACCGGGAGACCGGCGAGGCCGTGATCGTCGATCCCGCCTACGGCATCGACGACCTGCTGGGCATCCTCGCCGCCGACGACATGCGCTGCGTGGGGGCCCTCGGCACCCACTTCCACCCGGATCACGTGGGCGGGAGCCTCCAGGGGTGGGCCATCGAGGGCATCACGCCGGCTCCTCGAGGTGGCCCAGGTGCCCGTCCACGTCCAGGAGGACGAGGTGCCGTGGGTGGAGCGGTCGACCGGCGTGGGTGCGGCGATCTCGTGGGTCACGCCGGGGGCGACATCGTGACGGTCGGCGGAGTGCCGATCACACTCGTCCACACCCCCGGCCACACACCGGGCAGCCAGTGCTTCCTCGTCGACGGGAAGCTCATCGCCGGCGACACCCTCTTCCTCGACGGCTGCGGACGCACCGACTTTCCGGGGAGCGATCCGGCCGCCATGTACGACTCGCTCATGCACCGCCTGGCGCAGGTCCCCGACGACACCGTGCTCTACCCGGGCCACTTCTACTCACCGGACGCGTCGGCCACCATGGGCCAGACCCGTGCGCAGAACTACGTGTTCCGACTCAAGACCCCAGAGCAGTGGATGACGATGTTCGGCGGCTGAGCCGGCCGGCGGGGTTTCCGCACCGTCGGGTGTCACACCCGCCTGCGAGCATGGGACATGGCCCTCGACACCGACATCCGTCGTCCCGCCGACCCGGGTCTGTCCACGCGGATCGACGTCATCGACGAGCAGCTCACCGCGCTGGTCGCCGACCTCGACCCCGACCGGATCCTGGGTGGCCAGGCCGCCACCCTCTATGCCCGCGTTCGCCCGACTGGAGCGACTCGTGCTCGCCGGCAAGACACTCCTCGCCCCGAGGATCGCCGAATCCGGGCACTGGGAGTCCGAAGGTCATCGGAGCCCGGCCGGTCTGCTGGCCGCACTGGAAGGTGTCTCGGCCGGCCAGGCCCGCCGGACCCTGGAGACGGGCCAGCGCCTCACCGCGCTCCCGTCCACCGAGGAGGCGCTGCGGTCCGGGACGTTGTCGGGTCCGAAGGTCGTCGAGATCGCTCAGGCGGCGACCCTCGATCCCGGTGCCGAGGAGTCGCTGCTGGCGGGCGCCGCCACTGAGCCACTGCACGTCGTGAAGGAGCGGTGCCAGCGGTCCCGGGCGACCTCGGCCACCCGCGACCCGATGGCCACGTACCGCCGGATCTACACCGAACGGTTCTTCACGGCCTGGACCGACGCCGAAGGGGCGTTCTGCTTCCAGGGCCGGGACACGGCCGACCGGGGAGCACTGCTGATGGCCCGCCTCGACCCGTTGGCCGACCGGCTCCGTCGTGACTCCCAGGCCGAAGAGGGCGCCGAATCCGGCGGTCCGAGCCAGAGGGAGGCGTCACCCGAGCTTCCGGTGTCCCAGGCCACGCTCCGGGCCGACGCCTTCTTCCTGCTGTGTACCGGCCGGCAACCGCCACCCGAATCGCCAACGGGCGCGACCACCGGGGCCGACCATCCGTCGAAGTCGTCCTCCCGAAGCGGGCCACGGACGGCCGGCGACCCCGACCCCGTCGACCCCTTCGCTGCCCATTCCGCCTCCCTCGACGCCGACGAACCGGTCGGGCGCGAGCCGAGGGCCACGGTGATCGTCCGGGTGGACCTCGCCGCACTTCGCCGGGGCCGGGCACTGCCGGGGGAGCTGTGCGAGATCGAGGGCCAGGGCCCGGTGCCCGTCCCCGTGGCGCGCTACCTCACCGACGACAGCTACCTGTGCACCGTCTTCACCGAGGCCGGTGACATCAAGGCGGTCCACCACTTCGGCCGCACGATCAACGCCCGACTGCGCACAGCACTGCGTCTCCGCGACCGGCACTGCGTCGTTCCCGGCTGCGGGGTCGCCTACGGACTCGAGATCGACCACGTCCGGCCGATGGAGCAGGGTGGTGCCACGTGTCTGTCGAACCTGGCCCTCCTGTGCCACCACCATCACCGGCGGAAGACGTTCGAGGGCTGGGTGCTCTCCCGGTCCGGCCCGAGCGACGAGGACCCGGGTTGGAGATTCGAGGAGCAGCCACCCTTCGGACAGGAGCCGGGTTGCGGTGCCGACCCACCGCCTGTGGCGCTGCTTCGGGAGTGACCGGACCGGCCCGGTACGACGGTCCGCCGAATGAACGGGTCGCCGTTCCGCCCGGGTGACGCGCCGTGGGCACGTCGGCGGTCGAGGAACCCGACGCACCGGCGCCGTCGCTGTCGTCCCGCGCAACCAGCGCAACCTGCGTCGGGCCCGACCACCCCGTACCATTCGCACCATGAGCGAACCCGTGCCCCCGGAAGGAACTGTCGTCGTCGTCGGCGCATCGCTGGCCGGCCTGCGGGCCGCCGAGGAGGTCCGCCACGAAGGGCACAGCGGTCCGGTCGTCGTGATCGGTGAGGAGGTGCACCCTCCCTACGACAGGCCGCCGCTGTCCAAGCAGCTCCTGGCCGGCACATGGAACGTGGAGCGCATCCACCACCACACCCCGGACAAGCTCGACGCCATCGGGCTCGATCTCCGGCTCGGCCGCCGGGCCACCGCACTCGACACCGGGCGACGCACGGTGGGCCTCGACGACGGCACCGAGGTCGCCTACGACGGGTTGGTCGTCGCCACCGGGGCCGCTACCCGCCGCCTGCCCGGTACCGAGGGGATGCCGGGCGTGTGGATGCTGCGTACCCTCGACGACTGCCTCGGCATCCGGGCGGCACTGGCCGGCGCCGCTCCCGAGCCCCGGATGGTCGTGATCGGGGCCGGTTTCATCGGCTCCGAGGTGGCCGCCACCTGTCAGGGCCTCGGGGCCCACGTGACGCTGCTCGAGTCGTACCGCACGCCGCTCGCCCGGGTCCTCGGTGACGAGATGGGAAAGATGTGTGCCGACCTGCACGTGGCCAACGGCATGGACCTGCGGACCGGCATCACCATCGACCACCTGGAATCGGATCCCGGCGGGTCGGATCCCGTGGTCGTCTGCCTGGACGACGGGACCCGGCTGCCGGCCGACGTCGTGGTCGTGGGCATCGGGGTCGTGCCGTCGGTGGGGTGGCTCGAGGGATCCGGTCTGACCCTCGACAACGGCATCGCCTGCGACGGGACGCTCTTCGCCGGCGACCGCGTGGTCGCGGCCGGCGACGTGGCCAACTGGCTGCGCCCCAGCACCGGTCGCCGCGCCCGCGTCGAGCACTGGACCAACGCCGCCGAGGGTGGTGCCGCCGCCGCCCGGAACCTGCTGGCCGGGTCGGCAGCCGCCGTGCCCTACGACCCGGTGCCGTTCTTCTGGTCGGACCAGTACGGGAAGAAGATCCAGATGATCGGGCTCCCGTCGGCGGACGACGAGGTGGTGGTCGTGAGCGGCTCCGGCGCGGAGGGCAGGATGATCGCCCTCTACCGCGACGGCGACGCACTCAGCGGGGCGCTGGCCATCAGCCAGCCGGCCAAGCTGATGGGCTACCGCCCGCTGCTGGCCGCCGGCGCGTCGTTCGACGAGGCCCTCGCCCTCGCCGCGTCCTGATCGGGCCCGGCGGGGCCCGGCCCGCCCGACGTGGCGCCGGGGTCGCGGCCCCCGCGTCCGTCCGCCCGGTCCCGCCGGCGTTTCGGTACCGCCCGGAACCGTCGGGTCACCTCGAGCGCGTCGGCGATCTGGGAGGCGGTCGGCTCGATGCCGCCGTAGGTGGACCGCTCGACCAGTTCGGTCACGGCCTCGAGGTCGCCGGCCCCGAATTCGCCGGCCCCGGATTCGCCGGCCCCGAGGCCGCCGGCCCCGTCGGGTGCGGCGCGGCCCAGGCGGCGGCCGTAGGCGGTGAGCGTCTCGTGGGTGGCGCGGGGCAGTCCGAGGCGGGCCCCACCGCGCGACAGGTCGGCGGCCACCTGGTGGGCCCACGTGGCCGGGCGGTTGGCCCGCCGCACCCGCACCCACCACACCACCGCCGCCACGCCGGCGACCAGACCGATGGGGATCCAGGGCAGCCGGGCCAGGCCGCGCCCGATCGACCCGGCCAGCACGGTGCCGGGCGTCGGATTGGCGAGGGGCACGTTCGCCGTCGGGTCGAAGTTCTGCCACCCGTACCCGGGGAACCAGACCTGCACCCAAGCGTGGGCGTCCTTGGCCTGGACCTCGTAGAGATCGGTGATCGGGTTGTACGAGCCCGGCACGTAGCCGACCGCCTCACGGGCCGGGATGCCGATGCTGCGGAGCATGACGACGGTGGCCGTGGAGATCTGCTCGCAGTAGCCGCGCCGGCTGCCGAAGAGGAACGAGTCGACCGCGTCGGCCCCGGCGGGCAGGGGTGGGATGTCCGTCGTGTAGCGCACGTGGTCGGACATCCACGTCTCGATGGCCGCGACCTTGTCGTAGGTGTAGGGATCGACGCCGCCCGGCTGGCCGATGCCCTTGGTGATGGACTCGGCGAGGGCCTTCACCCGGGGGTAGGCGTTGGGGAGCTGCAGGTACCGCTTCTGGTCGAGCTGCTCGAAGGCGTTGGGGTCCGCGGTGAGGGCGGCCGGCGACGTCGCCGCCTGTAGCTGCGCGGGCGTGGCCTCGGTGTCGTCGGACACCACGGTGTAGATCGTGCCCGGGCCCATCGACGTGCCGGAGGTGATCGTCCCGTCCGGTGTCACGGTGAGCGTGTGGGCCTGCAGGTAGACCCGCTGGGCGTTGTCGGCGTGGAACACGAGGTTCGGTCCGCCCTGGGCCAGGTAGAACGTCTGGATGTCCTGGGTGCCCGAGGACAGGGACGCCACCTGGTCGGGAAAGGTGGGGATGAGGAAGGGCGACCCGCCCGTCACCCGCTCGGACCGGGTGCTGGCCACCGGATAGGCGCTCTGGACCCAGTCCTGTCCGGTCCAGTCGTCGAAGGTCTGGCCCACCCAGTAGTTGGGGCGGGTGGCCCGGACCCGCATGACCACCTCGTTGCCGAGGGCGATCCGGTCGGCGGTGTCGAGCGACTTGGCGAAGCCGAGGAATCCACCGACGCCGGTGCGACCCGAGGCGGTGGCCGCGTGGGCCGGCAGCGCCGCGCTCCCGTCGGTCAGGCCGGAGGGGGAGTCGACCGGCCCCGACCCGCGCCCGCCGCGGTGAAGATGAGCGAGGCCGACACCTTCGGGGCGGGCAGCACCCCGACGAGCACCACGGCCACCACCGCCACCAGGGCCCCGGCGGCGAGCAGCGGCCGCCACGGGATCCCCGCGGTCTGCGACACCGACTGCCACATGGCGACCAGGCCCCAGATGCAGCAGGCCACCCAGGCCAGCACCCAGATGCCGAGGGACAGGTCGACCGACTGGGCCGCGGCCACGGCGATCAGGGCCGTCGAGCCGGCCAGCGAGTAGGCCACGTCGCGGCGCGACGGCACGTCGAAGGCGTGGGTGGAGAGCACCCAGGCGAAGAGGACGGCGAGGGGGGACTCGACCGAGGCGATGTCGCCGGGGGTGGCGTGGTGGGTCACGGTGAACAGGAACCAGACGAAGCCGCCGACGGCGCAGACCGCCAGCACCGGCTTCACACCGGGCCACGGGTTCGCCCGGCGGCGGAAGGCGACGACGTTCCCGACGACGGTGGCCGTGACGGCGAAGAGTGCGACGGACGGACTGAGCTCGCCCTCCGCCCAGCAGGCGCCGATGCCGATCAGGATGGCCAGCACCGAGGCCGTGCGGAACGGGACCGAGTGCTCGGGGGGCCCGGCCGGTTGACCTCGACGAAGCGCTGCCAGAGCGTCATGCCGGCACCGCCCGGGACAGGCGCCGACCGAGGTCGATGTGGTCGGTCACCGCACCCACCACCCGGCCGCGCTCCTCCCGGGTGATCAGCACGACGGGCTGGTGGCGGTCCAGGCAGGTGCCGACCGAGCCCATCATCCGCTCGGCCTCCGCCTCGGCCTGCGCGGGATCGTCGGGGAGGACCAGCTCCACCGTGATCGGGTCGTCGGTCTGGCGCTCGGACTCCCGGACCATGAGGGTGCCGACGTGGGACGTGGCCGGCCAGTGCACGGCCCGGCGCGGATCGCCGGGGGCGTAGGGGCGCACGCCCCGGGGCTCGCCCATGCCCGACGGCACGCGCACCGGGGCGTCGCCGTGGGCGTCCTCGATCGTGGCCAGGGTACGGTCGGCCTCGCCCGACCGGGGGGCCACGTGGAGCAGGCGGGGGAGGGGCACCTCGACGTCCCGGGCCCACCACAGCAGCCCGAAGGGCGCACTCGAGGCCACTTCGACGACGACGGCGTCGACGACGCCCCGACGGCCCGGCGTGCAGGTCAGCACCACCGCCCTCGCCCCCCGCTGGCCGCCCCCGGCCTGCCGGTCGGGACCGACGGGCCAGCGCGGCCGGATGCGGACGGGTCGGTCGGCCTCGAAGGTGAGCTCGAGGGGGCGCCCGGCCTGGCCGTCCCCGGGCGAGGACGCGCACACCACCTGGGCCCGGGCGGCGGGCAGCACCGGGGCCGCGAGGCCCACCACCAGGAAGGCGCCGATGAGCGCGCCGACGGCCTGCACCCAGCCCGAGCCGCTGGAGTGGGCGACGCCGGCCCAGGCCACCATGGTGATGATGCTGCCGGCCACCGGTGAGATCCACGCCACCGGGTGGACCCGCCGACGCAGGTGCAGCCCGCGGGGCACCGACGGGGAGTCGGCCGGCCGGCGTCGGCGCTGCAGGCGCCAGGACGCCAGCGTCCCCGTGACCAGGGCCGCGGCGCCGACCAGGATGCCCAGCGGGGCGGCCGAGGGACCGAGCAGGGCACGCGAGACGACGACGCCGACCATGCCGGCGGCGATCCCGACCATGGCGGCCTGGAGCGCCCGCCACCGGCTCTGGCGGGGACGCGGGGTCGCGGCGGTCACGCGCGACCGCTCATGACGGTCCACTCACCGTGGCGTACCCGGCCGGGGCACCGGCCCCACCGGGCGGGGGACGCGGGTGGCCGCGTGCCCGGTCACGTGGTCGGTACGGGAGTGTCGGCGATGATGCGGCCGACCAGCATCGCCCCCTCGCCGTCGCCGCCGTCGGCGAGCAGCCGGTGGGACAGGCAGGCCACGGCGACCGCCTGGACGTCACCCGGGGTGGCGTAGGGACGGCCGGCCAGGACGGCGTAGGCCTGGGCGCTGCGGAGGAGCGAGATGGCGGCCCGGGGACTGGCGCCGAGCCGCACGGAGCCGGTCGTCCGCGTGGCCCGCACCAGGGTCACGGCATAGCCGGCCACCTCGTGCACCACGTGCACCTGGGCCGTCGCGGCGATGGCCCGCTCCCACCGTGCGGTGTCGGCCACCGGGGCCAGCGAGTCCAGGGCGTAGCGCCCTCCGCTGTGGAGCACGAGCCGGGTCTCGACCTCGGCGTCGGGATAGCCGATCGACGTGGACAGCCCGAAGCGGTCGAGCTGGCTCTCGGCCAGGGGGTACGTCCCGACCTGGCCGATCGGGTTCTGGGTGCCGATCACGAAGTGGGGCCGGGGGAGCGGCCAGGAATCGCCGTCGACCGACACCTGCTGCTCCTCCATGGACTCGAGCAGGGCCGACTGGGTGCGCGGCGGGGTGCGGTTCATCTCGTCGAGCAGCACGACGTTGGCGAACACGGGTCCCGGGCGGAACTCCCAGGTGGAGGTGTCGGGGGAGAAGACGGTGACCCCGGTGATATCGGACGGGAGCAGGTCCGGATGGCCCTGGACCCGGGAGAGCTCGGCGCCGAGGGCGGTGGCCAGGGCCCGGGCCAGGACGGTCTTCCCCACGCCGGGCACGTCCTCGATCAGCAGGTGGGAGCCGGACAGTGCGGCGACCACCGCGGTGGTGACGGCCTCGGGGGTGCCGAGAAGCACGCCGGACAGGGCGGCGTGGAGGTCCCGGGCCAGCACGACGGCGTCGACCAGGTCGGCCTCGGGAGGCCCGGCGCTCGGCGTGGCCAGGGGCACTGCCTCGGGCACTGCCTCGGGCACGGTGCCGGGGGGAGACCCCCGCGAGTCCCCCTGACCCCCTGCATCCCGTGTCTCGATGCCGGTGGTCATGGGGTCTCCTGCTTCCCCGGCCTCGGCCGGTGGGGTCGGCGACGGCGCCGCGGCTGCTCCGACCACCCAGTGTAGGGGGCCACTTCGCGTGACCACAACGCACCGCCGCGTGACCGGGAGGCCGCAACCGGGGTCGCCGAACGGGCCGGAGGGCCCGCGACCGCCGGGCGCAGGGTCAGAAGTCGATGCCGGACAGCTCGGGCACGGCGCCCTCCGACCGGGACCGGGCGTCGAGCCACCGCTCCCGGGTCGCGGCGCGCTCCGCGTCGGACCGGACGGGCAGGACCTCGACCCGGGGGACCCAGGCGGCGGCCACGTCGTCCTCGCCGGCCCAGACGCCGGTGGCCATGCCGGCCAGGAAGGCGGCCCCGAGGGTGGTGGCCTCGAGCACCGGGGCCACCTCGACGGGGCGGCCGCAGGCGTCGGCCAGGGCCTGGGTGAAGACCGGGTTGGCGGTCATCCCGCCGTCGACCCGCAGGGCCCCGACGGGCAGGCCCGAGTCGGTCTCGGCCGACTCCAGGAGGTCGGCGCCCCGGTGGGCGACCCCCTCCAGCACGGCCCGCACGAGTTCGGGTCGACCGCTGCCCCGGGTCAGCCCGCAGAACGTGCCGCGGGCGCCGAAGTCCCACACCGGCGTGCCCAGTCCGAGCAGGGCGGGCACGAACCAGACGTCGCCAGTGTCCTCGCACGCCGCGGCCACGGTGGCCGAGTCGGCGGCGTCGTCGATGATGCCGAGGTCGTCGCGCAGCCACTCCACACACGTGCCGGCCGAGAGCATGATGGCCTCGATGCCCCAGGTGTCGGTGCCGCCGCGGCGCCAGGCGATGATCGGGATGGTCCCCGCCGGACCCCGCACGGCCTGGGGTGGGCGGGTGGCGCCGATGCACTGGTCGAGCATCCCGCCCGTGCCGAAGGTGGCCTTGGCCTGCCCGGCGGTGGTGCAGCTCTGGCCGATGAGGGAGGCCTGCTGATCGCCGGCCATCCCGGCGATCGGCGGGGCCCCGTCGAGCACCGTGGCCGTGCCGACCACGCCGGACGAGTCGACGATGGCGGGCAGGACCGCCTCGGGGATGCGCAGGGCGTCGAGCAGGCTCGGGCTCCACCCCTGCCCGTCGCCGTGCAGCAGCCCCGTCACCCCGGCGTTGGAGGCGTCGGTCACGTGGAGCTCGCCCGCCGACAGGATCCAGGCCACCCAGGTGTCGATGGTGCCGAAGGCCAGCTCGCCCCGCTCGGACCGCGACCGGCCGGGGTCGGCGACGTCGAGGATGGCGGCCAGCTTGGTGGCCGACGCGTTGGGGGCGATGCGGATGCCCTGGCCCTGGAGCTCGAGGCAGGTCCCGACCGTCCGCAGGTCCTGCCACCCCAGTCCGGGGGCGACCGGCGTGCCGGTCGCCCGGTCCCAGACCAGCGTCGAGGCCCGCTGGTTGGCGATGCCCACGGCCGCGACCGGACCCCCGGCGGCCAGGCTGCACGCGGCCACCTCGGCGACCGCGGCGGCGATGGCCGAGCCGTCGAACTCGACGAGGCCGGGGAACGGGGTGTCGGGCAGCACCGGGACGTGGTGGATGTGCTCCACGGTGGCGTCGGGGCGGACGACCGCACCCCGCACCCCGGAGGTGCCGACGTCGATCACCAGGATGCTCACGGCCAGGGCACCTCGCCGTAGGGGGTGGGCAGGCCGAGCTTGCCCGGATTGAGGATCCCGTGGGGGTCGAGGGCCGCCTTGAGCGCCACCAGGACGTCGAAGGCGCCGCCGAGCCCCTCGGCCAGGAAGCGCCCCCGGTTGAGGCCGATGCCGTGGTGGTGGCTGAGGGCGCCGCCGGCGTCGAGGGTGGCCGCGGTCACCTCGTCCCAGGCGGTCCGGTAGTAGGCGGCGATCCAGGCGTCGCGTGCCGCCGCCTCCCCGGCGACGTCCGCGGGCGGACGGCCGGCGAAGGTGAAGTAGAGGCAGGCGCCGTCGGTGTAGGCGTGGCTCTGGTGGGAGGACGCGGCCAGGGTGCCCGGCAGGCGGCCGAGGGCGCCGATCACCGCGTCGTACAGGCCCGGGAGGGCGGCCCACCGCGCCGAGACCTCGACGGTGTCGACCACGATGCCCGCCCGCCACAGGGGGGCCAGGGCCGAGACGTCGTTGCGGTGGGCGAGCCACCGGTCGACCAGGCCGGCGTCCATCGGGGCGGCTCCGGCGCACTCCCGGTCGACCACCGCCAAGGTGGCGTCCACCAGCGCCGGGTCGGCCTCGTCGAGCACGATCAGGAGGTTGGTGTCGGGCTGTTCGAAGTTGCGGCCGGACTCTGCGGCGTCGTAGAGGCGGAGCACGGCCGGTGCCGCACCCCGGCGCAGGATCCGGCGGCAGGCGTCGAGCCCGTCGGCGAAGGTGGCGAACCCGAACGCCCGGCGGCCCTCGCCCGCGGGCACCGGGTGCACCCGGAACCGGCCCCCGGTGATCACCCCGAGGGTCCCCTCGCTACCCACGAAGAGCTGTGTGAGGTCCGGTCCGGTGGCCGACCGCGGGCCGCGGCCCCCGGTGCGGACGATGCGGCCGTCGGCCAGCACCACCTCGAGCCCGAGCACCATGTCCTCGATCTTCCCGTAGCGGTTGGAGTACTGGCCGGCGCCACGACAGGCTAGCCAGCCGCCCACCGTCGACAGGTCCATGGACTGTGGCCAGTGGCCCAGCGTCAGGCCGTGCCCGTCCCGCAGGCCCGCCTCGACGTCGGGCCCGAACGTCCCGGCCCGCAGGTCGGCGACGAGGGAGGTGCCGTCGACATCGCCGATGCCGGCGAGGCCGCAGAGATCGAGGGCGACGCCGCCGAACAGCGGGATCGAGGCGCCGCACACCCCGCTGCGGCCGCCGGCCGGCGTGACCGGCACGCCCGCCTCGTCGCACAGGGCGAGCACGGCCGACACCTGGTCCGTGTCGGTGGGACGGGCCACCAGTGACGGGCGGGACGGGACGGCGCCGGCCGCCGCCCAGCCGATGGCCACCGGCCACCAGTCCCGGCCGGCCTCGGCCCGGTCGCCGTCGAGGACCGAGACCGAGTCGCACGCGTCGGCCAGCCGCCGGGCGAGGACCTCGTCCACGGTCACCCGGGTGACGTCGAGGCGGTCGACGACGCCTCCGGGTCCGGCGTCCACCGGTGTGACCGGGGTGGGCCGGCTCACTGCTCGACCGTGGCCGCGTCGTCGGCCACCGCCGCGCCGTCCGGGAGCCCTCCGGCCGCCGGGCGGCGATACTCGGGGTCGAGCCCGGCCCGGGTCAGGTCGCGGCGCAGCCGGTCGGCGTAGGACCGGGCCTCGGCTCGGGTGCGGGCGGCGTCCCAG
This sequence comes from uncultured Acidimicrobiaceae bacterium, assembly GCA_963830165.1. Lineage (GTDB taxonomy): Bacteria > Actinomycetota > Acidimicrobiia > Acidimicrobiales > RAAP-2 > Bog-756. The sequence continues at coordinate 697,432 of CAWHKZ010000011.1, forward strand.
TCGAGCTCGGGCCCGAGGAGGGCGGCCACCCGCCCGGCGGCATCGGCCGAGGCCCGGGCATCGCGGTAGGCGGCCTGGGTGCGCCGGTCGAGCACGTCGGACACCGATCCGGCCATCTCGCGCCGTACCGCCCACAGGGCCTCCACGGCCAGATAGGGGAGGCCGGCCACCAACGGCTCGAGCAGTTCGGGCCGGCCCTCGGCCAGGGCCAGCACGGCCGGGACCTCGGTGCCGTAGCGGCCGGCCAGGTGGGCCGCCCGCGCCGCCTCGGGGTGGGCGGGGTCGGAGCGCACGTTGGCGCCGGCGCCGCCCGCCTGCGGCTGCACCCGGCCGCGGGACGGTGCCCCGTGGAGGCGCAGGTTCCTGGTCCGACAGCGCAACCCTCGCCGACCGAGCACCTCGGCGGCGGCATCGACGGTGTCCTCGGCCATCTTGCGGTACGTGGTCAGCTTGCCGCCCGTGACGGTGACCATCCCCGTGCCCGAGGTCCGCACGGTGTGGCGGCGGGACAGGTCGGCGGTGCGCTCGCTCGAGGCGCCCTTCTGCTCCGGGGCGAGCAGCGGCCGGAGCCCCGACCAGATGCCGGTGATGTCGGACCGGGTGAGCTGGCGCGTGGAGACGGCGTTGGCCGCCCCCAGGATATAGTCGACGTCCTCGGGCGTGCACGCCGGGTCGTCGAGCGGTCCGTCCCAGGCCGTGTCGGTGGTGCCGAGGTACACCTGGTCGCCCCAGGGCACGACGAAGATCGAGCGCTTGTCCTCGCGCACCGGGATGACCGCGGCGATGTCGCTGGGGAACGCCTCCTCGGGCACCGTGATGTGGATGCCCTTGGCCGGCCGGATCGAGTGGGGGTCGCGGTGCTCGTCGAAGGTGCGCACCTCGTCGGACCACACGCCGGCGGCGTTGACCACCACCGAGGCACGCACGTCGAAGGGCTCGCCGCCGTCCGGGGCGACGGTCGCGCCGCGGACCCGTCCGGTGGCGTCGGTCACCAGTCCGGTCACGGGGGTGTGGTTGACGGCGACGGCCCCGTGGTCGAGCACGGCGGTCCGGAGCACGGTCAGGGTCAGGCGCGGATCGTCGGACCGGGCGTCCCAGTAGAGGAACCCGGCGGCCAGGCGGTCGGCCCGCAGGTTCGGCATGTGGGCGAGGGCCTGTTCCCGTGTGACCTTCTCGTGCCGCCGGCCGATCCGCACCCCGCCGGTCAGGTCGTAGAGCCACAGCGCGGTGCGGTACACCCGGGCCACGCTCTTGTTGACCACGCCGGTCTTGCCGAACAGTGGGATCAGGAAGGGGAGGGGGGCGACCAGGTGGGGGGCGTTGTCGAGCAGGCGCTGGCGCTCGGCCAGGTTCTCGTAGACGAGCCGGTACTCGTGCTGCTGGAGGTAGCGCAGACCGCCGTGGATGAGCTTCGAGGACTTGGAGGAGGTGCCCGAGGCGAAGTCGTCCTTCTCGACGAGTGCGGTCTTGAGGCCCCGGCTGGCCGCGTCGAGGGCCACGCCGGCCCCGGTGATGCCGCCCCCGATCACCAGCAGGTCGAAGGATTCGGCCCCGAGGCGGTCCAGCGCCCGTGCGCGGGCGAACGGCTCGGTGCTCGGGGCGGGTGCGGCCATGCCAAAGCCTGCCACATGCGGACCGTCGGCCACTCCGGCAAGGCCCGGTCCCCGGGGGCGGACCGCCGGCCCGGTCACCGGGGCGTGTCGGAGATTTCAGCAATGATTGTTATTTGACAATCGATGGTGATACTCTGGCGCGGTGCGCAGTCCCGACGAGTTGACCGAGCTGTTCCGGACGTCCGGACGGAAGGTGACGGCCCAGCGCCAGTGCATCTTCCGGATCCTCCAGGGGGACGAGACCCATCCCTCGGCCGAGGCCGTCCACGCCGTCGCCGTCCGGGAGATGCCGACCATCTCGCTGCGGACCGTCTACCAGACGCTCAACGACCTCGCCGACCTCGGTGAGATCGCCGCCCTCGACGTGGGGACCGGCCGCACCCGGTTCGACCCCAACGTCGACGACCCGCACCACCACCTCGTGTGCCGGCGGTGCGGCAGCGTGCGGGACCTGGTACTCGACCTGCCCGAGCTGTCCATGCCCGACGGTGCCGACCTGGGCTTCGAGCTCGGCGCGCCCGAGGTCATCTTCCGCGGCCTGTGCCCGACCTGCCGGGCCGAGCCCGCCGAGTCGCGGTCGCCGCAGCCCGTTGTCTGATCCACCCCACCCACCCAGCAGCCCACCAGAAAGGAACACCATGCCCGCACTCAAGGACAGCAAGACCGAGGGGAACCTCAAGGAGGCCTTCGCCGGCGAGAGCCAGGCCAACCGCCGCTACCTGTACTTCGCCCAGAAGGCCGACGTCGAGGGCTACCCGGACGTCGCCGCCCTGTTCCGCTCCGTCGCCGAGGGCGAGACCGGCCATGCGTTCGGTCACTTCGACTTCCTGCGCGAGACCGGCGACCCGGTGACGGGTGCCGCCGTCGGCCCCACCGAGGACAACCTCAAGTCCGCCATCGAGGGGGAGACCTACGAGTACTCGGAGATGTACCCCGGCTTCGCCAAGACCGCCCGCGACGAGGGATTCGACGAGATCGCCGAGTGGTTCGAGACGCTGGCACGCGCCGAGAAGAGCCACGCCGGCCGCTTCACCGAAGGCCTCGCCTCCGTCGCCTGACCGCAGCCGCCGCTGCCGGCTCCGGGGTCGACCCGGGGCCGGCACGGCGACGCCCCGGATCATCGACCCCACGACCGACGACCCGGACGGGACCGAGCAATGACCACCACGTACACCCCCGACGACCCCGCGTACCTCGACGAGGCGGACCTGCGCGTCGAGCTCGAGCGAGTCTTCGACCTGTGCCAGGGATGCCGGCTCTGCTTCAACCTGTGTCCGTCGTTCCCGACCCTGTTCGACCTGGTCGACGCCAACGACGGTGACGTGTCGACGCTGACCGCGGCCGACCAGGACCGGGTGGTCGACGAGTGCTACCAGTGCAAGCTCTGCTACCCGAAGTGCCCCTACGTGCCGCCCCACGAGTGGCAGCTCGATTTCCCCCGCCTCATGATGCGGGCCCACGCCGTCCGGCACGACCAGGGCCAGCCGGTCCGCGAGCGGGTGACCGACCAGGTGCTCGGCCGCACCGACCTCATGGGCCGGTTGTCGACGGCCGCCGCGCCCGTCGTCAACGCGGTGACCGGCACGCCCGGCTCGTGGACCCGGCGGATGATGGAGAAGACGGCGGGCATGGCCGCCGAACGCCTGCTCCCTCCGTACGCCCGGACCCGGTTCTCGACGTGGTTCCGCCGCCGCGCCGCCCGCCGCGGTCCCCGGGCCTTCGTGACCGGAGCCCCCCAGGGTGAGGTCTCGGTCTTCCCCACGTGCTTCATCGAGTACATGGAGCCCGCCATCGGCCAGGACCTGGTCAAGGTCTACGAGCGCAACGGCGTGGCGTGCTCGATGCCCGAGGGGACCAAGTGCTGCGGTGCCCCCTGGCTCCACCAGGGCAACATCAAGGAATTCACCAAGGCGGCCGAGCGCAACGTGACCGCCCTGGCGGCCGAGGTGCGCAACGGGAAGGACGTGGTGGTGGCCCAGCCCACCTGCGCCTACGTCGTCCGCCGCGACTACCCCCTCTACCTGGAGCAGACCCCGCTGGCCGCCGACGCGAGGCTGGTGGCCGAGCACACGTCGGATCCGGCCGAGTACCTGATGGCCCTCCACAAGGGCGAGGGCACCGAGCTCGACACCGACTTCCCCGGCCGCGACGGCGGCGCGGTGCCCGACCAGGTGACCTACCACGTGGCCTGCCACCTCCAGGCCCAGCACATCGGGCTGAAGAGCCGGGACCTCCTGAAGGTGGCGGGGGTGAAGGCGACCCTCGTGCAGCGGTGTTCGGGCATCGACGGGACGTGGGGCTACCGCGCCGACAACTACGAACTGGCCCGCAAGGTGGCTGCCCCGATGGCCAGGGAGGTCCGGGCCGCCGGCAACGACGTGGTCTGCGGCGACTGCCATCTGGCCAACGGGGCCATCGAGCAGGAGACCGGGACCCGCCCGGTCCACCCGATCCAGCTGGTGGCCCGGGCCTACGGGATCCCCGAGGAGACGCCGTGAACCCACGCCCCCTGACCCTCGACGACATCGCCGACCAGCGCGCCTACGAGCGTGAGCGGGATTCCTTCCGCCGCACCGTGATCGCCCACAAGAAGCTGCGGCGGATCAGCGTCGGCCCGGTCGTCACCCTGACCTTCGAGAGCCGCATGACGATGCGCTTCCAGGTCCAGGAGATGGCCCGGGCGGAGCGCATGACGACCGACGACCAGATCCAGCACGAGCTCGACGTCTACAACCGGCTGCTGCCCGGCCCCGGCGAACTGTCCGCCACGCTCTTCCTCGAGCTCACCTCCGAGGAGGAGCTGCGGACGTGGCTGCCCCGGCTGGTGGGCATCGAGCGGTCGGTGGTGCTGGAGATCGGCGGGGGGGCCGGTGGGCACGCGGTCCGCTCGGCGCCCGAGGGAGAGCACGAGTCGCAGCTGACCCGCGAGGAGGCCACGTCGGCCGTGCACTACGTGCGCTTCCCGATGTCGCCGGCCGAGGTGGCGGCCTTCGGGGCGGGGCCGGTGACCCTGCTGATCGATCACCCCGGGTACCCCGACGGGCGGCCCGGGGTGGTGCTGTCGGACGTCACCCGGGCGGAGCTGGCGCGGGACCTGGCCGGGGAGTAGCCGGGGAGTAGCCGGCCGGGGGCCTCGCCGCAGGGCCCCGTCGGCGGGGCGGTGTCCGGCGGGGCGGTGTCCGGCGGGGCGGTGTCCGGCGGGGCGGTGTCCGGCGGGGCGGTGTCCGGCGGGGCGGTGTCCGGCGGGGCGGTGTCGATTCAGCGACCGCCGAAGTCGGGGTCGCGTCGGGCCAGGGACGCGGCGATGCCCTCCCGGAAGTCGGCCGTCCCCATCAGCCGCAGCTGCTCGGTTCGCTCGTGGTCCACCGTGGCCTGGAACCCGTCGACCAGTCCGCCCCGGAGGGTGCGCCGGATCGAGCGCACGGCGAGGGGTGCCGACCGGGCGATCTCGGCGGCCAGGGCGTGGGCGCCGGCCCGGGGATCCTCGTCCAGGCGGTCGCACAGCCCGATGGCCAGCGCCTCGTCCCCGTCGATGCGCCGCCCGGTGGTCAGCAGCTCGAGGGCCCGCTGGCGACCGACGGCGGCCGGCAGGGTGAGCGAGATGCCGAAGCCCTGGTGGAACCCGAGCAGGGCGAAGTTGGCGGCGAACCGGCTGGAGGGTGCGCCCACCCGGAAGTCGGCGGCCAGGGCGAGCCCGAGCCCGCCCCCGATCGCCGACCCCTGGACGGCGGCGACGAGCGGCAGGGGGCCGTCGACCAGCTGGCGGGCCGTGCCGTAGAGGGTGGCCAGCGACTCGGGCTCGGGTCGCCCGGTCGACCCGAAGTCGAGGCCGGCGCAGAAGTGGCGACCCTCCGAGCACAGCACCACGGCCCGGCCGCCGTGACGCTCGGACCAGGCCACGGCGTCGACCACCCCGGCGAGCAGCGCGGCGTCGAAGAAGTTGGCCGGGGGGCGGTGCATCTCCACCTCGGCGACGTGCCCGCCGTCGAGGACGACGGTCACGTCGCCGAACGTCGCCTGTGCGCCGGCGCCGGTCATCGGCCCCCCTCGTCGTGGACGCCGGAGTCGGCTCGGGCGTCATGCCATGTCGCCGAATTCGGCGAGCACCTCGTCGGTGTGCTGGCCGCTCACCGCGGCGTGGCGGTGCACGGTGGGCCCGGTGTGGTTGGCGAAGCGGACCGGCTGGGGGATGACCTTGTAGCGGCCGGCCAGCGGGTGGTCGTCCTCGGGGAGGGCGTCGACGAGCTCCTCCAGGGTGGGTACGGCCGACGCCGGGGATCCCCTTCGCGGTGCAGAAGTCGAGCCACTCCGCCGTGGTCCTCCCGGGCAGGACCGCGGCGACATCGCGGTAGAGGCTGTCGGCGTGGGCGATGCGGGACCGGGCCGAGCGGATGCGGTCGTCCTCGGCCAGATCGGGACGGCCGGCCTCCCGGAACAGGTCCTCGTAGTTCCGGCGGGTGTAGGCCAGCACGTTGATCCACCCGTCCTTGGTGCGCTGGGGCCTGCGTTCGGGATTGAGGATGCGGCCGTAGCCCGGGGGTCCGAGCGGCGGCACCGTGGTGGCCGGTCCGGCGTGCTCGACCAGGGTGAAGGCGGTCAGCACGTCGATCATGGGAACCTCGATCCGCTGTCCCCGTCCGGTGCGCTCCCGCTCGAACAGGGCGGCCATGACTGCGTAGGCGATGGTGAGCCCACTGACCTTGTCGGCCACCAGGGTCGGGACGAGGACGGGTTCGCCATCCATGCGCCGGAACGTGTCGGGGATCCCCGACCCGGCCTGGATCACGTCGTCGTAGGCGGGGGCGTCGGCCGCGGGGGAGTCCGACGGGTAGCCCTGGGCCTGGCAGTACACGACGTCGTCCCGGACGGCGCGGACGGCCTCGTAGGTGAAGCCGAGCCGGGCGAGGGTGCCGGGCCGCAGGTTGGTCACCACCACGTCGACGGTGGCGGCGATGTCGAGCGCCCGCCGCAGGCCGTCCGGGTCCTTCAGGTCGAGGACGACGCTCCGCTTGTTGCGCAGGAGGTTGAGGGCCAGCCCGGACAGGGTGGGAACGGGTCCGGCGGTCATGACCCGGCTGAGCGTGCCCCTCGGATCCTCCACGGTGATCACGTCCGCGCCCAGGTCGCCGAGGATCTGGGTGGCCAGCGGTCCCATGACGACCGAACTGAGGTCGAGGACCCGGACACCCTGGAGCGGCCCGGTCGGCGTCGGTGGCATGGCGGAGTCCTTTGGTGCGGTCCCGGGACGTGCCGGCGCGTGCCGGCCGGGCGCGGTGGCCAATGGTACCGAGCGCCGCAAGGGCCCGGGTCACCCCCGGGCACCGGCCGGCCCCTCCGCCTGGAGCAGGCCCGGGCAAGGTCGCCGGCAGGGTCCGGGCAAGGTCGCACCCCGAAGGTGGTGGTGCCCCCCGACCGGGTGGCCCGTCCGACGCCCACCGGCGGGACGGCGACGCACTCCGGTGCAACGAAGGGACCAACCAATGAGCAGTGCCACCACCACCACGATCGTGGGGAACCTGACCCGCGACCCCGAGATCCGCTACACCCGCGAGGGCCAGGCCACCTGCACCATCGGTGTCGCCGCGAATCGCCGGTGGCAGAACCGGGAGACCAACGAGTGGGAGGAGTCGACCTCGTTCTTCGACGTCGTCGCCTGGCGGGACCTGGCCGAGAACGTGGCCCTCAGCCTGACCAAGGGCGTGCGGGTCATCGTGACGGGCCGCCTCGAGCAGCGCAGCTGGGAGACCGAGGACGGCGACAAGCGCTTCAAGATCGAGATCGTCGCCGACGAGGTCGGGCCGGCCCTTCGCTTCGCCACCGTCGACGTGCACCGGGTGGTCCGGCCGACCGCCCAGGCCGAGGGCGACTCCCTCGCCGAGGACGGGGTCCATGCCTGAGCGCCGGCGCCCGAGTCCGGTCCACTTCGGCGTCCGGGTGATCCTGACCAAGGAGGAGGCGTTCGGGGCCTGCCAGACCCTGGCGGACGCGGGCCGGCTGCTCGTCCGGGCAGGAGGCCACGAGGAGGCGGACTCCCTGGGCTCGCTGTTCGAGCTCCTGGAGGAGCGCATGGTCGCTTCCTGACCCCGTGCGGGGACCCCTCGACGGCCCGGGCCGGTCCACCCCTCCCGGCCCGGGCCCGTCACCTCCGTGCTGACAGCCGGCCGGACTCCCGGTACCGCGGGGACCGGTCCGGCTCGCCCGGGTCCGTCCTGATCCGGTCCGACCGACACAGCACGCGGCATGACGCGGTTCCGCCCCCGACCGGACGAGGTCGGGGGCGGAGACGCGCGCGGCCTCGGGAGGCGGGCCCGGCGTCAGCTTTCGGTCGGCTCGAACTCGAGGGAGAGCGAGTTGACGCAGTAGCGCAGGCCCGTCGGGGCCGGACCGTCGGGGAACACGTGGCCGAGGTGGCCGCCGCAGCGGGCGCAGGTGATCTCGGTGCGGTGCATCCCGTAGGACGAGTCGTCGTGCTCCTCGATGGTGCCGTCGGCCAGCGCCCGGGTGAAGCTGGGCCAGCCGGACCCGGACTCGAACTTGGCCTCGGTCGGGAACAGCTCGGCGCCGCAGCCGGCGCACGTGAACATGCCCGACCCTTCGACGTGGAGCAGCTCGCCCGACCAGGCCGGTTCGGTGCCCTTCTGGCGCAGGACGGCGTAGCGCTCGGGTGTGAGTCGCGTCCGCCACTCCTCGTCGGTCAGCTCGACCTTGCCGCCCGCCGTGGGCCCGTCGGTGGTGCTCATGGTGATCCCTCCTCGTAGGTCGCCGTGCCGTCCGGACGCTCCCGGTGTCGGACGCCGGCGCAACCGATGGGGTCAACGTTCCCACGTCCCGGGGTGTTCCCGTCGACGTGGGCCCTTCCGCCACCTGGCCGTCGTCGGGCGAGGGTCCCGGTGCGTCGGCGTCCGGCCCGCTCCTGACCTGGGGGAACGCGGCCGGACGCGGCGGGCCCACCACCGCGCCGCCCCGGCCGGGCCCGAAACCCACTTTGCTAACGTCGCGTCAGATTTCGCGCCGCCCCCTCCCCACAGGACGCCTGCACCATGGACCTTCGAGACCGACCCGAGAACGATGCCTTCCGCAAGGAGGTCCGGGCCTGGCTGGCCGACCACGTGGTCGGCGAGTTCGCCGCCCTCGGCGGCCGCGGCGGCTCGGGCGACGAGACCTACGGGTTCGACGTCCGCCTCGAGTGGGAGAGGGAGCTGGCCGCCGGGCGCTGGACCTGCCTCGGCTGGCCGGTCGAGTACGGCGGGCGGGGGGCCTCCATCGCCCACCAGGTCATCTTCAACGAGGAGTACGTCAAGGCCCGGGCCCCGGGTCGGGTCAGCATCCTCGGCGAGGGCCTGCTCGGCCCCACCCTCATCCACTACGGCACGGAGCAGCAGCAGGACCGGTTCTTGCCGCGCATCGTGGACGGCACCGAACTGTGGTGCCAGGGCTACTCCGAGCCGAACGCCGGCAGCGACCTCGCCAACGTGGCGACCAGGGCCGAGCTCGACGGTGACGAGTGGGTCGTCACCGGCCAGAAGGTCTGGACGTCGCTGGCCCACCAGTCAGACTGGTGCTTCGTGGTCTGTCGCACCGAGCCGGGCTCCGTCCGCCACAAGGGACTGTCGTACCTGCTCGTCCCCATGGACCAGCCCGGTGTCGAGATCCGGCCGATCACCCAGCTGACCCGCACGTCGGAGTTCAACGAGGTCTTCTTCGACGGCGCCCGGACGGCCCGGGACCTCGTGGTGGGGGAGCCGGGCGACGGCTGGCGGGTGGCGCTGGCCACCCTGGGCTACGAGCGGGGTGTCGGCCTCCTCGGCCACCAGCTCTCGTTCCGCCGCGAGCTCGACCACCTGATGGAGGTGGCCCGGGAGAACGGGCGGTCCCGGGATCCGGTCGTCCGCCAACGCCTGGCCCGTTCGTACGCCGAGCTCGAGGTGCTCCGGTACAACACGCTGCGCAGCCTGTCCGGCTACGACGGGCCGGTGGCCCCGCCCGAGGCCTCGATCATCAAGCTCTACTGGGCGTCCTGGCACCAGCGACTCGGCGAACTGGCCATGGACGTGCGGGGCCCGGCCGGCCTGGTGGCCGAGTCGGCGCCCTACGAGCTGGACGGGTTCCAGCGGACCTTCCTGTTCAGCCGGTCCGAGACCATCTACGGCGGATCCAACGAGATCCAGAGGAACATCATCGGCGAGCGGGTCCTCGGCCTGCCGCCCGAACCCAAGGGAGAGCTCCGTTGAGCGACGCACCGACCGGAGGACCGACGACGCGACCGACCGGGCCGCCACCGGCCCCCGAGCCGCCGGCCGGCCACGGGCTCCTCGAGGGCAGGATCGTCGTGGTCACCGCGGCGGCCGGCACCGGCATCGGCTTCGCCACGGCCAAGCGGTGCATCGAGGAGGGGGCCACCGTGGTGGTGTCCGATGCCCACGAGCGCCGGCTCGGCGAGGCGGCCGACGCCCTGGCCGAACTGCCGGAGGCGAGCGGGGTGCGCCCGCTGGCCGTACCGTGCAACGTGACGGTGGAGGAGGAGGTCCTGGCCCTCTACGACGCCGCGGTGGCCGAGCACGGCCGGTTCGACGTGGCGGTCAACAACGCCGGGCTCGGGGGCCAGGTCGACGTGGTCGACATGACCGACGAACAGTGGGACCTCGTGCTCGACGTCACGCTCACCGGGACCTTCCGGTGCACCCGTGCCGCGCTCCGTCACTTCTACGCCCGGGGCGAGGGCGGCGTGATCGTCAACAACGCGTCGGTACTGGGCTGGCGGGCCCAGGGGGGGCAGGCCCACTACGCGGCGGCCAAGGCCGGCGTGATGGCCCTCACCCGGTGCTCGGCGGTGGAGGCCGCGCCCCACGGGGTGCGTATCAACGCGGTCTCGCCGAGCCTGGCCGTCCACCCCTTCCTCAACAAGGTCATGGCCGACGACGATCTGGCCGAGCTGGCCCGCCGGGAGGTCTTCGGCCGCGGGGCCGAGGTGTGGGAGGTGGCCAACGTCATCGCGTTCCTGGCCAGCGGCTACGCCACCTTCATGACCGGCGAGGTGGTGTCGGTCAGCAGTCAGCACCCCTGAGACGGACCCGGCCGGCCGATCCCGCACCCGGGGCCATGCACTACCCTGACGGCGTGTCAGATGTGACCGATCCCCGTGGCGACCTCGAGTGGGGGACCCTTCCCGGCCTGGTCCAGGACGCCGCCGCCCGCTTCGGCGAGGCGGAGGCCGTCGTCGACCGCAACGGCCCGGGGGGCACCACCACCCGGTGGTCGTTCGACCGGCTGGCCGAGGAGGTGGCGACGGCCACCCGGGCCGCCGTGGCCCACGGCATCGAACCCGGCGACCGTGTGGCCGTGTGGGCACCGAACTGCGCCGAGTGGATCGTGGCCGCACTGGGCTCGGTGGGCGCGGGTGCCGTGCTCGTCCCCCTCAACACCCGCTACAAGGGGGCCGAGGCGGCGTACATCCTCGGGGCGTCGGGGGCCCGGATCCTCTTCACCGTCCAGGGGTTCCTCGGGACCGACTACCCGGCCCTGCTCGGCGAGGCGGTGGCGGCCGGCGGGTCCCTCCCGGACCTCGAACGCGTGGTCGTGCTCCGCTCGGACGGTGCCACCGGGCCGACCGGGGCCGCCGGGGTGCCCGCGGTCGGATGGGAGGAGTACCTGGCCGGTGCGGCCGGGTGCGAGGCGGACGTGGCCGCCGGCCGGACGGCCTCCCTGGTCGGCTCGGACCTGTCGGACCTGGTCTTCACCTCGGGGACGACAGGGCACCCGAAGGGCGCCATGACCACCCACGCCCAGACGCTGCGCACGTTCGCCACGTGGGCCGAGGTGGTCGGCCTGCGGGCCGGGGACCGGTACCTCGTCGTCAACCCGTTCTTCCACACCTTCGGCTACAAGGCCGGCATCCTCGCCTGCCTCATGACCGGCGCCACCATCGTGCCCGAGCCGGTGTTCGACGTCGACGTGGTGCTCCAGCGCGTGGCCGACGAGCGGATCAGCGTGCTGCCGGGTCCGCCGACCATCTTCCAGTCGATCCTCGACCACCCGAAGCGCGAGGCCTTCGACCTCTCCACGCTCCGCCTGGTGGTCACGGGGGCCGCCGTGGTACCGGTCGAGCTGGTCGAGGCCCTGTGGTCCGACATGGGCATCGAGACGGTGCTCACCGCCTACGGCCTGACCGAAGCCTGCGGGACGGTCACGATGTGCCGTCGGGGCGACTCGGCGGAGGTGATCTCGGCCACGTCGGGACGGGCCATCCCCGACGTGGAGGTGCACATCGTCGACGCCGACGGGAACGACGTGGCCACGGGCGAGCCGGGCGAGATCCTGGTGCGGGGCTACAACGTGATGGCCGGCTACTTCCGGGACGCCGAGGCCACCGCCGCGGCCATCGGTGCCGGGGGCTGGCTCCACACCGGCGACGTCGGGTTCCTCGACGCCGAGGGGAACCTGGCCATCACCGACCGCCTGAAGGACATGTACGTGAGCGGCGGCTTCAACGTCTACCCGGCCGAGGTGGAGGCCGTCCTCCGGCGTCACCCGGGGGTGGGCCAGGTGGCCGTGGTCGGGGTGCCCGACCACCGCATGGGCGAGGTCGGCCTGGCCGTGGTCGTGCCCGCCGCCGCCGCCGACCGCGCCGCGCTGGCCGAGGTCCTGACGGCCTTCGCCAGGGAGCAGCTGGCCAACTTCAAGGTCCCGCGCCGGGTCGAACTGGCCGACGCGCTGCCCACCAACGCCAGCGGCAAGGTCCTGAAGCGCGAGCTGCGCGCCACCTACGGGACCTGAACCACCGACGCACCCGCCCGCGACTACGACACACCCGTTCGCAACACCGAGCAGAAGGAGCACATCGTGCGAGGCATCGTCTACACCGGATCCGACGTCGAGGTCACCGACCAGCTGGCCGTGGGCGATCCCGGACCCACCGAGGTCCGGGTGGCCATCGGCGCCGCCGGCGTCTGCCACTCCGACCTGTCCGTCATCAACGGCACCATTCCGTGGAAGGCGCCGTCCGTGCTGGGCCACGAGGGTGCCGGCGTGGTCGAGTCCGTGGGCAGCGAGGTGACGTCGGTCAAGCCCGGCGACCACGTGGTCATCGCCACCCTGGCCAGCTGCGGGACGTGCCGGGCGTGCGCCACCGGGCACCCGACGTGGTGCGTGAAGACGCTGGGCAACGTGTCGACGCCGTTCACCTACAAAGGCGAGCCGGCCTCCAACTTCGCCGCCACCTCGGTGTTCGCCGAGTCGACCATCGTGAAGGAGGTCCAGGCCGTCAAGATCTCGAAGGACGTGCCGATGACCTCGGCCTGCCTGATCGGCTGCGGCGTGCTCACCGGGGTCGGCGCGGTGCTGAACCGGGCCAAGGTGCAGCCGGGCGAGACCTCGGCGGTCTTCGGCGTCGGCGGCGTCGGCCTCAACGTGATCCAGGGCCTGCGGCTGGCCGGGGCGAGCCGGATCATCGCCGTCGACACGCTGGCCTCGAAGGAGGGCCTGGCCCGCCAGTTCGGCGCCACCCACTTCGTCGACGCGTCCCAGACCGACGCGGTGGCCGCCATCCGCGAGATCGTCCCTCCCGGGCCCGCCCGGGTGTCCGGGGCCCTCGGCTGGACGGGCGGGGTCGCCTGGGCGTTCGACTGCGTCGGGCATCCGGCCGTGCTGCGCAACGCCCTCGACGTGCTCGACTGGGGCGGGAACGCCCTGGCCATCGGCATCCCGCCCCAGGGGACCGAGGTGGCGGTCGACGTCAACGCCCTGGCCTACGTCGACCGCGGCCTGCTGGGCTGCCGCTACGGGTCCTCGCGTCCCCATCACGACATCCCGCTGATGGTCGAGCTGTACCTGTCGGGCAAGCTCATGCTCGACGAGCTCGTCACCGAGCAGAAGCCGCTCGAGGGATTCCGCGACATCGTCGAGGACATGGAGGCGGGCAAGCTGGCCCGCGGCGTCCTGACCTTCTGAACTGCCCGGGGGGCGGGTCGACGCGGACGGTCCCCGGGCCGCCCGTCGCCACCCTGCCCGACGGGGTGTGCACCCGCGTACCCGAGGAGGAAGCCGTGCCCATCGACGTCAACGTCGACAACTACGCCCGGGCCGAGGTCGCCTCACAGGTCGACCGGTTCCTGTCCGTCGGTGCCACCGTCAACGGCTGGATGCACATCCGCCGGCCCACGCCGCTCGACCAGCAGTCGGTGATCCGCATGAACCGGGACACGCTGTACAGCGTGGCCGTCACCGACGTCAGTGCCGGTGCCACCGTCACCCTGCCCGAGACGGACGGCCGGTACCTGACGGTCATGGTGATGGACGAGGACGGCTACGTCGACCGGGTGATCCACGAGTCCGGGTCCCACCACCTGGGACCCGAGGAGTTCGGTACCGGCTACGTGCTCCTCGTCGCCAGGGTGCTGGTCGACCCGGCCCACCCCGAGGACGTGGACCTGGTCAACGGGCTCCAGGACCGGTTGGCCGTCGCGGCGGCGTCGGACCGGCCGTGGGTGGCGGGGCGGTACGACGGGGTGACCTACGAGGCGACGAAGAGGGCGCTGCTCGCCCTGGGTGAGGGGATCCATGATTCCCGGGGGATGTTCGGCCGGCGGGGGGAGGTCGATCCCGCGCGGTTCCTGATCGGCTGCGCCGGGGGCTTCGGCGGCCTGCCCGAGGAGGAGGCGTACTACGCCGTCCGGGCCACGCCGATGCCGTCGGGGCGCTATCGGCTCACCGTCGGCGAGGTGCCGGTCGACGGCTTCTGGTCGGTGTCGGTCTACAACCGCGACGGGTACTTCGACGAGAACCCGTACGACGCCTACGCCGTCAACAGCGTGACGGCGGTGCCGGCCGGTGACGGGTCGGTCACGATCGAATTCGGCCCCGAGCCCGGGGGTTCGCCGAACTTCGTGTTCGTCGAGGACGGCTGGAACTACGTGGCCCGGATGTACCGGCCCCACCCGGAGATCCTGGACGGGACCTGGAGCTTTCCCGAGCCGGCCCGGCTCGACTGACGGTCCGGCCCGGGAGGCCGCCGTCCGGTCAGCCCGGTCGATGGTCGCCCAGGTAGGCGAGGGCGAGTTCGTGGAGCTCGTCGATGCCCGCGGCCGTCGCCGTGGCCAGCACGTCCACGTCGGGGACGGTGCGGAAGTCGCCCGTAATCCCGAAGAAGAGCCGGCCGTTGTAGGAGAGGATCGCCGTCCCGACGCGGAGGCCGTGGCTGATGGGCACGAAGGGTCGGTACTCCAGCAGTTCGCGCCCCAGGCAGAAGAGCGGGAACCGGGGGCCCGGCACGTTGGTCGTCACCGTGTTGAGGGACCGCTGGCCGAGCCTCCGCAGCGAGCGGATGACCGTGCGGCTGGCCAGGCCCATGACGAGGGGTGGCACCAGGTCGCTCGCCGAGACCATCACCTGCCCGGCCTCGGCGATCCCGGAGCTCTTGAGCTCGTCCATCTGGGCCCGGACCAGCTCGAGGCGTCCGATCGGATCCTCCACGTGGACGGGCAGGTCGATGAAGAGGGCCGACACCCGGTTGTCGGGCACGCCCCTGGCGTCCTCGCCGCGGGTGGACACGGGGACGAGCGATCGCACCGTCGCCGTGTCCACGTCGTCGCCCCGGGAGGCGAGCAGCGCCCGGTAGCCCCCGGACACCGCGGCGAGGACGACGTCGTTCACGGTCCCCCCGAACGCGGTGCGCACCAACGTGACGGCGGCGAACGGGGCCGAGGCATCGGCCCACACCCGATGGGGGCCCACCGGCCCTTCGATCGAGAGCGCCCGCGTGGGTGCCAGGCGCTCGGTCAGCCGGACCGTCCCGGCCGCCGTCGAGGCGACCGACCGCAGGGTCCGCAGCGGATGGGCCACCGACCCGGGCACGGAGCGGGCCATGCCGGCCAGGTCGCCGGCCAGTCCGCCCCAGGCGTCGAGGACCTTGGCCGCGCCGGGTGGCTCGGCCGACGGCGACCACGGCTCGGGCGCGCCCACGGGGGTGTCCGGGCTGGGGTCGAGCAGCGCGGTCAGCAGCCCGACGCCGGCGATGCCGTCGACCATGCAGTGGTGGACCTTGAAGACCAGGACCCACCGCCCACCGCCCAGGCCCTCCACCAGCCAGGCCTCCCACAACGGGCGGTCGCGGTCGAGGTCCTGGGACATCAGCCGGCCCATGAGGCGCCGGAAGGTGGCGTCGTCGCCGGGGGAGGGGAGCGCGGTGTGGCGCACGTGGTACCCGAGGTCGAAGTCGGGGTCGTCGACCCATACGGGCCGGCCCAGCTCGAAGGGCACCGTGCGGACGCGCTGGCGGTAGCGGGGGATGAGGTGCAGCTTCGAGGCGATGAGCGCCTCGATGTCGGACACGTCCGGCGGCGGGTCGGCGAACACGCAGGCCCCGGCGATGGCCAGGTGGACGGATCCGTCCTCGAGGTGCAGGAACTCCGCGTCGAGTGCGCTCAGCCTGTCCATGTCCGGTCTCCCCCGGTCGGTGCTGACCGAACCCTAGGGCCGTGGCCCGCGCCCGACCAGGGCCGTTGGTCCCGGTCGACGTCGGGCCGGAGGGACGGTCGGCGCCGCCGCCCTGCCGGGCTACGCCCCGGGGAGACTCCGGCGGCCCTCGGCATAGGTCATCCACCGACCGGCGTCGAAGTCGTAGAGCTTGCAGGCCCGGGTGTTGGCCACGTAGTCGCCGAACCGGAGCGGCTTGTCGATGACCGTTCCCGGGAACGCCGTCTCGATGGCCGCCGCCGCCTCCTCGAGGTGGTACATGGGGACCCGCACGTCCACGTGGTGGGGGACGTGGACCATGATCCAGTGCAGGAAGAAGTTCACGCCTCTCGGCACCCGCAGCACCGTGGTCCCCTCCATCTGGGCCTTGAACTTGTTCCAGCTGTCCTTGCGCCACCACCGGATGTCCGGGGCGATGTGCTGGACGTGCACCACGGTGCCGATCAGGTAGGCGAAACCGACGAACGGGAGCAGTACGGTGCGGGCGTCGAGCCACAGCACGCCGGCGGGCGAGTCGCCCCGGACCAGGCCGACCAGCGTGAACAGGGCGAGCATGCCGGCGATGAACGCGGCGACGATCCACCTGTCACGTCGGATGGCCTTGACCCACCGCGCCGGGTTCGGTCCCGTCATCATCTTCTTCCACCAGACCTGGTGGGCGTAGTACGTGCCACCGCCGAGCCACGACCACTCGAACCGGTGCAGCGTCCGACGCCACCAGCCGAGCTCGGCGAACTGCTGCGGTGTCGTGGGGTGCCACACGAAGTCGTAGCCCTGCCGGACCGTGTAGGGGTGGTGGACGCGGTTGTGACCCAGCACCCAGCCCTCGTAGACGTGGAAGCTCGGCAGCATGGCGATGTGCGCCACGGTCGAGTTGCGGCGCTTGGAGGAGAACAGGGCGCCGTGGGCGGCGTCGTGCCCGACGACGAACAGCGCGGAGACCACCAGGCCCATGGCGACCTCGAGGGCGACCACGGCGAACACGTTGCTGACCACGACGAGGAGCACCAGCAGGGCGACGTACATGGCCGCGTCCCGCCAGAAGTAGGCCATGCCCCGCCAGGTCGGATTGTCGTAGACCGCTTGGGGGAGTACATCGATGACCGGCTTGAGGGTCGTGGGCGGGGCGGCGAGCCCCACGGCACCATCGGGTCCTTCGGTCAACAGGCCTCGTCTCGCTCGGGACAGGGCCGCCACCTGCCGTCGGCCCAGGCTACCGGCCCCACCCCGGAGCCGCCGGTCGGTGCGGTCCCGCCGATCGCCCGGAGCCGCGATCGCACCGGGCCCGGGTCTACTTCGAGCAGTTCGGTGACGACTACGACGAGGAGGCCCGCCAGTCGGGCTGGCGGCTCAACGGGAGGGTCGTCGGTGCGCTGGCCGACGCCGATCCGGTGCGGCGGGCGGTGGACCTGGCCTGTGGCACGGGCGCCACGTCGGCCGAGCTACGCCGCGCGCTGCCCGGTGCCGAGCTGGTCGGCGTGGAGCTGGCCGCCACCATGGTTGACCGGACAAAGGAACTGGTCCCCGACGCAACGGCCATCCGGGCCGACCTCCGCGCCTTCGTGGACGGCCCCGGGGGGTTCGATGTGGTCACGGTCATCGGCGGCTTCGAATTCGTTCCCGGCCTGCCCGGACTGCTCGACGGGGTCCGCCGCATGGGGGCGCAGGGCGGCCATCTGATCTTCACCTACGAGCCGGTGATCGAGGGTCGGGCGCCGCAGGAGCAGCGGGTCGAGACCAACCTCGGGAGCAACGGCTGGCTGCACTACCGACGACCGGATGCGGCCGGACCGTCCGCAGCTCCCGGGATCAGTTCCCGAGGATGGAGCTGATCCCTCCGCTGAGGTTGAAGCCACCACCACCGCCCCCGCCCGAACTGTCGCCGGGCAGGTAGTCGCCGACCTCGGCCGCCAGCTCGCTGATGCTCATGGACTGGAGCCAGATCCGCCCCGGGCCCGTGAGGGTGGCCACGAAGAAGCCGTTGCCACCGAACATCTTGTTGGCGATACCGGGAATGGTGGCGATCGAGAAGTCCACACCCTCCGTGAACGCGCCGACGTGGCTCGGGTGGACGCGCATGGTCATGCCGGGCTCGAGGTCGTAGGCGAACATCTCACCCGAGAGCTCGAGCCACGCCTGGCCCTGGCCGGTGAGGTGCTGCAGGAAGAAGCCCATCCCGCCCAGAAAGGCACCTCCGAGCTTCTGCTGCATGGCCACGGACGCCTCGATGCCGTCGGTCCCGCACAGGAAGCCCGAGCGATGGACGAAGTACGACTGCTGGGGGGTCACGTCGACGCTGATGATGTTGCCGGGCAGCTTGGCCGGGAAGACGACCGTGCCCGGACCGCCTTCGGACGTGTAGCGGGTGAGGAACAGGCCGGCCCCGCCGACCGCCCGCTTGGCCGCCTTGAAGAACCCCTTGCCGCCGGTCGTCTGGCTGAGCTGGATGCTCGACGTCATCCACCCGAGATCGCCGTGGGTCGAGATGAGGGTCTCGCCGGGTTGCAACGTCGCCTCCAGCACGGGAAGCACGGTCCCCTTGACGACGAAGTCCACGGTCGATCCTCCTCTGACTGGGGGCCGGTCGAACGGTCCGGCCCATCGGCGAGAGGCTACCCAGGCACCCGGGGAAGGTCCACGACCGGCCGCCCGGCCTCCCGGGCCACCCACCGACCGCGGCGCCGTGCGGACCCGACCACCCGGCGGCCGTGCCGCCCTTCAGACCCGCCGACCCGCCGACCCACCGACCTCCCAGACCCGCCGACCCACAGACCTTCACCGACCCGCCTGCCCGCCGACCCACCGACCCACCGACCTCCCAGACCCGCCGACCCACCGACCCACCGACCTCCCAGACCCGCCGACCCACCGACCCACCGACCTCCCAGACCCACCGACCCACAGACCTTCACCGACCCGCCGACCCGCCGACCCGCCGACCCACCGACCCACAGACCTTCACCGACCCACCGACCCACCGACCCGCCGACCCGGCAGGCGCAGCCGGCCCACGGCATCCGCCCTGTGGCGCACTGGTACAGTCGCCACCGATATGACGGCGCGTCAGATCGAGGGGGAGCACGCCACGCTGGTCGACGTGCTGCGCGCCGCCGCCCGGGACAACGCCGAGGTCGAGGCCTACGTGGAACCGGCGACCGACGGCCGGCCCCGCCGCGCACTCACGTTCGCCGCCTGGGACCGCGCCGCCGACGGCGTGGCCGGGGAGATGGACCGCCACGGGGTGGGACCCGGATCCGTGGTCTGCCTGCTGCTGCCCAGTTCCATCGACTACATGGTCTGCTACTCCGCGGCCGTCCGGCTCGGGGCCATCACGTCGGGGATCAACCTGCGCCTCGGCGGGCCTGAGGTCACGTCGATCCTGGAGCGGACCCGTCCGGTCGTGACGATCGTCGACGACGGACTCGAGCCGCCGCCCGGGCCCGCCGGCAACGTCCTGGCCCGGACGGCGTGCCTGGCCGCCGCGGACGGTCCCCCGCCGGGCGCATGGCCGGTGCTCCTTCCATCAGATCCCGTCGCTGTCGTGTGGACCAGTGGGACCACCGGACTGCCGAAGGGTGCCGTCTTCGATCACGACAACCTGCGGGCGGTCGCCGCCGGGACCGACGTGCTGTCGGAGGCGGGCGACCGTCGCCTGTCGCCCCTGCCCTTCGCCCACGTGGGGTCGATGACCCGTGTCTGGGACGAGGCGGCCAACGGGGTGACCACGGTCATCACCCCCACGCCGTGGCGGGCGGCCGACGCCGTCCCCGTCATGGTGGCCGAGCGCATCACCGTGGCCCAGGGTGTGCCGACCCAGTGGGCGCTGGTGCTGGCCCGGCCCGAACTGGCCGACGCCGACCTGTCGTCGCTGCGGATCGCCGGGACCGGCGCCTCGCGGGTCCCGGCCGAATTGGTGGCGGCGGTGCGAGCGGCCCTGGGGGTCCCGGTGGTGGTCCGCTACACCTCGACGGAGGCCTCGCTCGGGACCGGCACCGTGCCGGGCGACCCGGACGAGGCCGTTGCCACCTCGGTCGGCCGACCGGTGCCCGGCGTCTCCCTGGTCGTGGCCGACGAGGCGGGAGACCCGGTGCCCACCGGCGAGGTCGGTCGGGTGCGCCTGCGGTCAGCTGCGGTGATGCGGGGCTACTGGGGCCGCCCGCCGACCGGGCCCGGGGCCGCCGGCCTCGTTCTCGACCGGGACACCACCGGGTCCGTGCTCGACGGCGACGGCTGGCTCACCACCGGGGACTTCGGCTTCCTGGACGACGACGGGCGCCTGCACCTCGTGGGCCGGGCCAACGAGCTCTACATCCGGGGTGGCTACAACGTGTACCCGGCCGAGGTGGAAGGGGTCCTCGGCGACCACCCCGACGTCGATCAGGTGGCCGTCGTCGGAGTGCCCGACCCGGTGCTGGGGGAGATCGGCGTGGCCTTCGTGGTGCCCGCGCCGGGTGTCGATCCCGATCCGGACGCGCTCCTGGCCGACCTGCGCGGGCGGGCCCGGGCGACCCTGGCCGACTACAAGGCACCCGATCGGGTGGTGGTCCTCGACCACCTCCCCCTGACGTCGATGATGAAGGTAGACAAGAGGGCCCTGGCCGACCGGGCCGCCCTGGACACGAACGGAGCACACGCGCCATGACCGGCAACTCGACACCCGCCCAAGGGGGCGTCACCGACGACCCCATCCGGATCGGCACCCTCCTCTACACCCTGGTGGAGCCGCACCGGGGCCACGAGGTCGACTACAACCGCTGGTACGAGCGGGACCACTTCTACGCGGGCTGCCAGATCGGTGCCTTCAATTTCGCCGGCGCCCGGTTCGTGGCCACCGCCCCGCTGAAGGACCTCCGGTACCCGACGGGCGAGGAGGCCCTGGTGGCCGATCCGCAGACCGGCAGCTACCTGGGCGTCTACTACGTGCTGGACGGTCACCACGACGAGTGGAACCGGTGGGCCGTCGACCAGGTCAACGTCCTGCACGCCGCCGGCCGCATGTTCGAGCACCGCGACCATGTCCACACCGGCCTGTACCGGTTCGAGTGGGAGCTGGGCGCGATGCCGACGGCGTCCCGGCCGAGCTGACGCTGGACCACCGGTTCGCCGGGATGGTCTCGGTCCACCTCGAGCCCGCGCCCGGCACCACCGGCGCCGAGCTGTCGGCCTGGGTGCGCGGCAAGTACCTTCCCGGGGCCGTGGAGGGCTCCCCGGTGGCCGTCGTGCTCGGGTTCAGTCCGCTGCCCCTGCTCGCCGACGCCCCCGGTGACGTGCCCCGCGACGAGAAGGTGGACGACCGGGTCCTCCTGCTGTGCTTCGTCGACGAGGATCCGACCGGCAGCTTCGATGAGGTCTTCGCACCGCTCGGCCAGGCGGTCGAGTCGGCAGGGGTCGGCACGGTGCTGTGGGCCTCGGCCTTCGTCGGCACGGTGCCCGGCACGGACACCTACACCGACCAGTTGTGGGCGGACCGGTAGCCCGACGGACACGCCCGGTACCGGCACCCCCGGTACCGGCACCCCCGACCGGCACGGCCGGACCGCAACGATCACACCGGCGACCACCGGACGAACGACATCAGGAGCGCAGACGAGCATGGACGACGACGCAACGGCACGGATGGAACAGCGGGCCGCCGCCCGGGGCTGGGTCTTCGCACCCACGCTCTGGGAGATGGTCGAGGCCCGGGCCGCGGCCACCCCGGACGCCGTCCTGGCCCACGAGGACACCGGCGCGGAGCTGACCTTCGCCGGCTACCGGGACGCCTGCCTCCGGGCGGCCGCCGGGCTGGCTGCCGAGCACGGGGTCGGGGCGGGCACCAGTGTGAGCTGGGAGCTCCCCACCTGGAACGAGTCACTGGTGCTGGTGGGAGCGCTGGCCCGCCTGGGTGCTCGGCAGAACCCGCTGATCCCCATCTACCGTCACCGCGAGGTCGGGTTCATCACCGAACAGAGCGGGGCCTCGCTCCTCATCGTGCCGACCGTGTACCGCGGCTTCGACTTCGAGGCCATGGCCCGGGAGCTGGCGGCCGACCGGCCGGGGCTCGGGGTGCTGGTCGTGGACCGTGCCCTGCCCGACGCCGACCCGTCGCTGCTCCCCCCGGTGGGGCCGACCGCGGCATCCGCGGCCGACGCGCCGGTGCGCTGGCTCTTCTACACGTCGGGCACCACCGCCGACCCGAAGGGCGCCACCCACACCGATCTGACCGTGATGGCCTCGGCGGTCGCCATGTCCGAGTGCCTCGACCTCCGGTCCGACGACGTGTCCGCCCTCGTGTTCCCGTTCACCCACATCGGGGGCATCGGCTGGCTGATCGCCTCGCTGCTCACCGGGTGCACACTGCTCGTCACCGAGTCCTTCGACCCCGTCGGGACGCCGGCGTTCCTGGCCGACAACGGCGTCACGGTGGCCGGCTCGGGCACGCCGTTCCACCTGGCCTACCTGGCGGCTCAGCGGGCACGTCCCGACCGACCCCTCTTCCCGGCCATCCGGTCGGCAACCGGCGGCGGGGCGCCCAAGCCGCCGCAGCTGCACCACGACGTGAAGGCCGAGATCGGCGGGGTGGGTGTCGTCTCGGGCTACGGATTGACCGAGGCTCCCATCGTCGTCATGGCCACGACCACCGACCCGGACCAGAAGCTGGCCGACACGGAGGGCCGCCCGACGCCCGGGGTCGAGCTGATCGTCGTGACCCTCGACGGGCGCCGGGCCGGCCCCGGTGAGGAGGGCGAGATCCGCGTCAAGGGCCCCCAAGTCATCCGCGGCTACCTCGACCCGTCGCTCGACGCCGAGGCCTTCGACGACGAGGGGTACTTCCGCACGGGCGACCTCGGGACCGTCGACGCCGAGGGCTTCGTCACCATCACCGGCCGGCTCAAGGACGTGATCATCCGCCACGGTGAGAACATCTCCGCCAAGGAGGTGGAGGACCTCCTGTACGGCCATCCCTCCGTCGCCGACGTGGCCGTGATCGGGCTGCCCGACCCGAAGACGGGGGAGCGGGCCTGCGCGGTGGTGGCCGTGGCCGAGGGCCGGAGCTTCGACTTCGCCACCATGGGGGAGTACCTCCGCGGCCGGGGACTCCGGGTCAACGCCGTGCCCGAACAGCTCGAGCTGGTCGACGAGGTGCCGCGCAATCCGGCGGGCAAGATCCTGAAGCACACGCTGCGCGAACGGTTCGCGCCGGCGAAGACGAACGACGAGGAGCAGGCATGAGCCCGGTACGCAGCGAGGGGATCACCCTCGGACGGGGAGGTGAGGAGCACGACGCCGCCGACGCCGTCCTCGAGGGGTTCCTGGTCCGGCGGTTCGAGGGTCGGGTGGCCATCGTCACCGGGGCCGGCTCGGGCATCGGGCGGGGTACGGCCCGGCGCCTGGCCGCCGAGGGGGCGGCGGTGGCCGCCCTCGACGTGTCCTCGGACGCCGTGACCCAGACGGTGGCCGGGATCGCCGAGGAGGGCGGGACCGCGCTGGCGTACACCTGTGACGTCACCTCGGAGGAGTCGGTCGAGGCCACGGTCGCCTCGGTCGTGGCCGATCTCGGACCGCCGCGGGTGGTGTGCAACGTGGCCGGGATCGGCGGGTTCTACAACACCCAGGAGATGCCGTTCGAGCAGTGGCAGCGGATCCTGGGCGTGAACCTGACGGGACCGTTCCTGGTGTGCCGGGCCACCCTTCCCCACCTCCTCGAGCACGGTGGGGCCATCGTCAACGTGGCCTCCAACACCGCCCTCATGGGCCAGGCCTACTCCGCCGCCTACTGCGCCTCGAAGGCCGGAGTACTGATGTTCACCAAGGCCCTGGCCGCCGAGTACCTCGGCAAGGGGGTCAGGGCCAACGTCGTCGCCCCCGGCGGGACCGACACCCCGCTGCTGGGCTCGTTCGGGCTGCCCGAGGACGCCGACCCGCGCCAGCTCAAGCGGTTGATGAGCCCGATGGGGTTCTCGACCCCGGCCGAGGTCGCCGCCTCCATCGCCTTCCTGGCCTCGGACGAGTCGTCGTACACGACCGGGGCCGTGCTGTCCGTGGACGGCGGGCTCACCATCTGACGCCCGCGTCGCCGGGGATGCGGGCGGGCGGTCAGGCCGTCCGGGGGCATCGGACCGGGAAGGGACATGGTGGGCGACAGCCGCCCTCCTGGGTGCGTGCGCCGGAGTGCCCTCCGCCGTAGGACGCACCCTTTAGTTGCATCGTTGATCGGCGGGTGCCCGGAAGCCGCTGAGCTGGGCCGACGGGCCGAAGCGGACCTGGACTCCACGAGGACTTCCTCGCATGCAACAATGCGACAACGAGCGATCGTTTGTCGCTCCCGACCAGTGAGGTGACCGATGACCGACGTGCAACCGGTGGAGCGGTGGGACACCGACTTCGACGTCCTCAGTCCCGACTACGTGAACGATCCGTTCCGCATCTGGGACGACCTGCGCCAGACCTGCCCGGTGGCCCACACCGACCGACGGGGCAGCACGTGGCTGCCTACGACGTACAAGGACGTGGTGGCCCTTGCCCACGATATCGAGCACTTCAGCTCGCTCGACATCGTCGTCATCCCCTTCACCGGCGAGGAGCCCGACGAGCCGGTGCTGCCCTACGGCGTGCCGCCCATCTCGGTCGACCCGCCGATGCACACCTGGACCCGGCGCCTGCTGCTGCCGTGGTTCTCGCACCGCAACGTCGAGAGCTACGAGGCCATGACCCGCGACCTGTGCAACCGCCTGATTGACGGGTTCCTGGCCGACGGCCGGGCCGACGCCGCGTCCGACTACGCCCAGCAGATCCCGGTACGGGTGATCGCCTCGATCCTGGGCGTGCCCGAGTCGCTGTCGGACACCTTCACCGGCTGGGTACGGGCCGTGCTCGAGTTCGCCGACGACGAGGAGCGGCGCCGCGAGGGCACCCTCGCCCTGATCGAGTACTTCGTCACCGAGCTGGAGCGACGGAGGCACGAGCCGGGCGACGACCTGCTGAGCGCCCTCCTCCAGACCGAGCAGGACGGTCAGCCGCTCGAGGACGCGGTGGTGCTGGGCATCGCCGCCATCACCCTGATCGCCGGGGTCGACACCACGTGGAGCGCCATCGGCTCGTCGCTGTGGCACCTGGCCACCCACCCCGAGGACGCCAAGACGTTGGCCACGGACCCCGAGGCCATGCCGCTGGCCATCGAGGAGCTGCTGCGGGCGTACTCGCCGGTGACCATGGCCCGGGTGGTGACCTCGGAGGTCGAGTTCGAGGGCTGCCCGATGAAGCCGGCCGACAAGGTCCTGATGAACTTCCCCGCCGCCAACCGGGACCCCGAGGCGTTCGAGGACCCGGACAAGGTCATTCTCGACCGGGCCCACAACCGCCACGTGGCCTTCGGCTCCGGCATCCACCGCTGTGCCGGCTCCAACCTGGCCCGGATGGAGCTGCGGGTGGCCATCGAGGAGTGGTTGCGTCGCATCCCCGAGTTCCGCATCGAGGACGGGGCGGAGGTGACCTGGGCCGGTGGTCAGGTCCGCGGCCCCCGCAGCGTGCCGGTGGTGTTCCCGTGAAGATCCGCGTCATCGAAGACAAGTGCACCGGCCACGCCCGGTGCTACGGGCTCGCTCCCGAGCTGTTCTCGGTCGACGACTACGGGCTGTCGTCGGTGGTGGGCGACGGTACGGTGCCTCCCGAGCTGGAGGACAAGGCCCGCCTGGCCATCGCCAACTGCCCCGAGTACGCCATCGAGGAAGTGGCCGACTGAGCGTCGCCTCCCCGTCGGTCCAACGGCCCGACGGTGTGCCTCACCGCGGCGCGGCTGCGGCCGCCGATAGGGTGGGGCGTCGGCCGCCGATTGTGGCCGTGACCTGCGAGGAGACCCGATGCGGCTAGGCAACATGTACGGGCCCGACGCCACCTTCGCAGGAGTGCCGGCCGCCGACCTCGAGGACCCCTCCAGCTTCGCCGGTGCCGGTGCCGTGATCATCGGTGCGCCCTTCGACGGGGGCACGAGCCACCGTTCGGGCTGCCGCTTCGGCCCTCAGGCCATCCGTTTCACCGACTACCTGCCCCACGACGGGATGCGGCCCAGCCTGGCGCTGGGCCTCGATCCGCTGGTCGAGCTCGGCGTGGTCGACGTGGGCGACGTCGAGATGCCGTCGGGCGCCACCGACCTGTCGTGTGCCCGGCTCGAGGCGGCCGTCGAGACCGTCGCCAGGAGCGGGGCCATCCCCATCGTGCTCGGCGGCGACCACACGATCGCCTTTCCCGACGCCACGGGCTGCGCCCGCCACATCGGCTGGGGCCGGGTGTCGATGATCCACTTCGACGCCCATGCCGACACGGCCAACGAGCAGTTCGGGCTCCTGGTGGGTCACGGCACGCCGATGCGCCGGCTCATCGAGTCGGGAGCGGTCCGGGGCGACCGGTTCCTCCAGGTCGGCCTCCGTGGCTACTGGCCCGAGCCGGAGACGCTGGACTGGATGGCCCGACAGGGCATGCGCAGCTACGAGATGACCGAGGTGGTGAACCGCGGCCTCGACGAGTGCCTGACCGAGGCCTTCGCCGTCGCACTGGACGACTGCGACGCCGTCTTCCTGTCCGTCGACGTGGACGTGGTCGACCCCGGTTCGGCGCCGGCCACCGGGACACCGGAGCCGGGCGGACTCAGCGCCCGCGAGCTGCTCGATGCCGTGCGGCGGATCGCCATGGAGCTGCCACTGTGCGGGGTGGACGTGGTGGAGCTGTCGCCGCCCTTCGACCACGCCGAGGTCACCGCCTTCCTCAGCAACCGCATCGTGCTCGAGGCCCTGTCGGGCATCGCCTGGCGCAGGGCCAAGCTGGCGGGCCGCACCGTGCGCGACCCGTCGGCGCCGCTGCTCGAGCGGTAGTCGGCCCACGGATCCGGCCGACTCCTCCCGGACGCGACGACAGCCGTGGACGTGGGGTCCACGGCTGTCGTGCCGCTGCGATGGTGCCGCCTCTCCGGCCGTCCGACCAGGAGGCGCTCCCGGGGAGCGGTGCGACCTACGAGAGGCGCTCGACGATCATGGCCATGCCCTGGCCACCGCCGACGCACATCGACTCGAGGCCGAAGGTCGTGCCGGTGTCCTCGAGGGCGTTGAGCAGCGTGGTCATGATGCGGGCACCGGTCTGGCCGAAGGGGTGGCCGAGGGCGATGGCCCCGCCCCTCACGTTCAGCTTGTCGCGGCTGATGCCGAGCTCCTTGGCCGACGGGACGACCTGGGCGGCGAAGGCCTCGTTGATCTCCACCAGGTCGATGTCGCCGATGGTCATGTCGGCCCGGCGCAGGACCTGCTTGATCGCCTCGACCGGGCCGAGGCCCATGATCTCGGGATTGAGGCCGGTGACGCCGCTGGCCACGATGCGGGCCAGAGGCGTGATGCCGAGCTCCTTGGCCTTGGTGTCGCTCATCACCACCACCGCGGCGGCGCCGTCGTTGAGCGGGCAGGCGTTGCCGGCGGTGATCGTGCCGCCCTCCCGGAAGACCGGCTTCAGCTCGGCCAGCTTCTCGAGGGTGGTGCCGGCACGGGGACCGTCGTCCTTGGTCACGACCGTACCGTCGGCGAGGGTGACGGGGATGATCTCCCGCTCGAAGAAGCCCGACTCCTGGGCGGCCACGGCGCGGTGCTGGGACTCGACGGCGAACTCGTCCTGCTCCTCGCGGGTAACGCCCTTGAATTCGGCGACGTTCTCGGCCGTCTGGCCCATGGCGATGTACACGTCGGGGAAGGCGCCCTCGAGGGGCGACCACGGCGCACCGGCGGCCGGCGTGCGGGCCACGGTGCGGGCCTCGGCCTCCGCGAACAACGCATTGTGGGGGCCGACGTCGGCGGCGCCGTGCATGTAGCGGCTGACCGTCTCGACGCCGGCGGCGACGAACACGTCGCCCTCGCCGGCCCGGATGGCGTGCGCCGCCATCCGGATGGTCTGCAGCGACGACGAGCAGTAGCGGTTGACGGTCACGCCGGGCACGTCGGGCAGGCCGGCGAGGATGGCGGCGACGCGACCGATGTTGTAGCCGGCTTCGCCGGCGGGCTGGCCGGAGCCGAGGATGACGTCCTCGACCAGCTGCGGGTCGAGGTTCGGGACCTTGGCCAGGACCTCACGGATCACCAGGGCGGCGAGATCGTCGGGGCGGCACTCGACGAGCGAGCCCTTGTTGGCCCGGCCGATCGGGGTCCGGCCGGTGGCGACGATGACTGCTTCGGGCATGTGGTGCTCCTCGCTGACAGGCGGCCGGGGCCGCATGGTGTTGGTCTGGCTCGATGGTGGTGCTGCCGGTCGTGACCGGTGCCGGGTGCCGGCGGTGGGCACGGCGGGCAATTCAACTCGTCGGGTGCCGCTCCTGCGGCCCCCTCCGGCCCCAACTTACCGGATAGTAACCCAAGCGGCAGCGTGGCATGTGGTGCCGCACCGAGGGGAGCGTACCGGGTGCCCGTCCGGACGGTGGCGCCCGGAGGTGGGCGAATGTAACGTGTTCTAGTCGTGACGGACCGCCCGCCGGCGGACGCACCGGACCGGGAGGGACCCCATGGAGATCGGCTACACCGAGGAGCATCAGGCGCTCCGCAACGAGTTGCGCGAGTACTACGACAAGCTCCTCACCCCCGAGGTCCAGGAGCAGCTCCACCGGGGGCACGGCATCGGCTCCGACATGCGCAGGGTGGTCAAGCAGATGGCCTCGGACGGCTGGCTCGGCATCGGCTGGCCCAAGGAGTGGGGTGGGCAGGGCAAGGGTCCGATCGAGCAGTTCATCTTCTTCGACGAGTCGATGCGGGCCGGGGCCCCGGTGCCCATGCTCACCGTCAACACGGTGGGCCCGACCATCATGCAGTTCGGCACCCAGGAGCAGAAGGAGTTCTTCCTCCCGAAGATCCTGGCCGGCGACATCCACTTCTGCATCGGCTACACCGAGCCCGGGTCGGGCACCGACCTCGCCTCGCTGCAGACCAAGGCCGTGCGGGACGGTGACGAGTACGTCATCAACGGCCAGAAGATCTTCACGTCGCTGGCCGGTGACGCCGACTACATCTGGCTGGCCACCCGCACCGACCCCGAAGCGGCCAAGCACAAGGGCATCTCGATGTTCATCGTCCCGATGGATACGCCGGGCATCAAGGTGGTGCCGATGCGCCTGACCGGCGACCACAACATCAACTACACGTTCTACGAGGACGTCCGGGTGCCCGCGGCCAACCTGGTCGGGGGCGAGAACCAGGGGTGGACGCTGATCACCAACCAGCTCAACCACGAGCGGGTCACGCTGTGCGCCCCGGGCATCATCGAGCGGGCCCTGGACGACGTCCGGACGTGGGCCCAGTCGACCAAGCTGGCCGACGGCCGCCGGGTCATCGACCAGGAATGGGTCCAGGTCCACCTGGCCCGTATCTACGCCCGGCTCGAGTTCCTGCGCCTCATCAACT
Source organism: uncultured Acidimicrobiaceae bacterium (assembly GCA_963830165.1). Classification (GTDB taxonomy): domain Bacteria; phylum Actinomycetota; class Acidimicrobiia; order Acidimicrobiales; family RAAP-2; genus Bog-756. Next base: position 726,917 of record CAWHKZ010000011.1, read on the forward strand.
GGAAGGTGGCGTGGACCGCCACCCAGGGCCACCTCGACGTGGCCGACGCGTCGACCATCAAGGTCTTCGGCACCGAGTTCTACCTCGAGGCCTTCAAATTGATGATGGAGATCGTCGGGCAGGCCGGCTACCTGGCCAAGGGGTCGCCCGAGGCCGTGCTGGCCGGACGGCTCGAGATGTACGGGCGGAGCCTGGTCATCCTGACCTTCGGCGGCGGCACCAACGAGATCCAGCGGGACCTGATCGCCATCTTCGGCCTGGGCATGCCCCGGTCGCTGCGGTAGTCCGGACCGTCACCACCGAGAGGGAGAGCACACACCATGGACTTCTCATTCAGCGAGGAGCAGGACGCCGTCCGCGAGCTGGCGGACCGCATCTTCACCGATCTGTCGACCCAGGAGCGCCTACGGGAGCTCGAGCTGGAACCCGACGGCGACCACTTCGATCGCAAGCTCTGGGCCGAACTCGCCTCCGCCGGACTGCTCGGCATCTCGCTTCCCGAGGAGGTGGGCGGCGCCGGCCTCGGCTTCCTCGAGACGGGCCTGGTGGCCGAGGCCGCCGGCCGCACCGCCGCCTACGTGCCGGTGGTCGAGACCCTGGCCGCCGCCGCTCCGGCCATCGCCCGCTTCGGCTCCGCCGAGCAGCGCCAGCACTGGCTGCCGGGCGTGGTCTCCGGCGAGACGGTGCTGACCACCGCCCTCGTCGAGCTCGGCGGCTCGACCGCGTCGCCGTCGACGGTGGCGGAACCCTCCGGCGACGGCTGGGCGCTGAACGGCGTGAAGGCCTGCGTCCCGTCGGGCACGGTGGCCGACGCCGTTCTGGTCACCGCCCGCATCGAGCCCGCCGCAACGGCCGTCTTCATCGTCCCGATGCAGTCCGCCGGCCTGTCCGTCGAGCGCCAGACGGCCAACAACGGCCAGCCCGAGGGCCTGCTCACCCTGTCCGGGGTGACCGTGGGGCCCGACGCACTACTCAGCTCGGTGGCCGACGGCCCGGCCGTCATCGAGTGGCTCGTGCAGCACAGCACCACGGCTCTCGCCCTGGTCCAGGCCGGTGCGGCCACCGCCTCGGTCGCCCTCATGGCCGAGTACACGAAGACCCGGGAGCAGTTCGGCAAGCCGATCGCCACGTTCCAGGCCGTGGGCCAGCGCGCGGCCGACGCCTACGTCGACGCCGAGGCCATCCGGCTGACCGCCTGGCAGGCCGCCTGGCGCCTGGCCGAGGGACTGCCCGCCGACAAGGAGATCGCGGTGGCCAAGTTCTGGGCGGCCGACGGCGGCCAGCGTGTCGTCCACGCTGCGGTCCACCTCCACGGCGGCGTCGGGGTCGATCGGGAGTACCCGCTGCACCGGTTCTTCCTCAACACCAAGCACATCGAACTGACTCTCGGCGGTGCCACGGACCAGCTGCTGCGCCTCGGAGCCACGCTGGCCGCCGAGCCGGCCTGACCCGGAAGCCGGCCCGACCCGGAAGCCGGCCCTCCGGCGCGAGCGGCGGTCCCGGGCGGTGGACGGCTGGCGCGACGGTGCCCGTCCGACCCGCCGGGGCGGGCGGATGGCGTGACCATCGGGTCACTGCGCACCGCGCCGCGGTCGTAGGCTGGGCGCGTGATGCGAGGAGATCCCGGGTGGTGATGGGAAGGCGTCCGGGCGTGGAGCGGTCCACGTGGCCGGTCGCCGTGACCGACCTGGCCGGCCTGCTCGGTCAGATAGGCGTGGGTCTGGCCCACGTGCCACTCCGCCGGCCGTGGCAGGGCCGGGGCAACGTGGCCCACAACGTGGCCGTGGTGACGACCCGCGAGGTCATGCGCACGTTCATGGGGTACTCGACGTCGTTGCCGATCGACCAGTTCCGTTCCGTCGAGCTCTTTCTCGACGACCTGTGCGGGGTCGTGCTGACGCCGTTCGTCCAGGTACGCGGGGTCGACCACGAGGACGACTCGGTGGGCGGGGTCCTGGGCGAGTGGTTCCGTCCGCGGTCCGACCGGTCGGGAGGCACCATCCTCTACCTCCACGGCGGCGGCTACGTCGGCACCTCGCCCCGGATGTACAGCGTCTTCGTGGCGGCGCTGGCCCGGCACACCGGATGTGACGTCTTCGTGCCCGACCTGCGCCTGGCTCCGGAGTTCCCCTTCCCGGCCGACCTCGAGGACGCCGCAGCCGCCCTCCACGGCCTGCTGGGATCGGGGGTGGACGCGAGGAGTCTCGTCGTGGCCGGCGACTCGAGTGGCGGGGGCCTGGTGACGACGCTGGTGGCCGCGGAGATCCGCGCCGAACAGCTGCCCGTGGCCGGTGCCGTCCTCTTCTCGCCCGAGGTCAGCCTGGAGTTCGACTGCCCGTCGGTCCGCCAGAACGCCAAGAGCGACATCCTGCCGTGGAACATCCCGACGACGGCGTACCTGCACGGCGTGGACCCCTCCTCGCCGCTGGTCTCGGCCGTGTCACAGGACCTCAGCGGATGGCCGTCCACGTTCGTGTCCATCGGTGGCGACGAGATCTTCCGCGACGCCATCCGCCACTTCTCGTTCCACCTCGACGAGGCCGACGTCGACGCCGAGATCCACGAGGAGCCGGGCATGTTCCACGTGTACCCCATCCTCATGCCGTGGTCGGACGCGGGGCGCCGCACCGTCGTGGCCGCGGGGAACTTCGTGCGCCACCGGCTGCCCGCCACCCGGGCCACCGGCACCGCCGGGCGGGCCGGCGTCGACGGGCGCGGGCCGACCGGCGGGCGGGCCCCGACGGGCGGGACGGGCGTGACGGGAGCGGGGGACCCGACCGGGTCGACGACCGGCCACGACGGTGGCACGGGTCCTGCCGGGTCGCCGTGAGCAGCACCTTCTCCCATCTCGGTGTCTGCGTCTCCGACCTCGAGGCGTCCCTCCGGTTCTACTGCGACGGTCTCGGCTTCGCGGAGGTGGCCGACCACGAGGTGGGGGAGGAGTTCGCCGCCCTGATGGAGATCGAGGGCGTCCGACTGCGGTCCCGGATGGTGCGACGCGACGGGGTGACCCTCGAGCTCCTCGACTTCGTGGAGCCGGGGACCACGGGTGACGGCGCCCGGCGCCCGATGAACCGGCTCGGGCTCACCCACCTCTCGTTCCGGGTGGACGACGTGTCGGCGGTGGCCGGTCGGGTCGAGGCGCTGGGCGGGACCGTGGTGCGGGGCACCCGGACGACCTTCGACCTCGGAGGCTCGGCCCTCGACTTCGTGTACTGCACCGACCCGGACGGGGTGCGGATCGAGCTGATGGACCTCGGTGGATGAGCCGGGGGCGCACGGACGTCGGACCGGGCGCCCCGCGGGCTCCGCTACCGTGATGGCGTGACATCGCACCCCGTGGACGTGACCGATATCGACCCGGCCGAGGCCGACCGACTCGTGGGTGCCGGTGCACTCCTGCTCGACGTGCGGGAGGACGACGAGTGGGCGGCCGGCCACGCACCCGCCGCCGTGCACGTCCCCATGGGCCAGGTGGCCGACCGGATCGGCGAGCTTCCCACCGACCGGACGATCGTCTGCATGTGCCGGGTAGGGGGACGGTCGCAGTCGGTGGCCGTGCACCTGGCGGGCTCGGGATTCGACGTGCGCAACGTGGCCGGCGGGATGCAGGCCTGGGCCGCCCAGGACCTCCCGGTCGTCGACGACGCCGGCGCGGCCGGCCGGGTCATCTGAGCGCGGGTCCGGTCCGGCGGTGACGGTCTATCTCGACGACTGGCGGCAGCCCGCCCATCTCGGGCCCGTCGACGATCGCTGGTCACATCTCGTGGCCGACACCGACGAGGAGCTGCACGCCTTCGCCGCCCGCATGGGCATGCGGCGCGAGTGGTTCCAGGACAAGCCGGGACGTCCCCACCACGCCCACTACGACCTTCCCGAGCGGGCCCGTCCCGAGGCCCTGTCCCGAGGTGCGGTGGAGGTCACCTGGCGGGTGCTCGGCCGGATGCTGCGGGAACGTCGGTTGGCGCCGGTCACGAAGAGCGCCGCCACCGGCAGCGGGACGGACGTGGACGGCGCGCCGGCCGTCCGGACGTGACGACACTCGACCCCCGTACGCCGGTGCTGGTGGGGGTGGGGACCGCCGCCGCGGCCGCCGAGCCGGTCGAACTGATGGCGCAGGCCACCGAAGACGCCCTGGCCGACGCCGGGGGCCGGGGTCTGGGCGCCGCCGTGGACCGGGTGGCCGTCCCCCAGGGGAGCTGGGCGTATCCGGACCCGGCCCGCATCGTGGCCGCTCGGATCGGGGCACCGGGGGCCACCACCCACCTGGTCGAGCTCGGCATCCCCCAGCAGGGGCTGATCGACGACGCCCTGGCCGCGATCCTGTCCGGGGCGTCCGACGTCGCCGTCGTGGTCGGGGGCGAAGCCAAGCGGTGGGCCCGCGACGAGGAGAAGGCCGGCCGGGCTCCCACCGAGACGGCACAGCCCGGCGCCGCACCCGACGTCCTGCGGACCCGGGGCGGTCCGTTGTTGGAGCCCGTCGAGGTGGCCCACCGGCTGTGGGACCCGGTCCAGCAGTACGCCATGATCGACAACGCCCTGCGGGCCGCCGAGGGCCGGACCCCGGCGGAGCAGCGGGTCGAGATCGACGGGCTGTGGGCGCGGATGAGCGGGGTCTCGGCCACCAACCCGGACGCCGCCTTCGGTGGGGCGAGGGACGCCGCGTGGCTCGGCCACCCCTCCCCCGACAATCGGCCGCTGGCCTTCCCGTACAACAAGTGGCACTCCACGCAGTGGACGGTCGATCGGGCGGCCGCCCTCATCCTCTGCTCGGTCGAGGCCGCACGGCGGGCCGGCGTACCCTCCGACCGCTGGGTCTTCCCCCTGGTGGCGCTGGAGTCGAGCCACGCCGTGTCGCTGCTGTGCCGCCGGCGCATGGCCGCGTGGCCGGCCATGGAGGTCCTCGGGGCGACGGCCGCGGCGCGGATCGGCCGGCCGCTCGACGAGGTGGAGGTCATCGAGCTCTACAGCTGCTTCCCGTCGGCCGTGCGGGTCCAGCAACGGGCCCTCGGCCTGCCGTTGGACGGGACGCCGACGGTCACGGGGGGCATGGCGTTCGCCGGCGGCCCGTTCAACAACGCCGTCCTGCAGGCGGTGGCCGCCGTCGTGCCGTGCCTGCGCGACGAACCCGGGGCGCTGGGGGCGGTCACCACGGTGAGCGGGCTGTTGACCAAGCCCGGCCTCGGTGTGTGGTCGGCGCGCTCCGACGGGCGCCCGCCGCTCCTGTCCGATCTGGCCTACGAGGTGGCGTCGGTCACCGACGTGGTCGAGGCGGTCGAGTCCCTCGACGGCTACGAGGGGCCGGCCACCGTCGCCACCTACACGGTCACCTACGACGGGATGGAGCCCGCCCGGGTGGTGGCGGTCTGCGACACGGCCGACGGACGCCGCTGCGTGGCGTTGAGCGAGGACCGGGACCTGGCGGCCTCGGCGTGCGCGGAGGAACTCGTCGGGGCCGCAGTGACGATCGGGTCGGGGACCTTCCTGCTGGGCTGACCAGGGTGACGCTCAGGAGGCCTGGGTGCTCCGAGCCTGCTCATCGGACCATTCGTGGCCGCAGCGCCGGCACTGCAGGCTGGTTCCATGGCTGCCCTTGCCGGTGCCCCGCACGATCAGCTTCGGCACTTCGGCCGAGCGGCACTCCGGACACTCCAGGCCGCTGCGCACTGCATCCACTGCACAACCTCCACCTGTACGACCGTTGCCCTGCCCGTCTCAACGGCTGATTCCGACCGCACCCTAGAACGGCCGGCGGGCACGCGCCAGTGGAAGTGCTTCCGGTGGTGGCACGACCCGTTCGAGTGGCGGACGGCACCCCTAAGGTGGCCCCATGACCGCCGTCGAGACGCTCCGATCCACCCGAACCGGGCTCTGGACGGCGGCCCTGGAGGTCCTGCCCGGGCCGCGGGCCCAGGAGACGGCCGCCGAGCTCGACGAACTCGGATTCGGGTCGCTGTGGTTTCCCGAGGCGGTCGGCCGGGAGGCCTTCACGGGCGCACAGTCCGTACTGGCGGCCACCAGCCGGATGGTGGTCGGGACCGGCATCGCCACCATCTACGGGCGGGGGCCGATGGCCACGAACGGCGCCGCCCGTCTGCTCGAGTCGCTCGCGCCGGGGCGCTTCGTGCTCGGTCTCGGGGTCAGCCACAAGCCAGCCGTCGAGGGGGCCCGCAAGACGGCCTACCTTCCCCCGGTCGAGGCCATGACCACGTATCTCGACGGGCTGGCGTCGGCCCTCTACCTCGGAGCCGACCCCGTCCTGCCGCCCGTCGTGCTGGCCGCCCTCGGGCCCCGCATGCTCGGTCTGGCCCGGGACCGGACCGCCGGATCCCACACCTATCTGGTCACCCCGCATCACACCGCCTGGGCCAGGCAGAGCCTGGGGGAGGGGCCCCTCCTGGTGGTGGAGCAGGCCGTCGTGCTCGATCGGGACGCCGGCGAGAGTCGCCGTCGCGCCCACGCCCACCTGGACTTCTACACCGGGCTGCCCAACTACCGGAACAGCTGGCGGCGCCAGGGCTTCACCGACGACGACCTGGTCCGGGGCGGTTCCGACCACCTGGCCGACGCCCTGGTGGTCCAGGGTGGCGAGGAGGCCGTCCTGGCGCGCGTCCGGGAGCACCTCGAGGCCGGTGCCGACCACGTGCTGCTCCAGGTGCTCGGGAGCGAGATGTCCGAGGTCCCCATGGCCGAATGGCGGACCCTGGCGCCGGCGCTCACCACCCTGCGGTAGGCCGGGACCCTGCGGGGCCCGTGGGATCCGCTCAGGCGGTGCCGGCCACGGCCTCGCTCGACGTGTCCCAGGCCCGCTTCAGCAGGCGGAGGAGTACGTCGGGCGGCTGGGCGCCCGGGACCCCGAGGCGCTCGTCGAACACGAAGAACGGGACCCCGGTCGAGCCAAGCTCCATGGCCCGGGCCTCGTCGGCCCGCACGTCCTCGGCGAACTCGTCGCCGTCGAGCACCTCGGCGACCCGGGCGGGGTCGAGCCCGACCTCGGCGGCGAGCTCGGCCAAGGTGGCGGGGTCGGAGATGGCGCGGCCCTCGGTGAAGTAGGCACGCAGCAGCCGCTCCTTCATGATGCCGCCGCGGCCCTCGTGGGCGGCCAGGTGGATCAGCCGGTGCGCATCGAAGGTGTTGCCGATCTTGACCTGGTCGAGGTGGTACTCGAGGCCGACGGTGGCGGCCAACTCGGTCATCCGCTGGTTGGCGGTGATGGCCTCCTCCTGGCTCATCCCGTACTTGCGGGACAGCACCTCGTCCATCGACAGCTCCACCCGCCGCGGCGTGCTCGGGTCGAGCTCGTAGCTCCGCCACTCGACCTCCACCTGGTCGGCGTGCTCGAACCCGGTGAGGGCCACTTCCAGGTTGCGCTTCCCGATGTAGCACCACGGGCACACCACGTCGGACCAGATCTCGATCTTCATGCTCGGCTCCTCCTGCCGGTGCCCGGGCACCGGCCGTCGTCCCGACGCTACCGGCGCCCGCCCGTGATCCGAACGATCCCGGCCGGCGCGGATCCGGTCGACACGCCGGTCGGGCGCACCCCGGCCGTCACGGATCCGGTCGACACGCCGGTCGGGCGCACCCCGGCCGTCACGGATCCGGTCAGCCCTCCCGGCCCGGAACGACCCGGCCGCCGGCGAGCGCCACCGCCGGTAGCGTCGGACCCATGATCCTCGAGCATGCCGTGATCACCGTCCGCGCCGACAGCCACCAGGAGTTCGAGGTCGCGCTGACCAAGGCCCGCGAGGTGATCTCGGCGTCGCCCGGGTTCCGTTCGCTGCGACTCCATCGCGGCGTCGAGTTCCCGGACCGCTACCTCCTGCTGGTGGAGTGGGAGACCCTGGAGGACCACACTGTGGGCTTCCGCGAGTCGGAGCGGTTCGCGGAGTGGCGCTCCCACATCGGGCCGTTCTTCGACTCGCCGCCGGAGGTCGAGCACTTCGACCCCGTCCCCGGACTGGCGTGACCGGTCGGTCGAACAGGCGGACCGGCTGCCGGGGCGAGGTCCGGAGGCCGGCCGCCCGCCTGACCGACCCGCCTGACCGACCCGCCGGGACGGTCCGGGCATCAGCCCCCGAGCGCCCAGGCTGCCCTCAGATGGTCGGCCAGCTTGGAGGGGGGCGTGCGGGCGTTGAGACCGCTGGTCGACGGCATCACGTAGGCGGGGCGCCCGGCGATGCCTCCGGGCTGCACGCCGGGAACCGCCAGGCGGTCCACCACGGTCCGCCATCCGGACAGGCCCACGAAGCAGACGGCGCCCGGCTGGAGCCAGGCCACCAGCCGCGTGACCCGGGCGAAGCCCTCGTGGTGCTCGGCCCGGGTGACCTCCGCCGCCTTGGCCGTGGCCCGCTTGGCGAAGTCGGTCATCCCCGTGCCCGCGGCGAGCGCGGCCACCGGGTCGCGGTCGGCGGGTGCGATGCCCGCGGCCAGCGCGGCGGGCCAGAAGCGGTTGCCGGGCCGCCCGTACCCGACGCCGACGTCGGCCGAGTAGGGCGACGGGTTGATGCCACAGACCAGCAGGCGCATGCCGGGGGCCACCGAGTCGGCCAGGGTGTGGCGTCGCTCGACCCGGACGACCCGGCGATCCCCGTCGCCGGACGGGCCGGTGAGGAGGGTCCAGCCCGCCCCCTCCACCAGGTCGGCGAGGCGGTCGTCGGCCACGTCGCCGGCCACCGTCACCTCGATGGGGGTGCCCGTCGCCAGGTTCCGATGGGCCCGGTGGAAGACGAGTGGCAGGCCGCCGGGCGTCGTGGCCGAGGCGTCGAGCAGCCACGGCGGCGCCGTGCCGGACGGGGGCGGTGAGCGTATCGGGGACGGGCGGCGGCTCGGGCACGCCCGGAGCGTACCGGGGGTCGCGACCCGTCCCCGGGCGCCGTCCCGGCCCGGGGCGGGATGGTTGACTGGGACGATGGCCACGATCCCGAGGCTCGTCACGGACCGGCTGGTGATGCGCCCCTTCCGCCCCGAGGACCACGGGCCGCTGTTCGCCGTCATGACGACCCCGGAGGTGCGGGCCGCCCTGCACGTGGCCGACGACTTCTCGCCGTCCGACGCCTGGCGATCCCTGACGGCCTTCGCCGGGCTGTGGGAGCTGAAGGGACTGGGCCAGTGGGCACTCGAGGAGCGGTCCACCGGGCGGTTCGTCGGCCGGGCCGGGTTGCACTGGCGGCCCGACGAGGACTGGCCCGGCGTCGAGGTCGGCTGGATGCTCGACCCGGCGTGCTGGGGCTCGGGCTACGCCACCGAGGCCGGCGCCCGTGCCGTGCGGTACGGGTTCGAGGAGCTGGGCGAGGACGCGCTGTTCAGCCTCATCCTCCCCCGGAACACTCGCTCCCAGGCCGTGGCCCGGCGGCTCGGCTACCGCCCCTGGAGGGAGCGGACGATGGCGTTCTTCCCGTCACAGCCGCACGTGGTCTGGCGGCTCGACCGGTCCGGCTGGGAGGGCGTCAACGCAGGTTGAGCCCGCCGTCGACCAGCACGACCTCGCCGGTCACGTACGTCGATAGGGCCAGGCCGAGGAGGACCTCGGCCACGTCCTCGGGGGTGGCGGAGCGCTGCATCGGGGCCTGGGCCCGCACGAACTCGCGCACGAAGGTCCAGTCCTCGGTCCACGGCGTGTCGACGAGCCCGGGGGCGACGGCGTTGACCCGGATGTCGGGCCCGAGCGTGTTGGCCAGCAGTCGGGTCATGTGGCTGACCGCCGCCTTCGAGCAGGCGTAGGGGATGGAGCTGCCCGTGGGTCGGGTCCCGGCGATCGACGACACGTTGAGCACCTGGCCCCGGCCCGACGCCCGCAGGTGCGGCACCGCGGCGACCGTCAGCTGCCAGGTGCCGACGACGTTGACGTCGAAGATGCGGCGCCACACGTCGGGGGTCGCCGCCCCGAGGTCGTTGTGGGGGATGACGGCCGTGGTGCCGGCGTTGTTGACCAGGACGTCGAGGCGGCCGTGGGTCGCCACCACCTCCTCGATCAGGCGCGTGCAGTCGGCCTCGACGGCCACGTCGGCCTGGACGTAGGTGGCGTCGTCCAACTCGGCGGCCACGGCCCGGCCGGCCTCGACCGAGGTGACCGAGTTCACGACGACGGTGGCCCCCTCGGCGGCGAAGCGGTGGGCGGTGGCCGCGCCGATGCCCGAGGACGAACCGGTGACGAGGACGACCTGACCGGTGAAGCGGGCGTCGCCGGCGCCGGTTCCTGAGCTGGGTGTCATGGGCGAAGTGTAGGGCGGGCGGTCCGTGCGCCGGTAGGTTCGGGGGATGCGCCTCGTGACGATGTCGGTCGACGGACATGCCCGCACCGGGCTCGTGGTGGGTGACGAGATCGTCGACCTGACCGATCCGGCGGTGGGGCTGCCCGCCACCATGGTCGACCTCCTGGCCCTCGGTGCCGACGCCGTCCCGATGCTCCACCGGGCCGCCTCGACGTCGGCCGTCCGGCATCCGCTCGGCGTGGTCGACCTCCTCGCGCCGGTGCCGCGGCCGCCGGCCTTCCTCGGGATCGCCCGCAACTACGAGGACCACATCCGGGAGATGGGCGGCCAGCGTCCCGAACACCAGACCTGGTTCACCAAGCTGTCGACGTGCGTGATCGGCCCCGGCGCGGCGATCGAGGTGCCGCGGGCGTCGGAGGCGGTCGACTACGAGGGCGAGCTCGGCGTGGTGATCGGGCGGCGGTGCCGCCACGTCCCGGTGGAGCGGGCACTGGAGGTGGTGGCCGGCTACACCGTGGTGAACGACGTCAGCGTGCGCGACTGGCAGCGCCGGACGCCGACCATGTTCCTGGGCAAGAGCTTCGACACCCACGGACCCACGGGACCGTGGCTGGTGACGGCCGACGAGGTGCCCGATCCCCAGGCACTCCGGGTGCGCACCCGGGTGAACGGCGATCTGCGCCAGGACGGCACGACCGCGGACATGGTGTTCACGTGCGCACGGATGATCGCGCATCTGACCGAGGCGGTGACCCTGGAGCCGGGCACCGTGCTGGCCACCGGCACGCCGGCCGGCGTGGGGGCGGGGTCCGACCCACCACGGTGGCTGGTGGCCGGCGACGTGGTCACGGTGGCCGTCGACGGGGTCGGCGAGCTCACCAACCCGGTGGTCGGCGAGCCGGCCGGGGACCCGCCGGGTGCCTGACGGACCGGGGGCCGACGGCGACGTGGGCGAGGGGTCCGGTGCCGAGGTGGTCCGCGTCACCCAGTCGCTGCGGATCCCCGTGTCCGAGCTGCAGTTCAAGTTCAGCGCCAGCGGGGGGCCGGGTGGTCAGCACGCCAACAAGGTGGCGACCCGGGTGGAGCTGCGCTTCGACGTGGAGTCGTCGCCGTCGCTCGGGCCCCACCAGCGGTCCCGCCTCCTCGACAAGCTGGGACCCGAGGTGCGGGTGGTCGTCGACGAACGACGCTCGCAGTTCCGCAATCGGCAACTGGCGATCGAGCGCCTGCGGGAACGCCTGACCGCCGCGCTGCGGATCGAGAAGTCGCGGCGGCCGACGCGACCGTCCAAGGGGGCCAAGGAGCGACGGCTGGCCGACAAGCGCAAGCTGTCCGAGCGGAAGCGGTCCCGTCGGCCCGATCTCGACGACTGAGCCGGTCCCCCGGTCTCAGCCGGCCTTGCGGCTCCGGCGTGCCGGGTCGGCCCACGCCAGGTCGAGGTGCCGGTTGATCTCCTCGGTCAGGCGCTCGGGGTGGACCCGCAGCTCGAGCATGGAGCTGGCCTGGATCAGCTTGCCCTGCGGTAGCCGCCGGGCCAGCTGCTGGGCGTCGTGGAACGGGTGCACGTGGTCGACCTTGTGCCCGATCACGAGGGCGGGGATCTCCATGGCCGCCCGCTGGTCCACCGTCGGGGCGATGGGCCCGGCCAGGATCCCGTGGAGGACCGCCGCCGTCTCGCGGGGCTCGGCCGAGAGCATGTTCATGACGCTGTCGAGGGGTCCGTTGCCCGTGCGGGGGACGGCCCGGAACACCTTCGCCACACCGGCGACGACCGGGCGGGCGAAGTGGGCGGCCAGCAGCATGGGGACGAAGGTGATGGCGGCGGCGGGCAGGGCCCACTCGAGCACCGGCATCTCGATGACGAGGCCACGCACCCGCTCGGGGGCCTGGGCGGCCACCAGGAGGCTCACATTGCCGCCGAGTGACACCCCGCCGACGACGGCCTGTTCGATGCCCAGGTGGTCGAGCAGGGCGATGACGTGCCAGGCGTAGGTGTCCATCCGATGGTAGGAGGCCCGCAGGGGCCGGGCCGAGAGCCCGTGGCCGGGCAGGTCGAGCAGGATCACCCGGTTGCCCTTGGCCGCCAGGTCGGTGGCCAGTCGGCGGTTCATGTTGGCGTCCATGAGGATGCCGTGAAGGAAGACGAGCACCCGTGGACCGCTGCCGTGGATCTCGTAGTAGAGCTCGAGGTTGTCGTGGACGAACTGGCCCACTTCGAAGGGCGCCGCGGAACCCGGGTTGTCGTCGGGTAGGTCCTCCGGTGCGCGCAGTACCCGGCTCGGCTTGGAGGCGGAGCCCTTAGATCGTGTCGGCCCGGTCGTTCCCATCCAACCCAACGTAGGCCCCAGGTTGCCGATTCGCCAGCACAGGCAGGCGCGTTCGCACATCCGCGAGGTACCCGAAGTCGAGGTCGGCGACGACGACGCCCGGTGTCGGATCGGTGCGCTCGGCCAGCACCGTGCCCCACGGGTCCACCACCATCGAGTGACCGTGGCAGCGGGGCATGCCGGCGGGGAGGTCACCGACCTGGGCGCTGCCGATGACGAAGACCTGGTCCTCCACGGCCCGGGCCCGCAGCAGCAGCTCCCAGTGCGCCGGCCCGGTGGCCGCGGTAAAGGCGGCCGGCACCGCCACGACGGTCGCCCCGGTGAGGGCGAGCAGCCGGTACAGCTCCGGGAAGCGCAGGTCGTAGCAGAGTGTGAGACCGAGTACGGCCGGGGTGTCCGGACCGCCGGCGCCGGCGGGGCCGGGACCGCGGTCGTCGGCGCCCGGGCCGAGCCCGGCCACCACCGCGGTGTCACCGGGGGCGATCGTGTCCGACTCCCGGGAGGTCACCCCCCGCAGGGCCACGTCGAACAGGTGGACCTTGCGGTAGACGGCGAGCGTGGTCCCGTCGGGGCCGACCAGGCAGCTGGTATTGGCCAGCCGTCCGTCGGGGGCCCCGGTCTGCTCGGGGAAGCTGCCCGCCACCAGGTGCACCCCGAGCCGGGCCGCGGTGGCTGCCGCCCACGTCATGGTGGGGCCGTCGAGCGGTTCGGCACCGGCGCGCAGGACCTCGGGGGTGCCGGCCACCGAGAAGTACTCGGGCAGCACCACGAGGGTGGCCCCGGCCGCCGCCGCCGCCCCCACCAGGTCGCCGGCCGCCGCCAGGTTGGCGTCCCGGTCGGGGCCGGCCGTCGTCTGGATCGCGGCGACGCGCATGCCACAGGGTAGGCCGGGATCGGGCACAATGACCCTCGGATGCGATCCGGTCGACCGGTCCCGTCCCCGAGGAAGAGAGCGCCGTGTCCTTCGAAGACTCCGATGTCGTCCGCAGTGCCGTCCGGGTGGAGGGCTTCCGCGACGACGAGTTCGACTACCAGCTCATCCGTGCCCTGGGCGTGGCCGACTACGGCGGGTCGACGGTGGGGGAGTGCCTCGCCGTGGTCGCCGAGATCACCGACGGGAGCCCGGCCAGCTGGACCCACGCATTCGACCGCCTGGCCCAGCGGGTGGAGGCCCAGGGGAGGGACTGCCTGGCGGCCGGCCGGCGGGTCAGCGGCCGCGATCACCTGCTACGGGCGTCGACCTACTACCGCACGGCCGAGTACTACGGCGGCTCGTCGTCGGGTGGCGCGGGGGAGGCGGGGGCGCGCAGTCAGGCGTGCTTCTCGGAGGCCGCGGCGCTCCTCGATCCCCCGGTCGAGCGACTGGACGTCCCCTTCGAGGGCGGCACGCTGCCGGGCTACCTGGTCCGGCCGGCATCGGGCCCCGGCCCCCGGCCGACCGTGGTCTGCGTGGGAGGCTTCGACTCGAGCGCCGAGGAGCTCTACTTCCAGCTGGGGGTCCCCGGGTCCGAGCGGGGGTGGAACGTGTTCGTCTTCGACGGTCCGGGACAGCTCGGCTGCATGCGCACCAACCCCACCCTCACGTTCCGGCCGGACTACGAGGTACCGCTGGCCGCCGTGCTCGACACCGTGGTGGGCCTGGCCGACGTCGACGCCGAGCGGGTCGCGCTGGCCGGGCAGAGCTTCGGCTCGTACTTCGCGGCCCGGTCCGCCGCCACCGACCTGCGGGTGGGGGCGCTCGTGGCCAATCCACCGGTGGTCGACATGGCGCGCTACATGGAGGCCTGGGTCGGCACCGATGTCTACCGGATGACCCGTGACATCCGACCCGAGGATGTCACGGGTGTGCCCGAGGACCTCATGCCGCGACAGATGCAGTGGGGGATCGAGGCCATCTGCACCCGGTTCGGCGTGCCGTCGTTCCACGCCTGGCGGGACGCCATGGAGGCGTACCGGCTCGGTGACCTCACCGGTGCCATCTCCTGCCCGGTGCTGGCCCTGGTCGGCGAGCGCGAGGGCGAGGAGCCGATGGCCCAGTTCGAGGCGCTGGTGGCCGGGGTCACCGGCCCGGTCACCCCGCGGATCTTCCGCCCGTCCGACGGGGCCTCGGCCCACTGCCAGTCGGACAACCTGCGGCTGTCGGCCCAGGTGACCTACGACTGGCTGGAGGACGAGCTCGGCGCTGCGGCCGGCTGACGCCAGGCGGTGCTGCCGGGCGGTGCTGCCGGGCCGTGCTGCCGGGCTGTGCTGCCGGGCGGTGCTGCCGGGCCGTGACGACGGCTCAGTCCGGGTGGCTGGCCAGCGCCGAGCTCAGCACGGACGCCCCGGCATCGGAGACGTTCTCGCGCACGCCCACCAGCGCGGAGATGGACGCCCATCCGTCCTCGACGAGCGCGGCGTCCGAACCCGGCTCGAGTTCGGCCCGTTCCTTCTGCCGGTCGGCGTCGTCCGCGCCCCGCAGGGCCAGCACGATGGCCCCGCCGGTGCGGTCGACGGCCGGGCCGTCGACGGGCATCGGGGTGTGCTCGGGCCGGACCGTCCGGATGAGGCCCATGCGTCCGAGGGTGCCGTGACGGAGTCCCTTCAGGTCGGCGGGTCCGACAGCCGGAACGTTGAGGTTGAGCACGGTGGCGGGTTCCGCCGCGGCCAGCACCGGGACGATGCCGCGGGCCAGCCCGACGGCGGTGTCCCAGTAGGCGGGCTCGCTGGCCCAGGCGATGGAGACGGCCAGGCCCCTGACCCCGAACTGCGCGCCGGTCAGGGCGGCGCCGACGGTGCCGGAGTGGAGGGCGGAGCGCCCGGTGTTGATCCCGTGGTTGATGCCCGAGACGATCAGGTCGGGCCGGGGACCGAACCCCTCGATGCAGGCCAGGATCACCGACAGCGCGGGAGACCCGTCGATCCCGAAGGTCGGGACGTCGGCCAGCCCGGGGATGTCGACATGCTCGTAGGGGATGGACTCGCGCTCGTACACGGGCCCGACGGCGGCTCCGGCCCCGCTGTGGTCGGTCAGAGGGGCCACGACCACGAGTTCGTGCCGGTCGCCGAATGCGGCATGGAGGCCCCGGGCCAGCGCGGCGATCCCGGGTGCGAAGACGCCGTCGTCGTTGGTGATCAGGATGCGCATGGAACAGGGAGTCCGTTCGTCGGGCGCCGCGGACGGACTCCGCCAGCTGCGGTGTCAGCTCGTCGCGACAGGGTCTCGGCGGGCCGGTGCGGCCTCGTCGCCTACCATACCGTTCGACATCGGCAGCCGGACGCTGCCCGTGGCCCGCGCCCGACGGCCGGCACCGGCCAACGACGACGCATCGCTCCGGCCGGGTCGCCCCGTGGGCGACCCGTGGCCGACACTCCCGAGGACTCCATGCACGCAACCATCCCGCCCCCCGACCAGCGTCCCGCCGAGACCACCGCGGCCACCGGCGACCAGTGGGTGATCGGCCACGGCCACCAGCGGGCGATCGTCACCGAGGTCGGCGCCACGCTGCGGAGCTTCACCGTGGGGGACCGGCCCATACTCGACGGCTTCGGTCCCGACCAGTGGAGTCACGGCGGCCGGGGCCAGGTGCTCGCCCCCTGGCCGAACCGGCTCGGTGACGGCGCCTACCGCTTCGGGGACGTGTCGGCCCAGGCCCCCCTCAACGAGATCGAGCGGCGGACCGCCATCCACGGACTCGTGCGGTGGCTTCCGTGGCGGATGACGGGACGGGCCCAGAACCTGGTCGGGCTCCAGTGCGACGTGCGGCCGTCGCCGGCCTACCCCTTCGCCCTTCGTCTCGGTGTGGAGTACCGCCTCGGCAGGGACGGCCTGACGGTCACCACGGACGCCGAGAACATCGGTGACGCCGACCTCCCGTTCGGGCTCGGCTTCCACCCCTACCTGACGGTCGGCACGACCACCGTCGACCAGGCCCGGCTTCGGGTGCCCGCGCAACGCCGGCTGGTCTCCGACGAGCGGGGGCTGCCGACGGGCTCCATGTCGGTGCTCGGCAGCGAGTTCGACTTCACCGGCGGGCGGCCGGTCGGGGTCACGCGTCTCGACACCGCCTTCTGCGACCTCGCCCGCGACGGCGACGGCCGGGTCCGCGTCGACCTCGACCACCCCGACGGGACGGCCGGGGTGTCCCTGTGGGCCGACGACCGCTTCGGTTACCTGATGGTCTTCACGGGCGACACGCTGGACCCCGAGGACCGGCGCCGGGCGGTGGCGGTGGAGCCCATGACGTGTCCGCCCGACGCGTTCCGCAGCGGCACCGACGTCACCGTGCTCCGTCCGGGGCGCGCTGGACCGGGGTCTGGGGCGTGACCCCCCGCTGACGACCCCCTGCTGACCCACCGGCCGGCCCCCGCATCGCCGCGGCGGTGTCCCGTGACCGTGTGCGTCTCTGACCTGGGAATATGCCTGCCAACGGGGCAGGGGACCGCTGCGGCGACGGTGCCAGTCCCCAGGGTCAGTCCCCAGGGTAATTGACACCCGGGCGAGCGACGACCAAGATCACGCTGTATCTGAGCTTGACGTGTTCTATTTCACACACATTGAGGGGTGACTGTTGTGAAGACTCTGCTGCGGGTAGCGAGCCTCGTCGTCGTGGCGGCGGGCATCGGCGTGGCCACACCGGCGTTCGCTGCCGGTACGACGGCGACGGCCCTGTCGATCACCGCCACCCGTCCGGCGGTCTTCACCGGTCAGCCGAACGTGTTCAAGGCCGCCGTCAGCCCGGCCAAGGTCGGCAAGACCAAGATCACCGGCGCCGTCACGTGGACGATCACCGGCCGCGACGGCAGCACCGTGTCGTGCGCCTCCACGTCGCCCATCAACGGCGGCGGCTACTCGGAGTGCAAGGTCGGCAAGGCGGTGTTGATGGCCTCGGCCTCCCCCTACACGGTGGTCGCCTCCTACAGCGGTGACGCCAACTTCGCCCCCGCGACGAATTCGATCCAGTACGCGGTCACCTCGGCGGTCACACGCGTCAAGATCGTCATCGCCGACAAGCCCACCAGCGGTGCATCGACGACCGTCGAGGCCGTCGTCGTCGGCGGACCGGGGACCTCCACCCTCACCGGCCAGGTCACCTTCGCCGCCGCATCCGGTCTCGGCACCCGCGGGGTCAAGCCCTACTGCGCCGGCTCCAACCCGGTGGCGACTGCCAACAATGCGCAGCCGTTGGTCGACGGCACCGCGACGTGCGTGCTCCCGGCCGGGTGGTTCGTCGTCCCGGTCGCCTCGACTGCGAACAAGCACCCGAAGACGTCCTGGTCGATCTCGGTGACCTACGACGGCAACGCGAGCTTCTACCCGATCACCTCGAACAAGATGGGTACCTCCAACCACTGACCCGGTGACCGCGGCGCCCCGGCGCCGATCCGCACCGCTGCACGGGCCGTGTGCTCGGGCAGTGTCCGCCCGACGGCCGCATCGCTGATCGGGACGTCAGCGGCTGACGTCCGTACCGCAGCCCGTCGGAGTGGCGGGCCGAACCGCGGTGGCGTACCCGGAAGTCCCCGTCGTAGTCGCGCGTGCCGGCCGTAGTCGGGTCGGAGTACCTGGCTCTCGTCGCGGGCACTCCGGTGGACGGCCCTCGGCGTCGGTCGCCCACGGTGGCACGCCGGTCGACTCCGGTTGAACGCCAGTCGACCCCGGCGGAGCGACGGCCGACGTCGGTTGCACGCCGGTCGACTCCGGGAGTGGCCCGGCTCGTGGCCCACGGGCTCCGGGGATCGCACCGGTACACGGGGACGGGACGTTCGATGCGTGCTTCGCCCGTCCGATGTCGCCGCGGTGCGCCCCCTGGGATTCGAACCCAGAACCTGCGGATTAAGAGTCCGTTGCTCTGCCGTTGAGCTAGAGGCGCGTGGAACTGCAACCTACGGTAGTTCCCCGGATGGTGGGACCGTGGTGGCCGTCTCCCGGGGGACTGCAGGGTGGCCGACGGGGTTCGAACCCGCGACCTCCGGGATCACAACCCGGCGCTCTGACCAGCTGAGCTACGGCCACCAAGGAGCCTCTAGTGTGTCACACGCTGGAGGTGGCCCGGACACGGCCGACCTCTGTCCGACGCCCCTGTAGCTCAACTGGATAGAGCAGGTGGTTTCTACCCATCAGGTTGCGGGTTCGACTCCTGCCGGGGGCACGGGGTGCAACGGAACGGCGGCGGGTGGGGCATCGCGCCGGCCGGTCGCAACTACCGAGCCGCCGCGAGCCGCAGCAGTTGCCGGATGGCGTCGATGTCGTGCGCGACAGGTCCGGGCCTGCCGACTCGGCCCAGGTCGTCCGTCGACGGGTGGGCCTAGACTCGTTGCGTGAGCGATGTCCTGGCGGTGGCCAATCAGAAGGGCGGAGTGGCGAAGACCACCACCGTGCACTCCCTGGGCGTGGCCTCCGCCGAGTTGGGCCGACGCACGCTGGTCGTCGATCTCGACCCACAGGCGTGCCTCACCTTCTCGCTGGGCTTCGACCCCGACGCCCTCGACAGCTCGCTGCACGACGTGTTCGTCCGTCGCCGGAGCGTCGCCGAGGTGGCACTGCGGGTCCCGGGCGTCCCCGGGCTCGACGTGCTTCCCGCCACCATCGACCTGGCCGGTTCCGAAGTGCACCTGCTCACCCGGACCGGCCGCGAGCACGTGCTGGCCCGGGCCCTCGAGCCGGTGCTCGGCTCCTACGACCTGGTCCTCATCGACTGCCCGCCGTCGCTCGGCGTACTGACCATCAACGGGCTGACGGCCGCCCGCTCGGTGCTGATCCCGCTGCAGTGCGAGGCGCTGTCCCACCGGGGGGTGGGCCAGCTCCTCGAGACGATCGAGGACGTTCGGGCCTTCGCCAACAGCGAGCTGACCGTGCGTGGGGTGATCGCCACCATGTACGACGATCGCACGAAGCACTCCAGGCACATCCTCGAGGAGGTCCAGGCCCGCTACGGGATCCCGGTTCTCCAGCCCCCGGTGCGCAAGTCGATCCGGTTCGCCGAAGCGCCGGCCCGGGGCAAGTCGATCCTCCAGCACGCACCGACCTCGCCGGGGGCCGAGGCCTACCGTGCCCTGGCCGCGGAGCTGCTCCATCCGGGGGTCGTGGTCGGCATCCCCGGGTGATGGCCGAGGGCCCCGACCCGTTGGGCAAGCGGGCGCTCTACTGGATGCCGGTCGAGCCCGAGGCCGAGGGGGACGCCACGCTCGACGGACCGGGAGGCGCGGCCGAGCCGTCGCTCCCGGCCCACGGCGCCCGTCACGCACGGCCGGCCGGCAAGCACGCCCTCTTCTCCGACGCGACCCCCGCCGACGAGCCCGAGCGTGACCGGGCGGCGGCCACGGCGGCGGACCCGCTGCGGGCCCACGGCCTGCTGACGGTGGCCTGTTCGCGGTGCGGCTCGGTCACCCGGGTCGGACTCGTCGAGTTCCTCGTCCTGCAGCTCCCGGTGGGGGCCTGGCTGCCACGACGGACCTTCGACCGCTGGATGAGGTGCCCGGCGTGCCGGCGCCGCACTTGGACCAGCGTGTCGCTCACGCGGTGACCACCGTCCTGGTGGCGGCGTCGACCTCGACGTCGGAGCCGGGGGGAATCGCCGGGCACCTGCTGAACTTCAGCGGTCCCGCCGCCTACGCCCTGGTCGGGTTCCTGGCCTTCGCCGAGGCCGCCCTCATGGTGGGCGTCTTCGTCCCGGGGGAGGTGGCCGTGGTCGTCGGCGGGGTGCTGGCCGGGCTGGGCAAGGTCAACCTGGGCGTGATGATCGGGGTGGTCGTGGTCTGCGCCATCGCGGGCGACTCGGTCGGCTTCGAGGTCGGGAAGAAGGCCGGACCGTGGCTCACCACCCATCGTCCACTGCGGGACAACAGGGGCGTCCGCTCCACCCTCGGGCTCCTCGAGCGGTACGGGGGCCCGGCCGTCTTCCTCGGCAGGTTCATCGCCGTCGCCCGGGCGGTGATCCCGGGCCTGGCCGGCATGAGCGGGCTGCGCTACCGGACGTTCCTCTTCTGGAACGTGCTGGGCGGCACCTGCTGGGGCGTCGGCTACACGCTGCTCGGCTACGTGGTGGGGGTCTCGTTCGAGCACCTGCTCTCCGAGGTCGGCGTGTGGTCCCTCGTGGTCGTCGGCGTGACGGTGGCCGGAGCCGTCGTGTTCGAGGTCCGGCGGCGGAGGCGCGAGCGGGCCCGGATCCGCCGCGACGTCGCGGTCATCGACGAGGAGTCCGACGCGGACGCCTGACGGACGTCACCCCTCGGGGAGGTAGAACCGTGCCGGCGAGACGCCCAGGCGGCGCATCCGGCCGTGGAGCTCGAGCAGGACGCAGTGGGCCAGGGTCTCGCCGTTGGCCTGGCGCTGCATGAACGGCTGGATCTCGTCCCAGGGCCGCGACCAGCGCAGCCGCAGGGTGATCTCCCACGCGTTGGAGCCGGGGTGGGCGCGCACGACCTCGACGATCTCCTCGAGGCGCTCGGCGTGGTGGGCGGTGATCTCGTCGACGCGGCTCGGGAGGTCGGCGAAGCGGTACTCGTGACCCGGCAGGACCTCGTCGGCGTCCAGATCGCGCACCTTGGCCAGCGACTCGAGGTAGTCGCCCAGCGGATTGGGGAACTGCTGGGCGTGGACCGAGATGTTCGGAGTGATGCGGGGCAGGATGTGGTCACCCGAGAGCAGGAGGCGCCGATCGGCACTGTGGAAGCAGACGTGGCCGGCGGAGTGGCCGGGCGTCCACACGGTGCGCAGCGACCAGCCCGGCAGGTCGACGATGCGGCCGTCCTCGAAGAGCACGTCGGGCTTGGCCATCGTCACCATCGACTTCAGCGCCATCGAGGCGAACGCCAGGTCGGGCAGCTTGTCGTCGGGAACCCCCGAGTCGGCCAGGAAGTGGATCATCGTGTCGAGCAGCGCATCGGTGTCGCCGTAGCGGGAGTCGAGCATGACGGCGTCTTCGGGGTGGAGGCCGATCCACGCCCCCGATGCCTCGCGCACCCGGCCGGCCAGGCCGTAGTGGTCGGGGTGGATGTGGGTCACCAGCACGGCCCGGACGTCGGACACGCTGCCGCCGGCCGCGGCCAGTCCCGAGGTGAGCGCGCCCCACGCCTCGTCGGTGTCCCAGCCGGCGTCGACGATGGCCACACCACCGCCGTCGAGTTCCAGGGCGTAGACGAGGACGTAGCGCAGCGGGTTGTCGGGGATCGGCACCGGGATCGACCACAGGCCCGGACGCACCTGCTCCACCGGGGGCAGGATGTTGTCCTCCCACGCCTGCTTCTGCACGGTTCCGGTGACCACGACCACGACAGGCACGGTACACGGCGCTTCGGCCGCGTCCGACGAACGGGGCCCGTCGACCGACCGCTGCGGGCCCCGGTGATTGTCCGACACGGCGAGATCCTTGTACCCGAAGCCGCGTGGTGCCTAGATTGACCCGGAACCTCCCCGTACCGGGGACCTGCGACGGAGCCGGTTGGAGCGCACACCCATGGTCGACGAACTCGGACGGTTGCCGTGGCGGACCAGGCGACCACCGGCGTGGTGAGCCGCCCCACCACGGGCCCGTCGACGGCCACGGTGGTCCGCACCGGAGCCGTCGACGACCAGCGGCTCGAACGCCTCGTGGCCGGATGGCCCGATGCCTTCGTGGAGATCGACCGCAGCGGCACCGTGCTCGAGTGGAATGCCGGGGCCGAGGCCGGCTTCGGTTGGCGGCGGGACGAGGTGCTCGACACCTTCGTGACCGACAGCTTCCTGCCCGGCCCCTTCGCAAAGTCGCCGTTCGGCCTGCTCGCCGCCGACACCACCGGCGCGTCGTCCGGGCCGATCACCGGATCGGTGACCGACGGCACGCTCGATCTGGTCCTCGAGCTGCGCCACCGCGACGGCCGTCGCATCCGCACCGAGGCCCGCCTCGTGGTGCTCGGCCACGGCCGGTCCCGCTCGGTGGCCGCCTTCCTCCGTGCCCCCGTCGAGCAGACGGTGCCGGTGCGGGACGTGCCGGGCGGTCCGTCCCGCGACGGGCTCACGGGACTCGCCGACCGGTCGGCCTACCGCCTGCGGCTGGCCGGGGCCACGGTGACCCACGCCGGCACACCGGGCAGCGTGGCCGTGGTCCTCCTCGACCTCGACCGGTTCAAGGCCATCAACAACTCGATGGGCCACGCCCTCGGCGACGGGGTGCTGGTGTCGGTGGCCCGGCGCCTCGAGGAGGTGGCCGGCGACGCCGACCTGCTGGCCCGGTTCGGAGGCGACGAGTTCCTGGCCCTCGTCACCGATCCCGCCGGACGGGCCGGGCAGAAGGCGGCAGCCTTCGTCGACCGCGTACAGAAGGCGCTGGCCGTCCCCATCCCGGTGGACGACGTCGAGGTGTTCCTCGACGCGTCGGTCGGCGTGGCCCTGAACACATTCGGCGCGGACGACCCCGATGATCTGCTGGCCCACGCCGAGGCGGCCATGTACCAGGCCAAGCGGCGGGGCGGCTTCGGGGCCGAGACGTTCGACGAGTCGTTGCGGATCGAGGTGCTCGACCGCATGACCACCGAGCATTCGCTCCACCGCGCCCTCGAGCGGTCCGAGCTGCTGGTGCACTACCAGCCGGTCGTGGAGGTGCGCGGCGCCACCATGGTGGGAGTGGAGGCCCTCGTCCGCTGGGAGCACCCCGACCAGGGTCTGGTGGCCCCGGGTCGCTTCATCGCCGTGGCCGAGGAGAGCGGCCTGATCATCCCGATCGGAGCGTGGGTGCTGGAGGAGGCCTGCAACCAGCTGCACCGGTGGCACGACGCCACCGCGGTGCGTGGCTCGGTCGAGGTCAACCTGTCCGCCCGTCAGATCGACGACCCGGGGATCGTCGACACCATCGAGGCGATCCTGGCCCGCACCGGCCTCCCCCCTCGACACCTGACCCTCGAGATCACCGAGAGCGCCCTGATGCGCGACGCAGCGGCCGCGCTGGAGGTCCTGGCGTCCCTCAAGGAGCTCGGCGTGCTGCTGGCCATCGACGACTTCGGAACCGGCTATTCGTCGCTCAGCTATCTGCAGCGGTTCCCCCTGGACATCCTGAAGGTCGACCGGATGTTCGTCCAGGAGCTCGAGGAGGGCAAGGGGGGCCGGGCGATCGTGTCGGCGGTCATCAGCCTGGCCCACGCCCTCGGCCTCGAGGTCGTGGCCGAGGGCGTGGAGACCGAGCAGCAGTTGGCGGCCCTCCGCGACCTCGACTGCGACTTCGCCCAGGGGTTCCTCTTCGCGCGGCCGGTACCGGCCAGTCGAACTGCGCTCGCCGTTCGGCGTCGATCCGACCGGCTGAGTCCGCCCCGCCCGCAGGGCCGGGACGTGCCGACCGACGGACCCTTCGGTCCCCCGGTCGGCCTGTCGCCGTCGTCTCCGGCGTCGCCCTCGACGTCGGTGTGCCGGTGGTCGGGGCGCCCGGATTTGAACCGAGGACCTCCTGCTCCCAAAGCAGGCGCGCTACCAAGCTGCGCCACGCCCCGTCGCCCGGTGGCCTCTCGGTTCCGTGCGGCGCCGCCCAGCGTAGGGCATGGCGACACCTGTCCCCCGACCACCTCCACGCGGGATAGCGTCACCTCGATGCCCACCGTGCGTGTAGCCGTGTTCGACCTGGGCAGCAGCTCCTTCCACCTCATGGTGGTCGACGCCTCACGCGACGGGCGGCTGGAACCCGTCCTGCGCCGTCGCTCGTTCCTGCACCTCGGGACCGAGGTGGCCCGCACCGGGAGCGTGCCCGGCGACCGCTCCGCCCTGGCGGTGCGCACGGTCACGCGGCTCCACGTGGCCGCCGAGGACGCCGGCGCCGACGTGGTGGTGGCGCTCGCGACCGCCGCCCTGCGCGACGCCGACAACGGGCCGCGCCTCATCGGCCGGATGGAGCGGATCCTCCGCAGTCCGATCACGTTGCTGAGCGGTGAGGAGGAGGCTCGGCTGTGCTTCCTCGGCCAACGGGCCGGCGTGTGGGTGGGTCGGCGACCGGTGCTCGGCCTCGACCTGGGTGGCGGCAGCCTTGAGGCCGGGATCGGGACGCTCGACTCGGTCAGTGCGGTGGCCAGCGTGCCCCTCGGCACGGCCCGGATCCGGGGCGAGCTCGACACGGGGGACCGGCTCACGGTCGCCGAGCGGACCGCCATCGCCGATCTGGCCGCCGAGCGGGCCGGTCCCATCGCCAAGATGCTGGCCGCCACGCCGGAGGCCGCCGAGCGGGTGATCGCCAGCGGCGGCACGGTCCGGGCGCTGGCCCGCCTGGCCATGGGCCTGCACCGGCCGCCGCCCCGCTCGGGCGCCGCCCCGTCGGTCAACCAGGTCGAGGTACCCGCCGGGCAGCTGTCCGAACTGGCCGACCGCCTGGCCACCCTGGACCTCGACGCCCGGATGGCCCTGCCCGGTATCCAGGCCCGCCGGGCACCCCTGCTGCCCATCGGGGCGCTGGTGCTCTCCACGCTGGTGGAGCGACTGGGGCTGCGTGGCCTGGTCGTCAGTGAGTGGGGACTGCGGGAGGGCGCCGTCCTCGACCGCCTCGCCATTCCCGCCGACCTCGCCTAGGGGGCGCACGAGGTCGGGCGGCGGACGCCGGTCCGCCGCCGTTCCCCGAACTAGGCGTTCTTGCCCAGGATCCTGTTCATGCCGGTGCCGCAGACCGGGCACTTGCCCTTGGCAGACCGCCGACCGTTGGCCATCTCGACCACCTCGCCGTCGAACTCCCGCTTCTCCCGGCACTTCACGCAGTAGCCCTCGTACGTCGCCATGCTTCCTCCTCCTGCTCCGAGTGGCGCCCGAACGGGCACCCGATGGATCGACGGTATCGGCCCCTTCCTGTGGAACGGGGGATGCAGCGGGCCTCTGCTAACTATAGCTAGCAGCCGTTGGCGGCCAGGAGGCCGTGTGACCGGGCGGCGCCACCCGGTCGTGCGACAGGCACGGGGACGCGACGGACCGGGTTCAGGCGGTGGGCTCGCCGCCGTCCGGAGGCTCGCCGAACGACTCGGGGACCTCGGCGGGTGCGAGGGAGGTCAGCATCTCCTGGACTCCCTCGGGCGGGAGTGGTGGGCTGAAGTAGTAGCCCTGGGCCGTCGTGCAGCCACGCTGGAGGAGAACCCGGCTCTGCAGCAGGGTCTCCACCCCCTCGGCCACACACGACAGTCCGAGCCGGCCGGCCATGCCGATGATGGCCGAGACCAGGCTGGACTCCTCGTCGGTGGGACCGAGGACCTGCACGAAGGACTGGTCGATCTTGAGTGTGCTGACCGGGAAGCTGCCGATGCGGTCGAGCGAGGAGTTGCCCTGGCCGAAGTCGTCGATGGTGAACCGCACGCCGAGGCGGCGCAGGCGCTCGATGTTCTCCTGGGCCGGACCCGAACGGTCGAGGACCACCCGGTCGGTGATCTCGAGCTCGAGCAGCGACGGGTCGATCCCGGTGTCGTGGAGCGTGCGGGACACACTGTCGAAGAAGTCGGGGCTGGACAGGTCCCGGGACGCCAGGTTGACCGACAGCCGGAGGGGGTCGAGCTGGTGGTCCTGCCAGGCCCGCAGCTGGCGACAGGCCTGCCACAGGACCCAGTTGTCAAGGGAGACGATCAGGTCGCTCTTCTCGGCCATGGGGATGAAGTGGGGCGGCTCGAGGATGCCGAGGGTGGGGTGGTCCCACCGGATCAGCGCCTCCACGCCCACGATCTGGGCGGTGCGCAGGTCGATGTACGGCTGGTACAGCAGGAAGAACTGGTTGCCGTCGAGCGCCGAGATGAGGTCGTTGTAGAGCTGCCGGTCATCGACGGCCCGCCGCCCGGATTGGTCGGGTCGGGGGAGTGGTGGAACATCTCGAAGGCGTCCCGCCCGAGGTCCTTCGCCCGGTACATCGCCTCGTCGGCCCGGTTGAGCAGGTCGTCGTAGCTGTCACCGTGCTCCGGGGCGATGGCGATCCCGATGGACGCCGAGGTGGACACCGGGTCGCCGTAGATCTCGAACGGCGTGTGCATGGCGTCGAGGGTGCGCTCGGCCAGCTGGTTGATCGAGAGCTGGTCGACGAGGCCGGGCAGGAGGATGGCGAATTCGTCGCCGCCCACCCGGGCCACCGTGTCCTGGCTGCGGACCGTCTCGACCAGGCGCTGGCCGACCTGCTGGATGAGCATGTCGCCGGTGGCGTGGCCGAAGGTGTCGTTGACCGTCTTGAAGTTGTCGAGGTCCACGAAGAACATGCAGACCGGTTCGCCGACCCGTCGGGACCGCACCAGTTCCTGCTCGACCCGGTCCTCGAAGAGGCGCCGGTTGGGCAGCCCGGTGAGCGAGTCGTGCCAGGCCATGTGGGACACCTTCTCCAGCAGCTCCAGGTTCTGGATGGCCGTGGCCGCCTGGTCGGCCAGGCCGCACAGTCGTTCGTGGAGGTCCGGGTCGTGGATCGCCGACCGCTGGGCGTCCTTGGCGTAGTTGGCGGCGATGACCCCGAGGAACTCCCCGGCGGCGAAGAGCGGGGCCACCACCGAGGCCGGCACGTCGGAGGTCTCCATGAGGGTCCTCAGCTGCGGGTCGTCGATGGTGGCGGCGTCGAGGACCAGCACCTCGTGGCCGCTGATCAGGCGCTGGATGAGGGGGTTGTCGACTTCGACCTGCAGGGTGCCCGGGTCGTGCTCGGTCCCGTCGCGGCGGGGTCCGACGTGGATCTCGGTGGCCGAGGCCGAGGACCAGAGGGGGGCGAAGGGTCCGAGGTCGGCGTCCGGGGGGGTCTGGCCGGCCGTGTACGCACCGAGCACGAGCCGGGACCGGTCGCGGTCCCACAGGTAGACCGTCGACTGGTCGCACCCGGTCACCGCCGGGACCGTGTCGGCCAGGATCTGCAGGGCCTGGGCCAGGTTGGTGAGCCCGGACAGCTGCTCGCTGAAGGACAGCAGCGTCCGGGCCGTCGAGTCGCTGCGACGGGCGTCGCTCAGGACCGTGCAGACGTCGAGGACGTTGGCCGCGAACCGGGCGAAGAGGTGCAGGATGCGGTCCTCGGTCTCGGGGTCGGCCTCGCCGGGGGCCAGGAACTCGGCGATCCGGCCGTAGCGGCGCAACGGCGAGGCGATGTCCACCACCAGTCGAGTGTCCACCTCGTCGTCGGGGCTGCCACCCCACAGGTCGGCGGCGAGGACCCGGACCTCCTCGGGGGCCAGGCCCCGGGAGTGGATGTCGAGGGGGAGTCCGCTGCCGGCCCGGACCATGAGCAGGTAGCGGTCGGCGCCGAGGACCTGGTCGGCCCGGTCGGCGAGTTCGGAGACCACGTGGTCGACGTCGTGATCGAGGAGCCCGATGGTGGAGGTGGTGGAGCTCTCGAGGAGCACCTGGAGACGGGCCACCTCGGTCCGGGAGCGGTCGGCCTCGGCCTCGGCGCGACGACGGTCGGCCTCGGTGTCGCGCCCGTTGGTGGCTGCCGTCTCCCAGCGGGCCGAGCTCGGCCTGGGCCTCGACGAGCGCCGCCCGCGCCACCCGGAGCTCCACGGCCAGCTGCTCCGCCGTGGGACCCCCCGTCCCGTTGCCGGACGCCGCGCCGGCCCCGTTGCCTGACGGCCGCCCGGCCCCGTTGGTGGACGGCCGCCCGACACCCGTGCGTCCGGCGTTCCCGGTCGGGTCGCCGGCGCTACCGTCGCGGGGCGTCCCGTGGCGCCCCGACCCGAGGGACGACGCCGGATCGCGTCCGAACGGTGCATCCTCGTCGAGGAGGTCATGGGACCCGTGCGGGTCGTTCGTGTCGTCCATTCGGTCCTCATCCATGTCGTAGGCCTGGTCCGTGACGGTCCGGCCGTCGCTGTCGTGGCGCGGTCGGACCTCGCTTACGCCGCCGCCCCCCCCGGGTCCACCAGTGCCGCGCCGGGAGGGTCCCTGGGCCGTGTCGAGCCCCGCGGCGGAGGTGGACGGGTCGGTCGCCGCGGTGGGACCCGGGGACCCGTCCCAGGAGAGGACGTAGCAGCAGGCCCGACCGCCCCGTGCCGCACACTCGTGTTCGACCACCCGGGCCGGGGGTCCGTCGAACAGGACGGGGAGCTGGGAGAGCATCCCCCGGGTGAGCTCGCACAGCTGGGCCTGCCGGTCACCCGTCGTCGTCACCTGCACCAGGGCGTGCCCGGGACCCGCCTCCAGGGCGACGGCCTCGGTCGCCCCCTCATACTGCTCGATCCAGGCGCCGATGTGGCGGGCTGCCACCTCGGCGGCGCCCAGTCCGGCGAGGCGCCGGGCGGGCAGCTCGTCCCCCATCCACAGCAGCTCCTCACCGACGTGGAGCCCGATGGCACCGTCGCCGGTGACCAGGGCGCCCGCGGCGAAGAGGGCGGCGGCGTCGTTCGGGGACGTCCAGGTGGTGCTGTCCCCGAGGGCCGTGAACGAGCGCTCCTCGGCGGCGAGGGCCAGCGCCTGGGCCACGCCGGCCTCACCCGCCACCTGGCCGATGTGGGCCATCAGGGCGTGGACGACCGCGCCCGACACACCGGGGCGCGACGGTGCGGGTGCTGCGTCGTCGTCGACTCCGAACGTCATGTTCCCCATGTGGCCTTTCCGCATCGTGGGACGCGTCCCCGCTACCTGTGCTCCCTCCACCATCGTCCTGCCACGACTGGTGCTTTAGCTCACGCCCACTTCACCGTGCGCCTCAGACCACCCCGTCGCGCGCCCCGGGACGGCCGCCGGCCGCCCCCTAGACTCGGTGCCATGACCATCTACGACAACCCCCTGCACACCCTCCAGGGCGACTCCACCTCCCTCGGCGACTACCGGGGCACGACCCTCCTGGTGGTCAACGTGGCCTCCAAGTGCGGTCTCACCCCCCAGTACGAGGGCCTCGAGCGGCTCCAGAAGACCTACGGCGACCGGGGGTTCTCGGTGATCGGCTTCCCCTGCAACCAGTTCGGGGCCCAGGAGCCGGGCAGCGCCGACGAGATCGCCACGTTCTGCTCCGCCACCTACGGCGTCACCTTCCCGATGATGGAGAAGATCGACGTCAACGGCGGCGACCGCCACCCCGTCTACGACGAGCTCACCGCCGTGCCCGACGCCGACGGCGAGGCGGGCGACATCCAGTGGAACTTCGAGAAGTTCCTCGTCTCGGCGGACGGCACCGTGGTCCGGCGGTTCCGCCCGATGGTGGACCCCGAGGCCCCCGAGGTCATCGATGCGATCGAGGCGAACCTGCCCGGCTGACCCGACGTCCGCCGGGCAGACCAGGCGCGCGCAGCGCGCGCACCCGCCGCGCCACGCCCACCGCCGCACCAGGCGCCCCGGCGCCCGTACCGCGACGCCCGGCGACGCCCACCGCCCCGCTCGGCAGACCCGGCCACGCCCACCGCCGCATCAGGCGCCCCGGCGCCCGACACGCGGCGTCCACGCCTGACTCCCTCGGCACCGTCCCGGGCCCGGACCCCGCCCCGACGGGCGCTGCCCCCAGCCCGGCTCCGCCCCGTCGTGCGGGACCGTCCGTCGCCGTCCCGGCCGGGGCGAGGCGGGGGCCCGGGTACCGGTACACTCCTCTATTCGTATGCGAGCAACAGCAGCGCCCGAGGAGGGCAACAAGGTCCGTCTCACCGTCGAGATCGACGAAGCCGAGATGGACGAGGCCCTCGACGACGTGCTGAAGCGTCTGTCGCGCGAGGTCCGGGTCCCCGGGTTCCGGCCCGGCAAGGTGCCCCGGAAGGTCCTCGAGACGCGGATGGGTGGTGCTGTCGCCCTGCGGGGCGAGGCCATCCGCGAGTCGCTCCCCGACTTCTACTCCCGTGCCGTCGACGAGACGGAGGTCGACCCCATCGACCAGCCCGACATCGACATCACCTCGGGCGAGGAGTCCGGACCGGTGTCGTTCGAGGCCGTCGTGCTCGTGCGGCCCGTGGTGGGCATCCCCGGTTACGGCGGTCTCGTCGTCACGCTGCCCCCGCTCGAGGTGACCGACGAGGAGATCACCGCCCAGATCGACCGCCTGCGGGCGACGTCGGGTGAGCTCGTCGAGGTGACACGCCCGATCCTGAGCGGCGACCAGGTGACGATCGACATCCGTGGCAGCCGGAGCGAGGCCGCAGACGAGGGGGACGACGAGGACCTGACCGCCGACGACTTCCTCTACGAGGTGGGATCGGACAGCGTGGTGCCCGGCCTCGACGACCACCTGCTGGGTCTGAAGGCAGGTGACACCGTCACCTTCGACGCCGAGGTCGAGGGCCTCGGCCAGACCGTGTCGTTCGGTGTGGTCGTGAAGGACGTGAAGGAGCTCAAGCTCCCCGACGCCGACGACGAGTGGGCGGCCGAGGAGAGCGAGTTCGCCACCCTCGCCGACCTGCGCGCGGACATCGCCGAGCGGCTGCACCAGCGGCGCATCGTCGAGGCCCAGATGTCACTGCAGCAGAAGACGGTGGAGGCGCTCACCGAACTGGTGACCGAGGAGATCCCCGAGCAGCTGGTGCTGGAGGAGCTGCGGGAGCGGATCCACGATCTCAACCACCGCCTCGAGGGTCAGGGCATGTCGCTCGGCCAGTTCCTCGGCGTCACGGGCCGCAGCGAGGAGGAGTTCCTCGAGGAGCTCCGTGGCGGAGCGCTCCAGAGTGTCAAGGCCGACCTCGCCCTGCGGGCGCTGGTCGAGGCCGAGGCGATCGAGATCACCGACGAGGAGCTCGACGAGGAGCTCGCCGCCATGGGGACTCGCCTCGAGATGGACGCCGACCAGGTCCGGAGCCAGCTCGAACAGGCGGGGCGGCTCGCGGCGGTACGCTCGGACCGTCGCAAGGCCAAGGCGATGCGCTGGCTCCTGGAGTCCGTCGAATTGGTCGATGAGAACGGGGCGCCCGTGTCACGGGACGACCTGAAGGTGAATCAGGGCGAGGAGGACCCGGAGTGAGTTCCACGGAAGCAAGCAGGTCGATCGATGCGCAGGCGTACAGCGTGCCGTGGGTCGTCGAGTCCACCAGCCGGGGGGAGCGCAACTACGACCTGTTCTCGCGCCTCCTCCGCGAACGCATCATCTTCCTCGGCACGCCCATCAACGACACGGTCGCCAACCTGGTCTGCGCCCAGCTGCTGTTCCTCGAGTCGGAGGAGGCGGACAAGGACATCCACCTCTACATCAACTCGCCGGGCGGTGACATCACGGCGTTGTTCGCCATCTACGACACGATGAAGTACATCAAGCCCGACGTCTCGACGTTCTGCTTCGGGCAGGCCGCCTCGGCCGCCGCCGTCCTGCTCGGCGCCGGCGCCCACGGCAAGCGGTTCGCCCTGCCCCACGCCCGGATCCTCCTGCACCAGCCCTTCGGCGGCGTCGAGGGCCAGGCCAGCGACATCGAGCTGCAGGCCCGTGAGATCCTCCGCATGCGGGACCTGCTCAACGGCATGCTCGCCGACGACACCGGCCAGAGCTCCGAGCGGGTGTCCAAGGACACCGACCGCGACTTCATCATGACCGCCGCCGAGGCCGTCGAGTACGGGCTGGTCGACGAGGTGATCTCGAACCGGGAGACCATGCCCATCGACGCGATCGGTGCCGCCTAGGGGGTCGCGTCGAGGACCTGTCCGCGCCACGCCAGCCGCTAGTGTTGGTGGTCCGGACGGCTCCGCAGGTCACACCGGGACATGGCTCCCGGCGACCCGAGGGGCCTCAGGGGGACGGAAAGCTCGCACAGTTAGACAGCGCCCGCTCGAGTAGCTGGGACCGCCGACAGAAGGACACGAGGAACCGACGTGGCGAAATTCGGAGACGGTGGGGATCTGGTGAAGTGCAGCTTCTGCGGGAAGTCGCAGAAGCAGGTCAAGAAGTTGATCGCCGGGCCGGGCGTCTACATCTGCGACGAGTGCATCGAGCTCTGCAACGACATCATCGCCGAGGAGCTGGCCGACACCACCGAGCTGAGCTTCGACGAGCTGCCGAAGCCAAAGGAGATCTACGAGTTCCTCAACGACTACGTGATCGGCCAGGAGTACGCCAAGAAGATCCTGTCGGTGGCGGTCTACAACCACTACAAGCGGGTCCAGGCGGGCAGCAACGGGGCCCACGACTCCGACGTCGAGCTGGCCAAGTCGAACATCCTCCTGCTCGGCCCGACCGGATGCGGCAAGACCCTCCTCGCCCAGACGCTGGCCCGGATGCTCAACGTGCCCTTCGCCATCGCCGACGCCACGGCCCTGACCGAGGCCGGCTACGTGGGGGAGGACGTGGAGAACATCCTCCTCAAGCTCATCCAGGCCGCCGACTACGACGTCAAGCGAGCCGAGACGGGGATCATCTACATCGACGAGATCGACAAGATCGCCCGCAAGTCCGAGAACCCGTCGATCACCCGTGACGTGTCGGGCGAGGGCGTCCAACAGGCACTGCTGAAGATCCTGGAGGGGACCACGGCCTCGGTGCCGCCCCAGGGCGGGCGCAAGCACCCGCACCAGGAGTTCATCCAGATCGACACCACCAACATCCTGTTCATCTGCGGCGGGGCGTTCGCCGGGATCGACACGATCATCGAGAACCGGATCGGCCGCAAGGGTATGGGCTTCCGGGCCGAAGTGCGCAAGGCCTCCGAGCGCGACGACTCCGAGCTGCTCCGCCACGTACTGCCCGAGGACCTCATGAAGTTCGGGCTCATCCCGGAGTTCATCGGCCGCCTCCCCGTGGTGAGCGCCGTCGCCCATCTCTACAAGGAGGCGCTCATCCGCATCCTGGTGGAGCCCAAGAACGCCCTCACCCGCCAGTACAAGCGCACCTTCGAACTCGACCACGTGGAGCTCGAGTTCACCGACGACGCCCTCGAGGCCGTGGCCGAGCAGGCCCTGCTGCGCGGCACCGGTGCCCGTGGCCTGCGGGCCATCCTGGAGGAGGTCCTCCTCGAGGTCATGTACGACCTCCCGAGCCGGACCGACATCTCCAAGTGCGTGGTGGACCGGGCAGTCGTGCTCGACAAGGTCCATCCGACGTTGGTGCCCCTCGTGCCGGCCAAGGCCAGCCGCAGCCGTAGGGCCGCCTCGTAGCGACGGTTCCGATCGCCCCCGGGCGATGCCCGACCACACCATCGTGACCTTCGCCGACCTGCCCGAGGCCCTCGCCTGGCTCGACAGCCACGTCGACTTCGAGTCCGGCATGCCCACGCGCCGGACCCTCCCGTCGCTCGACCGGATGCGGGTCCTGGCCGCGCTGCTCGGCGACCCGCACACCGCCTACCCGGTGGTACACATCACCGGGACCAACGGCAAGGGATCCACGGCGGCGATGGTGACCTCGTTGATGGCCGCCCGCGGACTCAGCGTCGGGACGTACACGAGCCCCAACCTGTCGCGGGTCAACGAGCGGCTCGCCCGCAACGGCCAGCCGGTCGACGACGAGACGTTCACCGACCTGCTCGACACGCTGTCCCGCATCGAGGGCCTGATGGACGAGCCGCCCACCCGCTTCGAACTGCTGACCGCCGCCGCCTTTACCTGGTTCGCCGACGAGGCCGTCGACGTGGCCGTCGTCGAGGTCGGCCTGGGCGGCACATGGGACTGCACCAACATCGTCGACGCCGCCGTCGCCGTGGTGACCAACATCAGCTACGACCACACCGAGGTGCTCGGGCCGACCCTGGAGGACATCGCCAGGGACAAGGCCGGGATCTTCACCCCGGACTGCCGGGCGGTGGTGGGGGAGACCGACCCGTCGCTGGTGTCCCTGTTCCGCGGGGTGGCCGAGACCGTCGGGGTGGCCGAGTTCTGGGCCCGGGGCATCGACTTCGCGTGCACGTCCAACCGGGTGGCCGTGGGCGGCCGCCTGGTCGACCTGCGAACGCCCGGGGCCGCCTACGGCGAGCTGCTGGTCCCGCTGCACGGCAGCCACCAGGGGGACAACGCGGCGTGCGCCCTGGCCGCCGCTGAGGCGTTCTTCGGCGACCCGCTCCACGAGGACGTGGTCACCGAGGGATTCGCCGCCGTCCGGGTGCCCGGACGCCTGGAGGTGATCGGCCGCCGCCCCCTGGTGCTGGTGGACGGGGCCCACAACGCCGCCGGCATGATGGTGCTGGCCCGGTCGCTGACCGAGGAGTTCGCCGTCGACGGGAACACCGTCGCCGTGGTCGGCATGCTGACCGGACGGGACCCGTCGGCCATGCTCGAGGCGCTGGTGTCGGCCGGTGTGCGTTCCGTCGTCGCCTGTGCCCCCGACAGCCCGAGGGCCCTGCCTGCAGTCGACGTCGCCGAGGCGGCATTCGCCCTCGGCATGGAGGTGGCCGTCGCCGGCACACCGACGGAGGCGGTGCGTCTCGCCGTCGAGCGGTCGGAGCCGGAGGACCTCGTTGTCGTCTGCGGCTCGTTGTACGTGGTGGCCGACGCCCGGGAGGCGCTGGGTGGGTCCCGAGGTGGGCCGAACGGCTAGCACGCGCTGCGACAGGTGGTGCCGGCCTCCGTTGCCCGGCGATGGCCCGTCTGGTTCACTGACGGCGGCGGGCAACGACCGGGCAGCGGACCAGCTCCAGGAGGGTAGGGGTGCGCCCACGACGGTGGCGAATACTGGCTGGCGGGGAGCGACGGCGGTGTCTTCGCCTTCGGGGACGCCCCCTTCGAGGGGAGCTGCGAGGGCACGTGTACGACACCCACCGGGAGTCCCGCTCAGTTCGTCGGCCTCGCCGCGACGCCCGTCACCGCCGTGCCCTGACGGCCGGTGGAGCTTGCCGGAAGGTCACGGGCACGGTCCGGAAGGCCAGCGGTAGGTTCGACGGCATGGCGACGCGCGAGGATGCCGTCCGGATCGTGACGGCCCTGCCGGAGGTGACCGAGGGCCTCCGCTACCGCAACGTAACCTGGTTCGCCGCCGGTGCTCCGTTCGCCTGGGACCGACCGTTCTCCAAGGCCGACCTCGAGCGGTTCGGCGATGTCACCCCGCCGGAGGGACCGATCCTGGCCGTGCGGGTCGAGGACCTGCTCGAGAAGGAAGCGATCCTGGCCGAGGCGTCGGACGCCGTCTTCACCATCCCCCACTTCGACGGGTTCGCCGCCGTGCTAGTCCGGCTCGAAACGGTGGAGCCGGACGAACTGGGCGAGCTGGTGGTCGGCGCCTGGGCGGCGTGCGCCCCTGCGGAGCTCGTCGCTAGGTACTTCGCCGAACGGCACCGAGCACTTGGCACTGAGCGCCGCACGCCGCACCCTGGTCACCGCTGACCGCACGCACCGCGCCGCACGCCGGGCCCTTGTCACCACAGACCGCACGCGCCGCACGCCGCATGTGGGTCCTGAGCGCCGTGAGGTCAACGTCAGCCGTGGGCAGGAATCGGTGAACGTGCGTTCCGTGGGGCACGGCGGCCGGTGGGGGTCGAGCCATTCGGCAATGGTTCCTGCGGATCGAGCGTGATCGCTCGAAAAGGATCCGCGGTGACGCCCCGGTCATTCGTCAGCTCCGCGGAACGACCTCCGGCGATCGGTCGAACAGGGTCCGGTCATCGGGAGGCGCCCCTTCGGGAGGTCGGTCCAGGCCGAGGTCCGGTTCCTGACCGAAGGCGGGTTGGGGCGCGAAGGACCACTGCGGGTCCTCGTCGCTGGGCCCGTGGCGCTCGAGTACCCAGCCGTCGTAGGTCTTGAGTCGGTGGTGGTGTGTGCACAACAGAGCCAGGTTGTCGAGCGTGGTCGGGCCACCGAGCGCAAGTGGTGTGACGTGGTCGATCTCGAGCCCGTAAGGCATGCCGCACCCCGGCACCACGCAGCACCGGTCCCGGAAGGTGAGGGCGGTGCGCAGGGTGGCGTTGATGGTCCGGCCCAGGTGGGAGACGGCCCGGATGTCGCCGGCCTCGGTGAAGACGACGCTGAGGAACGAGTCGACGGCGAGCGCGCGGGCGAGCGGCACCGGGATGGGACCCTGGCCGTCGAGCTCGCACAACTCACCGGGGGCGGCACGACCCCGCAGGAGGGCGTCCCGGTCCACCCGGACGATGACGGTGGTCGGCGGAGTCCGCTCACCGAGGTCGTCGGCGCTCTGCAACCCGGAGGGGACCGCCCCGAAGGATGGCGCCCCGGACGCATCGGGCCCGGACGAGCCGGCACCGGACGTCCCGGACGTGGCGGTTTCCGACGGTCCGACGCGGGCGGGGGAGGTACCGGTCACGATGGCGAAGAGAGCATCGGCTCTCAGGGCGACATCGGGCTCGGGCTGGGATTCGCCGGCGGCGGGGCCTGGGTGGGCTCGGCGGGTGGGTGCAGAGGGAGCAGGGGTGGCGGCTGACCGCCTGGCATCCCGCAGGCGGTTGGCCGTCGGGACGAGCCGGGCGAGGAGGGCGGCCCCCCGCTCGGCCGAGTCCCGACCCGAGAAGCAGAACGCCCCCTCACCGTCGGTCCAGTGGGTGAAGTGGCGCTCGGCGTGGATACGCCGGGCTGCGGCCAGCGGATCGTGTCGGGCCGCGGTGGCCCGCGTCCGTCGGCACCGCTCCTTGACGGCCTGGAGCCCTTCGTCCTCGACCCCGGCGAGCAGATCGGCCTCGGCACCCGGGTCCACGGTGGCGGCATCGGTGATGAGCGCTGCCTTCTGGCCCGACAGGGCACCGGTCCGCAGCGCCTGTTCGATGCCGGGAAGCCCACCGAGCCGCCGGCCGGTCTCGAGGGTCCGTCAGCGCGTCGCCGGTCGAGCCGCCCTCCAGGGTGGCGAGCAGCCCGGCCGCCGACCGGTGTCCCTCACTTTCCCAATGGCCCGAGGTGGCGATCCGGGGGGCCAGGAGGCACTTGGCCGCGACCACCAGGCGCTCCAGCTTGGCGAGTGACGCATACAGCGCCGCGGCGTCGGCACCGAGCAGGGTGTCGGGATCGAGGTCGGCCACCAACGACGCCATCGACCCGGTGAGGGTGGCCACCTGCGAGGTGAGGCCGGGAGCGGCAGGCCGGGAGGGGGACTCCAGTGCCATGGCGACATCATTGCCCGTGGGTGTGACGGTGGCCCCGGCCCCACGTGTTCGGGAGCGCGGATCGAGCGGCGTCGGCGGCCTGTCTTCGGAGGGTCGTTCGGAGCCCGGGTGGCGGCACGGTGGATGCCGTCGCCGGTCGCCTCCGCGTCGGCGGGCCGCCGCACATCGGCTAGCCTGCCCGGCTTGTGGGACGCACACTTGTCATCGCCAAGCCCGACGCCGTCGAACGCGGACTGTCCGGTGAGATCATCGGTCGCCTCGAGCGCAAGGGCCTCCGCCTGGTCGCCGCCGAGCTGCGCACCGTGGAGACTGAGGTCGCACGGGCGCACTACGAGGAGCACGACGGCAAGCCGTTCTTCGACGAGCTCGTCACCTTCATCACGCGGTCGCCGGTGCTGGTGATGGTGGTCGAGGGCCCCGAGGACACCTACAAGGTGGTGCGCAACCTCATGGGGGCGACCAATCCGGTCGACGCGGCCCCCGGTACCATCCGGGGCGACCTGGCGCTCGAGATGGGCGAGAACCTGGTGCACGGCTCGGACTCGAACGACTCGGCCGCACGCGAGATCGCGCTGTTCTTCCCCGGCCTGTAGGTCCCCGGCCCCGCCGGACCGGGGACGGCACCTCCCCGGTGGCCCGCAACATCCCTCCTGACCAGCAGGGGAACGACGGGACCGCCCCGTGCCGTCCGTGGCGCCCTTGTGCCCCCCTGCCGATTCCCGTAGCCTGAGGGCACATGCCAGCAGCCTCGACCTGCCAGCGCAGCGGAAGCCAGGGCCTCCCACGCGCACCCACCGCAGCTGGCCCGATGATCGACGGAGGAGTGCATCTCTGATGCGCGACAACAATTTCTCCCTTCTGGGACGTGACATGGCCGTGGACCTCGGTACGGCCAACACCCTCGTGTACGTGCGCGGCCGCGGGATCGTGTTGAATGAGCCGTCGGTGGTGGCCGTCAACACCAAGGACGGTCGGCCGCTCGCCGTCGGGGCCGAGGCCAAGCGGATGATCGGGCGGACCCCGAGCCACATCCAGGCCATCCGACCGCTGAAGGACGGCGTCATCGCCGACTTCGAGATCTGCGAGAAGATGCTCCGCTACTTCATCCACCGTGTGCACCAGCGGCGCTTCGCCAAGCCGCGCATGGTGATCTGCGTCCCGTCCGGCATCACCGGCGTGGAGCAGCGGGCGGTCATGGAGGCCGCCGAGTACGCCGGCGCCCGCAAGGCCTACATCATCGAGGAGCCCATGGCGGCAGCCATCGGCGCCGGCCTCCCCGTCCACGAGCCCACCGGCAACATGGTGGTGGACATCGGCGGTGGCACGACCGAGGTGGCCGTCATCTCTCTCGGCGGGATCGTCACCAGCCAATCGATCCGCATCGGCGGAGATGAGCTCGACGAGGCCATCGTCTCCTTCGTGAAGAAGGAGTACAGCCTGGCCCTGGGCGAGCGCACCGCCGAGGAGATCAAGATCGCCCTCGGCTCGGCCTACGAGCTCGAGGAGGAGCTCCACGCCGAGATCCGGGGCCGCGACCTGGTGACCGGGCTCCCCAAGACCGTCGTGATCTCGACCCAGGAGATCCGCCAGGCCATCGACGAGCCGGTCTCGGCGATCGTCGATGCCGTCAAGGTCACCCTGGACCGCACACCACCCGAGCTGGCCGCCGACATCATGGAACAGGGCATCGTCCTGACCGGTGGCGGCGCCCTGCTGCACGGGTTGGAGAGCCGCCTCACCCAGGAGACGGGCATGCCCATCGTGGTGGCCCGGGACCCCCTCAACTGCGTGGCCATCGGTAGCGGGCAGTGCCTGGAGGAGTTCGAGGCCCTCAAGCAGGTCCTCATCACCTCGTCGGCCCGCTGACCGCCGGGGAGTCCGCAGACTCGTGGCGCCATCGCGGCGCTCCCGTCGCCCTCGCACGACGCTCCTACTGCTCGTCCTAGCCGCCGTCACCGTCATCACCCTCGATGCCCGCGGCGGGCTGCACGTGGTCACGTCCGGCGTCCGTTCGGTGGCGAGCGACGCCTTCGCCCCCGTCCGGTCGGGCGTGAACGCCGTCGTCGAGCCCATCGGCAGCTTCCTGGCCGGCTCGGTCCACTACGGGGCGGTGCGGGAGCAGAACCAGAAGCTGCAGGCCGAGATCGGTCAGCTGAGGATGGACAACGCCGAGGCGGCCGACCAGGCCCAGGCGTACCAGCAGCTCTTCGCGTTGCTCCACCTGCCCTTCGTCCCCAACCTCCAGACGGTCCCGGCCCAGGTCACCGACTTCGGGACCAGTGACTTCGCCGCCACCATCGACATCGACGTCGGCCGCGCCGACGGGGTGCAGCTCGACATGCCGGTGGTGGGCAGCGGGGGGCTCGTCGGCCTGGTCGTCGAGGTGAGCCATCACACCGCCACCGTGCGGCTCATCACCGACGGTCAGTCGGCGGTGGGCGTCCGCTACGGACCCGCGCCCGGATCGCTGGCCGTGCTCGACGGCGCCGGCGCCGGCAAACCGCTGAGCGCCGATCTGGTACCGAACAACACGCCCCTGACCAACGGCGAGGTGTTCACCACCAGCGGGCTACAGGGCGCGCTGTTCCCACCGGGGATCCCGGTGGCCAAAGTCGTCTCCTCCCACACCGGCACCACGGCCTCGCAGGAGAGCGTGAGCCTCGAGCCCCTGGCCGACCTCACTCACCTCCGCTACGTCTCGGTGGTCCTGTGGGGACCGGCGTCGTGAGCGGTCGGGAACTCGGTCGCCTGACGCTAGTCGTCCTGCTGTTCCTGGTCGTCCAGGAGACGGTCATGTTGGATGTGCACATCCGCGGGATCCACCCGGACATCATGGTCCTCCTGCCCATCATGGCCGGGATCATCGGCGGTCCTTCCAGGGGGGCCACCATCGGCTTCGGCACCGGACTGGTGTCGGACCTGTTCCTGCCGACGCCTTTCGGCCTGTCGGCCCTGGTCGGGTGCCTTGTGGGCTTCGCCGTGGGCCTGGCCACGCAGGCGCTCGACCGCACGGCCTGGTGGCTCGCCCCCATCGCGGCCCTGTGCGGGAGCGCCCTCTACGAGGTCGTCTACGGGGCGCTGGGCTCGGTACTCGGTCAACCGCAGATGCTCCACGTGGCCCTGCTGCGCATCGTCCTCGTGGTGTCGATCACCAACGCCGTCCTGGCCGTCCCGGCCGTGCGGCTCATGTCATGGGGCATGGCCCGGGCCTCCACCGAGGGAATGCCCACGTCCGACGCGGGCGTGGGCGCCGCCCGATGACAACCGCCGCGCCCCGGCGCCCGCGCCCCGCCGCCCGATGACCGCCGCCCGATGACAACCGCCGCGCCCCGCCGCCCGATGACCACCGCCGCGCCCCGCCGCCGCGTACCGCCCGGACCGTCGGGTTGGGATACTGGGCGCCCGTGAGCCGTTCGTTGCGCCATCCCTTCGGTGAGAAGCGGATCTTCGGCTCCTCCGGGGGCACGAAACCGACCAGGTCGAAGACCCGTCAGCCCAGGATCCGCCCGAGCCGCTTCTCGGTGGAGGCGATGCTGGATGCCCCCGACACCACCGAGTCCCGGCCGGGTCTGCGCCTCCGGATCGTGGGGATCTCCGTGGTGGTGCTCTTCGCCCTGCTCGGCCTGCGGTTGTGGGCCCTCCAGGTGCTCCAGGCCCCGGCCGCCGCCGAGGCGGTGGCGGCCAACCAGGTCCGCACCGTGGCCATCGAACCGACCCGTGGCCTGATCCTGGACCGCAACGGCAATCCGCTGGTGTCCAACGTGGTGACCGAGCAGATCACCCTGTCCCGGGTCTCGGCGACCCAGGACCCGTCGGTCGTCGGTAACCTGGCCGCCCTGGTGGGGAAGACCCCGGCCCAGATCGAGGACGCCCTCGACAACGAGCAGTACAGCATCTACAAGCCGGCTCCGATCATGGACGACGCCCCGGCGTCCGACATCCTCTACATCAAGGAGCACCCCTCCGAGTTCCCCGGGGTGTCCTCGGTCCAGACCACGCAACGGTCCTACCCCCAGCTGGAGCTGCCCGGACCGGCCCAGAACAGCTACCCGGCGTCCCAGGTGCTCGGATACGTGGGCACCATCAACAACTCGGAGCTGAAGTCGCGTGCCTCCCAGGGCTACCAGGCCGGTGACGCCTTCGGGCAGTCGGGGCTCGAGTACCAGTACGAGCCCGAGTTGCGGGGTACCCCGGGCAAGCAGGAACTCGAGGTGGATCCCCAGGGCCAGGTGGCCGGTGTGCTGAAGACGGTGGCGGCCAAGCCGGGCGACGACATCGTCACCAACATCGACACCAACCTCCAGCAGGTGGCCGACAACGCCCTGGCCACCCAGATCGCCACGCTGCGCCAGACCTACGACGGCGAGTGCAACAACGGTGCCGGCTGCTACCCGGCGGCCACCGGTGGTGCCGTGGTGGTGATGAGCCCGAAGACGGGCGCGGTCTACGCCATGTCGTCCTATCCCAGCTACAACCCGAACGTGTGGGTGGGCGGGATCTCCGACGCCCAGCTACGCGCGCTCTCGAACCCGGCCAACAACGAACCCCTGCTCAACCGGGCCATCGACGGCCTGTACACCCCGGGGTCGACGTTCAAGCTGAACACCGCCACCGCCGCTCTCCAGACCGGCCTCATCACTCCCAACTTCACCTACTACGACAGCGGCGTGTTCAAGGTCCCCGGCTGCCAGTACAACTCGACGAGCTGCGTGCTCCACAACAGCGAGGGCGACCCGACCGGCGACTACACCGTCGTCGTCGGCCCTCACCGTGTCGAGCGACGACTTCTTCTACAACCTGGGCGCCATGTTCTGGGACGAGCAGTCG
Source organism: uncultured Acidimicrobiaceae bacterium (assembly GCA_963830165.1). GTDB lineage: Bacteria > Actinomycetota > Acidimicrobiia > Acidimicrobiales > RAAP-2 > Bog-756. The sequence goes on from CAWHKZ010000011.1 coordinate 769,086, forward strand.
GTCTACGGGGCCACGCCGATCCAGAACCAGGCGGCCGAGTACGGTCTCGGCGAGCTCACCGGGATCGACCTGCCGGGCGAGGCCGAGGGCCGGGTCGACAGCCAGGCCGAGCGGGTCAAGCTCCACGCCGAGGACCCGACCGCCTTCCCGAACACCACCTGGTACACGGGCGACAACGTGGAGATGGCCTTCGGTCAGGGTGGCACCTACGTCACGCCCATCGAGCAGGCCGTGGCCTACTCCACCTTCGCCAACGGCGGGACCCGCTACCAGCCCGAGGTGGCGGCGGCCGTCGTGAGCCCCACCGGCAAGGTGGTCAAGCGCTTCACCCCGGTGGTCACCGGGCACGTGGCCATCTCGCCGTCGACGTACCAGACGCTCCTCGCCGGGTTCACCGGTGTCGTCCAGAACCCCGAGGGCACCGGGTACGGCGCTTTCCAGGGCCTCGACTTCCCCGGGCGGGCTGGCTGGCAAGACGGGAACGGCCGATACCGTGCCGGGCAAGGAGCCGACGGCCTGGTTCGTGGGCTTCGGGCCGACGGCCGACCCCCAGTACGTGGTGGTCTGCGTCATCGACCAGGCCGGCTACGGCGCCACGGCGGCGGCACCCGTCGTCCGGGCCATCTATTCCTACCTGGCCGACCACCCGATCACCCCGGCCGCTATCCCCCCGGCCCCGGCGACGACCCAGGCCACCACCCCCGTGGCGCTCCCGACGACCACGTCGACGTCCCCGTCCGGCGCTCGAGGCGGCCGAACCCGCCGTCGGCGGGCCGCCGTTCCGGAGACGCCCGGGCTGGCCCTAGGATGGAGGGGGAGATGGAGTCCCTCTGGCCACAGATCGAGCCGCTCCTCGCCCAGGTCACGAAGCCGGCCCGCTACATCGGCGGCGAGCTGGGCGCCCAGCAGGTGGAGCACGGTGCGGACACGGTGTCGTGGCTGCTCGTCTACCCCGACACGTACGAGGTCGGGCTGCCCAACCAGGGCCTCCAGATCCTCTACGAGATCCTCAACGAGCGCCCCGATGCGGCCGCCGAGCGCTCCTACGCCCCCTGGGTGGACATGGAGGCGGCCATGCGGTCCGCCGGGGTGCCGCTGTTCTCGGTGGAAGGCCACCATCCGGCAGCGGAATTCGACGTCATCGCCTTCAACCTGTCGGCCGAGCTCGTCTACACCAACGTGCTCAACCTGGTCGACCTGGCCGGGGTGCCCGTCCGGGCGGCCGACCGAACCGGACGACCACCCGATCGTGATGGCCGGCGGCCACTGCGCCTTCAATCCCGAGCCGCTGGCCGACTTCGTCGACTGCTTCGTCCTGGGCGACGGCGAGGAGGTGGTCGGCGAGGTCAACGAGGTCCTGGCCGCCTTCCGGTGCGGCCCGGACCGCCGCCTCCGGCGCCGCCGGTCGGGCGCGAGGCGCTGCTGCGCGCGCTGTCCCGTGTCGACGGGGTCTACGTGCCGTCCTGCTACAGCGTGGCCTACGACGACGACGGCCGACTGGCCGGGGTGACCCCCCGGCGCGACGGCACGCCCGCGCGGGTCGAGAAGCGGACCATCGCCGACCTCGGTGCCTGGCCCTACCCCCGCCGGCAGCTGGTTCCCCTCATCGAGGTGGTCCACGACCGCCTCAACGTCGAGCTGTTCCGCGGTTGCACCCGGGGTTGCCGGTTCTGCCAGGCGGGCATGATCACCCGGCCGGTGCGCGAGCGGCCGGCCGACCAGGTCCGGACCATGGTCAGGGCGGGGCTCGAGCGCACCGGCTACGACGAGGTCGCCCTCACGTCGCTGTCGAGCGCCGACTACTCGGGCATCCAGGAGACGGTCACCGACATCATCGACGACCCGGCCTGCTCGGGCCAGGTCTCGGTCAGCCTGCCGAGCCTGCGGGTGGACGCCTTCACGGTGGGCACCGCCGCCCAGATCCAGCGGGTCCGCCGCACCGGGCTGACCTTCGCCCCCGAGGGCGGGACGTGGCGGATGCGCCAGGTCATCAACAAGCTCATCCGCGAGGAGGACCTCTACGCGGCCGTCGACGCCGCGTTCAGCCAGGGCTGGAAGCGGGTCAAGCTGTACTTCCTGATCGGGTTGCCCACCGAGACCGACGAGGACACGCTCGGGCATCGTCGCCCTGGCCAAGCAGTGCGTGGCCATCGGCAAGCGCTACCACTCCAGTGTCACGGTGACGGCCTCCGTCGGGGGCTTCGTACCCAAGGTCCAGACCCCGTTCCAGTGGTTCGGCCAGAACACCATCGAGGAGTTGACCCGCAAGGTCCACCTCCTGCGCGACGCCGCCCGTCCGGTGCGGGGGCTCACCGTGCGCTGGCACGACCCTAAGGCCACCGCCGCCGAGGGGATCGTCAGCCGCGGCGACCGGCGCATGGGGAACGTCATCGAGCAGGTCTGGCGCAACGGGGGCACGTTCCAGGAGTGGACCGAGCACTTCGACCTCGACCTGTGGACCGACGCCCTGGCCGCCCACGGGATGACCCTCGAGGACACCGTGTACCGCCACCGGACCGAGGACGAGGTGCTGCCCTGGGACCACATCTCGGCCGGCCTCCACCGGGACTTCCTGTGGCAGGACTGGAAGGACGCGCTGGCCGAGCACGGACTGCCCGACTGCCGCTGGACACCCTGCTACGACTGCGGGGCCTGCACCGGCTACGGGGTCGAGCACGTGGTGGCCTCGGCGGTGCCGCCGGCCGGCGGCAGCCAGGGCACGGGCCAGGATCTCTCGTCCGGGGGCCAGGTGCCGGTACGATTTCTGTCCACGGCGCCGTCCGGTGCCGTCCCGGCCCCCGCGCCGGGGGTGGGTGCCGCCGTTCTGGTCGGAGAGGGGAGCAGCTGACGTGCGTATCCGCTTCCGCTTCTCCAAGCTCGGCAAGATCCGGTTCACCAGCCAGCGGGACGTGGCCCGGATGTGGGAACGGGCACTGCGCCGGGCGCAGCTGCCGCTGGCCTACACCGAGGGATTCTCGCCCCGGCCCCAGCTCAGCTTCGGACTGGCCCTGCCCACCGGAGCGGAGTCGCTGGCCGAGTACGTCGACGTGGCCCTCGACCCCGTGCGCGCCACCGGGGCGGGCATCGATCCGGCCGCCCTGCCCGTCCTGCTCGACGGGCTGCTGCCCGAGGGGCTGCACATCGAGGAGGCCGTGACGGTCGAGCGGTCCAAGGACTCGCTCCAGCAGATGGTGACCTCGTGCTCGTGGACGATGCGCCTGGCCGGGGTGACCCGGGAGGAGCTGGCGGGGATGGTGGCGGCGCTGCTGGCCGCCGAGGCCGTCCCCATCACCCGGGAGCGCAAGGGTCGCGAGGAGCTCGACGACCTCCGGCCCTCGGTCCTGGCCCTCGCGGTAGCCGATGCCGTGACCGACGGCACCGAGGATCGCTCGGGCCGCACCGTCGGCCTGGTGGCCGAGCTGTCCACCCGCCCCCGCGGGGTGCGCCCCGTCGAGCTGGTGCGGGGACTGATCGCCGTGTCGGGCGGCCCTGCCGACCGACCGATGGACGGGCGGGCCGACCCTGGCCCGTCCGGGAGTATCCCGGTCCTCGACCGGGTCTGCAGGACACAACAGTGGATCGAGCGCGACGGGCTCCGTCAGGAGCCGCTCCTCGGCCGGGTCGTCCCGGCCGGGACCGACCGCGCCGTGCACGCCCTGGAGCGTGCGTCGTGAGCAGTATCAGAAGGGATTTCGATGTCAGAAGCACCAAACGGGCAGACGCCCGGGGCCGCCGCGCCCCCTCGTCGCCGACACCGTCCACCGTCCCGTCGTCCGGGGCCCCGCCCCGTCCGACCGCAACCTCGGGCGCGCCTGAGGGTTCGGCGGCCACCACCGCCGCAGCTGCGACCCGTACCGGGGACGGAGCGCCACCGAACCAGGCGGCGGCCGGCCCAGGGGGCGGCCAGGGCGGCGGCAATCGCCGCCGGCGTGGTTCGCGGGGTGGTCGCGGGCGTGGTCGTCCCGGCGCCGAGGGCGGTTCGGGCCGCGTCGCCGACGGCGAGCCGTCGGCGGTTGCACCGACCGGCGCGGCACCGACCCGCACCGTGCCACCGCGCCCGGTGCCCGATCACCTCGACGCTCCTGCGACCGTCGCCGCCGGTGCCCCGGCCGCAGCAGCGACGGGCACGGTGACCGACGGGCCGCCGGCCGCTCCCGCCGCCCGGCCGAAGATCGGCGACACCCGCCCGTCCATCGGCGACACCCGACCGGCCCCGGCCGGCGCGGCCGCACCGGCACCCGCCCCGGCGCGGTCCAGTGGCAACCGCAGCCGCTCCCGCGGGGGATCCCGCTCGGGCGGTGGGGGAGGCGGCGCAACGGGCACGGCCCCGACCCCGGTGGACGGAGCCGCCGTCCGGGCCCCGTCGGAGGACAGGCGCCCGGCCGCCGCCCGCGGCGAGGGACGTCGCGGCGGCCGGGAGCGCAGGGGCAAGGCGGTCGGCCGCTACCAGATCTGCGTCCACGTCCGGCCGGAAATGACCCAGATCGCCCTGCTCGAGGGCCGCACGCTCGTGGAGCACTACATCTCGCGGGCCTCCGACGACGCCACGCAGATCGACGGCAACATCTACCGGGGCCGCGTCCAGAACGTCCTGCCCGGCATGGAGGCGGCGTTCATCGACATCGGGACGCCCAAGAACGCCGTGCTCTACCACGGCGACGTCCGCTACGACACGGACGACATCGAGTCCCCCAAGGGATCGGGACAGCCCCGCATCGAGCAGTTGCTCAAGCCGGGGCAGACCATCCTGTGCCAGGTCACCAAGAATCCCATCGGGGCCAAGGGGGCCCGCCTCACGCAGGAGGTGTCGCTCCCCGGCCGCTTCGTCGTGCTCGTCCCCAACTCCACCGCCTACGGCATCTCGAAGCGCCTCGACGACGCCGAACGCAAGCGGCTGCGCCGGATCGTGGACGCCGTGCGTCCCCAGGGTCATGGCCTGATCGTGCGCACGGCGGCGGCCGGGGCCAGTGCCGACGAGCTCGGGCACGACATCGGCCGACTGGTCGAGCAGTGGGAGGCCATCGCCGCCGCCTCGCTGAAGGGCCAGGGGCCGGCCCTGCTCTACCGCGAGCCGGCCATCGCCGTACGGGTCATCCGCGAGGAGCTCAACCGGGAGTACCGGGCCGTGGTCATCGACGACCAGGCCCTGTACGAGCAGGTGCGGGACTATGTCGGGGCGGTCAACCCCGAGCTGGCCGACCGGGTCGAGTACTACGACCCGGAGGTCGAGCAGCTGCCCATCTTCGAGCGGTTCCACGTCCACGAGCAGCTCCACAAGGCCCTCGACCGCAAGGTCCACCTGCCTTCGGGCGGGTCCCTGGTAATCGACCGCACCGAGGCCCTGACGGTCATCGACGTCAACACCGGCAAGAACGTCGGCACCACCAATCTGGAGGAGACCGTCTACCGCAACAACCTGGAGGCGGCCGACGAGGTCGCCCGCCAGCTCCGGCTGCGGGACATCGGCGGGATCATCGTGATCGACTTCATCGACATGGAGATCCGGGAGAACCGGGACAAGGTGGGCAGCGCCCTGCGCTCCGCCCTGGCCAGGGACAAGACCCGTACCCAGGTCTTCGACATCAGTGAGCTGGGCCTCGTCGAGATGACCCGGAAGCGGGTCTCGGAGGGCCTGATCGAGTCGATGTCCACCACGTGCGAGGTCTGCCAGGGCAGGGGAATAGTATTTGACGACCCGGAGCTGTAGGCTGTCATCCCTATGTACGCAGTCATCAGAACCGGAGGCAAGCAGGAGCGAGTGGCCGAGGGCCAGGAGCTCCGCGTGGAACTGCTGGGCGAGGAGCCCGGCACCGAGGTGACCTTCGCACCCGTCCTGCTGGTCGACGGCGCCACGGTCCTGGCCACGCCGGCCCAGCTGGCCGGCGCCACGGTCACGGCCACCGTGAAGGGTGAGGAGCTCGGCCCGAAGATCCGCGGCTTCACCTACAAGAACAAGTCGAACCAGAGCAGCCGGTGGGGCCACCGCCAGCGCTACTCGACCATCGCCATCACCGGCATCACCGCCGGCTGACCACCCCCCCGCCGATCCGCCGCCGAGCCCCTGGCGCGGCGGCGCAGGTCGGCCACCACCAGAACAAGGAGTTCCCGACATGTCCAAGACCAAAGGCGGCGGTTCCACCCGCAACGGACGCGATTCGAACGCCCAGCGCCTCGGCGTCAAGGTCTTCGGCGGCACCGAGGTGCGCACCGGCGCCATCATCGTGCGCCAGCGCGGCACCAAGTTCCATCCGGGCCTCAATGTCGGTCTCGGCAAGGACGACACGCTGTTCGCCCTGGCCGACGGCACCGTCCAGTTCGCGAGCCGCAAGGGCCGCAAGCTGGTCGACGTGCTGCCCGGCGCCTGAGCCCGGCGGTTTGCCTTCCCGGACCCTCGATTTCGAGGGCTGCGTCAACTTCCGTGACCTGGGGGGCTATGCCACCACCGACGGACGGACGGTGGCCTGGCGGCGCCTGTTCCGGGCCGACGGCCTGAACAAGCTCAGCGACGCCGACCTGGCCCAGCTGACCGACCTCGGCCTCACGACCGTCATCGACCTGCGTACCCGCGACGAGGCCGAGCAGCGGGGGAGCTTTCCGGTCGACCGGATCCCCGTGGCCTACGTGGGCCTGCCGCTGACCGACGTGCTCCCGACCCAGGAGACCCTCCCCGACTGGAAGGAGGCGGCCTACGTGGCCACCCGGTACGGGGCGATGGTGTCCGAGGGCGGCGCCGTCCTGACCACGGCCATCGACACGCTGGCCGCTTCGGGTGCCCTGCCGGCGGTCATGCACTGCAGCGCCGGCAAGGACCGGACCGGCGTGCTGTCCGCCCTCCTGCTGGCCTTCCTGGGCGTGCCCGACGAGACCATCGTGGCCGACTACGCCCTGTCGGCCGAGGCCATGGTGCGCCTGCTCGACCGCCTCAAGGCCGAGTATCCGGAGGCCCAGGACGAGGTCGAGCGGTACGCGCCGGCCGTCCTCCACGTCGTCCCCGAGACCATGGAGCAGTTCCTCGCCGACATGCGGGCCCGGTACGGCACTTACGACGAGCTGGCCGCGGCGCTCGAGGTGACGGCGTCGGTCGAGGTGCTGCGGGCCTCGGTCCTGGTCGACGCCTGACCGGGCACGACGGTCCCACCGCCGGTCGGCGCGCCGCCCCCTCCTGCGCCGCCCCCTCCTGCACTGCCCCCTCCTGCACTGCCCCCTCCACCGCGGCCCGGCTCCTCCCTCCGCACCACCCCGTCCTCTCATCCGCCGCCCCCTCCGGGGCCGACGCACCCCGATCGGTAGGATCCTCCCCATGTCCGGCTTCGTCGACGAGGCGCAACTCCACGTGAAGGCCGGCGACGGTGGGGCCGGCGCGGTCGCCATGCGGCGCGAGGCCCACGTCGACAAGGGTGGACCCGACGGAGGCGACGGCGGCCGGGGCGGCAACGTGTGGCTGGTGGCAACGACCAACCAGTCGTCCCTGCTGCCCTTCCGCGACCATCCCCACCGCGGCGCCGACAACGGGGGTCACGGCGGTGGCAAGAAGATGCACGGGAAACGGGGCGCCGACCTCGAGGTCGCGGTGCCGGTGGGAACCCGCGTGCGCCGGGCCGACGGGACGATCCTGTGCGACCTGACCAATCCCGGTGACCGCTGGATGGCCGGCGAGGGGGGCCGGGGCGGCCGCGGCAACGCCAGCTTCCTGTCCAACAACCGCCGGGCCCCCACCTTCGCCGAGCAGGGCGAGACGGGCCACGAGGAGTGGTACGACCTCGAGCTGGCCCTGGTGGCCGACGTGGCCCTGGTCGGGTTCCCGAACGTGGGGAAGTCGACGCTCATCTCGCGGATCTCGGCGGCCAAGCCGAAGATCGCCGACTACCCCTTCACCACCCTCGAGCCCCATCTCGGCGTGGTGCGCACGGACGACGCGACCACCTACACCGTGGCCGACATCCCCGGACTGGTCGAGGGCGCGGCCGAGGGCAAGGGCCTCGGCCACCAGTTCCTCCGCCACATCACCCGGGCCCGGGCCCTGGTGGTCCTGGTGGAGCTCGACCCCGTCACCGGTGTGGACCCGGCCGAGCAGGAGCGCGTCCTGCTCGACGAGCTCCGTCGCTACCAGCCCGACCTGCTCGACCGGCCCCGCCTGGTGGTGGGCTCGAAGGCCGACATGGTCGATCCGTCCGAACTGCCGCCCACCGCCCGCCCCGAGTCCTTCGACCGCCAGGCCGGGCCCGATGTCGGTCGTCCCGACGACAACGGGTTCCGCCCCGACCTGGTCATCTCCTCGGTGACTGGGCAGGGGATCCCAGCCCTCGTCGGTCGGCTCGCCACCCTGGTGGCCCAGGCCCGCACGGCCGAGCCCGAGGCCGACGGCACCATCGTGATCCACCGTCCCCTGCCCGAGGGCTTCTCGGTGGAACGGGTCGGCGAGGGCGAGTTCGTGGTGGTGGGCAAGGTGGCCGAGCGGGCCGTGGCGCTCAACGACGTGACCACCGACGAGGCCGCGGACTACGTCCAGGGCCGGCTGCGGCGCATCGGCGTGGACCGGGCCCTGGCCAAGGCCGGCGCCCGCGACGGCGATGTCGTCCACATCGGCGACCTCACCTTCACCTGGTTCCGCGACCAACCCGAGTTCACCGGCGAGCCGTCGAGCCGACGCCGACGCAACCGATGACCGCGGGGTCCTCGCGCACCCTGGTCGTGAAGATCGGCTCGTCCTCGGTCACCACGGCCGACGGCCGGGTGGACACGGCGGCCATCGACAAGCTGGCCACCGAAGTGGCCCAGGCCCGCCGGGCCGGCCACCGGGTGGTGGTGGTGACGTCGGGGGCCATCGCCGCCGGATGGACCACCCTGGCCGAGGGCCGGCCCCGGCCCCACGACCTGGCCACGCTCCAGGCGGTGGCCGCGGTCGGTCAGCACCTGTTGATGCGCGTGTGGAGCGACGCCCTGGCGCCCCACGGACTGACGGCCGGCCAGGTGCTGCTGGCCCCGCTCGACTTCGTCCACCGCAGCCAGTACCTGCATGCCCGCCAGACCCTGGGGCGCCTGCTGGAGCTGGGCGTGGTCCCGGTGGTCAACGAAAACGACGCCGTGGCCGACGAGGAGATCCGCTTCGGCGACAACGACCGTCTGGCCGCCCTGGTGGCCCACCTGGTGGGGGCCGGGCTGCTGGTCCTGTTGACCGACACCGCGGGGCTGCTGACCGGCGACCCCCGCAGGGAGGCCGACGCCTCGCTCATCGAGGAGGTCGTCGAGATCGACCACGAGCTCGAGGCCATCGCCGGCGGCCCCGGGTCGGCGGTGGGCAGCGGGGGCATGGGGTCCAAGTTGGCGGCGGCCAAGATCGCCGTGTGGTCGGGGGTCGAGGCCGTCATCGCCGACGCCGCCCGCCCGGGGGTCCTGGCCGCGGTGGCGGGGGCCACGCCGGGCGTGGGCACGCGATTCCGACCCAGGGAGGTCGTGCTCCCGGCCCGCAAGCTGTGGATCGCCTTCGCCATCGGCGCCTCGGGGCGCATCGTCGTCGACGCCGGGGCCCGACGGGCCCTCGTCGAGCGGGGACGGTCGCTGCTGCCGGCCGGCATCGTGACGGTCGAGGGCGACTTCGGGGTCGACGACGCGGTGGAGATCGTCGGTCCCGACGGCGCCGTGTTCGCCAAGGGCCTGGTGCGCCATCCGGCGGCGTCGCTGGCCGGCTGGGCCGGACTCCAGAGCGACGAACTGCCCGAGGACGTGCCGGCGGTGATGGTCCACCGGGACGACCTCGTGGTGCTCGGCTGACCGATGCTCAGCCGACCGGTGCTCGGCTGACGGATCCCAGGTTGACCGGCGCCCGGCTGGCTGACCGATCCCAGACTCTCCAATCCCGGACTGGCCGTTCCCCGGCTGGCTGACCGATCCCAGGTTGACCGGTGCTCGGCCGGGTCAGGCGCCGTCGGTGGGCGGCCGGCCCCCGGGTGCCACCTGCAGGAGCGCGGCGGCCAGCGTGGCGGTGGCCAGCGAGGCGTCCTCCTCGGTCGTGCCGAGGGCGTCGCCGAAGACCCGGAACCCGAGGATCGCCGCCAGGCTGAGTAGGGCCCAGATCCGGGCCTCCCGGTGGCTGAGTCCGAGGTTCTGCTCGAGGTTGCGGATGCCGGTGGTCACGATCGGCCCGGTGCCCATCTTCGATCCGACGAAGGGTAGGTCCCGTGGGGCCAGGTAGCGCCACAGCTTGAACCAGCTCTCCACCTCGTGCACCTGGAAGATCGAGCTGATGCCGGCGTTCCCGGACGTGATGTCGGCCAGGACGCCGAGGCCGAGGTCCATGGCCGCCACCCGGGTCGAGAGTTCGTCCGCCACCGCCACCAGGAAGCGGTCACGGCTGCCGAAGTAGCGGGTCACGTAGCTGGGCTGGGTCCGGGACTCGACGGCCACCGCCACGTTGGTGATCTCGTCGACGCCGTGGTCGTCGAGGAGCCGGATCGCGGCGTCGATCATCTTGGTCTCGTTGGCCAGCTGGATCGGTAGTTTGCGCTTGGGGATCCCGGGCTCCCGAGCGGTGGCGGAAACGCTCATCGTCTGCAGCGTATGCCCTCGGATGCGCACCCCATGCAGCACCCCATGCAGCACCCCATGCATCACTCCGGGACACAACATGTGTGCGCCCAGGTAGGCCCGTCCACACGCGCTGGACCGCCCCTGTCGACCGCCCGCACCGGGTCCGTCGGGACGCCCACTACGCTTGGCTCGTGCCTCCGGACGTCCCCACCGCGCTCGCCGAACTGGGCCATCGCGCCAAGGCGGCCGCCCGCGTGCTGGCCTCCTCCTCGTCGTCCGTCCGCGACGACGCCCTGCGGGTGTCGGCCGACCTCCTGGAGGAGCGCGCCGGCTCGATCCTGGAGGCCAATGCCGCCGACCTGGACCGGGCCACGGCCGCCGGCGCCGACCCCACGTCGCTCGACCGACTGCGCCTCGACGCCGGACGGGTGGCCGGAATGGCCGCCGGACTGCGCGACGTGGCCTCGCTGCCCGACCCGGTGGGCGAGGTCGTGGAGGGCTGGGTGCGGCCGAACGGCCTGCGGGTGGAGCGGGTCCGCTTCCCCCTGGGCGTGATCGGCATCATCTACGAGAACCGTCCCAATGTCACGAGCGACGCCGCCGGGCTGTGCCTCAAGGCGGGCAACTCCGTGCTGCTCCGGGGTTCGTCGTCGGCCATCTCGACCAATTCCGTCGTGGCCGCGGCTCTGCAGGACGGCCTGGCCAAGGCCGGCCTGCCCGTCGGGGCCGTGGGCCTGGTCCAGGACACCAGCCGGGCCTCGGCCCACGCGTTCATGCAGCTCGAAGGCACGATCGACTGCCTGATCCCGCGGGGCGGCGCGTCGCTGATCGCCTCCATCCGCGAGCACGCCACGGTGCCCTACGTGATCGACGGCATCGGCAACTGCCACGTGTACGTCGACGCCGCCGCCGACCTGGAGATGGCCGAGGCCATCGTGGTCAATGCCAAGACCCAGCGGCCCGGTGTGTGCAACGCCGCCGAGTCGCTGGTCGTCCACCGGGGCGTGGCCGACGAGTTCCTGCCGCGGGTGGCGTCGGCCCTGGAGGGGGTCACCCTGCTGGGCGACCGCGCCGCCCGGTCGGTCCTGCCCGCACTGGGCGAGGCCACCGAGGACGACTTCGCCGCCGAGTTCCTCGGGCCGACCCTGAGCATCGCCGTGGTCGACGACCTGGACGCCGCCATCGACCACATCTCGCGGTACGGATCGGGCCACTCCGAGGCCATCGTCACCCGGGACATCGGCGCGGCGGGCCGGTTCACCGCCGAGGTGGACGCGGCCGCCGTGGTGGTCAACGCCTCGACCCGGTTCGTGGACGGAGGCGAGCTCGGCCTCGGTGCGGAAATCGGCATCTCCACCCAGAAACTGCACGCCCGGGGCCCCATGGGAGTGCGCGAGCTCACCTCCATCAGATACGTCGTCACAGGAACAGGTCAGGTACGGACATGAGTCAGGACACCACCCCCATCGAACGGGCGGACCGGGAGATCACCTCCGGGTTCCCCGAGGCCGGCGAGCCGCGGTTCGACTCGATCGACGCGGTGCGGGCGGGCCTGGCCGGGGTCGACTACCTGGCCGACGACGGCATCTCCGGCGTGGTCTACCTGGCCGACCGCCTGGCCAAGCCCGTCCTGGTGGAGGGCCCGGCCGGCACCGGCAAGACCGAGCTGGCCAAGTCGGTGGCCCGCCTGACCGGGAGCCGTCTCATCCGCCTGCAGTGCTACGAGGGCCTGGACGAGTCCAAGGCCCTCTACGAGTGGAACTACAAGAAGCAGCTGCTGCGCATCCAGGCGGACTCCGGCCAGTCCTGGCAGCAGCTCGAGGACGACATCTTCTCCGAGGAGTTCCTCCTCACCCGCCCGCTGCTCGAGGCCATCAAGGCCACCGAGCCGGTCGTGCTGCTCATCGACGAGGTCGACCGGGTCGAGCTCGAGACCGAGGCGCTGCTCCTCGAGATCCTGTCCGAGTACCAGGTGTCGATCCCCGAGCTCGGCACCGTGCGGGCCAGTCAGATCCCCCTCGTGTTCCTGACCTCCAACAACACCCGCGAACTCTCCGAGGCACTCAAGCGGCGCTGTCTCTACCTGCACATCGACTACCCGCAGATGGAGCGGGAGCGGGCGATCATCGAGACGCGGGTGCCGGGCATCAGCCAGGCCCTGGCCGATCAGGTGGCCCGCATCGTGCGCTCGATCCGCTCGCTCGACCTGAAGAAGGCGCCGTCGGTGTCCGAGACGCTGGACTGGGCCCGCACCCTGGTCGTCCTCGGCGTGGAGTCGATCGACGCCGAGCAGGCCAAGGACACGCTGCACATCCTGCTCAAGTACCGCTCGGACATCGACCGGGCGGCCAAGGAGCTGGCCGGCCTCGACACCTCCGCCTGAGCCGGGGGCGACGTGCTGGACCTCCTGACCGGTTTCGTGGCCGAGCTGCGGGCCGCCGGCATCCCGGTGTCGTTGTCCGAGCACCTCGACGCGGCCGAGACGCTCAAGCACGTCCCGCTCGAGGACCGCGAGGCCATCAAGTACACCCTGGGCGCCAGCCTGGTGAAGTCGTCGACGCACTGGCCGGCCTACGAGACGGCCTTCGAGATCTACTTCTCGATGCGGGGTCCCGACTACTCGATCGCCGACGAGGACGGGGACGGTTCCCCCGAGGAGCCCGACGACGGAGACGAGTCCTCGAGCCAGCCCGGCCAGGGCGGCCGCCGGGGCAAGGGGCGCGGCGGCGGAGGCGGCGAGGGGATGACCCCCGAGGAGCTCGCCGACATGCTCTACAAGGCGCTGCTCAGCGCCAACCCGGCGATGGTCCAGGCCGTGGCCCGCCAGGCCGTCGACCGCTATGCCGGCATGGAGGCCGGACGGCCCGTCGGTGGCACGTACTACCTCTACCGGACACTGCGGAACCTCGACCTCGACAAGGTCATGGACCGGCTGCTCGACCAGGCCCGTCAGTCGGCCAGCTCCCACATCGAGGAGGGGTCGCACGAGCCGACCCCGCCCGACGTCGCCCTCACCGGCCTGGAGGAACGGCTGCTGCGCGACGAGTTCCAGTCCCGGATCGACCAGCTGCGCAAGGAGATCGAGGCCGAGATCCGTCGGCGGCTCGTGGCCGACCGGGGGAGCGAGGCGCTGGCCAAGTCGATCCGCAAGCCGCTGCCCGAGGACATCGACGTGATGCACGCCACCCGGGACGAGCTCGTGGCCCTGCGGAAGTCGCTGGCCCCGCTGTCCCGCAAGCTCGCCGTGCGCCTGGCCCGCAAGCGCCGCCACGGGCGCAAGGGCCCGCTCGACTTCCGCTCGACCATGCGGCACGCCCTGTCGACCGGCGGGGTGCCGATGGACCCGAAGTTCCGCTACCCGAGGCCGTCGAAGCCCGAGATCATCGTGATCGCCGACATCTCGGGATCGGTGGCCTCCTTCGCCCGGTTCACCCTCCACCTCGTCCACGCCATCAGCTCGCAGTTCTCCAAGGTGCGCAGCTTCGTGTTCATCGACGGCATCGACGAGGTCACCGGGTTCTTCGACGGGGTCGACGATCCCGCCGAGGCCGTCCACCGCATCAACACCGAGGCCGACGTGGTCTGGGTCGACGGGCACTCCGACTACGGCCACGCCCTCACCGTGTTCTGGGAGCGGTGGGGCGAGGAGATCACGCCCAAGACGAGCGTCCTGCTGCTCGGCGACGCCCGCAACAACTACCACTCGACCGGGGCATGGGTCGTGAAGGAGCTGCAGGCCCGGGCCCGCCACGTCTACTGGCTCAACCCGGAGCCCCGCGCCTACTGGGACTCGGGGGACTCGGTGGTCGGCGAGTACGCCACGTACTGCGACGAGGTGGTGGAGTGCCGGACGCTCCGCCAGCTGGAGCGGTTCGTGGGGGAACTGGCATGAGCGGGACGGGCGGTGGCTTCGACGCCCTGACCGGGGCGGGCACGGGTTCCCCCGAGGGCCCGGGCCCCCAACCGCCCCCGGCCGGCATCCGGACGTTGGGCCCCGACGCCCCCTCGGCCACCCGCATCGTGCTGGTGCGCCACGGCGAGGCCGTCTGCAACGTGTCCGGGGTGTGCGGCGGCCCGATCGGCTGCACCGGCCTGACGGACCGGGGCCGGTCCCAGGTGGCGGTGCTGCGGGACCGGTTGCAGGAGACGGGCGAGCTGCCGCGCGACCACCGCCCTCTACACGAGCATCCTGCCCCGGGCGGTGGAGACGGCGCTGATCCTGGCCCCCGCTCTCCGGGGTCCCGACGGCGACGGGCCGGGGGAGCCCGTCAGAGAGTGCGGTTTCTGCGAGCTCCACCCGGGAGAGGCCGACGGTCTCGACTGGTCGGAGTTCAGCGCCAGGTTCGGCACCCCGGACTGGGACGCCGATCCCGGCTGCGTGATCGCCCCCGGGGGTGAGAGCTGGACGGGCTTCGTCAACCGGGTGTCCGCCACGCTCGACGAGGTGGCCGCCCGCCACCCGGGCGAGTTGGTGGTGGTGGCCTGCCATGCGGGCGTCATCGAGTCGTCCCTGCTGGCCAAGTTGCCCGTGGCCGGCGGCACCGAGGGGGCCCGGATGAAGTTGCGCACCCAACACGCATCGCTGACCTCGTGGGAGGTCGACGGCGGGACGTGGACCCTCGTCGGGTACAACGACGGGGCCCATCACCTGGGCACGGAGGGGGTGGGAGGCGAAACGGAGCCGTCCACCGGATCGGGGCGGTCGTGGATGACCCTCGGGTCCGGACCGTCAGGTGCGGCGGCTCAGCACGCGTAGTCCTCGTCGTACTCGCCGACCCCGTACTGGACGATCTCGACAGGCCCGGTGGGCAGGCCCGACCACAGTGAGTCGACGTCACTGCAGGTGGTCGCCGGCGGGGGGCCCCAGTCCGCAGCCCAGTAGGGCACGTCGGGGGTGTAGTCGCCCACGATGCCGCCCCACACGCCCGGGCTGGCGTAGATGCCGACGTTGCTGATCCCCTCGGCATGGAGCGCGTTCATGTACCCCTGGATGAGGGCGGCGTTGGCGGCCAGGTAGGTGGACCACTGCGCCGCGTCCTCGACGTCGAGCCACCAGCTGACCTTGGTGTTCACCCCCGCCGACAGGGCCTGGGCGTAGGCCAGCACACCGGCGCCGTAGCCGTAGTTGCAGGCGTAGGGCACGACGGAGTTGGCGCAGCCCGGGGCGGCGTCGGTGCTCGCCCCGTAGGTCAGGTAGGCGTAGAGGTTGAGCCCGGCGCCAGCCCAGGCGGCCTCACCGGCGAGGCACGGATTGACGGCACCGAAGGACGCACCCGTTACCTGGACGATGCCCACGGTGTGGGGCGCGGGTGGATAGTTGCCACACTGGTAGTTCGAGATGTCGTAGCCGTAGCTGCCGGCCGGGTAGGACTCCCCGGTGAACGTGCCGTTGCCCGGGGTGTCGACGATGCCGACCACGGGCGCGGCCAGGGGCTGGGGCGTCGATCCCCAGTACTTGGCGTCACCTTCGGCCGTCACGCCGCCGCCGCTGTTCACGAACCAGTACCCGCCCCCGTCGAGGGTCTTGGCCAGGCCCACGATCGGGTAGGGCTGCGGGATCGACGCGATCGAGCCCTCGAACCGGGCGTTCCCGAAGGCGAAGACCCCGCCGTCCGACGCGGTCAGGAGGTAGCCCTCGTCGCTGGCGGTGCCCGCGATCGAGACGATCGGTGCGGTCAGGTGCAGGTCGGCGGCCGAGCCGACGAATCCGGCGTCGCCGAAGGTGAACACCCCTCCGTCGGCGGCCACCAGCCAGTAGCCCTTGCCGTCGGCGCTCGCGGCCATGCCCACGATGGGGGCGTTGAGGTGGGTGCCGCCCATCGAGCCGTAGAACGTGGCGTCGCCGAATGCGAAGATCCCGCCGTCGGCGGCCACCAGCCAGTAGCCCTTGCCGTCGGGCGTGGCCTGCATGCCCACGATGGGGGCGTTGAGGGGGCTGCCGCCCATGGATCCGTAGTACCGGGCGTCGCCGAAGGTGAAGATCCCGCCGTCCGAGGCCACCTCCCGATAGCCGCCCCAGTCCTGGGAGGCCGTCGGGGACAGGCCCACGACCGGACGATTGAGGTGGGTCCCGCCCATCGATCCGTAGTAGGGGGCGCCACCGAAGGCGAAGACGCCACCGTCGGCCGCCACCACCCAGTACGCGGAGACCGTGCCCGTGTGGGGCTCGGAGGTCGACGTCCCGGTGGTGTCCGGAACCGTCGTCGTCGTGGTCGTCGTGGTCGTCGGGGCCGGTGACGCCGGGTCGGTCGATGTCGTGGTGGTCGGGGCCGGCACTGTCGATGTGGTCGTGGTCGCGGCCCCGGCCACGCCGGCCGGAAGGACCGCGGCCAGGAGGACGATCAGGGCGACCAGCGCCACGGGGCGCCGGTGCCCGGTCACGGGACGGGTGGTTGCCGGTTCGGCTCGGTACATGGTGAAGGTGGCTCCAGACAGTCGGGCGGGGCGGTGGGCGATCCGTCTCGGGAGTCCCATCGACCGGAAACCGGTCGGGGTTGAGGCCTCGCCCATTGTGGGGTGTCCCACCCGGTGGGTCAACGTCCCCCGCTGAGCTGGGGCTCCCCGGAAGTGCAAGAGTCGTTGCAGGCCGCGGGGGCCCGGTCGCCCTCAGGGATTCAGGCTCAGGCGCGCAGGAGGTCGGCGATGCGAAAGGCCAGGTCGAGGGATTGGCGTCCGTTGAGCCGTGGGTCGCACGTGGTGGTGTAGCGCTGGCCGAGCTGGCCCTCCACGATGTCCTCCACCCCGCCGAGGCACTCGGTGACGTCGTCGCCGGTCAGCTCGATGTGGACGCCCCCCGGCCAGGTCCCCACCTCGCGGTGGATGCGGAAGAAGGCCTGGAGCTCACCGATGATGTCGTCGAAGCGCCGCGTCTTCTGGCCACCCTCGGCCGTGAAGGTGTTGCCGTGCATCGGGTCGCACACCCACACCACCGGGTGGCCTTCGCTCTCGACGGCCCGGAGCAGCCCGGGCAGACGGTCGTCGATGGTGTCGACACCGAAGCGGGTGATCAGGGTGAGCCGCCCGGGGACCCGCTGCGGGTTGAGGCGCTCGCACAGGGCCAGCACCTCGTCGGGCGAGGCGCCCGGCCCCACCTTGGTGCCGACCGGATTGTGGATGCCGGCCAGGAACTCGATGTGGGCCCCGTCGGCCTGGCGCGTCCGCTCGCCGCACCACAGCATGTGGGCCGAGCAGTCGTACCAGTCGCCGGTCATGGAGTCGCGCCGGGTCAGCGCCTCCTCGTAGTCGAGGATGAGTGCCTCGTGGCTGGTCCAGAAGTCGACCTGGTGCAGGGTGTCCTCGCCCGTCAGGTTGATGCCGCAGGCGTCCATGAAGCGCAGGGCGCTGTCGATGCCCTGGGCGATGTCCTCGAAGCGGCGGCCCTCGGTGGAACTGGCCACGAACTCCTGGTTCCAGGCGTGGATCTGGCTCAGGTCGGCGAATCCGCCCTTGGTGAAGGCCCGCAGCAGGTTGAGGGTGGCCACCGACTGCTCGTAGGCGGTGACGAGGCGCCCCGGGTCGGGGATCCTCGCCTCCCGTTCGGGCAGGTCATCGTTGACCATGTGGCCGCGGAACGAGTCGATGACGGTGTCACCCACCGCCTCGGTGGGCGAGCTGCGCGGCTTGGCGAACTGGCCGGCGATCCGGCCGACCTTGACGACCGGCAGGCCCGCCCCGTAGGTCAGGACCACGGCCATCTGGAGGATGACCTTGAGCTTGTCCCGGATGCCGTCGGCGGTGAACTCGGAGAACGACTCGGCACAGTCGCCGGCCTGCAGCACGAAGGCTCCGCCGGCCGATGCCTGGCCGAGCGAGCGGGTCAGATGGCGGGCCTCACCGGCGAAGACCAGCGGCGGCAGCGCCGTCAGCCGGGCGTGGACCTGCTTGAGGGCGGCCTCGTCCGGCCAGGTCGGCTGCTGCGCGGCCGGCCGCGAGCGCCACGAGTCCGGGGTCCACGGGTCGCCGGCGTCTGGGGTCGGGGTCGGAGGTGCCACCACCACAGCGTAAAGCCTCCGGCTCTAGGCTCGGGACATGACGTCCTTCCGCTTCGGTGTCCAGCTGTCCAACGCCTCGTCGGGGCCGGCGTGGCGTGGACTGGCCCGGTCCATCGAGGACCTGGGCTACTCGACCCTGTTCATCCCCGACCACTTCGAGGACCAGTACGGACCGCTGGTGGCGATGACCGTGGCCGCCGAGGCGACGACCGACCTGAAGGTCGGCTCCCTCGTGTTCGGGAACGACTACCGCCACCCGATCGTCCTGGCCAAGGAGATCGCCACCCTGGACCTGCTGTCCGAGGGGCGGGTCGAATTCGGCCTGGGGGCCGGATGGATGACCACCGACTACGACCAGTCGGGCATCGCCAACGACCCACCCGGTGTCCGGATCTCCCGCATGACCGAGTCGCTCGCCATCATGAAGTCGCTGTGGTCGACGGGGGCGGCGACGTTCGCCGGCAAGCACTACACGATCACCGGTGCCGTCGGGTCCCCGCTTCCCCACAGCCGGCCCCATCCGCCCGTCATCATCGGCGGCGGCGGCCGGCGCGTGCTGGGCATCGCCGCCCGCGAGGCGGACATCGTCGGGGTCAACCCGAGCCTGGCCGCCGGCTACGTCGGCCCCGAGGTGCTCGAGACGACCACCGCGGAGTACTACGACCAGCGCATCGGCTGGGTGCGGGAGGCGGCCGGCGACCGGTTCGACTCGCTCGAGCTGCAGTGCCTGACGTTCCTCGTGCAGATCGTGCCGGACCGCGACGACGCCATCGAGCGGCTGTCGTCGATGATGGGCGTGAGCCCCGAGCAGATCGGCGGCACGCCCATCGCGCTCATCGGGACCATCGAGCAGATCATCGAGACGCTGGTGGAGCGGCGCGAGCGGTGGGGCTTTTCGTACGTCGTCGTCCACGAGGCGGAGATGGAGGCGTTCGCGCCGGTCGTGGCGGCCCTGGCGGGCACCTGACGTGACTGCACCGGGCCCGCGCATCGGGCTCTTCGGGGGCACCTTCGATCCCATCCACACGGGGCACGTCGAGCTGGCCGATGCGGTGCGCACCGCTCTCGAGTTCGACCGCATGCTGGTGGTGGTGGCCAACGACCCGTGGCAGAAGCACGACCGGCCGGTCAGTCCGGCCGAGGACCGCTTCGCGCTGGTCGTCGCCGCGCTGGCCGACCGACCCGGCCTCGAGGCGTCGCGGCTCGAGATCGACCGGGGCGGGCCCTCCTACACCGTCGACACCGTGCGCGCCGTCCTGACCGCCCAGCCGGACGCGGACGTCTTCGTCGTAGTCGGGGCCGACGTGGTCGGTACCCTCGACACCTGGCACGGCGACGAGGAGCTGCGGGACCTGGTGACCCTGGCCGTGGTCGACCGTCCCGGCGTGCCCCACGGCGAACCGCCGCCGGGCTGGCGGGCCGTGCGGGTAGCCGTCACGCCGGTCGACGTGTCCAGTACGGGTCTGCGGACGGCCCTCGAATCCGGTGCTCCGGTCGACGGCCTGGTTCCCGAGGCCGTGATCCGTTGCATCGCCCAGCGCGGTCTGTACGCTGGGGGCAGATGAGCGTGCGGCTGACCCCCATCGAGTCCGGCACCACCCCGCCGACGCCGGTCCCCGCCCCGCCCGAGTCGTCTGAACACCAGGTGACGGACCAGGAAGACGGCGTCGCCGCCGTCGCCCGTCGGGCCCCCGCCACCGACTCCCGCATCGCCCTGCGCGAGGCCCGACGCGCCCGGCGCCGCACGGCCTGGCTGTGCGCTGCGGTCGTGGCCCTCGCCCTGGCCCTTACCATCGTGGTGGTGAGCCTCGCCCGCAACCGGCCGACACCGTCCTCATCGGCCGTCCTGGCCGCCGCCCGGTCCGCTCACACCGCCGCCACCCCGTCCGCTCACCCCGCCGCACCCGGCAGCACCCCGCTGCCGGCCATCCCGTCCCTGGGCGCCGCGGCGCCCGAAGGAGGCAACCGTTGACCACCACCGATCCCACCCCCGTCCCCGGCGCCCAATTGCCCGACATCCCCGACGAGTGCCTGGCGGCGGCCCGCGCCGCCGACGCCAAGTCGGGGGAGGAGACCGTCATCCTCGCCATGGGTGACCTCCTGGGGGTGACCGACGCGTTCGTCGTCACCAACGGTCGCAACACGCGTCAGGTCCGGACGATCGTGGAGGAGGTGGAGCTCCAGGTGAAGCTCGAGCACGGCCGGGCTCCGGTGCGGATCGAGGGGCTCGACGACGCCTACTGGGTGTTGATGGACTACGGCGACTTCCTGGTCCACGTCTTCCTCGACGAGGCCCGTTCGTTCTACGACCTCGAGCACCTCTGGAACGACGCCCCCCGGGTGGCCTGGGCGGTCGCCGCCTGAGCGATCGGCCACCGTCGGGCGGACGTCCGGCGCGGGCCGCGCCGCGGCCGACGGGTCAGGGGAGCGGGGCCTGGGGCGCGTAGTCGGCCCGGCCCACCGGCCCGGGCACCTGGGCCCCGGCCGCAGTGGGCACTTCGATGGCCTTGCCGGCGATCTCGAAGGTCACTCCGGTGACCCCCGGTTGCTGGGTCAGGGTGTAGACCACCTGGGCGATGGCCACGGTCTGGTCCGGGCCCACCACCTGGATCGGGTCGGTGGTGAAGTCGACGGCGGCCACCCCGCTGGCGTCGAGGGTCACCTGGACCCCCGTGCGGCTGAGGTAGGACTGGATGCCCGAGGACGATTCGGTCGTCGTCGGTCCGGCCAGCAGCGCACCCGTGACCTGGGTCAGCGAGGCCGGGACGGCCACCTCCCGGGTCGCCGCCACCAGGCGCCCCGTGGGGGCCACCAGGAAGATCTGCTCGGCCACGCCGACGGCCGGCGTGGTGCCCGAGGTCGTGGCCGTCGTGTTCGCCGGGTCGAGCAGGTGATAGGGGACGTCGGACCTGGCGATCGGCGTGGGCATCGCCGCGGTGGGGATGCCACAGGCCGTCAGCGTGATGGCGGCGGCGGTGACCAGTACCCCGGCCAGGGCACGGGCGCGGCCCGCGTTCACGGGACCTCCTCGGAGGCCAGCGGGGCGTCACGCCCGGCCAGGGCCGGGTTGAGGGGGAGCTCGACGACGAAGCGCGTCCCGCCGCCGGCAGCCCGCTCGCTCCAGACCCGGCCGCCGTGGAGGCGGACGTGCTCGGCCACCAGCGAGAGGCCGAGGCCGGTGCCCTCGCCGGAGTCCCGCTGGCCGGCCCGGCCACCCCGGTAGAACCGCTCGAAGAGATGGTCCCGCTCGGCCTCGGGCACACCGGGCCCGCGGTCCTCCACCACCACCCGGATCGCGGTGGCCGGGAAGAGCACACCGGGTGCGACGGCCGGCTGGCGCTCGACCAGGACCCGGGTGACCCCGCCGGCGTACTGGGCGGCATTCTCCATCAGGTTGGCGATGACGCGCTCGAAGCGGCGCTTGTCGACCCGCAGGCGCATGCCCTCGACACCCGGGCCGACGTCGACGGGAAACGTGACCGGCCCGCGGACGCCGTCGTCGCCCACCGGAGCGGCGGCGGCCACGGCCCGTCGGACCAGCTCGCCGGGGTCGACCTCGTCGAGCGACAGCTCGGCCGAGCCGGCGTCGAAGCGGGAGATCTCGAGCAGGTCGTCGACCATGCGGGTGAAGCGCCGGAGGTCGCCGTCCAGCAGGTCGAGCGCCCGCCGGGCTCGTGGGGCGAGATCGGACCGGTGGCCCTCCAGGACCGAGACGGTCGCCGTCAGCGTGGTGAGCGGCGACCGCAGCTCGTGGCTGACGTCGGAGGTGAACCGGGCCTCGCGCTCGATGCGGTCCTGGAGGTTCGCCGTCATGCGGTTGAAGGCCGAGGCCAGCTCCTCGAGGTCGGCGTCGTTGCCGGCGTCGACCCGGGTGTCGAGCTGCCCGTCGGCGATGGCCACCGCGGCCTCGGTCAGCCCGGCCAAGGGACGCAGCGCCCGCGAACTGGCCCACCGCCCGACGGCGGCACCGGCGAGGGTGGTGACCAGGGCGGCGCCGGCCAGGGCGAAGGCCAGGGCCCGCAGGGTGCCGGCCAGTTCGTCGAGGGAGAAGACCTCGAAGTAGGCGGCGTGTACGGCGGGCAGCGGCACTCCGATGACCAGCTGGGGGGTGCCGCCCAGGTCGAAGAGCTGGGTGGCCGGTGTGCCCGCCAGGACCAGGGTCCGCTCGCCGGGTGGGATGGCGCTCTGGCCGACCTGGATCGACGTGGCGTACCACTGGCCGCCGGTGCGCAGGACCGATCGGGACCCGGGAATGGTGTCCACCGACTCGACGAGCTGGGTGACGTCGGTGGCCGGCGAGCGCAGGGCGTTCTGTACGAGGGCTGCGTTGGCGAAGGCCTGGCGCTGCTCGGCCGACTGGCGCTCGCTCAGGAACGTGGCCCGGGCGGTGAAGTAGGTGATCCCGGCCATGAGCGCCGACAGCCCGAACGCGGCGACGGCGAAGGTCAGGGTCACCCGGGCCCGTAGCCCGAGCCGGCCCGACAGTCGGGTGCGCCGCGGGCGCGTGGACGAGGTGGCATCGGGGGCCACGGCGCCCTCCGCCCCGGCCACCACTCAGACCGCCAGCTTGTAGCCCATGCCCCGCACGGTCTGGATGAACCGGGGGGTGGCCGGGTCGGGCTCGATCTTGGTGCGCAGGCGGCGGACGTGGACGTCGACCAGGCGGCCGTCGCCGAAGTAGTCGTAGCCCCAGACCCGCTCGAGCAGCTGCTCGCGGCTCAGCACCTTGCCCGGATGGGTGGCCAGCTCGCAGAGGAGCCGGAACTCGGTGCGGGTGCAGTGGACCTCCTCGCCGGCCCGCCGGACCACCCCGGCGTCCGGCTCGACCTCGATGTCGCCGAAGCTGAGGACGGCCGACGCCCCGTCCTCCACGCGTGACCGCCGTAGCAGCGCCCGGATCCGCGCCGCCAGCTCCTTGGCCACGAACGGCTTGGTCACGTAGTCGTCGGCCCCGGCCTCGAGCCCGGCCACGACGTCGTGGGTGTCCGACCGTGCCGTCACCATGATGACGGGCACGGTGGAGAGCCGGCGGAGTGCCCGGCACGTCTCGAACCCGTCCATCCCGGGCAGCATGAGGTCGATCAGCACCAGCTCGCACGCCTCGGCGGAAAACCTGCTGATGGCGTCCTCACCGCTGCCGACGTCGTCGACCGTGTAGCCCTCGTCCTCGAGCGCGAGGCGCGTCGACGACCGGATCCGCTCGTCGTCCTCGACGATCAGGATGCGGCTCATGGCCCGATCATGACACGACCGCCCCACCCGGAGCGGGCGGGGCGGTCGTGGTGGCGACGGGTGGGGCCGGGGGCTACGAGAGCCAGACCTGCTGCGGCCAGATGTCCCCGCCGATCATGCCGAATGCCTTGCCACCGGCCGGTGTCGTCGGATTGTTGAAGTTCTGGACGTTGGGCTGGGCCCCGATGGCCCACACCGTGCGGTCGTTCCAGATGTAGGGGAGATCCTGGGACAGGAGCCTGTTGACCTGCTGGTAGGCGGCGACCTGGGTGGCCGTGTCCGTGGACTCGCGGCCCTGGAGCAGCGCCGTCTGCATGGCCGGGTCGGTGTTGCGGGCCATGTTGATGGCGAATCCGGGTGTGCTGGCGTTCGTGGGCGTCCAGAAGATGTAGTTGAGGTCGGGGTTGATCGCCCCGAACTGGCGCCACGTCAGCGCCTCGAACGCACCGGTCAGCGCAACGTTGATGATCGAGTCCTGGAGGATGGGCACGAGGGTGACCTGCATGCCGGCCTCCTGGAGCGCCTGCTGGAGGAACTCGCCGATCTGGCTGCCCTTGGGGTCGGGGGTGTGGCCCAGCGTGAAGGAGACGGGAGCCCCCGACGCCTTCACCTCGGACACCAGCTGCTTGGCCTTGGCCAGGTCGAACTCCGGGTACCCGTTGTCCGTCAGGTAGTACGGGGAGTTCGAGGTGAACACGCCGTTGCTCGTCCCGTTGACGTTCTGGTCGATGACCGCCACGTACTGTTCCGAGCTCGTGGCGTAGGCCATGGCCTGGCGCAGCTTGAGGTTGTTGAAGGGGGGCTTCGACAGGTTCAGGATCATGCACGCCATGTCCGGCTCGCCGGCCACGTGCACCGAGTCGTCGCAGTAGGCGAACGAGGTGTTCGCCCGGAGTGCGGTGGTGACCGAGGACGTGTCGGTGTGGAGGATGTCGATCACGCCCGAGTTGAGGCTGGCCAGGATCTGGTCCGCGTCGGGGATCGGCTTGTACGTGATGCTGTCGAGGTAGGGCATTCCGGTCCGCCAGTAGTTCGGGTTCTTGGTGGCGGTGAAGTGGTCGTTCGGGATCCATTCCTGGAAGATGAACGGGCCCGTGCCGACGGGGTTGGTCTGGCTGCCGGTCGCCAGCCAGGTGGGCTCGGCCACGAACGCGAACTGGGCGCCGATGCCGCCGCACAGGTAGAAGTCGAAGGGGACCCACGGCGTCTTCATCGTGATGGTCACCACCAGCGGGCTGGTGACGACGATGGACTGGATCGGGGTGAGCGCCGGACCCGTCAGGAGCGACGCCTGGTGGGCCTTGAAGTTGGCGGCCACCGCACTCGCGTCACAGGGCGTGCCGTTGTGGAACGTGAGGTTCGGCCGCATGGTGATCGTCCACACCGTGCCGTCGGAGTTGGTGGTCACCGACTGGGCCAGGTTGGGCTGGGGCTTGCCGTTGATGTCGAGGATCATGAGCGTGTCGAAGACGGTGCGGGCGTACATGATCCCGACCTCGTCGAACGTGCCCTGGGTGGGGGAGAACCCCTTCTCCTCCGCGTCCACTCCCATGGTCAGGGCGCCACCCGGCTTTGGGGTGGCGGAGCTGATGCCGTCGGGATGGGTACCCGAGGAGCTTCCCGAGCCCGGGTTCGAGCTCGCGCCCGAACTGCCACATGCGGCGAGCACGCTGCCGGCGGCGATCCCCCCGCCGACGACGGCGCTCTTGGCCAGGAACGAGCGGCGGTCGATGCGATCAGTCATGGTCCCCCTTTGGACGGTGGCCCGGCGAGCGCCGGTGCCGGTCGTTGCGGTGCTGCATCATCGTTGAGTCGGTGCACCGTGCGGTCAGGTCGACCCCAAACTCCTGCGGCCTGTGCGGCGGTGCCTCGGGGCAGACGATAGCCCTCGTCGAACACGGGTGCCGTGCACTCGGAGCGGGGTGTCCGCGAGGTGCGGGTCCCGCAATCGGAGGGGGGCCGGCCGGTACGCTGCCTGCGTGGACTGGGAGATCGAGGCCTACCGCCGCTCGGTGGCGGGACTGTCGCCGGACACCGTCCGCGCCTATGCCTCCGACGTGGAGCGATTCGCGGGGTGGGCCGAGCGCGGCGGTGCGTCCGGCCCCGCCGACATCGACCGGATCCTGCTCCGTCGCTACCTCGCCTTCCTCGCCACCCGGCGCTACGCCAAGGCCACCATCTCCCGTACGGCGGCCTCGCTGCGCTCCTACTTCAGCTGGTGCGCCCGACGGGGCCTCGTGGACGCCGACCCGTCCGTGCGACTGTCGGCCCCCTCGCCCGAGTCGCGACTGCCGCGGGTCCTCGGACAGGCCGAGCTCGACCGACTGCTCGGACCGGCCCCTGGACGGATGGCCGGCGGACGCGACGGGGGGCCTGACGGCCGCGACCGGGCCGGGGTCGAAGCTCCCGTGGCACCGGCCGGTCCTGCACCGCGGGACGTCCGGGACGACGCCGTGCTCGAGCTGCTCTACGGGAGCGGGATGCGCGTGGCCGAGCTGTGCGGACTCGACGTCGACGACCTGGACCTCGACCGGGGTGTGGTGACCGTGACCGGAAAGGGGGACAAGCAACGCCAGGTGCTGGTCCACACGACCTGCGTCGCCGCGGTGCGGGCGTGGCTGGCCGGCCCCCGTTCGGCCATGGCGACGCCGGCGTCACCGGGGGGTGCCCTGTTCTTCAACGGGCGGGGCAACCGGCTCGGACCACGCGATGTGCGCCGGATCCTCGACCGCCGGTCACCCGTTCCAACGCACCCGCACGCGTTGCGGCACACCTTCGCCACCCACCTCCTCGACGGGGGTGCCGACCTCCGCGTGGTCCAGGAATTGCTCGGACATGCGAGCCTCCAGACGACGCAGGTCTACACTCATGTCAGCAAGGAGCGCCTGCGTTCGGTGTACTCGGGGACGCATCCACGGGCCTAAGGGGACAATTGGCGACGCAACTCGATTCGGCTGGACACGGCATCGACGCCCTGTGGGCCGAGTACAAGAAGACCGGAGCGAAGGCGCTGCGCGATCAATTGATCGTGCACTACGCCCCCGTGGTCAAGTACGTGGCCGGCCGTGTGTCGGTCGGCCTGCCCCGCCACGTGGACGAGGCCGACCTCGCCAGCTACGGGATCATCGGCCTCATCGACGCCATCGAGCGGTTCGAGCCGGCCCGCAACATCAAGTTCGAGACCTACGCGGTGCCGCGGATCAAGGGCGCCATCATCGACGAGCTGCGCTCCATCGACTGGGTGCCCCGATCGGTACGGGCCAAGGCCCGCGCCGTCGAACAGTCGTACTCCAAGCTCGAGGCCTCGCTGCACAGGACGCCGACCGATGAGGAGGTGGCGGCCGACCTCGAGATGTCCCCCGAGGAGTTCCAGACCGCGCTCCGCAAGATCTCCTTCGTGGGCGTGGTCGCCCTCGACGAGGTCTTCCGCGGTGGTGACCACTCGGACCGTTCGACGCTCGGGGAGACGCTGCCGGACGCCACCGCCGGCCCCATGGACAGCTTCGAGGTCAAGGAGACCAAGGAGGCGCTCGTCAAAGCGGTCAGCGAGATGGCCGACCGCGAGAAGACCGTGCTCACCCTCTACTACTACGAGGGACTGACGCTCGCCGAGATCGGCGACATCCTCGGGGTCACCGAGAGCCGGGTCTGCCAGATCCACACCAAGGCCGTGCTGCAGCTGCGGGCCAAACTCGCCGACCGTCCCGAGGGGGCCGGACGCACCCTGGCCAAGGCCTCGGCGCCCGCCGCCGCCCAGGCCACCGGCTGATCCCGGCCGGGCCCAGGGGCCCGGATCTGCGCCCGGAAGCCCGGGCGGGCGGGTCACCGAGTGGAGCACCTCCCCCCGGAGCACTAACATGGCATGGTCCCACCGACCGGTGGGGCACTCGAGCGGTATCTCGTACGCACCCGGCCGCGTCCACGGTCGCCCCGAACTCCGGGGTGCTGCAGCCGGGGAGGACCAACCGTCACAAGGAGCAGGCATATGGCCGTCGTCACCATGAAGCAGCTGTTGGGCGCGGGCGTCCACTTCGGGCACCAGACCCGTCGGTGGAATCCCAAGATGCGCCGGTTCATCCTCGGCGAGCGCAACGGGATCTACCTGATCGATCTCGAGCAGACCATGAAGGGGATCGAGGAGTCCTACGGGTACATCCGGGACCTCGTCGCCGGCGGCGGGACCATCCTCTTCGTCGGGACCAAGAAGCAGACCCAGGGCCCGGTGGCCGTCTACGCCGACGCGTGCGGCATGCCCTACGTGAACGAGCGCTGGTTGGGCGGCATGCTGACCAATTTCCAGACCGTCTCCACCCGGGTGAAGCGCATGAAGGAGTTCGAGGCCATGCAGAAGGCCGGCGACTTCGACGCCATGCCGAAGAAGGAGGCCCTGCGCCACACCCGTGAGCTCGAGAAGCTCCAGCGGAACCTGGGCGGCATCCGCGGTCTCGACAAACTGCCGGACGCCATCTTCGTGATCGACACGAAGAAGGAGCACATCGCCGTCACCGAGGCCAACAAGCTCGGCCTGCCGGTCGTGGCCGTCGTGGACACGAACTGCGATCCCGACGTGATCACCCACGTGATCCCCGGGAACGACGACGCCATCCGCTCGGGAGCACTGCTGTGCCGCGTGGTCGCCGATGCGGTGACCGAGGGCCGCTTCATCGCCCAGAACCGTCCGGCGCCCGCACCGAAGGCTCCGCCCGCCCCCGCCCCCGCCCCCGCCCCTGCGGCCGAGGCTCCTGCACCCACCCCGCCCGCCCCGGCCCCCGCGGCCGAGGCAACTGCGCCTGCACCCGCGCCCGCCGCGGCGGCCGCTCCCGCAGCCGAGGCACCAGCCGCTCCCGCAGCCGCAGCCGAGGCACCAGCACCGGCACCTGCCCCGCCTGCCCCCGTCGCCGAGGCACCTGCGGCAGCCGAGGCACTCGCACCCGCCGTCGAGACCCCTGCCGCCGAGGAGCCGGCCGCCGAGGCTCCCGCCACTTCGACCGAGGAGGTCTGACCATGTCCGCATTCACCGCCAAGGACGTCCAGAAGCTGCGTCAGCTCACCGGCGTCGGGATGCTCGACGCCAAGCGGGGCCTCGAGGAGAACGACGGCGACATGGACCGGGCCGTCACCTGGCTCCGTGAGCAGGGACTGGCCAGCCAGGCCAAGCGGGCCGACCGCGAGGCCTCCGAGGGGGCCGTCGCCATCGGCACCGCCGACCACGTCGTCTCCATCGTCCAGCTCCGCTCCGAGACGGACTTCGTGGCCAAGTCCGACGAGTTCGTCACCTTCGCCAGCGAGCTCGCCGGCCTGGTGGCCGCCAAGGGCGTCGACGCCGTGGCCGAGCGGGCCGACGAGCTCGACTCGATGAAGGTGAGGCTCAAGGAGAACATCTCCGTGGGCCAGGTCGTGCGCATCGAGGCCCCGGCCGACGGTGCCGTCGACTCCTACCTGCACCTGCAGGCCGGCCGGGGCGTGAACGCCGTGGCCGTGGCCGTGGCCGGGGGCAGCAAGGAGCTGGCCCACGACATCGCCGCCCACATCGCGTTCGCCCGCCCGCTGTACATCACCAGGGACGCGGTGCCGGAGGCCGACGTGGCCGCCGAGCGCGAGACGATCGAGAAGATCGCGCTCAACGAGGGCAAGTCCGAGGCGTCGCTGCCCAAGGTGGTCGAGGGTCGGCTGAACGGCTGGTACAAGGAGCGGGTCCTGGTCGACCAGCCCTTCATCAAGGACGAGAAGCAGACCATCGCCAAGCTGCTCGGCGACGCCACGGTGACGGAGTTCGCCCAGGTCGTCGTCGGCGACTGAGTGACGGTGGGCCATCGACCGCGCATCATCCTGAAGCTGTCGGGCGAGGCCCTCGCCTCGTCGGCGTCGGACGAGACCATCGACGCCACCGCCGTCGAGCAGTTGGCCCGCGAGATCGCCGAGACCCGTGACGAGCTCGACATCGAGCTGGCGGTGATGGTGGGCGGTGGCAACATCTGGCGGGGGACGACCGGCGCGGGTGCGGGCATGGACCGTGCCACGTCGGACACCATGGGGATGCTCGGCACGGTGATCAACGCCCTGGCCCTGCAGGACGCCCTCGAGCATCACGGCCAGGCCACCCGGGTCCTCTCCGCCGTCCAGATGGCGGAGGTGGCCGAGCCCTACATCCGGCGCCGGGCCATTCGGCACCTCGAGAAGGGCCGGGTGGTCGTGTTCGCCGCAGGGATGGGCAATCCGTACTTCACCACCGACACCTCGGCCGCCCTGCGGGCCGCCGAGATCGAGGCCGAGCTGCTGTGCAAGGGGACCCACGGCGGGGTGGACGGCGTCTACACCGCCGATCCGCGGGTGGATCCGACGGCCACCCGCTACGACGAGGTCTCCTTCATGGAGGTGGTGGCGAAGGACCTGCGGGTGATGGATCTGACCGCCATCACCTTCTGCAAGGACAACGGCCTGCCGATCCGCGTGTTCGACCTGATGGAGCCGGGCAACATCCGCAAGGCCCTCGGGGGCGAGCCGATCGGCACCCTCATCCGATGAATCCCCAGTTCCCAGGCCTCCCCGGGTGCACCCGGACCACGATGGCTACGCTGGTTCGCTAATGGATGACGATCTGATCGCCCTCGTGGTTTCCGACGCTACCGAGCACATGACCAAGGCGGTGGAGCACACCCAGGCCGAATTCAGTGCCATCCGCACGGGCCGGGCCACCCCCGCCCTGGTCGAGCACCTGAAGGTCGACTACTACGGCACCGAGACCGAGCTGCGCCAGATGGCCGGGTTCAGCGTCCCCGAGGCCCGCCTGCTGGTGGTGTCCCCCTACGACAAGAGCTCGCTGGCCGCCATCGAGAAGGCGCTGCAGGGCTCCGACCTCGGCATCACCCCCTCCAACGACGGCTCGGTCATCCGGCTCTCGTTCCCCGTCCCGACCGAGCAGCGCCGCAAGGAGCTGGTAAAGGTGGTCAAGCAGAAGGCGGAGGAGGGCCGGGTCGCCGTGCGCAACCTGCGCCGCGGCGCCCGCCAGGAGCTCGAGTCCATGCAGAAGGACGGCGAGCTCTCGACCGACGAACTCGAGCGGGTGGAGAAGGACCTGGAGAAGGTCACTCACGACAACGTGGCGGCCATCGACCGCCTGCTCGCTCACAAGGAGCAGGAGCTCCTCGAGATCTAACGGCGGCCGGACGGAGGTCCGGACACGACACCGGACCGGAACACGGTCCGGAAACTACTTGGGCCGGCCCGATGGCCCGTTCCTGGGGAGGAAGTGAACAACGTGGAGTACGGCCCGGAGACCGGAGACGACGACGTGACGGGCGGCGGAGCGGCGCGCCCCGTGCGGTCCGTCCACTCCACGGGCGGTGTACGCATCATCGGCGCCGAAACCGCCGCCGATATCACCTCGGAGATCCCGGTGGTCCCTCCGGCCCACGTCGACCCGGACACCGTCGTGCGCGGCTCGGTCCGGATCCTGGACGAGCCGGCCGGCGGTCCCCTGGACCAGGCGCCGACCCCGCCCCCGACCGAGTTGCCCCACTGGACGGAACCACCGACGGGGCAGGTACCGGCCGTGCTCGCCCGCGACGACAGTGGCGCCTCCGCCATCCTCCCGCCCAGCTGGCGCGAGGATGACGCCGACTGGGTGGCCCACGAGGAGGAGTTCGAGCCGTCCATGTTCGGCGACGAGGAGGCCTCGCTCGGTGCGCTCGACGAGACCGGTGGCGTCGACGAGGAGCGCCGCCCGTGGGAGTTCGACCTCTCCGCCGTCCGCTCCGGTCAGCCCGGGCCGGGCGCACCGTCGTCCGACCCCATCACCGAGCCGGTCGAGGTGGTCCGGGCGTCCGACGACGCCGCCGATCGGACGGCCGCTCCCGTCTCGCCTGCCGTGCCCGACGTCGAGGTGGGCGAGGCCACCACGGTCATCGCCGCCGCCGACGTGCTCGCCGCCTCCGCCTCCGGTGGCCCCGAGCCCGAGCCCGAAGTCGAGGATGCCCCTCCGGCCACGTCCGCCGAGCCGGATGCCGCCGTTCCGGCCGCCTCCGAGGACGCGGCCCGTCCGTCGGGCACGCCGCGCGTGGGCAGGGCCCGCCGTACCGGCCTCCGGCCCGAGCGGCTGAAGGCCAAGCGGCCCGACGACGTCGTCCCCGTGGGCGAGCCCCTGGCCGCCGAGCCCCCGGGGGCATCGGTGGTGGACGTGCCCGGCGCCGGACGACGCAAGGCCGGCCTGGCCGGCCTGGCCGCCGCCGACCAGGCAGCCGTGGAGGAACAGGCCCAGGAGACGGCGGACGGTGACGAGGCCGACGACGAGGAGACCGGGCCGCGTCGCCGCCGGTGGTCGAGGGCCAGGACGACCGA
The DNA here is from genome assembly GCA_963830165.1 of uncultured Acidimicrobiaceae bacterium. GTDB lineage: Bacteria > Actinomycetota > Acidimicrobiia > Acidimicrobiales > RAAP-2 > Bog-756. Next base: position 801,173 of record CAWHKZ010000011.1, read on the forward strand.
GCGTCCGCCGCGCGCGAGTTCCAACTACAGCCCCGAGGTGACCGGCGGCACGCCACCCGAGGCGGTCCCCGCCCGGGTCCGGCCCTCCGACGAGCGGGCCGGGGGCAGCACGGGCCTCCGGGTCGGCACCGGGGTGGCCGTGGCCGTGATCGCCCTGGCCGCCTTCAAGGTCGGTACCGTCACCTCGGTCATCCTCTGCCTCCTCGTGGTGACGTTCGCCGCCGGGGAGGCGTTCGCCGTGCTGCGACGGGCCGGCTGGCGCCCGGCCACGCTGCTCGGCCTGGTGGGAACGATCTCGTTGATGCTCGGGGCGTACAACAAGGGCGTCGCCGCCCTGCCCCTGGTCATGGTCCTCATCGCGGTGTTCACCCTGCTCTGGTACCTGTTCGGGGTGGAACGCGGCTCGGCCGTGGCCGGCTCCGCGTCCACCCTGCTGGTGGTGGGCTGGGTCGGACTGCTCGGCTCGTTCGCCGGCCTGCTGCTCTGCCCGTCGCTCTTCCCCGACCGGCACGGCATCGCCTTCCTGCTCGGCGCCATCATCGCGACGGTCTCCAACGACGTGGGGGCCCTCGTGGTCGGCCGCTGGGTCGGGACCCACCAGCTGGCGCCGAACGTGAGCCCCAACAAGACGTGGGAGGGCCTGGCCGGCGGGGCACTGGCCTCGGTCCTGGTGTCCACCATCGTCGTCGGGAGGATCCACCCGTGGTCGCCGGCGAACGCCGCACTGCTCGGCGTGGTGGTCGCCGTGGTGGCCCCGCTCGGCGACCTGTGCGAGTCGCTGCTCAAGCGGGACCTGCGCCTGAAGGACATGGGCACCCTGCTGCCGGGCCATGGTGGCGTGCTGGACCGGGTCGACGCCCTCATCTTCGTGCTGCCCGCCACCTACTACCTGGTACGCGCGCTCAACATCGGGTGAACTTCGGGCAGGCTGGAGGGATGACCCCGCCGACCGGAGCACCCGCCGCCGACACGCCGCGGGTCACCGGAGGGCCGGTCACCGTCAGCGTGGTGGGCTCGACCGGGTCCATCGGCACCCAGACGATCGACGTCGTGGCCGAGGACCCCGGGCGCTACCGCGTCGTCGCCCTCGGTGCCCAGCGCTCGGTCGACCACCTGGTCGAGCAGGCGCTGGCCCTCCGGCCCGAGGTGGTGGCCATCGGCGACGCCTCGCTGGCCGGCGAGCTGGCCGGGCGCCTCCCCCGGGGCATCGAGGTGCTGGGCGGCCCGGACGGTCTGGCCGCCGTGGCCACCGTGGCCGACGTGGTCGTCAACGGCGTCGTCGGCTTCGCCGGCCTGTCGGTCACCCTGGCCGCCCTCGAGGCGGGCCGTCGCCTGGCGCTGGCCAACAAGGAGTCGATCATCGCCGGGGCGCCGGTGGTGGCCACCGTGCGCGATACCCCGGGCGCCGAGATCCTCCCGGTGGACTCCGAGCACTGCGCCATCCACCAGTGCCTCCGGGCCGGCCGGGCGTCCGACGTGGCCCGGCTGCTGCTGACCGCCTCGGGCGGGCCGTTCCGGGGCCGGCAGGCGGACGAGCTGGTCGGGGTGGGCGTCGACGAGGCGCTCGCCCATCCGACCTGGACCATGGGTCCGAAGATCACGGTGGACTCCTCCACGCTGATGAACAAGGGACTCGAGGTGATCGAGGCTCACGAGCTGTTCGGCGTCCCCTACGACGCCATCGACGTGGTGGTGCACCCCCAGTCGGTCGTCCATTCGATGGTCGAGTTCGCCGACGGCGCCGTGGTCGCCCAGCTGTCACTGCCCGACATGCGGCTGCCCATCGGCTATGCGCTGGCCTTTCCGGCCCGGTTGCCGGTGGCCTACGGAGCCATCGACTGGACGAAGCTCGCCACCCTCGAGTTCGAAGAGCCCGACCGGACCGTCTTCCCGTGTCTCGACCTGGCGTACCGGGCCGGCCGGGTCGGCGACCTGGCTCCGGCCTGGCTGAACGCCGCCAACGAAGTGGCCGTGGACGCCTTCCTGACCGGCCGGATCGGATGGGGGTCGATCGCCGCGGTCGTGGAGGGCACCCTCGACGACTACGACGCGCCCGGATCGGGCGGCGTGGGGCGCTCGGTGGGCGACGTGCTCGAGGCCGACGCCGCCGCCCGACGGGTGGCCGTACGGGTGGTCGCCGGTCGGGAGGGAGCATGAGCACGACGGAGACCCGGTCGGTTCTCGAGGGCGCCGAGGCGCCCGCAGGGCCGGAGGCGGGAGCGGGCGACAAGTCGCCGCGGCGGCTCGCCGCCGAGCTGGCGATCGCCATCGTCGTCATCGTCGCCCTCGCCGTGGCCACCGGTTACGTCGACCTGCTCATCGTCGTGGTGTCCATCATCGTGATCGTCATGCTCCACGAGCTGGGCCACTTCCTGGCGGCCAAGCACGGCGGCATGAAGGTGACCGAGTACTTCGTGGGCTTCGGCCCCCGCCTGTGGTCGTTCCGACGGGGAGAGACCGAGTACGGGATCAAGGCGTTGCCCCTGGGCGGCTACGTGAAGATCCCCGGCATGACCAACCTCGAGGAGGTGGACCCGGCCGACGAGGGCCGCCTCTACCGGGACAAGCCGTTCCACTCGAGGTTCCTGGTGGCCGTGGCCGGTTCGGCCGTCCACTTCCTGCTGGCGTTCCTGCTCCTGTGGGTCCTGTTCGCCTTCGTCGGGGTGCCCAACTCGAATCAGGTCCAGATCCAGGGACTGCATCCCGTGGGCAACCTGGTCAGCCCGGCAGCCGCCGGTGGCATACGGCCCGGCGACATCGTGGTGTCGGTAGACGGCACGCTCATCGGTGGCGACCTGGCCACCCTGACCGCGGCGATCGAACACCACCCCGACCAGGCCATGACCGTGGTGGTCGACCGCGACGGCACCCAGCACACGCTGACCGTCACCCCGGCCAACGGCCGGACCGAGCACGAAAAGGGCGCGACGCCGCCTCCCGGCACGGCACCCTACGGACTCATCGGGGTCGGCCTGGGCTCGCCCGTGCAGACCCGGTCGCCCCTCAGCGCCGTCGCCTCCACCGGTTCCGAGCTGGGCAGCGTGGCCTGGGCATCGGTGGACGGTATCGGGCACCTGTTCTCACCCAGCGGGATCACCCAGCGGTTCGATCAGGTCACGAGCGCGAAGGCCGCCGCGAAGGCCGCGTCCGACGGCACCCGGGCCCAGTCGATCGTCGGCATCGGCCAGACGGCCACCGACGCCCTGCACGCCGGGATCGGTGACTACCTGTACATCCTCATCGTCATCAACATCTTCTTCGGCGTGTTCAACCTCTTCCCCATGCTCCCCCTCGACGGCGGGCACGTGGCCATCGCCGTGTACGAGAAGATCCGCACCGGCCGGCGCAAGGTCCTCTACCACGCCGACGTGGCCAAGCTGATGCCGTTCACCTGGGCGTTCATGTTGTTCCTGGTGATCCTCATCGTGCCCGCCTTCCTGACCGACATCCTCCATCCCATGGCCAACCCCTTCGGCTGAGTTCGGCACCGGCCACCGGGGGGAGGCCGGACGGGCCGCCCAGGGGAGTCGAGCCGGTCGCCGGTAGAATGGAGGCATGCCGCACCCCCGAGGGAGCCTGACCGAACGCCGCCGTACCCGCCTGATCCACGTGGGTGACGTGCCCGTGGGGGGTGGCACCCCGGTGACCGTGCAGTCGATGACGACCACCAAGACCGCCGACGTGGACGCCACCCTCACTCAGATCTACGCTCTCGCCGCGGCCGGGGCCGACCTGGTGCGGTGCACCTGCAACGAGGAGGAGGCGGCCGAGGGCCTGGCCCGGATCGTGCCCCGCTCGCCGGTGCCGATCATCGCCGACATCCACTTCCACGTCGAGATGGCGCTCGCCGCCCTCGAGGCGGGCGTGCAGGGACTGCGCCTCAATCCCGGGAACCTGCGCAAGCCCCACGAGATCAAACTGGTGGCGGCCGAGGCCAAGGACCGCGGCGTGCCCATCCGCATCGGCGTCAACGCGGGATCGCTCCACCCCGACCTCTACAAGAAGTACGGCGGGGCCACCCCCGAAGCGCTCGTCGAGTCGGCCAGGATGGAGCTCGCCTACTTCGCCGAGGTCGACTTCGAGGACGTCAAGATCTCGGTGAAGGCCTCGTCGGTGCCGCTCATGATCGAGTCGTACCGGTTGGCGTCGGAGACCTTCGACCATCCGCTCCACCTCGGGGTCACCGAAGCCGGCCCACCGCCGGCCGGCCTGCTCAAGGGAACCGCCGGCATCGCCACCCTGCTGGCCGAGGGCATCGGTGACACCATCCGCTACTCGCTGACCGCCGACCCGGTCGAGGAGGCCCGGGCCGGGCGGCAACTGCTCGAGGCGCTGGGCCTGCGTGAGCGCAAGGGTCTCGACCTCATCGCCTGCCCGAGCTGCGGCCGGTCCGAGATCGACGTCATCGCGGTGGCCCAGGCGGCCCAGGACGCCCTCGAGGACCGGAACCTGCCCATCCAGGTCGCCGTGATGGGCTGCGTGGTCAACGGCCCCGGCGAGGCGCGCGAGGCCGACCTCGGGATCGCCGCGGGTCGCAAGCGGGGCCACCTGTTCATCAAGGGCAAGATCGTCCGGGTCGTCCCCGAGGACGAGATGGTCGAGGCCCTGGTCGCCGAAGCCGAGCGGTTGGTGGCCGAGGGCGTCGAGGCCCGCCTGGCCGCAGCGGACGCCGGCGCCGAGGCCGAGGCCGAGGCCGACCGCCGCGAGCTGCTCGACGCCAAGGGTGCCGACGCCAACGCCTCGGAGACCAGGGTCGACCTGATCCGCAAGCGCTTCGGCGACGAGGCCGTCCCGGCCGGCTGACGTACGACCCGGGCGCCCCGAGGGCGGGCTGCGCACCCGGGCGCGGCTCCCGGGGACGTGGTGCCCTCCCGGTAGGCTCTGCGCCCATGCGCATGTCCCGCCTCCTGGTCCGTACCCTGCGAGACGCCCCGGCCGACGCCGAGGTCGTCAGCCACCAGCTCCTGGTGCGGGGCGGGTTCATCCGCCGCCTGGCCTCGGGCGTCTACAGCTTCCTCCCGCTCGGGCTCCGGGTCCTGCACAACATCGAGGCCGTGATCCGCGAGGAGCTCGACGCCGCCGACTGCCAGGAAGTGCTCCTGCCCGCCCTCCACCCGCTCGAGCTGTGGGAGCAGAGCGGACGGGCGGCCATGTTCGGCTCCGACGCCCTTCCGGCCATGCAGGTCGAGGCCCGGGGAGGCTCCTTCGTGCTCGGCCCCACCCACGAGGAGGTGGTGACCGTCACCGTGGGGGCCGAGGTCGACTCCTACCGCCAGCTGCCGCTGACCGTGTACCAGATCCAGGTGAAGTTCCGTGACGAGGCCCGTCCCCGCTTCGGGCTGCTCCGGACCCGCGAGCTCATCATGTGCGACGCCTACTCCTTCGACGTCGACACGAAGGCCATGCAGGACTCCTACCGCACCGTCTACGACGCCTACCTCAGGATCTTCGGCCGCTTCGACCTCGACGTGCACCCCGTGGAGGCCGAGTCCGGCGCCATCGGCGGCGAGGTGAACCACGAGTTCATGGTCCCGTCGGCGGTGGGGGAGGACCACTTCGTCCACTGTGTGGCCTGTGGGTACGCGGCCAATGTGGAGGCGGCCACCCGGGGCGGCTTCGGCGCGCCGGTCGCCCACGATCCGGCGGCACCCGGACCGGTCGAGCACCACACGCCCGACCGCCCCGGCATCGACCTGGTGGTGGACTACTTCGACGACCCGGCGGTCACCGCCGCCGACCTGCTGAAGAGCCTGGCCGTGGTCGATGCCGACGGCCGTCCCGTCGTGGTCCTGGTCCCCGGTGACCGCGAGGCCCGGCTTCCCGGTGGCTGGCGGCTCTTCGAGGAGGCGGACTTCGCCGCCCACCCGTCGCTGGTCAAGGGGTACATCGGGCCGATGGGCCGACAGGACGCAGGAGTCACCGTGGTGGCCGACATCGAGGTGGCCCGGCCCGGCCCCTGGATCACCGGTGCCAACCGGGCCGACCACCACGTGAGCGGCGTGCTGCTGGGCCGCGACTTCGCCGTGGACGACTGGGGCTCCTACACCGAGGTCGCCTCCGGCGACGCCTGCCCCCGGTGCGGCGCCGAGGTCGACCTCGTGCGCTCGGTCGAGGCCGCCCACACGTTCCAGCTGGGGACGCGGTACTCGAGCGTGCTCCCGGGGTCGTCCTTCGTGGCCGAGGACGGCGACGAGGCCATCTTCTCGATGGGCTGCTACGGCATGGGGGTCTCCCGCCTCCTGTCGGTGGTGGCCGAGGAGCACCACGACGACAAGGGCCTGGTGTGGCCGGCCGCCCTCGCCCCGTTCCAGGTCCATCTGGCGGCCCTCGGGGCCGGCCGGGCCCCCGACGTGGCCGAGGCCGCCGACGCACTCCACGACCGGCTGGTGGCGGCCGGCGTCGAGGTCCTCTACGACGACCGGGACGTGTCGCCCGGGGTGAAGTTCGCCGACGCCGACCTGCTCGGGATCCCGGTCCGGCTCGTGGTCGGGGCCAAGGGCCTGGCCCGGGGCATCGTGGAGTGGCGCTCCCGGGCCACCGGTGAGGAGCGCGAGATCGCCCTCGACGGGCCCGTGGAGGCGGTGCTGGCCCGCTAGCGCCCACGCTGCCCCCGGGGGGCTCCCTGTCCACTGGTGGTGACAGGTGTACCGGGGACCGGCGGGCGGGAGCGGACGACCTGGTCAGGGTCCCACCGGCCGGCCTCCGCTGCTATACTTTCCAGTCTGCCGTTCGGTTGGGGTGTAGTGACGCTGATGAGGCGTGGGCGGCCAGCCCACGCTTTTGTTTTGGTCGGAAACGCCTCCCCCTGGGCGTGCAGCGCAAGTCGGGACCCCCGGTCGCCGGCGCCGTACCAGCCAGAACGCGACCGACGACAGACCCACGGACCAGAGAGGAGGAGGCGTAGATGGTCGCAGGATCTCTTCGCCGCCCTCCAGCCAGTGGTGGCCGCGGCCGACCTCGAACTGGTCGACGTGGAGATGAAGTCGGGCGTCCTCCAGGTGACCGTGGATCGCGAGGGCGGTGTGGACCTCGAGGCCCTGACCGCCGCCAATCGGGCCGTCTCGGCCGTCCTGGACGAGCTCGACCCGTTCCCCGGGCGCTACTCCCTCGAGGTGTCGAGCCCCGGGATCGAGCGCACGCTGCGCACCCCGACCCACTTCGCCAAGGCGGTCGGCGCCACCGTGACGGTCAAGACCCGGCCCCAGGTGCCCGGGGAGCGACGGCTGCGCGGCACCCTGGTGGTCTCCGACAACGAGGGATTCACCCTGGCCGTCGAGGGGTCCGAGGACGAGCCGGTCCGCCTCGCCTACGGCGACATCGACCGGGCCCGCACGGTCTTCGTGTGGGGTGGGCAGGACACCCCGGGCAATCCGGTCGGCAAGCAGCCCGGCGGCAAGACCGCGGGGCGGAAGCAGACGCAGAAGAGGAAGCAGGTCGTGACCCCATGAGCAAGACGAACTTCGAGTTCCTCGACGCACTCGGCCAGATCGCGCGGGACAAGGGGATCTCGGTCGAGACGTTGCTCGACGCCCTGGCCAACGCCCTCGTCGCCGCCTACAAGCGGCGCCCGGACGCGGCCGAGGAGGCAGTCGTCACCATCGACCCCGACTCCGGTGAGATCCGCGTCTACGGCCAGGAGCTCGACGAGGACGGCAACGTCGTCCGCGAGTGGGACGACACCCCCGACGACTTCGGGCGCATCGCCGCCCAGACGGCGAAGCAGGTCATCCTCCAGCGCATCCGCGAGGTCGAGCGTGACCTCAAGTACGAGGAGTACGCCGGGCGCGAGGGCGACATCGTCACCGGCATCGTCCAGCAGACCGACAACCGCTACACCTTGCTCGACCTGGGCAAGGTGGAGGCGCTGCTGCCCCAGGCCGAGCAGGTGTCCTACGAGCGCTACGAGCACGGCGCCCGGCTGAAGGCCTACATCGTCGAGGTCCGCAAGACGACCAAGGGCCCCCAGATCGTGGTGAGCCGCAGCCACCCCGGCCTGATCAAGCGCCTGTTCGAGCTCGAGGTGCCCGAGATCTCGTCCGGGGCCGTCGAGATCAAGGCGGCCGCCCGCGAGCCCGGGCACCGCACGAAGATCGCCGTCTGGTCGAACGACCCCAACGTGGACCCCGTGGGTGCCTGCGTGGGCGCCCGCGGCTCCCGGGTGCGGATGGTCACCAACGAGCTCCGCGGCGAGCGGGTCGATGTCGTGCCCTACTCGGACGACCCGGTCGAGCTGATCCAGTCCGCCCTGGCTCCGGCCCGGGTGCGCGAGGTCCGCCTCGACGACGAGACGGGTACCGCCACGGTCATCGTCAGCGACTACCAGCTGTCGCTGGCCATCGGCAAGGAAGGCCAGAACGCCCGCCTCGCCGCCCGGCTGACCGGCTGGCGGATCGACATCAAGAGCGAGACCCAGCTGGCCGAGGAGGAGTCGGGCTACGCCGGCGAGGAGTGGGCCGAGGGCGAGTGGATCCAGAACGAGGCCGGTGAGATGGTGTGGCAGCCCGCCGAGGGCGGCTCCGCCGTGTCGGCCACCGAGTGGGCCGAGGGCGCCGAGGGCGCCGAGGGCCCTGACGAGGGTGCCCCCGCCGAGGCGGGCAACGGACTGGTGGCCGAGGACGTGGCGGAGGCCGAGATCGAGGCCGTCGAGGATGCCGTGGTCGTCGAAGAGGTCGCCGAAGTGCTCGAGACCGAGGAGCCGGAGGCCGCCGAGGGCGCCCCGACCGCCGAGGGCGCCCCGACCGCCGAGGTCGTCGGGGAGTCGACCGGGGAGGCCCCGGCATAGTCCCCCAGCGGACCTGCATCGGGTGCCGCCGGACCGGTCCGGCGGACACCATGGTGCGGGTCGTGCGCCTGGGGGACGGGTCCCTGGCCCCGGGGCGGACGCTCCCGGGGCGTGGTGCCTGGTTGTGCCGGGGCTCGGTGACCTGCGTGGACTCGGCGCAGAAGCGCCGGGCCTTCGACCGGGCCCTCCGGGGCCCGGTGGCCGCCGGGGCGGTGGACGGCCTGCGGAAGGCGCTCGAAGGGGCGTCGGGTCGTACGGGCCCCGACGGCTCGGCCAGACCGGTGTTGTGATGTGCGAGGATGGAGGGTCGTATGTGCGTTGTGGCATGTGCGACATCGAAGGAAGGGCAGTAACAGCCGTTGCCGAAGAAGATCCGGGTATACGAGCTCGCTCATGAGCTCGGCCTGACCAACAAGGAGGCCCTTGACCTCTGCCTGTCCCTCGGGATGGGAGTCAAGAGCCATTCGTCGTCCATCGAGGACGCGCAGGCCGACCGCGCCCGCAGGAAGGCCGACCGGGAGGGCCTCCGCCGTCCGGTGCAGCCCGAGGAGCCGGCGCCACCGGCCAAGAAGGCCGCCGCCAAGAAGGCCCCGGCCAAGAAGGCCGCGCCCACGACCGAGCCGGCCGAGCCGGCCGCCGCCGTGTCCACGGCCGGCGACCCTGTCGCCGACGGGGACACCGATCCGGTGTCGTCGACCCCGGTCAAGCGCGCCGGGTCCCGACTGGTGACGAGCCGGCCCGCTTCGGAGCAGCCGGGCGTCGCACCGGCTCCGGCCCCTGCGCCCCGTCCGGCCGCCGCACCCGCGCCGTCCCCCGTGGCCCCGGCCGCAGTCGCCCCGACCGCCCCTCCGGCACCCGTGGCCCCCGCAGCGGCCGTTCCGCCGGCCGCCGCCCCGGCCCCTGCGGCCCCGGCCCGACCCGCCGCTGCCGCCCCACCGGCCGCCGCCCCGGTCGCACCTGCCGCGCCCGTGGCCCCCACGGCCCCCGCGGCCGCCGCTGCACCGCCTGCACCCGTGGCCGCGTCCGCACCGGCCGCCCCTGCGCCGCCGGCCCCCGCCGCCGCACCTCCGGCTCCGGTGCCGACCGAGTCCGCCCCGGCACCGGCGGCCCCGGCCACACCGGCCGCCGCGACCCCCGCCGGGGCCCCGCCCCGTCCTGCATCGGCCCCGGCCCGGGCGCCGACCAGCCCCTCCGGCAAGCCCATCCCGCCGCCCCCCGGCGGCCCGCCGCGCTCACTGTCCGGCAAGCCCATCCCGCCGCCCCCCGGGGCCGGCGGTCGGCGGCCCCCTCCCGGCGCCCGCGCCCGCGGATTCGCCGGACGCCCCGGCGGTCCCGGCGGTGCCAGCCGGCCCGGCGCTCCCCGCACCGGTGGTCCCCCCGGGGCCACGGGAGGCGGCTACGGCGGTCGTCCCGGCGGTACGACCGGCGGCTACGGGGGCGGACGTCCCGGTGGCGGGCCCGGTGGTGGCCCCGGCGGCGGTCCGGGCGGTCCCGGTGGTCGTGGCGGCCCCGGCGTCGGCCGCGGCCGTCCCAACCAGCGCCGTCCCCGGCGTCGCCGTCGGAACCTCGAGGAGCTGGAGCCGACCACCCTCACGGCGTACGCGCCCTCCACGGCCCCCGTGCCGGAGAACGAGGTCATCATCGAACGCGGCTCGACGGCCCGCGACCTCGGCCCCAAGCTGAACCGGTCGGCCGGTGACGTGGTCCGCTTCCTGCTGCTGCAGGGGGAGATGGTCACCGCCACCCAGTCCCTGACCGACGACATGATCGAGCTCTTCGCCGCCGAGCTCGGCGCCGACGTGCGGCTCGTCGACCCGGGCGAGGAGCGCGAGGCCGAGCTGCTGGCCAAGTTCTTCGACGACGACGACGAGGACGAGGACGAGTCGGAACTGCGACCCCGCCCGCCGGTCGTCACCGTCATGGGTCATGTCGACCATGGCAAGACGCTGCTGCTGGACCGGATCCGCTCGGCCAACGTCGTGGCCGGCGAGGCCGGCGGCATCACCCAGCACATCGGCGCCTACCAGGTCGACTGGGAGGGCCACCCGATCACATTCATCGACACCCCGGGCCACGAGGCCTTCACGGCGATGCGCGCCCGGGGTGCCGAGGTGACCGACATCGTGGTGCTGGTGGTGGCGGCCGACGACGGCGTCATGCCCCAGACCGTCGAGGCCATCGACCACGCCAGGGCCGCCGACGTCCCGATCATCGTGGCCGTCAACAAGATCGACCGCGAAGAGGCCGACCCCAACCGGGTGCTGCAGCAGCTGTCCGAGCACGGGCTCGTCCCCGAGGCCTGGGGCGGCGACACCATCGCCGTCGAGGTGTCGGCCCTGCAGTCCCTCGGCATCGAGGACCTGCTGGAGCAGATCGTGCTGGTCGCCGAGATCGAGGAGCTCCAGGCATCGCCCGAGGGACGGGCCCGGGGCGTCGTCCTCGAGGCCGAGCTCGAGATCGGCCGGGGTCCGGTGGCCTCGGTCATCGTCGAGCGGGGCACGCTCCGGGTCGGCGACCCGATCGTGGCCGGCGCGGCGTGGGGCAAGGTCAAGGCCCTGGTCGACGACCGCGGTCACCAGATCAAGGAGGCGCCGCCGTCCACGCCGGTGCAGGTGCTCGGGTTCTCCGAGCCCCCGGAGGCCGGTGACGAGTTCCGGGTGGCCCCCGAACTGGCCCAGGCCCGCACCATCGGCGAGGCCCGTGCCCACCGCTACCGGGTGGCCGGTCACGTGCCCGCCGCCACGTCGGCCCTGGGCGGTGCCAAGCTCGAGGACCTGTTCGAGCAGATCCAGCGGGGTGAGACGGCCACGCTGAACCTGATCCTGAAGGCCGACGTGCGCGGTTCCCTCGAAGCGGTCACCGAGAGCCTCCGCAAGCTCGAGCGCGACGACGTGAAGCTGAGCTTCGTCCACCGTGGCGTGGGTGGCATCACCGAGTCCGACGTCGAGCTGGCCCAGGCCTCGACGGCCACCATCATCGGCTTCAACGTCCGTCCCGACCGGCGAGCGCGGGACATGGCGGCCAAGGCCGACGTGGAGATCCGGACCTACGAGATCATCTACAAGCTGCTCGAGGACCTCGAGGCCGCCATGCTCGGCCTGCTGTCGCCGGTCTTCGAGGAGGTCGTCACCGGTGAGGCCGAGGTCCGCCAGGTGTTCCGGGTGCCCCGGATCGGCGCCATCGCCGGCTGCTACGTCAGGGAAGGCGTCATCACCCGCGGGTCCAAGGTGCGCTTCCTCCGCGACGGCGTGGTCATCTGGAAGGGCGCCATCACGTCGCTGCGACGCTTCAAGGACGACGCCCGCGAGGTCCAGTCCGGGTTCGAGTGCGGTATCGGCCTCTCGGACTACCAGGACCTGAAGGAAGGCGACATCATCGAGACCTACGACGAGCGGGAGATCCCCCGCACCTGACCGCCGCCGTCCCCGCCCCCGGCGGGGGCGGCACGGACAGGGGTCGTGGACGGATCGGAGGGCCAGTGGCACGTCGTCAGGACAACCGGGGCGTCGCCCCCTATTCCCGCTCGCTGCGGGTCAACCAGGTCCTCCGCCAGGTGGTGGCCGACGAGCTCGAGCGGCTGGCCGACGCCGACGAGCGGCTGCGGCTGGTGACCGTGACCTCGGTCGACACCACCGCCGACCTGCGCCAGGCCACGGTCTACCTGAGTTCGCTGTCCGACGACGCGGCCGCCGCCCTCGACGACCGGCGCGTCCAGGTCCAGCGGGCCGTGGCCCGCCAGACCCAGCTGAAGCGCACGCCGCAGCTCTCCTTCGACCAGGACCCGGCCGTCGTGACCGGCAACCGGATCGAGGACGTGCTGCGCCAGATCCACGAGTCCGACGACGCCGCCGGCCGCATGGAGGTCGACGGAGGGGACGACAACTACCGGTGAGCCCGCCGGCGGCGGACCAGGTCAACGGCCTGGTGGTGGTGGACAAGGAGGCCGGCTGGACCTCCCACGACGTCGTCGCCCGGTGCCGCCGGATCTTCGGCCAGAAGCGGGTGGGCCACGCCGGCACCCTCGACCCCGACGCCACCGGCGTGCTGCTGGTGGGACTGGGCCGGTCCACCCGGCTGATGCGCTTCCTGACGGCACTGCCCAAGACCTACGAGGCCGAGGTGGTGCTCGGCACGGCCACCTCGACCCTCGACGCCTCGGGCGACGTGACCGGGACGTGGGACATGGAGGACGTGTCGTTGGCCGCCGTGCGCGAGGCGGCGGCCGGCCTGACCGGCGAGATCGAGCAGGTCCCCCCGATGGTGTCGGCCGTGAAGGTCGACGGTCGGCGGCTGCACGCCCTGGCCCGCGAGGGGATCGAGGTGGAGCGGTCGGCCCGCCCGGTCACCGTCCACCGCTACGACGTCACCCCGGGCATGACGCCGGGCGTGTTCCGCATCGAGGTGGAGTGCTCGTCGGGCACCTACGTCCGGGTGCTGGCCGCCGACCTCGGCGCGCGCTCGGGGGCGGGGCCCACCTGCGCAACCTGCGGCGGACCCGGATCGGGTCGTTCACCACCGAGGACGCCCGGCTGGTCGACGAGCTGACGCCGGCCGTGGTGCTCACCCCGGCCCAGGCCATGCGCGACCTCGACCAGGTGATGGTGCCCGTCGACGCCCAGAAGCTGGTGGCCCGCGGCCTGCCGCTCGACCGGGTGCCGCTCGGGGTGTCGGGCGAGGGGCCGTGGGGGCTGGTCGACGACGCCCACCGCCTGCTGGCCGTCTACGAGGCCACCGAGACGGACCGCATCAAGCCGGCCGTGGTCATCGAGTCGGCCGGCTGAGGCGCGGCCCCTCCCGGCCGGGCCCGCATAGGCCCGGTCCGCCGCTGACTCGGCAGTAACCTTCGGGGTTGTGGAGATCGTGACCGACAGCGCCCCGCTGCCACCGCCGCCCGGCGGATCGGCCGTCACCATCGGCGCCTACGACGGTGTCCACCTGGGGCATCGCGCCCTGCTGGCGGAACTGAAGACCCGGGCCGATGCCAGACGGGCTGGCCACCGTGGTGGTCACCTTCGACCGCCACCCGGCCTCGGTGGTGCGGCCCGAATCGGCTCCGCTGCTGCTCTGCGACCTCGACCAGAAGCTCGAACTGCTGGCCTCGGCCGGGGTCGACCGGACCGTGGTCGTGCGCTTCGACGAGGAGCGGGCCAACGAGACGGCCGAGGAGTTCGTCACCCGGGAGCTGGTCGAGGGCCTCGACGCGCGGCTGGTGGTGGTGGGGGAGGACTTCCACTTCGGCCACGGTCGCAAGGGCAACGTCGCCCTCCTACCGAGATGGGCGTCGGTGGCCGGCTTCGCCGTGGACGGCGTGTCCCTGTCCTCCGAGACCGACGTCCGCCGGGGCCCCGGCCGTCTCGTCGACCCGGGTGCGCACGCTGGTCGCCGCGGGCGAGGTCGAGGCCGCCGCCGCTCTGCTCGGCCGCCCCCACCAGGTGCGGGGCCCGGTGGTGACCGGCGACCGACGGGGCGGCGCCGAGCTGGGCTTCCCGACGGCCAACCTGGCCGTGCCGGGTGACATCTGCCTGCCCGCCCCGGCCATCTACGCCGGATGGTACGAACGGCCGGACCGGTCCCGTCACATGGCGGCGATATCGGTGGGCCGGCGGCCGACCTTCTACGGCGACGGGGGCGAGCTGCTGGTCGAGGCGTTCCTGCTCGACTTCGACGGCGACCTGTACGGCGAGCCGGCCCGCCTGTCGTTCGTCCACCGCCTGCGTGACGAACTGGCCTTCGACTCGGTCGACGACCTGGTGGCCCAGATGGGCCGGGACGTCGGACAGACCCGATCGCTGACTCGGCGCCACCAGCTGAGCGGGGTCGCCGGATCCGGCGACCGTGCGCCTACGGGTTGGGCTTCCGGCCCAGGACCTTCAGCATCCAGGCGCCGAACCCCGTCGGCTTGTCGTAGTGGTGGTGGTCCGAGCCGTGCCCGGCCCGCCCGAAGCTGGTGCCGCCCTGGGCACCTTCGAGCCGGTTGGGCTCCTCGTACTTCGGCACCTTCGGGAGGTGCTTCTTCTTCTTGCCGGGGTGCTTCCGTCGGAGCCCATGACCCCATCTTGGCAGGTCGGGCGCGGTCGAGGCCCTGTCGGTCAGAAGACCGGCGCGTCGCCCAGCAGTTCGGTGCGCAGCTCGCGCTTCAGGATCTTGCCGGCCGGGTTGCGGGGGAGGGCCTCGCTCCGGAACCAGTAGCGGGACGGGACGTTGAAGGCGGCCAGCCGCTCGCGCACGTGGCGTGACAGCTCGTCGGCGGCCACGTCGGTGCCGGGGCGCAGCACGACGACCGCGCCCACCTCCTCGCTCAGCACCGGGTGGGGCACGCCGATGACGGCGCAGTCGGCCACGGCCGGGTGCTCGTGGAGCGCGGCCTCCACCTCGACGCAGTAGACGTTCTCGCCACCCCGGATGATCATGTCCTTGGACCGGTCGACGATGTGGACGAACCCCTCCTCGTCGATGCGGGCCACGTCGCCCGAGTGGAGCCAGCCCTGGGAGAACGAGGCCGCGGTGGCGTCGGGCCGGTTCCAGTAGCCGCGGACCACGTTCGGGCCCTTGATCCACAGCTCGCCGGTCCGGGCCGGGTCGGGCGCCTGGTCGGCCGGCGGCTCGGGGCCGTCCCAGTCGTCGGGAACCACGGCCACGTCGCACACCGGGGAGGGCGGACCGACGCTGTCCGGCTTGCGGACGTAGTCGTCCCCCGAGTTCATGGTCGTCATGGCCGACGTCTCGGTGAGGCCGTAGCCGTTGCCCGGGGCGCCGGACGGGAAGTGCTCCTTGATCCGCCGTACCAGGTCGGGCGGCGCGGGGGCACCGCCGTAGGAGATGGACTGGACCGACGACGTGTCCCGCTTGGCGAAGTCGGGGGAGTCGATGACCTGCATGACCATGGCCGGCACCCCGCCGAAGACGGTGATCTGCTCCCGTTCGATCAGCTCGAGCGCCCGCTCGGGATCGAAGTGGTGCATCATCACGAGCTTCCCCCCGGCCGCCGTGTTGGTGACGAGCAGCGCGTGGCAGCCCGTCGCGTGGAAGAGGGGGACCGACAGGAGGTTGGCGTTCTGCCGGCCCGGCGAGGCGTCCTTCTGGGCCTGGGTCCGGCGCATGCCGCCCACCGTCGACACGAAGAAGAGGTTCATCAGGTTCGAGCAGCTGTTGCGGTGGGTGCCGACGGCGCCCTTGGGCCGTCCCGTCGTCCCCGAGGTGTAGAAGATCGTGGCGTCGTCGTCGGGGTCGACGGCGACGTCGGGCAGGGCGAGGTCGGGGTCGGGCGTCCCCACCACCTCGGTGAAGGGGATGACGGGCAGCGGGTCGACACCCGGTCGTTCGAGCTGCCCGTGCACGGCGGACCGCCGGCCCCCGGTGTCGGGGTCGTGCTCCTCGCACGAGACGATCAGGGCCTCGAGGCCGGGGATCTCGGCCAGGTGGTGGGAGATCCGCTGTTCGCGCTCCTCGTCCACGAAGGCGACCGCGCGTGCCCGAGTCGGCCAGGCCGTAGGCGAGCTCCTCGCCGGTCCACCAGGCGTTGAGGGGCACGGCGACCGCCCCGATGGTGATGGTGGCCCAGAAGGCCATGACCCAGTCGGGCAGGTTGCGCATGGCGATGGCCACCCGGTCGCCGGGCCGGACGCCGAAGCGCTCGATGAGCTGGTGCCCGAGGCTGGCCACCGTGCGGTAGTGCTCGGCGAAGGTGACCCGCTCGTCCTCGTAGACGAGGAAGTCCTTGTCGCCGTGGAACGCGGACAGCTCGAAGACGGCCCGGAGGCTGGCCGGGGCGGTCTTCCAGGTCCGGGTGGGGATGCCCCGGATGACCGCCTCCTCCATCTCGAACGCGCCCCCCGGGGCGGTCAGCAGGGCGACGAGCTCGTCCCGGGTGGGCACCGGCTCGTCGGCGGCGGCGGTGCCCCCGGTCGGCTCGCTCGTCGGGGCCTCGTCGTCCATGGTTGCTCCTCTCGCTCGGGCGTCGCCGCGGACCACCGCGGCGCCGCCCTCAGGGGGTGGGTGCGGTGAAGATCGCCGTCCGGTAGTACGCGAGCTCGGCCACGGACTCCCGGATGTCGTCCATGGCCCGGTGTCCGCCGGCCTTGGTCGGGGCGTTGGCCGCAGCCTCGGGGTACCAGCGGCCGGCCAGCTCCTTGATGGTGGAGACGTCGACCGACCGGTAGTGGAGGTACTCCTCGATCTCGGGCAGGTGGGCGGCCAGGAACCGTCGGTCGGTGCCGATCGAATTGCCGGCCAGCGGCACGGTGCGGGCCTTGGGGACGTGGGCCCGGATGAACTCGAGCGTGCGGCGACCGGCCTCTTCGAGGGTCAGGTCCGAGGCCCGGATCTCCTCCAGCAGGCCGCTCGAGGTGTGCATGTCCCGGACGAAGTCGTCCATGGACGCCAACTCCTCCTCGGTGGCGTGCACCACCAGGTCGGGTCCCTCGGCCACCACCGTCAGATCGTCGTCGGTCACCAGGGTGGCGATCTCGACGATGACGTGACGGTCCGCCTCGAGCCCCGTCATCTCCAGATCCATCCACACCAGCACGCGGTCACGCTATCGGGTGGGTGACCCACGGCAAAGGTGACGGACCGTCAGATTCGCGGGCGGGTCGGCCACGCCACCGCCGGACCGGGTGAGGGGAGGGTGACCGGCGGATGGCGGCGGGGTCGCGAGCCGGGCTGTAGCGTCCGGGGGATGAGCGGGACGAACGGGTGACCTCCGGAGCCGACGACACCGGCGCGGAGGAGTCCCTGTGCGTCCATGTGGTGCGCCTGGACCCCGACCTGCCCCTGCCCGGCTACGCCCACGCCGGGGACGCCGGGGCCGACCTGGTGGCCCGCATCGAGGTCCTGCTGGAGCCCAACGGGGGTCGGGCCATGGTGCCGACCGGGATCGCCCTCGCCCTGCCCGAGGGCTACGCCGGATTCGTCCAGCCCCGCAGCGGCCTGGCCCTCCGCCACGGGGTGACCTGTCTCAACACCCCCGGCCTCATCGACTCCGGCTACCGGGACGAGCTGGCCGTGCTGCTGGTCAACACCGATCCCGAGGTCCCCTACCGGGTCCGGCGCGGCGACCGGATCGCCCAGCTGGTCATCCAGCGGGTGGCCTCGGCCCGCTTCGTGGAGGTCGACTCGCTGGCCGGGTCCGAACGGGGCCTCGGCGGCTTCGGGTCGACGGGCCGGTGACCGGATGATCCCACTGACCGGGCTCGACGGGGCCTTCCTGGCCCTGGA
The DNA here is from genome assembly GCA_963830165.1 of uncultured Acidimicrobiaceae bacterium. Taxonomy (GTDB): domain Bacteria; phylum Actinomycetota; class Acidimicrobiia; order Acidimicrobiales; family RAAP-2; genus Bog-756. The sequence continues at coordinate 819,171 of CAWHKZ010000011.1, forward strand.
ATCGCCCACCACCCACCTCCACATCCTGGGGGTCATGGTCCTCGACCCCGAGGGGGTGCCCGGGGGCCTCGGCTTCCGGCGGATCCGCTCGCTCGTCGACGAGCGCCTGCCCCTGGTGCCGCCCTTCCGGATGCGCATGGTCGAGGTGCCCTTCGGGCTCCAGCACCCCAGCCTGGTGGAGGACCCCGACTTCGACCTCGACTTCCACGTGCGACGGGCCAGCCTCCCGGCACCGGGAGGTCGCCGGGAGCTGGCCGACCTGGTGGCGGACCAGGCCGCCCGTCCCCTCGACCGGTCCCGACCGCTCTGGGAGTTCCACGTGGTCGAGGGACTGGCGGGCGACCGGGTGGCCCTCGTGGCCAAGGTGCACCACGCCATCATCGACGGGGTGTCGGGGACCGACGTCCTGGCGGCGTTCTTCGACCTCTCGGCCGACCCCACGCCCCGGCCGCTGTTCGGGGCGGCGCGGGCGCGGCGTGGCCGGGACGACGGACGGCGGCGAGGGGCCGGGTTCCGGTGACGGAGAGGGCGGCGATCGGGCCCCCACGGCGCTGCCGGGGGAGCTCGAACAGCTCCGCCGCGGCATCGGCGCCCTGCCCGGCCAGGTCGACGCCCTGGCCCGGTCGGTCGCCCGCACCGTGCAGACGGTACGGGCGGTCAGCGCCCGGAACCGCGAGGTGGCGGGAACCCTGCCTCCGGCGCCGTTCCAGGCGCCCCAGACCTCGGTCAACGGGGCCATCTCACCGCACCGCCGGGTGGCCCTCGCCGACCTGTCGCTGACCGACGTGCGCCGGGTGGCGGCCAGCTTCGGGGGGACGGCCAACGACGTCGTCCTGGCCGTCACCGCCGGCGGACTGCGGGCCCTGTTCGCCGGGCGGGACGAGGAGCCCGAGACCTCCCTCGTGGCCATGGTCCCGGTGTCGGTGCGGACCGAGGCCGAGCGGGGCGCTCTCGGGAACCGGGTGTCGGGGATGCTGGTCTCGCTGGCCACCGGCGTCAGCGACCCCGTCGCCCGGCTGCGTCAGATCCGGGACGGCATGCGGGCGGCCAAGGAGCAGAGCAGGTCCATCGATCCGGGCGTCTTCGCCGCGTGGGCCGAGTCCACCCTCCCGGCCGTGGCCACCCGGCTGTCCCGCCTGGTCACGAACCTCCGGCTCTTCGACCACATGAGCCCGCCGTTCAACCTGGTGGTCTCCAACGTGCCCGGACCCGAGGTGCCCGTCTACCTGGCCGGGGCCCGCATGGAGTCACTCCATCCGCTCGGCCCGATCGTCGAGGGCGTCGGGCTGAACGTGACGGTGTTCTCCTATCAGGACACCGTCCACGTCGGTGTGCAGGCGTGCTGGGACCTCGTCCCGGACGTCGGGGTGCTGGCCGGTGCCCTCGAGGACTCGCTGGCCGAGCTGGTGGCCGCGGCCGGTCGCCGTGACCGGCCCGTGCCCTGGTGGCACGCCGAGCTTCCCGCCTGATCGGGCGGGGAGCAGGACGGCTGCGGTCGGCCGGGCGTGGGGTCCCAATCGTCGCGGCCCACCTGCCACACGAGCCAGCGCCCGGTCCGCCCTCGGGGCGTCGATCACCCGGTCGACCTCGTCGGCGTAGCGGTACCCTGTGGGTCGGCATTCCGGATCGGGGCATCCCAACTGCTATGGTGGACCCCCTACGCGGACGTGGCTCAGCTGGTAGAGCACAACCTTGCCAAGGTTGGGGTCGCGGGTTCGAATCCCGTCGTCCGCTCCAGGTCAGAGGCCCTTTCGGGGGCCTCTGCTCCGCGTCCGGGGCCATTCATGCCGTGCCCGTCGTGCGGGCCGGTTCGGTGCGCGTCGATTGGGCGCCATCTCCGGACCCGTCCGGTGGCCCGGGGTCCGGAGCCGGGCGCCCCCTCTGGGAGGTACCGGCGAGCTCCGAGAGGGCCTCGGCGACAGCCCGGTCCCACTAGGCCGTGGCGCGGGTCGAGGCCCGGCCGTGTTCCGCAACGTTCACTTTCGATCTGCTGACTTCGTCCAGGTCGGTCGGCGACAGCTTTGGAATACCACGAAGGAGCGTCCCATGCGACGGCGGCGGAACAGCTCAGTCGGCGCCATTGTGCTGCTGATCCTCGTGGCGGGCAACGTCGGGCTGGCAGGAACTTCGCCGGCGGGTGCTGCCAGCGCGTGGATGCCGGCCAGGTACTGGCAGGTGGATGCTGCTGGGAATCCCTGGCCGCAAAGCGGATCGCCGCTACCACCAGGCGTCCATTTTCGAGCGCCGATCGTTGGGATGGCCGCACTGTCGGGTGGCGACGGCTACTGGCTGGTCGCTGCCGACGGTGGCGTGTTCTTGTTCGGGAGCGCCCCTTCACTGGATCCGGCGCCGACCTGACTCTCCGATCGCCGGTCGTAGGGATGAGCGCCGCCGGACATGAAGGGCTATTGGCTCGTCGCCGCAGATGGTGGAGTCTTTGCCTATGGAAGCGCAAGATTCCTCGGTTCTGCCTCGAATCTCACCCTCCGTGCCCCGATCGTCGGAATGGCCCCGACACCGGATGGAGGGGGCTACTGGCTCGTCGCTGCCGACGGTGGCGTCTTTGCGTATGGCGATGCACGCTTCTACGGTTCAACCGTCGGCGTCGACCTCCACGCCTCAGGGGTGCTCTGAGTCAGTCAGTGAGGTGCGGTAGTGGAGGAACACGACACCGCTGCGGAAGCGGCGCTCGCTGAGCAGTTCAAGGTCGACGCGGACGTCGCTGGGCAGTGCCGGCTTGCCACCTCCCACGACGACGGGCGTGAGGAACAGCTGGCACTCGTCGACGAGCCCGGCCTCGAACGCCTGAGCCGCCAGGTTGGGGCCGGCCACGGTGATGTCGCCTTCCTGGGCGAATTTCATCTCTCGGATCGCTGTCGGGTCGAACCGGCGCTGTAGGCGCGTGTTGGCGCTTGACACGGTCTCCAGGGATGTGGAGTAGACGACCTTCTCAGCTGCCCGCCAGATCGCGGCGAAGTCCCGGAACGCTGACTGCCCATCGGTCTCGGTTCCCTGGGTCTCCCAGTACACCATTGTCTCGTACATCCGGCGTCCGTAGAGGTAGGTGCCGACCTGTCGTTCCAAGTCATTGACGAAGCTGAACACCTCCTCGTCGGGCGCCGCCCAGTCGAAATTGCCGTCCTTGTCCTCGATATACCCGTCGAGTGACGTGATCGCCGAGAAGATCAACTTGGCCATGGTGATCGCCTTTCGGATCGGAGTTGCGTCCCAAGGTAGTGCGGCGACCAGGAAGGGCCTGCCATAGATCCAGCGACCACGATGTGCCGGAGGGCGACCTCCCGGCGATTGCGGACAGGCTCTCACGCTCCAGGCGGTCGGGGGACTCGTCGCGCACCGACTCAGACGGTGCTCGATCCCGCGCTGCTCGAACGGCCCTGCCCGTGCCGCCGGGAGCGGCACACGGGTGTCGCCGGTAGCCTTCGAACTGTGTTCGAGCGATTCACGGACAGGGCCCGACGGGTGGTCTTTCTCGCCCAGGAGGAAGCCCGCCTGCTCAATCACGATTTCATCGGAACGGAGCACCTGTTGATCGGCCTCGTCCAGGAACGGGACGGGATCGCCGCGCAATCGCTCCGGGAGTTGGGCATCACGCTCGAGGCGGTGAGGGGGAAGGTCGAGGAATTGGTGGGTCCGGGAGCCGCGACGCCGTCGGTGAGTCCGCCCTTCACTCCCCGGGCGAAGAAGGTGCTGGAGCTGTCGCTGAGGGAATCGCTGCAGCTCGGTCACCACTACATCGGTACGGAGCACTTCCTGCTCGGGATCGTGCGTGAAGGTGAAGGCGTCGGCGCCCGGGCGCTCATCGAACTCGGGGTCGATCCTCCGAGGGTGCGCCAGGTCGTCATCCAGCACCTGTCGGGCTACCAGGACAGCGGCTCGGGCGAGGGTACGTCCGCCGCCATCGAGACGTCGGTCACACCCCGGTGTCCGGGATGCCTGTCCGACCTGGCCGAGGTGGTGCGCTACCGGTCCATGACGGTTCCGCCGAGCTCGCCGAACCCGTTTCCCTTGGCGGTGGATGTCGTCTTCTGCGGCAACTGCGGTCGGATCGTGACCATGCTCAGATCCGGATCGGCAGATCCGGGACGCTGAGACAACCGGACGAAGGTCTCGCCACGCGTCGGAGGAGACGAGGTAGGTGCGGGCGACGACGACGGCGACATCGTTGTCGTCGCCGAAGCTCCCGAATCCGGTCGACGCGGTACCTGGCCGTCGAACGGCAGGGTGATCCCCACCGGCACTCCGGAATCGTCGTCGGCACGGGACACCCGGTAGCCGTACACACTCGACACACCGGTGTCGCCAGGGATGGGTCCCGATATCCGCAACAACGGTTGCCGGGCACTCCCCGCGAACCCTGTCGCGGAGTCGGGTCACCACTACCATTCGGGCGCTCGGTGGACCGGCCGCCGGAGACTGGTGGTTGAAGATGGCGACGGGCCCTCGGACGAGGAGACTCCTCTCCACGGTGATGAGCGGACTGCTGGCTGCAGCGTCCGTCATCGTCGTGGTCGGTGTGGGTGGGACTGCGGGCGCCGGACCCGTCCGACCCTCGGAGCTGGAAGCATCTGTCGACGTCCTGGGCATGGGTGCCCCGCCGCTCGGGACCTACAACGGTCCGGTGACCTTCACCCTGACCAACCACGGAACCAGCACGGACACGATCGACGTGGCGGGGGACGACGTGAGCTATTCGGGGGTCGGCGCGGACGACTATCTGGTCGTCCCGGGGGCGGACTGTCCGGGCAACGGAGTCACGACCGCGGTCCTCGCTCCGTCGGCCTACTGCACGATGGACGTGTACTTCTACCCCGGCGCACTCGGCAGTCGGTTGGCCACGCTCTCGATCGAGGGGTCAGCGGATACCACCCCCACCACGGTGCAGTTGGACGGAACCGGAGCGATCGGCTACTACCAGGTCGACAAGTACGGTGATGTCGCCTACGCGGGTGATGCCCCGTATTTCGGGGGTACGGGGAGCCTCCAGCTCAACGCCCCGATCGTCGCCATCACGCCGACCGGTGACAACGGCGGCTACTGGCTGGTCGCATCCGACGGTGGGGTCTTCTCCTACGGCGATGCCGCGTTCTACGGCTCGGCCGGAGGCATCGTGCTCAACAAGCCGATCGTGGGCATGTCCAGGGCGATGAACGGATACTGGCTGGTCGCCTCCGACGGCGGCATCTTCGCCTACGGCGATGCCGGCTTCTACGGTTCGGCCGGCGGCATCCACCTCGACCAACCCATCGTCGGGATGGCCTCGACTCCCAACGACAAGGGCTACTGGCTGGTCGCCTCCGACGGCGGTGTCTTCGCCTACGGCGATGCCGGGTTCTACGGTTCGGCGGGCGGCATCCACCTCAACCAGCCCATCGTCGGAATGGCCGCCACGCCCGACGGACGGGGGTACTGGCTGGTCGCCGCCGACGGTGGGGTCTTCTCGTACGGCGATGCCGGGTTCTACGGCTCGGCCGGCAGCATCCACCTCGACCAGCCCATCGTGTCGATGGCCGCGATGCCCGACGGCGGCGGCTACTGGTTCTCCGCGGTGGACGGCGGCCTGTTCAACTACGGCACCGCTCCCTTCTACGGGAGTGGCGTCGGACTGGGTATGGGCCCGGTCGTCGACATGGCCACGAACGGCGACCCGACGGTGCAGGCGACGAACGACTGGCCCGCGATCCGGCAGGCCGACATCGCCGAACTCCACCGGACCGGGCACCTGCAGATCCCGCGGATGGTGGGTCCCGGGTCGTAGCCGGCCCACCGCGGGGACGATGCGCGGCAGGGTTCTCAGGGCGACGTCGCACCGAGGTCGGTGTCCGAGCACGCGGTAGGTTGCAACGCATGGGGATCGCCCCTCACATACGCAGGCTCCGGGACCTCGTCGGGCACGAGCTGCTCGTGCTTCCCGGTGCCGCCGCGCTTCCCCGGGACGACAGGGGCGACATCCTCCTGGTGCGCCTTGTCGACACCGGACAGTGGTCGGCGATCGGTGGCGCCGTCGAGCCCGACGAGTCGCCGCAAGCGGCCATCGTGCGCGAGGCCGAGGAAGAGGCCGGCGTCATGCTCCTACTCGGCCCGGTCCTCGCCGTGCTCGGTGGCCCGGCATTCCGCATCACGTATCCCAACGGGGACCAGACGTCGTTCGTGTCGACGGTGTTCGATGCCACCGTGCTCGCCGGTGCCCCGACACCCGATGGGGAGGAGACGTCGGAGGTCGGGTGGTGGGATCCGAACGACCTGCCACTCGAGGAGATGAGCGGTTTCACCCGGGCACTCCTCAGGGGAGTCGGTCTGTAGGTCGCGTCGCGGGGTCACCCGACGGGGGAGCGGATCCACCGGCAGGGTCGGGAGACGACGGAAGAGGCACCCGGAGAGGCACGACCGTTGCCGCATCCGCTCGGCGCGTCCCTACGGCTCGGCGCGTCCCTACGGCTTGACCGACCACTTGAAGCGGCACTCCGAACAGTGGCAGTCCCACACCGTGTCACCCGAGGTGTCCGACCTGCTGAACGCGGTGCCGATCTCGGCACTCCCGCACTTGGGGCACGAGTCGTGCTCCGGATGGGCTACGACGCGGACGCCGTACCGGTCACGTTTCGCCGGTCCGGTAGCCACTACGCGCTCATCCTCCCCTGGCTTGCTGCATGCGCCTGATGTCCGTTCTCTTCGACTCGGCGATCAGCCACTCGCGGATGCGGGTCATCTGGCTCTCGGAGGGCATGTGATGCCTGCCGGCCGGGCCGTCGGTCCGGGACCCACATCGTCGACACACCGCCATGCGCCCGTTCGTCTCCGGTGCATGGTCCTGATCGAGTTGATCACCTGTCTGCATCTCGCCGTCTGGAGGCATAGCTCTCCTACCGGCCACCCACGCTGCTCGGGACGGGCGGCCATCTCAGGTGAATCTGGACGACGCCTGATGGCGTCGTCTGGCTCCGCGGTCCACCCTATGCCTTGTACGGGGCCGGCCGGACGGCCCGTGCCCGAGGTGGTCCAGCCTCCGGGTCGACGAGCTGGCACCCGCCCTCAGATGGCCTCCGGCGGAACCCATGGGACCGGTAGACTTCGGCTGTGGACGACGCCACCGAGCTGAGCGGGAGCGCACCGTGGAGGGTGGCCGTCTGGGGGCTCCGGCTGGCCGGCCTCGGCCTTGGTGCCGCCGCGGTCGGCCTCGTGACCGGAGTGTGGGTGACCGAGGCCGGGCTGACGATCCTGGCCGTCGGCGTCGTCGTCTACCTCGTGGGCGTCGTGGTCGTCTACACCGGGCTCATCCCCGCCATCCGGGCGCTCCCACGGCCGCGGCCCTCGTTCTGGAGGCTCAGGAGGGCGCTGATGCACGACGCGCTCCACGCCCGGCCGTAGAGCGTGCGCCCCGAGGTCCTCGAGGTGGCGTGCGCCGAACCGGGTACCCACCTCGACCGGTTCAGGCTGAGCCGATGACCTCGCCGAACTGGACCGAGCCCAGTGTGACACCGGGCGCCTCGGAATCTTCGGGAGGCGCACCAGCACGGGCCTGCTCTTCGGTCGCGAACACTTCGACCGAGACCCCGTGGGTGTCGTCGACGGCGACGAACGCCGACGAATCCCGGGGCTCGCTTGATCATCGGCAGCACCTCCCCATCGAGGCCGCGCTTCGCCTCGGACGGGTCGGTGATGTCGGCGTGGATCACGATGGCGTGCACGGATGCCTCCCGGTTCGACCGGTGAATGCGTCAGCTGCGGTCAGGCGCGACCACCGGTGCGCGGGTGGCAACGGACATGCCGGCCGCCGGCCGGCGGCGGCTGCCACTGGCCATGCCCGACCGGCGGCTCGGTTCCGACGAATCAGCCGGTGATGACGTTGTGGACGGTGGCGACCATCGGCTCCGACAGCTCGACACCCAACTCGGCGAGGATCGGCACCAGCGTCGATCCGAACGCGTCGAAGTCCGCCTGGGACTCCCAGATGTCGAAGACCTGGATCGCGCCGTTCGACTCGAGCGCGACGTGATACGTGCGCCCCTTCGGCTTGCTGGCACCGGCAGCCTCCAGCTTCTTCAGTGCACTGCTGTACTTCTCCGGCGTGAAGCCTTCGTGCGCGAAATAGATTCCTAACGCCATTTCGGTCCGCCCTTCCTGCTGATCGACGCAGGGTCGCGTCTGCTCGTCCGCCTCGAACGTCGCTTCCCGCACCCTACCGGTCGGTGAACGTCGCCCGCCGACCTCGTGGACCCGTCGGCGGTGTGGCGCTCCACGCGACCCGGATCAACAGGAGTGGACGCGTGATCCAGCGCCGGGTGCCCGCCCGCCGCGCACCGGCGCGCCCGTGGGTCAGGTCCGGGTGCCGGCGGCATGGTTCTCGCGGGATCTCGTCGTCCACGGGTAGCCGAGCGTGGAGGCGGGCTGTGCTCCACCTGTTGACCCCTGGTCCGGCGGGTGGTCGGGAATCTCGCCGCAGGTCCCTCCTCTCGTGTGGGCCGGAACAGTTCGGGCCCTGGTCGTCCGCACCCCGGAGCACACCCACGACCGCCGGGCACGACCGCCGGGTCGTGCCGACCGGGCGCTCGGGGTGCGCTCGGTAGGCTGCGTTCGGAGACGACGAGGAGGCGGCTATGTCCGACGCCCAGGGAAACGCCCAGTGGAACGTGGCGGAGTGGCACGGCAGGATGCTCGTCGACCGCGATGGCGAGAAGATCGGAAAGCTCCAGGATGTCTACGTGGACGTCGAGACGGACGAGCCGCAGTTCGCCACGGTGAAGGAGGGCTTCATCGATCCGCATCTGGCGTTCGTACCTCTGGGCAACGTCCAGATCGGACCCGATGACCTGCAAGTCGCGGTGACCAAGCATCAGGTCAAGTCTGCGCCCCACATCGAGATGCACGGCGAGGAACTCTCCCAGGCCGACGAATCGACCCTTTATCACCACTTCGAGATGAACTACACGCCGATTAGCACCGAAAGTGGCCGACGGCTGGCTCGCCGCTGAGATCGGCCGGCGTACCAGCCGCGGCGGACGCCGCTCACCGGCAGCCGGGTCCCCGTTCGTCCCGAGGCCGGCGCGGTGACCCGATCGACAGCCTCCGCCCTCAGGCCTTCCGGAACTGGGCGCTGACGACGACCCTGTTCTTCAGTCCCGCGCCGAACGGTGTCGCCGAGATCCCCCACGCGCTCCGATCGATCTCCACCTCGGCGGAGACGGTCACCAACTCCCCGGCCGCGCCGAGATCGGCCGACACTGCGAGCGGCTTGGTCACGCCGTGGATCGTGAGGGTGCCGCTCAGGTCCACCTTCCCCGGTCCGGCAAGTCGACCGCCCGTCGCCTCGTAGGTGAAGGTGGGATACGCTTCGACGTCGAAGAAGTCTGCCGTCCGCAGGTGGGTGTCCCGCTTCTTGTTCTTGGTGTCGACCGATGCCGCGTCGATGACCAGCGTCCCGGTGATTCCGCCGTCGGCGGCCACGGTCCCCGCTCCTTCGACCGCCCGGAACGTCCCCTTCGCCGGCAACACCCACATGGCCTTGGTGTGGAACGCGATGGACGTCCGTTCGGGGTCGAGCTTCCAGTTGCCGGTGAAGTCGGCGACGTCGGGGGAGTTCTGGCTCGGGGATGTCACGGGAATGCCTCCGCTGGATCGACGATGCTTCCATCTGACCACAGGCGGGGTCGGACTACCAGCGCGATTGCCGAGGTCACGGTGGGTGGGAGCGCGCGCCAGGTGGCCGTTGCGGACCTTCGGAAGGGTGATGTGGGCCGGCCGGCCTCAGGCCACGGCGCGTCGGAACACGCCGGTCGCCCAGGTGACCACCACCAGGCAGAGCGGCACCAGCACCGCGAAGGCCTGCCACACGGCCGGGTTGGCATAGGCCCCGGCGGTCAGGGCCCGGGCCGCCTCGACGGCGTAGTAGAGGGGGTTGACGTGCGCCAGGACCTGCATCCAGGTCGGCCCCAGGGAGATGGGCAGGAGCACGCCGGCGAGCAGCAGTACCGGCAGGTTCAGACCGTTGATGATGGCGGCGAAGCTGCTGATGTCCTTGGTGACCAGGGCGGTGGCCACCGAAAAGGCCGACATGGTGATCATGAGGAGGGCGAGCAGGACGACGAGGACGGCGAGTCCACCCCAGTTGAGCGCGAACCCGAAGCCGGTGGCCGCGGCCACCACCACGATGTCGAAGACGAACATCATCACCATGCCCGAGAGCAGGGGGCCCATGAGGATGGCGAACCGGCTGGCGGGCGTCACCCGGAAGCGCTCGATCACGCCGGACTGGAGCTCGAAGATCGTCCCGAAGGGCCCGGACAGGCGATCCTGCTCCTGGACGAGCCGACCACGGGTCTCGACCCCCAGAAGGATCGGGGGTGGCGGCATGAAGCTCGCCCGCGACCCCGATGGCGGCTGTCGGTGAGACTGGGGCGGTGCTGCTCATCGATGCCGCGAATGTGGTCGGGTCACGGCCGACGGGGTGGTGGCGGGATCGACCGGGTGCCGCCCGGGCGTTCGTGGAGAAGGTCCGTGCCGCGGTGGCGACGGGTCGTCTCGCCCGGCCCACGGTCGTGGTCCTCGAAGGGGCCGCACGCCGTGGCGTGGAGGTGGGCACCTCGGACGGCGTGACCGTCCTCCACGCGGCGGGCAGTGGCGACGACGCGCTCATCGACGTGATCGGCGGGGCCGACGGTCAGGTGACACTGGTGTCCGCGGACCGGGCCCTCGGGCGACGGGCCGAGGCACTGGGGGCGGACGTGGCCCGTCCGGGATGGCTCCTCGACCTGCTCGACGGGTGACGCCGGTCCCGCCGGTGCGGCTCAGGAGGCGAGCACGAAGGCCGAGGCCACCGACGACCAGGGTCCCGCCGTCGGGGTGCCGGCGACGGTCTGGGTGTAGGTGGGGGTGAGCGGGCCGGTGGTGGCGTCGACGGCGTAGACGCCGAACCCGTCGTAGGGGCTGGTCGGGTTCAGCGGCACGAACGATCCGACCAGCCCGGACAGCGAGGTGGGGGTGGCCCGGGTGACGAAGCTGTCGGACACCACCAGCTCGCCGGCCGTCGCCGGGGTGACGGACCCGGGTGCCGCCGTGGCGCCCGTGCCGGTGGCGACCGCCGTGGACCCGGACGATGCGTCCCGGGAGGCGACGCCCGCATACTCGGAGACGTTCGCGAACTGCACCACGTCGGCGGTGGCGAGAGTCACGGTCACCTTGGTCCCCGCCCCGGCGGCCGGCGCGTCGAGGCCGTACCAGAGCTCCGCGTCGCCGTCGGTGCTGCAGCCCGTGGCGGCGGCCCGCGTCCACGTGAGCGAGTCGCCGGAGACGGCGGACACGTGGGCGTCCACATGGGAGCCGCTGGCGGTGGTGCAGGCCTGGTCGAGCGAGAGCACGAGGGCGTCACCCGCATCGACCGGGAGCGGCAGGGTGACGGTGACCGAGGAGGCGTTCGATGTGGTCCGGGTGGAGACCTGTTGGCTCAGGATGCTGGTCACGGTCAACGTGTACGAGGCGGAGGCGGTGGCCCCGTCGGCGTCGGTGACGGTGATGACGAATTGCTCGCTGGAGTCGCTGGAAAGCAGCGTCCCCGACACCATCCCGGTCGAGGCGTCGAGGGACAGTCCGGTTGGCAGATAGCCCCGGGACACGGTCCACGTCAGGTCGGGCAGGCCGCCGGTGGCCGTGAGCGTCTCGCTGTAGCCGGTCTCGCCGGCCATGGCCGGGGCCAGCGTCGTGGTCGTGATGATGGGGGCGTCGTACACGGTCAGGTCCTCCGGGGCCGAGACGGACCCGGCATAGGAGTCGTCGCCGCTGTAGGTGGCGACCACCGGGTACGGCGAGGCGGCGGGGTCGAGGGCGCCGGGGTCGGGGGAACACGACGCGTCGGGCAGGGTGATGGTGCACAGGTCGGTTCCCCCGGTCGAGACGTCGATCGTGCCCGTCGGCGTGCCACCGTCGTCCGTGTCCACGGCCACCACGAACGCAGTCGAGTCCTCGGCGCCGTAGGTGGCGGTCGAGGGGGAGAGGTCGAGCGTGGTGGCCGTTCCCTCGCCGCCCACCTCGACGGGGTCGCTCGGGGTCCCCGAGGCCGTCCACCCCCCGAAGGTGGCCGTCACCGTGTACTGGTAGCTCCCGGGCGGCACACCCTCGTCGTCGCACGTGGCGGCGTCGACCACGGGGTCCGGGTCCGAGCCGCAGACGTCGACCACCGTCCCGTCGGACGTCGACGTGCGGGTCACGACGTAGCCGAGTGGACCTCCGTCGGGAGCCGCCGCCGTTGTCCAGGACACCTCGACCTGGTCGCCCGAGGAGGTGGCCGTCACGTCGGTCGGCGCGGTGAGGGTGGCCACGTCGGCGCCGCCCCTGCCCGACCCGGTGGCGGTCAGGTAGGCCCAGGCCGGTGAGGCGCCGGTGAGGAGCAGCACGGCCACGGCCAGCGGTGCGAGCTGGCGATGCCGGTTCACGGTGCCCGCCCGGATCGGGGCGCCACGATGATCAGCGGCACGACCACGGTCCATCCGGTACTAGGCGCTGAAGGCGATGCCGATGTCGGAGCCCTCACAGGCGTCCTGGTCCGTGCCGCTCTCGGTCATCGAGATCGACGGGAGGTCGAGGTCGAGCCCGGATGCAGTCACCGTGTCGCCGGCGGCGACGGTGGTGTCGACGCCGAGGGACGAGGTGACCGTGAACCAGGAGGCGTCGCACCCGGCGATGTCGACGCCCTGCGGCGTCTCCGCATCACCGGTGTCCGCATTGGTGAGTACCGACATCGCGACGGTGCCGACGTAGGCCGACTGGCCGGACGTGTTGTGGACGGTCACGTCGAAGGGCTGGTCCCCGCTGCCCGGGGTGAGCGCGGCATCGGGTCCGTCGCTGGAGATGGCGAATGCGTCGCCCGGTCCCGTGCCGACCGAGCCCGAGCCCACTCCGTTGCCCGATGCCGTGAAGTAGGCGTAGGCGATGCCGCCGCCACCCAGCAGCATGATGGCGGTCAGTCCCACCGCGGCGATCCTCTTGTGTGTCCATCGCGTCATGTGCGTCTCCTCTCGTGTGGTGCGGGTCGTCCCGCAGCGGTCCGGCGTGGTGACCGGCGGCCCATGGTTCGGTTTTCGGTCCTCCGCCGGACGACTTGACCCCTTCCGGGCCATTCGGGACGATCGGCCCTGGTGACGATGACCTTCGGCCCGGTGGCACCCCGTGTGGCAGCGGGGGGCCGTCGGGCGCGGTCGGTGCCCGGGCGACGACGGCGGGCGGCGCATGGTCGGCCACGGCGGTCGCTGCGGTGCAGCGCGTGACCCTGCCGGCGGTTGGCTACCCTCGGGAGACCCGGTCGAGCCGGGCGCCGACACCCGACAGAGGAGTGAGCCATGAGTTTCGAACCGAGCCCCCGTGGGGCGGACCTCCGGCAGCGGGTGACCGAGTTCATCGAAGCGGAGGTGCTCCCGGCCGAGGCCGTCTACGAGCAGCAGATGGCCGCTTCCGGCGACCCCCACTCGCACCCCCAGGTCCTGGAGGACCTGAAGGCGTCGGCCCGGGACCGCGGGCTGTGGAACCTGTTCATGCCCCACGTCACACCGTGGACGCCGGACCCGGTCCCCAACCTGGACTACGCCTACCTGGCCGAACTGGCCGGCCGTAGCCACCTGGCCTCGGAGGCCATGAACTGCTCGGCGCCCGACACCGGCAACATGGAGGTGCTCGCCCTCTTCGGGTCCGACCAACAGAAGGAGGAGTGGCTGGTCCCGCTGCTCGAGGGTCGGATCCGATCGGCCTTCGCCATGACCGAGCCCGACGTGGCCTCCTCCGATGCCACCAACATCCAGCTCTCCATCCGTCGGGACGGCGACGACTACGTGCTGAACGGTCGCAAGTGGTGGATCTCTGGGGCGGCCTCCGAGCGGTGCAAGGTGTTCATCGTGATGGGCAAGACCGACCCCGAGGCCGCCCGCCACCAGCAGCAGTCGATGATCCTGGTCCCCAGGGGCACACCCGGCCTCACCATCGTGCGCAACCTGCCCGTCTTCGGGTACGTGGACCGCGAGGGTCACTGCGAGCTGCGATTCGAGGACGTCCGGGTTCCGGCGACCAACCTCGTCGCCGACGAGGGCATGGGCTTCGCCATCGCCCAGGCCCGCCTCGGGCCCGGGCGCATCCACCACTGCATGCGATGCATCGGGATGGCCGAGCGGGCACTCGAGCTGATGTGCCGCCGGGTGCTGGGGCGCGAGGCATTCGGCAAGCCCCTGGCTGCCCAGGGCGTCATCCGCGAGTGGATCGCCGACTCCCGCATCGAGATCGAGCAGGCCAGGCTGCTCACCCTCAAGGCGGCCTATCTGATGGACACGGTGGGCCACAAGGGCGCGGCGACGGAGATCTCGGCCATCAAGGTGGTGGCACCGAACATGGCGCTCCGTGTGGTGGACCGGGCCATCCAGGCCCACGGCGGAGGCGGCGTGTCGGACGACTTCCCCCTGGCCCGCATGTACGCCGGCCTGCGCACGCTGCGCTTCGCCGACGGGCCCGACGAGGTCCACCGCCGCCAGCTGGCCCGGGCGGAGCTCGGCCGGTACGCCTGAGCCGACCCGGACCCCGGGGGCGGGCGCCGGGCCGGGATCGGGACCCGGCGCTCAGCCGGACAGGCCGGCGAAGGCCGGGCCCCAGTAGGTCGACGGCCAGAACTGGGGGCCGGAGGCCAGGCGCGCCGTGTCCCCGTAGGCGTCCATGTGCACGAAGGTGCACGCCTCCATGAGCCGGGGCCCGACCTCGGTGAACACCGGGCCCGTGGCGTGGGCCACGATCGACTCGAAGGAGTCGTAGCCCTCGACGAGGCGCGCCCGGCCGCTGGCCTCGTCGAGGAACCAGTCGTAGTAGAGGGTGCCGGGCTCGGCGTCGGAGATGGCGCAGCACTCGGCGACGACCTGCGTGAAGGTCGCGACGTCGTGCACCTGCAGTTCGAGCACGCAGCGGATGGCGGCGGACTGCTTCATGGAAGGACCTCGGTTCGGTCGGGGGACGGTCTGGCCGTCGGGTACGGGTCGGGGCGCGGGCGTGGCTGCCTCAGGGGCCGACGGACTCCGCCAGTCGGTCGATCATCGGCCGGAGCAACAGGGTGTAGGTGTCGGCGATGGCGGGTTCGCGATGGTCCGCCTGGGCGGCGAGGCGTGCCGGGTCGAGGGCCACGGCCATGAAGGCGGCCCGGGAGGGGAACACGTTGAATCGGACCTGGTCCCACCGCCGGCCGTCGCCCACGACCGTGCCCTCCACGTCGAACCACGCGGCGATGCGCACCCCGTGGGGCAGCGCCACCTCGGCCGCCCGACCCTGGTAGAGCTCCATGTCCTCGGACGCCCGTGCCCCGCCGTAGCGGAGGACGTGGAGGACGACGACGGGCCCGTCCGCGGGCGTCGACGGATGGGGGACGCCGTCCAGGAGCGGTGCGCCGGCCGGTAGTTCGGGCACGGTGGCGGGCAGGCAGCCGATCACGAACGTGGAGGCCATTCCGGCGTCCTTGTGCTCGTGCAGCTCGACGTACTCGGGGAGGTCCTGCATGTCGAGGAAGGCCCGACGCGTCGGGTAGCGCACCACGGCGATGCGGTCCCACCGCTGGTCGTCGCCGACGAGCTGCTCGTCGACGTCGGACAGGAACACCAGCTCGGCGCCGACCGTACGGAACGGGCCGAAGGGTGCGTAGCGGTCGTCGGCCTCCCGACCGGTCAGGTCGGACTCCCGGCCGTCGGCGTAGACGGCGCGGTCCCGGTAGTGCATCAGGTTGACCATCCAGAAGGGACCGTCCTCGGCCGGGTCCACGTCGGCGAGCCGCCGGACGTAGTCGGTGTCGATCGTCCCGTACGACAGGGTGGGGAGGTGGTCGGGGTCCATGGGGTGTCCTCCGGTCGTCGGCCCGCCGGGCCGGCTGATGTTGTCAGAACAGCTGTCACTATATAGTGACGGGCGACGCGCCGGGCCGGGGACACCGGTCCGGCAGGGAGGACACAGATGAGCGACATGGTGCGCACCCCCGACATGCGGTTCGAGGCGCTCGACTGGCCGTTCGAGCCGCACTACGTCATCCATCCGGACGGCCTGCGCCAGCACTACGTCGACGAGCGGCCGGCGGGGGAGCCCCGGGGGACCTTCCTGCTGCTCCACGGCGAGCCGACCTGGGCCTACCTCTACCGGGACTGGGTCGGCCCGCTCGTCGGGGCCGGCTACCGGGTGGTGGTGCCCGACCACTTCGGGTTCGGCCGCTCCGACAAGCCGACCGACGACGGGTGGTATACCATCGCCCGCCACCGGGCCGCCCTCGACCACCTCGTCCGCACCCTGGACCTCGACGACATCCACCTGGTGGTCCAGGACTGGGGCGGCCCCATCGGGCTGTGCACGGCCGACGCCGATCTCGGGCGCTACCGCCGGGCCTTCATCCTCAACACCTGGCTCCACGACGACGGCTTCGAGTATTCCGAGGGGGTCCGCACCTGGCGGGCGGCGGCCGTCGACCCCCGGTACCTGGGGGGCGACATGCCGACGGGGAACATCGTGGCCGGCACGTTGCGGCGGCCCGGCCACGACCTGGCCCGGGTGGCCGCCGCCTTCGACGCCCCGTTCACGGGGATCGAGTCGAAGGCCGGCGCCCGCCGCTTCCCCTTCTGCATCCCCTTCGCCGAGCCCGTGCTCGGCGACGCCGCCCTCCAGGCCGAGGTCCGGGCCCACCTGCGGACGTGGCCGATACCCGTCCACGTCGTCTTCGGCGATGCCGACCCGGTGTTCCCCTTCGCGTGGGGCGAGCAGTGGGCCGCCGAGATCGATGGCGCGACGCTCGACCGGATCGACGGGGCCGGGCACTTCCTGCAGATCGACGCCCCGGACGACGTCGTCGCCGCCGTGCTCTCTCGGCTCGGCGCCTGAGCGGGAGCCCCCGGTCCCACCGCTAGGGTGCGGTGCGAAGGGGGCCGCCATGTCCACACCGGTCGAGATGACACCCACCCGCGCCGGTCCGGCGCGGCGCGGACCCTCGGGGACGCCGAGCACGCTGCGCACCCCCTTCCACGTGCTGGCCAAGCCCACCGGCCCCATCTGCAACCTCGACTGCGAGTACTGCTTCTTCCTCTCGAAGGAGTCCCTCTACCCGGGCGACCGTTTCCGGATGTCGGACGACGTCCTGGCCGACTACCTGTCCCAGTACCTCGGCTCCCAGCCCGATGGCGAGGTCACCGTGGCCTGGCAGGGTGGGGAGCCCACCCTCATGGGCGTCGACTTCTTCCGTCGGGCGGTGGCCCTGGCCGAGGAGGTGTCCCGCCCCGGGCAGCGACTCCAGCACACCATCCAGACCAACGGGACCCTCCTGACCGACGAGTGGTGCGAACTCCTCGCCCGGCACCGCTTCCTGGTCGGGATCAGCATCGACGGGCCGCCCGAGCTCCACGACCGCTACCGGGTGGACAAGCGCGGCGGCCCCACGTCGGCCCGGGTCCTGCGGGGCCTCGCCCTGCTCCAGGCCCACGGTGTCGACGTCAACGTGCTGTGCACCGTGCACGCGGCCAACCAGGACCGCCCGCTCGACGTGTACCGCTACTTCCGCGACGACCTCGGGATCACCTTCGTCCAGTTCATCCCTATCGTCGAGCGCGAGAACGACACGGGGTACCAGGAAGGCGACACGGTGACCGACCGCTCGGTGGATCCGGTGGCCTGGGGCGGTTTCCTGACCGACATCTTCGACGAGTGGGTGGTGCGTGACGTCGGCACCGTCTTCGTCCAGCTCTTCGACGCCGCGCTGGCCAGCTGGTGCGACCTCCCCTCGAGCCTGTGCATCTTCCGCAAGACCTGCGGGGACGCGGTCGCCCTCGAGCACAACGGTGACCTGTACTCCTGCGACCACTTCGTCGAGCCGGCCCACCTGCTCGGTAACATCGCCACCACGACCATGGTGGAGCTGGTCACCTCGCCCAAGCAGCAGGCCTTCGGGCAGGCCAAGGAGGACACCCTGCCCGCCTACTGCCGGTCCTGCGAGGTGCGCTTCGCCTGCAACGGCGAATGCCCCCGCAACCGCTTCACCCTGGCCCCCGACGGCGAGTACGGACTCAACTACCTGTGCGCCGGCTACAAGGCGTTCTTCACCCACGTCGACGGGCCCATGCGGCTGATGGCCCAGCTGCTGCGGAGCGGCCGCTACGCCGACGAAGTCCGCGACGTGCTCGCCGCCGCCGGCCGCAACGATCCGTGTCCCTGCGGCAGCGGTCGCAAGGCCAAGGCCTGTCACCAGCGCCAGCGCTGATCCTGGGGGACCGGCACCGGCCGGTACGGGACGCGGCTCACGTGACCGCCGCCAGGGCCCGGGACGGCACCGGTACGGGCGGGTCAGCTCCCGCTGTCGTCGGCGGGCGGCTCGAACGGCACGTCGGCCGAGGCGGCCCGCCGGGCCAGTGCGGCCCGGACGACCAGCGCCACGCCGAGGGTGGCGGCGCCGATCGCCACCACCACCACGACGGTCCGCAGTCGCGAGGCGATCCGTGCCCCGGTGCGCTGGGTGTGCTCCACGACGTCCAGCGCGTGCTGGGCGGTGTCGATCACCGACTGCACGGCGGCCAGGTCGGCGTCGGCCTGGGCCAGGACGTCGGTGACGCTCATCCGACGTACCTCGCCGACAGGCCGGCGAGCGTCGCCTCGCATCCTTCGACGCAGTCCCGGATCACGTCGGCCACGGCGCGACTGGCCGTGATGCGTCCCGCGACCTGGCCGGACAGGGCGATGCCGGACTCGAGGTCGCCGCCGAAGTACAGGTCACGGACGTTGCCGAAGTCGGCCATGGCGTTGCGCCCGTGGTCGAACTCGAGACCCTCGGTCCGCACGGTCCGCAGGGCCCGCAGCGCCGGGGAGGTGTGGCTGTTGAGGAAGACGGTGTCCGTCTCGCTGGCTCCGATCACGGCGCCCTTCCAGTTGGCGTGGACGGGCGACTCCACGGTGGACAGCATCGCCGTTCCGAGCTGGATCCCCTCGGCTCCGAGCGCCAGGGCCGCGGCCATGGTGGGGCCGTCCAGGAACCCGCCGGCGGCGATCACCGGCACGTCGAATGCGGAGGTGACCGACGGGAGCAGCACCATGGTCGACACCGGCCGGGGGTTCTTGAAGCCTCCCCCCTCGCCGCCTTAGGTCCTTCATCTTGGCGATCTCGTCCCGGACGGCGTCGAGCTCGCCCGAGGACGTCTCGATGATGCCCATGGCGCCGGCGTTGGAGACGGCCGAGGCGAGCCGGGAGCGGGCGATCCAGCCCATGGGGGCCTGGACGATGGGGATGTCCACGCCGAGGAGCTCGGTGACCCGGTTGGCCAGCATCCTCGCATCTTGGCACGCGGGCGCCCGGGGCGGGCCGGGCGACACTCAGGCCGTGGTCGGGTCCTCGGTGAGACGGTCGTCCTCCGGGGGGCCGCCGGCACGCTCGGCGACACTGCGACTGGCGACACCGAGGATGAGGCGCACGACGACGGCGATCACGGCGAGGTCCGCCAGCATCTGGACCGTCGTCACGAGCTCGGCCAGATCGGTCTTCGGGGTGATGTCCCCGAACCCGACGGTGGAGAACACGGTGACCGTGAAGTAGAGGGCCTTCATGTGGTCCATCGGAGCGCCGAAGGTCTGGACGTCGGAGTTGGACATGTTCAGGTAGATCCACGCGAAGAAGACGAGGAAGAGCGGGATCACGATGGACATCGCCACGCCGGCACGCAGCATGGGGTGCCGGGCCCGGGTGATACCGCGGATCTCGAAGAGCAGGACGGCGATGAAGATCGCCGTGGCCACGCCCAGCCGGGCCATGACGCCGATGTCGCGGATGAGGCTGTGGGTGGTGTGCCGGTGGCCGACCGGGACCAGGAAGTACACGGCCAGGAGGATGCCGGAGCTCAGGGCCGCCCGCAGCCGACGGTGGCCAGGAGCTCCCTGTGCTCGACGTCACCGATGCCGATGATGGAGGACGTGGCCACGAGGCCAAGCCTGTCAGGCCGACGGTCGGGTGGGACGGACCCCGGACCGCGGTGGCCGTCAGCCGCGCGGGGGTCGGAGAGGTAGGCGACCAGGTTGTCGCGACGGCGGGCCACCAAACGGAGCGACGCCTTCTGTCCGAAGTAGGCGGCGCCGAGGGCGACGAGACAGGCCAGGGCGATCCCGAGACCGAGGTCGTTGTCCGGCAGTTTCTGGGTCAGTCCCTTCGGCGAGGTGAGGCCCCAGATCAGCAGGGTCGGGGCGAGGAAGACCCCGGTGAGCAGTGGGACGAGCCCGTAGGGGAGCAGCACCAGCGTTCCCCAGCGGACCAGCATCGGCCACCACTGGCGACGGTGCTCCCACCGGTAGCGGACGGGGATCGGATGGTACGGGAAGAGGATGCCGATCCAGGCCGACACGCCGAGCACGCCGAGGGGGATGACGCCGATGGCGATGGCCGAGTAGACGATGACCACCCGGTCCGGGGCGCCGATGCCGTCGACGAGTGCGACGAGGAGGCAGACGGGTGCGACGACCAGCCAGAGCATCTGGCGCCGGGCCATCAGGATCCGGTGGAGCGATCGGGGGTCGTCGATGGCGGCCAGTGTCCGCACCGTATCGCACGCCAGGACGTTGGTGGCCGGGACGTCGGAGTACATCCAGCTCGACAGCACGAAGGCGAAGGCCAGGCTGCCGTGCAGCTCGAAGAGCTGGTCGTGGAGCGAGGTCGGCAGGAAGAACCACGCCGAGCTCATCAGGGCGGCGTTGACGGCCACGGTCAGCAGGGTCTCGAACGGGGGATGGGTGATCCGCCGGAACTCCGCCCCCAGGGCCTGGGCCGGGGTCGTGGGGAGCACGGCACCGGTGGCCGCTTCGTCGACCGACGGGGGGTCGGGTGGAGCGGTCGCCATCGCACGAACTTACACAGTGGCGGGCGCCGGACCGTGGTCCACGGACGGTCGCCGGCCGGGGGCGTCGGCGGCGGTGGCGCCGGGGGAGGGCCGACGCGATGATGCGGGGATGCACAGCCACCGCGTCGCGGGGTCGCCGGCGTGACCGACGCACCCCGGTTCTTCGAGGGAGTGGGCCGTATCCCCTATGCCGGCCCGGACTCCGAGGACCCGCTGACCTTCCGCTGGTACGACGCCGATCGGGTGGTGGCCGGCCGGCGGATGGAGGACCAGCTGCGCATGGCCGTCTGCTACTGGCACAGCTTCGTGTGGTCCGGGTCCGACGTCTTCGGCGAGGGGACCCTCGATCGGCCCTGGAGGGCACCGGGGGCCGACCCCCTGGACGCCGCCCGCACGAAGATGGACGCCGCCTTCGAGTTCCTGGCCAAGCTCGGGGCCCCGTTCTTCTGCTTCCACGACCGCGACATCGCGCCCGAGGGGGTGACCCCGGCGGAGACGGCGACCTTGCCTCGACGCCATGGTCGACGAGGCGGCCGGTCACATGGAGCGGACCGGCGTGCGCCTGTTGTGGGGCACGGCGAACCTGTTCTCCCACCCCCGCTACGCGGCGGGTGCCGCCACCAGTCCCGACCCCGAGGTCTTCGCCGTGGCCGCCGCCCAGGTCTGCCACGCCCTCGAGGTCACCCACGCGCTCGGCGGGGCCAACTACGTGCTGTGGGGCGGGCGCGAGGGCTACGAGACCCTGCTCAACACCGACCTGGCCCGCGAGGCGGACCAGCTGGCCCGCTTCCTCCACCTGGTGGTCGACCACAAGCACCGGATCGGCTTCACCGGCACCCTGCTGATCGAGCCGAAGCCGGCGGAGCCGACCAAGCACCAGTACGACCACGACGCCGCCACCGTGCTCGGCTTCCTCGACCGCCACGGCCTGGCGGGCGAGTTCCGGCTCAACATCGAGGCCAACCACGCCACCCTGGCCGGCCACAGCTTCCACCACGAGGTGGCCACGGCCGTCGCCGCCGACGCCCTGGGATCGATCGACGCCAACCGCGGCGACCCCCAGAACGGGTGGGACACCGACCAGTTCCCGAACTCGGTGGAGGAGTGCACGCTCGCCCTCTACGAGATCCTGGCCGGCGGCGGCTTCACCACCGGGGGGATCAACTTCGACACCCAGCTGCGCCGCCAGTCGGTGGCCCGGGACGACCTCTTCCACGGTCACATCGGCGCCATCGACACCATGGCCCGCTCGCTCCTGGCCGCCGCCTCGCTCCTGGAGTCGGGGGACCTGGCCCGGTTCCGCTCCGACCGGTACGCCGGGTGGGACGGCCCCCTGGGCGCCTCCGTGCTGGACGGGTCGGCGACGCTCGCGTCGCTGCGCGACCGGGTGACGGCCGACGGCCTCGACCCGGGCCCGGTGTCGGGCCGCCAGGAGCTGCTCGAGGGGATCGTGAACCGGCACGTGGACCGCGCCCGGTGACCGCCGCCGCCGACACCCCGTTCGCCGCCGCCGCCCGCCGCGTCAGCGAGGGGGCCGACCACCACGCCGAGGCCGCCGTGCTGGTGGCGTCCATGACCGACGAGGAGCGGCTGTGGTGCCTCGACGGCGACACCGAGTTCTGGTCCGGGATCATCGACATGGTGTCGGGCGGCTACCACACGCGCACCCGTGGCCGGCCGCGGCCGTCGATCGTCTCGGCATACCCGGCATCCGCTTCGCCGATGGTCCCCGCGGGTGCGTGATCGGGCCGGCCACCTGCTTCCCGGTGTCGATGGCCCGGGGGGCGACCTTCGACCCCGACCTCGAGGAGCGCATCGGTCGGGCCATCGGAAGCGAGCTCGCGGCCGTGGGCGCCACGTACACCGGAGCGGTGTGCATGAACCTGCTCCGCCACCCCGGCTGGGGCCGGGCCCAGGAGACCTACGGCGAGGACCCCCACCACGTCGGCGAGCTGGCGGCCGCCCTGACCCGGGGCCTCCAGGAGCACGTGATGGCCTGCATGAAGCACTTCGCCTGCAACTCGATGGAGGAGGCCCGCTTCCGGGTGGACGTGACGGTGGACGAGCGCGCCCTGCACGAGGTCTACCTGCCGCACTTCCGCCGGGTGGCCGACGAGGGGGTCGCGTCGGTGATGTCGGCCTACAACTCGGTCAACGGACAGTGGTGCGGCGAGAGCACGGTGCTGCTCACCGACATCCTCCGCGCCGAGTGGGGGTGGGACGGCTTCGTCACGTCGGACTTCATCGCCGGTCTCCACGACCCGGTCCTGTCGGTGGCTGCCGGCCTCGAGATCGAGATGCCCCTCCGCCAGCAGCGCGCCGAGCACCTGCCCACGGCGTTGGCCGACGGAGGCCTCGACCCGGCCGACGTGGCCGCCCGGGTCGAGGCCACGGTGGCCACGCTGCTGCGCTTCTCCTCCGTGGTCGAGGCGTCCCCCGACCGATCCGTGCTGGCCTCGCCCGAGCACCGCGCCCTGGCCCGGGAGGCGGCCGCGACGTCGATGGTCCTGTTGCGCAACGACGGCCCGCTCCTGCCCGTGGCCATCGGCCTCGACCGGGTGGTCGTGCTCGGACGGTTGGCCGCCGTGCCCAACCTGGGTGACGGGGGCTCGAGCGACGTGAACCCGCCCGAGGTGTCGACCGTCCTCGACGGCGTACGGGGTGCCTTCCCGACCGCCGAGGTCGTCCATCACGCCACCGATGCCACCGGGGCCGAGGGAGCCGACCTGTGCGTCGTGGTGGTGGGCTGCACCAAGGACGACGAGGGCGAGTTCATCGACGTGGGCACCAGCGAGTCGATGGCGTCGATGTTCCCGAGTCCGCCCGCGCCGGACGAGGTGGAGGAGGAGCCGGAGGATCACGTCGCGGCAGCGGACGCGGCCGGCACGTGGACCGGGGAGCCGGTCGACGGGCATGCCGGGGAGGGCGGCGTGCCGGACACTGTGCCGGACGGGGCCGCTGGCGAGCCGCCGCCCGGGACGTTCGCCCCGGGCGGGGACCGGCGGTCGCTGCGGCTCAGCCATGACGACGAGGCCCTGGTGGCCGCGGCCGCGTCCGCCTGTCCTCGGACGGTGGTCGTCGTCATGGGTGGCTCGGCGGTAGTCATGCCGTGGCTCGACGACGTGGCCGCCACGCTGGTGGTCTGGTACCCGGGCATGGAGGGCGGGCGCGCCCTCGGCGACGTCCTGATCGGGGCGGTGGAGCCCGGCGGTCGCCTGCCGTTCGCCCTGCCGACCGACCAGGCCCACCTGGTCCCCTTCGATCCCGACGCCGACACCGCCGTCTACGACCTCTTCCACGGTCAGTGGAAGCTCGACCGTGACGGGATCGCACCGCACCGACCCTTCGGTGCCGGACTCGGCTACACCACCTGGGAGCTCGAGCCCTCCTCACTCCGCATGACCCAGGACCGTCCGGGCTCGACGACCGGACGGGTGACGGTCGAGGTGGCGAACACGGGGGACCTGCCGGGTTCGACGGTGGTGCTCTGCTTCGCCGGCCTGCCCGGCTCCGCGGTCGACCGGCCGGCACGCCGGCTGGTGGCCTTCCGCCGAATCCACCTCGATGCCGGTGCCGGCACGACGGTCACGCTGCCCGTCGACCTGGCGACCCTGGCCGTCCGCCGGGACGGCGGCTGGTACCAGGAGCCGGGCTCGTACGTGGTCGGGGTGGGCACCGATGCCGGCGACCCGGCGGCCACCGTCACCGTCGACGTCACGGGCGACGCCTGACGGTGCCGCTGGTCCTGGGGGTCGACAGCTCCACCCAGTCGACGAAGGTCGAGGTCCGCGACGCCGACGACGGCACCCTCGTCGGGTCGGCCCGGGCCCCGCACCCCGCGGTCCACCCGCCCCGTTCCGAGCAGGACCCGGAGACCTGGTGGGAGGCCCTCCACCTGGCCGCCGCCGAGGCCACCGCCGACGGGTCCCGGTCGGTGGCGGCGGTGTCGGTGGCCGGCCAGCAGCACGGACTCGTCGTAGTGGACGGTGACGGGGCCGTGCTCCGGCCGGCCAAGCTCTGGAACGACACCGAGTCGGCCCCCGAGGCGGCCCGCATGGTGGAGGCACTGGGGGCGGCGGCCTGGGCCGGCCGGACGGGCTCGGTGCCGGTGGCCGCATTCACGGTCACCAAGCTGGCCTGGCTGGCCGCCCACGAACCGGAGGTGGCGGGGGCGGTACGGTCGGTGCTGCTGCCCCACGACTACCTGACGTGGCGGCTCACCGGTCGGCGGGTCACCGACCGGGGCGACGCGTCCGGCACCGGGTACTTCGCCCCGACGACGGGGGAGTGGCTGGTCGACCTCCTCGACGAGGTGGTGGGCCCGGCCGACTGGGCCGACCGCCTTCCCACCGTCCTCGGCCCGACGGAGGCGGCGGGCCCACCCAGCGCCGCCGGGCTCGCCGGCCTCGACATCGGCCCCGTCGACGTGGTGGGCCCCGGCACGGGCGACAACATGGCCGCCGCCCTCGGCATCGGGTTGGCCCCGGGGCAGGTGTGCGTCTCCCTCGGCACCTCGGGCACCGTGTACGCCCGCAGCGACCGGCCCGTGGCCGATCCGACGGGCACCGTCGCCGGGTTCGCCGACGCCACCGGCGGCTACCTACCGCTGGCCTGCACGCTCAACGCCACCCGGGTCACCGACGCCGTGGGCGGTCTGCTCGGCGTGACGCCGACGGGGCTCGACGAACTGGCCCTCGCCGTGCCGACGGGCGCGTCGGGCCTCACCCTCCTGCCCTACTTCGACGGCGAGCGGACCCCCGACCGCCCGACCGCCACCGGGACCCTCGCCGGGCTGCGCACCGGGGTGTCCCGTGCCGGGGTCGCCGCCGCCGCCTTCGAGGGTGTGGTCTGCGGCCTGCTCGACGCCCTCGACGTCCTGGCGGACCTGGTGGCCGTGGGCGACGGGCCGCTGCTGGTGGTGGGAGGGGGCGCCCGCTCGCCCGCGTACCGACGGGCCCTCGCCGACCTGTCGTGCCGTCCGGTGGTGGCGCCCGACGTCGACGAGGCCGTCGCCACCGGCGCCTGCGTCCAGGCCGCCGCCGTCCTGTCCGGGCGGTCGCCCGACGAGGTCCGGTCCGCCTGGGACCTCGGTGGGGGGACACGGGTGGAGCCGGACCCGTCGACGGACGCCGCAGCCGTCCGGGCCGCGTTCGCCGCACTGCGGGACTGAGCGGGAGCCTGTGTCCGGCGACGGACATCCCGGCGGCCGCCACGGGCACCGGCCCGGGCCGGCGCCGTCGTAGGGTCGGGGGATGCCCCGAGTCGTCCTGGCCCCGGACAAGTTCCGGGGCACCGTGGATGCCCGTCGGGTCGCCGAGGCCATGGCCGTTGCCGCCGCCGACCTCGGGTGGGACGTCACGCCACTGCCCCTGTCGGACGGGGGTGAGGGCCTGCTCGACGCCTGCGCCGCCATCTGTCCCACCGAGGTGGTGACCCGGGTGACCGGTCCGGACGGGGCGCCGGTCGAGGCCGTGTGGCGGGTCGGGGGCACGACGGCGGTGGTGGAGTCGGCCCGGGCCTCGGGGCTCGCCCTCGCCGGGGGGGCGGAGGGCAACGACCCGGTCGCCGCCACCTCCCGGGGGACGGGCGAGCTGCTGGTGGCCGCGGCCCGACGGGTCGGGCCGGAGGGGACCGTGGTGGTCGGGCTCGGCGGGTCGGCGACGACCGACGGCGGACTCGGGGCCCTCGAGGCCGTCCGGTCGGCCGGTGGCCTGGCCGGGGCCCGGCTGGTGGGCGCGTGCGACGTCGGGGTCACCTTCGTGGAGGCGGCCCGGGTGTTCGGCCCCCAGAAGGGGCCGACCCCGACCAGGTGGCCCGCCTGACGGTGCGTCTCGAGGAGCTGGCCGAGCGGTACGTGGTCCGTGACGGGGTCGACGTGCGGGCCCTGCCCGGGTCCGGGGCGGCCGGCGGGCTCGGTGGCGCGCTGGCCGTCCTCGGGGGCGTCCTGGAGTCGGGGTACGCCCTCGTGCGTGACCTCGTCGGGCTCGACCGGGACCTGGTCGGCGCCGACCGGGTGATCACGGGTGAAGGCGCACTCGACGCCACGTCGTTCGCCGGCAAGGTGGTGGGCGGGGTGGCCGGGGACGCGCGACGGGCCGGGATCGCCACCCTCGTGGTGGCCGGGCGGTGTTCCGACGAGGGTGCGGCCCTGGCGAGGGACGCCGGCTGCGATGTCGTCTCGTTGGTCGACCGATTCGGTTCCGAGCGGGCCCAGGCGGATCCCGCACCGTGCATCTCCCGGGTTACCGCCGAGTGGTTGGGACCGGCCGCCCACCCAGCGTGAGCGGCCCGGTCCGACGGCCCCGCGGCGGCGGCGCGCCGGGAAGCCGTCGCGGTCGTGCTGCTACGATTGCGACAGCAGTATGACGTCCCCGGGTGGGGAAGCCGGTCGAACCCCGGCGCTGGTCCGCAACCGTGGGTGGCACGTGACGTCCCGAACCGGCGAGGGCCGCGAGCCGGGATGCCGCCTCGGACGTCGGTGAGTTCCA
This sequence comes from uncultured Acidimicrobiaceae bacterium, assembly GCA_963830165.1. Taxonomy (GTDB): domain Bacteria; phylum Actinomycetota; class Acidimicrobiia; order Acidimicrobiales; family RAAP-2; genus Bog-756. The sequence goes on from CAWHKZ010000011.1 coordinate 846,529, forward strand.
TCCGCCGAGAACAGGGGCTCGGTCTCGGTCATCGGGGGAGAGCCTCCGGTGCTCCCGGGTCAGGCCCGGAAGCGAGAAGGTCCGATGTCCATCATCAGGCGCCGGCGCCCGGCGGCCGCCGATGGAGACTCCACGGGATCGGCCGGGGCCGCCCGTGCCCGGACGGGTCGACGCGCCGGCCGGGCCGCACTGGTCGTGGCCGGCGGGGCCGCGGTGCTGGCCCTCGCCGGACCGCTCGCCCTCGGGCCGTCCACGGGGGCCGATCGTGCCGCCGGCCCGGCGGTCGTCCTCACCTCCGTAACCCACGCGAACGACACCCTGTCCGGTCAGCAGGACCCGGTGAGGACCACCGACCCGGGGGGACGGCGTGTCCGGCACCCGGTGGTGACCAACCCGGTCGTCCCCACGACGCGCCCCCCCCGCCCGGTCCGGGTGCGCCACGTCCGCACCAGGAAGACCGCCGTGACGACGACGACCAACGGGCTCCTCGCCGGCAAGGGCGCCCCGCACTCGACCTCGTCGACCACCACGACCTCGACGTACCCGGACGCGGCCTCGACGACGCTGCCGCCCATCAGCATCCCGGCCGATCCCGAGGTGGGTCTGGCGTCCCGCAGCGCGACCGCCGCGCACACGAGCCCGGGCCCGGACCCGCTGTTCCTCGGGGGCCTGGTCGTCGTCGCCCTGGCCATCGGTGCCTTCACCTGGTGGCGCCGGCGCACGCGCACCCCCTGAGGGTCCCGTCCCGCCGGCGATCGCGTCGCCGCAGGTGGGCACCGCCAGGATCCGCCCGCCCGCCACCGGATCCTGGCTCCTGCCCGGCGTGGGCCACCCCGGTGTCACAGGACCTACACTCACTGTCCACGCCGGCTCCATCCGACCGGCCCGCGGAGGCGGTGAGGTGAGGAGGCGACCGTGTCGCTGACATACGAGGAGGCGCTGGCCCAGGTGACCGGGCCGGGCCAGCTGTTCGAGGTCGTGCCGGTGACCGCCGGCGGACGGGACGTCCGGGTCTTCGCGAACGCTCCGGCCAATCTGGGCCAGCTGCTGGCCGGCGCCCGGGGGGACGACTCGGAGTTCCTCGTCTACGAGGACGAGCGCTGGACCTTCGCCGAGACGATGCGCAACGTCGACGCCCTGGCCCACGCGCTCGTCGAGCGGTACGGGATCCGCAAGGGCGATCGGGTCGGGATCGCCATGCGCAACCTGCCCGAGTGGATCGTCTCGTTCGCCGCCATCGTGTCCGTCGGGGCCATCTCCGTCTCCCTCAACGCCTGGTGGACCGAGGCCGAGCTCGACTACGCCATCGAGGATTCCGGCCTGGCCCTGCTGATCGGCGACCCCGAGCGGATCGAGCGGGCCCACGCCCCGGCCCACTCGCGCGGCGTGCCCATGATCATGGTGCGCGGCGATCAGCTGGAGCCCAATCCCACCGGCGTGCAGCGCTACGACGAGGTGGTCACCCTCGGTGACGCCATGCCCGTCGTCGAGGTCGATCCCGACGACGACGCCACCATCCTCTACACCTCCGGCACCACCGGCTTCCCCAAGGGCGCGGTGTCGACCCACCGGGGCGTGATCAACGGCCTGATGGGGTTCTGGTGCAACTCCACCATCCTCACCGGCCGCAAGGGCCAGGACGCCCTGGGCACCGGCGGCTCCTTCGCCCCCTGCTTCATCCTCATCGTGCCCCTGTTCCACGTGACCGGGTGCGTGCCGGTGATGCTCTCCTGCTTCGGGATGAAGTTCAAGCTGGTGATGATGCACCGCTGGGACCCCGACACCGCGCTGCGGCTGATCGAGGCCGAGCGCGTCACCACCTTCGTGGGCGTGCCCACCCAGAGCTGGGACATGCTCGAGAGCCCGTCGTTCCACAAGTACGACACGTCGTCGCTCGCCAGCGTGGGCGGGGGCGGTGCCCCGGCACCGGCCAAGTTGGTCGACCGGGTGGAGAAGGGCTTCGCCAAGGGCCGGCCCAACATCGGCTACGGCATGACCGAGACCAACGGCCTGGGGCCGGGCAACACCGGCGACGACTACGTCACCCACCCGACGTCGACGGGCCGGGTCCTCATGCCCATCATGGACATCGAGATCCGCGACGACGAGGGTCGAGCGGTGCCGGTGGGCACCCGGGGCGAGATCTGGATGAAGGGCCCCAACGTCATCCGTTGCTACTGGAACAAGCCGGAGGCCACCGCCGAGACGATCGTCGACGGCTGGCTGGCCTCGGGCGACCTCGGCCGCATCGACGAGGAGGGCTTCCTCTACATCGAGGACCGGGCGAAGGACATGGTGCTCCGGGCCGGCGAGAACGTCTACTGCGCGGAGGTGGAGAGCGCCATCTACGAGCACGGCGACGTCTACGAGGCCGCCGTGTTCGGTGTGCCCCACGAGCGCCTCGGCGAGGAGGTGGCCTGCGTGATCCTCCGCCAGCCCGGTTCCGACCTGGACGCCGACGCGCTCAAGGACTTCCTGGCCGAGTCGTTGGCTCCCTTCAAGGTGCCGAGTCGCATCGTCTTCGCCGACGAGCAGCTACCCCGCAATGCGTCGGGCAAGATCCTGAAGCGCACCCTGCGCGACTCGTACTTCGGCGTCGCCGGCTGACCGGCGGGCCCGCCCGACGGGTACCGGCCGGTCCGGTCAGCGGATCCGGGCCGGCACGGGCACCCGGGCCAGGTCCTCGGCCGCCACGACGTCGGGGAACTCGGCCGCCGCCTCGTCCACCAGGACCTGCACGTCGGGATAGCGCTGGGAGAAGTGGGTGATGACCAGGCGCCTGGCGCCTGCGTCCCGGGCCACCCGACCGGCGTCGGCCGCCGTCAGGTGGCGGTAGCGGCGGGCCAGGTCCCGGTCGGCCGAGGCGAACGTGGCCTCGCACACCACGAGGTCGCACCCGGCGGCCAGCTCCACCGCGGCGTCGCACATCCCGGTGTCCATCACGAAGGCCATGCGCTGGCCGCGGCGGGGCGCGCTCACGTCCTCGAGGAGCACCCGGCCCCGGGGCCCGTCGACCGCGCCCTCGGCGGCCAGGCGGCCCACGTCGGGTCCGGCCACGCCCGCGGCGGCCAGCCGGTCGGGCAGCATCCGGGTCCCGTCCGGCTCGACCACGCGCCAGCCGAACGTCTCGGGGTCGTGGTCGAGGCGGACCGCCTCGATGGCGAAGGGACCGCCAGTCGACGCCGGCCCGTCGGCCGCGACGGGCACCGGACGCACGTCGAGGTGGTCCTGGTAGGCCGACGCGTGGCGGAGCCGGTCGAAGTAGTCGGTCCCCGAGGCGGGGAAGAGCACCTCCACCGGATGGGCGACCCGGTCGAGCGACAGCCGCTGCAGGATGCCGGGCAGGCCGAGACAGTGGTCGCCGTGGAAGTGGGTCACGCAGATGTGGTGGATGCCGGAGGGTGAGGCCCCGGCCAGGAGCAGCTGGCGCTGGGTCCCCTCGCCGGGGTCGAACAGCACGGAGCGCCCGTCCCAGCGGAGGAGGTAGCCGTTGTGGTTGCGGCGGCGCGTGGGGGTCTGGCTGGCCGAGCCGAGGACGACCAGTTCGCGCGGGGCATGCCCCCGTTCTACTCCCGCCCCGGGGCTCCCCCGAGAGGTCGTGGCCGGGGACGTGCCAGGCTGGTCCGGTGAAGCGCAACGTCCTGGTGCGGCCCCGGTCGACACATCCGTCGGTGGGCGGCGGCCACGACGGCGCACTCGTCGTGCGGGTGCGCGAGCCCGCCACCGACGGTCGGGCCAACGGTGCCGTCGTGGCGGCGGTCGCCGGCGCTCTCGGCGTCGGGCGCGGTGCGGTGCGCATCACCGCCGGCGCCGCGTCCCGCCGCAAGGTGGTCGAGGTCGACGGCGACGAGACCTCCCTCGGCCCGGCGTGGGCGCGCCTGGTGGCCCGGGGCTGACCGGGACCGGACGGATCCCGTCACAGGCGCGGCGAACCGGACGGCCTCGTCGGCGAACCGCCCGGCCGAGTCGGCGCTGACCGACGGGCGGGTCGCGGCCACGGCGTGGAGGACGTCCCCGGCCGTGACCTCGGGAGTCTGGCCGTCGAGGGCGCGGTCGAAGGCGAGCTGGGCGGCCCGCTGGGCGACCAGGGTGAAGTCGGCCGGCGTGAACCCGGGGGTGGCCGCCGACACCTCCGCGGGGTCGCCGGCCGGCAGGAACTCGGTGGCGAGTTCGCGCCGCTCGTCCTCGTCGGGGGCGCCGACGGGGATGATCAGGTCGAACCGGCCGGGCCGGAGCAGCGCCGGGTCGATGGCGGCGATCGAGTTGGTGGCCATCACCACGAGGCGGTCCGGGCGCGCCTTGAACTGCGGCACCGCCTTCAGCAGCTCGTTGACGAGCGGCTGGCTGTCCGGACGTTCGGACCGGTCGGACGCGATCTCGTCGGCCTCGTCGATGAACGTGACGAGGCGGTCGACCCGTTGCAGTTCGGCCAGCGAGTCGCGCAGGGTACGCGCCCCCTCCACCCCGTTGCCGAGCAGCGACGGGTGGAGCTCGACGAACGCCCAGCCCAGCCGCGAGGCCATGGCCCGGGCGAACGACGTCTTGCCCGTCCCGGGTGGACCGAAGAGCAGGACGGCGGCCGGGGGGCGGAGGCCGAGGCGGTCGGCCAGCTCGGCGTGGGCCAGCGGTGCCACGACGCGCCGGTCCAGGATCTCCTTGGCGGCCGAGAAGCCCTTCATCGACTCCCACAGTCCGTTGGAGGGGACGCTGCCGCCGAACCGCTCGACGATGGCGAGCTCCTCGGGCACCATCGAGGCCTCGCGGGCGAAGAGGTGCAGACCCTCCAGATGGGTGAAGCCCTGGTTGACGAAGGCGTCCTCGCCCACCTGCCCCTCCTGGACGAAGGCCAGCAGGCGGGACGAGCCGCGGTGGATGACCTCCTGGTCGAGCTGGCGCAGCAGCGCCGAGCCGATGCCGCGGCGGCGCCACTCCGGATGCAGGGCGAAGGCGAGCACGTGGGCGTCGGGCCCGGCCAACCGGGCGACGACGACGCCGACCAGCTCGCCGGCGGAGGAGAGGGCCACGACGGCCGGCTGGTGCTCGTGGAGCGCCTCGACGACATCGCTCCGGCTGTAGGCGGCGCCGGTGGCCGTCCCCGCCTTGTCGATGAGGCGGACGACCTCCTCGTACGGGGCGACCGGGTCGCGATCGCCGAGCGTGAGTACCCGCCATGCGGTTGTCATCGTCGCCTCCTGGCCGGCCGTCCGCCCCATGGTAGGCCGCGGTCGTTGACCGGAGTGACCCGACGGCCCACACTGTGGGCGTGGCCCACCGGGCCGAGGGGGAGGACCGACGTGGGACAGTGGCCCAGGGCCGAGCTCGAGAGCGCATTCGCCGAGTACCAGCGGCGGGCCGCGGACTCGGGCGCCAGCGGGGACTGGCGGCCGTGGGTCGACCTGTTCACCGAGGACGCCGAGTACATCGAGCACCTCTACGGAACCGATGCACGGCCGCGAGGCCATCTACACCTGGATCCAGGAGACCATGTCGACCTACCCCGGCAGCGAGATGCCGGAGTTCCCCATCGAGTGGTACACGATCGACGAGGACCGCGGCTGGGTGGTCTGCCAGGTGTGGAACCGCATGCGCGATCCCGGCGACGGCAGCCTCCACCAGGAGTACAACATCACCATCCTGAAGTACGCGGGGGACGGGCTGTGGTCCTCGGAGGAGGACGTCTACAACCCCATGCACTTCGGCACCATGCTCCAGGCCTGGGAGGCGGCCCGGGACGCGGCCGCCGGGTCCTGAGGCGCCCGCGCCGCCGGGGCACCGCACTAAGTTGACGGCGTGGAACAGCGCAGACTCGGACGAACCGGACACCTGTCGTCGGTGGCCATCCTCGGTGGGGCCGCCTTCGGCCGGTCGGACCCGGACACCGCCGCGGCCTCCTTCCACGAGGCCCTGGCCGCCGGGGTCAACCACCTCGACATCGCCCCCCAGTACGGCAGGGCCCAGGAGCTCATCGGGCCGCTGATCCCGCCGGTCCGGGACGCCCTGTTCGTGGCCTGCAAGACCCTCCTCCACGACTCGGCCGGGGTGCGGGCCCAGCTGGAGGAGTCGCTCTCCCTGCTGAGGTGCGACTCGTTCGACCTGTACCAGCTGCACGCCGTCACCGACCTGGCCGAGCTCGACGCCCGCAGGGGCGCGGTGGACGCACTGCTGGCCGCCCGCGACGAGGGCCTGACCCGCTGGGTGGGGATCACCGGCCACGAGCACACGGCGCCGGCGGCCCACCTCGAGGCCCTCCGGCGCTACGACCTCGACACCGTCATGTTCCCGGTGTACCCGCGGCTGTGGGCCGATCCGGACTACCGGCGCGACGCCGAAGCGCTGCTGGAGTACACCGCCGACCACGACGTCGGGGTGATGGCCATCAAGGCCGCCGCGGCGCGCCGGTGGGCCGACCTCGAGACCACCGCCGACACCTGGTACGAGCCCTGGACCGGTACCGAGGAGGTGGAGCGCGGCGTGCGCTTCGCCCTGTCCACCCCGGGCGTCCACGCCTTCTGCACCCCGGGGGACACGGGGGTCCTGACGACGGCCCTGGCCGCCGCCGAGCGGGCCACCCCGATGACGCCCGACGAGCGGAACGCGGCGGTCGCCGCCATGGCCGACGAGGCGTCTATCTTCCCGATGTTCCCGGCCTGAGCCCGATGGGGGGCGGCGTGGACGGTTCGGCGGTGGACGGGGGCGTGGTGCCCGGCGAGGAGGTACGTCTCAACGCACCGTTGCAGGGGACCGTCGTGCTGTTGCCGATCCCCGTCGGGGGCACGGTCTCGGCCGGCGCCATCGTGGTCGTGCTCGAGTCGATGAAGATGGAGCACGTGGTCCGCAGCCCGGTGGCCGGCACCTTGGCCTACCTGGACGTCGAGGTGGGCGGGTTGGTGGCCGACGGCGCGCCGTTGGCCGTGGTCGAGGCCGGCGAGCCGGACGGCGCCTCCACCGCGGCGGCCGACGACGTCGACCTCGACGCCGTCCGTCCGGATCTGGCCGAGCTGTTCGCCCGGCGGCTCCTGCTCTCCGACGCGGGGCGGCCCGAGGTGGTGGCCCGGCGCCACGAGCGCGGCCGCCGGACGGCGCGCGAGAACCTCGACGACCTGTGCGACCCGGGGAGCTTCACGGAGTACGGCGGCTTCGCCATCGCCGCCCAGCGCCACCGGCGTGACGAGGCCGAGCTCATCGAGCGCACACCGGCCGACGGGCTCGTCGGGGGCACGGCCCGGGTGAACGGCGACCGGTTCGCCGACGAGCGATCGCGCTGCGCGGTGGTGTCCTACGACTACACCGTGCTGGCCGGCACCCAGGGCCAGCAGAACCACCGCAAGAAGGATCGGCTGTTCGAACTGGTCGAGCGCCTGCGCCTGCCGGTGGTGCTGTTCGCCGAGGGCGGCGGCGGCCGGCCCGGCGACACCGACTACGCCGTCATCACGGGGCTCGACACCCAGGCGTTCGCCCTGTTCGGCCGCCTCAGCGGCCTGGTGCCGCTGGTCGGGATCGCGTCGGGTTGGTGCTTCGCCGGCAACGCCGCGCTGCTCGGCTGCTGCGACGTGATCATCGCCACCGAGGGCACGTCGATCGGGATGGGCGGACCGGCCATGATCGAGGGAGGAGGCCTCGGGAGCTACCAGCCCGAGGAGGTGGGCCCGCTGGAGGTCCAGGTGCCCAACGGCGTGGTCGACCTGGTGGCCGACGACGACGCCGGCGCCGTGGCCCTGGCCCGCCGCTACCTGTCGTACTTCCAGGGCCCGGTCGGCGACTGGGAGTGTGCCGATCAGCGCCTGCTGCGTTCCGCCGTGCCCGAGCAGCGGCTGCGGGCCTACGACATCCGGGCCCTCGTCGACCTCCTGGCCGACACCGGGTCCGTGCTGGAGCTGCGCCGCGGCTTCGGCCCGGGGATGGTCACCGCGCTGGCCCGCATCGAGGGGCGCCCGGTGGGGATCCTGGCCAACGACCCGACCCACCTCGGCGGCGCCATCGACGCCGACGGCGCGGACAAGGCCGCCCGGTTCCTCCAACTCTGCGACGCCCACGATCTGCCCGTCGTGTCCCTGTGCGACACGCCGGGGTTCATGGTCGGGCCCGAGGCCGAGCGCACGGGTCAGGTCCGTCACGTCAGCCGGATGTTCGTCGTCGGCGCCAGCCTGACCGTGCCGCTGTGCACCATCGTGCTGCGCAAGGGCTACGGGCTGGGGGCCCAGGCCATGGCCGGCGGCAGCTTCCGGGCGCCGCTGTTCCTGGTGGCCTGGCCGAGCGGTGAGCTCGGGGGGATGGGTCTCGAAGGGGCGGTGCGCCTGGGCTTCCGGCGCGAGCTCGAGGCCGTCGAGGACCCCGACGAGCGAGAGGCCCTGTTCGCCTCGATGGTGGACCTGGCCTACGAGCACGGCAGGGCGTTGCATGTGGCCACCGCCTACGAGATCGACGATGTCATCGACCCGGCGGAGTCGCGGCAGCGGATCGTCGAGGCGCTGCGGGCGTCGCCGCCGCCGCCGGCGCGTGCCGGCAAGAAGCGGAACTGCATCGACACCTGGTGAGGTCCTCTCCGCCCACCGGGGTGGGACGTCACCGCCCGTTGGCGGGTCCCCGTGACGTCAGGGCTTGCGGTAGACGACGACCGGGCAGGTGGCGTGGGTCACGCAGTGCTGGCTGACCGAGCCCAGCACGATGCCCGAGAGGGTGCCGTGGCCCCGGCTGGCCACCACCAGGAGGCCGGCATGGCGCGACGCCTCGGCCAGGACCTCGGACGGGTGACCCTCCACCACGTGGGCGTGGACGGAGAGGTCCGGGTGGGCGGCGTGGAGCCGGTTGACCACCGGGTCGAGCAGGGCCTGCGCGTCGGCCGCCGGGTCGTAGTCCTCGGGCAGGGGGATGACGTTGCCCCAGCTCGTGGGGTACTCCCAGGCGGTCACCAGCTCGAGGTGCCCGCTGGTGCGGGCGGCCTGTTCGGCGGCCCAGTCCACGGCCGCCGACGCGGCCTCGGAGCCGTCGTAGCCGACGACGACGGCGTCGTTCGGGTGGTCCTGGGTGTCGTGCAAGTTGTCCCTCCAGACGGTGCTGCCCGCGGCGACGCGAGGTGCGGCTGCGAGCGTAGCTCTCGGGGACCAGGGGAACGTGTCCTGACGGGCTCATGGTCCTCCGATCGGTCGTGGTGTCGGTGGCCGCCGGGCCTAGGCGTCGAGGGCGGCCGTGCGGCGGGCGGCGGCGGCGTCGACCTGCTCGGCCCCCGGCCCGCCGGACGTCGGGGCCTCGTCGTCCCCCGGCCCGGGTGCGCCCACCAGCCGTCCGAGGGCGGCGGCCACCGACGAGCGCAACGCGTCGACGTCGTAGCCGCCTTCGAGGAAGACGACGAGCCGGCCCGGCTCGGGGGCGTAGCCGGCGACCGTCCCGGCCAACTCGGCGAAGTCGCCGGCCGACAGGGCGAGCTCGGCCAGCGGGTCGGCGCGGTGGGCGTCGAAGCCGGCGGACACCAGCACCCAGGTCGGGCCGAACTCGGCCACGGCCGGGGTCACGATACGGGCGAAGGCCTGGCGGACCACGTCACCGGTGGCGCCGGGCGGCAGCGGCACGTTGAGGGTGGTGCCCCGCGCACCGGGGCCGCCGACCTCGGCAGCGCTGCCGGTGCCCGGATAGCACGGCCACTGGTGGGTCGAGACGTAGAGGACCGACGGCTCGTCCCAGAACAGGTCCTGGGTCCCGTTGCCGTGGTGGACGTCCCAGTCGACGATCAGGACCCGCTCGCCCGCGTCGACGAGGGCCGAGGCGGCGACGGCCACGTTGTTGAGCAGGCAGAACCCCATGGCCCGGTCGGCCGGGGCGTGGTGGCCGGGCGGCCGGGCGGGGACGAACACCGGTGCCCGGTGGGCACGCGCCGCCCCGATGGCCACCAGCCCGGCTCCGGCGGCCAAGCGGGCGTCCTCCCACGAGGAAGGCCGCACGTAGGTGTCGGGGTCGAACGAGCCGCCACCCGCCGCGCTGATCTGCTCGAGGCGCTGCAGGTGGGCGGGGGTGTGCACACGGACCAGGCGCTCGGCGGGCGCCGGGGTGGCCTCGACCACCAGGAGGTCCGTGCCGAGGTCGAGGTCGGCGACACCCTGCATGGCCGCACCGATCCGGGCCGGTCGTTCGGGGTGCCCGGGGTGACGGTGCTCGCCGGCCTCGAGCGGCTCGACGACGATCAGCACGGCCGGCCCCCGGACGGGGTGGCGGCCAGCGTCACGGCGTCGGCTTCTCGACCGAGAACCAGTCCCGGGCCTCGAGGTAGGGCGCGAAGGCGGTGGCGATGGCGTCGATGTCGGCGGCCGACTTCGGCCGCTGGACCTCGTAGACGCGGGGGAACTCCAGCCAACCGGTTGTCAGGTCCCACAGGCGCATGGCGGCCTCGCCCCGGGGCGGGTCCACCAGCACCGGGCCGAACAGCATCTGGTCGTCGTCGAAGATCATCGTCGGCACGCCGAACCCGCCCCGAGAGGCCACGCGGTCGTGCTCGGCCATGACCTCGTCGCCCGTGGTCGGGTCGCCGATGGCCTCGGCCACCAGACCGGGATCGAGCCCCATCTCGGCGAGGATCTCCTCGGCCACCTCGGGTCGGTGGGGTTTGCGCCCGTCCTCGTGGAGGGCCTTCCCCGCCTCGGCGTACCAGCGGTCGAGCAGCGCCATGTCCCGGCGCCGCAACAGGGCGCCGACCCGCATCATCGACCAGCCGTAGGACCAGTCGCGCTCCCACGGATGCTTCTTACCCTCCTCGCGGTTGATCTCCTCGAGACTGAAGAACCGCCAGCGGACGTCCAGGCCGGTCGCGTCGCGGACGTTCCGGATCCACAGCGACGTCTGGTATGCGTACGGGCACATGATGTCGAAGTGGAAGTCGACGCCGGTGGGCCGTGACGGGCCGGGCCCGCTCACGGGGCGATCCGGTGGGTCATGACCTGCCTCCTGTCCGCGCCGGAGGCGCTCCGGACGCTCCACCGCACCGTACACTCGCTCCGCGAGGCGACGTGGGCGGAGCGGGGCCCGCGGTGCCGGGGACTAGAAGTGGCCGAGCACGGGATGGGGTACATAGGGCTCCTCGAGCCGCGCGATCTCCTCCGGGTCGAGGCTGAGGGCCTCGGCCGCCAAGGCGTCGGCGAGGTGCCCCGGCTTGGTCGCACCCACGATCGGCGCCGTCACGCCGGGCCTGTGGAGCAGCCACGCCAGGGCCACCTGGGCGGCGGGAACGCCACGTGATGCGGCCACCTCGGCGACGCGCTCGACCACGTCGAAGTCGGTGGGCTGGTCGTAGAGGTAGTTGGTGAAGTCGTCGGTTCCCGATCGGGTGGTGAGTCGCTCACCCCCGCGGGTCCGGTTGCCGGCCAGGACGCCCCGGGCCAGTGGGCTCCACGGGATGACGCCGACTCCCTGGTCGATGCATTGCGGGATCATCTCCCGTTCCTCCTCGCGGTAGATCAGGTTGTAGTGGTTCTGCATCGAGACGAAGCGGGTCCAGCCGTGGGCGTCGGCCACGTGCTGGGCCTTGGCGAACTGCCAGGCGTGCATGCTCGATGCGCCGATGTAGCGGGCCTTGCCCGCCCGGACCACGTCATGGAGCGCTTCCATGGTCTCCTCGATCGGCGTCCGCTCGTCCCATCGGTGGATCTGGTAGAGGTCGACGTAGTCCATGTCCAGGCGGGACAGGGAGGCGTCGATCCCCGACAGGATGTGCTTGCGGGAGAGGCCGCCCCCGTTCTCCCCGGGCGAGACCGGCATCCGGACCTTGGTCGCCACCACCAGCTCGTCACGGGTCAGGAACTTGGGGAGCAGGCGCCCGGTGGCGACCTCGGAGGCACCGCCCGAGTAGACGTCGGCCGTGTCGAAGAAGGTGACGCCGCCCTCGACGGCGGCCCGGACGATCGGCTCGGCCGCGTCCTCGTCCAGGACCCACGGACGGTCGGAGTCGTTGCCGAAGCTCATCATGCCGAGGCATACCCGGGAGACCCGGAGCCCGGTGCGACCGAGGTTGACGTATTCCATGGGGACCTCCGAAAGGCTCGACGGGCGTGCGTTGCGATCCCAATCTAGACAGCCCGCCCGCCACCCGGTTCCGGCCCGCCCGCCATCCGGATCCGGCGCGGGCACACGTGTTTCCGCTGGTGACCGCCTGCGATTCTTAGGCCCCGCCCAGCCGGTACTTATCTTGGCCTTATGTTCGCGTGATCAGCTGAGCGGCTAGAACTTCCTGGTCGGAGCGCTTGCGGCCGGGGGGCAGACGTGGCTGCGGCCACCGGATTGCAGGTGAGGTCGTGGTGGCGAAGACAGGACGTACCGGATCGGTCATGCGGAAGTGGTGGGTGATCGCGCTGGCCGTTCTCGTGCTGGCCGGCGCCGGCGTCGGCACGTGGTTCGCAACGCGCGGCACGGCGAGCGCCGCAGCCGGCATCGTCACCACGACGTCGGTCCAGACGGTCACGACCGGGACGGTCTCCCAGACGGTGGCCGCCACCGGCACCATCGAGCCGGCCACCACCGATGACCTCAACTTCGCCGTGTCCGGCAAGGTGACCGCCGTCGACGTGACCCAGGGCCAGGTCGTCGCGGTGGGCCAGACGCTCGCCACCGTCGACCCGACGTCGCTCAACGCCACGCTGGCCCAGGCCCAGGCCACCCTGGCCAACGACCAGGCCCAACTGGCGACCGACACGGCCGCCGCCGTCGCCTCGACCCAGATCGCCCTCGACAACGCCAACATCGCCTCGGCCCAGAGCCAGGTCACGGCTGCCCAGACGGCGGTGGACGACGCCACCTTGACGGCCACGACGGCCGGAACGGTGGCGTCGGTCGACCTCGCCGTGGGCCAGCAGGTGACCGGGACGTCGTCCTCTTCCTCCTCGGGGGCCGATTCGACGGGTTCGACCGGGTCGACCGGCTCGACCGGCTCGACGGGCTCGACCGGCTCGACGGGCTCGTCCGGCTTCTCGGGCTCCGCCGGCTCCGCCGCTTCGTCCTCCGCCGGGACCGGCAGCTCGAGCTCGTCGTCCTCCGGCCAGGTGGTCATCGTGTCGACCGGCTCCTACATCGTGAACACCACGGTCTCGAGCAGCGGGGTGTCCCAGATCCAGGTGGGGGACCAGGCGACCATCACCCCGTCGGGCGCCACCACCCCGGTGTACGGGACCGTCGGCACGATCGGGCTCGTGGCCACGACCACCGACGGCGTCTCGTCCTTCCCCGTGGTGGTCGACGTGACCGGCAGCCCCACGGGCCTCTTCGGCGGGACGAGCGCCAACGTCTCCATCATCGTGAAGGAACTGCAGGACGTGGTGGTGGTGCCTACCGGTGCGATCAGCTACACCAACGGCAACACGTCCGTGACCCTCGACGAGAACGGTTCCAAGGTCGTCCAGTCCGTCACCACCGGGATCGCGTCGGGAGGTGACACCCAGATCGTCAGCGGCGTGACCGCCGGCCAGAAGGTCTACGTGACGAGCGTCTCGTTCCACGGCCCGCTCGGCAGCACCGGGACCGGCGCCCGCGGGTTCGGGGGCTTCGGGGGAGCCGGCGGCGGCACCGGGGGCTTCGGCGGCGGCGGCGGTGGCTTCGGGGGCGGCGGCGGTGGCTTCGGCGGCGGCGGCGGGGGCTTCGCCGGATGAGCAGGGACGGGAAGGACCGGCCGGCCGCGGTCGGCCCGGCACAGCCGATGGAGGACACCGGCCCGGTCTGGGTCGAGCCCACCGCCACCCATCCGGCCGTACCCAGGCCCGTCATCGAGGTCGAGGAGGTGTGGAAGACCTACAAGTCCGGCACGCTCGAGGTCGACGCGCTGCGCGGCGTCTCGTTCCACATCGACTCCGGTGAATACGTGGCCATCATGGGCCCGTCCGGCTCGGGCAAGTCGACGCTCATGCACATCCTGGGCTGCCTGGACGTCCCGACGTCGGGCACGTTCCTGCTCGCCGGCGAGGACGTCAGCGACATGTCCGAGGACGAGCTCGCCCACGTCCGCAACAAGCGGATCGGGTTCGTGTTCCAGCAGTTCAACCTCCTGGCGTCCCTGTCGGCGTGGCGGAACGTCGAGCTCCCGCTGCTCTACGCCGGCGTCGAGCGGTCCGAGCGCCGCACCCGGGCGCTCGAGGCGCTGGAGCGGGTCGGTCTGGCCGAGCGGGTCGACCACCGGCCCGGCGAGCTGTCCGGCGGCCAGCAGCAGCGCGTGGCCGTCGCCCGCGCCCTCGTGACCGATCCCGCCCTGATCCTGGCTGACGAGCCCACCGGCAACCTCGACTCGGTGTCGGCCCGTGACGTCATGGGCCTGCTCGACGAGCTGCACCGGTCCGGCCGCACCATCGTCCTGATCACCCACGACTCCGGGGTGGCCGAGGCGGCCGGTCGGACCATCCGCATCCTCGACGGCCAGATCGTCGACCCGGCACGCACCGCGGCGGTGGCCCGATGAACCTCGTGGAGACGTTCCGGACCGGCCTCGGGGCCGTGCTGTCGCACCGGCTCCGGTCCACCCTCACCGTGGTGGGGATCATGATCGGCATCACCGCGGTGATCCTGACGGTGGGCCTGGGCGAGGGCGCCCAGCAGCAGGTCGGTTCCGAGATCACCGCACTGGGCTCCAACCTGCTGACGGTGACGCCGGGCAGCACCACGTCGAGCACGGGGATCCGGGGAGGCTTCGGGTCCGCCTCGACCCTCACGGTCGGCGACGCCACCGCGCTCGACTCCAAGGTCGTCGCCCCCGACATCAACGCCGTCGCCCCCGCCGACTCGGAGACCGAGAACCTGGTGGCCGGCACGACCAACTGGACCACGACCGTGGTCGGGACCGACCCCTCGTGGCTGACCGTCCGGGGTCGGACGATGACCCAGGGACGCTTCATCGACAACAACGACCTCGCCACCCGGGCCAGCGTCGTGGTGCTCGGCTCGACCACGGCCGAGGAGCTGTTCAGTTTCCGCGACCCGGTCGGTCAGACCGTCGACGTCGACGGTGTACCCATGACCGTGATCGGCGTCCTCAACACCGTCGGCTCCTCGACGAGCTCGTCCACCACGTCCGATCCCGACGACCAGGCGGTCGTCCCCCTGACCACGGCGGCGGACCTCCTGTTCGGCGGTACGAGCAGGGACTCGGTCAGCCAGATCCTGATCCAGGCGTCGTCGTCGTCGACCCTGTCGGCCGCCTACCAGGAGGCCGACGCCGAACTGCTCAGCCTCCACTCGATCACGACGGCGTCCGATGCCGACTTCACCATCACCAGTGAGGCGCAGGTGCTGTCCACGGCCACCTCGGTGGACCGGACCCTGACGGTCCTGCTGGGCGGCATCGCGGGCATCTCGCTGCTCGTCGGCGGGATCGGGGTGATGAACATCATGCTGGTCTCGGTCACCGAGCGGATCCGGGAGATCGGCCTCCGCAAGGCCCTCGGCGCCACCCCCCGGGTGATCCGTCGGCAGTTCCTCGTCGAGGCCTCGGTGCTCGGCACCGTCGGTGGCCTGCTGGGTGCCGTACTCGGCATCATCGGGGCCGAGGTGCTGCCCCACTTCATCTCCGACCCGATCACCGTGTCACCGGTCGCCGCGGTGGGCGCCATCGCCGTGGCCATCGTCATCGGCATCGTATTCGGCGTCTACCCGGCCAGCCGTGCCGCCAAGCTCCCGCCCATCGATGCCCTGCGCAACGAGTGAGTTCCTGACACGATGGCCGACCGACCGCCGTTCCCCACCAACCCAGCCGAACCCCCTCTCGTCCCCCAGGCGGCCCCCGTGCCGGAGTCAGTGAAGGAAGAAACCATGCACAACGACCACCAGACCACCACCGACGCTCCGACATCGCGGCGCAGCCCGGGCCGGCGGCGGCTCAGCCAGCTCGCCGTCCTCGGGACGGTCGGGGTGGCGGGCATCGCCTTCGCCGCCTGCGGTGGCTCGTCGGCGGCGTCGTCGACCAGTTCGTCGTCGACCGGGTCCCCGGCTTCGAAGGGTGCCTCGACCACCCCGACCAGCCTGCCCGGTGCCTCGGGGACCATCGCCGCCGTCAACGGTGCGACCTTCGAGGTCCAGAACACCGAGTCGGGACAGACCACGGTGACCTACACGCCCTCCACGACGATCCACCAGACCACCACCACCACGGCCGCCGCGGTGACCGTCGGATCGTGCATCTCGGCGTTCGGCAAGCCGACGTCGTCGTCGTCGAGCACGCCCCTCGGTGAGCCGATCACCGCCACCACCGTCTCGGTCAGCCAACCGGTGTCGGGCGCCTGCAGCCCCGGCGTCGGTGGCGGCTTCGGCGGCACCCGGCCCGGCGGGTTCAGCGGCCACGGCGGCTTCGGCGGCGAGGGGGGCACCCCACCGGGAGGCGGGTCCCGCCCGCGTCCGGCGGGCGGTTCGTTCGCCCGCGGGAGCTTCGGTGCGGCCTCCGGCGAGGTCACCGCGGTCTCGGGCTCGGTGGTGACCGTCAATGAGACCAATCCCCAGACCAAGAAGACCTCGAGCGTGACCGTGACCCTGACCGGGACCACGACCTTCACCACCACCCAGACCGCCACGGCGGCGGCGATCGTGGTCGGCCAGTGCGCCCGGGCCGAGGGTACGTCCAGCACCACCGGCGCCGTGACGGCGAACACCCTGACGATCTCCGCTCCCGTCAACGGTGCCTGCACGAGCGGCTTCGCCGGCTTCCGCGGCGGTGCCGGCGGCGGCTTCGGCGGCGGCGGCGCGGCGGGAAGCACGAGTGCCTGATCCGTCGGGCGCCTCCAGCGCGCCCGTGCTCGACACTCCGGCCCCCGAGCACGCGGCCGCGCCTCCGCCCGACCTCGCGCCCGGCGTCCTGCGGAGCCCGCGGGGCGGCGTGTGGAAGGTGGTCGCCGTGCTCGTCGTGGTCGCCGCCCTGGTGGCCGCGTGGATCCTCACGCGCCCTTCCGGCCCCCCCTACCGGACGGCGTCCGTGGAGACCGGGACGGCGGTGTCCAGCCTCTCGACGGTCGGGACGGTCACCCCGGTGCAGCAGGCGAACCTCACGTTCGACGCGGCCGGCACGGTCGGCACCGTCGACGTGGCCCTCGGCCAACAGGTGACGGCCGGACAGGTCGTGGCCACCCTCGACCCGACGTCGCTCCAGACGGCGGTGACCGACGCCCAGGCTTCGCTGGCATCGGCCCAGGCCACCCTGGCGAGTGACGAAGCCGCCCAGGCGAACGGGACGACGACGACCTCGAGCGGGACGTCCACCGGGGCGTCGGCCGGCTCGGGCGGGACGTCGTCCTCGACCGGCGGCTCGACCGGCGGCTCGGGCGGGAGCAGCTCGACGTCGAGCGCCGAGATCGCCCAGCTGCAGGCCACCTTGGTGGCCGACCAGCACAAGCAGGACGAGGCCGCCACTGCGGCCGGCAACGCGCTGTCGGAGGCCACGACGGTGTGCACGGCGTCGACCTCGTCCACCACGGGCGCGAGCCCGGCCGGCGCCCCGGGTGGCACGGGCGGTGCGGGCGGCACCGGCGGAGGTGCGGGTGGCACCGGCGGCACAGGAGGCACCGGTGGCACGGGCGGCACCGGTGGCACGGGTGGGTCCGAGACCTGCACCCAGGCGCTGGCCGCAGCCACGACCGCCCACCAGAACCTCGTGTCAGCCATCGACCAGGTGACCAAGGACGAGGCCGCCCTGTCCGCGGCACTGGGCGCCGGCGGCGGCACCGGGTCGTCGGGACGCGGCGGCTCCGCCGGCGCGACCACGACATCCTCCACTTCGACCGGCGGATCCACGGGGAGCGGGGACGTGTCCACGGCGTCCGACCAGGCATCCACCTCGGGCACCGGCTCCTCCGGGACGGCATCCGCGTCCGGCGCGTCGTCCTCCGACCGCTCCAAGACGGTCACGGCCCAGGTCATCGCCCTCGACGAGGCCAACGTCGACGTGGCCCAGGCCGCCCTCGACACGGCCCAGCAGAACGTCGGCGACGCCAACCTGGTGAGCACCATCAGCGGGACCGTCGGCTCGCTCACCCTCGCGGTCGGGCAGTCGGTGTCCGCCGGGTCGCCGTCGGCGACCCCGCAGGTCGTCGTCGTCGGGTCGAGTGACGACTACCAGGTGGCGGCCACCATTCCGGTCACCCAGATCGCGGACGTGCACGTGGGCCAGAAGGCGCTGGTGACCCCGGATTCCAGCTCGGTCCCGGTCACCGGCACGGTCACCGCCATCGGGGTGCTCGGGACGTCGTCGACGACCACGACGACCTACCCGGTGACGATCGCCATCCAGTCGACCGCGCTCGGGGCCTTCTCGGGGTCCGAGGCCTCCGTCCAGATCGTCACCGGTCAGGCGACCGGGGTCACGACCGTCCCCTCGTCGGCGGTGCACACCGAGGGGACCACCCGCTACGTGTACGTGGTCGACGACGGAACGACCAAGACGACCCGGGTGACCGTCGGGACCGTAGGGACGTTGCGGACCCAGATCCTGACCGGGGTCCACCTCGGCCAGACGGTGTCGCTCGCCACCATGGCCGCGCCGGTGCCGTCGTCCTCCGCCACGACGACCCGCGGCGGTCTGGGCGGTCTGGGCGGGACCGGCGGGTTCACCGGGGCCGGCGTCACCGGCGCCGGCGGCTTCGGTGGGGCCGGTGGCTTCGGCGGCGGCGGCGGTGGCTTCACCCGCAGCGCCGTCGGCTGACCGCACCCGACCGTCCCGGTCCACCGGGTGACGGCGGGGCCCGGTCCGCGTGGCTGCGGAGGTAGCGTCGCCGGCATGACCGACGAGCGCCTGGTGGCCGAAGCCGTCCACGACACCGGGATCCGGCGGCTGCAGCACGCCTATGCCGACGTGGTCAACCGGCGCGCCTGGCCCGAGCTCGGTCGGCTGTTCCGCCCGGATGCCGAGGTGCTCATCGACCGGCGCGAGGGCGAGCCGCTCCGCCTGGTGGGCGGCACCGAGGTCGGCGGGTTCATCGGCACGGCCATCGCCCACTTCTCCTTCTTCGAGTTCGTGGTGCTGAACGCGCACATCGCCTTTCCGGACGGGGTGGAGGCCGGCACGGCGGTCTGCCGGCTGTTCATGTGCGAGCTCCGCCAGGACGGGGACACCGGGCGGTTCTCCACCGCCTTCGGGCTCTACCACGACCGTTACGTGCTCGACGGGGCACGCTGGCTCTTCGCCCAGCGCCGGTACCACTCGCTGGCCCGGCACGGCGGCGTCCTCGACGTCTTCCCCCTGCCCACCGACCCTGGCATCGACGTCCCCGGCGCCTGACACCGATCCCGGGCCGGGGTCCGCATCAGCCACCACGACCGCGGCGCGTGGGAGCATCGGGGCATGCCGCTCCTCGTGGTCCGACATGCACGCGCCGGCCGACGGAGCGCCTACGAAGGGAACGACCTCGAGCGCCCGCTGTCCCCCCGCGGCCGGGCCCAGGCGGAGGCCCTGGTGCCGCTCCTGACCGTCTACCGTCCCCGACGGGTCCTCTCCAGCCCGGCGGTGCGCTGCTTCGAGACCGTCCGGCCCGCGGCCGAGACCCTCGATCTCCCGATCGAGTCCGTGGGCGAGCTGGCCGAGGGGCACGGCTCCGAGGCCCTGCGGCTCCTGCGCCGGATGGCCGGCGAGACGGCCGTGCTGTGCACCCATGGGGACATCGCCACCGAGCTCCTCGACGCCCTGACGCCCGATCTGCCGGCCCGGGACCGCTACCAGCTGCGCCTGCTCAAGGGCGAGGTGTGGGTCGTCCAGTCGACGGGCGACGCCCTCGAGATCGTCGACCACCTGCGCCAGGGGCCCCGGCGGTGACCCGGCGGCACCGCCCGGCGACGCAGGCGTCGGGGCGGGGGTGGGCGCCGGCCGGCGGCTCCGACCGGGCGCCGGCGTACCGACCGCTACGCTGACCGCCCGATGCCCGACCCCCAACGATTCGACCCGGCCTCCTTCGTCGCCTTCCGGGTCGTCGGGCGCAGCTACGACCCCGTCACCAGGACGATCACCCTCCGGTACGCCCTCGACGACCGGGTGGCGTTCACCGAGACGATCACCTTCGAGACCCCGCCGCCCGCCGCCGCGGACACCGGCGGGCCGTCCGGCACCGGATTCGAGCGGGCGCTGCTGCACCTCCACGTGGCCGCCGGCACCAGCTACTACAAGACGGCCGCCCCGGACCAGGTGATCGTCGAGGGCGACTCCCTCGGCCCCGCTGAGCTCGAGCTCCACCACCACCTCTACGACCAGGGGCTACGCGAGTTCGCGGTCACCAACGGACTGCCCGTGCCCCGTCCCGTGACCGTCGTGGCGTCCCGTGGGGTGGCCGGCCACCCGCTGCCGTCCGCGGGTGCGCTGGCCCCCGGGCTGGTGGTTCCCATCGGCGGCGGCAAGGACTCGATGGTGCTCATCGAGGCCGTCCGGCACCTCGCCCCCCGCCTGTTCGCCGTGAACCCCCACCCGTTGGTCCTCGAACTGGCCGCCGAGGCGGGCCTCGACCTCCTGGTCGTCCGGCGACGGCTCGACCCCGGGCTGGCCGGCCTCCACGAGGCGGGGGCGTTGAACGGGCACGTCCCGGTCACGGCCATCGTGTCGCTGATCGCCGCCGTCGGGGCCTTCGTGCACGGTTACGACACCATCGCCATGGCCGTCGAGCGTTCGGCCAGCGAGGAGACGGTCTCGGTCGGCGGGGTGCCGGTCAACCACCAGTATTCGAAGAGCCGGGAGTTCGAGCTCCTGCTGGCCGACCTGCTGGAGTCCACGGTGGCCCCCGAGCTCACCTACGGCTCGGCACTGCGGCCCTGGTCGGAGCTGGCCATCTCCCGGACCTTCGCCGGGCTCGCCCGCTACCACGGCACGTTCTGCAGCTGTAACACGGCCTTCCGTCAGGCGGCGGCCGGGGGCGATCGGTGGTGCGGGCACTGCCCGAAGTGCCGCTTCGTCGGCCTCATGCTGGCGCCGTACCTGGAGCCGGGGCAGGTCACGGCCATCATCGGCACGGACCTGTTCGCCGACCCGGGCCAGATCGAGGGGTTCGAAGCGCTCATGAGCGACGTCGACAAGCCGTTCGAGTGCGTGGGGGAGCGCAGGGAGTCCGCCGCGGCCCTGCACCTGCTGTCCGGGCTCACGGCGTGGCGCGACACGCCGGTGGTGGCGGCCCTGTCGGCCAGGGCCACCGCCCTGGTCAGCGACGCCGACGTCGCCGGACTGCTGGCGCCCGACGAGTCGCTGGCCTTCCCCGATCCGGCCGTGGCCGCCGCCGTCGACGCCCTGCTGGGTGCGGCCGGCCGGCGGGACGCCGTCCGGTGACCGACGCCGCACCGGCCCTCGACGGCGTCCTCGCCCGCCGTCTGGCCGTCTGGGGGATGGGGGCCGAGGGCCTGGCCCTCGCCACACTGGCCGCCGGGCGGGGCGGCGTCCCGTTGCTGATCGACGACGACCCGGCCGGCGCCACCGGACGGGCCGCCGCGGCGCTCGGCCGGGCCGCGCCGGTCGTGGGTCCCGGCGACGTGGACTGGTCCGGGGTGGACGTGGTGGTGCGCTCGCCCGGGGTCAGCCGGTACCGCCCCGAGCTCGCCTCGGCCGCGGCCGCCGGAGTGGAGGTCACCACGACGATGGCCCTCTGGCTGGAGGACCACGCCGCCGCCGCCGTCCTGGCCGTCACCGGCACCAAGGGCAAGAGCACCACGGCGGCCCTCGCCGCCGCGGTGCTCGAGGCCGACGGACGGCGGGTGGAGCTCATCGGGAACATCGGGGTCCCGGTGCTCGACACGTACGCCCGTCCGCGTCCGGACGTCTACGTGGTCGAGGTCTCCTCCTACCAGGCGGCCGACGTCACGCGGTCGCCGGGAGTGGTGGTCCTGACCAGCCTCGCCCCCGACCACCTGACGTGGCACGGCGGGGTCGAGCCCTACTACCGGGACAAGCTCCGCCTGGTCGAGGCCGGCCCACCGGGGCACCTGGCCGTGAACGCCGGCAACGAGGAGGCGCTGGCCCGCACGGCCGGGCATCCCGACCGGACCCTCTTCGGCCCCCGGGACGCGTGCGCGGTGGACGACGACGGCTGGCTCGTGGTCGACGGCGTGCGCCTCGTCGACACCGCCCGCCTGCGGGTGGCCGGTCGCCACAACGCCTGGAACCTGTGCGGCGCCGTGGCCGGAGTGCTGCTGGTGACGGGATCGACGCCCTCCGCGGGGGCGGTGGGGACGGCCGTGGACGGGTTCGAGGGCCTTCCGTCGCGGTGCGCGGTGGTCGGGGAGCGCGACGGGCGCACCTACGTGGACGACGCGCTCGCCTCCAACCCGTTCGCCTCGGCCGCCTCCATCGGCACCTTCGCCGGGCGTCCCCTGACCGTCGTGGTGGGCGGGGCGGACCGCGGGGTGGACCCCGGACCCCTCGTGGTGGCACTGGCCGACCACGACCCGCCACCCGTGGTGGTCGTCCTCCCGCCCGACCCGGCTCGGTTGGCCGGCCTGCTCGCCGGCTCGGTGGCCGAGGTGCGCGAGGCCGCCGACCTCGAGGAAGCCGTGGCCCTGGCCACCGGGCTCACGCCCGTCGGCGGGGTGGTGCTGTTCTCCCCGGGTGCGCCCACCCCCGAGGGCGGCGGTGGCTACGGCGAGCGCAGCCGGAGCTTCGTCGCCGCGGCCGGTCTGGGCGAGCCGTGAGCGGGGGAGGGGTCGCGCCCGGGGTTGACAGCCCGGACGGGCCCGGCAACGGTGGGCCGGAGCCAGGGGAGGCCGACGTGCGCGAGATCACCATCATCACCGACCGGGTCGTGACCATCGGCGGTGACATCGACGCCACGCGGGGGACCGTGCTGGTCGATCCGGCCGACCTGGCCGGCGCCCTCGGGTGGGAGCTCGAGGCGAGCGGGCTGTGCCGGAGCGGCCTCTGCGTGCCGGTGCCGGACATGGACGCCCTCCGGGTGGGCGACCGGCTCGACCTCGTGGCCGTGGCCGATGCCGTCCGCCAGCCGTCGGTCGTCGACGGCGACGCCGGACTGGTGGCCGTCGCCCTTCCGGCCGGGCTGCGCCGTGCCGCGCTGTGCGACCTCGACGCGCCCGACGTCACGTTGCCCGACCTCGACGGGGTCCCCCGGTCGCTGTCGGAGTGGACCGGGCACAAGCGCCTGCTCGTCACGTTCTCGAGCTGGTGCGGCTGCCGCTACGACCTGCCGGGGTGGCAGGCGCTGGACGACGAGCTGTCCGGCGAGGGGTTCCGCGTCATCGCCGTGGCCATCGACCAGAGCGCCGACGACGTGCGCCCGTTCGCCGCGGGACTGACCGTGCCGGTCCTCTACGACCCGCACCACCTGCTCACCGAGCTCTACGCCATCTCCAACGTCCCGACCGTGGTGTGGATCGACGAGCACGACCGGATCGTCCGGCCCAACGCCGAGGCCTTCGGGACCGACACCTTCGCCGAATTCACGGGGGCCGAGTCGGCGCCCCACCTCGAACTGGTACGCCGGTGGGTGCGCCACGGCGAGGTGCCCATCGAGGAGGAGGACGCCCGGGGGGCCGTGGCCGACCTGACCCGGGACGAGGTCCTGGCCCGCCTGCACTTCCGCATCGCCGCCGAGGCGCACCGCCGGGGCGACGCCGCGACCACGCGCCGTCACGTGCTGCGGGCCGGCGAGCTGGCCCCCGACGACCTCACCGTGTGGCGGGCCGGCATGCCGCTGATCGGCGAGGACCCGTTCGGTCAGGACTTCCTCGACCGGTACGAGGAGTGGCGGGCCAAGGGGAGCCCGGCCCACGCCCTGCCGTCGACGGCCCCACGCGTGCCGGCCGACCGGACCCCGACCGATCGTTAGCCGCGCACGGTCCGGGCGCCCCGCCTGACGAACTCCAGGATGGCGATGTGCTTGGCGGTGTCCATCTCCATGAGCCGTACCAGGAAGGGCCACAAGGTGACGTCCTCCAGCTCCTCGAGCATCCCGGCCAGGTGGCGCAGTTCGCCGAGGTCCTCGTGCTCCCGGGCGAGCAGCCGGTCGGTCAGCCCCACGACGCGCGACGAGTCCCGTCCCCAGCCGTCGGGCCGCGGCACGGCCGGCTCGTCGGGGCGCATCTCGATGTCCGACCGCAGGGCGGAGGACAGCTCCCGGAACAGGCGGTGGTGGCGGACCTCGTCCTCCACGATCAGGTCGACGAGGTAGGCGAAGGCGGCCGATCCCGAGTCGGTGGCCGCCTTCTGGTACTCGACGAGGAGGCCGCGTTCCTTCTCCTCGTGTGAGCTGAGGTGCTCGAAGAGCTCGGACTCCCAGATGCTGGCCCCGGCCAGTGTCATAACCTGCACCTCCATCGCGGGCCACCGTGGTCCCCCCGGGATGGTCGCGCCGTCGGGCCGCTCCGCACAGGGCAATTGGTCCACAGATCGTCGCCACGCCCTAGAGTCCACCCCGGGAGCGGTTCCCTCCCGTGCGGGGCGCTGCGCCGCACGGAGCGCAGAGGTGGAGACTGCATGCGAGTGCGGATCGACTACGAACGGTGCACCGGGCACGGCCGGTGCTACACGCTGGCCCCTGGGGTGTTCGGCTGCGACGACAGCGGGTTCGGCGAGGTCGTCGTCGACGGCGAGGTCGGGGCCGACCTCGTCCGCGAGGCGGAGCTCGCGGAGGCGAACTGCCCCGAACAGGCCGTCATCCTCGGCGAGTAGGCCGGTGGCCGCCGGGACCCGACCCGGCGGACGGGGCTCAGGCGGGCTTCGGCTCCCGCGGCAGCCCGAGGCCCATCTCGCCCAGGATGTTGAGGTTGATCTCGGTGGTGCCGCCGGCGATCGTGGTCTGGCGGGCCGAGGCGAAATTGTAGGCCCAGGATCCGAGCGTCGACGCCTCCCCGAGGACGTCCATGGCCAGGTCGGCCAGCTTCTGCTCGGTCCGGCCCCAGGCCAGCTTGGCCATGCTGCCGGCGGGACCCGACGGCTGGCCCGACCGCATCTGCTCCAGCGACCGGTTGGTCATCCATCGCATGCAGGCGATGTCGGCGTAGATGCCCGCCACCCGGTCGCGGATGCGGGGGTCGGCCAGCGCCCGGGCGGCCTCCGGTTCGGCCAGCAGGTGGTCGAGCTTCTTGGAAAGCCCGAGGTGGAGCCGGGCCACGCCGGCCCGTTCGAAACTGAGGGTGGTCATGGCGACCGTCCAGCCCTCGTCCAGGGGGCCGAGGAGGGCCGACGCCGGAACCCGGGCGTCGGTGAAGAACAGCTCGGCGAAGGGCTCGTCGCCGGTGATGGTCCGTAGCGGCCGGACCTCGATGCCCGGTGTGGCGAGGTCGACGAGCAGGCAGCTGATGCCCTTGTGCTTGGCCACGGTGGGATCGGTGCGCACGTAGAGCTGGCACCAGTCGGCCATGTGGCCGAGGCTGTTCCACGTCTTCTGACCGTTGAGGACGAACTCGTCCCCGTCGAGCACCGCGCTCGTGCGCAACGAGGCGAGGTCCGAGCCCGCATCCGGCTCGGACATCCCCTGGGACCAGATCTCGTCGCCCCGGAGCAGGGGGAGCAGGAAGCGCTCCTTCTGGTCGTCGGTGCCGTAGGCCATGATCGCCGGGGCGATGTTGGAGACGCCGATGACGTTGACCGGTCCCGGGGCCGACGCCGCGCTCATCTCCTCCAGGTAGGCGAGCTGCTCGTCGATGTCCGCCCCCCGCCCCCCGTGCTCGACCGGCCAGGCCGGTGCGGCCCACCCGGCGTCGGCCAGCCGGCGGTTCCACTCCCGCAGCACCGCGAGGTCCGCCGCCTCGGGGGACCGCTGCCCGGCGTGGGTCACCTCGGGGGTCAGATGGTCGGCCAGCCAGGCCCGGAGCGACCGGCGCAGCGCCGCGGCGGGATCCGCGTCGGCACGGGAGGCGTCCCGCTCGTCGGGCGGCACGGCGTTCACGGTCATGGGCGGGGTCTCCTGGGGTGAGGGTCACCAGGTGCCGATGGCACCGGACGGCGTCCGCCCGTGGCTGGCGGCGTCACCCGACCACAGTAGCCAGAGGGGGTGCCGACGGGCACCACCGTGGCGCGACGGCGCGGTCCGAGGCACCCGGCCGGACGGTCGGGCGACGGTATGCTCGTGCTCCCTGCCGACCCTGTGCCCGAGGAGGCCCACCGTGCCGGAGCTCGCCGACCTGCTTGCCGTGTTCGACCTCGAACCGACGGGGGCGGGAACGTTCACGGGCACGAGCATCGAGTTCGGGGGAGGCTCCGTGGTGTTCGGTGGCCAGCTCCTGGCCCAGTCGATGCTGGCCGGAGCGTCGGCCGACCCGTCCAAGGTGATCAAGTCGATCCACACGGTCTTCGCCCGCGGTGCGTCGACCGGCGCACCGTTGGAGTTCGACGTCGACGTGATGCAGGCGGGCCGCTCGTTCGCCAGCGCCGCCGTCACGGCGCGGCAGGGTGACCGGCTGTGCACCCGCTCGCTCGTGCTGCTTCACGCCCCCGATCCCGACCTCGTCCGCCACCAGCCCGAGGCGCCGGCCGTGGGGCCTCCGGAGTCCGCCGTGGCGTCCGAGCACTCGACCGGCTTCTGGGAGCTCCGCACCGTCGGAGGGGTCGACATCGCCGACCCCGACGCCACCGGTCCGGCCGTGCTCGACGTGTGGACGCGCTTCCCGGGGGCCCCGGCGGACCCGGCGCGCAACCAGGCACTGCTGGCGTTCGCCACCGACGGGTTCCTGATCGGGACGGCCATGCGCCCCCACCCGGGCGTGGGCCAGGCCCTGGCCCACCGGACGATCTCCACCAGCGTGATCACCCACACGCTGACCTTCCACGCACCGGTCGACGCCGGGAGGTGGATGCTGCTGTCCCACGAGAGCCCGGCGGCCGGCCAGGGTCGGAGCTACGGCCGCGCCCACGTCTACGCCGGGTCGGGGGAGCTCGTGGCGTCCTACGTGCAGGAGAACATGATCCGGGCGTTCGCCGAGGGCCGGGCCCCGGCCCCGGGGGCCACGTCGGCCCACTGACCGGTCGGGCCCCCGGCCGCTGCCCGTGTGGCCGTCCGTGTGGCCCGTCCCCATGGCCCGTCCCCATGGCCCGTCCCCATGGCCCGTCCCCATGGCCCGTCCGTGTGGGCCGGCGCTCGCTGGTGTAGAACTCGCGTCCGGCGACCGAGCGCCGGCCGAGATCCGAGGAGGGCCCGTGTTCACGATGCGGTTCGACATGCGGGCACCGGCGACCGGCGCGCCGACCAGCGAGCTGTACCGGGCGGCGCTCGAGATGGCGGAGTGGACGGAGGGTCGCGGCGCGCTGGCGGCCATCCTCTGCGAGCACCACGGGATGTCCGATGGCTACCTCCCCGTCCCGCTGATCCTCGCCACGGCCATGGCGGCCCGGACCACGACCCTGCCGATCATGGTCGCCGTCGTCGTCCTGCCGCTCTATCACCCGATCCGACTGGCCGAGGAGATGGTGGTCATCGACATCCTGAGCCAGGGCCGGGTGAGCTACGTGGCCGCCGTCGGATACCGGCCCGAGGAGTACGACATGCACGCGGTCGACTTCCACCGGCGCGGTGCCATCGCCGAGGACCACCTCGGGGTCCTGCTCCGGGCCAAGTCGGGCGAGCCCGTCGAGTACAAGGGCCGGACCGTCCGGGTCACCCCGCCACCGGTCACGCCGGGTGGTCCCGTGGTGGCATGGGGTGGGGGCAGCGTGGCCGCCGCCCGGCGGGCCGGCCGACACGGGCTCGGCTTTCTCGCCCAGCGCAGCGACCCGGCGCTGGAACATGCCTACCGCGAGGAGTCGGAGGCGCACGGCCACGAGCCCGGCATGTGCCTGCTCCCCGAGGACGACGCGACGACGGCCCTGTTCGTCGCCGAGGACCTCGACCTGGCCTGGGACGAGCTCGGCCCCTACCTCATGCACGACGTCACGATGTACGCGGCACTCAACGAAGGGGCGCCCCACAGCGCGTCGTTGTCCGCCGCGACGTCGGCCGAGGAGCTGCGCGCCGAGGGTGCCAGCCACCGCATCGTCACCGTGGACGAGGCGGTCGCCCTGGCGCGGGCGGGCACGCCGCTCCAGCTCCATCCGTTGATCGGCGGGCTGCCCCCCGAGATCGCGTGGCGGTACCTGCGCACCGTCGTCGACCGGGTGATGCCCGCCCTCGCCGGTCGGTGACCCGACCGGTCCGTCATCGGCCGGCACCCGCGGGTGCACCGGCCCCGAACACCGCCTGGGGATCCAGGGGAACGAGGAGCACCATGCGCGTGGTGGTGGACATGAGCCAGTGCGAGAGCAACGCCCTGTGCATGGGCGTCGCCCCCGACGTCTTCCTGGTCGACGACGACGACACCCTGACGGTGCTCGACGGAACGCCCGACGAGTCGGCCCGCGACCGGGTCCTCGAGGCCGCCCGGGTCTGCCCGAAGCAGGCCATCTCGATCGTGGAGGACTGACGCCGGGCCGAGCCGGCGTCGCGGGTCACTCGACGAAGTCGCCGTTGCCGAGGCGGAGCGCCGCGATGATCCGCTGCAGGTCCTCGAGGTCCCGCCTCTCCAGGCCGCCGAGGCCGAAGGCCACGGCGTTGACGGCCGTGGTGGCCTCGAGGGCCAGCGACCGCCCGGCCTCGGTGATCTCGGCCAGGGTGGTCCGGCCGTCGGTCGGGTGGGGGCTCCGCCGGACCAGCCCCTGGGCCTCGAGCCGGTCGATGATGTTGGTCACCGATGCGGGATGGATCATGAGCCGCTGGCCCATGATCCCGAGCGGCAACGTGCCCCGCCGGGAGAACAGGAGCAGGACCAGACCCTCGTAGCGGGCGAAGGTGAGCCCGAGCGGGCGCAGGGCCCCGTCGACGGCGGCCAGCACGATCTGCTGGGCCCGCATGATCGACGTGGCCGCCGCCATCGCGTCGCTGACCTCGGGATCCCAGCGGTCCGACCACCTGGTGCGGGCCTCGTCGATGGGGTCGAACGGCAGGGGTCGGCGGGCCATCGTGGGAAGGCTACCGGACGGTCGGATTTGGCTCCCCGGGCCGGAACGGTGACGATTGGGGGCGGAAGCCGATCCGGGAGCGTCCCGCCATGCCCACCCTCCATGACGATCTGGGCCGCCGGCTGGAGCTGGCGCGACCGCCCACGAGGGTGGTCTCCCTGGTGCCGTCGCTGACCGAGGCGCTGGCCGCCACGGTGCCCGAACGGCTGGTCGGGGCCACCGACTACTGCACCCACACGGGGACGGCCGAGCCGGCACGGGTGCGGGGCACCAAGAACCCGGACCACGCCGCCATCGATCGCCTGGCCCCGGACCTGGTCGTGGCCAACCGGGAGGAGAACCGGCGGGTGGACGTGGACCGGCTGGCCGCGGCGGGCGTCCCGGTGTGGGTGACGGAGATCGACTCCCTGGACGAGGCGTTCGCGTCCTTCCGGCGCCTCTTCGGTGAGGTCCTGGACGTCGCCGTCCCGGCCTGGGCGGTCGAGGCCGAGCACGAGTGGTCGCGCCCTCCCGACCTGCCCGCGGCCCGCACCCTGGTGCCCATCTGGCGTGACCCGTGGATGGTCGTCGGCGCCGCCACCTTCGCCGGCGACGTGCTGCGACGGCTCGGACTGGTCAACGTGGCCGACGGCGCCCCGGAGCGCTATCCGAAACGGTCGCTGGAGGAGCTGGTCGGGCTCGGGCCGGAGCTGGTCCTGCTCCCGGACGAGCCCTACGCCTTCTCGGCCGTGGACGGGCCCGGGGCGTTCCGCGGCACGGCGACGGTGCTCGTGTCGGGGCGGGACCTCACCTGGTACGGGCCGTCCCTGGTGGGTGCCCGCCGCCGCCTGACCCGGACGGTCGCCGGCGCGCTCGGCGTCCCGGACGGCGACTGAGGGCAGGCCTCAGACGTTGCGCCGGTAGGAGCCGCCGATCTCGAAGAGGGCGCCGGTGATCTCGCCCAGGCTGGCGTGGCGCACGGTGGTCATCAGCTCGGCGAAGAGGTTGCCGCCCTCGAGGGCCACCCGGCGGAGGCTGTCGAGGGCGGGCGGGCGGTCGAGCGCGTGGCGCCCGTGGAAGTCGCGGAGCCGGGCCAGCTGCGCCCGCTTCTCCTCCTCGGTCGACCGGGCGAGCTCGATGGTGTCCGGAGGGAGCTCGGCGTCCGGGGCGACGAAGGTGTTCACGCCCACGATGGGCAGCGAACCGTCGTGCTTGCGGTGCTCGTACAGCAGCGAGTCGTCCTGGATGCGACCGCGCTGGTAGCCGGTCTCCATGGCTCCGAGCACGCCGCCCCGCTCGCTGATCCGGTCGAGCTCGGCCAGCACCGCCTCCTCCAGCAGGTCGGTGAGCTCCTCGACGACGAAGCTGCCCTGGAGCGGGTTCTCGTTGAGGGCCAGGCCCCACTCCTTGGTGATGATCATCTGGATGGCCAGGGCGCGCCGGACCGACTCGGGGGTCGGCGTGGTCACCGCCTCGTCGTAGGCGTTGGTGTGGAGGCTGTTGGCGTTGTCGTAGACGGCGCACAGCGCCTGGAGCGTGGTGCGGATGTCGTTGAAGCCCATCTCCTGGGCGTGGAGCGAGCGCCCGGACGTCTGGACGTGGTACTTGAGCCGCTGGGCCCGGGCGCCGGCGCCGTACCGCTCCCTCATGGCGATCGCCCAGATCCGGCGGGCCACCCGGCCGATCACCGTGTACTCGGGGTCCATGCCGTTGGAGAAGAAGAACGAGAAGTTCGGCGCGAAGTCGTCGACGGCCATGCCCCGGGCGAGGTAGGACTCCACGTAGGTGAAGCCGTTGGCCAGGGTGAAGGCGAGCTGGGTGACGGGGTTGGCCCCCGCTTCGGCGATGTGGTAGCCGGAGATCGACACGGAGTAGAAGTTCCGGACCTCGTGATCGATGAACCACTCCTGCATGTCGGCCATCACCCCGAGGGAGAACTCGGTGGAGAAGATGCAGGTGTTCTGGCCCTGGTCCTCCTTCAGGATGTCGGCCTGCACGGTGCCCCGCACGGTACGCAGCACCTCGGCGCGGACCGCGTCCGCCTCGGAGTCGGTGGGCGGGCGACCGTGGTCGGCCTCGAACCGGGCGAGGCGCTGGTCCATGGCCACGTTGAGGAACATGGCCAGGATGGTCGGCGCCGGTCCGTTGATGGTCATGGAGACCGAGGTCGTCGGGTCGCACAGGTCGAATCCGTCGAACAGGACCCGCATGTCGTCGAGGGTGGCGATCGACACGCCCGAGGTCCCGATCTTGCCCCGGATGTCGGGCCGCTCGTCCGGATCGAAGCCGTAGAGGGTGACCGAGTCGAACGCGGTCGAGAGCCGGGTGGCGGGCTGCCCCTCGGCCAGCAGGTGGAACCGACGGTTGGTGCGGAAGGGGTCTCCCTCGCCGGCGAACATGCGGGCCGGGTCCTCGCCGACGCGCTTGAACGGGAAGACACCGGCGGTGAAGGGGAAGTGGCCCGGAAGGTGCTCGGCCCGCAGCCAGCGCACCAGCTCGCCGTGGTCGCTGACGCGGGGGAGGGCCACCCGGGGGACGCGGGTGCCGGCCAGCGACGTGCGGGCGAGGTCGGCGGGGTGCTCCTCCACGGAAGGGTCGTCCCCGCCCGGGTCGACGTAGGCGTGCCGCAGGCCGTCCCACTCCTCCAGCAGGGCCGCTCCCGCCGGGTCGGCCTCCGCCGCCAGCTCGGCGGCCAGACCACGCAACGGGCCGACGTCGACCCGGCGATCGGCGCCCAACGCCACCACGGCGTCGAACTGCTGGGTCCGGCGCGCCTCGTCGGCCAGACGGCCGGTGGTGGCGTGGTACTCCCGGACCGTCGCGGCGATCTCGGCGAGGTAGCGGTGGCGGCCGGGCGGGACCACCGCGGCGGTCAGGGTCGACGTCCGGGCGCCCGGGGCCGTGAGCACCCCCCCGGAGGCCCCGAGCCCGGCGGCGACGAGATCGGCCTTCAGGCGGTGGAAGAGGGCGGTCGTGCCGTCGTCGTTGAAGCGCGAGGCGATGGTGCCGAACACCGGCTCGCCGCCCGGCGCGGCCGGGTCCCCCCGGTGGTCGCGGGTCCACTGCCGGCAGACCTGGCGGTAGGCGTCGTCGGCCCCCCGCCGGTCGAATTTGTTGATGGCCACGACGTCGGCCAGCTCGAGCATGTCGATCTTCTCGAGCTGCGACGAGGCGCCGTACTCGGGTGTCATCACGTACAGCGAGACGTCGGCGATCTCGGTCACGGCGGCATCCCCCTGGCCGATGCCCGGGGTCTCGGCGATCACGAGGTCGAACCCGGCCGCCGCGCAGGCGGCCACCACGTGGGGGAAGTGCAGGGGCAGCTCGGACCCCGAGTGCCGGGTGGCCAGCGACCGGAAGTACACGTCGGGGGAGTCGATGGCGTTCATGCGGATGCGGTCGCCGAGCAACGCCCCCCCGCCCCGGCGGCGGGTGGGGTCGACGGCGAGCACGGCGATCGACAGCTTGTCCTCCTGGTCCAGCCGGAACCGCCGGATCAGCTCGTCGGTCAGGGACGACTTGCCCGATCCACCCGTCCCGGTCACGCCGAGCACCGGCACCGTCGCGGGTTGCGAGGTGCGCACCAGCCGGTCGAGGGTGGCCTCGTCGACCGCGCCCGACTCGAGGAAGGTGATCCACCGGGCCAGCGACCGCCTGTCCCCGGCCTGCAGCGACTCGAGGGTGGGTGGCCGGCCCGCCGCCAGGTCGCGGTCGCACTCCTCGACGAGGATGTTGATCATGCGGTCGAGCCCGAGGCGCTGGCCGTCGGCCGGCGAGAAGATCCGCCGCACACCGTAGGCCTCGAGCTCCTCGATCTCAGCGGCGACGATCACCCCGCCGCCGCCGCCGTAGACCAGCACGTCCGGGCGCCCCTCGGCCCGCAGGCGGTCGACCAGGTACCGGAAGTACTCGGTGTGGCCGCCCTGGTAGGAGCTCACGGCGACCCCCTGGGCGTCCTCCTCGACGACGGCCCGCACGACCTCGTCGACGGAGCGGTTGTGCCCCAGGTGGACGACCTCGGCCCCCTGGGACTGGAGCAGGCGCCGCATGATGTTGATGGCCGCGTCGTGCCCGTCGAAGAGGCTGGCGGCGGTGACGAACCGCACCGGGTGGGTCGGACGGTACAGGTCGCTCACGGCCGGTCACGGGTCATCGGAGGCGTCATCGCGCCAGGTTACTACGACGTCGTAGTAAATTGCCGGGTGCCGGCCCCGGCGTCCCCGGCCGGCGCGGAAACGGCGTATCCGCACCGGAGACCCGGGTTGCCTGACCGGATGGGGCATGCGATGCTGCGCATCCGGATGGAGTTCCGAGGTTCGGGACCGGCGACAGGGGAGGACATCCGTGGCAGTCGAGCTGAAGCCCGGGGCGAGGTTCCGGTCCGCGGTCGGTGGGACCGAGGTCGTGGTCATCAAGGCTCCGGCCGGGGCCGTGGACCTGCAGTGTGGCGGCCACCCGGTGGTGCCGCTCGGTGACGAGCCACCGGCCGGGCTGGCGGCCGAGCCGGGGTTCGACGGGGACACCCTGATCGGCAAGCGGTACACCGACGGGACCGACGAGCTCGAGCTGCTCTGCTCCAAGGGTGGGACGGCGTCGCTGTCCGTCGGCGGCGAGCTCCTCGTGCTGAAGGACGCCAAGCCGCTGCCCTCGTCGGACTGACCCCAGCCGGCATGCACGTCGGGATGCTCCTCCAGATGGCCGCCGACGGCATGGGCGACCGCATCGCGCTCGGCTCGCGGTCCGGCGGCACGTCGATGGCGGAGCTGGCGACGAGGGCGCGGCGGGCCGGCACGGTCCTGGCCGGCATGCCCGGCGAGCGGGTGGCCATGGTCGACCTCAACTCCGAGGCCGTCCCGATAGCGCTGTTCGGTGCCACCCTGGCCGGCAAGCCCTTCGTCCCGATCAACTACCGGCTCACCGACGAGCAGCTCCGCGACCTGCTGCACCGCACGGCTCCGGCCACGGTCATCGCCGGGGAGGGCGTCGCCGATCGCCTCGGCCCGATCCCGGGGATCGAGGTCGTCGAGCGGAAGGACTTCCTCGACCGCACGGCCGACCCCTCGGTGGAGGAGGCGGATCCCTACGCCGGCGATCCCGACAGCGTCGCCGTGCTGCTGTACACGAGCGGCACGACCGGCCCGCCGAAGGGCGCGGTGCTGCGCAACCGCAACCTGACCTCGTACGTGATCTCCACGGTGGAGTTCGCCGGGGCCGGCGAGGACGAGGCGGCCGTCGTCAGCGTCCCGCCGTACCACATCGCCGGCATCTCCTCGGTGCTCTCGTCCACCTACTCGGGTCGCCGTGTCGTGCACCTCGAGGCCTTCGAGCCCCGGGCCTGGGTCGGCATGGTCCGGGCCGAGTCCGTGACCCACGCCATGGTGGTCCCCACCATGCTCAACCGCATCCTCGACGTGGTGGCGGAGGACGGGGTCGGACTCCCGTCGCTGCGCTCGCTCTCCTACGGCGGCGGGCCGATGCCGCTTCCCGTCATCGAGCGGGCCATGGCCCTGTTGCCGGGGGTCGGGTTCGTCAACGCCTACGGGCTCACCGAGACGGCGAGCACCATCGCCCTGCTCGGCCCCGACGACCACCGCGACGCCCACGCCAGCGAGGACCCCGTGCTCCGGGCCCGGTTGGCGTCGGTGGGCCGTCCCCTCCCGAGCGTCGAGTTGGTGATCCGGGACGTGGGCGGCACGGTGCTGGGCCCGGGCGCCCGCGGCCAGATCTGGGTCCGGGGCGAGCAGGTGGCGGGGGAGTACGAGGGACTCGGGGCCGCGCCGGACGACGGCTGGTTCGACACCCGCGACGAGGGCCACCTCGACGAGGGAGGCTTCCTCTTCGTGCACGGGCGGCTCGACGACGTCATCGTGCGCGGCGGCGAGAACCTCTCACCGGGGGAGATCGAGGCGGTCCTGGTGGAGCACCCCGCCGTCGCCGCCGCAGCCGTCGTGGGCATCCCCGACCCCGACTGGGGGGAGCGGGTCGTCGCCGCCGTGGTGCCCGTCGGCGGTGCCGTGGTCGACGAGGACGAGCTGCGCGACTTCGTCCGCGGCTCCCTGCGGTCGGCGCGGACGCCCGAGCGGATCGAGATCCGCGACGACCTGCCGTTCAACGAGACCGGCAAGCTGCTGCGCCGGGTGCTCCGCGAGGAACTGGCCGAGCGGTTCGGCTGAGCGCCCTACCCCGATCGGCCCGCGCCGACCGGGGTGGGCGACCCCACCGGACTCAGAGCAGGGCGCCGGCCAGCGCGGCCACCTGGGCGGCCCGGAACTCCTTGACCACCGAGGCCCTGGCCACCAGGTCGAACCCGTGGAAGGCCCCCGGGACCTCGGCCACGGCGCAGTCGATCCCGGCCGCCCCGAGGCGCTCGGCGTAGGCCAGGTCCTCGTCGTGGAAGAGGTCCAGGGTCCCGACGCCCACCCACGCCGCGGGCAGCCCGGACAGGTCGTCGCAGCGGGCGGGAGCGGCCAGGGCGGTGACCGCCGGCGACCCCGGCGCGAGGCCCGTGTAGGACTGCCAGCCGAAGCGGTTGGACCTGTTGTTCCAGAGCCGGAAGTGGCGCTCGTCGATGCCCGTGCGGCAGGCGGTGCGGTCGTCGAGCATCGGGTAGGTCAGCAGCTGGAAGGCGAGCGGCACCTCGCCCCGGTCGCGGGCCAGCAGGGCGGTAGCCGCGGCCAGACCGCCACCGGCACTGGCTCCGCCCACGGCGATGTGGGCGGCGTCCACGTAGGACCGGCCGGCCAGCCAGACCAGGGCGTCGTGGCAGTCGTGGAGGGCGAGTGGGAACCGGGCCTCGGGTGCCAGGCGGTACTCGACGGAGGCCACCACGATCCCGAGGGCGTCGGCGAAGTGGCGGCAGAGGGCGTCGTCCTGGGCCGCCGAGCCGATCACGAAGCCTCCCCCGTGGATCCAGAGCATGGCGGGACGGGGCCCGTCCCGGCCCGCAGGCCGGTGGACCCGCACCGAGACCGGTCCCACCGCCTCGACCGTCACCTGCCTGGCCGGGGCCAGCGAGACCAGACCGGTGAACAGGCGGACGGGACGGAGCGTCCGCGGCCCGATGGGCGCACGCGGCAGCCACCGGGCGGTGGAGCGGAGCTCGGGATGGAAGGGCTCGGGCGGGCTCATCGGTCACGTCCGGCACCGGCCGGGCGGCTCGGCACCGCGGTCAGGAGAGGCGACCGAGCAGGAAGTTGGCGGCGTCCGTGGCCGGGGGGAACGCCTCGGTCACCCCGGCGGCGATGTAGCCGGAGTCGGTGACCATCGTGATCCCGTTGATGGCCGAGGCCGCCGCGCTGCACAGGAACACGAGCGGGTAGGCCTGCTCCAGCGGGGTTGACGCCTCGATGTCGGCCTCGCTGCGGTAGTCGGCGCCGAAGCCCAGCCACATCTCCTTGTTGGCCTGGGCCAGGGGGGTGTCGGTCGGTCCGGGGCACGTGGCGTTGATCCGGATGCCGCGCTTCATCAGGGGCAGGGCCTCGATGGCCACGTAGGCGCAGATGGCCTGCTTGGTCGACATGTAGTCGGCGCCGCCGTTGGCCGCGATCCAGGCCACGGCGGTGTCGAAGTCGGGGGTGGCCAGGTACTCCTTGATGCGGGGGAGGTTGGACTCCCAGCCGAGGCCGGCGGCCGACGAGATGAAGCCGATGGCCGAGCCGCGGGGGAGCAGGTCCTCGGCCAGGAGCCGGTCGATGAGGTGCCGGTGTCCGATGAAGTTGATCTTCTCGATGCCGGGGGTGCCGTCGGCCACGCCCGCGGACGACAGCAGCGCGTGCACCGGGCCGCCCAGCTGCGCCACCGCGGCGTCGATCGAGTCCTTCTCGGCCAGGTTGACGTGGATGGCCGTGGCCCCGTCCAGCGTCACGTCGGCGAAGTCCATGACCACCACGTCCGCCCCCGCGGCCTGCAGCAGCTCGGCGGAGGCGGCGCCCATGCCGGTGGCCCCTCCGACCACCAGGGCCCTCTTGCCGTCGAATCGGAATGCGTCAAACGTGCTCATGTCGGGTTCCTCTCGGGAGTCGGTGTGATGGGTGGTCGGGTCAGGCGACGACGCCACGGACCGCAGGGCCCACGATGATGCCTCGGTCGGAGCGGGGCTCCTCGAGGATGGCGCCGCCGTGCCCGTCGAGGGTCGGGCCCCGACCGGGCGACCGTCACGACTGGCCGCCGCGGGGGACGTCCCGGAAGGGGACGTCCCGGTCGAGCGTGCGCTCCCTGGGCATGCCGAGCACGCGCTCGCTGATCACGTTGCGGGCCATCTCCGTCGTCCCGCCGCCGATGGTGGAGACCTGTCGCATCAGGAAGTCGGACCCGCAGTCGGCGATGGCGCCGTCGCCGTCCGTCCACGCCCCGCCGTCGGCCCCGGCGATCTCGAAGGCGATCGTGTTGGTTCGCGTCGACACCACGCCGGAGAAGAGGCGCCCGATGGCGGCCGACTGGTCGGACATGGCTCCGGAGCGCATGCCGTCGGCGAGACGCTGCTGCAGGGCCTCCGTCGTGCGGTGGAGCATCCGGGCCTCGCCCACGAGGTCGCGGATCCTCGGGTCGTCGAGCGTGCCGCCCTGGCGGGCCACGCGGAGCACCGACGAGGCGCCGACGCCGGCGTGGGCGTCGCCGGCCGGGATGGTGACGTAGGGGGAGTTGTGGAGCATCCGCTCGTGGAACATCCAGCGGATGCCGACCGTCCAGCCGTCGTCCACGGCGCCGATGCGGTCGCCGTCGGGCACCCGGACGTCGGTCATGAACTCCTGGCAGAACTCCCTGGTGCCGTTCAGCATCTCGATCCGGTGGACGTCGACCCCCGGTTGGTGGATCGGGAGCATGAAGACCGAGAGCCCGCGGTGCTTGGGGACGTCCCAGTTGGTCCGGGCGAGGCACAGTCCCCAGTCCGACCACCAGGCGCCGGTCGTCCAGATCTTCGAGCCGTTGAGCACCCACTCGTCGCCGTCGCGCACGGCCGAGGTCTGGGCCCCGGCGACGTCCGACCCCCCACCCGGCTCCGACAGGAACTGCATCCACAGCTCGTCGCCCCGGAGGATGGCGGGCAGGTGCGCGAGCTTCTGCTCCTCGGTCCCGAAGTCGAGGATCACCGCCGCGCACGGCGAGATGGTCGGTGCC
This sequence comes from uncultured Acidimicrobiaceae bacterium, assembly GCA_963830165.1. Taxonomy (GTDB): domain Bacteria; phylum Actinomycetota; class Acidimicrobiia; order Acidimicrobiales; family RAAP-2; genus Bog-756. Next base: position 884,474 of record CAWHKZ010000011.1, read on the forward strand.
TGGAGGCGGACCGGGAACTCGTGACCGGTCAGCTCCTCGTTGAACGCCTGCTGGTGGGCCGGGCTGAGGCCCTGCCCGCCGTACGCCACCGGGAAGCAGATGCCGGCGAACCCGCCGTCGAAGAGCCTGCGCTGCAGCGCCCGCTCGTGGGCCACCTGGGCGAGCTCCTCCTCGTCGGTGCTGTTGTTCCGGAGCACCCCCGCCGACGAGCCGGCCGCCACCACGGCCAGGTTCTCCCGGATCCAGGCGCGGGCCCGGGCCCGGAAGTCGGCGACGTCCTCGAGCTCGCCGTCCCCGGCGGCCGCACGGTCCGTGTCGACGCCCCGGTCGCTCACGCCGCCTCCTCCCGCCCGGCCACGATCGACGCGATCCGCGCCCGGTGCTGGGCCGGTGTCCCGTGCAGCGTCCGGTCGAGGGTGACCCGTCGGAGGAAGAAGTGGATGTCGTGGTCGAAGGTCAGCCCGATCCCGCCGTGCAGCTGCACGCAGTCCTGCAGGAGCTCGGTGCCGTACTGCCCGAGGAAGGCCTTGGCCGCGCTGGCCAGCTCGCCGGCCTCGGGCGATCCGGCGCTTACGGCCTGGGCGGCCAGGTCGCTGATGGCGTGGCCGGCCTCGAGCCAGGTCTTCATGTCGGCGAAGCGGTGCTTCAGCTCCTGGTACGAGGCGAGGGGGCGGCCGAAGGAGTACCGGTCGAACGCCCACTCGAGGGTCATGTCGAAGGCGACGTGCATGGCGCCGACCGTCTCGGCGTTGGCCACGACCACCGCCTGGAGGAATTGCCGTTCGATCTGCTCGGCGGCGCCCCCGATCTCCCCGAGGGCCGCGTCAACCGGGACCCGCACGCCCTCGAAGGTGACCTCGGAGAACCGGCGGGTCAGGTCGACGGTGTGCATCGGCCGCAGCGAGACGCCCTCCGTCGAGGTCGGGACCAGGACCTGGGTGCGGCCGGCACCCGTGCGGCCGGCCACGAGCAGGTGGCTCGCCCGCCCGGCGGACTCGACCGGTCGCTTGGTGCCGTTCAGCACGAGGTCGGAGCCGTCGACCCGGACCTCGAGGGCCGGGTCGACGAGCCCGTCGTGGGGACGGGGCTCGAGATGGCCCCACGAGGCGATCGACGTCCCGGCCAGCAGGCCGGCGAGCAGGGCCGCGTGCCGGTCGCCCCCCTGGTCGCTGAGGGCGCCGGCGACGATGTTGGTGGGGACGAGCGGGCCCGGTGCGGCGTGCCGGCCGAAGGCGTCGGCCACCAGCGCGAGGTCGCCGAGGCCGTCACCGCTGATCGAGCCACCACCCCGCTCCTCGGTGACGAGCAGCGACGTCCAGCCGAGCTCGGCGCCGTGCTCCCAGTAGCGGGCGTCGAATCCGTCGGGCTCGTCGCGGAGGCGGCGCAGCTCCGCCGGTGTGGCGTGCTCGGTCAGGAACTTCGCCGTGGTGTCGCGGAAGAACTCCTGGTCCGACGTCAGGTTCAGCTGCATGGACGGCTCCGATCCGCCGTGTCCGTCGGCCTGCGCCGTCCCCGGGTCGTCATCGTCGCGGGGTCAGGCACTCGGCCGTGCCGGCGACGCGCTCTCCAGGCCCGTGGACGACCCGACGAGCCTGCCGTCGGTGCGCGTCTTCGACTCCGGATCGATGGTCACCCTGTCGCTCATGGCGCTCCCCCGGCCGATCCTGCAGAGCCCGACCGCTGATATTGACGTTGGTGGTCCGAAAGAATACCGTTCCGGCCATGAGCCGCAACTCTCCCTCCGTCCGCGCCTGCGTCCCACGCTCCCGACCGGCCGCAGGGGGGCGACGAGCGCCGTCCGGCGGGTCCGGGGCGACGGTCGTCCGTGCCCGCCGAGAAGGGCGTTTCTCCCCGGCGGCGGCGGCATGAACCTCGAGGGACGCTCGGCCATCGTCACCGGCGGCGCCGGCGGGCTCGGCTCGGCCACCGTGCGCCGGTTCCGGAAGCTCGGCCTCGGCGTCGTGGTCTTCGACCTCGACGCCGAGCGCGCCGACGCCCTCGCCGCCGAGCTCGGCGCGGGCGTGGTCGGAGTGGGTGGGACGACCACGGAGGACGCCGACGTCGCCGCCGCCATCGAACAGGCCACCGCGCTCGGACCGATCGCCGCACTGGTCAACGTGGCCGGGGGTGGGGTCGGCGGGGGCCGCACCGTCGCCCGCGACGGGACGCCGCACGCCATCGACCCGTTCGTCAAGACCCTCGAGATGAACGCCACGGGAACGTTCAACATGAGCCGGTGGGTCTGCGCGGCCATGGGGGCGAACGAGCCCGACGAGGACGGCCAGCGCGGTGTGATCGTGAACACCGCCTCCATCGCCGGCTACGAGGGCCAGAGCGGGCAGGTCGCCTACGGTGCGGCCAAGGCGGCCATCCTGGGCATGACGCTGCCCATGGCCCGCGACCTGGCGCCGATGGGGATCCGGGTGTGCGCCATCGCCCCCGGCACCATGGGCACGCCGGTGATGCTGAACGCCGTGCCCCACCTCAAGAAGGACCCGGCGGAGGACATCGTCTTCCCGAAGCGGATGGGCCACCCCGAGGAGTTCGCCCTGCTGGCCGAGTCCATCGTCGTCAACCCCTACCTCAACGGCGAGAACATCCGCCTCGACGGGGCGCTGCGCTTCAACGTCAATTAGGCCCGACACCAATTAGCCTCGGCAGCGGCCGGCGACGGCCGCGAGCCGTGCCACATCGATCCGATCCGGCCGGAGCCGGCGGGGAAGCGAGGGAACCGATGCCCGATGCCGTGATCGTCTCGACGGCGAGGACCGCCATCGGTACCTCGTTCAAGGGCTCGCTGCTGGACGTGGACGCCTACGAGCTGGGCACCCTGGCCGTGGCCGAGGCCGTCCGCCGCGCCGGCATCGACCCGCAGCTGGTGGACGACGTCCTGCTGGGCGAGATCCTCTACGGGGGCGGTGACATCGCCCGCTACGCGGCCATCGAGGCCGGTCTGGTGCACGCACCGGGCGTGGCCCACAACCGGCACTGCGCGTCGGGCCTCAGTGCCGTCCAGGGCGGCGCGGCGTCCATCCGCTCGGGCATGGACCGGGTGGTGGTGGCCGGTGGGGCCCACTCGAGCTCGACGTCGCCGCGCACCATGCGGCGGGTCCTGGGGGGTGACGACTGGGAGGAGTGGAACGCGCCGAGCCACCTCGACACGCCGGACGCCCCGAACCGCGACATGACCATCACCGTCGCCTGGAACGCCGCCCTCGCCGCCGACGTGACCCGCGAGGAGATGGACGCGTGGGCTCTGCGGTCCCACCAGCGGGCGGTCGCCGCCATCGACGCGGGCAAGTTCGCCGACGAGATCTTCCCGGTCGACGTGGTGACCCGGAGCGGCGACAAGCGCGTCTTCGAGGTCGACGAGCACCCCCGGCGCGACTCGACGATGGAGAAGCTGGCGTCCCTCAAGCCCCTGCACCCCGAGATCGAGGGATTCAGCATCACCGTGGGCAACGCCGGTGGCATCAACGACGCGGCGGCGGCCATGGTGCTCGCCGACCGCGACCTGGCCGACGGGCTCGGCCTCGAACCGCTGGCCAGCATCCGGGCCTGGGCGTCGGTCGGCGTCCCGCCGGCGGACACCGGGCTCGCCCCAACGGCCGCCATCCCGAAGGCGCTGGCCCGGGCCGGGATCGGCATCGCGGACGTCGACCTGTGGGAGATCAACGAGGCGTTCGCCGCCATGTGCGTGGCCACCACCCGCATCCTCGGCATCGACGACTCGCTGGTCAACGTGCTCGGGAGCGGATGCAGCCTCGGCCACCCGATCGCCGCCACCGGAGCCCGCATGGTCATCTCGCTGGTCCACGAGCTGCGCCGACGGGGCGGCGGCACCGGGGTGGCGGCCATGTGCGCCGGCGGCGGCATGTCCACCGCCCTCGTCATCGACGTGCCGGCCCCCGCATGAGGTGAGCCGGTGCCGGCCGCCGGGTCCGGTCAGCCCGTCCGACTGACGGCCGCACACACGCCCCCGTCGACCAGGACGTCGGTGCCGGTCACGAAGCTGGCCCCGTCGGACAGCAGGAAGTCGACCACGGCGGCGACCTCCTCGGCATGGCCCGACCGACCGAGTGGCGCGATCGACTCCAGCTGGCGCATGGCCGGCTGACGCTCGAACTCCTGGAGGCCCATGGGCGTGTCGATGGTGCCCGGCGACACCGAGCAGATCCGCGCGCCGGCCCGGCCGAAGGCGGTGGCCTCCCGTTCCACCAGTCGCCGCACCCCCCGCTTGGCCCACGAGTACGCCGTCCCGGGGTCCTCGGCGGCCGGCCCGAGCGTGGTGGCGTAGTCGTCGAGGAAGGTCGGGCCGAGCGGATCGTCGACGATCCGGTCGATCGTCGGGTCGGCCCGTGCGGCGATGAGCTGGGCGGCCATGGAGGCGATGCACACGACGGCCGACCCCTCGGCGACCAGGGGGCGCACGGCCTCGACCACCAGGGCCGTGCCCACCAGGTCGACGGCGAGCATCCGGTCCCAGCTCGCCATGGTGGGGGAGATGCCCGCCGCGTGGGCCATGCGGTGCAGCGTGCCGTGGCCGGCGACCACCTCGGCGATGCGGGCGACGGCGGCGGGGTCGCTGACGTCGGCGCCCACCGGTTCGCACCGGGTGCCGGAGCCGGCCAGCCGTGCCGCCGCGGCGGCGGTGGCGGCCGGGTCGAGGTCGACGAGCACCAGGACGTCGACGGTCCCCGCCATGCGGGCGGCGCAGGCGGCGCCGATGCCCCGGGCCGCGCCGGTCACGACGCCGACCCGGCTCACGCGGGGCGCCGGGGCACGACGACGACGGAGGGGATGCTCGTCGCCGAGCCCAGTCGCAGGACGGTCTCGACCACCCCGACGAGCTCGTCCACCTCGAGGAGCGCCCCGGCGATGTACTCGCGGGCCAGCCAGATGGGCGCCACCTCGGTCACGAGGTCCATGTCCCAGTCGGCGTTGAACCCGGTCATGGCGTCCCCCTCACCGCCGGCGCAGTCGCCGACGGTGACCCGGGTGAACCCGATCCGGGGGTGCTCGGCCCGCCACGCCTCGACCAGCTTGTCGAGCGCGGCCTTGCTCACGGCGTAGGCGCCGAGCCCGGGCCACGGGGGTGTGTCGGATGCACTGACCGACGACAGGTAGACGGCGGTCCCCTGCGACGCGGCCAGGTGGGGGAGGGCGGCCGCGGTGACGAGCGATGCGCCGATGACGTTGGTGTCGAACGTACGCCGCCAGGTCCCGGCGTCGGTGTCGGCGATCCGCACCAGCGGACCGACGCCGGTGGCGTAGACCAGTCCGTCGATCCCCCCGATCCCACGGACGGCCCCGGCGACCGCCGCCCGGCACGACTCCTCGTCGGTCACGTCACAGGTGAGGGCCAGGGCGCCGGGACCGGCGTCGGCCGCGGCGTCCTCCAGGCGGTCCTTGCGCCGCGCCAGGAGCGCGACCCGGTCACCACGCCGGCCCAGTCCGACGGCGATGCAGCGCCCCAGGCCGCTCGATGCTCCGACCACCACAACCTTCATGAACCGACCTCGTTCCTCGTCGACACCCGTGCGCGGACCCGACCGCCACCCGGCCCGGCGTCCGCCGTTCAGCCCAGGACCACCGGGAGCTTCTCCCAGCCCCGCACCGTCGAGGTCCGGGCCTGCACGGCGTTGTCCCAGTCCACCTCCCACGAGGGGAAGCGCTGGAGCACCTCGTCGAGGGCCACCCGCCCCTCGAGCCTGGCCAGGGCGGCGCCCAGGCAGAAGTGCAGGCCGTAGCCGAACGCCAGGTGATGGTCGATCCTGCGGGTCACGTCGAAGCGGTCGCCGTCGGGGAACCTGGCGTCGTCGCGGTTGCCGGACCCGTTGAGCAACAGGATCACGCTGCCTGCGGGGACGACCTGACCGTGGTGCTCGACGTCCTCCATGACGTACCGGGCCTGGGTGGGGGAGGGCGGCTCGAAGCGCAGGAGCTCCTCGATGGCGTTGGGTACCAGGCCCCGGTCCTCCACGAGCCTGCGGCGCTCGTCGGGGTGGTCGGCGAGCACCTTGCCGGTCCACCCGATGAGCCGGGTCGTCGTCTCGTTGCCGGCCGCGGCCAGGAGGTTCACGAGGTTGAGGACCTCGGCCCGGCTGAGCCGGCGGGTGGTGCCCGTCTCGTCCTCGAACTCGGCCAGGAGGAGCTCGGTCATCAGGTCGTCCGAGGGATGCTCGGCCCGCCAGTCGATGTACTCGCCGAGGTTGGCGGACTCGATGCCGGCTCCGTACTTGGCCGTGTCGGGCATGGTGCCCTCCGCCAGGCGGAGGCCGTCGTCGATGACGTCCTTGAAGGCCTGCTGGTCCTGTTCGGGGATGCCGAGCAGCATCCCGATCACGCGCATCGGCATCTGGGCCCCGAGGTCGGCGACGAAGTCGAACCCGTCGCCCCCCACCTTCGGATCGAGGGTCTGGGCGCAGAACTCCCGGATCCTGGGCTCGATGGCGTTCATCTTCCGGGGGGTGAACACGCGCGACAGCAGGCTCCGGTGCATGTTGTGGCCCGGTGGGTCCTCGAAGATGATCGAGCCCGGGGGGATCTGCATGCCGCTCCTGATGATCTCGAGCAGCGTGCCCCGGGCCGAGCTGTACGTCCGCCACTCGACCAGGCCGCGCTCCACGTCGTCGAAGCGGCTCAGCGCGTAGAAGTCGTAGCGGTCGTTGTAGTAGAGCGGGAGCTCCTCGCGCAGGCGCCGCCAGACCGGGTACGGGTCGGTGTCGATCTCGAAGTCGTACGGGTCGTAGTAGATGTCGGAGCCGGTCGTGGTCACGGGTCTCCCTCCGGGTCGACGTCGGGACGGCTCACGGGGCCGGCGCCCGTCGCCACCGTGCTGTCGGTGCCCGGCGGGCAAGGGGTGCCTCCGACGCACCGTCGTCGTCCTTGTGCCACGTCTCCCCCTGGTAGCTCACCGGTCGCTGACGAGTGCGACGGACGGTGCTCGCAGCCAAGAAGAAGGTTCTCACACGCCCGAGGTGGCCGCCAGTACCGCCGCCGACCGTGCCCGACGGGGGTCGTGGGGCGGTCGGCGACGTCCCGGCAGAAGTCGTACTCTCCCATCTGAGCAACGAGGTTCTCGGAGTGCCCCGGGGGGAGGACCGTGGGCCCGGGGTGCGGCCCGGCCGGCCGTTCGGACGTGGTCGGCCCGGCCGGCGCGGCGCCGCCGACCTCCCGGAACCAGGTTCAGAACCAGGTTCTCTCCGGGGTCCCGACACGTCGCGGGCGGTGGAAGTCAGGAGTCGCGATCCAGGAGTCCGGCATTTCCGCCGCCTCAAGTAGACTCGGCGGCGATGGCTGGGAGTGAGGTCGGCGTCGAGGAGCCCGTCACCGGGGAGCAGACGATGAGCCGGCGCGAGCAGGCCGTGGCGCGGTCGCTGTTCACGGCCCGGGCCCGGGCCGAGAACCGCCTCCAGCGGTTCCTCGACGCGGCGCTGGAACTGATGAACGAGGGTGAGTCGGGGCGCGACTTCACGGTGCACGAGGTGGTCGAGCGCTCCGGACAGTCGCTGCGTCTCTTCTACCAGTACTTCGGGGGCAAGCACGAGCTGCTGCTGGCCCTGTTCGAGGAGTCCGTGCGCTCGACGGCGGAGTTCCTCAGCCAGAGGATCGACCAGGAGACCGACCCGCTGGAGCGCATCCACCGCTTCGTGATCGAGTACTACCGGCTGTGCCGTCCGCCCCTCCCCGGGGGTCCGGTGGAGCCGCTGTCGAACGCATGGGTGATGGTGGACTTCGCGCAGCAGCTGCTGACCAGCTACCCCACCGAGGCGGCCCTGGCCTTCGACCCGCTCGTCTCGCTGTTCGGCGAGGTCCTGGACGACGCCGAGGCGGCCGGGTCCATCCGCCCCGGTCTGCGCCGGAGCCCGGTCGCCGGGATGGTGCTCGAGGCGGTCATGTTCAACGCCTTCTCGACGACCATCGGCGGCACGTCGGTCCGTCAGGACGACCCCGACCCGGCCGAGGAGCTCTGGGAGTTCATCCTCCACGGTGTGGGCTCGGACAGGCCCGGCACGACAGCCTGACCCGGTCAGTCACCGGCCTGCCCGCTCCGTGACCGCGCACCGGGCCGTGCGGTGCTGGCGGCCAGGCAGAAGGCGACCAGGCGGTCGGTCTCGGCCGGGGTCGGCGCCCTCCGTCCCCACAGCAGGTCGTTGAGGCGGCCGACCACGGCGTGGGCCATGAGCTCGGCGTCGAGCTCGGGATCGACGTCCTGGAGCTCGACGAGAGGCTGGTGGAGCAGCGTGGCCAGCCGGGCGCTCGTCGAGGTATGGGTGGCGGCCATCGTCCGGCCCAGGCTCGCCGCGTTCCAGAGCACGGCGAGGGTGGTGGCGGCGCTCTCCTCGTCGGCCGCCTGGGACATGATGCCCGCCACCCAGCAGCGGACCCTGCCCTCGGCCGTGGACTCCTTGGCCATCTGGTGGGCGAGGTAGCCGATCAGCCGCTCGGTGCCGTCGTCGAGGATGGCGGCGACGAGCGCGTCCTTCGATGCGAAGTGCCGGTAGAAGCCCTCGTTGGACAGGTCCGCCTCGGCGACGATGTCGGCCACCCGCGGACGGGAGTCGGTCCCGCACCGGCGCATGACGGTGCGTCCCGCGTCGATCAGCCGGCGCACCTCGTCGGTGTAGTCGGGCCTGCGCCGGTCCAGCGTCTGCCGGGCGATCCGCGACGCAACATCGTTCTGACCCTCCAGAGGTGGATTCTCCATAATTGGAATGTTATTCTGCCAGCTGACGAGGGAGGGGAGACGCCCATGGCCTGGGAGTTCGAGACCGACGCCGAGTACCAGACGAAGCTCGACTGGGCGGAGGAGTTCGTGCGGTCGGAGGTGGAGCCGATCGACATGCTCTGGCGGGGGCTCGAGTTCACGCCTCCCGACGAGACCCTGCGTGCCATCATCGACCCGCTGAAGCACCAGGTGCGGGCCCAGGGACTGTGGGCCACCCACCTCGGTCCCGAGCTCGGCGGCCAGGGGCACGGGCAGCTCAAGCTCTCGCTGCTCAACGAGATCCTCGGCGGGTCCTCCTGGGCTCCGGTCATCTTCGGCTGCCAGGCACCCGACACCGGGAACGCCGAGATCATCGCCCACTACGGCACCGCGGCGCAGAAGGAGCGTTACCTGCACCCGCTCCTCGAGGGGAAGATCTTCTCCTGCTACTCGATGACCGAGCCCCAGGGCGGCTCGGACCCCGCCCTGTTCGAGACCCGTGCCTACCGGGACGGGGACGAGTGGGTGCTCGACGGCTGGAAGTTCTTCTCCTCCAATGCCCGGACCGCGGCGTTCCTCATCGTGATGGCCGTCACGGACCCCGACGTGTCCGTCTACCAGGGCATGTCGATGTTCCTGGTCCCCTCCGACACGCCGGGCATCGACATCGTCCGCGACGTGGGCCTGGCCGGCGAGCCCGTGGGCCACGGATCGCACGCCCTCATCCACTACGACGGCGTGCGGCTCCCCGCCGAGGCACTGCTCGGCGGGGAGGGCCAGGCCTTCGCCATCGCCCAGACCCGGCTCGGTGGCGGCCGCATCCACCACGCCATGCGCACCATCGGGCTGGCCCGCCGGGCGCTGGACGCCATGTGCGAGCGGGCCCTCAGCCGTCAGGTGTCCGGCGGCCTGCTGGCCGACAAGCAGTTCGTGCAGGGCTACATCGCCGACTCCTACGCCCAGCTGACGCAGTTCCGCCTCTACGTGCTGTACACGGCGTGGCTGATCGACAAGCACAACGACTACCTGAGGGTGCGCAAGGACATCGCCGCCATCAAGGTCCTGATGCCCGGCGTGCTCCACGACATCGCCTGGCGGGCCATCCAGGTCCACGGCGCGCTCGGCATCAGCAACGAGATGCCCTTCCCCTCGATGCTGGTCGCGGCCAGCGTGATGGGCCTCGCCGACGGCCCCACCGAGGTGCACAAGGTGACGGTCGCCCGCCAGGTGCTGCGGGACCACCGGGCCACCGACGACCTGTGGCCGACCCAGCACCTCCCGAAGCGCCGCGAGGCGGCACGCGAGAAGTTCGCCGCACTCCTCGAGCACGAAGTGGGGAACTTCTGATGATCGACATCGGACGCCTGGCCACGTGGATGGACGGCCGGGGGCTCGGGGTGGGGGAGCCCGTCGAGTCCGCCTTCGTGTCCGGTGGGACCCAGAACGAGATCTACGAGATCCGCCGGGGCGACGTGCACGCCGCCCTCAGGATCCCCCCGCCGTCGGCCCCCGGGACCCGGGATGCCGGCATCCTGCGCGAGTGGCGGATCATCGAGGCCCTCGACGGGACCGACGTCCCGCACACCACGGCCATCGCCGCCTGTGACGATCCGGCCGTGCTCGGGCGCACCTTCTACCTGATGGGGTACGTCGACGGCTGGTCGCCGATGAACACCGACGGGTGGCCGGCGCCCTTCGACGCCGACCTCGAGGCCCGCAAGGGACTGGCCTTCGAGCTGGTCGACGGGATCTCGCTGCTGTCGCGGGTCGACTGGAAGGGGAAGGGCCTCTCGGACCTCGGACACCCGGAGGGATTCCACGAGCGCCAGGTCGACCGGTGGACGGCGTTCCTCGACCGGATCAAGGGCCGGGAGCTGCCCGGCTTCGACGAGGCGTCGGCCTGGCTGCGTGCCCACCGGCCGATCGACTTCGTCCCCGGGCTCATGCACGGCGACTACCAGTTCGCCAACGTCATGTACCGCCACGGGGCGCCGGCCACGATGGCGGCCATCGTGGACTGGGAGATGGGCACGGTCGGCGACCCCAAGCTGGACCTGGCCTGGGTGGTCAACGGCTGGCCGGAGGATCCCGGCGAGGCGTCGGGCATCTCCTACGTCGACATGACGGGCATGCCGTCCCGCACGGCCCTCCTCGAGCGGTACACCGAGGTGTCCGGGCGCCAGGTCGACGACATCGACTACTACTGCGTCCTGGCCAAGTGGAAGCTCGCCGTCGTCCTCGAGCAGGGCTACCAGCGGGCCGGCGACGATCCCGTGCTCCAGGTCTACGGGCCGGTGGTGCTCGACCTGATGCGGGGCGCCGCCGACCTGGCCGAGACCACGGACTACGGCCGATGAGCGGGCCCGACGCCGAGCTGGTGTGCGAGCGCCGGGGCGCGCTGTCCCTGCTCCGGCTCAACCGGCCCGAAGCCCGCAACTCCCTCACGACGAGCCTGCTCGACGCGCTCGGCACAGCGATCCTCGAGGCCGAGGGCGACCCCGACGTCCGGGCGGTCGTGCTCACCGGCACCGGCGAGCGCGCCTTCTGTTCGGGCATGGACCTCAGGTCCTTCGCCCAGGGCGACGTGCCCGGGTCCACCCCGGGCGAGTCGACGGAGGCCTTCCACCGGCTGCTGCGGGGTGAGGTCACCGTCCCCGTGGTGGGCGCGGCCAACGGCTCCGCGGTGGCCGGCGGTCTCGAGCTGCTGCTCGGCTGCGATGTCGTCATCGCCTCGAGCGAGGCCCGCTTCGGCCTGCCCGAGGTCAAGCGCGGGCTCTTCGCCGCCGGAGGCGGCGCCCTGATCGGCAACCGGATACCGACGGCGATCGCCCTCGAGCTCACCCTCACCGGCGATCTCGTCGACGCCGCCCGTGCCTACCAGGTGGGCCTCGTCAACGCCGTGGTGGCCCCCGGCGAGGTGTGGGCCGCGGCCCTGGACATGGCCGGGCGCATCGCGGCCAACGGCCCCCTGGGACTGGCCGCGTCCAAGGAGCTCGTCCGGCTCAGCGCGTCGGACCCGGCCGCCGCCCGACGGCGCCAGGCCGAATGGTCGTCGGTGGTCTTCGCCAGCGAGGACGCCCTGGAGGGCGCCCGGGCCTACGTGGACAAGCGCGACCCGGTGTGGCGGGGCCGCTGACGTGCGGGCCGCCGTCTGCCGTGCCTACGGCGGGCCCGAGATGGTCACGGTCGAGGAGTTCCCGGCGCCGGGGCTCGGTGCCGACCAGGTCCGGGTCCGGGTGCGGGCGGCGGCGGTCAACTTCCCCGACGTGCTCCTCGTGGCCGACGGTTACCAGGTCACCGTGCCGCCGCCGTTCGTCCCGGGTAGCGAGTTCGTAGGCGTGGTCGAGTACGTGGCCGACGGCGTCGTCGGGCTGACCGCCGGCGACCGGGTGGCCGGCACCGTGCTGGTCGGCGCCTTCGCCGAGGAGGTGGTCGTCGGGGCCGGCGCCGTCCGGGTCGTGCCGCCGGGGGTCGACGACCGCCACGCCGCCGCCTTCGGCGTGGCCTGGCGGACGGCGAACCACGTGCTCCGCTCGGTCGCCCACCTCGAGGCCGGCGAGGACCTGGTCGTCCTCGGCGCGGGCGGCGGCGTCGGACTGGCGACGGTCAGCCTGGGCCGCCGTCTCGGGGCCACGGTGACGGCGGTGGCCTCGTCGTCGGCCAAGCTGGAGGCGGCCCAGGAGGCCGGTGCCACCAACCTGGTCCAGCACACCACCACCGACGTGCGCGCCAGGCTCGAGGAGTTGCTCCCCGGGGGAGCCGACGTCGTGGTCGACCCGGTCGGCGGCGACCTGGCCGAGGCCGCCCTGCGAGCGCTCTGTTGGGGCGGCCGCTTCGTGACCGTGGGCTACGCCTCCGGGGAGATCCCGCGGATCCCGCTCAACCTGGTGCTGTTGAAGGGCTGCCAGGTACTCGGCTTCCAGTTCCGGGACTTCGCCGAGCACCGCCCCGACGAGTTGGTCCGCAACGACGACGAGCTGTGGGCGCTCCTGGCCGCGGGGGAGGTGAGCCCGCTGCTCGGGGCCTCGTACGCCCTCGACGACGTGGCCGCCGCCCTGGCCCTGGTGGCCGACGGGCAGGTGGTGGGGAAGGTCGTCCTCGACGTGGCCCCGGGACCGCCGGGCGGCCGGCTCCCGGCCGTCCCGGACACCCGGTAGGAGGGGCGGCAGGGTCAGAGGGTCACCAGGGGTGGCAGCCGTGGCCGGGAGCCCGGCCCCGGGCGACGTGGTGGACGACGCCGCCCCGGCGTCCCGGCCCGCCGTGGCGGACGGCCTGGAACGAGTCGATGTCCGCCCGGCCCGGATATGCGATGCTCTCCCATTCCTTACGGACTGGAGAGCGGGTTCGGGTGATCGTGCGCACTGTCGGCGCCCGAACCAGCGCAGGCCGATCGACGACGACCGAAAGGCCACGGACCATGGCTCGCCCCCAGCAACGACGCCGACCCCTCCGACTCCTCCGTACGGGCCGACTGGCGGCTGCGTCGATCGCCGTCCTCTTCGTCGTCGCCACCGGAGCGTCGCCGGCCGGTGCCTCCGGGGCGACACCCGGACGCGCCGTGGTGCGGCCCGCGGTGTCGACCGAGTTCCCGGACGGGGCGACCAACCGGGGCGACGACTCCCGGGACGGCTGGTACCCGAACGAGTCCGGCCTGACCCCGGCCCTCGTCGGGTCGTCCGGGTTCGGGCGCATCTTCTCGACCGCGGTGAACGGTCAGGTCTACGCCCAGCCGCTGCTCGACGACGGCACGCTGCTGGTCGGTACCGAGACGAATTGGATCTACGGGCTCGATCCGGCGACCGGGGCCATCCGGTGGTCGCGGCAGCTGGGTCAGCCCTTCATCGAGACCACCTGCACCGATCTCGCCCCGGACGTCGGGATCACCTCCACGCCCACGGTGGACCCGGCGACGGGCATCGCCTACCTGACGAGTGACGCGTACCTGTCGGGCGACAGCGGCCCGGTCGGCTACTTCATGCATGCCATCGACCCTGCCACCGGCGACGAGGAGCCGGGATTCCCCGTGCAGATCCAGGGGCCGGCCCAGAACGACCCGGCCCAGTCCTTCTCGGCGACCCAGGAGCTGCAGCGGCCGGGGCTCCTGCTCCTCGGGGGCGTGGTGTACGCGGGGTTCGCGTCCCACTGTGACGACCTCCCCTACGGCGGCCTGGTCGCAGGCGTGTCCACCACGGGACACCAGACCACCCTGTGGGCCGCCGACAGCACGAACACCAACAACGGCGGCGGGGTCTGGCAGTCCGGTGGTGGGCTGGTGTCCGACGGGCCCGGTCAGATCCTGCTGTCGACGGGGAACGCCTTCGACGCGACCTATCCCTCGGGACCGACGCCCGGGACGGACCCGCCGGCCAACCTGGCCAGCTCGGTCATCCGGCTCGCCGTCCAGCCCGACGGCAGCCTGAAGGCGACCGACTTCTTCACGCCCTCAAACGCCGCCTACCTCGACTCGGGTGACTATGACCTCGGGACGGGTGCCCCGGTGGTGCTGCCGCCCGAATTCGGCGCGGGCACCGACGACCCGGACCTCGTGTTCATGGATGGCAAGGAGGGACGGGCCTATCTCCTGAACCGCGATTCGCTGGGGGGCTTCGAGACCGGACCGGGTGACACCGACGGCGCCGTCTCCGAGTACGGGCCCGCCGGGGCCGCCGGGCGCGTGTGGTCGACCGCTGGCGTCTGGCCCGGCGACGGGGGCTACATCTACATCAATACCGCGACCAACGAGGACACGCCCGGAGGGCTCGATGCGTACCAGGTGACCGGCACCACGACGCCGGCGCTGACCCCGGTCCTCACGTCGCCTCCGTCGACGGGGTTCGGGACGTCGAGCCCGGTGATCACGTCAGACGGCACGACCTCGGGCTCCGCGGTCCTCTGGATCGTCCACATGGACGGCGCCGGTGACCCCGGCTCGACACTGCAGGCCTACGACCCGGTACCGGAGGACGGGACGCTCCGGATGATCGGACAGTGGCCGATCGGCACGGGCACCAAGTTCAACCCGCCCGGCATCGGAGGGAACCGCGTCTACGTCGGCACCCAGGACGGTCACATCCTCGGGTTCGGGGCGCTCCCCACCCCCGCACCGACCACCCAGTACGACTCGTACCACGAGGTCGCCTCCGACGGCGGGGTGTTCTCCTACGGCGACGCGGGCTTCTACGGCTCGGCGGGGGGGATACACCTCGACGAACCCATCGTGGGCATGGCGTCGACACCGGACGGCCGGGGATACTGGCTGGTCGCCTCCGACGGTGGGGTGTTCACCTACGGCGACGCCGACTTCGACGGCTCGGCGGGGGGCACACCGCTCAACCGACCCATCGTGGGCATGGCGCCGACGCCGACCGGCGGAGGGTACTGGCTGGTCGCCTCCGACGGTGGGGTGTTCACCTACGGCGACGCCGCGTTCGACGGCTCGGCGGGGGGCACCCCGCTCAACAGTCCCATCGTGGGCATGGCGGCGACACCGGACGGTGGAGGGTACTGGCTGGTCGCCTCCGACGGCGGGGTGTTCGCCTACGGCGACGCCGCGTTCTACGGCTCGGCGGGGGGCATGCCCCTCAACAGTCCGATCGTGGGCATGGCGGCGACGCCGGACGGCCGGGGGTACTGGCTGGTCGCCTCCGACGGCGGGGTGTTCGCCTACGGCGACGCCGCCTTCGACGGCTCGGCCGGGGGCGTACACCTCGACCAGCCCGTGGTGGGCATGGCGGCGACACCGGACGGCCGGGGGTACTGGCTGGTCGCCTCCGACGGCGGGGTGTTCGCCTACGGCGACGCGTTGTACGACGGTTCGACGGCGGCACTGACGCTCAACCAGCCGATCGTGGGGATCGCCGGCTAGACCGTCGCCCGTCTCCGCCGCATCGACGGTGCAGACTGGCAGCACCAAGAGGAGGACACCATGGCACTGGGGAACGACACGACCGCACCCATCCGGCACGCCGACCGGTTCTTCATCGGCGGCGAGTGGGTGGCGCCGAGCTCGGATGCCACCATCGACGTGATCGACTCGGGGACCGAGGAGCACTTCTTCAGCGTGGCCGAGGCCCGGGAGGCGGACATGGACCGGGCCGTGGCGGCCGCCCGCCGGGCGTTCGACGAGGGGCCCTGGCCCCGGCTGACCCATGCCCAGCGGGCCGAGTTCCTCCGGGCCCTCGGCGCCGGCCTGGCCGACCGCGGCGAGGAGATCGGGCAGATCTGGCCCCGTGAGTCCGGGGTGCTGCACCGGATCGCCGGCTTCGCGGGTGCAGGCGCCGCCCGCACCTTCGACTTCTACGCGGGCCTGGCCGACACGTTCCCGTGGGAGAGCGACGCGACGCCCAGCCAGCCCGGGTTCGGCCTGCTCGTGCGCGAGCCCGTCGGCGTGGTCGGGGCCATCATCCCGTGGAACGGCCCGACGACCCTGATCAGCTACAAGATCGCCCCGGCCCTCGTCGCCGGGTGCACGGTGGTCCTCAAGTCGTCGCCCGAGGCACCGGGCGAGGGCTACCTGCTGGCCGAGGTCGCCGACGAGATCGGCCTGCCCCCCGGGGTCCTCAACGTGGTCACCGCCGACCGCGAGGTGTCCGAGCTGCTGGTGCGCGACCCGCGAGTCGACAAGATCACCTTCACCGGCTCGACGGCGGCCGGCCGGCGGATCGCCTCGCTCTGCGGCGAGCGGATCGCCCGCGTCACCCTCGAGCTCGGGGGCAAGTCCGCCGCCGTCGTCCTCGACGACGCCGACCTCGACACGACGGCCGCCACGCTGGCCCAGGCCGAGTGCATGATGACGGGCCAGGTGTGCTCCTCGCTGACCCGGATCGTCGTGTCCCGCCGACGCCACGACCAGTTGGTGGACGCCCTGGCCGGAGCCTTCTCCCAGGTGAGGGTGGGCAACCAGTTCGACCCCGAGTCGCAGATGGGGCCCCTGGCCGTCAGCCGCCAGCGCGACCGGGTGCTCGGCTACATCGACAAGGGGGTGGCCGAGGGGGCGACGTTGGCCATCGGCGGGGGGCGCCCGGCCCATCTCGACCGGGGCTGGTTCGTCGAGCCGACGGTGTTCGGCAACGTCGACAACTCGTCGACCATCGCCCGGGACGAGATCTTCGGCCCCGTCCTCAGTGTCATCCCCGCGCGGGACGAGCGGGACGCCGTCGCCATCGCCAACGACACCGTCTACGGGCTCAACGCCTCGGTGTTCACCGCCGACGTGGACCGGGCCCGCGAGGTGGCCGGCCAGCTGCGGGCCGGCACCGTCGGGCACAACTCGTTCCGCACCGACTTCGGCATCGCCTTCGGCGGCTTCAAGCAGTCGGGCATCGGGCGCGAGGGCGGGACCGAGGGGCTGCTGCCGTTCCTCGAGACGAAGACGGTCATCCTGGAGGAGCGCCCGTCCTCCCGACCCGCATGACCACGACCGGGAGGGTCGCCCATGGCACCTGACTCCGGGGACGGCGAGGCCGTCTCCTTCAACCACATCGGGATCTGCGTCAGCGACCTCGACCGGTCCCGCCGGTTCTACGAGGACGTCCTCGGGTTCCGCTACTGGTGGGAGCTCGACGTGCCCGACGAGGCGGCCGCACCGTTGATGCAGATTCCCCCACCGGTCGGCTCGACGGCCGTCTACCTGGTCAGCGGCAGGTTCGTCCTCGAGCTGATCCACCATGCCGGGGCCGGGGTGCACGCCGCCCCCCGGCGGGTGATGAACGACCTGGGGTTGACCCATCTCTCGGTGGCCACCGACGACATGGGGGCCGTCCTGGCCAGGGTCCGACCCGCCGGCGGCGACATCCTCGAGGACACCGACATGGGGGGCCGGGCCATCATGATCCGGGACCCCGACGGCCAGCTCATCGAGCTGACCACGTTCGGCTTCCGGGCGATGTGGCCACCCTGGCCCGACGGCGACGCACCTCCCGCCTAGGGAGGAGGCGGCGGCCCCGGCTCAGGCGGGCACGTCGAGGCCGAGCAGGCCGTACAGGTTCGCGCCCATGATCTTGCGCACGTCGTCCGCGGGGTAGAGGGCGGACACCTCCGCCGCCCACTCGAACGGTTCGGCCAGCCCCTCGGGATGCGGGTAGTCCGATCCGAAGAGGATGTGGTCCGGGGTCATGACGTCGATGAGCGCCTCGAGCGAGTCCTCCCAGAACGGGTTGATGTAGATGTTGCGGAGGAAGACGTCCCTCGGGTGCTCGGCGAAGGCCTGCGGCATCTTCCCGTAGGTCTTCTCCATCGCCTTGAGGCAGTGCAGCGCCCAGCTCCCGCCGTTCTCCACGCTCAGCAGGCGCACGCCCGGGAAGCGGCTCAGCATCCCGTGGCAGATGGCCGAGGTCACGGCATCGTTGATGGGCCGGCCCGTGTTGACGGCGTCGCTGAAGGGACGGGGCGCGAAGGGCATCATGGCCCGGTCCTCCCCCTCCCATTCGTTGGCGTGGCGCTGGTAGCCGGAGTCGGAGGCATGCATGGCGACCAGCACGCCCGTCTCCTCGACCGCGCGCCAGAAGTCGTCGAAGGCCGGGAGGAACGGGGACCGGGTGCCCCGGGTGCCGGCTACCGCGCCGGGCCGCAACAGCACGACCCTGGCCCCGCGTTCGAGGGCCCACTCGAGCTCCGCGATCCCGCGGTCGGGAATGCACGGGTTGACCACCGGCGTGGTGAAGATCCGCTGTCGGTAGGCGAACGGCCATTCGTCGAACAGCCACTGGTTGTAGGCGTGGATGATCGTGCAGGTCGCCTCGGGGTCGTCGAGCAGGTGGACCTCGACGAGGCTGGCCAGGGTGGGGAACATGAGGGCGGCGTCGATGCCGAGCTCGTCGAGCAGTCGGAGCCGGGGCTCGGCGGACCGGAACGCGTCGATCGACCGCATCGGTGTGCCGGCCATCTCGCGCAGGGTCCTCCCCTCGGGGTTCTTGCCGGCGAAGTAGTCGGCGAACGATCCCGGTGGGGCCACGACCTCGAAGGTGGGATTCGGGATCGACTCGTAGATGTGGTTGTTGACGGCGATTTTGGTGCGGCCGTCGACCTCCACGTATCTGACGAAGCCGTCGTAGTCCGTCGGGAGGTAGCGGGTGAGCGCGTCGGCGGTCTCGTACAGGTGGTTGTCGGCATCGAAGACGGGACCGTCATAGGCGGACATGGACCCTCGGTCCCCCGAGGCACCGGCCGGGCGCCCGGCGGGTGCTTGCCGGTCGCCGCCACCGGTGGGCCCGATGCCGGAACTGATGCCGGAAGTGCCGTCCTCGCCCTGCGGGGCCATGCCCCGACGATACCATCGGGCCGCTCCCGGGAGCCGCCGAGGACGGCGTAGGGGCCCGTCTCGGGAGACCCGGCGTCAGCGGCCGGACCGCGGGAGCCCGAGGCCCCGCTCGGCGATGATGGAGCGCTGCATCTCGCTCGTGCCCCCGTAGATGGTGGTCACCGCGGCGTGGCGGAAGAGGTGCTCGACCCAGCCGTCGACCGGGGCCCCGTCCTCGCCGCGCTGGAGAACGCCCTCGGCACCGAGCATGTCGACCAGCTCGGCGGCGTCCGAGGTCATCGACTCGGCGTAGAACAGCTTGTGCATCGAGCCCTCGACCCCGGGTAGCCCGCCGGTGGCCGCCACGAACGAGGTGCGGTAGGCGAGGAGCCGGGCCACCTCGTTGTTCGTGCGCATGGTGGCCAGGCGCTCGCGGACGTGGGGGTCGTCGATGACCCGGGTCCCGTCGGGCCGCCGGGTCGCCGTCGCCCACGCGACGGCCTGCTCCCAGACCCGGTCGGCCTCGCTGAGGCCGAACCCGCCCCGTTCGAAGGTGAGGGCGACGGTCATGACGTCCCAGCCCCGGTCGACCTCGCCGATCCGGTGGTGGTCGCTCACCCGCACGCCGGTGTAGAAGGTGGCGTTCGTCCGCTCGCCGCCGACGGTGTGGACCGGGTGGATCTCGATGCCCGGCGAGTCCAGTGGCACCAGGAACATGGTCAGCCCCTTGTGCTTCGGTACGTCGTGGTTGGTGCGGGCCAGCAGGAAGACGTAGTCCGCCACGTGGGCGAGCGTCGTGAACATCTTCTGCCCGTTGATGACCCACTCGTCGCCGTCGCGGGTGGCCGTGGTCGTGATGGAGGCCACGTCCGAGCCGGAGTCGGGCTCGCTGTAGCCCAGCGACATGCAGATCTCACCGGCCAGGGCGCGTGGCAGGAAGTCGGCCTTCTGCTCCTCGGTGGCCACCCGGCGGATCGTCTGGCAGACGATGACGGACAGTCCCATGCCGTCGGTCGGCGCGCCGGCCAGGCGGAGCTCGTCGCGCAGGGCGGTCATCTCGAAGGGGTCCCGCTCCTGGCCGCCGTACTCGGCCGGCCACGTGGCGGCCAGCCAGCCCTGTTGGCCGATGGACCGGTGGAACTCCTTGTCGTGGTTGGTGCCGCTGCGGTGGGCCCGTTCGATCGTCTCCTCGTCGAGGTGCTCGTCGAGGAAGGCGCGCACCTCGGCGCGGAAGGCGTCGCTCTTGGGTCCGAGGCGGAAGTCCATCAGCGGGCCTCCACCGGTCCGAAGAGGGCGTCGGCCAGGTCCGCCGAACCGCGTCGGGGGTCGCCGAGACGGAGCGGCCACGCCTGGGCCCGACGGTAGTAGAGCTGGATGTCGTACTCCAGGGTGAAGCCGTACCCGCCGTGCACGTGCAGCGCCACATTGCTGGCGCGGCGGGCCGCCCGGGTGGCGAAGAGGAAGGCCATCGACGCCAGGGCGGCGAACTGCTCCCCGTCGTCGTCCCGGGCCCACGCCGCCTCGCGGGCGAGGAGCCGTGCACCGTCCACCAGGGTGGCGGCATCGGCCAGGTCGCGGGCGATCGACTGGTAGGACCCGATCGGCGCGCCGAACTGGACGCGGTGCTTGGCGTACTCGACCCCGATGGCCAGCGCCGCCTCGCCCAGGCCGACGAGCGCGCCGCTCATCAGGGTGCGCCACTCGTCGAGCGCCCGCCCGAAGGCCGCCCGGGCGATCTCCCCGGTGGCGAGCACGGAGCGGCCCGGACCCCGGAGGGAGCGATCGGCCAGGGACGACGATCCGAGGTTGGCCCGGGCCACGCCGTCGCCGTCGCCCTCGACGAGGACCAGGTCGCCGGCGTCCATGGCCACGAGCGCGGCGGCGACGGGTCCGTAGGGGACCAGCGTGGCCGTCCCTTGCGCCGCCGGGCGGAGCGCGCAGGTGACGACCGTGGCCGGCTCGGCGATCAGCCCGTCGAGGCACCGGCGCCCCGGGTCGCCGGACGACGCCAGGACCCGACAGGCCACGGCGCCCTCGATGAACGGCACCGGGGCCAGGAAGCCGCCGATCTGCTCGCACACGAGCTCGAGGTCCAGCAGGGAGGCGCCACCTCCGCCCAGCTCCCCGGGCACACCGATGGTGGGCCCGGCCATCTCACAGAGGGCGGCCCACAGGCCGGCGTCGAAGCCGTCCGGCTCGCTGGCCCGCACGACGTCCGGCGGGCAGCGGTCGGCGAGGAAGGAACGCACGGCCGAGACGACCTCGTGCTGTTCGTCGGAAAGGTTCAGGTCCATGGTGGAACTCCGCCCCGTGTCGGCCGGTCGGGTGGAGAGTAGTTGACCCCCGCGCGGCACGCCCGTCCCGGTGGCCGGCGGAGGGCCGCTCGCGCCGCCGTGCGGCGGGGGTGAGTCACGAGGCTCGGGCCGTGACCACGCCCTGGGGGACGGCAGCCCGGCGCCGGTATCCTGCAGTGCCATGAACGCAGGCTCCAGCGCACCTTCCGCAACCGGCGCTCCTTCCACCAAGGGGGGCCTCACTCCCCGGAGCGTCGATTTCCCCCGGTGGTACCAGGAGGTGGTCGCCAGGGCCGAGCTGGCCGACAACGGCCCCGTCCGGGGTTCCATGGTGATCCGGCCCTGGGGCTACGCCATCTGGGAGCGGCTGCAGGCGGCGCTCGACACCCGGATCAAGGACGCCGGGGCCGAGAACGCCTACTTCCCACTCCTCATCCCCGAATCCTATTTCCGGCTCGAGGCCGAACACGTGGAGGGATTCAGTCCCGAGTTGGCCGTGGTCACCCACGGCGGTGGCGTCGAGCTGGCGGAGCCGGTCGTGGTCCGACCGACGAGCGAGACGGTCATCAACAGCTACTTCGCCAAATGGGTGCAGAGCTACCGGGACCTACCGCTCCTGATCAACCAGTGGGCCAACGTGGTCCGCTGGGAGCTGCGGCCCCGTCTCTTCCTCCGCACCAGCGAGTTCCTGTGGCAGGAGGGTCACACCGCACATGCCACCGAGACCGACGCCAGGGACTATGCCCGGCGGATCCTGACCGACGTCTACGTCGACACCATGGTCGACGTGGCCTGCATCCCCGTCCTCACCGGCCAGAAGACGGCGCGGGAGCGGTTCGCAGGCGCCATCCGGACCTGGACCTGCGAGGGGATGATGGGCGATGGGAAGGCCCTGCAGATGGGGACGAGCCACGAGTTGGGCCAGAATTTCGCCCGGGCCTTCGACATCCGGTTCGCCAGTGCGGCCGGCGGTGCCCAGGAGTACGTCTGGCAGACCTCGTGGGGTGTCTCGACCCGTCTGATCGGCGCCCTGGTCATGGCGCACGGCGACGACGCCGGTCTCCGCCTGCCACCGGACCTGGCTCCGGTCGAGGTGGTCGTGCTCCTCGTCCGGGAGGATCCGGCCGCCCGGGTGGCGGCCGAGACCGTGGTGGCGGCACTCGTCGGAGCCGGTCACCGGGTCCGCCTCGACGACCGGGTGGACACGTCGTTCGGGCGGCGCTCGGTGGACTGGGAGCTGAAGGGCGTGCCGGCCAGGATCGAGATCGGACCACGGGACCTGGCCGCCGGCAACGCGACCGTGGTGAGCCGCCACGATCGATCCAAGACCACGGTGGCCGTCGAGTCGGCAGCGGCCGAGGCGATGGCGATCCTCGCCCGGACCGGCAGCGAACTGAGGGACGAGGCGTTGGCCTTTCGCCGGGCCCGGACGTTCGAGGTGTCGACCGCGGCTGAGGCGGTCGAGGCCGCGAGGACGGGGTTCGGTCGGATCCCCTGGTCGACACTGGGTGAGGCCGGGGAAGTCGAACTGGCCGGCGAGTCCGTCAGCGTGCGTTGCCTCCAGTCGGCCGACGGTGGGGACCACGGGAGCGGCGTCGCGGGGACGGACGAAGGCCCGCTGACGGCGGTGGTGGGCCGCTCGTACTGAGCCCGGTGGCCATGGGGGTCGCCCCGTCGCGCACCCGTCCCGAGGGAGCACTCGTCATCGGTGGGGCAGGGCGTCGCGCCCCGTCCCGGCCGATATCATTGGCTAGTACAATAGTTTGCCTATGCGTGATGAAGCTGTGTCTCCGCGGGCCTCGCGCGACGCCGTCGTCGACGCGGTGCTCAGCGCCAGCCGGGTGCTGGTGGCCGTGGCAGCACGCTCGTTGGGGGACGTCGCCGAGGAGGTGACCCTCACCCAGTTCCGCACGCTCGTGGTCCTGGCGTCCCGGGGTCCCCAGAGCCTGGCCACCCTGGCCGAAGCGGTGGACGTCACGCCGTCGACCGCCACCCGCATGTGCGACCGCCTGGTCCGCAAGGGGCTGGTGGCCCGCCGCCACGAGCGTGGCGATCGCCGGTCGATCCGACTCACCCTCACCCGAGGTGGCCGGGAGCTGGTCGACGCCGTCACCGAGCGACGCCGGACGGAGATCGCGACGCTGCTCCGGTCGATCCCCCGTGATCAGCAGGCTGCACTGGTCGACGCCCTCCAGCGCCTCGCCTCCGCGGCGGGCGAAGTGCCCGAGCAGGACTGGTCGGCCGGATGGGACCTGTAGATGCGCGCCGGGTGCGTGGCCGCATGACCCTCCTCCGACGGTCCTCCTGGCGGGCCGCCATGACCAGCGCCTCCCGTTCGCTGTCGCGTGCCTCCTATCTGCAGAAGTGGCTGGTGCTCGGCGTGCTCATCGGGGCGATGGCCGGGACGGGGGCCATCGTCTTCTACGAGGCGCTGCTCGCCTGTACCCACCTCTTCCTCGGTGTGCTGGCCGGCTATCACCCGCCCACGCCGACCGGTGAGGGCGGCCATGCCGCCTCGGCCTACTTCACGCGGCCCTGGGCGCTGCCCCTGGTGGTGGGGCTCGGTGCGCTGCTCGGGGCGATCCTGGTGTTCCGGTTCGCCCCGGAGGCCGAAGGCCACGGCACCGACGCTGCCATCTCGGCCGTCCACCACAATCCCCGGGGCATCCGGTTCCGGGCCGTGGTCGTCAAGATCGTCGCGTCGGCCCTGACGATCGGGTCGGGCGGCTCCGGTGGTCGCGAGGGCCCTACCGGCCAGATCAGCGCCGGCTTCGCCTCCCTGTTGGCCCGGGAGCTGGACCTGAGTCCGGCCGACGCCCGGATCGCCGTGGTCACCGGCATCGGTTCGGGCATCGGTGCCATCTTCGGCGCCCCACTCGGCGGCGCCGTACTGGCCACCGAGATCCTCTACCGGGACGACGTCGATGCGACCGCACTCCTGCCCAGCTTCGTCGCCTCCGTCGTCGGCTACGTGATCTTCGGTGCGGCCGTCGGGTACACGCCGCTGTTCGGCTACAACACCAGCTACCACTTCACCGATCCGACCCATCTGGTCTGGTTCGCCCTGATCGGGGTACTGGGTGGCCTCGTCGGTCTGCTCTACGCCAAGGGCTTCTACGGGATCTCGGGCATCTTCGGCCGGATGCGGCTTCCCCGGTGGATCAAGCCCGCCATCGGCGGCGTCATCGTGGGCTGCATCGGACTGGCGATCCCCGAGGTCCTCGGGACGGGGTACGGATGGATCCAACAGGGGCTCGGACCCCATCTCCTCACCCTTCCACTGTGGATCGTGCTCGTCCTGCCGTTCGCCCGCATCCTGGCCACCGGCCTCTCGATCGGCTCGGGTGGCTCGGGGGGCATCTTCGGCCCGGGCATGGTCATCGGCGCCTTCATCGGCGCATCGGTCTGGCGACTGTTCGAGCCGCTCGTCCCGTCGATGTTCCACGACCCCGCGCCGTTCGTCATCGTGGGCATGATGTGCTGCTTCGGGAGCATCTCCCGGGCGCCACTGGCGGTGATGCTGATGGTGGCGGAGATGACCGGCAGCCTCTCGATCCTGGCACCGGCGATGATCGCCGTCGGCCTGGCCTGGTTCATCGTCCGGCGGGGCGACGACACCATCTACCGCAGCCAGCTCCGGAGTCGGGCCGATGCACCGGCCCGGCGACTGCTGACGGGCATGCCGGTCCTGTCGGCCGTCGTGGTCAGCGACGCCATGGCCCCACATCCGCTCGTGATCGCGGCGGGCTCGACCGCGGCTGCGGCCTCCCGACAGCTCGAGCAGGCCGGGGTCTCCGGTGCCCCGGTGGTCGATGACCAGGGCCGCTTCGAAGGGACGGTGACGCAGCAGTCGCTCGGTTCGGCCGACGGGGCGACCGAGCGACCGCTCGACGCCGTCGTCGACACGTCGGCGCCCAGCGTGGCCGCCGACGCCCACCTCGACGTCGCCCTCGACGCCCTGACGACGTCCCCCGACCACTGGGTCACGGTCCTCGACGGCGAGCGCAAGGTGCTCGGCACCGTCGGAGTGACCGACGTGGTCCGCGGCTACCGGCTGGGCCTGTTGTCGAGCCTGCAGGACATGGATGCGGTCGGTGGGCACGACGGGGCCAACCGGGTCCTCATCGACGCCGGGTCAGACCTCGTCGGGCGGACCCTCCGCCGCTCCGGCTTCCCGGCCAGCGTCATCGTGACCACCATCCAGAGGCGCCGCGACCTGCTGGTCCCGGACGGGAGCACGGTGCTCGACGCCGGGGACGAGCTGGTCATCATCGGGCCCGCGGTGGACATCGACGCCATCCGCCGGGCCTCGTCGAGCTCCCCACCCGGTCCGGTCGCACTCCACCCCGACCCGCCTGCCGGCGCCTAGCCCCCCGACCGCCACGACCCGAGCACGGGCCGTGCGGGGGTCACGGTCCGGCGAGTGCCACCGCCGCCTCCACCGCCGACCGTGGGCTGCTCAGGACGGGGGCGGTCGTCGTGCATCGAGGCACGGCGGCGGCCATCGAGGCTTGGGCGAGGACGACGACGTCCGTACGCGGGTCGAGGGAGTCAACCGCCGTGGCGATCGCGATCGCATAGCCGGACAGGTCACCATCCTCGAAGAGGGACCAGGCGTCGGGGAGCACCACCTCGTCGATCGTCGGAGTCCGACCCTGGAGCCGTGCGACGTCGGTGAGCAACGCCACGGTAGGTGCGACGGTGCTCCGCAGGGCAGCGACCACGGCGATCCGGGAACCGGAGTCGACCGCCAGTTCAGCCATCGGTCGATCGACCCGGACGACTGGAACCCCTGCCGCCCGTGAGAGCAGTTCTGCCGGTCCGCTGATGGTCGAGCACGTGCAGACGACCACGGAGGCTCCCCTCGCCGCCTCCTTCAGTCGAGCCGTGAGCAGTTCCGTGAGTTCCTCGTCGACACCCCCGCGCCTCCGTGCCTCGGCCAGGAGCCCCTGATCGACCACGTGTGTGGAGGGCCGCCCCGGTGACACTTCGGCGAGCAACCCGGTGAAGGTGTCGGTGTGCACGTCGGCGGTGTGGAGGAATCCGATGGTCACGGCTCAAGTGTCGCGCCGCGTCAGGCCTGCCCGCGACGCCGGTGGCTCCGAGCGGTCATCGGGTGCCCTCCACCGGGACGCCGGGGGCCGGAGGGGCCAACTCCGCGAGGAGCGCCTGCACCCTGCGGTCGATCTCGTCGACGATCGGGCGCACGTCGTCGATGGACTTGCCCGCCGGGTCGGTCAGGTCCCAGTCGAGGTACCGCTTCCCGGGTAAGACGGGACAGGTGTCTCCGCAGCCCATCGTCACGATCACATCCGCCGCCCGGGCCGTCTCGTCGGTCAGCGGCTTCGGGAACTCCCGGCTCGGGTCCAGGCCCCGCTCGGTGAGGATGGCCACGACGGACGGGTTGAGTCGGTCTCCCGGCTCGGAGCCGGCCGATTCGACGACGACCCGCCCCTGGGCATGGTGCTCCAGGAGGACACGTGCGGCGAGGCTGCGCCCCGAGTTGTGGACACAGAGGAACAGCACGATCGGCGTGGCGGTCACAGGGCCTCCTCGGCCGGGGCGGGTGGGACGGCTGCGACCAGGTCCGGTGCGGAGCTCCCGGTGGCATGGCGGGGGAACATGATGTCGGCAGCCTCGTCGGAGGTGATGTCCGGGTAGAGCAGCTTGATGACGAGGACGGCGAGGGCTCCACCGACCACCTGGGCCGCCACGAAGCTCGGGACCGAGGACGGGGCGATCCCGGCGAACGTGTCGGAGAACATCCTCCCGACCGAGATGGCCGGATTGGCGAAGCTGGTCGAACTGGTGAAGAAGTAGGCCGCACCGATATAGGCCCCGACCGCGGCCGCCGCACTCCGGGACCGACCGCTCCGGGCCAGGGCGAAGATCACGAGGATCAGCCCCAGGGTGGCGACCACCTCGGAGAGGAAGTGCGCCGGGGAGGCCCGGTGCTTGGTCGAGATGCTCACCGCCGCCTTCGAGAACATGAGGTTGGCGATCACCGCCCCTCCGACGCATCCACCGACCTGGACCGGGAGGTACGCCGACGCCGTGCCCCAACTCACGCCCCCGAAGGTGGCGTCGACGAAGGACACGACCGGGTTGAAGTGGGCGCCCGACACGGGCCCGAACATGAGGATGATGGCGTAGAGCCCGGCTGCGGTGGCCGCGGCGTTCTCGAGGAGCTGGAGCCCCACGTTGCCGGGCGAGAGCTGCTGGGCGGCGATCCCGGAGCCGATCACGATGGCCGCGAGGAATGCGCTGCCCAACAGCTCGGCAGTCAGTCGCCGCCACAGGGGGGGATCACCCACGTCTCGTGCCGTGCCCCGCTGGATCCGGGTGGCGCTTCAACAACACGCCGCCGGCCCGGCTGTCGCAACCGAGGTCCCGGCACAGCAGGCGGATCCGCCGGACGTGTCCTCCCGGTGTGGGGCGGGGTCGTCGGCCAGCACGGTGTAGGTCTCCCAGGGGGCCCCGTCCGGGTCCTCGACCCAGACCTTGTCCTGGACGGCGTAGCAGCACGACGTGGCCGTCTCGCCGGCTGTGGACAAGCCGCAGCCCGCCAGTCGATCGGTGGCGGCGGTGACCTCCCCGGTCGTGTCGACCTCGATGCCCAGGTGGTTGACGGCACCGTACGTGCCGTGTCCCCGCTCGGTTCCGACCTCGATGAGGACCAGCTTGAGAGGGGGGTCCGCGATCGCGAAGTTGGCGTATCCCGGCCGACGCTTGGCCGGGTCGGTGCCGAACAGCTTGGTGTAGAAGACGACGGCCTCGTCGATGTCCGCGACGTTCAGGGCCAGTTGAACTCTCGACATGGTGGACTCCTCCTGTAGCATCGATGTGGATCGATGCATCGAGTATGGTTGATGTATCGACCAGAGTCAATGGGAGATCACGTTGCCGAATCCAGCAATCTCGCCGCCCCCACCGGCCTCCGCGGAGCTTTGCTGTGCCTCTGTGCTGGCCGCCCCGTTGAACGTCGACGACGCCACCGAGCTGGCCCGGGCATTCAGCGCCCTGGCCGATCCGGTGCGGCTTCGACTGCTCAGCATCCTGGCTGCATCCACCGCCGGGGAGGTCTGTGTCTGCGACTTCGTCGGTCCGCTCGGAAGGAGCCAGCCGACGGTCTCCCACCACCTCAAGGTCCTGAGCGATGTCGGGCTGATCGAGGGCCGACGGCGGGGCAAGTGGGTCTGGTACTCCCTCGACCGGGACCGGTTGCGTGAGGTCCAGTTCTCCATCGGGAGCTGACGGTCCCGGGTGCCCCGCCCGCCCGATGACGTCCGGCCCGTCAGACCGAGTCGGGGCGTTCCAGCATCCACCGGGTGGTGGTCTGGTGGAAGTTGATGGAGCCCGGCGTCGCCTCGTGCGTGAAGAGATAGTGGAAGCCGGCACGCTGCAGCGTCCTGTTGGGGGCGGTGTTGAACGCGTTCGGCTCGGAGAACAGGCGCTCGAGCCGGAGGACACGGAAGTAGTGGCGAGCCGACTCCCTCACGAATCGAGCCCCGAACCCCCTGCCCCGCAGCTCCGGGCTCACGAGGTGGAGGTGCATGAACGCCTGGTCCCCGAACGTGATCCTGTCCGCAGAGCTGAAGCCCACCGGTTGGCCGTCGAGTTCCCAGATCAGCGACATGCCTTCTCGATCTTCGATCGGGAGGGCGTAGTCCGCCACGTAGGCGGAGCGCCAGGCCTCCCTGGTCTGCAGCGCGGCCCGGTCGACACCCAGCGTCAGGAGATGCTCGTCCGACGACTCGTGGAAGTAGTCGATCCGCATCCCGACCTCGGCAAGCTCCATCTCCCTCACGACGAGACGTGGAGGCGTCGGCATCGACCCTCACGGTATCGCCCGGGAGTCCGGCGATGACGACGTGATCCCCACCTCGATGATGCTGCGGTGGATCCGGCGCCCGATCCGATCCGGACCGGCGCCGGCCGTTGCCGCCCGACCGTGTGGCGGTGCGCCCGATGGCCCGTCGTTCAGTTCGTGCGTCCGCCGGTCTGCCCCTGGCGCAGCGAGTCGATGACCTGATCCAGCGTGCTCTGCGTCGGTGCCGCTCCCTCGTCGCGGTCGAGGGCGCCGTAGACCTCCGAGGCGGCCCGATGGAAGCCGTCCGGTAGGTCGGCCTCGCGGAAGGTCCGGGCGATCTCCTCCATCTCCGGGCGCCAGCGCCACCCCTTGGTGACGCCCTGCAGGGCGGCGGCCAGGGAGCGGTCGCCCAGTTCGGGCAGGGAGCCCTCCCATTCGGCGAGCAGCGCGTCGGTCTCCCCGAGCGTCTCGGCGAGAGCCCGGATGTCGAGCAGGAGGGCGGTGGTCCCCTTGGTCCACGCGGCGAAGCACATCTTGAGCGCTGACGCCGCGGTCGGGTCGTCGGAGAGCACGCGGGCATCCACTGCGGTCCCGGAGAACAGCTGGGCGATCCTGGGGCCGTCGGGTCCCGACAGGTAGAGCCGGGTGCCGGGCGAGCGGGCACTGGGTGGGCCGCCGATGATCCCGCCGTCCAGATAGGTGCCGCCGCCCACCTCGACCAGAGCCGCCACCTCGCGTGCCGTCGCCGGAGCGATGGCGTTGGCGTCGAGGTAGACGCCCCGGAAGCCCGACACCTGCCGCGCCACGTCACGCGCGGCATCGGGCGGACAGATGGAGATGATGAGCTCACATCCGTCCCGCACGGCCTCCACCGAGCCCACGTCGGTGAGCCCGGCGGCCGACGCCCGGCGGGCCGACGCCGGGCTCCGGCCGGCCGAGGCCCACCACACGGCGTGTTCGGCGGCGAGGACGGCACCGACGGCGGCGCCCATCTCGCCGGGATGGAGGACACCGATCGATCCGAACTGCGGCATGCCCACCTCCTGGGATCTACGGCCACGACACCCGAGCGGCAGATTCCGGACGGTGCCCCTCCCGGAGCCTACGGTGCGTCCGGCCGACAGGCTCTCGCGGCACCACGGTCGACGAGCCTGATCCCCGGTACCTGGGCCCGCCGGGACGGTCGCCGCAGCAGTTCGACCAGGACGGCCTGCCCGCAGCCGGGGAGTGGCGTCACGGGGTCGTCGACGTCGATCGGTTCAGCCGCCCGCATCGCGGCGAGGTGGCGCTACCCACCGCCGAGGACGGATGACGCGACCCTACGGACGCGGTCGGCATCGGCGATGATGTCGAGCTCTACGACCCGGTCGTCGACGACGGTGAAGGCCATGACGACGTGCGGCTGCCCGCCCAGCGTGACGACGGCGCCCGCCGCCCCGTTGACCAACGCAGGGTGGATCAGAGCTGCCGGATCGGCACCGAGACGGGCCTGCCGGGCGACGGCCGACGCGCCCCGGACGATCGTGGACGCGGCAGGGCGGCCCGGGCCGAAGTCGACCCGCAGGACGACGTCGGGGTGGAGCAGGGCGACCAGGGCGTCGAAGTCACCACCTCGGGCGGCCAGGAAGAAGGCGTCGACCACCGCACGTTGACGAGCGAGGTCGGGATCGGGGACCTCGGCGTCCCTGACCCGGGACCGTGCCCTGCTCGCCAGCTTCCTGGTCGCGACCGGGGACCGGTCCACCAGGGGGGCGATCTCCTCGAACGGCAGCCCGAACATGTCGTGGAGCACGAAGGCCAGGCGCTCGGTGGGAGGCAGGGCGTCGAGCACGACCTGGAGCGCCAGGCCGACCGAGTCGGCGAGTAGCGCCTCCTCCTCCGGCGGGTGTCCCCCCGCCGGGCTGACGACCGGATCGGGCAGCTGCGCCTCCAGCGACTCCTCGTTCCGGACCTTCGCGCGACCGGAGCATGTTGAGGCAGACGCGCGCGACGATCGTCGTCAACCAGCCGCCGAGGTTCTCGACCTCGCTCGTCCCGGCCCGGCTGGCCCGGAGCCACGTGTCCTGGACGGCGTCGTCGGCGTCGGACAGCGAACCCAGCATCCGGTAGGCGACGGCCCGCAGGTGGGCCCTGAGCTCCTCGAACTGCTCCGCAAGCCGGTCGTCGTCGTCCATCGGATACATCCTCGCCGATAGGTGTCACCACGATGTCCCCACAGCCACCGCCGATGTGACCACGACGGGCGGGACCACCCACGCTCCCGCCTCCGTGGGTGCTGCCCGCCGGCTCCCCACGTCCGCTGAGCGGGCATCTCCCACCGTCCCGAGGCTCCCAACCGCTCTGTACGACGACGCATCCGGGCGCGGCGGTCACACTTCCCGGGTGCCAGGAGTCATGGAGGGTGACGCGTTCGATCCGTCCACGTCGACAAGGAGCCGCAATGCATTCACGAATTCCCAATCCCGCTCTCAGCGTGCCCGGCGTCCTCGACGCCCTCCAGACCCTGTCGAAGGCGGCCTACGACGCGGCCGACCAGGCCGGTCTGCCGCACGCGACGCTGGAGCTGGTGAACCTGCGCGCCAGCCAGATCAACGGCTGTGCCGTCTGCCTCGACATGCACTCCCGCGGAGCGAAGCAGGCCGGTGAGACCGACGAGCGCCTCTCCACCCTGGCCGCATGGCGCGACACGCCCTACTTCAGCGACGCCGAACGGGCTGCCCTGGCCCTGACCGAGGCGGGTACCCGACTGGCCGACCAGAGCGAGCCCGTTCCCGACGCCCTGTTCGCCGAGGCCGCCGGGCACTTCGGCGAGCGGGCCCTGGCCGCGCTGGTGGTGTGCATCGCGGCCATCAACACGTGGAACCGGCTCAACGTCATCAGCGGGCAGCAGGCCGGCGAGTGGACGGCGCAGCGGGCGGGCTGAGCGGACACCGCCGACGCCGGTGCCTGCGATCGCGGGTCCCGGACCCGGCCCGTCCGACGAGCCGTCAGGCCTTGGGCTTGCGCAGCCGCTCGAGGCTGGCCCGCGTCGTGTCGTGCTGCCACTGGGCCAGCACCTGCCGGTCGAGCGCACGGGATCCCTCGTCGTCGACGACCGAGAGGGCGAGTCTGCGGGTCGTCGCCTTGGCCAGGGCGTAGGCGGCCGCGTCGAGGGAGGCCAGCTTGCCGGCCAGCGCGACCGCATCGTCGAGGATCCCCTCGGCGGGCACGACCCGGTGGGCCAGGCCCCGGCGGCAGGCCTCCTCGCCGTCGAGCAGCGCGGCGTCGAGCATCAGTTGTTCGGCGTCGGAACCGCAGGCGTGGCGCAGCAATTCGACCGCCACCACGGGGAACGACACGCCCACCTTCAGCTCGGTGGCCCCGATCCGGGCTCCTTCAGCGATCAGGCGCTTGTCGCAGGCGCAGGCCAGGATGCAGCCGCCGGCGATGGCCGGGCCGTTGATGGCGGCCACCGTCGGCTTGGGGAACCGGAACAGACGCACCAGCGCGGTGCCCAGTGCCTCGAGCAGCACCCCTGTCCTGTCGGCGTCGTTGTCGAGGACCTCGGCCACGTTGAGGCCGGCCGAGAAGATCGCCCCCCGGCCGGTCACCACCAGGGCACGCACGGCCTCGTCCTGCTCGCACCCGTCGACGCAGGCGGTGATCTCCTCGAGGGTCTCGACGTCGAATGCGTTCACCTTGTCGCTGGCCAGGGTGAGGACGGCGATGCCGTCGGACTGGGCGACCTCGATCCTCGTGAACTGCCCGGTTGCCGTCATGGTGGTCCCTCCGTCATCGGTCGGTGTGCGCTGCCGTCCGGACGGGCCCCGGGGTGGGGGATCCGGCGGCGGCGTGCCGGAGCGTCAAGCTACCCGACATCCGGCGGAGTCCCGTGCGGACACCTCGAGGTCGGCGGTGACGAGCCGGTCGGCGGGGCGCCGGCCTCACGGGGCGTCGGGCGGGCCGCGGTGCGGGTGGGGGAGGAATTCCAGGAGGTTGCCGTCCGGATCCCGGACGTAGACGCTCGATCCCGTGGTGCGGCGTCCGGCCTCGCCCTCGACGGGTCCCCCGACGCGCTCCACCCCCGCATCGTCGAGCAGCGTCCGCAGTGCCTCGGTCGATCCCTCCCAGACCAAGCAGATGTCACCACGGGGAGGCCTGGCCGCCGGCGTCCGGAGTTTGAAGCCGACGAGCATCAACTCGGGCCGGTGGAAGTTGACCACCTGGGGGCCGAGGTGGACCTGGACCAGCAGGGGGGCCTCGGTGACCACCAGCCCGAGCGCCCGGTAGAAGGCGACCATGGCCGGGGGGTCGTCGAGGGGGAGGGCGATGTGGTCCGGTCCGCCGGCGACGTCGTCCGACTCGGGCGGCACCGGCGAACCGGTGGGGCGTGCAGCTGACTCGTCGTCCATGGGATCCCCCCGTCTCGGTCACTTGGCCGGTCGTCGCCGGGTGGTCCCGGAGATGCGTGGTGCCCGGGTACCTGGTCCTCGGTGCCCTCGGCGGCAGCGAACCCGTCGTCGTGGCAGCCGGTCACCGGCCCACCGGCTCCCGGTGTGGGTCAGCCGCCGGCGACCGGTCCCTCCACCTGGTCCTTCACGGACAGCAGCACCGGCGGCGCCACCCGCCAGCTCGGGACACCGTCCTGCTCCTCGGCCACCGGGTACTTGGACTCGTGGATCTCGGCCCAGTGCGAGTGGTTGAGCTGGTGCAGGGTGAAGCAGGCCTGCAGTGCGTTGTAGAAGCCCATGTTGTCCACCGTCTGGTTGACCGACTCCTTGATCAGCAGGGCCGACATGGTGGGCAGCTGGGCGATCCGCCGGGCGTAGGCCAGCGTGCGCTCGGGCAGGTCGTCCACCGGGAAGACCTTGCTCACCATGCCGAGGCGGTGCGCCTCGTGGACGTCGATCGCGTCACCGGTGAGCATGAGCTCCTTGGTGCGGCGGGGTCCGAACTCCCACGGATGGCCGAAGTACTCGACACCGCACATGCCGAGGCGCGTGCCCACGACGTCGGCGAAGTACACGTCGTCGGCGGCGACGATGAGGTCGCAGGCCCACATCAGCATGAGCCCGGCGGCGTACACCGTCCCCTGCACCTGGGCCACGGTGATCTTGCGGAGGTTGCGCCAGCGCAGCGTGTTCTGGAAGTAGTAGTGCCACTCCTGGAGCATCCGGCTCTCGGCGCCCTCGCGGGTGGCGCCGTTCACGGTCATCGAGGGGTGCTGGTCGGGACCGGGGGCCCGCTCGGCCTGCGACTCCTTCGACCCCATGTCGTGGCCGGAGGAGAAGAGCGGCCCCACGCCCCCGAGGATGACCACCCGGACCCTGTCGTCCTGCTCGGCGCGGTGGAACGCCTCGTCGAGCTCGACGAGGAGCCCCCGGTTCTGCGCGTTGCGGGTCCTCGGACGGTTCAGCAGGATCCGCACGATGGCGCCGTCGTCCAGCTCCTCGTAGGTGGTGTACTTGCCGTTCTCTGAGGTGTCGGGCATGCCCGGATCACTCCCTTTCTGGATGCTCGCCGATCGATCCCACCGCGTCGTGACCTCGGCCCTGCCGGGTCCGCGTGCCGGCCTGCCGGCCGGACGGACCACGCTATACCGGAGGGCTTCCGCCGTCCCCGGAGCCCTCGCGCTCGGCCACCAGTGCGGCGCGGTTGAACTTCGTGGCCTCGGTGCGGGGGATCGAGTCGACGAACTCCACCGACTTCGGGGCCTTGTAGGGAGCGAGCCGCTCCTTGGCGTAGGCGATGACCGATGCCGGCTCGAGCGTCGGCTCGACCGGCTGGACGATGGCGTGGACCCGACGCCCCCACTCGGGGTCGGCCAGGCCGATGATCACCACGTCGACGATGCCGGGGTGCTCGCTCAGCGCGGCCTCCACCTCGGCCGGGTAGACGTTGGCGGCCCCGGTGACGATCATGTCGACCCGGCGGTCGACCATGTAGAGGTACCCGTCCTCGTCCACCCAGCCCAGGTCGCCCACGGAGTGGTAGCCGTCACCGGTCTCCTCCATCGGCGCCACGTCGTCGCCGACGTAGCCGGCCTGCGGTCCGGTCGGCGAGCGGAGGAAGATGCCGCCGACCTCCCGGGGCGGCAGGGTGGCACCGTCGGTACCGACGATCCGGACCTCGGTCCCGTTCATGCCCGTGCCCAGGGTTCCCGGGTGGGCCAGCCACTCGTCGCCCCGGCACACGACGAGGCCGATCTGCTCCGAGGACCCGTACGACATGTAGAACCGCTCGGCCCCGACGAGGTCGATCCAGCGCCGGCCCAGCCACAGGGGCAGCGTCGCGGCCCCCTGCTGGACCCAGCCCAGGCTGGACAGGTCGCGGTCGTCGATGTCGGTGACCTGGGCCATCCGCTGCAGCATGGGCGTGGCCGCGATGAACCCCGTGATGCGGTGGCGCTCGACGAGGTCGAGGGCGAGCTCGGCCGTGAACCGCTCCATCAGGACGATGGGGTCGCCGTGGAGCAGGGTCCGGAAGGCCGTGAACCCGTTGGTGTGGTACATCGGCGCCGGGCACAGCACCCGCTGGTCCGGGTCCATCGGCCCGTACGAGGCGACCACGGCCGAGGTGAAGGCGGTGGTGGGATCGTAGAGGGCGGGCGCCTTCTGCATGATCACCTTCGGCGTCCCGGTCGATCCCGAGCTGCAGACGCCCCACCCGCGGGGCGGCACGGTGTCAGGCAGGGGATCGGACGACTCGCCTGCGCTCTCCTCGAAGAGGGGGAGCGCGTCCGCGTCGACGGTCAACGCGGGCCGGAGCACGGCCATCAGGCGGTCGCGCTCCCATGCCGGGAGGTCCCAGCGCATGGGGACGACCACCGCCCCGACCTTCCAGCCGGCGAAGCCGGCGAGCAGGTGCTCGACGGAGTTCCGGAGGCAGATGGCCACTGGTTCGCCGATGCCGAGCCCGCGGGAGGCGAAGACGCGGGCGAGCTGGGTGGATCGCCGGTCGAGCTCCCGCCAGCTGACGGTGCGCTCGCCGCCGTCCTCGGCCACCAGCGTCACCGCCGTGGCGTCGCCCCGCGTCTCGGCCACCCGGGCGAGGCGGGTCCCGTAGGGGAGCGGCCCGTCCGCGTCGATCGGGTCGGCGCTCACCCCGGGGCTCTCGGCGTTCCGGCGGCCCGGCGGCCCCGGTCGATCACGGCTGGCACGCGGTGGATGGTAGCGCGCCCGGGCCCGACGAGAACGACCCTCTGTCCGGTCGCAAACCGACCTCCCGGGACGGCGTCCGGACGGGGGGGATGGCCGGAGGGATCCGTCACCCCAGCTCGAGCGAGCGGCCGATGATCTCCTTCATGATCTCGGTGGTGCCCCCGTAGATCGTGGTGACCCGGGCGTCGACGAAGGCCTTGGCGATCGGGTACTCGGACATGTAGCCGTAGCCCCCGTGGAGCTGGAGGCAGCGGTCGACCACCCGGCCCTGCATCTCGGTGCACCACCACTTGGCCATGGCGGCGTCCTCGGCGGTGAGCTGGCCGGCGTTGAGCGCCTCCACGCAGCGGTCGATGAAGACCTGGCCCATCTCCACCTCGGTGGCCACCTCCGCCAGGGTGAACCGGGTGTTCTGGAACGAGCCGACGGGCACGCCGAACGCGGTGCGCTCGCGCACGTAGGCGGTCGTCCAGTCGAGCGCCGCCCGGGCGCCGGCCAGCCCGCCGGCGGCCAACGACAGCCGCTCCTGGGGGAGGTTGGCCACCAGGTGCGCGAAGCCCCGGCCCTCGGTGCCGAGCAGGTTGGCCACGGGGATGCGGCAGTCGGTGAAGAACAGCTCGGCCGTGTCCTGGGCATGGAGCCCCAGCTTGTCGAGGTTGCGCCCGCGGGTGAACCCGGGTGCGTCCCGCTCGACCACCACCAGGCTGATGCCCTTGTGGGCGAGCGTGGGGTCGGTCTTGACCGCCACCACGACCAGGTCGGCGTTTATCCCGTTGGTGATGAACGTCTTCGATCCGTTGAGCACGAACTCGTCGCCGTCCCGGATGGCGGAGGTGGCGATGGAGGCCAGGTCGGAGCCGGTGCCGGGCTCGGTCATGGCGATGGCCAGGATCTGGTCGCCCCGGGCGATGCCCGGCAGCCACCGGGTGCACTGTTCGGGCGTGGCGTAGTGGAGGAAGTAGGGGAGGCAGATGTCGTTGTGGAGGGCGAACCCGAGGGCGGCGCCGTTCATGCCCACCCGGTGGAGCTCCTCGGCCACGATCAGGTTGAAGCGGAAGTCGTCACTGCCCCCGCCGCCGTAGTCGGTGGGGATGGCCATGCCGAGGAAGCCGTGCTTGCCGGCCTGCTCGAAGGCCTGGCGGTCGACGATCCCGGCCTCGTCCCACGCGGCGGACCGGGGGACCATGTCGGCCTCGACGAACCGTCGGAAGCTCGACCGGAACTCGTCGTGCTCGTCGTGGAACAGCTGGCGTCGCATGGTCCTCCTCGGTTGTGGCGCGCACCGCAGGCACCCCGGAAACGGGCGCCTGCACCGCGGGCGGTACCGGGTCGCTCAGTGTAGGTTCCCCGATGCCACAAGTATGCTCTTCCCCGTGCGCGAGAACCCACTTCCGCCCCGGACAGGACGAGGTCAGGGCCGGTGACGGCAGGCATCGTCGGGTGGGGCGCGTACCTCCCGTACTGGCGCCTCCAGCGCAGCGCCATCGGCGCCAGCCTCGGCTCACCGGCCGGGCGGGGCAGCCGGTCGGTCGCCTCGTACGACGAGGACACCACGACCATGGCGGTCGAAGCGTGTCGCCGGGCCCTGCGGGCCCTCGACGGCCCGCCACCCGGGGACCTGTTCTTCTCGACCCCCGCGCCGGCCTACCTCGACAAGACCAACGCCACGGCGATCCACGGGGCGCTCGAACTGCCCGGCTGGGCCGGCGCCTACGACACGGTCGGTTCCGTCCGCTCCTCGGTCGGGGCCCTCCGGTCCGCCCGGGCCGTCGCCGGCGACCACCGGTCCGTGGCCGTGCTGTCCGACCTGCGTACCGGACTGGCCGGCGGTCCCGAGGAACGCGACAGCGGTGACGGCGCGGCCGCCGTGGTCTTCGGCGGCCGGGACGACGCCGTCGTGGCCGAGTGGGTGGCCCACGCCGGGACGACCGCCGAGTTCCTCGACCGGTGGCGGACCCCGGGGGAGGCCGACTCCAAGGTGTGGGAGGAGCGCTTCGGCCAGGAGGTCTACGTCCCCCTGGCCAACCAGGCCTGGGCCGAGGCCCTCAAGTCGGCGGGCGTGGTGGCCACCGACGTCGACCACGTGGCCGTGGTCGGCCTGCACACCCGGGCCGTGGCCGCCGTCCGCACCTCGCTCGGCGCCCGGCCCGACGCGCTGGCCGACAACAGGGCGGCGACGGTCGGGAACCTGGGGGCCGCCGAGGTGGGCGTGGCCCTGGCCGACCTGCTGGAGCGGGCCGAGCCCGGCGCCCTCCTCGCCCTGGTCGTGGTGGCCGACGGTGCCGATGCGATCCTGCTGCGCGCCACCACCGCCCTCCCCGCCGCCCGGGAGGCCCGGCGCGCCGCGGGGCTGGCCGACGTGGCCGAGTTGGCGGCCTCGGGCGGGGCCGACGTGGCCTACACGCGGTTCCTCACCTGGCGGGGCGAGCTGCTGCGCGAGCCGCCCCGTCGCCCCGACCCCGAGCGCCCCGGCGCCCCGACGACGTGGCGCTCCACGGCGTGGAAGGGCGGATTCGAGGCCAGCGACTGCCGGGCCTGCGGGTTCCGCCACCTCCCGCCGGCCCGCGTGTGCCTGCGGTGCCGCACCATCGACGAGATGGACCCGGTCCGGCTCGCCGACGTGGGGGGCAGAGTCGCCACCTTCACCATCGACCGCCTGGCCTTCTCGATGTCGCCGCCGGTCATCGGGGCCGTGGTCGACTTCGACGGGGGTGGCCGCTACCGCTGCGAGATGACCGACGCCGACCCGGACGCCGTGGCCATCGGCACCCGGGTGGAGATGAGCTTCCGACGACTCAACACGGCCAGGGGCGTGCACAACTACTTCTGGAAGGCACGTCCGGTCGACGCGTCCGGTGGTTCCGATGACGATGGAGGGAACGCATGAGCTCGAACGGGATCCGCGACCGGGTGGCCATCGTGGGGATGGGGTGCACGCCGTTCGGCGAGCGGTGGGACAAGGGTGTCGACGACCTCCTGATCGACGCGGCCAAGGACACCGTCGCCTCGGCCGGCGTCACCCTGGACGACATCGACGCGTTCTGGCTCGGCACCATGACCTCGGGTACCTCGGGCGTCACCCTGGCCAAGCCACTCAAGATCGACTACAAGCCCGTCACCCGCGTGGAGAACTTCTGCGCCACCGGCTCCGAGGCGTTCCGCAACGCCTGCTACGCAGTGGCCTCCGGCGCCTACGACCTGGCCATGGCCATCGGCGTGGAGAAGCTGAAGGACACCGGGTACTCCGGACTCACCGGCATCCGGCCCGTGGGCGACGGGACCGATGCCGCCCTGTCGTCCCCGGCCGCCTTCTCCTTCGTGGCCCCCTCCTACGCCGAGCGCTACGGGGTGGACCCCGAGGAGATGAAGCAGGTGATGAGCCGCATCGCCTGGAAGAACCACCGCAACGGCGCGGTCAACCCGCGGGCGCAGTTCCGCAAGGAGATCTCGATGGAGGCCATCACGAAGTCCCCGCTGGTGGCCGGGGACCTCGGGGTCTACGACTGCAGCGGGGTCAGCGACGGCTCGGCGGCGGCCATCATCTGCCGGGCCGAGGACGCCCACCGCTACACCGACCACCCGCTCTACGTGAAGGCACTGAGCTTCGTGGCCGGTCCCGGTGGCGGCCCCATCGACCCCGACTACGACTACACCACCTTCCCCGAGGTGGTCCGCTCGGCCGAGGACGCCTACCGGCAGGCCGGGATCACCGACCCCCGGGCGTCGCTGGCCATGGCCGAGGTGCACGACTGCTTCACCCCGACCGAACTGGTGCTCATGGAGGACATGGGGTTCTCCGAGCGGGGCCTGGGCTGGAAGGACGTCCTCGCCGGGACCTTCGACCGGGACGGCGAGCTGCCGGTCAACCCCGACGGCGGCCTGAAGAGCTTCGGGCACCCGATCGGGGCATCGGGCCTGCGGATGCTGTTCGAGTGCTGGCTGCAACTGCGCTCGGAGGCCCCGCCCGAGCGCCAGATCGCCACCGTGTCCGAGGGGCGCACCCTCGGCCTCACCCACAACCTCGGCGGCGCCCCCGGCGAGTGCGTGAGCTTCGTGGCCATCGTCGGGCCCGAGCTGTCGGACTGAGTCCCGTCGGGACGGTCAGGCGGGCACGCCCACGCCCATCAGGCCGGCGAGGTTGCCGCCCATGATCTTGGCCACGGTGTCCCGGTCCATGCCCTCGAGTTCGTCGACGTAGGTGATCGGGTCGGCCAGACCCTCGGGGTGGGGGTAGTCGCTGCCGAAGAGCACGTGGTCGGCGCCGACGAGGTCCACCAGCGCCTGGAGGTTGTCCTCCCAGAACGGGTTGACGTAGACGTTGCGCAGGAAGGCCTCGGTCGGGTCCTCGTCGAACTGGTGGGGCATCTTGGCGTAGAGGTCGCCGAGGTCGTGGAGCAGGTGGCGCACCCAGTTCGCCCCGTTCTCCACAGCGGCCACCTTGAGGTCGGGGAACCGGGTGAAGGCTCCGTGGCACACCATGGCGGCCATGGTGTCGACGATCGGCCGCTTGCCCTGCGAGATGGCCCGGAAGGCCGACGGCTGGAACGGGAGGAACTCCGAGCTGCCCTCCCACCAGTTGGCGATCTCGCTGTAGCCGCTGTCCGAGGCGTGCATGCCCACGAGCAGGCCGGCCTCCTGGATCCGCTCCCAGATGGGGTCGAAGAGGGGCAGGCCGGGCGACCGGGTGCCGCGCAGGCCGGGTACCGGTGCCGGGCGGATCAGCACGCAGCGCGCGCCCCGCTCGATGACCAGGTCGAGTTCGGCCAGCGCGTCGTCGACCATTCCCATGGCGATCACCGGCGTGGCGAAGATCCGGCCCTCGTAGTCGTAGCGCCACGTCTCGTACATCCACTCGTTGAGCCCGTGCACCAGGGCCTGGATCAGCTCGGGGTCGTCCTTCAGGCGCTCCTCGATGAGGCTGGCCAGGGTCGGGAACATCAGGGCCCGGTCGATGCCGAGCTCGTCCATGAGCGCGAGGCGCGGCTCGGGGGCGCGGAAGCCCGGGAGGCACCGGATGGGCTCGCCGATGAGCTCCCGGTAGGACTTCCCCTCGGGGTTGCCGTGCCGGTAGAACTCCTCCTGGGCGCCGGGCGCGGCCACCACGTCGAAGGTCGGATTCGGGATGTACTCGCTGATGGTCCCGCGCACCACGAT
The DNA here is from genome assembly GCA_963830165.1 of uncultured Acidimicrobiaceae bacterium. Lineage (GTDB taxonomy): Bacteria > Actinomycetota > Acidimicrobiia > Acidimicrobiales > RAAP-2 > Bog-756. The sequence goes on from CAWHKZ010000011.1 coordinate 925,818, forward strand.
CTTGGTCCGTCCCCGGACGTCGATGTAGTCGATGGCCTTGGCGTACTTCTCGGGGAGGAACTTGGTCAGCGCCTCCTTCGTCTCGTACATGTGGTTGTCGGCGTCGAAGACCGGGACGTCGAGCGTGCGGGATGGCATCGGTGATTCCCCCATTTCAGTTGCCGGAGGGGTGCCGGGCGCCGCGTCGAGCGTCCTCCCCCTGGTGTTCGGCAGCGGACGACGAGCCGTCCCGCCGGACGGCACCGACGCTACCACCGCCCGTTCCGGCTCTCCCGACTCCACGGCCCGCACGGTCCGCCCCGCCGGGTCCCGGGTCACCGGTCGGCCGGCACCCCGGTGTCCCGACCGGGAGCCGCGGCGGACGGGCCGGCGGATCCGTTGCCGTCGGTGGGACGGGGCGGGGAGATCGAGAACGCGACCGTGCCCAGCGCGCACAGTTCGCCACTGCCGACATCGGTCACCTCGACGGTCACGACGGCGAGGGTGCGGCCCCGGCGGGCCACCTTGGCCGTGGCCAGCGCGGGGCCGACGGTGACCCCGCGCAGGTAGTGGATGGTCATGTCGGCCGTGGCCACGGCCTCGCGGGGGCCCTCGGCGACCACCGTCCGCCCGGCCACCACGTCGACCAGCGTGGCCAGCAGGCCGCCCTGGAGCGCGCCACGCGGGTTGGTGACCCGGTCGTGGATGTCCATCTCCATGGCCAGGTCGGCGTCGGGGTGCTCGACGTCGCGGAAGTTGAGCTGCTGGATCAGGTGCATGCCCGAGTCGATGACCCGCTCGTGCTCGGCGGCAGCCGTCACAGGCCACCCGCGATGGTCTTGGTCTCCAGGTACTGCTCGAAGCCCTCGAGGCCGTTCTGCCGGCCGAGCCCGCTCGCCTTGTACCCGCCGAAGGGGGAGGCGGCGCTGTAGTAGACGCCACCGTTGACGCTGACCGTACCGGAGCGGATCCGCCGGGCCACGGCCAGCGCGCGCTCCTCGGAGGCGGAGGTCACCGCGCCGGACAGCCCGTACTCGCTGTCGTTGGCGATGCGCACGGCGTCCTCGTCGTCGCGGAAGGGGATGAGGACCAGCACGGGCCCGAAGATCTCCTCGCGCGCGATCCGCATCGAGTTGTCGACGTCGGCGAAGAGGGTGGGCTCGACGAAGTAGCCCTTGTCGAGGTGGGCCGGCCGGCCGCCGCCGCAGACCAGGCGGGCGCCCTCGTCGACACCGGCCTGGATGTAGCCGAGGACCCGCTCCCGCTGGCGGGCGCTGACCACCGGTCCCATGATGTTGCCCGGATCGGTCGGGTCGCCGTAGGTGACGGTCGCCATGGCGGCCGCGGCGAGCGCCACCGCCTCCTCGTAGCGGGACTCGTGCACCAGGGTCCGGGTGAGCATGGCGCAGCCCTGGCCGGCGTGCATGCACATGAAGCCGAAGAAGGCCATCTTGGTCTCGAGGTCGGCGTCCTCCAGGATGATGTCGGCCGACTTGCCGCCCAGCTCGAGGAAGAGGCGCTTGAGGGTCGGGGCACCGGCGGCCATGATCCTCCGGCCGGTGGCGGTGGACCCGGTGAAGGAGATGAGGTCGACGCGGGGGTCGACCACCAGCTGCTCGCCCACCAGGTGGTCCGACGAGGGCACGACGTTGACCACGCCGTCGGGGATGTCGGTCTGCTCGGCGATCAGCCGACCGATCCGGGTGGACGTCCACGGGGTGTCCGGTGCGGGCTTCACCACCATCGTGTTGCCGGTGGCCAGCGCCTGCCCGAGCTTGTTGAGGAGGATCTCCACGGGGTAGTTCCAGGGGATGATGGCCCCGACCACGCCGACCGGCTCCTTCACCACCTTCTGCCAGCTGTGCATGCCGAACGCGTCGTTGTCGGGCAGCGGGCGCTCCCAGGCGAACGTGTCGATCTGCTCGGCCGGCCACAGCAGCGACTCGGCGAGCGGGGCGTCGAGCTGGGCCATCGTCGTCACCATGACCGGGGTGCCGACCTCGGCCACCAGCTCGGCCCGGAGCAGCTCCTGCTCGCCGACGATGGCCTCGTGGAGCTGGCGCAGGCAGCGCTGGCGCAGCGCCCGGTCGGTGGACCACCCGGTCTCGTCGAAGGACCGCCGGGCGGCGGCTATCGCACGGTCCATGTCGGGGGCGGTGGCGTCCGTGGTCTGACCCAGCACCTCCTCGGTGGCCGGGTTGACGTTGTCGAACGCGCCGCCGGCGGTGGCCTCGACCAGCGCGCCGTCGATCATCATGCGGAACTCGCCGGGAGTGACCCCGGTGGTGGTCGGGTCGGTGGTCGTCATGGCACGGCTCCTCGGTGACGGCGCCGCGGACGCGTGGTGGGACGCGATCCGGGCTGGACGTTTCGGACGGACCCGGGGACTGGACACCCGGCCACCGCGTGAGCCATCCCCCTGGCCGGGATCGTAACGACCGGCACCTCGGGCGGTCAAGGGACGAGCCCGCCGGCGGAGGCGTGGCGGACCGGCCGGGCGACCGCGGGCCCATCGGGCGGTCCGGGTGGGAATGGGCTACAACGTGGGCCATGTGGCGCGCCGCACACCTCCCGTCGACCCGGTCGGGTCACTGCGGAGCCGGGGGGCGGCGGCCCCGGTGAACCTGGCCCTCTCCGCCGACGAGGAGCGGTTCCGCGACGAGGTGCGGGCGTGGCTCGACGCCAACGTGGAGCCGACGCCGGAGTTCGACTCGTTCGACGAGGAGTTCGCCTGGGGCCGCCGGTGGCAGGCGCGCCTGGCCGAGGACCGGTGGGTGGGGATCCACTGGCCCGCCGAGTACGGCGGGCGGGGGGCCACGCCGCTCGAGGTGGCCATCTTCAACATGGAGTACGCCCGGTCCCGCGCTCCCCAGCCGGTCAACCGGACCGGGGTCAACCTGGTCGGGCCGACGCTCCTCACCCACGCGACCGACGCCCAGCGCACCCGGTGGCTGCCCGGCATCCTGTCGGCCGGCGAGATCTGGTGCCAGCTGTTCAGCGAGCCGGGCGCCGGCTCCGACCTGGCCGGCCTGTCCACCCGGGCCACGCCGGTCGACGACGGATGGGTGGTCGGCGGCCAGAAGGTGTGGACCAGCTACGCCCAGTTCTCCCGGTGGGGCATCGCCTTGGTGCGCACCGACCCCGACGCCCCGCGCCACCACGGGATCACCTGCATGGCCGTCGACATGCAGGCGCCCGGCATCGACGTCCGGCCACTGGTGACGATGACCGGGGAGGCCGAGTTCAACGAGGTCTTCTTCGACGACGTCTTCGTGCCCGGGGACTGCGTCATCGGCGCGGTCCACTCCGGGTGGTCGGTGGCCAACACGACGCTGGCCCACGAACGGGGGACGACCTTCCCGTTCAAGGAGCAGGTGGTCCACGAGGTCTACCTGGACCAGCTCCTCGACCTGGCGGCGGCCCGGGGATCCTTCGACGACCCGCTCGTGGCCGACCAGCTGGTCGACGCCTACGTGAAGCTGCGCGTGCTCCGTTTCCACAATTGGCGGACGATGACCCGCCTGGCCCGGGGGGTCGAGCCCGGACCCGAGTCGAGCGTGGTGAAGCTGGCCTGGACGGACATGACCCAGCAGCTGTCCGACGCCGCTCTGTCGGTGGTGGGGGAGGCCTCGCCGCTGTGGTCCGGGGCCGACGGCGACCCCGGGCGGGGCCGGTGGCAGCGCCAGTGGCTGTGGTCCAAGGCCGCCTCCATCGCCGGCGGCACCTCGGAGATCCAGCGCACGATCATCGGTGACCGGATCCTCGGTCTGCCCCGCTGATCCCGGCGCACCGCCGGGGGAGGGCGGCCCGGTCAGAGGATGCGGGAGCTGTGGCCCTCCCAGTAGGGCTCGCGCAGCAGCCGTTTGAAGAGCTTGCCGTTCGGGTCGCGGGGCATGTCCGCGACCACGTCGACCGAGCGCGGGCACTTGTAGGGCGCGAGCCGCTCGCGGCACCAGGCGAGGAGCTCGTCCTCCGCCACCGGTGCCTCCGGGTCGGCGAAGAGCACCACGGCCTTGACCGCCTCGCCCATCTCCTCGTCGGGGACGCCGAAGACGGCGACGTCGGCGACGGCCGGATGGCCGGCGAGGACGTGCTCGGCCTCGCGCGGGTAGATGTTCACGCCGCCGGACACCACCATGTCGGCCACCCGGTCGGTGAGGTAGAGGTAGCCGTCCTCGTCGACGCGGCCGACGTCGCCGAGGGTGCGCCAGCCGTGGCGGTCCTGGATCGACGCGGTCTTCTCGGGGTCGTTGTGATAGCCGAACTCCCGGCCCCCGGCGAAGTAGACGGTGCCCGTCTCGCCGGTCGGCACCTCCTCGCCGTCGGCCCCGACGATGTGCAGCTCCCCCCGGGGCAGGCCCACCGAGCCCGGGTGGTCGAGCCACTCGGCCGGCCCGATGAACGAGGACCCGATGTCCTCGGTGCCGGCGTAGTACTCGTAGATGATCGGGCCCCACCAGTCGAGCATCCGGCGCTTGACGTCCACGGGGCACGGCGCCGCGGCGTGGACGACGTAGCGGAGGCTGGAGAGGTCGGCCGCGTCGCGCTCGGCGGCCGGCAGGCGCAGCATCCGGGTGAACATGGTGGGGACGAACTGGGCGTGGGTCACCCGGTGGTGCCCGATGGCGGCCAGGCAGGCCGACGCGTCGAAGGACTCCATCACCACGACGGTGGCGCCGAGCCGGTGCATGGCCATGGAGTACACCAGCGGGGCCGAGTGGTAGAGCGGGGCGGGGGAGAGGTACACCGCGCCCCCGTCGACGCCCATGGCCCCGATCCCGGTGGCGATCACCACCGCCGGGGACTCGGGGTGGCCGGGTACCGTGACGCCGAGCGGCTTGGCCACGCCCTTCGGGACGCCGGTCGTGCCCGACGAGTAGAGCATCTCGCGCCCCTCGGCCTCGTCGTCGAGCGGAGCCGGGGGCTCGGACTCCAGGACCTCCGCATAGGGGGTGAACCCCTCGGCCCGGCCGCCGGCGACGATGCGCAGCGGCACGCCGCCGAGGGCGAGGGAGCCGGCCACGTCGGCCAGGCCCGCGCTGATCACGAGAGCTGCGGCCCCGCAGTCCTCGAGGATGTACTGGGCCTCGTCCCGCCGCAGGTGGCTGTTGAGGGCCGTGTAGAAGAGCCCGGCCCGCTGGGCGGCCCAGGCCGCCTCGAGGAACGCCGAGCTGTTCTCCATCATGAGGGCCACGTGGTCGCCGACCTGCAGCCCGGCCCGGCGGAAGGCCCGCGCCAACCGCGTCGAGCGCTCGTCGAGCTGCCGGTACGTGGTGACCGAGCCCGAGCCCGTCATGATCACGGCGGCCCGGTCGGGGTGCTCGGCGGCCCGGGCTCCGAGGTGCATGCGGTAGGGCGACGTCGTGCCGTCCCCGGCCCCGCCCGTGCTCACGACCGGGCGGCGTCCTGGCTGAGACCCTTGGGCATCACCATGCCCACGGTCTGGAGGTGCTGGCCGAGCATGCCGTCGAACTCGGCGACCACCGACTCGGTGTCCCACCCACCCTCCCGGTTCATCCACGCGATCTGCTTGGGGTGCTGGAACAGGGTGTAGCTGAAGTCGGTGCGGCCGAACAGCTGCCCGTTCACGTGGGCGGCCTGGTCGGAGGCCAGGAAGGCCACCAGCGGCGCGTTCATGGCCGGGTCGAGGCGCGGGTCGGGCTCGGTGCCGTCACCGGCCAGCGCCGCCGTCATCCGCGTCGCCCCGGCCGGCGCGATGGCGTTCACGGTGATCCCGGACTTGGCCAGCTCCAGGGCCCAGACGAACGTCATGCCCATGATCCCGGCTTTGGCGGCACCGTAATTGGTCTGCCCGAAGTTGCCCCGCAGCCCGGCCGACGAGGTGACGTTGATGATCCGGCCGTACCCGACCTCCTTCATGACCGGCACGGCGTGCCGGGTGCAGTTGAAGGCCCCCTTCAGGTGGGTGGCGATGACGGCGTCGAAGTCGTCCTCGGTCATCTTGACGAGGGTGCGGTCCCGGACGATGCCGGCGTTGTTGACCAGGATGTCGAGTCGCCCGAAGCTGTCGAGCGCAGCCTGGACGCACCGGCCGGTCGCCTCGAAGTCGGTCACCGACTCGTGGCTGGGCACGGCCCGTCCGCCGAAGGCCTCGATCTCGGCGCAGACGGCGGTGGCCGGGTCCTCGTCGGACGCCTCGCCCCGGAGGCCGACCCCGAGGTCGTTCACCACCACGGCGGCGCCCTGGCGGGCGAGCTCGAGGGCGAACTCCCGCCCGATGCCCCGACCGGCTCCGGTCACGATGGCCACGCGGTCGTCCAGCAGCATGCGTACGTCTCCTCGCCTGTGGGTTCGGGATCGGGTCGGGGCCCTGGGCCCGCCCGCGGTTGCGCATACTACGGCACACCGAATTGACCGGCCATCGATCGCCCGAGGGTGGCGGAGGGCGGAAGCGGGGGATGCGGCCCACGACCGCCGCGTGCCGGGCCGCACCACACGGGGAACGCGGCGAGGCCGCCCGGAGCCGACCGGCCGCACGGGCGTCGCGGCATGAGGTGCCACCCGCTGCGCATGGGTGCCACCCGCTCCGTGCGCAACTCCGTGCACAAGTATCTAGAGGAAAGCGGCCCTTCGTGGCTAGGATCACTTTGCGGAGCTGCTCTGCCGCTCTTCGCGGTCGTCGCGAAGGTCCTCGAAGAAGGCAGATCTCCCGTGGGTCCATCGCTGACGTCCGCCCGCCCGGCTCCTGCCGCCCGCTCACTGATCCGCACTGCGGCCGTGGCCGCCCTGGCCTGCGCGACCGCCGGGCTCTCCCTCGTGGCCGCGCCGAGCACCTCCGCCTTCGCCGCCACGGGGACCTCGTTCACCACCCCCGGCGTCTACGCCTTCACCGTCCCCGCCGGCTGGACGACGATCCAGGTCGCGGCGGCCGGTGCGGCCGGCGGCAACGACCAGTCGGGCCAGGTCGCCGGGGGCCACGGCGGGTCGGTCACCGCCGACCTCGCCGTCACGCCCGGCCAGGTCCTCATGATCGACGTGGGCGGGGCCGGCGCCGGGGCCGGGCACCCGGGCCCGACCGACTACTACGCGGCCGGGGCGGGCGGCGGGGCGACCGACGTGCGCGTCGGGTCGTGCGCGGCCACGCTCAGCTGCGACCTGACCACCCGGGTGGTGGTGGCCGGCGGCGGCGGCGGAGCCGGCGGCCTCGCCTCCGACGGCGAGCTGGGCCAGAGCGGTGGTGGCGGCGGGGCCAACGCCGACGGCAGCGGCGCCAACGGCGGCGACGTCTCGGGGCAATACCCCTGGGTCGGCCAGGGCGGCCGGGGCGGCACCCTCACCGCCGGGGGAGCCGGCGGCAACGGCGGGTCCGGCCCGGCCGGATCGTCGGGCGTCCTCGGCCTGGGCGGCGACGGGTCGGGGTCGGGCAGCTCCCCGGGCCCGGCCGGCGGGGGCGGCGACGGCTACTACGGCGGCGGTGGCGGGGGCGGCGGCGGCCAGTCCTACACGGGCACCGGGGGCGGCGGCGGCTCGAGCTACGTGACGCCCTCGGCCCTGCTCGCCACGTTCGGCGGGGCCACCCAGGGCGGCGACGGCTCGCTCACCATCACCCAGGTCACCGGGACGGCCAGCTCGGTGGCGCTGGCCACGTCCACGGCCACGCCGACCGCCGGCCAGAGCGTCACCCTGTCGGCCACCGTCACCGGGGCCGCCGGTGTCGGCACGGTCGCCTTCGTGGCCAACAACGCGCCCATCACCGGGTGCACCGCCGTCGCCCCGGTGGCCTCGACGGCCATCTGCACCACCACCTGGCGCTCGATCGGCACCGAGTCGGTGGTCGCCGGCTTCAGCGGCACCGGGTCGGTCCTGCCCAGCCAGTCGGGCCCGCTGACCGAGACGGTGTCCCAGGGGAGCAGCGCGACCGTGGTCAGCTCGTCGGCGGACCCCCAGACGGCCGGCACCCCGGTGACCTACGCGGCCACCGTCACCCCGGCCCCCACCGGCGGGACGGTCACCTTCTCCGACGGCGGCACCGCCATCTCCACGTGCACCGCGGTGGGCATCAACACCACCACCGGCGTCGCCACCTGCGCGGTCACCTACACCGTGACCGGCTCCCACGCCATCACCGCCGCGTACTCCGGCAACACCGACTACACCGCCAGCACGTCGTCCGAGTTCAGCCAGACGGTCATCGGCGCGGCCACCACCACCGTGCTGGCCACCTCGGTCAACCCGGCCGGCGTCGGCCAGCAGATCGTCCTCACCTCGACGACCTCCCCGCCCCCTGACGGCGGCACGGTGGCCTTCACCGACGGCGCCGGGACGATCAGCGGCTGCGGGGCCCAGGCCGTCGACCCCACCACCGGCACCGCCACCTGCGCGCTCACCCAGACCACCCCGGCGACCCTGGCGATCACCGCCACCTACTCGGGGGACGTGAACTACGACACCAGCACCTCGAGCGCGCTGTCCCAGGCGGTGACGGCCTCGAGCTCGAACTGGTCCACCCCCGGCGTCTACGCCTTCACCGTCCCCGCCGGCTGGACGACGATCCAGGTCGCGGCGGCCGGTGCGGCCGGCGGCAACGACCAGTCGGGCCAGGTCGCCGGGGGCCACGGCGGGTCGGTCACCGCCGACCTCGCCGTCACGCCCGGCCAGGTCCTCATGATCGACGTGGGCGGGGCCGGCGCCGGGGCCGGGCACCCGGGCCCGACCGACTACTACGCGGCCGGGGCGGGCGGCGGGGCGACCGACGTGCGCGTCGGGTCGTGCGCGGCCACGCTCAGCTGCGACCTGACCACCCGGGTGGTGGTGGCCGGCGGCGGCGGCGGAGCCGGCGGCCTCGCCTCCGACGGCGAGCTGGGCCAGAGCGGTGGTGGCGGCGGGGCCAACGCCGACGGCAGCGGCGCCAACGGCGGCGACGTCTCGGGGCAATACCCCTGGGTCGGCCAGGGCGGCCGGGGCGGCACCCTCACCGCCGGGGGAGCCGGCGGCAACGGCGGGTCCGGCCCGGCCGGATCGTCGGGCGTCCTCGGCCTGGGCGGCGACGGGTCGGGGTCGGGCAGCTCCCCGGGCCCGGCCGGCGGGGGCGGCGACGGCTACTACGGCGGCGGTGGCGGGGGCGGCGGCGGCCAGTCCTACACGGGCACCGGGGGCGGCGGCGGCTCGAGCTACGTGACGCCCTCGGCCCTGCTCGCCACGTTCGGCGGGGCCACCCAGGGCGGCGACGGCTCGCTCACCATCACCCAGGTCACCGGGACGGCCAGCTCGGTGGCGCTGGCCACGTCCACGGCCACGCCGACCGCCGGCCAGAGCGTCACCCTGTCGGCCACCGTCACCGGGGCCGCCGGTGTCGGCACGGTCGCCTTCGTGGCCAACAACGCGCCCATCACCGGGTGCACCGCCGTCGCCCCGGTGGCCTCGACGGCCATCTGCACCACCACCTGGCGCTCGATCGGCACCGAGTCGGTGGTCGCCGGCTTCAGCGGCACCGGGTCGGTCCTGCCCAGCCAGTCGGGCCCGCTGACCGAGACGGTGTCCCAGGGGAGCAGCGCGACCGTGGTCAGCTCGTCGGCGGACCCCCAGACGGCCGGCACCCCGGTGACCTACGCGGCCACCGTCACCCCGGCCCCCACCGGCGGGACGGTCACCTTCTCCGACGGCGGCACCGCCATCTCCACGTGCACCGCGGTGGGCATCAACACCACCACCGGCGTCGCCACCTGCGCGGTCACCTACACCGTGACCGGCTCCCACGCCATCACCGCCGCGTACTCCGGCAACACCGACTACACCGCCAGCACGTCGTCCGAGTTCAGCCAGACGGTCATCGGCGCGGCCACCACCACCGTGCTGGCCACCTCGGTCAACCCGGCCGGCGTCGGCCAGCAGATCGTCCTCACCTCGACGACCTCCCCGCCCCCTGACGGCGGCACGGTGGCCTTCACCGACGGCGCCGGGACGATCAGCGGCTGCGGGGCCCAGGCCGTCGACCCCACCACCGGCACCGCCACCTGCGCGCTCACCCAGACCACCCCGGCGACCCTGGCGATCACCGCCACCTACTCGGGGGACGTGAACTACGACACCAGCACCTCGAGCGCGCTGTCCCAGGCGGTGACGGCCTCGAGCTCGAACTGGTCCACCCCCGGCGTCTACGCCTTCACCGTCCCCGCCGGCTGGACGACGATCCAGGTCGCGGCGGCCGGTGCGGCCGGCGGCAACGACCAGTCGGGCCAGGTCGCCGGGGGCCACGGCGGGTCGGTCACCGCCGACCTCGCCGTCACGCCCGGCCAGGTCCTCATGATCGACGTGGGCGGGGCCGGCGCCGGGGCCGGGCACCCGGGCCCGACCGACTACTACGCGGCCGGGGCGGGCGGCGGGGCGACCGACGTGCGCGTCGGGTGGTGCGCGGCCACGCTCAGCTGCGACCTGACCACCCGGGTGGTGGTGGCCGGCGGCGGCGGCGGAGCCGGCGGCCTCGCCTCCGACGGCGAGCTGGGCCAGAGCGGTGGTGGCGGCGGGGCCAACGCCGACGGCAGCGGCGCCACACGGCGGCGACGTCTCGGGGCGATACCCTCGGGTCGGCCAGGGCGGCCGGGGCGGCAGCCTCACCGCCGGGGGAGCCGGCGGCGACGGGTCCGGCCCGGCCGGATCGTCGGCGTCCTCGGCCTGGGCGGCGACGGGTCGGGGTCGGGCGAGCTCCCCGGGCCCGGCCGGCGGGGGCGGCGACGGCTACTACGGCGGCGGTGGCGGGGGCGGCGGCGGCCAGTCCTAGACGGGCACCGGGGGCGGCGGCGGCTCGAGCTACGTGACGCCCTCGGGCCTGCTCGCCACGTTGGGCGGGGCCACCCAGGGCGGCGACGGCCCGCTCACCATCAC
>CAWHKZ010000012.1:0-100453 GCA_963830165.1 uncultured Acidimicrobiaceae bacterium
GACAATCCCGAAGAAATCATGCACGTCGTGGTGATTGCGGAAACAGGAATCGTCTACCAACAGCAATACGGCGGCCATGCCTGTCGCCACGCTGAAGTTGAGGGGGTTCCTGGTCCCAGCGTGGGCACACCCCGAGGCCTGTATGGGGAAGTTGACGACCTCTTCCTGGTTGAACTGATGAAGAGCGGCGTACCCGAGGCACGGCGAGATGAGGTTGTCCGTCGTGTGGGCCACGACTTCGAGAAGATCTGGTACCGAGGGACTGGCGACCGAGATGCACCACTTCGCATTGACTCAAGCCGCACGGCCGAGCTTGACGAAGCATGGGTGCCGGTTCTTACGCCGACGGCCCCGGCTACCTGACGTGGATCAATTCCGACTGACCACTGCCCCAGAACACCGGTTACGCACCGCTCGTTTCCAGGGCGATCCGGTCGGGTGCTCACTATCGCGAGCGCCACACCCCACTCATATCCGAAGCGCCGGATCAGCGAGCCTTTCGGCGCCCAGTCCGCTTGGCGAACTCGTCGAGGGCGTCGAGGATCTCGACGGCGGCCCACTTCCGGCTCCGGTGGTTCCCTGACACCTTCGTCAGGACCCCGGCATCCACGAGGGTCTCGATGGCCCGGTCGGCTACCTGCTGGCGGATCCCCAGTTCTTCCTGGACGACAGTCGAGTCGATCGCCGGCTGGCGGAGCAGGAGTTCGGACAGGGGCCACGCCTTCGCGCCCGACCTCGCCGTGATCTTCTCTTTCCATCCCCGGCTTACGTTCCGGATGTCGGCCACAAGATGCCGACCATTGTCGATGGCCTCGAACGATGCTTCTGCCAGGTGTCTAACGATGGGAGCCGGGTCTCCGGCCCGGTATTCGTTGAGCGCCTTGAAGTAGTCGTCGACGTTCACCAGGAGGCCCGCAGATACCGGAACCGTAACGTTCTCAGTCAGGCCCTTGGTCCTGAGGATGGCGTGAATCAGCGCCCGACCGACTCGGCCATTTCCGTCAGGAAACGGGTGGATCGTCTCGAACTGGGCATGGGCGACGGCGGCCTGGACGAACGGCGCGAGGTCGGCTCGGGCAACGAAGCGAATGAGGTCGTCCATGGCGACTGGCACTCGGTCGTGATGGGGTGGAACGAACGCGCCGTGTGCACGGTCTGACCACCAATCCTTCCCTGCTGATTCCGCCAGTCGCCTGTCCATTCGGGATGCTCGTCCTGTAACAGGGCAGTGTGCATCGCGATGATCGTGGCCTTGTCGAGGTCGTCGGCCAGGGCGATGGCAGATCTCATGGCTGTCGTGTTGGCGACCACCTGGACCGCGTTGCGGCGGCTCTGATCGCCAAGTTCGGCCATGGCGATTGCCTTTGCGCCAGCGGTGAGATTCTCGATCTCCGAGGATGCCGCCGACTCCGAGCGCAACAGGATCGCGGAGAATGGGGCGATCTCCGCCCCGACCTCGGCGTCGAATCGGGCAATGGCAATCGACGCTTCGTTCGCAAGGACCTCCACCTCCGGTGGAAGCTCGACTGCGGGGATCTCCGCGATCGACGGGGTCACGGCGGCCTGATATGGCCCGCGGTCTTTATGGCGTTGGCTCTTGGATCCCCAGATGCTGTCCTCGTGGTCGGGCTCCCAGGAGCGCTCCTCGTACTCGATGGCCGGCCATGTCGCCGGGGCTAGGTTCAGTCCGCCCTCGGGGTTGGACCGGGCTTTGTGCTGGCCACCGGCCGGTGCCCCCTTGGGTTTCCTAGCTGTGTTCATGTGCTCATGCTACACCCAGCTATGGCACTAAGTGCGGACGGAGAACCGAAGCACACACGTAGCTGTGGCCCGTCAGGTCCCGGGCCGGGCGACTCCACTCACTCGGTCTGAGGTGGCCGGGCGACATTTGCAAGCTTGAGGTTCCCGACCGAGCCGGTGTGTTCGGCGCAGGGCGTAGACCCGCCATCGCTTGCCGACAGTGCCCACGAAGGTGGAGGCCCGCCTCTTCTCAGAAGTGGGATCGCACGACGGTGGCACGAACCCTGCGAGTCGTTCTCAGAAGTTCGGGTTCACTCTTCTCCGCAATCCAGACGGGATCGGTCGTTCTCCTCATGATTCATCATGATCGGACCTGGATGCCGGTCCGAGTGCGGTCCCGTCGCCGCCGATGTCGGCTGAGTCGCCGTGGAGGTACCGGGCAAGCCGGGGCACCGACACCCTCCACCGCCCGCCGATCTGGATTGCCGGGGGAACTGCCCCGTCCGGCACAGGCGGTAGAGGGTGTCGGCATGCAGGCCGATGCGCCGGGCCGTCTCCGGGATCGATAGGAGATCGGCCGCGGCGGTCGGGTCCTTTCCGGCGAGACTGGTGATCGTCATGATTCACCTGAAGGGATGCCGTGCGACACGGGACCGTCGATGCCGGGCGGAGCATGATCGGGCGCACCCGCACGACTCTCCTGGGTTCGTACCGCGAGCACGGAAGTGACGGCGTCGTGCGGGTTGTCAACGTCGGCCTCCGTGATTGGCGGTGATTCGGTGCGTGTGGTGTGCCGTTCGGGTCGCCGTCGGTGGGTCGTAGGTGAGTTCATGGCCGTCACGATGACGGTAGGGGTTCATCAAACCCCTCATCAAATGCCTCATCATTCGAAGAAATCTGAGAAATCTTCGATGGCCGACGAAGCCCCAGGTCAAGAGGTTGCCGGTCGCAGCGGCGCGGATAACCCCTGCTCAGAGGGTTCATCACTTTCATCATGAGGGGGTTCATGATGACGGCTTGAGATCAGCCGTTCTGAAGCTGTAATCACTCCGGAATGGTGATGAAAGCGCCATCGTCGCAGCTCAGAGGGTTCATAACTCGATTTGTGAACCCCTAACAAACGCTGATGGGCTTCATCGACGGCGGGATGATCGTGTCGGTGTCCGTTCAGGCGCTCTCGGCGCTCCACGACGCCGCCGCCGTTCGGCGTGATCGGAGTCAGCGCGGCGGGCCTATTCGCTGACCGGTTCATGACAGTCGGTTGGTGCCACGCCGTCGCCAGCCGTCAAGTGCCGCTCCGGAATACGACTCGACCCGGGAAGCCGCCGGCAGGCCGCGCCGGGGTCGGCCTTGATGTCCTCGCTCGGTCTCCGACCGTCCCTTGACCGCCGGCACCGGCATGGAGTGGCGGCTCCCAGCGCTCGATGGTGGACCAGGCGGGGAAAAGGCGCCCCGCCGCGATCGACCAGCGTGCGTCGACAACGACTAGCCCAGCGCCGTGTGGTGTCGTCGAGGACACCGGCGAGGGGGGCCGGGGGCCGGCTCCGATGTCGTGAGCGACTGGTTCGTCGTGGGTGCCCCGGCCCGATTCACCGAAGGGCCCCGAATGCACTTCCGAATGGCGCCGGACCGACCCAGTTCTTTCCATGAGCCAACCAACGAAATCCCACCCGGGCGTCTCGTGTGCCGGAGACGGCACCAACCATCCGACCGAAGGGTCCGAGAAGAGCAGCGCGGTGAACGCCCAGCCCAGAGGGTTCATCACTTCGATCAGGACTCCCGCCATGAGACCGGCCATGAGTGCGTGCCGGCGATCACGGTCCGGCCGACCACATCGATCGTTAGGGCACCTGATTCGGCATCGTCCAAGCCCTAGGGGTCTCATTATTTCGATCATGAGCCCGATGATGCGTGTCGGACAGGGTTCACAGATTCGGCCGACGTCCGGGCCGAACAGTGCACCTGATTCGGCATCGTCCCAGCCCAGAGGGTTACAACTTCCCCTCCTGGGGAACACCTGTGCCGAAGCAGCCCGTCGGCGCCGAGTCGCTCCTCTCCTTCGGTGCGAACGATCCCGCACTGCTCCAATTGCGGCCGACACCAGTCGGTGCGGTCGATCGGCTGGCGAAGGGTTCCGCCCTCGTCTTCGTCGTGGTCGATTGCGACATACGGCCAGGTCACAGGGCTAACGAGCTGACCGGATCACCAGCACGTGTTTCCAGCCACAGCTCAACACTCGCGTCTCCTGGGTCGCGAAGAATCCAAACGAGAACGAAGAACGGCGAGCCCGGAGGGCTCACGCTCGAATGCCCCATCGCTCCAACTGCACTCGCTCACGGGGTGGTGGAAGAGCGGGAGCAAGATGGTCAAAGATACCCCGTTTGAGACGGCGTTGCCGGTGGCCCCCTTGACGGGTCCGTCCCCGAGGTCCCCTCGGTTCGCTGCGCTGGGCGTCATGAGGGCATCCGGTGCCCGACGGAGGGCAACAGCCCCGGCGTCGAGGCGCACGTCGAGGATGGCCTACGGTGACCGGTGGCCGCCACAACGTCGTGAAGGTGCGGCTGTCCGACGCCGGGAGCTCGGCCAGCTCCAGGAGCAGAGCGATGCCGGGCGTGCGTGTCGCTCCCAGCGGTTCCTCTTCGAAGCGGCCATGTCCGGGATCTGCGGCCCAGTCGGCGGAACGGCGCCAAGCCCGCCGGAGACGCACAGCGGGCCCGGATTGTCCTGACCGGTTTGGCCAACAACATGAACCAGTTGGCCAAGTGGGCGAACACCAACCGTGTGCTCCCCGACTCGTTCGAGACGCGCTCGACGAAGTGCGCCGGGCGACGGGAGGGTGCTGGCCGAGACGACCGAGCGTACCGGGCGCTTCGGGGCCGCCCCGATGATCGGCAAGATCACCACGGGAGCGTCAGGCCGTAGGCTCATCCGGTACCTCTTCGGCCCAGGGAAGGCGAACGAGCACACCGACCAGCGGGTCATCACGTCAGGGCTTGCCCTCGGAGGGGAGGCTTGGCCGGCGGGAACCTGTCCCAGCCAGATCGTAGACCTCGGTGCTGACCTCGATGACGCTAATGACCTTCTGGACAACCCCGCCGGCGGGCACATCTGCCACCTGTCCCTGTCGCTTCCCGCCGACGATCGTCACCTGACCGACGACCAGTGGGCAGCGGTGGCCAATAAGGCCACAACGGCGATCGGTTCGAGCCCGACGGCTGGAACCCGCCGCCTGGGTGGCGGTGGCCACGGGGCGAGTGCACAGGGCAATCAGCACGTCCACATCGCCGCAACCCTGGTCCGGATCGACGGAAGCCGGGTCAACACCTGGCAGTCCAAGAGGGTGCTTTCCGGGGTCTGTGCCGAGATCGAGACCTCTTACGACCTAACTGTCGTCGACGGCCGCAGCGGACGGGGGATGCCTGGGCTGTCCAGAGCCGAACTGGAGCGGACCGCACGGGAGCAGCGAGCAGAACCACCACGGACCTCACTTGCCCGCATGGTGCGGGAAGCGTCGGTTGCCTCGAAGGACGAAGCCGAGTTCATCCGGTACCTCCGGGGGACTGGGGCGCTCCTCCGCCCACGATTCGAGAGCGGGGGACAAGAGGTGGTGGTCGGCTACTCGGTCGCGACGAGGACCCAGGACGGAGAGACGCCGATCTGGTTCGGCGGCGGGAAGCTGGCAAAGGACCTGACCCTGCCCAGCCTCCGTCAGTTCTGGGAGCAATCAGCCGGGGATCGGGCCGCAGCGGTCGTCGAATGGGGGAGTGCCAAGACGGTCGCCCCAGGCTGGGAAACGATTCGTGGCGGCCCGGATGATTGGATGCGGGCGGTGGCGGGCGTCGAGCGGTCGCTGGAGAGGCTGAGGGCCATTCCGGCATCGGACCTCGCTGTGTGGCGGGGGGCGGCGAGGGAGACCGCCGGAGTATTTGCTGCATGGTCGAGACGTTTCGAAGGGGACAGCCCCGGGCCGATGGCGGAGGTTGCAGATGTCTTGGCCCGATCGGCGCAGAACCGGCCAGACGATCCCGTCCCGGACCGAGCAGCGGTACGTGACTTCCGTGGAGTGGCGGCGATCGCAGCCCGATCCGCGGTGGACAAGAACTCGCCGATGGTCTGGGCCTCGTTGGTCGACCAACTGGGACGGACCCTCCGGGCCATCGGTGATGCCCATCACGCCCGAGGGGAAGCGGAGTTGGCCAAAACACTGTGCGGTCGGCTGTCCGACGACCTCAACGAGCTCCATGACCGTTTCACGACGACCGCGCCCCAGGAGCTGGTTCCCGGTGAGCAGATCCAGGTGGATCGGATCCCTTCGGCGTTTCTCGATCTCGATCTCGATCTCGATGATCACCAATCGGAAATCAGCGGGAGACACGGGTTGAGTCAGGATCATGGCTTCGAACGCTGACCATCCGTTCGCTGGGCATGCAGCTTCTGTAATGCCAATGTCTGCCTGCCCTGTTTCAATCCTGATCCAGCGGTGGCGGTGGCCAGAACCGTGCACGCCGGCTCGGCCAATCCGTCACGCCAATGGCCGCACAGAACGCCGGTTCCGCGTTGGGTGTGAACCCGGTGACCGGCCGAGTGGGGCGACATTATGCGTGGCCGTCGTCAGGACCGTCGGCGGCGACGATTGGTGCACTCGTTCAGGTGGCCAGGATGGTCTCCGACACTGAAGGGTGCGCCCAGACCGCCGTCCGGGAACCGTCAATCTGGCGTGCCCAATCTGCGGCCTGACCGCTCGGATAGGGTGATCTCAGACCGCTTGCTGGAGTTAGCAGACGGCCCAGCGCCGCGCCAGATATCGATCCCCGAGCCGGCAGCGAGGTATGGGACGTTGCGTTCGTCTGTCAGAGATGGTTGAACATGTCCGACAGGGCCTGCTCTACTTGGGATTTTCCCAGTCCCATCGATGTGATGGTCACTACATAGCCATTCTTCAAGCTCTCCAGGTTTCGGGCGCCTCCCCGGCCCCGCCGGTGGGCTGAGTTGCCAGTAGGCGGGTACCCCGCCAATGGTCACTTCGGCGTACTTCGGCCGGACCGCACCATTGAGGTACTTGGCTGTACCGCTGTGGGCCACCGTGAACGAGCTCGCAGTTCGCTTATTCCACGAGACACGGACCACCATCGTCCCTGGACCTGCCGCCAGACGGTAGAGACCGCTACTTTGATCCCCCGGTGAGGTGGCGCATTGACTAGGGGCTTGGACGGCTTCCCCGAGCGTGTTGCTGGCTTCCTGGGCGGTCAGCAACGAACAAGCCGACTGTGGCGAGACCGTCTGAGTGGCGGAAGATGGCCCCGACGAACTGCACGCCGAAATCGCCAACCCGAGGCCCAATAGGGGACAGGCAAGGGTGACGATCCGCCGAGCGAGCACGGCATCAGTATTGCCGAACATCAGGCAGCGAGCAGGCCAATGAGGCGGCCCCAGTTGTGCGGAATGTGACACTCTCCCGGTTTAGGGCTACCCACGGGTGCCTCAGATGCGACCATTGAACCGTGGATCTGATCACTTCGGTGGCAAACCTGGCTCGAGACCACGGGCTGGATGTAGGCGCACCGGTAACTCTCCGCTCTACGAACAACTGGTCGCCTGGTTGCGTCCGAGCCCCGTCGTGGCGAAGGTCTCCCGGGATTCCGATGCTTCATCTTGAGAACTCCAACTAGCGACCTTTCTGGCTGCGGTTGGAGCCCCCGTAGTGCCTCCGATCGAGCATCGGACTCGCTGAGCCGGTCGGCATGGCGGGTCAATGGGTCACGTTCTGGCACTACGTGGCCGATGAGGGTACGGCGACTGCTGCATCGATAGCGGCTGCGCTCGCTGCACTGCATGCTGGGTTGGCCAAGGCAACCGACCACAGCACATTTCCTCCATGCTGGAACCGGCTGAAGACAGCGGCGAATCTCCTCGATGATCCAGAGCTTCCCGGGAGCTTGACTGCAAGTGACCGTGCTCTTCTTCGTCGAGCTCTAGACGATGGAATCGCCGCCCTGACCTCGCTGAGCGACCCCCCTCATGTCCTTCACGGCTCCCCACATCGCTTCAACATCCTCGCCGTGGAGGGAGAGGCAGTATTCATTGACCTCGAGACCGTGGAACTGGGTCCCCTCGAATGGGACCTGGCCCATCTCGATGAGGAAGTCGTCGCCCTGTACCCTGCCGATCTCGATCGCGACCTCTTGCAGCGGTGCCGCATCGCGGATCAGTGCAGCCACTTCGACGTGGTGCTGGCAAGGTATCGATCGCGGGCCCGACATGCGAAGCCACGCTGGCAACACCTGGAGATCGTCCGTCAGAGCTCGTTGAATCCAGGGAACTGTCCCACCGACCCGGCAGCGATCAGGGATACACGCTCGGGTCTCGTAGCCTTTCCCGATAACCTCAATCACGTTGCTGGTCAGGCCCAGCAGCTCAGCGCGTCTGCCTCATCTGCGGGCTGCCAGCTTCCGGCAAGTCGACCCTTGCCCGTGGCTCGCAACCAAGATCCCTGCGATGGTTGGACGAGGACGAATGGGTCACGCAACTCGGCGGTGATGTCTGGGACGACGCCTTCGAGGTACACGTGGAGCAACAGCTCTGGGCACTCACCTTGGATCTCCTCGCCCAAGGGCAGAGTGTGATTCTGGAATGGGGACACTTGTCCGTGGCCGGTTTCCAGTCCGCGGTTTTGGCCACCAGATGTCCGCACCCTCGCGCTGATGTTGAACTCTAGGTGAGCTTCGGAGCACCTCCCCTCTGGCGGGCCTCCTTCAACCGGAACGACTCTCCGGAGGTGGCCACGACGACACCGTGATGGAGGAGTCGGTCGAGCAGGCTGACGGCCGTGGTGTGTTCGGGCAGGAACCGTCCCCAGTCCTCGAACGGCCAGTGCGAACCGATGCCGAGAGACCGGCGTTCATAGGCAGCGGCCACGATGCGGAAGAACAGCTGGGCGCCGGTGTCGTCCATCGGGGCGAAGCCGATCTCGTCGATCAGGATCAGGTCCGCCTTCAGGATCTGCTCGATGACCCGGCCGACGGAGTTGTCGGCCAGACCCCGATAGAGGGTCTCGACCAGTTCGGTGGCGGTGAAGTAGCGGACCCGCCGCCCGGCCTCGACGGCGTGGTGCCCGAGGGCGACGAGCAGATGGCTCTTGCCCGTGCCCGCCGGTCCCACGAGGCAGAGGTTCTCCTTGGCTCCGATCCACTCGAGGCTGGCCAGATACTCGAAGGTTGCCCGGGGCACCGATGACGCTTCCACGTCGAACTCGTCGAGTCGTTTGCTCACCGGAAAGGCGGCCGCCTTCAGGCGACCCCGGGCGTTGGAGGCGTCCCGTGAGGCGATCTCGGCCTCGACCAACGTGCGGAGGAACTCCTCGGGCTTCCAGCGCTGGGTCTTGGCCACCACCAACAGCTCGGGCGACAGGGCACGCATGGCCCCGAGACGGAGGCGACGGAGCCCGGCCTCGAGATCGGTCGGCAGGGGCGGCGGTGTGGTCGTGCTCATGACTCACCCCCAAAGGCGTAGTCGTCGAGCGAGCGCGGCTCGACGACCGGGAGGTCGACGATGAGCGCGTCCCCGGGGCCCCTCGGGCGTGGGACCCCGCTTCCCGCCGCGAGGATCGAACGCACGTCGCTGGCCCGGAACCGGCCGAACTCGACCGCCCGCCCGAGGGCGGCCACGAGCGCCTCTTTGCCGTGGGCCGCCTCCAGGTCGCACAGCTCGACGAGGTCGGCGGCCAGGGTGGTCACGCCCCGGGCGGCTGCCCCCTTGATGAACGCCTCGGCTACCGGCCCGAAGGCGCAGAATGCCACCTCGGCCGGGGTCTTGGGCCTGACCGCCCGGGTGGGCTAGGGCCTCGGACCTCCGTAGTGGTCGTCGCACACAGCGGTCTCACCAGGGGCGACGAGGTCGTGGCGGGCGATGATCTCGCCCAGGAAGACGATGGTCACCGTGCCGTTGGCCACCACCAGCTCGACCTGGCGGCCGATGTGGGACATGGGCACCGAGTAGCGGGCCGAGCCGAACCGGACACAGCTCAGCCGGTCGACCTTCCGGAGGACGACCTTGCCGATCCGGGCCCGAAGGGACGGCAGGTCACCGAGCAGGTCCCGTTCGACCGCCAGCCGGTCGGCCGGGACGGCAGCGATCTCGGAGTGCACCTGGGCGTTGACCTCGGCACACCAGGCCACTCCCTTGGCGTTGGCATCGGCGAGGTCGGTGACGTACAACTCTTCGGGGATCATGAGGTCGGACTTCACGTAGCCGACCAGGTTCTCGACGATGCCCTTGGAGGCCGGGTCGGCACCCTGGCAGAAGTCCGGCCGCGTCCCGTAGTGGGTGACGAAGCGCACGTAGTCCGGCGTCGGGATCACCAGCCCGGCCACCGTTCCGCCCTTCAGGCATCCCATGCGGTCGGTGAGGAGGGTCTTCGGCACTCCGCCGATCGTCTCCATGCACTGGGCCAGCGCGGCCATGGTCGTCTCGGCTCGCAGGTTGTCGGCGAAGTAGACGAAGCGGAACCGACTCCAGGCCAGCACGGCGCAGAAGACGAACAGGGGACCGATTCCCCCCAGTCGAACACCAACATGTCGCCCGGTGCCCACACGCCGGGCCGGCGTCCCCGGTGGTGGTCGATGCGCCACGTCGGCCTTGGCCTCGGCCACCGCCCGGCGCAGGTTGCGGGGCGACCCGGAGTAGCCGGCGGCCCGGACGACGGGCAGCAGACGCTTGGCCGAGATCCGGCCCTCGGTCTTCGCCACCCGCTCGGCGATGATCGCGGTCACCGGGTCGTAGTTGTGGGCGACGGCCACCTCGACCGTTCCGGTCGTCTCGGCCGCTCTTGCCTTCTCGACGGCCCGCTTGATGGTCTTGTCGGTGGTGCCGCAGATCTCCGCTGCTGCCCGGTAGGAGCCCACCTCTTGGTAGGCAGCATGCATGTCCATTCGTTCCCTCGCTGATTTCATGGAGGAGTCCCTTCGGTCGGAGCGGCGGTTGGCTAGTACCGCCACCGTGACCGGCCGAAGGGGCCCTCAAGTGGATGCTTCAGCGAGGGGTGAGGACATCTGATGGCCATAACTGCGGACTTCTCGTGGCCACAGGTGCGGACTTCTCATGGCCAAAAGTGCGGACTTTCTCGTGGCCACGGACAGGAAGCCCACGTTTGGGACTTCGAGGTAGAGAACGGTTGACCGTTCAATGCCGTTACTGATCCCGACGAACGCAGGAGTCATTCGTGGCGGCGAATCACAATGCACGCATTTCCCCACCCGGACGGTCGTTGGCCGTTGACGAGCGGCCGACGAGAGCAATTCGTAGACGAGCTGAACGTATTCACGGTCACGTCTTCTTGCCTCCGACCAGTGAGCCGGGCGCGGGACGGCTACCGACTGACGGGTGCTCGCTCACCGCGAGCTGTCCCTGAACACAACGGAGACGGTCGGGGCCCGACGCTGTCGGCACACTGTTCGCGTATTTGCGTGTAACAGGTCCGGTCATGGTTCGTTGTACTTGGTGGAGTTCGTTCTGCCCAGTGCAACCCACCGGGGACAACTTCTGGTCGGGAGCGTGCTGGACACGTCGGTGGCGTCCGTCGCCCGACTTCGAGACCGTGGCGACACGGGAGAACTCTAAGGAGGCAACACTATGATTCGGAAATTGCTTGTAGTTGCGGCAGCGGTGGCAATGCCGGCTTCGGCCATGGCCGCGGTCACCGCGGTCGGGTCTTCCAGTATCGCCGGTGCCGTCACCAAGACGTACACGACGATGTCGTGCACCGTCACCGGTAGCGTGACGTTCGCCAAGCCGGGCCTGTCCTATAACGGCTCCATCAGCGCGGCCGCCACCTCAAAGGCAAAGACCGCGGCGACCGCCACCGGTACCGGCTGCGGAAAGATCACGGCCGCCGACCCGACCGGAACCGCCAACACGACCAAGAACACGATCACGTCGGCGAGCACCGACTGCAACACGGCATCGCCCCCGCTGCCCGGCGCCTGTACCAAGGAGACGGCGACGAAGTTCTACGCCTACGACACGGCGTCGAACCTCGCCACAGCCGGCGTGTCGTCGATCGTGTCTTCGCTCGGCCCGAAAGGACTCAAGCTGGTTGACAACCACAATGCGGTCACCGGCGATGTCACGACCGGTGGTACGACGTCGGTCGTCGGCGGCGCCTGTGGCTCCGGCAATGTCGGCTTCCAGCTATCGGGCAACACCAACGTCAGCACTCTCACCTACAACCTGTTGCTGTGCATAGACGGCGATACCGGCACGGGTACCACCGGTGTGTTCGGCACCGACTACCTCGCGGCGGCGGGTGGGAACACAGGCATCACCATCGCCACCGGCATCTTCGGTGGTTCCAGCACGCTCAGCTTCGTCGAGTCCTGAGCTGACCTGCCCGGACCTCGTGGCCGGTAGCAGTAGCGCACGATGGCGGGGCTCCGGCCCCGCCATCGTCGCGGGAAGCCCCATCGTTCAATGAGGTATTTGGGCGACTGACATGAGCGGGCGGCGTACATGTCGCGCAGCAGCTCCTTGGCCAAGGTGGCCACGCTGACCTCGCCATCAGGGTCGCCACGATCCAGGACAGTGAGCAACTTCACCCGCTGGCGGGCGCTCAGGCGTTCCCAACCCCGGGTCATCGATCCACGGGTCGCATACAGCGGATCGTGCTTGTGGCCCCGGTGGCCGAGCGTCTCCTGCTGGGTCCGACGGCGGACGTCGTCGACCATGGTGTTGGCCAACGTCACCCCATGGAAACAGTCCACGGTCACGATGGCGTCGGGCAGGTAGGCGAGGATGCCCTTCAGGTAGCCCCGGTGGGGATCGATGGCCACCGCACCGACGAACTGGAGCCAGGAGCGCTCCGCCTGGGAGAGCCAGAAGGCCACGTCATCGGCGTTGCGGCCCCGCACGACGTCGAGCAGGCGGCCACGCCGTACGTCGACGAAGCACGTCACGTACTCGGTGTGGTGCTGGCCGTTGGCGCTGAGCATCTTGTGCTCGTCGATGCCGATGGCCACCACGCCGTCCAGGCGACCAGGATCATCGACCAGGGGCTCACCGTGGCGTCGCACGCAGCCCATGGCGCACGCCCAGCCGACCCCGACGTCTCGGGCCACCTTGGCCACCGAGCAACCGTCTTGGCCGACCAGGCGACAGATCTCCCGGGCCGCCCGAGCGGTCAGCGAGCACTCGATCGCTTCGCTCGTCTCAGTGAAGGTCGTGGTCGGACAGTCCGGGTCCCGACAGATCCAGCGGCGCTTCCTCCAGACCAGCCGGACCGGCCGGCCGCCGGCGGGCAGGTCCCGGACCTGGACGACGGAACGGCCGTGTCCGACCGCCCGGACCCCAAAGCTCGGACATCCCACCACGTCGGCCGTCGTCTCGACCGAGATGAACACCTCCCCGGCCTCCTCGATCGAGGCCAGGACGACGAAGCCGTCCATTCCCAGCAACGCGGTCGCGCCGCTACTACCGTCATGCATGTCCCGTGTCCTCCGTTCTCGCTTGGTTTCGCAATCGCAGGAATCGGAGGCCACGGGGCCTCAGTGGTGGATGCCTATGGGCGGGTCACCGGCTGGACACCGCCCCACGCCTCATCGCGAAGTGCCCTATTACGTCGCCGTCGCAGTGCCCAGCTATGGCGTCGAGATATTCCGCCGGGATATGGCGGGTCGCACTGGCGGGATGATCGAACGAATGCCAGCGGTTGAACCCGAATTGGTAAAAATGGGTTCGACGATGAGAAACGTTCGGCTCGGTGAACGTACGCTTTGGCTCCATGGTCGCTCGGACCCGCTGCTCTCCTGGATGTCGCAGACGCTGCGGGGTCAGGCGTAGCCCTGCATCCCTCATCACCCGGAAGGCATCGCACTTCGGGGGCACTACTCGCTAGTAACGGTCGTTCGGCTCTGCGCCAGGTCACCGATCGGGAGGAAGGTTGAGTCAGGCAACGTCGTCGAGCGTGGATCCGCATCCCAGCTCCGACATTGTCTTCGAGTCGGCCGGCATACCGGGGGGACGTGCCGGTCGACTCAGCCCGCATTGCCGCGCCGTTCCCTTCTCAACCGCACGGAAGACTCCAGCGGACTGGCTGGCCGTAGAGTTTCCACGCGAACGTGCAAGCGGCCTTGTCGATTGCAGGCAGTGCAGCGCTGTATCCGCTCAGACGGCTCCCAACGGGAACTTACCATTCGCGAGCGAATGAGAAGGGCAGTCCGGACCGACCCCCGGCGGATCCAACAGCTCCGCTGGGAACTGCGGCGCCGTGCAGTCTTGACGGACGGGAACTTGTCGGACCGAACGCAGCACAGGGGAGCGACCGGGTGAGGTCCGAACAGGGACGATTCCAGTGCGCCCACCTGCTGTACCGGGGGGAGCCTGGGGCCGTGGCGGACGCAGGCACAGGCCCCTCCGACCAGCTTGCCAACTTCGACCCAGCACGTCCCTGAACCCGGGCACCTGTCACGGACCGGAACCTCGAGGAAAGGGATCGCGGACCGTCAGGGCCGAGTTGTCGACGGTATCGATTCCCTCAGCGTTGCGGTCCACCGACGACAGCACGACCGGTCCGCGCGATGCGAACGTGGATGACGGCTGGCGAACAGACGCGCTCGACGCAGCGGTAGTCGTCAGTAGCGGGACCGAGATCGTCGAATAGTCGTTCGCCACCACCCAGCAGGACAGGCACAACCGCAAGGTGCATGTCATCGATCAGCGAAGCACGGAGGTACTGCCTGATCGTGCCTGCGCCACCTCCTACGAGGACATCACGGTCACCGGCCGCTTCGGTGGCTGCTCCGAGAGCTTCCTCGATTCCACCGTCGACGAAGAAGAAGGTCGTGCCCCCCTGCATCTCGAGTGGAGCCCGCGGATGGTGAGTGAGCACGAAGACCGGGTGACGGAACGGAGGTTCCTCTCCCCACCAGCCGGTCCACTCGCTCTCGCCCCACGGGCCACGCATCGGGCCGAACATGTTCCGACCCATGATGGTGGCCCCTACGCCAGACCCCC
This sequence comes from uncultured Acidimicrobiaceae bacterium, assembly GCA_963830165.1. Taxonomy (GTDB): domain Bacteria; phylum Actinomycetota; class Acidimicrobiia; order Acidimicrobiales; family RAAP-2; genus Bog-756. The sequence goes on from CAWHKZ010000012.1 coordinate 14,743, forward strand.
GCTTCGAGAAGTACTCGTCGTCGAGCCCGTCGTTTCCGCCGTCATCGCCGATCATCTGCCTTCCGCTGCGGGTGGCGAAGATCCATTCGTGGAGCTGGGTGCCTCCGATCCCCAGCGGACGATCGAGGTCCTGATGGGGACCGGCGCCGTAACCATCGAGCGAGATCGAAAAGTTGCGCACGAGCAATCTGGACATTCGCCCCTCCTTCTGATCGCTCCCATCATGGCCCGGCTCACCGGTGGATACGGCTCGAACTGACCCTCACTGACCGGCTGGCTGGAGGATCGTGTGCCAGGTCCCCGGGTCGGTGCTAGTCAGCGGACACTGATGGGTGTCGACGTCGGCGCGTCCAGATCAGGCCGAGTGTGGTGGCGACCGCAAAGGCGACGGCAATGCCAACGGCCACAAGGGATGGCGGTCGAACCTGATCGGGCCGAGAATCGTGACTGATGGGTGGGTCGCACCGAGATAGTGATCGCCCACATCGCCATCACACGACTCTACGCCCGTGCTCTCGTACGTGCGGGAACACGGCCTCCGGGTGCACGGCCCTGGACCGGGCGTTCTGCATCGCCGTACACTTGGGGCAGGTCATCAGTACAGGCGGTATTGCTATGACGCAAGTCGTTCGGTCGGAGTTGCCGCGGTCAGCGATGAGGGCAGCTACTGAAGTCGGCCGAGCCGGACTCCCTGCCGTCGCGTCGGGGTCGGCAGGAGCGCCACAGGCGAACAACCTGACAATCCCCTGTGCCTACGTGGCCACCGGCCGCGTCGGCACCAAGCGTCATCAACGCTTACATCAACAACGTAGTGGCGGCCGCGCGGCTGGGCAGCGAGCGATTCGTGGTCCCCGATACGAGTGGCAGTTGCCAATGACCTGAGTCAGCGAAAGGAAGGATCAAGTCATGTATACCCCCTACATCGTGATTGTTGCAGTGCTGGTGGTCGTCGGCATCGGCACCCGGGTCAGTGGGGGCGGCAACCCCAACTACAAGTTCACCTGGGGACCGGAAACGCCCGGAAGGGTTCCCGACGTTTGATCGAGGTCCTCGCCCCGCCCGGCACGATGCGGGCAGGAACAGCCGAATTTCGGGCCCGAGTGCTGCTGCGCAGCTGCCCTGTCGTCGGGTCGACCGTTCGGGTGAGATGCCTGCCGGGGCACGGCCGGATCCGGACCCCTTCGCTCGACGTCGTGACTGTCGCTGGGGGCTCAGCCCTCGGGCGTGCCCGCATCCAGTCGGCTCCGAACCTCCGACGCATTCACGCCGAGAGCGCCCAGCAGCACCGCCGCAGGATCTGGTGGTCGGAGAGTGAGGATCTGGGCCAGTACCTGCTGGGCCGTGACCTGGGTCTTCCGACGATTGGGCTTGACCGCGTCCTCGAGCACGTTCTTTGCCGCGGGCGTGATGCGGAGGCGGTCCTTTTGCACCACGTCCCTCAGCCTCGGCTTCTTCGGCACGGCGCGCATCGGCAGCGGGGGAGCGTCGGCGCCGGACCCCAGGCCCAAAGTGCCCAGGGCTTCGTGATCGAGCGAATCAAGAGCCTGGCGAGCTTGTTGCAGGTTCACGCCCAACTCGGCTTCGACGGAGGGATCCTGGAACAAGGCGAGCAGGATGTGATCGGTGCCATATCGGCGATCACCGCGGCGACGAGCCTCCTCACCGGCCCGCAGGCAGATGGCCCAGGCGTGATGCGTCTCTGGCGCAAGGTATTCGGTAGTCATGATGACTCCTTGCTGTATTTGGTGTGCACGGATTGGCGGGTGACGCCCAAGGCGTCACCGATCTGCTGCCAGGACCAGCCCTTTTCCCGGGCCGATGCCACCTGGTTCGCTTCGACCCGCTCCGCCAGGCGATGGAGCGCCAACGAGGCGCGAAGCCCGACGGCCGGGTCATCCGACGAGAGGCGCTCGCCAAGTTCATCGACGTCCATGCTTGTCAACCTAAACTGACATGCTCAAACTGTCAACCTGAATTGACATCGCAGGTCGCCGCACCGGTGGCGGTTGCGCTCGTTCCCGGAGGAACGCGCAAGGAGGCTCACTCCGATGCCGCGCCCGAGAGGATCGTGGCGATTCGTTGTCGCAGCAGGGGAACCAGCTCCTCTTCGAACCACCCGTTCTTCTTCAACCAGATGTTGTTTCGGGGGCTCGGGTGGGGCAAGGGCACCTCGATCGGCCAGCGGTCCTTCCACGACGTCACGGCCTCGGTCACCGATCGCCCAGCCTCGGGCAGGTGGAACTGCTGCGCGTACCGGCCGATCACCAGCGTGAGCTGTACGTCCTCCAGTCGATTCACGACCTTCGCCTGCCAGGCAAGCGCGCATGCCGGACTCGGTGGGAGGTCGCCCGACGAGCCGGTTCCGGGATAACAGAATCCCATCGGAAGGATCGCGAGGCAGCCGGGGTCGTAGAACGACTCACGTCCGATTCCCATCCAGTCCCGCAGCCGGTCCCCGCTCGCATCGTCGAACGGGATCCCCGACTCGTGCACCCGGCGACCGGGCGCCTGGCCGACAACCAGGATCTTGGCGCGTCGGTCGAGTTGGACAACCGGACGCGCACCCAGTGGCAGCTCATCTGCGCAGAGTGTGCAGTTCCGGATCTCTGCCAGCAGCGAGGAGAACGGTTCGATCGCACTCACCTCCGGCGCCCATTGTCCCAGACCCGACGGGTCCGCAGCCTTGGCGGTGGTACACGGGGGCGGGTGGTCGGGACGAGAGCACCCACTCCGGTTGCGGTGGCCAGGCCACGGAGTCCACAGGAACGGTCATGCAGGTGGTGACGTACGATCGGCCCCGACCTGACCGCGTCGATGAGAGGGGCCGATGACCGTCGCACCCGAGAACGCAATGGATCACGTGGTGCTCGTGCTCTTCGAGAACCGTTCGTTCGACAACCTCCTGGGGCGTCTCTACGCACCGGGAGAGGTACCCACCTTCGAGGGGGTCATCGGGAAGGACCTCACCAACCCGGTCCCGGACTGGGCGGAGCATGGCGCGCCGGGCGATGTCGTTCCGTACGGCATCGCCGAGGGGATGGACACGCCCGACCCCGACCCCGGCGAGGAGTACCAGCACACCAATACCCAGCTGTTCAACGTGCTCGACGCAGGCAACCGTTTCAAGGATGCCGCCGACATGGTGCCGCCACACAATGCGCCGCCACAGCCGCGCCAGCCGACCATGGACGGATTCGTCACCGACTACATCAGCTTTCTGACGGTGGAGTTCGGCCGGCAGCCGACGTACGCCGAATACAGCCAGATCATGACGGGTTACGAGCCCGCACAGGTGCCGGTGATCAGTGGACTGGCGCGCGGCTTCGGGGTGTTCGACCACTGGTTCAGCGAGGTCCCGTCCCAGACGATGGCCAATCGGTCGTTCTGGACCGCGGCCTCGTCGTCAGGCTTCGTCGTGAACCGGCCGGTCACCAACTTCATGCGCCACAACACCGCGGAGACGATCTTCAACCGTCTCGACCACTGCGGCAGGACCTGGAAGGTCTACGTGTTGGAGCCCAGCCCCATCTCGTTCACCGGTCTGATCCACATGCCACGACTCAGGGACCGGTTCGCCACCCACTTCGTGCCGTTCTCCGAGTTCGAGCGCGATGCGGCCGCCGGGACGCTGCCGGACTTCTCGCTCATCGAGCCCAACCTCCTGGCGGGTCACGGGGACTACCATCCGGCCTTCGGGCGTGCGCTCATCCCGGGTCTGGACGTGGAGTTGGACGCCCCGTCGTCCGTCCTCGCCGGGGAGGCCTTCCTCAGTCGGATCTACACCGCTGTCCGCGGCGCCGACTCGCCGGACGGCTCGAACGTCTACAACACCACGCTGTTCGTCGGCTTCGACGAGCCCGGCGGCACCTACGACCACGTCCCACCGGGACCGGTCGTGCCCCCCGACCCCCGTTCACCCGCGGGCCAGTTCGGATTCGCCTTCGACCGGTCGGGATACCGGGTGCCGGCCGTCGTCGTGTCGCCGTGGGTTCCCGAACGCGCCGTGTGCACGGGGGAGTTCCGGCACTCCTCCCTCCTCGCGACCCTGCGCGAGGCGTGGCACCTCGGAGAGCCGTTCACGGCGCGCGATGGGGCAGCGTCCGACTTCTCGGGGTTGCTCAGTCTCGACACGCCGCGCCCACCGGAGTCGTGGCCCGACGTGGACCCGCGGCCCGTGGCCGCCTTCCAGGCACAGCAGGTGGGCTCCTTCCGGGCACTGGGCATCCTGGGACACCACCTGTGCCAGGGCCTCTACGAGCACGCGCGCAACGACAAGGACCTCCCCACGCCGCCTGACACGGACCCGAAGGTCTCACCGGCACTGGCCATCGACTTCGCCGTGCACCTGGGCGCCCGGCTGTTCCCCCAGCTGGGCAGGACACGCCCTCCCCGCTGAGACACGGCTCGGTACGGGCCCATGGGCGTGGCCACACCGGGCCGCGGTCGCCAGCGGATGCATTGACGGGCCCCGGAGCAGGGACTTCGGGGGTCCTACCGTGGCAGGGGATCCGGAACCGACTTAGGATCGCGTGCGGCGAGGGAAACCGAGGCGGACATGGCTCACTCTGTCGACCTGACATCTGCATACGTACCGTCCCTGATGGTGCGACGGTTCACGGACGACCCGCGGGCACTGAGTACCCCGGAAGCGCTCCCCGTGGACGGGGCGGCACTGTTCGCCGACATCGTGGGATTCACCGCCCTGACCGCCCAGCTGGGTCAACAAGGTGCCGAAGGGGCGGAGCACCTCACCGCCATCCTCAACGCCTACTTCGGGCGCCTGGTCGATCTGATCGGGAGCCACGGTGGCGAGCCCGTCGAGTTCTTCGGCGACGCCCTCCTCTCCTTCTGGCCGGCAGGTGACGCCGGCCTGGCGGAGGCCACCCTGCGTGCCATCTCCTGTGGGATGGCCGTCCAACGTGAGCTCGACGCCTATCCGGCAGCCCCGGGCATCGAGCTCTCGCTCCACGTCGTCATCGGTGCCGGTCGGGCGGTCTCCGCCGCCATCGGAGGTTCGGAAGGTCGCTGGCACTTCGTGCTGGCCGGCGAGCCGCTCCAGCAGATCGCCGTCAACGAGGGTCAGGCGGGCTCCGGCGAGGTCGTGGTCTCCCGGGAGGCATGGCGGCTGGTCGAGGACCGGGTCTCCGGAACGGAGCGTGACCACGGGTTCCAGGTCACCGACCTGCGCGATGCGATTCCCGCCGTCGCCGCCGTGGTGCCCGAGATATCCGACGAGGTGGGCGCTCTGCTCCGACCGTATATTCCTGACGCGGTCCAGGCGCGGATCGACGCCGGACTCGGGGAATGGCTCGGCGAGCTCCGGCTGGTGACCGCCATGTTCGTCAACCTCCTGGACTTCGACCAGTCGTCGCCGGACGCCCTCAGCACGGTCCATATGCTGGTCGAAGCCGTGCAGAGCGTCCTGGCCCGGTTCGACGGGACGCTCAAGAACCTCAGTGCCGGCGACAAGGGCTCGGTCCTGATCGCCGTGTTCGGGACCCCGCCCCGGACCCACGAGGACGACGCCGCCCGCTGCACCAAGGTGGCTCTCGAGATCCGGACCCAACTGGCGGCGCGGGGTCACCGATCGGCCATCGGCATCGCCACCGGTCGCGTCTTCTGCGGTCCCCTCGGGTCGGCGAGCCGGCGTGTCTACACCGTGATCGGTGACGCCATGAACCTCGCCGCCCGCCTGATGGGCCAGGCCGGTGACGGCATCCTCGTCGACGAAGCGACCGTGCGGGCCGCCCGCGAGCGCGTGGTCTTCCAGGCGCTTCCTCCGGTTGCCGTGAAGGGTCGGGAAGAGCCGATTCCCGTCTACCGCCCGATCCGCGAGCACCGGCGCGATCCTCGGGAACGGCGCGACGAGCTCTTCGGGCGCGAGGCCGAGTTGGCCCAGATCCGCACGGCGATCGACCGGCTGGCCACGGACGGCGTCGGCGGTGTGGTCGTGATCGAAGGGGAGGCGGGGATCGGGAAGAGTTCGCTGCTCTCCCACCTCCGGCGCCAGGCCGAGGATCTCCTGTTGCCCGTCCGCGAGGGTGCCGGTGACCCCATCGATCGGGGGACCCCGTACCACGCCTGGCGCGACATCGTCTCGGGCATGCTCGACCTCCCGGCGTTCGCCGATGCCGGGCTCCGGGAGCGACGGGTGGCCGAGCTCCTCGGCCCCGACCTGGCCGAGATGGGTCCGCTCCTCAACGCCATCGTGCCCCTCGGGCTCCCCGACAACGAGACCACCCGGCTGCTCGAAGGTCAGAATCGGACGGAACGGACCCGATCCCTCGTGGTCCGGGCCATCGAGCACGCATCGGGTGGCGGGCCATACGTGATCCTGCTCGAAGACGGGCACTGGTTCGACGACGCGTCGTGGGAGCTCGTCCACACCGTCTCGTCCCGGACCGAGAACGTCCTCCTCGTGGTGACCACCCGCCCGGAGGGGGACGGGGTGCCGTCCCGGGCACTGCGGATGCTGGATGTCGCGGCGACCGACCACGTCCTGCTCTTCGAGCTCACGGCGGCCGACACCGCGAATCTGGTGGCCCAGCGGCTGGGCGTCTCGACCATCCCCCGGGAGGTCGAGGACCTGATCGGCGCCAAGGCCGAGGGTCACCCGCTCTACGCCGAAGAATTGGCCTTCACCCTCCGCGACCGCCATCTCATCTCCACGACGGGCGGCATCTGCACCCTCGAGCCCGACGTGGACCTGGACGCGGTCGAACTCCCCGACACCCTGCAGGGGATCATCACGAGCCGCATCGACCAGATGACGCCGCAGCAGCAGCTGACCCTCAAGGTGGCGAGTGTCCTGGGTACGACGTTCCATCTCGACGTCCTCCACGATGTCTTCCCGGTGGCGTCCGAGCGCGACGAGTTCCTGCCCATGCTCCAGGCCATGGCCCAGACCAACCTGGTACAGCCGGAGCCGGGGGCCGGACCCGATGACTGGGCGTTCCGCCACGCCCTGACCCGTGACGCCACCTACGAACTCCTGCTGTACGCGCAGCGCCGCGAGCTCCACGCCGCGGTGGCCGCCTGGTACGAGCGCCTTCCCGATACGTCCCCGTACTACACGGTGCTCGCCCACCACTGGATCGAGGCCGGAGACACCATGAAGGGTGTCGAGTACCTGACCCTCGAGTCGCACCGCCTGAACGCCGCCGGATTGAGCCCGGCCGCAGTGGAGGTGGGTCTCGACGCCCTCGGCCTGCTCGGCGAGGAGTTGCCCCGCTCCGTCCCCGAGGTCGTCGCGCAGCTGCAGGTCCAGTTGGAGCTGGCCCTCGGCTCGCTGGCCGGCAGGGATGTCGAAGACCTGAAGGAGCTGCCTCTCCTAACCGATCCGGTGGTGGCCACCAAGATCGCCACCATGCTCGGGATCCTCCCGAGCACGTTCCAGTGCAACCAGCAGGAGCTCTTCGCCCTCATCACCCTGCGGGCCCTGAACCTGACCCTGGAAGCCGGGCACTTCCCCGCCAGCCCCCTCGTCTACGCCATGTACTCGGTGGTCTGCCGGAACCTGCTCGGGGACAGTCGTACCGCCTATCGATTCGGCCGCCTGGCCCTCGAACTCAATCCTGTGTTCGGCGACCAGGTCCTCACCCCGTGCGGCTTCGTCCATTACTGGTTCCAGGACCACTGGGTCAATCCACTGCGGACGTCGCTCGACCCCGTGCGGTCGCTGACCGAGGCGGCGTGGAAGGTCGACGACTGGGAGTACGGGCGCTATCTCCTCTCGATGGAACTCATCCACTCGGCCAACTCCGGCGACCCCCTCGATTCGGTGATCAGTCGGGGCCGCGAGTGCATCCCCGTCAACGGCAACATGGTCCTCCAGGCCTCATTCCACCTCTACCACGAGCTCCAGTACGCCAAGGCCCTGGCCGGGCTGACCGACCATCCGCTCAGCTTGTCCGACGAGGAGTACGACGAGGAGCGGCACGTACGGTGGATCCTCACCAGCGAACTGGCCAACCAGATCGGCTACCTCCACGTGTACGACCTCCGGCTCCGGTTCCTGTACCGGGAGATCGAGGAGGCGCTGGCGTGCGCCGACCGGGCCTCGGCGGTGCTCTCCGGGTTCGCCGGCCAGTACGTCGAGGCGGAGTACGTCCTCTTCCATGCCATGTCGCTGCTGGCCCGAGCGGCCACGACCGCCGAACCGGAGCGATCGGAGCTGTTGGCTCGGGTCGGCGAGCTCCGATTGCGGCTCTCGGCCTGGTCCGACGACTGTCCGGAGAACTTCCACCACATGGTGCTCCTGGTCGACGCCGAACTCGATCGGTTGGACGGCGGTCGGTCGTGGGTCGGATACGCGGACGCTGCGGAAGCCGCCGAGCGACAGGGGCTGATCCAGCACGCCGCCCTGGCCCACGAATGCGCGGGTAGGGCCGCAGCGGCCAGCGGTGACATGCCGGCGGCGCGGGCGGCATACCAACGTGCTGCCGAGCGCTACCGGACGTGGGGGGCGCACGCCAAGGTGGCCGACCTCGAGGCCCAGCTTTCCGCCGCCGTCGGCTGAGTGACTACTGCCACTCGACGGTTGCGACGGCGACGGCGACGGACAGCCCCTTCAGGTCGAGTTCACGGCGGTCACGAACGTGGAAGTGGTCGGTGACCGAATCGATGACGGCCGCGGTCACCAGTATCTCTCCGGTGCCGGCGGCGGCACCGACGCGGGCAGCTTCGTGGACTCCCTTGCCCAGGTAGTCATCGCCGAGATCGACCGCTTCGGTGGCGTGGACACCGATGCGCACCTGCGGGGCGAAGCCATGGTCACGACGGTGATCGGCCAGGGTGCGCTGGATCGCGATGGCGCACTCGACGGAGTCACGGGAGTCGGTGAACGATACGAAGAACCCGTCTCCTTCATGGTTGATCTCCCGACCACGGTGCGCGTGAAAACACTGACGCAGGGTACGGTCGTGCCAGTCCAGCAGGTGTCCCCACGCGTCATCACCCAGGACCTCGACGAGCCTGGTCGAGTCGACGATGTCCGTGAACATGAGGGTGCAGACAGCCCGGCTCCGCCGCGCCGCGTGGAGCATCGAACGCACCCGCTCTGCCTCGCGGGCCGCGCCGAGACGTTCGAACGTGCTGAGTGCCGCCTCGAGCTCCCCCGTGGCGTTGGACTCATGGCCACTGGCTTGCAGCGCTCCGGCGACCATGAGCCGGGCACGCGCCGCCTCGAATGGCGCGTCGACCTCGCACCACAGCCGGCACGCCTCCCGCAGCGAGGTGATCGCGTCCTCTGCGTCGCCATCGGCCAAGTCGACCTGGCCGCGCGCTTCGGCCAGCGAGGCGAGGGCGGCAGCGGTGTGGAACGCCTTCGCCCAAGATTCCAGCTCGGCCAGGGCAGCACGGGCCCGGTCGACCCGACCGGCTGCCAATGCGATCGTCACCGCTGCGGGTAGGACCGGGCCGCGGTCCTCATTGTGGACGCCCACCATCTGAGCCAATGCGTCGGTGATGCTGGCGAGTGCAGCGTCAGGATTGCCTTCGTCCAACAGCAACAACGCCAGTCCCGGCTGGGGCAGTCCGCCCAGCTCCTGGGCGCGTCGAAAGGCGTCTCGGGCCGCTGATCGATCGCCCCTCCGTCGCCGGATCTCACCGAGTTCGGTCAGGGCCCATCCGGTCGCGATCAGGTTGGCCGGCATCAACTCCTCGATCGCTTCGAGGGCGTCTCGCTCGGCGTCGTCGAGCTCCCCGCGAAGACGGTGGACCTCAGCGCGATGGAACCGACAGAGACCGGGAAACCCACTCAACGACTCCCGCTCGCACCATCGCAACGATGCATCGGTCCACTCGCCGGCACTACGCCAGTCGGCCATGTTGCGGTAGGCCCAGATCGCGCCGCAGTAGACCATTCCGGTGGTGTACGGGTTGCTGGCGGCACCTCCCATGGCGGCTGCCTCGTCGACCAGGGCACGACCCACGTCGACGTCGCCCCGTGCGATCAACACGTGCCCCTCGTCGTGCAGGCCGAAGGCCTCCAGATCGATGTCACCCAGCCGACGGCCGATCGCACTCGTCTCGCGGGCGTGATCGAGGGCGGACGTGGAGTCCTCGTTGGCCCACGCGGCCCGGCCGAGGGCCCACTGCAGGTAGCCGTGGGCAGGGCACTCGGGCTCGTCCTCGAGCAGGCGGGAGGCGCGACCCAGCCACCCTCCGGCCTCGGAAAGGCTGTTGCGGACGAAGTGCTCGCGGCACAGCGACAGTGCGGCTCCCGCCGCGAGCCCTGGTTTCCCGACCCGTTCGTAGCGGGCCTCGGCCTGCTCCAGGGCGTCGATCATGGCGCTGTACTCACGTGTCCAGCGGGCCGCCTCGGCCAGCAGTTCGGCATCTTCCGGCGCCAGTGGCGAGCGCCTCTCGGCCGCCGTCAGCAGGTCGAACGCCCCGCGCCAATCCCGCCGGTCGTACGCCGATCGAGCGTCGCTCAGCTCCTCGATTCCCTCGGCCATGTGGTCCCTCCGGCCTAGGTTATGGAGAGTACAGCGCTGGGCCCGTGATCGGCTCCCTGGAGGGGTGGGGGACCTGTCACCTGCGCATTCCATCCGGCGGAGGACGGTTGGCGCGGCGGGTCACTCGGTGCGGCTCAGGCCCTGGTCAGCAGCGTGGCGGTCGTCGAGAACTCGACGCCCAGGGTCAGGAGCAGCAGGTACCGGGTGGTGATCTCGGCGTACCGGGTCGCCAGGGTGAGCGGGATGTTGGCATGGGGCACGTTGCCGTAGACGGTGAGGGTGTCCAGGTTGCACCCAGCTCCGATCTGGCCGTACCAGTAGTCGAGCAGGACCGTCGACGTCTGATGGGGGACGAGCGTCACGTCCCGGGGGTCGATCCCGTGACGTGCCAGGAGTGCGTCGGCTGCCTCCGGGGGACGGAGTTGGCCGAAGCTCGTGAAGGCGTCCATGCCCCGGGCGGTGATGTGGAAATAGGGCCAGCCGAAGCCCCGGTGGTCGTAGCCGGGAATGTACGGCCCGTCGGGGGGCGGCGTCCCGATGGTCGGATCCCCGGCCATGTACATGGAGCCGTAGAGCGCCGATTCGGTGATGGTCACGCTGTCGACGAAGGCGAACCGCCCAGGGTCGCGGCGTCGTGCGATCACGGCCGCACCGGCGCCGTCGCCGGCGCACACGGCCTGGGGGGAGTGGTAGTCCATGTGCCGCGTCCAGTTGCAGCCGGTCACCACGAGGACGTTGCGGGCCTGTCCGGTCTCGACCAGCGCGGTGGCCACGGAGACCCCCGCGGTGAAGTTGGCGTAGTCGTTGCCGAGTGGGAGGACCGGCACGCCGGCCAGCAGGCCGACCTTCTGGTGGACGAGGGCCAGGGGGTTGGGCATGTAGTTGGTGCTCACCGACCCGAAGCCGATCAGCACGTCGATGTCCTCGCTCGACGTCCCGGCGTCGGTCATCGCCGCCCGGGCCGCCGGGGCCATGATGTCGGCGAGGTCCTGACCGTCGGCGAGGACCCGGCGGGACACATATCCCTGGAAGGGGTCGTGGGCCGGTGGGTGGGCGCGGAGCCAGTCGAAGATGGGGTCGTCGTTCCCCCTGATCCGCTCCGGTACGCCGAGACCGACACCGGCCACGACCACCCGGTCCGTGGACGTGGGGTCCGCCGTGGTCATTCGGTCGACGCCGGAGTCGACGCGTAGACCCACGGTGGCTTGGGCAGGCCGAATTTGTCCTGGAGGATGAGCTCGGCCGTCTCGAGCGCGCCCTCCACCCAGGTCTGTGTGCCGGAGTAGGCCTCGCCGCACACGTACACCTCGACCGAGGGCACGGGCTGGATCATCCTGGGGATGACATTCCAACTCTTCTGGTGGATCTTCCACAGATGGACGCCGCCTCCGTAGGGATCCTCGTGCCAGTCCCGGAAGGCGGCCGCATACGGTGCCGGCGCGTACCGGACCCCGTGGAGCTCCATGAGCTGACGGTGGGCCTCCTCGACCATGGCCTTGGGAGCTTGATGGTCGGTCCAGTTGCTGTCGTCGGTGGTCCCCTCGTTCGGGTACGGCGGGTGCTCGAACCGGTTGCGGTAGCCCGCCCAGAATTCCGTGTTCTGGGCGTCGTCGTAGGTGGCCAGCAGCACCGCATTGCTGTCGGTGGGGTCGGCGCCGTCCTGGCGACCCTCGACGCCCCAGTAGTACGTCTGACGTATGGGCAGGTCGGTGAGGGATCGGCCCTGGGTGACGCCCGCCGCCTCCCACCACGGGTACCGGTAGCAGGTGAACAGCTTGAACAGCGAGATCCCGTCGACCGACTCCATGAGGGCGCGGACGCCCTTGGCGGCGCGGCCGAAGATCGGTCCGACCTGGTCGAGCAGCTCGAGGGAGCGCCGCGGCATGGCCAGGATGACCTTGTGGGCCCGGACGACCGACTCGTCGTCGAAGGTCAGTGTGACCCCGTCGCCGGTGTCGGTGGTCACCGATCGGAGGCGCTTGCCGAACTCGATCCGGGCCCCTTCGGCGACGGCCATGTCGGCCAGCCGCCGGGGGACCTGGTCGTATCCGTCCACGAAGTTGGAGAACGTCGTGCCCGGGACGAACTCCAGGCTGGCCGCCGCCGTGTTGGCCGCGTTGTAGTTCATGGTCAGGCAGTCGTAGCCGCCGATGTTCCGGGCCAGCTCGTAGGCCTCGTAGCTGAGCACCTTGTCCACCAGGTTCCACAGGCCGTAGTCGTACACGTGCCGCCCGTCGATCTTGGCCTTGCGGAGCGTCTCCCAGAGTCTCTTTTCGTCCATGGCCGTCAACCCGGGGAGCAGGGCGTCGATGGCGTCGGAGATCAGGCTGGACGGGTCGGCCGACCGCTCGCTCCACGACAGGTCGTAGGGGAGGGTCGGACCACCGGGCTGCCCGCAAGTCGCCAGCTCGGACAGCCGGTACCGCCGGCCGCGGAGGTAGGCGATGTTCTCGTTCTCATCGACCGGGAACGGCTTGGTCCGCAGTCGGAGCTTGTTCTCCACCAGCGCCTTCACGTAGGTGTGGGTCGACATGTAGCGCATGCCGCCGAGCTCGACGGTCAGGTGGGGGGCGTCCGGGGGTGTGGCCGACAGGAGGCGTCCCCCGACCCGGTCGGACAGTTCGAAGACCGACACCTTGAGCTTCCCGTCCGGACGGTCGGCTGCCAACGTGGCCAGCGCGGACGGGCGCAGGTCGCTGCTCACCAGGCGGTACGCGGAGTACACCCCCGACGCACCGCCGCCCACGACGGCGACGTCGATCATGTCGTTCGATGGGGTTTCACTGGCCATGGTCACGCCTCTCGTGGTGCTGGTGGAGCCGCCCGGTCCGTAGGACGGGGTCGACGCGGTGGAGGGAGCCGGTGGCGTCGGCGCCGGCCGTTGCGCCGCCACCGGTGGGGGCGCGACCCGGGACGGCCGGGCTCGAGGACCCGCGGCCTGGGCTGCGGGCGCTCTTCACGTCGGGACCTGGGCCACGCAGTCCACTTCGATGGCCAGGTCGAAGAGGATCGTCGCACCGGCCGTGCAGCGTGCCGGGAAGTCCTTGGTGAAGTACTGCGTGTAGACCGCGTTGAGCGCCTGGAAGTCGGCGACGTCGGCCAGCTTGATGTTCACCATGACGACGTCGTCCATGGTGGCCCCGGCCGCGGCCAGGATCGCCTTGATGTTCTCGAAGGTGAGCGTGGCCTGCTCCTCGAAGGTACCCAGCACGACGTTGCCCTGGGCGTCGACCGAACCCTGACCGGACACGTAGATGGTGTCCCCGACGACGACACCCTGGTTGTAGGGACCGGCCGGGGCGGCCACCGTCGGCGGATTGAGGAACGACCTGTCGGCGAGGGGGGGTGGCGGCGGAGGAGCGGGCGGGTAGAACGGCGGGACCGGCCCGGGGTCGATCCTGGCCACGATCACCTGTGGCTGGTTGTCGGCGTTGGACCTCCGGATGGCCTCGAGGTAGGCGGCGCTGAAGCCGGCCGGATCGTCGACCTCGTGGACGCCCGCCCCGAGGGACCGGGCCATCATGGCCAGATCGGGATGGTTGAAGTCGTAGTAGTCCTTCCAGCCGTCGGCCTCGGGGTAGAAGTGGTTCATCCCCTGGTTGACCATGGTCAGGTTGTTGTCGTCGAGGACGACGATGATCGCTCCCACCCCGTACCGGGCCGCGGTGGAGACCTCCACCCCGTGCATCAGGAACGCCCCGTCCCCGGCGATCGCCACACAGGTCGAACCGGGCCGGCCGAACCGGGCCCCGATGGCGCCGCCGATGCCGAATCCGAGTGGGGCCACCGAGAGGGCGAAGTGGATCTCGGTCGGCGGGTCGACGACCAGTTCCGACAGGCTCCACCCCACGGCGTTGGCGCAGTCCACGAAGATGAAGCTGCCCTCGGGGGTCAGGTCGCCCAGGATCCGCATCAGCGCGGCCGGCTGGATCGGCGAGGTCGTCGAGGTGGCGGCCGTCGGGTCCGGGGTCGGAGGCAGTTCCTTGATGGCCGCCACCAGTGCGGCGCGGCGGGCGAGGGGAGCCACGACGGGGGAGGCGTCGTCGCCGAGGCGGCAGAGTTCGTCGATGACCGCGCCGACCTCGGACACGATGCCCAGGTCGATGGGGTAGCCCCTCCCGAGTACGGCCGGGTCCAGGTCGACCTGCATGAACGGACCGGCCGGAACCAGCGCGGGGTTCCACACCTGGGTGGCGAACTCGTTGAGCTGAGATCCGAGCACGGCGAGGGCGTCGAAGCTGGCCGGCAACGAGGGATCGATCGAACTGGGGTCGAAGTAGTACTTGGGCCACTCGCAGGGGGCCACCCCGAAGTTCCGCAGCGACCATCGGTGGCTCTCGGGGAAGACCCCCTTGCCGTCCGCCGAGGTGATGACCGGGATCCCGAACTTCTCGACGAACCCGACGAAGCGGAGGAGGCGATCGCCGTGAAGGAGGCGTCGGCACGAGTTGCCCAGCATGATCAGGGGGAACTGGGCGTCGATCAGGTGCTGGAACATCGTCCTCACGCCGTCGGGGTCGAAGGTCGCCGTGGACATCGGCCGGTAGCTGGCCGGATCGGTCGGGTACCGCTGCGGGGGATTCGCCGGCAGGGGTGAGCGCGAGACGTCGAGGGGCAGACTGATGTGGGCCGCATGATGGGGGAGACTGCGGGCGTCCCGGAGGGCTTGTTCGAGCAGGGCCTGGGCGCTCGACGGGCTGTTGATCACCGCCGAGTAGTCGGTGGCGGCACCGTAGATCTCGTCGATGTTGAGGCGACCGTCGATCCCGGCCTGAAGGTAGCCCCGGCCGTCGAACGCGTTGGCGACCTCGCCGGTGATGGTCAGCAACGGGGACCCGTCGGCCTCGGCGTTCATCGAGCCGGTCAGGGCGTTCGTCGCGCCGGGGCCCGGAGGTGACCATGACCACGCCCAGGTCACCGGTGGCCCGGGCGTACCCGTCGGCGATGTACGCGGCCCCGGACTCGTGGCGGCAGATGACGTACTCGACGTCGTCGCGCTGGAGGCGGAGCTCGTTCAGCAGGTCCATGACGGCGGCCCCGGGGATGCCGAAGAGCTTGGTCACCCCTTCGATCCTGAGGTAGTGGAGCACAAGTTGCGACACGGTCGCCCCGTCGAGTCCGACCGTCTGTCGTGTTGGTAGCTCCGCCATCCCGCCCCTCACGTACCGTGCATCCTCGCCATCGCCACCCAGCGGATGGCGAGCACTACGCCGCTGGCGGCATGGTAAAGAGCGAGGGATCACATGTCAACGGATCCTCCGGAATGCTCGGGATCCATGGAATGGGCGGCGGACGTCCCTCCCGGTGTCGGTTGCGTGATTTCGACGGCGGACATCCCAGTCGAACCACCAGTTGCGTGTTGGGCAACTGCCAGCACCGATTCGGTGCAGGGGGGCTTGGCGGCGCTTTCCTTTGTTCCGCTGAGTGACGTCCTCCGGTCTCCGGCACTGTCACCGACGCCGGCGCCTGCCCTCCTGATGGAGGGTCAGCTGAGGACGCGATAGTGCAGGCTCACGACACCGTTGCCGAAGCGGTGCTCCTCCAGCAGGTCCAGCTGGACGTGGCCGTCACCGGAGAATGCGGGCTTTCCTGCGCCGACGAGCACCGGATATACGAAGATCTGGCACTCATCGACCAGTCCGGCATCGAACGTGTGCGCTGCGAGGGCCGGACCGCCGATGGTGAGATCGCTCACGGCGGACTCCCTCATCGCCCGGACCGAACCGGGGTCGAAACGACGCTCGGTCCGTGTCGTCGTGGTCGGGACCGACTGCAGTGTCGTGGAGTAGACGACCTTGTCGGCCGCTCGCCAGGTCTCGGCGAAGTCGGCCATGAGGTCCGACCCGGCGGCGAGGGTGGGGTCGAGCTCCCACACCGCCATCGTCTCGTACATGCGCCGTCCGTAGAGATAGGTGCCGACCGGACGCACCAGGTCGGTGATGAAGGTGAAGACCTCGTCGGAGGGCTCGGTCCAGTCGAACCTGCCGTGCACGTCCTCGATGTACCCGTCGAGGGACACGTTCGCCACGTAGATCAGCTTGGCCATGACGCTCCCCAGTCGGTCGTTCGTCCCGCGGTACCCACGGCCAACTGTAGGTGAGGTGATGCATCCCGATGTCGGCAGTCGGACCCGATCCGAAGGCGGGATCGACCCGGTGACGGGCTCCACCGCTCCGGCCCTCCTGCAGCCTCCGAACGCGGGACAGCAGGCCTGCGAGCCTGTACTCTGCGATCGAGCGAGAGTGAGGATGCCATGCCAATCGGACCGGTGGAGTACATCGTCGTAGGTTTTCCCGGAAATCAATTCAACGGCCAGATAGCCCCGGAGCTCATCGCCCTCGTCGAGTCGGGGACCGTGAGGATCCTCGACCTCATCTTCATCGGCAAGGACGCCGAGGGAGACGTCCTCGCCTTCGAGATCGATGACCTTCCCGACATGGTGGGCTTCGACCGGCTGCCGGGTGAGGTCGGCGGCCTGATCGGCCCCGACGACATCGAGTTCATCGGATCGCAGTTGGAGCCCAACTCGTCTGCAGCGTTGCTGATCTGGGAGGATGTGTGGGCGGCTCCGTTCGCATCGGCCGTACTGGCCTCGGGCGGAGTGCTGCTGCAGGGTGCCCGAATCCCCCACGACCTGATCGAATCCGCACTCGACGCACTGCCGCCGGCAGTCTGAGACCCAGAGAACCAGGAGCACACCCATCATGATGAGACGGCGACCCATCGCACGAGCGGCGGTCCGCACCACGGCAGTGGTGGGTACCGCTGCCGTCGTCGGAGGCCACATGGCCAACAAGCAGGCCCAGGCGCAGGCAGCCCAGAACCAAGCTCCTGCTCCCGAGCCGCAGTATGCGCCCGCCCCGGCCGCGCCGGCGCCGGATCCGATCGAGCAGCTGACGAAGCTGGCTGCGCTGAAGGACTCCGGGGCCCTGACCGAGGCCGAGTTCGAGGCGGAAAAGGCGAAGCTGCTCGGCTGAGTGGCCGTCGGCGGCCCGGGGTCCGAACAAGGACCGGGAGCTCCCCTCAGACGAGTTCCGCGGGGAGCATCGAGAGCATCACCACGTCGACCCGTCGGCCATCGACGTCCCAATAGGCCCGGAGCACTCCCTCCCAGCTGAATCCGACGCGCTCGGCAAGCCGCAGCGCGGGTGTGTTCTCGGTGGCCACCAGGACCTGGAGTCGGCGGATGTCCAGTGTGGCGGCGCTCCACTCCAGGAACATGCGGAGGGCGTCGGTGGTGATGCCGCGGCCACGGGCCCGCGGCACCACGCCGCAACCGAACTCGCCGACCTGATGGTCGCACATCACCACCATGAGCTCGCCCAGGTAGGCGTCGCTCGTCGGCTCGGCAAGGACCAGGTGCAGGAGTTCGCCGTCGCGGCGGTACTGCTCGAAGAGGGCGACGACCGCGGAGGGGTCGTCGGCCGGTAGGGGAGGCACCCGACCGGCGGTGGCCACGTCCCGGCTGAAGTCGAGGGCCGGCTCGAAGTCGCTCTCCCGGAACGGACGCAGCTCGAAGCCCGGGCCGCGCAGCGGGGGATCCGGGTAGGGAAGGATCACGTGCGCCCGACCTGCCCGCGCCCGTCCGCCTCGGTCGGACTCACGGTCTCACCGGCGTGGTACCCGGAGCGCGCCCGGGGGCGAGGTCATGGACGTGGCTGTTCACGTTGCGCCGCTGACGTGTGCCCGCAGCGTCGGTACGCCCGGGCCGTCAAGCTGGTCCACGTACGGGGCGCGGCCGGCCATGCTCATCACCAGCGCGAGGGTGGTTCCGGTGACGAGCGGTCCGGTGCCGGCGGCGAACGGCCCGTCGTCGGCCCGCAGCTGTAGCCCGGCGGCGACGGTCCGGCTGGCCACCGCGAAATTGCGGCGCGCGAAGAACTCAGCCACGGGCGTCAGTGCGTCGACGTCCGGTGACCGCTCCAGCCCCAACGGCCGGCGGATGTCCTGGGCGTGGACGACGACCTCGCCGAGGTAGGCCGGAGTGTGTCCGGTGGGGGCGGTGGTGCTGTCGATGACGGCGTGGAACCGGTCGAGCGTCTCGGCGGGGGTGCTGCCCCGATGCTCGGCCATGCGGCGCTGATTGTGCACGTCGACACGGAAGCGCGCGCCGAGCATGCTGCGCACCCACCTCCACTGGTTCAGGCTTGCCGTGGCGGTCAGATGGGCGACGACGGCCTCGACGTCCCACCGCCCGCACAGCGTGCCGTGCCGCCACTGCCCGGCATCGAGGTCCGACAGGTCCTCCGCCAGCGCAGCCCGTTCGGCGTGCGCCAGCTCCCACAGGGGGTCGTCCCCCGATCTCGCCATATCACCTCGTACCCTTCCCGTGTTCGAGCGCCGCTGTCGCCGGTTGCTGTTCACCGAACCATCGCATCACACCGCTCCCGGCGGCCTGATCGGCTGCCTCGGGATCGGCGTGAGGCCCCCCTTCCGCTTCGTCGGCGCTGCGCAGGCCGGGGAAGGTGTCGGTCGCGTCGGTAGCGCCCGTGATGCCAGCAAGGCCAAAAAGACGAGGAAAGCGACCACGACGATCAACGCGAGGAGCACGTCCGATACTAACTCGATCCGGGCGCGGCGGATCGGCGAAACCAGGCAGGCGGACACACCGGTGACCTGGCCCAACAGGAAGCTCGAAGTGGCCCTGCATCACGGAGGCTCCGGTGACCCGAATGCCCGCGCAAGATGCATGGTTGGACACCCCGATTCGAGCAATGACCGGCCACGTCGTACCGACCACGGGAGGCCTTTCCGACGCGGTTCGGCTACTGCGGGAGGATCAGCTTCCGGACCCGTCGGGGCACGATCGACCCGACCCTGCCGAGGGCGAGTTGGCCGACCGGAGGTCGTGATCCGACGAAGAACCCCTGGCTCGACTCGTGTTCGGCGAGTGTTCCCTCGGACAGGCGCCGATAGGCGCGCTACTTGGGCGAACCGGCGATTCGCTGCCATCGGTCGTCACGTTCCAGATAGGAGTCCAGGAACTGGCTCACCGCCGGCAGGGGAACGTCGTCGAACACGGCAACTCCCCCCTTTGCGAGCCTGCCTGCACCGTAGAACCAGTCGATGATGGGTGCTGGAAACGAGTGGGACCCGTCGATGAAGACGAGGTCGAGCGGGCCATCGCCGGCCAGTGCGGGAAGCGCCTCCTGTGACGGTCGCACGTCGAAGGCCAGCGAGTCCCTGGGGTAGCCGTGATCGTCGAGGTACGACGTGATGGCCTGCGCCTCCGCCGCGTCGGGGACGACGGCGGTGTGCAGGCAACCCCATGCGCAGAACAGGACCGTGGACAGTCCTGCCCCTGTCTCCAGCGTTCGGGAGCCTGGACCGCTCTCCTGGGCGAGGAACTCGTAACAGCGACGGCTCGTCCTCCAGGCCGATCCATTGGGAGCGTCCGGGTGAATGATTGGAGGTTCATTCAGCACCCGTTCCAGAACTGCCAAGCGCACCGGGACGAGATCCTTTTCCCCCATCGGGCCGAACCTACTCCCGTCACCGCCCCGGGGACGATCTACGGTGGGCCTGTCACTCCCTTATCGGGAACGGTCGATGGTCGTCATCGCCATTGGTGCCGAAGGACCGGACGTCATCCGACGTCGGAATGGTCGACGGCATAGATTGCCCGGGCCCGGAACCGCAGCGGACGTTCGCCGAGTTCCTCGAGGTAGTGGGCGGTCCAGCCCGCCACCCGGGCGATGGCGAACAGGGTGCGACCGAGGTCGGGAGCCAGGTCGCCGCCCCAGCTCATGACGGCCAGGGCGAGGTCGCAGTTGGGCGGGGGCATGTCCCGGGACCGTACGAGGCTCAGGAGCTCGGCCAGGAGCGCACGCCGGTCGGGACGGAGTGCGTCCTCCGCCAACTCCAGGAGAGGTCGGAAGCGGGGGTCTCCGTTCGTGTAGACGGTGTGGCCGAATCCAGGCAGCGCGGCGTGTTCCTGCAGTTGGTCGTTCACGGCCCGCGGGACGCCCATCCTCTCGGAGGCCTCCAGGAGCTCGTGGGCGCGCCGGCTGGCGCCACCGTGGAGCGGTCCGGCGAGGATGGCCAGTCCGGCGAGCGTCGCGTCGTACACGTCGGCTCGCACCGAGGCGGCAAGGCGGACGGCCATGGTCGAGGTCGCCAGTTCGTCACCGGACTCGACCAGCCGCGGAAGCAGCAGCGCGACGCGCCGGAGCCCAGTTCTGGCCTGGACGACAACGCTTCCGCGCCAGTCCGTGCTGCGATGGCACAACAATGACTTGTAATGATGCCATTGTGGTGCCAGAATGGCACGCATGGACCTGCGGCCCTACATCGACGAGATCCACGACCAGCTCGAGGTGGCCGCCGCCGCCGGCGGCGAGGACGCACGGGCCTTGGCCGGACGACTCGTGGCACCGCTGGATGCCGCGGTCCGGCTGTCACTGTTGGACGCGCTGACTGCGGCAGCCCGGGAGATCACGTGCGAGCTGGCTCCCGGTTCGGTGGAGGTCCGCCTGCGTGGACGCGATCCCGAGTTCGTCGTGACGGCTCCCGCCGAGCTGGCCGACGACGACCTGGCGGATGCGGCCGCGACGACCGTTGACGTGTCCGCGGCCACCGCAGCTCCCGTCGGCGACGAGGGTGGCATGGCCCGGGTCAACCTGCGCATGCCGGATCACCTCAAGTCCCGGATCGATCGCGCCGCCGCGGGCCAGGGACTCTCGGTCAATGCCTGGCTGGTCCGGGCGGCCGCCGCCGCCCTCGAACACACCGAACCCTCCGGGCGGCCCGGCCGGCGCGTCCCGCAGGGTGCTCAGCGGTTCAGCGGCTGGGCACGCTGACCGGCCGCTCTCGTTGCCGGCGGTGGCGGACATCAGATCGATAGATCCCCAGAGAAAGGACCTCCATGGCAAATTTCGACACCCCCGAGCCGATCTCGGTCATCGTGGAGCTCGGCATCGGCAACCTCCGGATAGCGGCGAGTGACCGAGCCGACACCGTGGTCGAGGTGGAACCGAGCGACCCGGCCACTCCCTCCGACGTGGCTGCCGCGGTGAGGACCACGGTGGAGTACGCCAACGGCGTGCTCCGGATCACGGCACCGAAGGGATGGAAGCGCTACAGCTTCCGCGGAGGAACCCAGTCGATCGACGTGCGGATCCAGCTACCGACCGGCTCGCACCTGAGCGGCAAGGCCGGACTCGCCGACCTGCACTGCTCGGGAGCCCTCGGTGACTGCCGGTTCAGGACCGGAGCAGGTGACATGACCGTCGAGCGGATCTCCGGGGCCGCCGATCTCAGCACGGGTTCCGGAGCGGTGGCGGTGGACGGGATCGGAGGACCCGCCACGATCAAGAACAGCAACGGGGACACCTGGATCGGCGAGGTCGCCGGCGATCTCCAGGTGAAGGCGGCCAACGGCGACGTCGCGGTCGACCACGCGGCCGCCGGGGTGACGGCCAGGACCGCGAACGGTGACGTCCACCTCGACGAGGTGGCCAGCGGTGCCGTCGTGGCCGAGACGGGGTGCGGGAGGGTGGACATCGCCGTGCGCACCGGGGTGGCGGCCTGGCTGGATCTCCACACCGGCTTCGGCAACGTCCGGAACCTGCTCGATGCCGGCGAGCGCCCCGGGCCGTCGGAACAGACCGTCGAGGTGCGCGCTCGCAGCGGCTGCGGGGACGTCACCATCCGCCGCGCCGACCTCGGGAGCGGGCAGGGCGCGGCATGACGGCCACCGCGGTCAGCTCGGCCCTGCGCGTCACCGGCCTGCGCAAGTCGTTCGGTGACACCGTCGTCCTCGACGGCATCGACCTCGACGTCCGGGCGGGCAGCGTGTTCTCGCTCCTCGGCCTCCCGCCGGCGACCCGGGGTGAGCCCTACGGGGCGTTCCGGAGCGCGGGGACCCGGCGCTTGGCATCACGCTGGGCATCGAGCACCGACCTCATGTCCGACGCTGCCGCCGGATCGTCCGAGATCCGATTGTGCCGCTCCTCGGGGTCCGAGGTCAGGTTGTGGAGTTCCCAGTCGGACTCCGCGGCCGGTCCCAGGAACGGGTTCGGGGTGACGCCCTGGGCGGCGTACCAGTCGTCGAGGCGCTCGTAGTAGTGGTTCAGCTTCCACAGCTCGGGCGTGCCGCCGTCACCGGTCGGGAGGGTCGCCAGCACCGACTCGATGTTGACCGGCGGCGCCACCGGCTCGAAGGCCACCCCGGTCAGGATGTTCACCTCGGTGATGCCCCGGGTGACGTCGTCCTCGGTCATGAAGTAGATCGGCGAGGCGACCGTGGCCGGCTCCACCTGACCCCGGACCACCGCGGCTCAGGTCACGACCCGGCAGTGCCTGGACCTCGTCGTGGTGGGCGGAGACGCCGGCGGTCGCCTGCTCCGGGTCGATCCCCGCCAGTCCGAGCAGTGTCGGGATCAGGTCGACGTGGCTGGTCGGCACGTCGACGCCCTGGCGTTCGGAGGCGATGCCCGGACCGGCGAAGAGCAGGGGCACCCGGGTGGCCTCGTCGAACGCGTTGCACCACTTCTGGACGAGGCCACCGTGGGCACCGAGCAGGTCCCCGTGGTCCGACGTGAACACGACGATGGTGTCGTCGGCCATGCCCGACTGCTCGAGCGCCTCGAGGATGCGCCCGATGGCCTTGTCCACCAGCTTCAGCAGGTAGTAGTAAAGCCTCCGGTAGCCGAGGTCGGTGGCGGTCTCGAAGATCATCTTGGGCCAGGCCGCCTTGAACGCCTCCTGGCAGAGCGGCCGCCCGGTGAACGGGTCCGACTGCGACGGCGGCTCGGGGATGTCGGGCACGGTGTCGTCGGGAGGCCCGAACTTCAGCATCTGCTCCCAGCCGAATCCGGAGAACGCGATGTCGTGTGGATTCACGAACGACGCGACGGTGAGCCACGGACCGTCGGACCGGGACGCGGCCAGCTCGTCGAACAGCTCGACCACCTGCTCCGCGAAGACTCCGTCCCGCACCGTTCCGCAGTCGGACTTGTCGGCCCCATGGGGTTCGCGCCCGATCCATCCCGAGAACCCGAACGGATCGAGGCGGTCGGCCTTGCGATAGGCCTCGACCGCCCGGGGGAGGGGAGTGCCGTCGTCGTCGGAGGCCTTCAGCCCCTCGTGCGAGCCCGGCGTCGTGAGGTCGGCGAACGAGACGTGCCACTTGCCCCGGTAGTGGGTCCGATAGCCGCCCGCCCGGAACCAGTCGCCCAGGGTGGGAACCGTGTTCGGGTCGAGCCAGTGCATGCCCGGGTCGGTGCTCTGCTTGGCGGTCCCGTCCGTCGACGTGACCCCGTGCAACGACGGGTACTGGCCGGTGAAGAGCGTCGCCCGGCTCGGTGTGCACGCCGTCGAGCCGGCGTAGTGCCGGTGGAACTCGAGTCCCCGGGCCCGGATCGACTCCCGGGCCGTGAGCTGGGACTTGCGGAAGGACCGGACGGAGTCGGGCTCGTAGGGCGGGGGGTACCGCTCCTCGTCGGTCATGATCAGCAGGATGTTGGGTCGTGGCATGGGGGGCACGCTAACCAGAGTCCCCGGGGGGTGTCCACGGACTCGATCTCCGCGAGGGTGGTGCAGACGTGCGGGACGACCCGGTCCGCCCTCCGGCTCCCGAACCTGACGCCCGGGCCCGCGCCGCATGGATGTCGGACCCATGGTCGACGGGGGACGACGGTGCCCGTAAGATATGGCGATGGATACGCCAGAACTTCGGATCGTCGCCGCGATGCGGAAGCTGATCCTGGCGAACACGGAGGCGAGGGCGGTGATGGCCGGAGGCGACGTCCTCCTGGAGAAGGCCATCGTCGCCCTGGAGGGGGGAGCCAAGGTGACCGACACGCTCCGCTACTCGTCCGCGGACCTCCAGCGCCAGGTCCACCAGGACGCCATGGAGCGGATCATGTCGGCCCGACGTGAGCTGCGGCTCGAAGTGGTCGACGCCTGCGTGGCGGCGGGGGTTCCACGTGGGACGATCGCCGAGTGGTGGGGCATCTCCCGGCAGCGGGTCGACCAGATGGTGCAGGCGGGCAGGCGACGCGGAGCGTGTCTGACGACGACGTGACGGGCCTGTCGGTCCCGATGCCGATCAGCGGGCGGGTCGGAGCGAATCGAGGGTCATCCCCACCGTCTCGTGGTAGCGGACGGAACCGAGCGGTCCCGTCCGTTGTGCCAGGTCGACGGTCTCACGCTGGCGGAGGATCATCCCCTCGGGCATGAGGATCCAGTACTCGTTCGGATTCACCCCGGTCTGTGCGCCCGAGTAGGTCAGGTTCAACCGCGTCCGGAGCGCAGGCACCGATCGGCCGCCGACGACGACGGACGACGATCCCATCACCTGGCCCGAGAAGACCACGCTCTCGCCCTGGGCGTGGCAGGTCGTGTCCCACCGCTCGCCGGTGCGCGGCTCCGGCGGAACGAGGTAGGTGCCGGGCGGACAGCGGATGTCGCTCGAGGTCTGGATGCCGGCGATCTCCTCGTAGGACGGGACCGAGGAGATGCCGAGCGCCGAGTCCGGCAGATGGCATTCGACCAGACCCTCCACGTGCTGCACGAAGGGCTCCCAGGTCAGGGTGGCGCAGGTCCCGTCGGTGACGATCAGATCGGTGCTGGCCGGAAAGGCCCGCCTGATGCCTCCGACGCTGAGCTCCTCGCTACCCGCTGTCCGGTACCGGTACACACCGGACGGCGGGAGTTGCGAGCCACCGCTCGCGGCCCCCGTCGGCTGGCCCTGGCGGTACAGGCGGAGGGCCTGGCTCAGGTCGATGGGCGTCCCCGTGCTGCGGAACACGAGGAACCAGAACCCGGCGGCGACCGCCACGACGACCAGTGTGATCCCGAGGCCGAAGGCCAGCAGTCGATGGTGGGTGGCCCATGCAAGTACCGGCATGCCCAGTTCCTCCCCGTCCAGACGTCAGAGTGACCGGCACCGTCGAGAGTACCGCCCCTCCGTCCGGTGGAGGACGGCGCCCCCTCTGCCGAGGCCGGCGGGCGGGGTCCTCACGGAATTCGGGCCCCGGTGCGCTCGTGGTCCCCGCCGCTAGCCGTCGGCATCCGCGCCCTCGGGGCCCCTCTTGATCTCCTGGATGTAGCGATCGATCCGCTGGCGGGACATCCTCCAGGCCCGGGCGATCTCCCACGGGCGCATGCCCTCGTCGAGGCACCGCCCGATCAGGAGCAGCCGGAGGTTGTGCCGGGCGACGGAGATGCGCTGGTTGGCCTCCTGGGTCGACTCCCGCTGATCGCCCGCCGGTGTGTACCCGAGCGTCTCGCTGATCTTCTCGCCGGCTTGGAGGCGTTCGATTCCCCGCTGCAGCACCTCCTCGCCGGCCTGCATGACCTGCCGTGCGGAGCGGTTGGCCTCGATGAGCTCCTCGATCGCCTCGATGATTCGGGAGTCAGGCTCGCGCACCCATCCATGTTCGCACTATCCCAACAGGTGTTGCCACGGTGCCACGGGATCGCGCACGTCCCATCGGACGTGTCGACGGTCCGGGGTCCGGGGTCCGGATCAGGATGTCGCCGATCCGAGCGCGGTCGGATGCCTCGGCTGGTAGAGGCCGACGGTCCCACCACCGGGAAGCCGGATCTTCGTCACCGACCCCCACCGGGCCTCCTCCACCTCGGAGCAGTCGACGCCGCGCTCCGCGAGGTGGTCGATCTGGGTGGGGAGGTCGTCGCACATCAGGTAGAGCTCGTGCCCGCCGCCCCCGTCGGTGGGATGCACGGCCAACTCCGCCGGCGGCAGGGCGAAGATCAACCAGTCGTGGCCGGCGTCCACCGCGGCGTACCCCAGGACGTCCCGGAAGAACGCCCGGTCCGCCGCGGCATCGGTGCTGTGGATCACCACGTGTGCTCCGAAGATCATCGTCGGCGCGTCCTCCCGTCGGGTTTCCGGGCACCGAGCCTGCCACAGGGCCCGCCGTCCCCTGATCCGCCGCGTCGCCACGGCCCCGCGGCGGACCGTACGGGAGGAGCGTCGGGAGGTGCCCGCGCTGCCACCGGCGGGCTGCCCGCCTGCATCGGGAGGCGATCGGCCGTACGAGCCGGGCAGGACGGGGGACGTGGGAGCATTCCGCTCGCCATGCCCAACGTAGCCGTCGCCCGGCGCTTGCAGCAAGGGCCGGGTCGGTGCGCAGAATCTGCGGCCTGGGCGGATACGACGAGGAGAGTGGTGCGGTGTGACCGAGCACGACGTGGTGATCGCCGGAGGTGGACCGACCGGGATGATGCTGGCCGCCGAGTTGGCGCTGGCGAAGGTCGACGTCGCCGTCGTCGAGCAGCGTCCCGACCACGAGCTCGTCGGCTCCCGGGCCGGCGGATTCCACTCGCGCACGATCGAGGTGCTGGACCAGCGCGGGGTCGCCGATCGGTTCCTGGCCGAGGGCCAGGTGGCCCAGGCGGTGATGATCGGCACCACCGTGCTCGACATGAGCGACTTCCCGACCCGCCATCCGCACTCCCTCGGGATCTGGCAGAACCGGATCGAGCGGATCATGGCGGCCTGGATCGCCGAGCTGCCGGTGCGGATCTACTACGGATGGGAGGCGACCGGTTTCGTCCAGGACGACACCGGCGTCGACGTCGGTCTGTCCGACGGCCGGTCGCTGCGGGCGCGGTATCTCGTCGGCTGCGACGGAGGACGCAGCGTCGTCCGTCGCTCGGCCGGCATCGTCTTCACCGGGTGGGACGCCACCAGGAGCAACCTGATCGCCGAGGTCCAGGTGACCGAGGAACCGCCGCGGGGTATCCGCACCGACGCGGCCGGTGTCCACGCCCTCCACCGGATGGAGGACGGCACGACGGTGCGGGTCGTCGTGACCGAGCAGGAGCTCGTCACGGACGGCGACCCCACCCTGGGCGATCTGAGCGGGGCGCTCGTCAGCGTGTACGGCACCGACTTCGGGATCCACAGTCCCACGTGGATCTCCAGGTTCACCGACATGGCGCGCCAGGCGGAGTCCTACCGCTCGGGACGGGTCCTCCTCGCCGGCGACTCGGCGCACGTGCACTACCCGGCGGGTGGGCAGGGCCTCAGCCTCGGCGTCCAGGACGCGGTCAATCTGGGATGGAAGGTGGCGCAGGTGGTCCGCGGGACCTCCCCGGAGCGCCTTCTGGACACGTATGAGGCCGAGCGCCAGCCGGTGGCGGCACGTGCCATCCGGCACTCGATGGCCCTCGGTCTGCTCCAACGGGGGGACGCCCGCACCAAGGCCGTGCTCGATCTGGTGTCGGACCTGGCGACCATGGACGAGCCCCGCAAGCGGCTCGCCGGGATCATCTCCGGACTGGACATCCACTACGACCTGGGCGAGGGTCACCCCCTGCTCGGACGACGCATGCCCGACCTGGACCTGGTCGGGACCGACAGCCCGCTGCGGGTCTTCTCGCTGCTGCGCGACGCCCGCCCGGTGCTGCTCAACCTCGGTGAGCCCGACAGCGTCGACATCGGTCCGTGGGCTGACCGGGTCCGGCTGGTCGATGCCGCGTTTGCCGGTACATGGGAGCTTCCGGTGCTCGGCGAGGTCACCGCCCCCACCGCCGTGGTCATCCGGCCCGACGGATACGTCGCCTGGGTGGGGGAGGGCACCGACGCCGGTCTGCACGACGCCCTGACCGCCTGGTTCGGGGCGCCATGACGGGGCCCGGCCACGACCCCACGGGGCCGGATCCTGCGCCGGGGGTTGCCCGCGAGCCGGAGGGAGTCGGCACGGCAGTCGGTTAAAGAGCGTGGTGCCATCGGCCGATACCGCAGAGGCGGACTGGCCGACAGGCCGGTCCCCTGCATCACCACGATGCTCCGTCCGGAGGGTGGCCATGGTGAAGAACGCGAGCCTCGTAACGTCGGTCAGCCAGGCGATCGATCCGCGAGGCGTGATCCAGCGGATCACCGACCGGACCCTGGAACTGCTCGCCACCGCCCAGGGCGTCATGGTCGGTCTGGCCGATCCCACCGGGGTGACCTACATCTGTGGAGCCGGCTCCCAGATCCCGTTCCTGGGGACCAGGGTGGGTCTCGACGACAGCCTGAGCGGCCTGGCCGTGCGGACCGGCGAGGTGCAGCTGTCCAACGACACCGACGCCGACCCGAGGGTCGACCGGGCTGCCTGCCGACGACTGTCGGTGGCGTCGCTGGTGTGCGTCCCGATGGTGCGGGGGGAGGAGACCATCGGCGTGCTGGCCGTGAACGCCACCCGGCCCGAGGCCTTCACCGGCCGCGACGTGGAGGTGCTCACCAGGTTGGGGGACTTCGTCAGCGTCGCCGTGGGTTCCGCCTTCGACCTCTTCCAGGTGTGCTCGGATCTGTTCGCCCTCAGCCCGTCGACGGACGACCCGGAGGACGCCGCGGGACGGTACGTGATGAGCGTCCTCGATCCGGAGACGGTGGACAGGTTCGATCGCCAACAGCGGATCCAGCGGGTCCTGGACGATCCGCCGGCCCTGTCGATCGTCTTCCAGCCGATCGTCGACGTCCCGAGCGGCGATGTCTTCGGGTTCGAGGCACTGGCCCGCTTCAACGCCGCCCCGTACCGGACGCCGGACCTGTGGTTCCGCGAGGCACACGAGCACCACCTGGGGATCGAGCTGGAGCATCTCGCTGTCTCCCGGGCGCTGGCTCAGATCCCGTTGCTGCCCGAGGGCGCAACGCTCACGGTCAACGCGGGGCCCGAACTCGTGATGAGCCGGAGCTTCGTCGACGGACTGCTCGACGTCCCGGGCCAGGGCGTCGTCGTCGAGTTGACCGAGCACACGACGTTCGACGACTACCCGGCCCTCGTCTCGTCGTTGCGGGAGCTCCGCCAGCGTGGCATCGGCCTTGCCATCGACGACACCGGAAACGGGTACTCGAGCCTCTCGCACATCCTGAAGCTGGCCCCCGACTTCATCAAGCTGGACCGCGATCTGGTCAGCGGCATCGACCAGGACCCGGTCCGCCGGGTCCTCGCCGCGTCCCTGGTCATGTTCGCCGCGACACCGGAGCGCGGATCATCGCCGAGGGGGTGGAGACGCGGGACGAGCTCGGCGTGCTCCGGGAGCTGGGCGTCGATCTCGCCCAGGGCTACTTCCTCGGACGCCCTGCGGCGCTCCCCGTCCAGGGCGACCGCACCTTCTCGGTCCGGTTCTGACGACTCCGGCGGGGGTCGACCGGTCCGCGGTCAGGCACCACCCCCGCCGGCCGGGTCGGTCGTCCCGACCAGCCGGGAGAAGGCGGTCGGAGGGCCCCGGCGCAGCCGATCCATGATGGCCTCGGCGCACTCCTGCGGTGACTGCAGCGACGTGTCGACCTCGAGGTCGTAGATGCCGGGGTCGTGCACGGCCCGCTCCCAGCGCAGGACGATCTCGGGGACGGCGCCGCGTGGTCCGCTCGTCACGTAGGCGCCCGGCCGATCCGGCTCTCCCGCATCCCGGCGCTCCATGATCACGTCGACGGGGCATCGGACGCCGACGAAGTACGCCGGGAGATCGGCGAGCTCCCGGGCGATCCGCCTCAGGATCCCCAGCGGTTTCGAGTAGGCGTCGTGGTGACCGACGTCCACCACGACACACGTACCCAGTCGGCGGAGCGCGATGACCGACGTGTAGAGGGCGTCGAACAGCAGGGGGACGCGCTCCTCGAGGTCGGGACGCTCACCACCCGGGCGGAGGCCGACTCCCGGGAGGAGCCGGTTCGGGATGACTCCGCGGGAGAAGGCGTCCACGCCGAGGTTCAGCCACACGCGGGAGGAGGATTCCTGGATCGCCCGGGCGATGGTCGACTTTCCCGACCGCGGCACTCCGTTGAGGACGACGATGATCCCGGCGTCAGGCATGTCGACAGCTCAACCCGGGGACGGCCGAGGCACGGTGCCGGAACGTGGGTCAGTCGCCGTTCGTCCGGGGCTTGGTCTGGGCCGCCACGTGCCTGTGGACGAGCTGTTTCGACACCCCCCACAGGATGGCGATCTCCCGGACGGTCAAGCCCTCGGCCATGCAGGTCTGCACCATCACGTCCCGCGACGTGCTCCTGGTCTCTTCGAAGCGGGAGATGGCCCGGTGGACCCGTTCGCGGTGGGCGGCCGGTGGCCTGGCGTAAGCGACCTCGCTCACGGTCAGCCCACCGTCCACGTCGGCCAGGAACTCGAGGGTGTACCGCTGGTGGTCGCGCATCGACGCGGCCACCTCTTCTTCCGCCTCGATCAACGCCAGGAGGCTCGCCCGGACCTCGCCCATGCGGCTTCCGTCTGTCGTCCCCGTCGGCGCCCGTCGCGCCCCGTTCGGCATGCCAAGCAGCGTATGCCCGCGAAACGGCCGTGAGCAGGGTCTTTCGTCACAGTCCCCGGCCCCGATCCACCGCCCGGGCGCGGGAGTTGCCTGGTCGGAACCGGCCAGCTTTGCTAAGACTGCAGGTGGCGGCGGCCGAGGTGGCGGGTAGGAGGGGGATGCGTGCCAGCCGGATCGCTGTGATCGTGGCATCGGGAGCGTGTCTGGCCGCCTGCTCGTCGGCGGCCAGCAGTGGAGTGCCCGCGACCCAGGCCACCTCGTACGGCGGCCCGGCGTCAGCCACGACCACGCCCACGGGCCGGAACACGGCCGGTGGCATCGGCTCCACAGCTGGCAACATGGGCGACGTCCACGGGAAGGTCGCGGCGGTCTCCGGTCCGTGCGCCCCGGTCGACGCCTGTTTCGGCGGGCCGGTGACCAATACGCAGAGCGGGGCCACGTACGCCTTCACCGGCGTCACGGTGGCCGATGGACTCGTCTCCGCCTACCGGCAGAATTTCCCGGACGGGACCACGGAGCCGGTCGCGCTCGCCGACGTGCTCCGGAACCTGCCCGCCGACGCCCGCGCCGGCGTGGTGACGCCCATCGACGGGGCCACCGCATCATGCGCCTTCGTCAACATCTCCAGCCAGACCCTCACGGCACTCTTCCCGACCGACTCGACGGCCGGCCCGTTGCAGGGCTACTCGGGGGCGATCGTCGGCGTCGAGCTCAGCGGGGCCGATTCGTTGGGGTTCACCGTGTACGACCCGTCCGACGTGCAGTCGGCCAAGCTCACCCTCGGGGGGACTCCTCGTCGATGGCCTGCTGAGCCGAACACCCCGCCGCCAGGTTTGGCCCCTGGCGACGGGGATCGGCGAGGAGCGGCGCCCTCAGGAGAGCGTCGGCCCCTCGGCCCGTACCCGGCTGACCTGTTCGATCGATGTCCGCAGCTCGTCGAGCCAGGCGGACTCCTTCTGACCGACGAAGCGGACGCACCAGGCCAGGGCCTCGCTCCGGCTCCTCGCCACGCCGGCGGCCAACAGGGTGTCCAGGACCTCCCGCTCGCCGATGCGGAGTCGCGTCATGACCGGGACGCCCAGACTGGTGAAGACCGTGGTCGTGTCCCCCGATGCGACGCCCCAGGCGACGGAGCGGCCGGTGGCCGGTTGGACCCGGTCGGCGATCTCCATGCGGGCGGCACGGGTGGCCTCGCGGAAGGCGGCGGCGTCGCCGTCGCCGGGTCCATCGTCGGCCAGGGTGCCGACGATCAGGATCTCGTCGTCGTCGACCGTCAGTCGTGGCGGGCCGGTGAACCAGCCGCCGGGGATCATGGGGGAGACGAGCCCCTCCAGTTCGGTGAGTTCTGCAGTTGTAAGCATGATTACAACATTACAGCGCAAGGCCTTCCTACCGATCGCGGCCGCACAGCCTGAACGCACGGCCCGAAGACAGGGCCCGAACACAGGGCCCGACCGGATGGCGTCCCGGTCCGGTCAGGCCCGACCGGTGGCCACGGGCAGGGTGGCCAGCTGGCGGACCACGAACGACGGTCGCCAGGTCGGCCCGTCGTCGGCCAGGGCCAGGTCGGAGAAGCGACGCAGGACGGCGGGCACGACCACCTGGGCCTCGAGCCGGCCCAGGGCCGAGCCGAGACAGACGTGGAGGCCGCGCCCGAAGGCCAGGTGCCGGATCGACTCCCGGTGGATGTCGAAGCGGTCCGGATCCTCGTAGTGGGCGGGATCGCGGTTGGCCGAGCCGAGCAGGAGGCGGACCGGGGTCCCCGGCTCGATGACCGTGTCCTCGACGGTGACCGGCTCGGACGGCCACCGCCCCCCACCGGAGGCGACCTGGAGGGGGCCGAGGAATCGGAGCACCTCCTCGACGGCGCCGGCGGTGACGTCCGGGTCGTCACGCACGTCGGCGGCCTGGTCGGGATGGGACAGCAGCAGCCAGAGCGCCGTCGAGATGAGGCTGGCCGTGGTGTCGTGACCGGCCAACAGGATCAGCACGATCATCGAGAGCAGTTCGTCCCGGGTGAGGCGCTCCCCGTCGTCCTCGGCGGCCAGGAGGCCCGAGATGAGGTCGTCGCCGGGGTTCCGTCGGCGCTCGTCGACGAGGTCGGCGGCGTAGGCCAGGAACTCGTCGGCCGCCACCCCGGCCGCCGGCAGGAGGTCCATCTCGAGCGGGAGTTCGTCCACCGCGGTGATGGCATGGGTCCACTCGTGCAGCAGGCGCTGGTCGGTCGGGGGAACGTCGAGCAGTTCGGTGACGGCCATGATCGGGATCGGCCAGGCGATCTCCTCGAGCACGTCGAAGCCGGGCCGGTCGTCGAGTCCGTCCAGGATCGTGTCGATCATGGCTCCGACGCGGGGCCGCAGCTCCTCGATGCGGCGCGGCGTGAAGGCCTGGGCGACGAGCCCGCGCACCCGGGTGTGCTGCGGTGGGTCGATGAAGAGCAGCGAGTGCTCGGACAGCAGGTGCATCGAGGGCGGCGCGCCCGCCGCGAACACCTCGCGCCACGGTGACGGGGTGGCCACCCCGAAGCGCCGGTCCCTGAGTACGCGGTCGATGTCGTCGTAGCGGGACAGGACGATGCCGATGTCCTCGTGGCCGTAGACCGGGGCCTTCTGGCGCAGTGCCCGGTACCAGGGGATGGGATCGTGGCGGAAGTCGGGGTCCCTCGGGTCCCAGTCTGCCGGGTCCAACTCGCTCTCGGGCTCGTGCACCGGGTCAGGCTCCCACACGGGGCCCACGGACGGTCCGATGTGGAGGAAACCCCAGGTGGCCCCCGGATCCTCGACCGGTCGGTGGTACGTTTCGGACACGCCGGAATCGATCCAGGGGGATACCGATGACCGCCACCGACACGACGTGGGACTCCTTCCGGGACCGGGTCCTGGCCGGAGGTGGCCGGGACGACGGCGTGGCCGCCGGACGGGCGCTGCGGGCCGGGGACGCCGCCGCCGCCTCCGATGTCGCCGCGCTCGCCCTCCACGTGGGGATCGTGGCCCCCGAGCCGCTCGTCGCCGTCTACGACGGCCTGTGCGAGGGATGGCTCGGTGCCGCACCCGACGGACCGGACGTCGCCCGCCCGGCCGCGCCGGGACGTGTGCCCGACGGGCTCTGGGACGGCCTGCGCGAGCTCGTCTTCGATCCCGAGGCCGGGCGCGACCCGGCCGACATCACCGTGCGGACGGCGGCGTTGACCGAGCTGCTGCCCGCCGGGTTCCACGACCGCGTGGCGGCCATGGCGCTCCTCTACCCGGGGGTCGCCGTGGCGGCGGCGGCCGGCATCCCGCCCCGGTTCACGCTCGAGGCGCTGGCCGCCTGTCCGGCCGACTCGCTGGGCGGGTCGCTCCACGCCTTCGTCGTCGACAACGGCTTCGACCTGGAGGTGCTCGACCGCGATGCGCTGAAGCTGACCGAGCTGCCGTATCCCCTGGACTACCTGAACGTCCGCATCCTGCAGTGCCACGACATCTGGCACCTGGTGGCCGACCACAAGACGTCGGGACTGCACGAGGTGTCGGTGTCGGGCTTCCAGATGGCCCAGTTCGGCCACCAGTACTCCTCGATGTTCCTCGGGATGGTGCTGGCCAAGGTGGCCTTCACCCAGCCCGACGCCGCGGCCTTCACCCTCGACACGATCCTGACCGGCTACCGCCACGGCCGCGAGACCCCGCCGCTGCTGGGGGTGGAGTGGGAGGCGCTGTGGGACCGCCCGATCCCCGAGATCCGCCAGCGGTTGGGCGTCGTGCCCTACGACTCGCCCTACCCGGCGTGGATCCTGGAGGAGCTCCAGGGCCAGCAGCCGCGCAGCGCATGAGCCACCGACCTACTTGAGGATGTTGACGGCCCGGGAGATCACCAGGGCCACGGTGAGCAGCGACACGAAGGACTGCACCATCATGAGCATCTTGGCCACCGGCGTGAGCGGCATGGTGTCCGTGGGGCTGAACGCGGTGGCGTTGGTGAACGAGGTGTAGAGGTAGTCCAGGAACTGCGGGCCCCAACCGGGCGCCGATCCCGGCACGGACATCTGCGGGAAGAGGAAGTCGGGCTGCCGGTGTGCGGGGAGCATCCGGGCGGTCACGCCGCCGCGGTCGAGCTCCCAGTACCAGAGCCCGAAGGCGATCACGTTGGTGAGCCAGATCGGCACCGAGGCGAACACCAGGGACCGCCCCCCGGCCGCCGTGGCGTCGAGCAGGGCCCGGATGAGCTGGACGAGTGCCAGCACGTTGGCTCCGGTGACCACGGCGATCATGGCCAGCGACAGCAGGCGCAGGTTCGACTGGGCCCGGTCGATCCGGTGCGGGTTGGCCACCGCGACCACGACCAGCAGGGCTCCTTCGATCACCGGCACCAACCACCGGGGCCCGAGCCCCTTGATCACGCTGTTGGGCAGCACGACCTGCAGTGCGATGGCCACCACGATGGCCATGAGCGGGGGCAGGCGCGACTCGCTCCCGCACGGCAGCCCCCAGGCGACGGTGTCGTCCCAGTCCCGCTGGGCCTTCGGCGGGGGAGTGTCCGCGGGGTCGGGTGGCGGCGCGTCGGTCATGCCGGAGGCACTACCACCCGGTGGCGGCGACGATCGGTGCGTTGAGGTGCTGGCCGGCCATGCCCCCGTCGTTCGGCGCCGAACCGAAGCTGAGGACGGCGCCGTCGGCCGTGGCGATCCAGTAGCCCAGCTTGTCGTCGGCGGCGAACACCGCGGTGGCCGGGTCGGACTGGTTCACGGAGCCGTAGGCGTCGACGTCGCCGGACGGTCCGTCGTAGTCGTTGGCGTCCCCGAAGGGCAGGAGGGCACCGTTGGCCGCCAGGATCCAGTACCCGGCGCCGTCGGGCGTCCGCACCGCCGACACCACGGTGGTGCCGATCGGCTGGCCGTCGGTGAAGTCGAGCGGCTCGCCCTCGGCCGGGGCGTCACCGAACGTGTAGACGTATCCCGTGGCGGTCACCAGCCAGTAACCGTGACCGGTCGCGTCGGGCAGGACCGAGACCGCGGCGCCGGAGCAGCCGCCGCTGCCCGGGCACGACCCCTCGAACTTGGCGTCACCGAAGGCGAACACGCCGCCGTCGGCGCCCACCATGAAGTAGCCGCGGCCGTCGGAGGAGGGCACCATGCCGACGATGGGCGCGTTCAACGCGTGCGGGAGGCCCGACCCCGCCGGGGTGATGCCGAGGCCGGGGAGCGACCCGTAGAAGCCGGCGTCCCCGAAGGCGAACACGCCGCCGTCCTGGGCCACCAGCCAATACCCGTTCCGGTCGGCGGTCGGGGTGATGCCGACGACCGGCCGCTGCAGCACCAGGTCTCCCGTCGAGCCGTGGAACCCGGCCGAGCCGAAGGCGAAGATCCCGCCGTCGGCACCGACCAGCCAGTAGCCGTGTCGGACGGCGGGGCCGGTCGTATAGGTGAAGCGGTCGGCGGCACCGGTCGCGCTCGAGGTGTCGCCGCTTACCAGCGTGATGTCGACCGTGCCGGGTGATCCGGGGGGCGAGGCCACCGTCAGGGTGCCGTTGTCGTTGACGTAGAAGTCGTTGGTCCCCCTGGAACCGAAGTACGCGTCGGCGGCGGCGAAGAGGTACTGGCCCGAGATGGTGACCACCGAGTCGCCCGACGTGGGCCCGTCGGCCGGGGAGACTCCGGTGATGACCGGGGTGGGCGAGCCGTACCGCAGCGTGAACGACGCCGTGGACGGGTCGTAGGCGGTCGGCCACGAGACCATCTCGGTGTCGTCGGGGTTGACCATGTAGACCGGCGTGTACGTGGCCGACGAGGTGCCCGCACCGGTGACTCCCATGTCCGTGAAGGTCGTCGAACCGTACTGCGCCAGCGTCGCCTGTTGTCCGTTGATGGTCGGCGCCTCCTCGATCCACTCGGCCGACGCTCCGGGGGTCGTGTAGTCCTGCGTCGTGTCGAACGTCCAGTCCTGGGTGACGTCGGTCAGCACCATGGCCCACACGTCCGGCGAGGTCTCGGTGATGGACGAGGTCATCGAGTCACCGGGCTCCACCGTCTGGTAGATGAACTGCTCGATACCCGGGAGCACCTCGTACCACGGGTAGTAGGTGGTGTAACCGTTGGAGGTCTCCTGGGCCGTGCCCGTCTGGATCAGCGTGGACGCCGACGTGCCGTCGATGCCGATCCACGTGGCCGAGTAATAACCCTGAGGCGACTGACCCTGAGGCGACTGCTCCGGCTGCACAGTGGGCACGGTCCAGTCGCCCCGGACGCTCGTGTAGGTCCCGCCGGTGGCCACCTGACCGGACCAGTTGGTCGAGATCAGGGGACCGTTCGTCGCCCCCGACGCGGTGTGCGGGACCGGCCCCCCGCTGGGCAGCCGGCCCCGGACCAGGTGCAGTGGCGCAGGACCGAGGGGTGCGGCGATCGCCGCCGTCCCGACGGCGGGAGCCGCCGCGGCGATGCCGGCCGACCCGACCACCGCCCCGCCCAGGACCGCGCCCACCATGACCAGTCGCCACCGTCGCGCGTACCGTCCCGAGCCCCTCGACCCCTCCGCGGTCCTCATGCCGTCAGCCTCCCCCGGGTCCGGCACCCCGAGGTGAGATGTCCAGCCGAGACCAAGCATCGCATGGCGGGACGAGCAACTGCCATTATCGACGCACCCGATGTGGCGATGCCTCCGGCCGTCCGGTCCACTCCGTTCGTCGACCGCTCCGCCCGGAGCAGACACGGCGCCACCGGTCAGCGGGCGGTGATGTACTCCATCAGCTCGTTCCGATCCTTCTCGAGCTCACCGATCCGGGTCTTCACCACGTCACCGATGCTGATGATGCCGTGCAGCCGGTCGTCCACCACGACGGGGACGTGGCGGATCCGCTGCTCGGTCATGAGGGCCATGACCGAGTCGACGGTGTCCTCGGGCGAGCAACGGTGGACCCGGGACGACATCAGGGTGTGCACGGGCTGAGCCAGCACGTCGGTGCGGAGCTCGCTCAGACAGCGCACGACGTCGCGCTCGGACAGGATCCCGTCGATGGTGCCGTCCCCCGGCGACACGACGAGGGCGCCGACCCGGTGGCGCACGAGTTCGGCGACAGCGGTGCCGAGCGTGGCCGTGCGGGGGATCGTGACCACGGCGTCACCCTTGGCCTCGAGTATGGCGGAGACGAGCATCTTCCCTCTCCTTCCGGGTCGCTGATGTGTCGGCGACCCCGTGCGACCCCCGAACGGGGGACATCACCTGATCATCGCGCCGAAGCGGTCGGAAGGGAACAGTTTCGCGGTTCCACGCCTGGGCGCAGTCGGCCGCCAGGCATGCCCCGCCGACCCCGAGACTCCGCGAACGGTCGTACCGGATGTCGCATCCATCGTTCCCACTGCGGAACCGGGTGTCACGACGAGTGCGACTCCCGCCAGCCAACAGGAGTTGCTTGAGTTGCCAGTCAAGGTGGTTTAGCGTGCCGCCAAAGGTTACGTGCGGCTTACCTTTCCGTGAACGGCGGGGGGACGGGCTGCCCAGAGGAAGCAGGTGGCGCATGAGGTCAGCGGGCAGAGCGCGGGGAGCGTCCGGGCGGCGGTACTCGTCGCCGTCCTGGCGAGTGGAGCGGTCGCCGCAGGGTGCAGTTCGGGCTCGGGCGGAACAGCCGCGGCTACGACGGGTCAGACCAACGCCACGTACGCCGAACAGCCGCAGTCGCCGCCGAACTACATCTTCCCGTTCATGAGCCTGACCTACTTCTCCACATGGAACACCGAACAGTTCCAGTACCTGATGTACCGGCCGCTCTACTGGTTCGGACAGGGAACCACGCCTGACCTCAACCCCTCGCTCTCGCTGGCCAGCGCGCCGGTGTACTCGAACAACGACCAGACGGTGACGATCACCATGGACCCGTACAAGTGGTCCGACGGCGAGACGCTGACCACCGAGAACGTGATGTTCTGGATGAACATGCTCCACTCGGAGAAGGACAACTGGGCCGAATACGCCCCCGGCACCATGCCCGACGACATCTCGAGCATCACGGTCAACAGCCCGACGCAGCTGACCATGAACCTGACCGCACCGGTCAACACGTACTGGTTCACGTACAACGAACTGTCGCAGATCACCCCGATGCCTGACGCCTGGGACGTCACCAAGGCCGGCGCGGCCCCCAACTCGGGCGGCTGCGCCGCCGCGGCCTACGGGACGGCCGACTCGGCCTGTGCTGCGGTGTACACCTTCCTGTCCAACCAGGCCGGGTACAACCCGAACAACCCGAAGGCGGCCAACAACTCGCTGTCCACCTACGCCACCAATCCGCTGTGGCAGGTCGTCGACGGTCCGTGGAGGCTCACCCACTTCGACGCCAGCGGTGACGTGACGATGGCGGCCAATGCGAGCTACTCGGGCCCGGTGAAGCCGACCATCAAGACCTTCCAGGAGCTTCCCTACACATCCGACTCGGCCGAGTTCAACGCACTGGTGGGAGGAAAGATCGACGTCGGATACCTGCCGTTCTCGGATGTCACCGCGTCGACGACGAACCCGTTGGTCGCCGGGCCCAACAACC
Organism: uncultured Acidimicrobiaceae bacterium; assembly: GCA_963830165.1. Lineage (GTDB taxonomy): Bacteria > Actinomycetota > Acidimicrobiia > Acidimicrobiales > RAAP-2 > Bog-756. The sequence continues at coordinate 53,928 of CAWHKZ010000012.1, forward strand.
CGAGGCTGACCAGCTACTCGCTCAGCCCGCTGTACACGTGGAGCATCGACTTCTTCCCGTACAATTTCAATTCGTCGGGGGACAACGGCGTCGTGGGCAAGATCTTCGATCAGCTCTACTTCCGCCAGGCCATGCAGTACCTGGTGGACCAGCCGCTGTACATCCAGAAGATCTACAAGGGCTACGCGGTGGGAACGTACGGCCCGGTGCCGAGCCAGCCGGCCAACTCGTTCGTGTCGGCCGAGGTGAAGGACAATCCCTACCCGTACAGCCCGACTCAGGCCGCCACCCTGCTGAAGGACCACGGCTGGAAGGTCGTGCCCAACGGCACGAGCACGTGCCAGTCGCCGGGAACGGGCGCCAACGAGTGCGGGGCCGGCATCCCCGCCGGGGCGAAGCTGTCGTTCGACCTCCAGTACGCCAGCGGCACCGAGGCATACACCGAGATCATGACGGCGGAGAAGTCGTCGTGGGCGACGGCCGGGATCAACATCAACCTGTCCCAGGCGGCGGTCAACACGGTGCTCGGCAACGCGATCCCCTGTTCGGGGTCGTCCTGCACCTGGCAGATGGCCAACTGGGGTGCCGGTTGGCTCTTCTCGCCGGACTACTACCCGACCGGCGAGGCCATCTTCCAGACCGGGGCCGGCGCCAACTCGGGCAGCTACTCGGACCCGGTCAACGACGCCAACATCTCGGCCACCAACACGACACAGGTGCCACTGACCCAGTACGAGAACTACCTGGCCGAACAGCTTCCGGTCGTCTACCAGCCCAACCAGGCGACCAGCCTGACGGAGATCGCCAAGGGTCTCACCGGTGTGAATCCCCAGAATCCGACCTGGTCCATCAACCCGGAGAACTGGCGCTTCGGCAACTGAGCGGCGGTGCCGGAACCCGGCGCAACCATGACGCTCGACCGAACGGACGCGGTGGGGGTCCCCATCTCCGGGCTACCATCCCGGGGCGGGGGTCGCTCCGCCGTGGAGGCTGGACGACCGATGACTGAGGAGCGATGACCGGGTACCTCGTCCGACGCCTGGGTCAGGCACTCGTCGTCATCCTCGGCGTCATCCTGCTGACCTTCTTCCTGGCCCGGCTCATCCCGGGTGGCGAGGCCCGTGCGGCTTTGGGGGTGAAGGCCACGCCCCGGTTGATCGCCCAGTTCAACCGGCGCAACGGTCTCGACCTCCCGATCTGGGACCAGTTCTGGCAGTACATCGAGGGGATCGTCGCCCACTTCAACCTGGGGTACTCCTACAAGTACAACCAGGGGGTGAGGGAGGTGATCATGGAGCGCCTGCCCAAGACCCTGACCCTGGTCACGGTCTCGGTCGCGCTCGCCCTGATCATCGCCGTCCCCCTCGGCATCCTCCAGGTCGTGCGGCGCAACAAGCCGGTCGACTACATCGCCACCGGCGCCTCCTTCTTCTTCTACGCCATGCCCGACTTCCTGGTCGGCACCCTGCTGATCATCTACTTCTCCTTCGACCTGAAGTGGTTCCCGGTGTCACCGCCGTCCGACGCGTCGGCCTGGGCCATCTTCACCGACCCACGCGCCTTCGTCCTTCCCGTGGTCACCCTGTGCGTCACCAGCATCGCCTCGTTCAGCCGGTACATGCGCTCCTCGATGATGGACGCCATGGCCGAGGACTACGTCCGCACGGCACGGGCCAAGGGGGCGAGCAACCACCGCGTCCTCTACGGACACGCCCTGCGCAACGCGCTGATCCCGATCCTCACGCTGCTCGGCCTGTCGCTGCCGGCCATCGTCAGCGGCGCCCTCATCGTCGAGAACGTCTTCAACTACCCGGGCATGGGCCTGCTGACCGTGCAGTCCGCCTTCAACGACGACATCCCGGTCGTGCTCGGCACCACGCTGGTGATCACCATCGCCACGGTCATCGGGTCGTTGCTGGCCGACATCCTCTACGCGGTGGCCGACCCGCGGATCCGGCTCGGGAGCGCGTGAGATGACGATCCCGCGCGACGAGGCCTTCGACCCGGTCTTCAACGACCTCGAGAACGAGACGGCACTGCCCATCGGGCACGGTGAGTTCATGCGGGCCGGGCCCATCTCGGAGCAGGACCCGAGCGTGCCCGAGGGGGGCGAGGCGCTGGGGTCGGGCGGGAACCTCCGCCGCATGCTCGCCGTCTTCAGCGACAACAAGCTGGCCGTCGTCGGCGTGGGCGTCATCGTGTTCTTCATCCTGTTCTGCTTCGTCGGTCCGCACCTCTACGTCACCAACCAGACCGACACCCAGGCCGCGCTGCAGAACTCGACCCAGAACGCGCCTCCGGGCAACGGCCACCCGCTCGGTACGGACGACTCCGGGTTCGACATCCTCGGCCGGCTCATGTTCGGAGGCCAGGCCTCGCTCATCGTGGGACTGGCCTCGGCCCTGGTGGCCACGATCTTCGGCACCCTCTACGGCGCCGTGTCCGGCTTCTTCGGCGGCTGGTTCGACGCGCTGCTGATGCGGGTGGTCGACGTGCTGCTCTCGATTCCGGTGCTCTTCCTGCTGATCGCCCTGGTCACGATCTACCACCAGTCGGAGGTGCTGCTGATCGTGGTCATCGCCTTCGTGAGCTGGCTGATACCGGCACGTCTCATCCGCGGGGAGACCCTCGCCCTGCGGACGCGCGAGTACGTGCAGGCCGTGCGCGTGATGGGTGGCAGCCGCAACCGCATCATCAATCGGCACATCATCCCGAACGCCGTCGGCACCATCGTGGTGTTCGCCACGTTCCAGGTGGCCGACTCGATCCTGCTGCTGGCCGCGCTCGGCTTCCTCGGTCTCGGCGTGCCCGCGCCGAACACCGACTGGGGCACCATGTTGTCGAACGGCGTCGACGCGGCCGGCAACGGCTACTGGTGGCAGATCTACCCGGTCGGCCTCTGCATCGTGTTCGTGGTGATCGCCTTCAACTACGTGGGCGACGCCCTGCGGGACTCGCTCGAGGTCCGGCTGCAGCAGCGGTAGGGGGAGGACTCAGCCGGTCGTGGCGCCCCGGGTGGCCGACATGGCCACGGGGGTCTGCAGCGGGAAGTGGCACGCGGCCAGGTGACCGTCGCCGAAGTCCTGCAGCAGGGGCTCCTCCTCGATGCACCGGGGCTGCACGGCCGGGCAGCGCGTGTTGAACCGGCACCCCTTGGGCGGGAACATCGAGGAGGGCAGTTCGCCCTCGACGCGCACCCGGCCGGCGGCCCGCTCACGGGCGACGGCCACGTCGGCCACAGGCACGGCGTTGAGCAGTCCGATCGTGTAGTGGTGGGCGGAGCGCTCGTAGACGGCCCGGGCGGGGCCGAGCTCCACGATCTTGCCGAGGTACATCACACCGATGGTGTCGGCCATGTAGCGGACCACGGCGAGGTCGTGGGAGATCATCAGGTAGGTGAGTCCGTGGCGGGCCTGCAGGTCCTTCATCAGGTTGAGGATCTGGGCCTGGATGGACACGTCGAGGGCGGAGACGGGCTCGTCGGCCACGATCACCTTGGGCCCGAGGGCGAGTGCGCGGGCGAGGCCGATGCGCTGGCGCTGGCCACCCGAGAACTCGTGGGGGTAGCGCTCGACCGCGCTCCGGCTCAACCCCACCTCGTCGAGCAGCGAGCGGACCTTCTCCTCCTGCTCGGCGCCGGTGCCGACCTTGTTGACCCGCAACGGCTCGCGGATGATCGAGCCCACGCGCATGCGGGGGTCGAGCGAGGCGTAGGGGTCCTGGAACATGAGCTGCAGGTCCCGCCGGTGGCCGCCGAGGTCGCGGCCCCGCAGGTTCGACAGCTCGAGGCCCTCGAACCGGATCGAACCGGAGTTCGCCTGCTCGAGGGCGACGAGCAGGCGGCCGATCGTGGTCTTGCCGCAGCCGGACTCGCCGACCAGACCGAACGTCTCGCCCTTGCGGATGGCGAAGCTGACCCCGGACACGGCCTTGACCGATCCGACCTGGCGCCGGAACACGCCGCCGGCCATGACCGGGAACTCCTTGACCAGGTCGGCGACCTCGATGATGGGGATGCCGTCGGGCCCGTCGTCGGCCACCACGGTGCTGACGCTGGCCGGGGCGTGGACCTCGGTCACCGGGATCCCGGCGTCGGGGTCGACGGGGTGGAAGCAGGCGAAGCGGTGGGGAATCCCGGAGGGCGACCCGTCGGCGCTGAGCCCGGGCTCGACCGTGCGGCACTCGTCGGTGGCGAACTGGCAGCGCGGGGCGAACCGGCAGCCGACGATGGTCCTGGAGAGGTCGGGCGGGAGGCCCGGGATCGACAGCAGGCGCTCGTCCCGGCGTTGCTCGAGCTTCGGCACCGAGGCCAGCAGCGCCTGGCTGTAGGGGTGTCGGATCCGCCCGAACAGCTCGCCGGTCTCGGCCTCCTCGGCCACCTTGCCGGCGTACATGACGACCACCCGGTCGGTGCGGCCGGCGATCACGCCCATGTCATGGGTGATCAGGACGACCGCCATGCGCAGCCGTTGCCGCAGGTCGTCGATGAGGTCGAGGATCTGGGCCTGGATGGTCACGTCGAGGGCGGTGGTGGGCTCGTCGGCGATCAGCAGCTTCGGCTCGCAGGCCAGCGCCATGGCGATCATGACGCGCTGGCGGAGGCCGCCCGACAGCTCGTGGGGGAACTGGGCGAGCCGCTCCTCGGGCTGGGGCATCTCGACCTGGCGCAGGACCTCGAGGGCGCGGGTGCGGGCCTGCTGGCGGCTCACGTCGCGGTGCAGCAGCACGCCCTCGGCTATCTGCCGCCCAATGGTCATGGTCGGGTTGAGCGACGTCATCGGGTCCTGGGGGATGAGGGCGACCTCGTCGCCCCGGACCGAGCGCATCTCCCGTTCGTCGAGACCGGCCAGGTCGCGGCCCAGCAGGGTGACCGATCCGCCGGTCAGGTGCCCGTTGACGGGGAGGAGCCGCATGATCGACAGGCCGGTGGTGGACTTGCCACAGCCGGACTCGCCGACCACCCCGACGCACTCGCCCTCGTCGACGTCGAAGGAGACGCCGTCGACGGCCACGACCGAGCCCCGGCGGAGGTGGAACTCGGTGCGCAGGTCGCGCAGCTGCAGCACGGGAGCCATCGGCGGAGTCTAGCGAAGGGCCCCTCGGGGCCGGTGGTAAGCCATCGACCCGAGGGGCCGTCGGGTCAGACGCTGACCTCGGCCTGCAGGCGCTCGGTCGCCTCGATGAACTCCTCGACCATGGAGAACACGACGTCCTTCGCCTTGCGGACCGTGGTGGCCCGGCCGATGACCTGGCCGCAGGGGTTGAAGTTCACGTCCCGGGCCTGTTCGGGGTAGCGGTGGCCGCGCGACACGGCCTCGATCGCCACCATCATCTGCAGCGGCATGGGCAGCGGGTCGGGGGTGTCCTCCGCCTCCCAGGCGTCGGTCCAGTCGTTGCGGAGCATCCGGCACGGCTTGCCGGTGAACGAGCGCGACCGCACGGTGTCGCGACTGGAGGCGGCCAGGTAGGTCTCCATCTGCTTGGGCGGGATGTCGGCCTCCTCGACGGTCAGCCACAGCGTGCCCGACCAGACGCCCTGGGCCCCGAGGGCCAGGGCCGCCGCCATCTGGCGCCCGCTGCCCACCCCGCCGGCGGCCAGGACCGGGATGGGGGAGACGGCGTCGATGACCTCGGGCCAGAGGACGATGCTGCCCACGTCGCCGGTGTGGCCGCCGCCCTCGGACCCCTGGCAGATGATGAAGTCGAGCCCCGCCGCCTGGTGGCTGCGGGCGTGCTTGACCGAGCCGGCCAGGGCCCCGATCAGGAGGCCCGCCCCCTGGACCCGCTCCACCACGTCGGGGGGCGGGGTGCCGAGGGCGTTGGCGATCAGCTTCACGTTGGGATGGCGCAGGGCGGCGTCGAGCAGCCCGGCGGCATGGGCCGCCGTCCAGCCGATCATCCCGTTGGAGGACCGCTCGGCCTCGGGGATCTCGGGCACGCCGTGGTCGGCCAGGATCTTGAGGGCGAACTCCCGGTGCTGGGCGGGGACGAGCGCGCGGATCTGGGCCTCGAGCTTTTCGGGGTCCATCTCGTCCATGCCCTCGTACTTGGCCGGGATCACGATGTCCACGCCGTAGGGCTTGTCGCCGACGTGCTCGTCGATCCAGGTGAGCTCGACCTCGAGCTGCTCGGGACTGAAGCCGATGGCGCCGAGCACACCGATGCCACCGGCGTTGGTGACCGCGGCGACGACGTCGCGGCAGTGGGTGAAGGCGAAGATGGGGAACTCGATGCCGAGCGTGTCGCAGATCTCGGTGTGCATGGCGGTGCTCCTGTCGGTGGGTACGTGGACGGGTCGTTCAGTCGGGCGTGGAAGTTCGGTCGGGCGTGGTCGTTCGGTCGGGCGTGGTCGTTCAGTCGGACGTGGAAGTTAAGTCGGACGTGGAAGTTCGGTCGTCTGTCGTCCCGGTCGCCCGTCCGGCGGTGGTGGCGGGCAGTCCCACCAGGGCGGCGATGCCGCGCAGGGCGAGGTCGTCGGGTACGACGTCGGGGGCCAGGCGCTTCTGCAGGGCCAGACCGGTCAGCAGGGCCTTCACCAGGACGGCGAGCTCCTCGGGGGTGGTCGTGGGACGGGCGCCGACGGCGGCGGTCCAGCCGTCGATCTGCCGGGCGCTGTAGCGGAGGGCCTCGGCGTTGCGGACCCGGAGGATGTCGGCGACCTCGGGGTCCCGCGCCGCGCGCAGCCACAGCTCGTGCTCGAGCACCGGCCAGCGGGACGCCTCCTCGTCCGAGGGGTCCGACAGGTTCGACCACACGGCCGACAGCTGGTCGGCGGGGGAGTCGCTGAGCGCCACCTCGGCCAGCAGCACGGTCAGGACCGAGTCCTTCCACGAGTCGAGCAGAGCCAGCAGCAGGCCCTGCTTGGAGCCGAAATGGGCGTAGACGGCGCCGGAGGTGCGTCCCGCGGCCTCGGCGACGGCGTCGACCGACACGGCGTCGATCCCCTGATCGGCGAAGAGGTCGGCGGCCGCGGCGAGCAGGCGGGCCCGGGTTTCCGCCTTCCGTTCCTCCTGGGTCCTGGCCATGTCCCTCCACGCTCTCCGCAGGGCAACCTACATATATCGGAAGCGTTATGCAACACGATCGGGCCGGGCCGGGGAGGCGGCAAGCGCCTGTCGGCACCGCTCCCCATCCGGGGCGCGCCGGGGCGTCCGGTCGTACAGTGGAGGCGTCCGTCGACCACCAGTCCCCAAGGGAGCACCATGGCCACACCTGAGACCACCCGCGACACGCTCTACATCGACGGGGCCTGGGTCCCGTCCAGCGGCACCGGATCGATCGACGTGATCGACTCGACCACGGAAGAGGTCATGGGCACCGTCCCCGAGGGCACCCCCGAGGACGTCGACCGCGCCGTGGCCGCGGCCAGGGCCGCCTTCCCGGCGTGGTCGGCCCGTCCGGTGGCCGAGCGCACCGCTCTCCTGACCAACGTGTCCGAGCAGCTGGCCGCCCGCATGGACGAGCTGGCCGACCTCATCACCCACGAGGTCGGCATGCCGTTGGTGCTGTCGCAGCTGGTCCAGGTGGGGCTCCCGCTCAACTCCTTCGCCACCGCCGCCCAGGTGGCCGACGACTTCACGTGGGAGCAGACGGTCGGGAACTCGCTCGTCGTCCGCGAGCCGATCGGCGTCGTGGGCTGCATCACGCCGTGGAACTACCCGCTGCACCAGATCGCCGCCAAGGTGGCCCCGGCCCTGGCCGCCGGGTGCACGGTCGTCGTCAAGCCCTCCGAGGTGGCCCCCCTCAACGCCTTCGTGCTGGCCGACATCATGGACGAGGTCGGCGTGCCGGCCGGCGTGTTCAACCTGGTGACCGGGTTCGGTCCGGTCGTGGGCGAGGCCATCGCCGCCCACCGGGACGTGGACATGGTCTCCTTCACCGGCTCCACCCGGGCCGGTAAGCGGGTCACCGAGGTGGCCGCCGGCACCGTCAAGCGCGTGGCCCTGGAGCTCGGCGGCAAGTCGGCCAACGTGATCCTGCCCGACGCCGACCTGGCCACGGCCGTCCCCGACGGGGTCGGCAAGTGCTTCCTCAACTCGGGCCAGACCTGCAGCGCGCTGACCCGCATGCTCGTCCCCCGGGACAAGCTGGCCGAGGTCGAGCTGCTGGCCCGGGCCACGGCCGAGGCGTTCACGCCCGGCGACCCCTTCGACGGCTCCAGCCGGATCGGGCCGCTGCGTGTCGGCCGCCCAGCGCGACCGGGTGCGGATGTACATCGACAAGGGCGTGGGCGAGGGGGCCACGTTGGTCACCGGCGGCGTCGAGCCCCCCGAAGGGCTCGAGCGCGGCTTCTTCGTCTCACCGACGGTGTTCTCCAACGTCACCCCGGACATGACCATCGCCCGGGAGGAGATCTTCGGTCCGGTGCTGGTCGATCATCCCCTACGACTCCGAGGACGAGGCCGTCGAGATCGCCAACGACACCGACTACGGCCTGGCCGGAGGGGTGTGGTCGGGCGATGCCGGAGCACGCCAAGGCGGTGGCCCGCAGGCTGCGGACCGGTCAGGTGGAGGTGAACGGCGGCAGCTTCAACCCGATGGCGCCGTTCGGCGGCTACAAGCAGTCGGGCAACGGCCGCGAGTTCGGCTCCTTCGGCCTGGAGGAGTTCCTCGAGGTGAAGTCCCTGCAGCTCTAGGCGGTCGCACCGACCCGGGCGTCAGACGCGGGTGGCGGGAGCTCAGAACCCGAACTGGTCCTGGGCCAGGCCGAGGTGGATCCGGGCGGCGTCGATGTAGGTCTTCTCGCCGATGAAGACGTGCTGGGTGCCGGTGTAGAGGTCGCGGAACGCCCGTTCGAGCCGCGAGCCCTCGCGGATGGCCGCCGTCCCGGCGGCCAGGTGGGCCCACTGCACGATCTCGCGGCTCGCCTCGGTGGCGTAGGTGGCGGCCATCCGCAGGTCGGCCCGCATGGCCGGGGTGAGCTCGCCCCCGTCGTCCACGTGACGCTCGGCGCCGTCGAACGTGTCGAGGACCAGCAGCCGGGCCGCCTTCCACATGGCCGTGTGGTGGGCGAGGCCCCGCTGGAACGTGGGCCGGTTGGCCAGCGCCCCGTCGTCGCCCATGCGCACCTTGGTGAGGGCCAGTCGGCGACATCGTCGAGCATCGCTCTTGGCCACGCCCAGCGCCCACGACGCGTGCCCGGCGGCGGTGATCGGGATCAGCCCCATCCGGAAGGCGGCCGAGCTGCCGCGTTCGGGCGTGCGGGTGAACAGCTCGAAGGTGCGCGACTCGGGCACGAACAGGTCGGTCACGCTGTAGTCGTAGCTGCCGGTGCCCTTCAGGCCCTGGACGTGCCAGCCGTCGGTGAAGACGATCTCGTCGCGGGGGATGACGGCGACCAGCAGCGGCGGGATCCCGTCGTCGCCGACCACCAGCTCGCCGTCGACGGTCGGCATGAAGCCGGCGGCCACGTACTCGGAGTGGCCGGTGCCCGACCCGAAGTTCCAGGCACCCGGTCACCCGGTAGCCGCCGTCGACCGTCTCGCCCGTGCCGTTGGGGAAGAACTGGCCGCCGACGGTGACCCGGTTGTCGTGGGCGGTGAAGACCTCGGCGAAACCGTCGGCCGGCAGGTAGGCGGCACAGGCCGCGGCGGAGGGAAGTTGGCGATGCCGATCCAGCCGAGCGAGCCGTCCTGCCAGGCCAGCTCGATCCACGTCTCGATCATCTCGGCGAAGGTGCGGTTCGGAGCCGCCGGCCTCGGCCGGGTTGAACAGCTGCATGAGTCCGCTGTCCCACAGGGCCTCGACCGTGCGCGCGGTGAGGGTGCGGTCGCGCTCGCAGGCCGCCGCCTCCTCGGCGGTCAGGCTGCGGAGCGATCGGGCGGCGTCGGTACGGGGACAGGGTGGTGGTCACACGACTCCCATCTGCTGCGAGGAGGCCGACCCGGAAGCCGGCGGTGAACCCGCCGTCGACCACCATGGCCTGGCCGGTCATGAACGAGGCGTCGTCGGACACCAGGAAGGCGGCGGCCGCGGCGATCTCGGAGGGCCGGCCGAATCGGTCGAGCAGGTGGCGGTCGTGCATCTTGTCCCGGTAGATCTCGACGCCCGGGGCGCCGATGATGTCCATGAGCAGCGGGGTGTCGACGCCACCCGGACAGATGCAGTTGACCCGGATGCCCCGGTGGCCGTAGTCGATGGCCATGCACTTGGTCAGCATGACCACGCCCCCCTTGGAGGCGTTGTAGGCGCTGCCCCCCTCGGTGCCCTCGATCCCCTCGATGGAGGCGATGTTGACGATGGAGCCGGCGTCGCGCTCGAGCATGTGCGCCACGGCGTGCTTGTCGACCAGGAAGGTGCCCTTCAGGTTGACGTCGACGACCCGGTCCCACTCGGACTCCTCGACGAGGTGGACCGGCCCACCGCCGGCCACCCCGGCGCAGTGCACCACCGAGTCGACCCGGCCGTGACGCCCGACCACGTCGGCGAAGGCGTCGCGTACCGCGGCCTCGTCCCGCACGTCGAGGACGTAGTCCACCCCTTCGGCGATGTCGACCGTGGCCACGGTGGCGCCTTCGGAGGTCAACCGCTCCACGCAGGCGGCGCCGATGCCGGAGGCCGCGCCGGTCACCACCGCGACGGTCCCCTCGAGTCGATCCATGCCGGTCCCCCTTGTCGTCCGGCACCGAGGCGGTGCGCGGTGGGCCCGAAGCTACGGGTGGCGTCCGCGCCGGTCAAGGGGCGGTCGGGGGCCGGCGGGACCCGTCAGTCGGTCGGGGGCAGCGGCACGAGCTGGTGCTGGCTGACGTCGCCGACCAGATCGATGAAGAACCGGCGCTCGGCGAACCGCCAGGAGGCGCCCCGGCGGACGAAGCGGTCGTGGTAGCGGCCGGCCACGATCGGCTGCAGGGGGAGGGCCGGCACGGCCTGGAGGACGGTGAAGTACGACCGGCACGTCCCGGTGCCGGCCTCGTCGTCGACCTCGACGATGAGGTTCGTCGTCACGTGCTTGGTGCGCGGGGTCCCGTCCTCGTAGCGCCGGGTGGTGGAGGCGAACATCCGGGTCGACCGCCTCGGCCCCGGTCAGCGAGCCGGGCTGCTCCCCGGCACCCACCTCGGCCTCGCCCAGGAGATCGCCCAGGGCGTCGAAGTCGCCGAGGTCGATGAGTTCGGCGTAGCGGTGGACCAGGTTCTGGATCTGCTGGTGGGCGTCGCTCACGGCTGGCTCCTCATGCGAAGGACACGTCGGCGTCGTCCCAGTAGGCACGGGCCGACGGTGAACCGCCCGTCGTCCGCCGCCTCGAAGACCTCGATGCCCGTGATCCGCATCGTGCCGTCACCCACGTGCACCGTGATCGCGAAGTCGACGGCGACGGCGGGCGCGCACGTGTGGACGTCGACCGCCTGGAAGGTCCAGTCCTCGGAGGCGGCGATGCCGGCGGCGAAGAAGGCGGTGATGGCCTCGCGCCCGACGTTGGCCGGCTGCGACACCGGGTCGGCCTGGACGGCGTCCTCGGTGAACAGGGCGGCGATGGCGTCCGGGTCCCGTCCGTTGACGGTATCGACGTACTGCTCGATGCTGCGGCGGAGCTCGTCGGGCGTCGGCACGGTCAGCTCCCCATGGCGTGGACGCCGCCGTCGACGTGGAGGATCTCGCCCGTCGTCATCGGGAGGAGGTCCGACAGCAGGGCCATGCAGGCCCGGGCCACCACGTCGGTGTCGAAGACGTCCCAGCCCAGGGGCGCCCGCTCGGCCCACGTGTCCTCGAACGTGGTGAAGCCGGGGATCGACTTGGCCGCCATGGTCTTGACCGGCCCGGCCGCGACCAGGTTGACCCGCACCCGTTCGGCGCCGAGGTCGCGTGCCAGGTAGCGGGCCAGGGACTCGAGCGCCGCCTTGGACACCCCCATCCAGTCGTACACCGGCCACGCCACGCTGGCGTCGAAGTCGAGGCCGACCACCGAGGCACCGGGGCGACCGTCGGCGCCGGCGGCCACCAACAGGGGCCGGAAGGCCTCGACGAGAGCCTTCAGCGAGTAGGTCGAGACGTGGAGCGCGACCTGGACCTGGTCCCAGTCGGCCCGGAAGATGTCGCCGCCGAGGCACTCGGGCGGGGCGTAGCCGATGGCGTGCAGCAGGCCGTCGAGCCGGTCCCACCGCGAGGAGAGCTCGGCGGCGGCGGCGGCCACCTGTCCGGGCTCGGTCACGTCGATCTCGAGCACGTCGGCCTCGACGGGGAGCTTGCGGGCCGTGCGCCGGGTGAGGGAGAGACCGCGTCCGGCTCCGCTCAGTACGACGTCGGCACCCTCCTGTTGGGCCGACCGGGCCACGGCGAAGGCCAGCGATGCGTCGGTCAGCACGCCTGTCACCAGGATGCGTTTGCCCTCGAGGAGTCCCATGCGCGCACAGGGTACAGCCGACATCGTGCGCGGGTGTCCATACCCGGGGCGGGCCCCGTGGAGCGGAGCGCCGCGCCCCGGCGATCTGCGTGGACCCGACGGCGGTATGCATAAGGTGTGCCCCATGCGAATCGGGATACTGGGAGGGACGGGCCCCGCCGGGCGCGGTCTGGCCGTGCGGTTGGCCGCCGCCGGCGACGACGTGGTCATCGGATCGCGGGACGCGGCGCGCGCCACCACGGTGGCCGCCGGGCTCCTCGAGGCCTGGCCGACCCACCGACTGGCGATCAGCGGCGCCTCCAACGAGGACTGCGCGGCGGCCGAGGTCGTCGTGGTGGCCACGCCGTGGGACGGGGCCGTGGCCACCGTCAAGCCACTGGCCGGGGTGCTGGCCGGCAAGGTCGTGGTGTCGATGGCCAACGCCCTGGTGAAGGAGGGGCGCGAGTTCCTGGCCCTGATCCCGCCCCGCGGGTCGGTCGCCGCCACCCTCCAGGCGGTGCTGCCCGGGTCGCTGGTGTCGGCCGCCCTCCACCACCTGCCCGCCTCGGAGATGGAGAAGCTCTCCACACCGATGGCGGCCGACGTCCTGGTCTGCTCCGACCACCACGAAGCCGTCGCGGCCACGGTGGCGCTGGTCGACCGGATCGAGGGCCTCCGGGGCATCGACGCCGGAAGCCTGTCCCAGGCTGCGGCCATCGAGGCGTTCACCGCCGTGCTGATCACCGTCAACATCCGCCACAAGGTCCATGCCGCGGTGCAGCTGGCAGGGTTCCCCGACGCATGAGCCGTCCCGCCGTCCACCGATGATCCGCCTCTACGACACGGCCCGACGGGAGGTCGTCCCCTTCGAGCCGGGCGAACTCGTGACCCTCTACTCGTGCGGCATCACCCCGTACGACTCGGCCCATCTGGGCCACGCCCAGGTGTACCTCACGTTCGACATCCTCCAGCGCCGGCTGCGCGACCTCGGCCACGAGACGCGCTGCGTGCGCAACGTGACCGATGTCGACGACGACATCCTGCGCAAGGCCCGGGAACTGGGGGTCCACTACCTGGACCTGGCGGCCGAGGAGATTACCCGGTTCGACCACGACATGGCCGCCCTGGGCCTGATCCCCTCGTGGGCGGAGCCCCGGGCGACGTCGGCCATCGCCGAGATCCTGACCCTGATCGGGTCGGTCCTCGACTCGGGCAATGCCTACCAGGCCGGAGGCGCCGTCTACTTCGACGTGACCACCTTCCCCCGCTTCGGGGAGGTCAGCCACTTCGACCACGCCACGATGCTGGCCATGGCCGCGGAGCACGGCGGGAACCCGGGCGACCCCAACAAACGCCACCCGCTCGACTTCGTGCTCTGGCAGCCGTCGCTGGCCGACGAGCCGGCGTGGGAGTCGCGCTGGGGGCCGGGCCGGCCGGGATGGCACATCGAGTGCTCGGCGCTGGTGCTGCGCGAGCTGGGGGAGACCATCGACGTGCACGGTGGCGGGCGCGACCTGGTCTTCCCTCACCACGAGTGCGAGACGGCCCAGTCCGAGGCGGCCACCGGTGCACCGTTCGTACGCCACTGGCTGCACGTCGGCCTCGTCGGCCTCGACGGCACGAAGATGTCGAAGTCGTTGGGCAACCTCGTCTTCGTGGGCGACCTGCTGAAGAAGTGGGAACCGGCGGCGGTGCGGCTCGCCCTGCTGTCCCACCACTACCGGCCCGACTGGGAGTGGTCCGACGACGACCTGGTCCGGGCGGCGGCCCGGCTCGAGGCGTGGCGGGCGGCGGGCGCCACGCCTGGCGTCGGCCCGGCGGGGGAGGAGTCGGACGGAGCCGGGTCGGACGGAGCTGCCGAGGTGCTGGGATCCGACGAGGACGGGCTGTGGCGCGTGCGGGCCGCCCTCGACGACGATCTCGACACGCCGGCCGCCCTCGCCGCCCTCGACGACGAGGCGGCGCTCGGACGTCCGGTGGTCGAAGGTGCCGCACTGCTGGGCATTACCCTGTAGTCCTGCAACCCCCGGGAGTGCGGGCCGCCTGTCCGTCCGCCACCGACGTCCACCCCACCGCCCGGCGACCGGGCGGGCCCAACGAAAGGCACCCCCATGGCAGCCGTGACGGTCCGACTCCCCGACGGCAGCACCAAGGAGTTCGAGCCCGGCACCACGGCCCTGGAGTTCGCCCGGTCGATCGGCCCCCGACTGGCCAAGGCGGCGGTGGCCGCCACCTTCGACGGGCAGCCCGTCGACCTCTCGCGTGAGCTGCCCGACGGCGCCGAGGTGACCGTGGTGACGGCGGCCACCCCGCTCGGCCGGGAGGTGCTGCGACACTCGACGGCCCACGTGCTGGCCCAGGCCGTGCTGCGGCTGTGGCCCGGCGCGCACTTCGCCATCGGTCCGGTCATCGAGGACGGCTTCTACTACGACTTCGAGCTGCCCGGTGGCGCCCACTTCACCGACGAGGACCTCGACCGCATCGCCGCCGAGATGCGGGCCGTGATGGCCGAGGACCAGCCCTTCGTCCGTCACGAGCACTCCATCGACGAGGGCCTCGAGCTCTTCGGCGACCAGCCGTTCAAGCGCGAGATCATCGAGGCCGTGGGGGCCGGCCAGGACGAGGTCGACGCCGCCTCCGAGGGCGCCGGCGAGCACGGGGTGTCGACCTACTGGAACTCGCCGAGCTTCACCGACCTGTGCCGCGGCCCGCACGTGCCGGCCACCAGCGCGCTCGGTCACTTCGCCCTGATGCGGGTGGCCGGCGCCTACTGGCGGGGCGACGAGAAGCGCCAACAGCTGCAGCGGATCTACGGGACGGCGTGGGAGTCCGAGGAGGCCCTGGCCGAGCACCTCCACCGGCTCGAGGAGGCCGAGAAGCGCGACCATCGCAAGCTCGGCGTCGAACTGGACCTGTTCAGCTTCCCCCAGGAGCTCGGCGGTGGGCTCGCGGTGTGGCACCCGAAGGGCGGCATCGTGCGCAAGCTCATGGAGGACTACAGCCGGCAACGCCACCAGGACGGTGGCTACGAGTTCGTCTTCACCCCGCACCTGGCCAACGCCCACCTGTTCGAGACGTCGGGCCACCTCGGGTTCTACAAGGACGGCATGTACCCGCCCATGGAGATGGACAACGGGACGTACTACCCGAAGCCCATGAACTGTCCCATGCACTGCCTCATCTTCGACAGCCGCCAGCGCAGCTACCGCGAGCTGCCCCTGCGCCTGTTCGAGCTCGGCACCGTCTACCGCTACGAGCGCGCCGGCACCCTGCACGGGCTGATGCGCATCCGGGGCTTCACCCAGGACGACAGCCACATCTACTGCACCGAGGAGCAGCTCGGCGACGAGATCACCTCGCTGCTCGACTTCGTGATGAGCGTGCTCCGGGCCTTCGGCTTCACCGAGTTCACGGCCAACCTGTCGACCAAGGACCCGGAGAAGTACGTCGGCGGGGACGAGATCTGGGAGAAGGCCACCGAGGCCCTCCGGCTGGCCCTCGAGCGGCACGGGCTGGCCTACGAGGTCAAGGAGGGCGACGCCGCCTTCTACGGCCCGAAGATCGACATCGACGTGCGTGACGCCATCGGCCGGACGTGGCAGCTCAGCACCATCCAGTGCGATTTCAACCACCCCGAGCGCTTCACGCTCGAGTACGTCGGGGCCGACAACGCCCGCCACCGGCCGATCATGCTCCACCGGGCCCTGTTCGGCTCGATCGAGCGGTTCTTCGCCATCCTCGTCGAACACTTCGCCGGGGCGCTGCCGACCTGGCTGGCCCCCGAACAGGTGCGCGTGCTGGGTGTGCGCGACGACCACCAGGAGTACGCCGACGAGGTGGCGTCCGGGCTGGCGGCCCTCGGGGTGCGGGTCGAGGTCGATCCGGCCACCGAGCCCCTAGGTGCGCGCATCCGCCGGGCCAAGCTGGTGAAGATCCCCTACATCCTGGTCGTCGGGGACGACGACGTGGCCGCCGGCACGGTGGGTGTCAACCGGCGGGGGAGCGACCGCCCCGACCGCGGCGTGCCGACGGCCGAGTTCACCGCGCTGCTGCTCGACGAGATCACCGAGCGGGCGATCCCGGAGGCGGCCGACGGCGCGGCGGCCGGGTGACGGTGCGCCGATGAGCCTCGAGCACCTGTGGGCGGGGTGGCGCAGCGCGTACGTGTCCGCGGCGGTGGCCGGACCCGGCGACGACGGTGCCGAGCCGTCGGCCGACGACCCGGCCCGGTGCGTGTTCTGCCGGATCGTCGACAGCGGTCCGGCGTCGCCCGCGAACGGGGTGCTGTGGGTGGGGCGGACGGCCCTGGTGGTGCTCAACGCCTACCCGTACGCCAGCGGCCACCTCATGGCCATCCCGTTGCGCCACGTGGACTCGCTGGGCGACCTGTCCGACGACGAGGCCTCCGAGCTGTGGGCGGCGGCTCGGCTCGGCGTGGCCGCCCAGGAGGCCGCCTACCACCCCGAGGGCATCAACCTCGGTGCCAACCTCGGTGAGGCGGCCGGGGCGGGCGTCCCGCGGCATCTGCACCTCCACGCCGTGCCCCGGTGGAAGGGCGACACCAACTTCATGACCGCCGTGGCCGACACCCGTGTGCTCCCCGAGACCCTGGCCTCCAGCTGGGAGCGGCTCACGGCGGCGTGGCCGCGGCCCTGACCGGCCGCGGCGGGCACACTGGAGGCGTGGCGGCCCGGCGCGGCGCCGGACGAGGAGGACGACATGCAGGTGAAGGAACTCGGGCACCTGGTGCTCTACGTGGCCGACCTGGAGCGGTCGGTGAGGTTCTACGGGGACGTGCTCGGTTGGGGGCCGGCCGGCCCCGCCATCCCCGGGATGCCGGCGGCGGCCTTCACGTCGGGGCGGAGCCATCACGAACTGCTGTTGATCGAGGTCGGCGAGGACGCCGCGCCGGTGGGGCACGGCCGTCGGCTCGGGCTCTACCACGTGGGCCTCAAGGTCGGTGACTCGGACGACGAGCTGCGCGAGGCCCGCGACCGGCTGGTCGAGGCCGGCGTGCCGATCGTCGGATCGAGTGACCACACGGTCACGCACAGTCTCTACATCCTCGATCCGGACGGCAACGAGATCGAGCTGTACATCGACGTGCCGGGGGTCGACTGGCGGACCGACCCCTCGCTCGTCATGGCGCCGATCCGCCCGTTGAGCCTCTGACGGGCGCCGACAACCGTTGTGACCAGGGGTTTCACCCCTGTTCCGGGGGGCGCTGCCTGCAGTTAGCAGGTGGTAGGCTGGAGGGGACCTTCCAGAGGAGCGTGCATGTTCGACGGGCGATGGCGCGACACGGTGGACCGGGGTACCGGGCCCGTGGGGCGCAGACTGCAGCAGGTCGGCATCTCCGCCGACGTGTTGACGGCCACCGGGCTGATATCGGCCGGTGTCACAGCTGTGTCCGTGGCGACCGGTCACTTCCTGCTGGCGTTGGTCTTCCTCATCGTCACCGGTATGCACGACCTCCTCGACGGGCCGGTGGCGAAGGCGTCCGGGACCTCCTCGGTGCGCGGTGCGTTCTTCGACTCGGTGACCGACCGTGTGGCGGACGCGCTGATCCTGGGCGGCATCGCGTGGTATCTCGTGTCCGCCCATCCCGGGCACCTGGTCCTCCTGCCGTTCGCCGTGCTCGCCGTGACCACGCTCGTCTCGTACCAGCGGGCCAAGGCCGAGTCGCTCGGGATCTCGGCCAAGGGCGGGCTGATGGAACGGGCCGAGCGGATGATCCTGCTCGGGTTCGGGTTCCTGTCCGCCGCCTTCCTCGTGCCCGTCCTGTGGGTGATGCTCGTGCTCACGTCGGTCACCGCCGTGGGCCGCTTCGTCAAGGTCTGGCGACTGGCGGAGGCACCGCCCTCGGTCACCGCCCGCCGCGAGCGCCGGAGTCGCACCGGAACGCGGTCCGGCGCCTGGGCCTCGACCCGGGCGTCCCGCCGCACCACGTCCGCCTCCGCCTCGCGCTGGAGGGCACGACGCCAGGGTGAGCTGTCGAGCCGGTCGGGAAGGACCTGGAGGGCCCGCCAGGCCCGCTCGGGGACCCGACAGCGGGTCGGCCGCCGCCATGGCTGAGCGGCGCCGCCACGGCGTGGGCTGACAGCTGATGGATACGGGGCAGGTCGTCTTCCGGACCTATACGACGCTCGGGAGTTGCATCGCCGCGCTGCCCGAGCCGGTGGCGCTCGGGCTGGGCAGTGCGGTGGGTGACGTCCTCTACCGGCTGCGCCACGAACACCGCGCCATGGTCAAGGCGAACCTGGCCCGCGTGCTCGGGGCCGACGCCGGGGACGATCGGGAGCTCGACCGCTGGGCCCGCCGGTCCTTTCGGGCCTACGCCCGGTACTGGGTCGAGGGGGCCCGCCTGCCGACCACGTCCCCGGACGAGGTGGTCCAGCACATGTTCGTCGACGGCCTCCACCACCTCCAGGCGGGCAAGGCCTCCGGCAAGGGGACCGTCCTGGCCCTGCCCCACATCGGCAGTTGGGAGTACGGCGGCGCGTTCCTGGCCACCCAGGACCTGCCCATGACGGCGGTGGCCGAGCTCATCGAGCCACCGGCGCTCTTCGACTACTTCGTCGAGCAGCGGTCCGCCATGGGGCTCACCGTCGTGCCGCTCGACGGCAAGTCCGGTGGCGTCCTGCTGTCCACGCTGCGCGCCGGCGGGCTCGTCGGCCTGCTGTGCGACCGCGACATCGAGGGCACCGGGATCGAGGTCGAGTTCTTCGGCGAGCGGACGACCATGCCGGCCGGGCCGGCCACCCTGGCGCTGCGTACCGGTGCGACGTTGTGCACGGCCGCCGTCTACAGCGGCCCGGGTCGCGACCACCGGTCCCTGGTGGAGCCCCCGATCGACACGACCCGCACCGGCTCGCTGCGGGTCGACGTGGCCCGCATCACCCAGGAGATCGCCACACGCCTGGAGGGGCTGATCCGGAGGGCGCCGGAGCAGTGGCACGTCTTCCAGCCCCTGTGGCTCGTCGACCGTCCCGACCAGGGAGCGGCCGCGTGAGCTGGGTGGACCGCACCCGTCGGAGCCGGCGCCAGGGGCGTTCGGAGGCGTCCGGACCCGAGCCGGTCGACACCGTCGAGCCGCCCGCCCAGGTGCCGGAGCTGGCGTCGAACGGTTCGCCCAACGGCAACGGTCACGCCGGGACCAACGGCAACGGTCGGCAGGCCGACGCCTCGGACCGTGCCGTCGACGCCGTGCTCGGGCTCGACCCGCTCACCGACGACGTCGACGACGTCGACGACGACCGGTCCGGACCGCCCCTCGCCATCGGGCCCTCCTTCCGGTCCGAGGCGCTCCACGAGGCCGACGTCATCGCCGTGGTGTCGGCCCACGGGCGCCTGGTCTTCGTGAGCCTGTCGGCCGAACGCCTGCTCGGCTTCGACGTGAGCGATGCCGTGGGACTCGACGCGCTCCGCCTGTTCGACCCGGTGAGCCGATCCTCGGTGCGCTCGCTGTTCGCCGACCTGGTGGCCCGACGCCGGCTGTCGGTCTCGCTCGAGGTGCGTTGCCGCCGGTCGGACGGGCACGAGCTCGACCTCGAGCTGCTGGCCGCCAACCACCTCGACGACCAGGTCGGCGGCGTCGTGGTGACGTTGCGGGACATCACCGAGCGCAAGCGCCTCGAGGCACGGGTGCACGAGGTCGACCGCCGCCAGAACGCGCTGATCGAGTCGCTGGCCGACGGTCTGGTCATGGTGGACGTGGACGGCACCGTCGTTCGCGTCAACGAGGCGTTCGAGGTCATGTTCCTCTCGCCCCGCATCCGCACGCTCGGCCGACCCTTCGAGCAGCTGGTGACCGCGGACCATGACCGCCGGGTCGAGCTCTTCGACGAGTCCGGGGACGTGCTCCCCGCCGGCGGCCATCCGGTCCTGGTGGCGCTGCGACGCGGGCGCCGGGTGGACGGCGTCGTGGTCGGCTACCGGCGGGACGACGGACCCGTCCAGTGGATCCGGGTGGGCGCCCAGGCCGTCGTCGGCCCGGACGGGACGGTGACGGGAGCGGTGGGCACCTTCACCGACGTCACCGACGTGAAGCGATCGGCCTACGCGCTGCGCCAGGAGGAGGAGTTCCTGCGCGTCCTGCTCGACACCCTCGACGAGGGCATCGTGGCCTGCGACGCCCAGGGTCGGATGACGATCTTCAACCCCGCCGCCCGCCGCCTCCACGGCCTCGACGACGACGTCGAGCCGATCGGTCGCATCCCGAGCAGCCGGATGCTGCTGCACGCCGACGGCAAGCCCATGGAGCCGGAGGAGAACCCGCTGCTGCGGGCCATGTCGGGAGAGCGGCTGCGCAGCGCCGAGATCATCCTGGCCCCACCGGGTGGCGAGCAGCGCAAGGTCAGTGTGAACGGCCAGGCGCTGGTGGACGAGGACGGCTGGAAGCTCGGCGCCGTCGTGGCCATGCACGACGTGACCGAGCAGAAGCGGAACGAGGAGCGCCTGGCCGACCTGGCCCACCACGACCCGCTGACCGGACTGGCCAACCGGACGCTGCTGGCCACCCGCATGCGCGAGGCCGTGGACGCACTGCGCCTCCACGGGTCGGCGGCGGCCGGGCAACGGATCCCCGATTCCGGCGACACGGACCGCGTCGTCCCCGAGCACCCGGGTGTGGCCGTCTACCTGCTCGACCTCGACAACTTCAAGGAGGTCAACGACGACTTCGGTCACGACGTCGGGGACGACCTGTTGGTGGCGGTGGCCCGCCGGCTCGCCGCCATCGTCCGCCCGACCGACACGGTGGCCCGCCTGGGAGGCGACGAGTTCGTGGTGGTGTGCGGGATCGAGAGCGGCGAGGAGGAGATGCTGGCCATCTCGCACCGCATCTCGTCGGCGCTGGCCCGGACCTACCGGATCGACGGGCGCACCCTGGTGGCCGAGGCCTCGGTCGGCGGCGTGTTCGTGGACGATCCCGACACCGACCCCTCGAAGCTGCTCAGCCTGGCCGACGACGCCATGTACGGCGTCAAGTGGAGCCGGCGCCGGCAGCGCCGCTCGATGTCGGACTGACCGGGGGTGTCCTCCGGGACCCCGGGAGCCGACGGGCTGCGCGTCGCCCTGGTCTGTCCCTACAGCCTGTCGCGGCCAGGTGGCGTCCAGGGCCAGGTACTCGGCCTGGCCCGCAGCCTGACGGCCCGGGGGCACGAGGTCACGGTCTGCGCTCCCATCGACCGGGCCGCCGACGCGCCGCGGGGCGTGGCGTTCGTCGACGCCGGGAGGTCGTCGGCACTGCGGGCCAACGGTTCGGTCGCGCCGGTGGCGCTGTCGCCGGTGGCGGCCGGTCGGGCGTTACGGGCACTGCGCTGGCGCGCCGTCGACGTGGTCCACCTCCACGAACCGTTCGCCCCCGGGCTGCCCTACGCCCTCCTGACGGCCGGGCGGGTCCCGCCCATGGTGGGGACCTTCCACCGCAGCGGGGGGAGCGCGCTCTACACGGTGCTGGCCCCGCTGGCCCGGCCGCTCGCCCGTCGGCTGGCCGTGCGCTGCGCGGTCTCCGACGCGGCGGCGGCCACCGCCTCCGGCGCCCTCGGGGGGACCTTCGAGGTGCTCTTCAACGGCGTCGAGACCGACCGCTACGAGGGGATCGACCCGTGGCCGACCACGGGGCCCACGGCCCTGTTCCTGGGCCGGCACGAGGAGCGCAAGGGCCTCGGCGTGCTGCTGGATGCCTGGTCCGGGGTGGTGGCCGCCCACCGGGGGAACGGTCCGGCGCCGGTGCTGTGGGTGGCCGGCGACGGGCCGGCGACGGCGGCACTGCGGGCCCGGCACCCCGACTCCGGGTCGCTGCGGTGGCTGGGTGTGCTCGACGAGGAGGACAAGGACCGCAGGCTGGTGGCCGCCGACGTGCTGGCCGCGCCGTCCCTCGGCGGCGAGTCGTTCGGGCTGGTGCTGCTCGAGGCCATGGCGGCCCGCACCGTGGTGGTGGCGAGCGACATCGACGGCTACCGCCAGGCGGCGGGCGGCCGGGCCGTGCTGGCCTCCCCCGGAGACCCCGACGCCCTGGCCACGGCCCTGTCCGGGGTCCTCGACGGCCGCCTGGCCGCCGACGGCGGTGGGCGCAGCGGTTGGCTGGAGGCGGGTGCGCAGCGGGCCGCCGGGTGGTCGATGGCGTCCCTGGCCGAGTGCTACGAGGAGCTCTACGGCAGGGCCGTGGTCGGGGCCCGGTCGTGACGGGCCGTACACTGCTCGCACGATGACGACTCCCCCCGAACGACCAGGAACGCCCGGCGCCTCCGGCGCCCCGTCCGGCGGCAACGGCGGACGACCGCGGGGCCAGGGCGGATCTCCCGGCGGCCGGTCCGGTGGGGGATCGGGCGGAGGATCCGGCAACCGCCGGCGCGGTGGCGGTCGCGGCGGTTCGGGCCAGTCCTCGGCCAAGGGCGGGCGGGGACCTTCCGGTCAGGGTGGCGGGAAGGGATCGGGCGGTCAGGGCGGCAAGAGCGGGGGCCAGCAACGGTCGTCGTCGGGCAACCGGCGCCCGTCCGGTCAGGGTGGCAACCGGCAGGGCTCCGGCCGGTCCGGCCAGCCGTCACGCAGTGGCGGCGGCGTCCGTGAGCCGGCGGTGCCGGCGGTGCCGGCCGCGGTGGCCGTCCGGGCCGACCGGACGGCCGAGCTGGCCGAGGAGGCGGCGGCCGGTGCCAACCGCCGCAAGGCCCTGCTGCTGTGCCTGGCCCCCGGGGCCGCCGTGGGTGTCGTGGCCGCCGTCGTGGTGGCCCTGCTCGGTCAACCCGTCGTGGCCGTCGCCGTCCTGGTGGTGGTGACCGCAGCCGTCGCCGTCCTGGTGTGGAACGTCGCACCGGGCAGGGTGCTGGCCTCGTTGCGGGCCACGCCGAGCACCGAGGACGACCATCCCCGGCTGCACAATCTCGTCGACGGACTGTGCGCCACCATGGGGCTCGACCGTCCGGCCATCGCGATCGTGCGCAGCGACGTCCCCAACGCCGTCGCACTCGGTCGCGACCCGAAGTCGGCGACCCTGGTGGTCACCAGCGGCCTGGAGGAGTCGCTCGGCCTGGTGGAGCTCGAGGGGGTCCTGGCCCACGAACTGGTGCACATCAAGCGGAACGACACCGTCCTGTCATCGGTGGCGGTCCTGGTCGCCCTGCCGTGGGCCCTGGTGCGGGGCACGGCGGTCGGTGCCGAGGCGGTGCACGGACTGGTGGGACGGGGCCGTGAATTCTCGGCTGATCAGCGCGCCGCACTGATCGTGCGCTACCCGGCCGGCATCGGGACCGCGCTGGCGGCGATGGCCTCGGCTGCGTCGACCGGCACCGGCTGGCCGCCGGCCCCGGGCCGCACGGCGGCGCTCACCCGGTGGCTGTGGGTCGACCCCATGGCCGGCGCGTCGCCGGTCGAGTCGGAGGTCGGCAATCTCGACGACACCCGGGTGCGGGCCGCCGCCCTCGCCCTCCAGTAGCCGGACGGACGTCAGTAGACGGAGGGACGGACGTCGGACGGCGTCAGGCGTCCGGGCACAGGTCGTTGCCGGCCTCGGTGTCGCACGGAACCCCGGCGGCCAGGTTCTGCTCGAAGACGTAGTCCCGCAGGCGGCGCAGCAGGGCGGAGAGCTGGGCCTCCTCGTCGGGGCTGAAGACGGCGTCCAGCACCCGGCCGACGGTGGCCACGTGGTCGGGGATGACCTGCTCCATGAGGTCCCGGCCCGCCGGAGTCAGCTGGGCGAACGAGCCGCGCCGGTCGTCCGGGCAGGATCGCCTGGTGACGAGACCCTGCTGGTGGAGGCGGTCGACGGCCCGGGTCAATCCGCTCGGGGTCAGCGATGCCTGGGCGGCCAGTTCGCTCATGCGCAGTTCGTGGTCGTCGCTGCGGGCCAGGCGGATCAGGATGTCGAATCCCTGGCTGGCCGGACCACCGGACAGTTCGATCTGCCGGTGGAAGAGGCGTCGGAGCCCGGCCGAGGACTCGAAGAGGAGACCCACGGTGGTGAGGCGCTCGACCTCGGTGTCTGCAGCCGGGGACGTGTCCATCCCCCCAGTCTACCGATCCCCGGGAATACTTGCGAACGCAAGTAGTTGTGGTATAGTTGCATACGCAAGCAGGTCGGGGCCCGCACGGGCGCCGACATCACCACCGCCCCAGCAGCATCCGATCGAAGGAGTACCCATGGCAGAGTCAACCGTAACCAGCAGGACCGTGGACGGGGTGGAGTACCCGGCCGTCGGGACCTACGCCGTCGACGTGAGCCACAGCCGCCTCGGCTTCGCCGTGCGCCATATGGCCGTGTCGAAGGTGCGTGGCAACTTCAAGGACTTCACCGGCACCCTCGAGCTGGCCGAGAACCCGGTCGACTCGAAGATCGCGGTCACCATCCAGGCCGGCAGTGTCGACACCCAGGACGAGAACCGCGACAACCACCTCCGGACCAACGACTTCTTCGACGTGGAGAACCACCCGACGTGGACCTTCACGAGCACGGCGATCCGGCCGAAGTCGGGAACCGAGTGGGACGTCGACGGCGACCTGACCATCCGGGGCGTCACCAAGCAGGTGACCCTGGACGCCACCCTCGAGGGCGTCGTACAGGACCCCTACGGCCTGCACCGGGTCGGCTTCAGCGCCACCACCTCGATCGACCGTGAGGACTTCGGGGTGTCGTTCAACGGCGTCCTTGAGGCCGGCGGGGTCATCGTGAGCAAGAAGGTCGACATCGACCTCGAGGTCGAGGCCACGCTCCAGTCCTGACCGCCCCGGGTGCCCGGCACCCGGACCGCAACGCCGTGGCCGCCCGCGAGGGCGGCCACGGGCGCGTCCGGCCGTCCGTCGGGGCCACGCCTACTGGGGTCCCGGGACCCGCCGCTAGACTGCCATGATGACCGACGCCACCCCCACCGACCGTCCCACCGGCACCTTCACCGTCAAGCGCGGGCTGGCCGAGATGCTGCGCGGCGGCGTGATCATGGACGTGGTGGACGCCGAGCAGGCCAAGGTGGCCGAGGACGCCGGTGCGGTGGCCGTCATGGCCCTCGAACGGGTGCCCGCCGACATCCGGCGCGACGGCGGCGTGGCCCGCATGAGCGACCCGGCGCTGATCGAGGGCATCAAGGCCGCGGTCACCGTCCCGGTCATGGCCAAGGCCCGCATCGGGCACTTCGCCGAGGCCCAGGTGCTGGCCGCGCTGGGCGTCGACTTCGTCGACGAGAGCGAGGTGCTGACCCCGGCCGACGAGGCCCACCACATCGACAAGTGGAACTTCGAGGTGCCCTTCGTGTGCGGCGCCACCAACCTGGGCGAGGCGCTGCGCCGGATCTCGGAGGGTGCGGCCATGATCCGCTCCAAGGGCGAGGCCGGCACGGGCAACATCGTCGAGGCCGTGCGCCACCTGCGGGCCATCCTCGGTGACCTCCGCAAGCTGACCGAGGCCGACTCGGCCGAGCTCTACGGCTGGGCCAAGGACCTGGCCGCCCCCATCGGGCTCGTCCAGGAGATCGCCACCACCGGGCGCCTGCCCGTGCCGCTGTTCTGCGCCGGTGGCATCGCCACCCCGGCGGACGCCTCGCTCGTGATGCAGCTCGGCGCCGAGGCCGTCTTCGTGGGCTCGGGCATCTTCAAGAGCTCGAACCCGTCGGCCATGGCCCGTGCCGTGGTCGAGGCCACCGCCCACTACACCGACGCCGATCTGGTGGCCAAGGTGTCGACCGGCCTGGGCGACGCCATGGCGGGCCACGAGATCGCCACCCTCGGCGTGCACCTGGCCGACCGTGGCTGGTAGTCCGGCCGCCCGCCGGCGCGACCAGGCGGGCTGAGGCCCCCGCGTCCGCCGCACCGGACCTCCGCGGAGGGATGGCCGGGCGGGCCGGTGAAGCTTCCCGAGGGTCACGGTGGGCAATCGGACCAATGTCGCCCCGGATGTCCGTGCGTCTCGCACGTTGACGGGCTTGCGACGTTCAGCAACCCTGAAACGGGGGGCGCCACCGGGAGCCCCCCGTCGGCCATCCGGCCGAACCGGACGATGTACGTCCGGCACCAGCTTCGAGGGCTGCATGAAACTCACGTTCGATCCTGAGACAGACGAGGCCTTCCTCCGCATCGGCGGTGAGGCCGAGCGCGGGGGCGCTCCCCGGTCCGAGGCGTGCGACGTGGGCATCGAGGGCGTGTCGCTCATCTTCCTCTACGCCGCAGACGGCCGGCTGGTGGGCATCGAGGTGCTCGGTGCCTCCCGACTCTTCGCGGCGCACGTCCTGCGTGAGGCGAGGCGGACGTGAGCGGGTCCCGACGGGTGCGGGGTCGGGGACCCTGCACATCCGAGGACTGATCAGGCCTCTTCGAGGGCCTGCAGCACCATCCAGGCCCTGCAGGCGAACTCGAGCTGGAAGCGCTGATCCGGGTCGGCCAGGTCCCGGCCGGTGATGAGGGAGATCTTGGACAGGCGGTAGCGGAGGGTGTTCCGGTGCACGTGGAGGAGTGCGGTGGCGTCGGTCGTGCACGTCTCCTTCAGGTAGGTCGTGAGCGTCTTGACCAGCTCGCTGTTGTGGAGCCGGTCGTGCTGTATCAGGGCGCCGATCCACTCGTGCACCAGCTGGCGGAGCTTGGCGGTCTCACTCGAGTCGACGAGGATCCTCCAGACGCCGAGAGCCCAGAACTTGGTGACGGGGGTCTCGGTGGTCAGCCGCAGGCCGAGCTTGAGCGCGAACACCGCCTCCTCGAGCGACCGGGAGATCATGCCGAGCTGG
Organism: uncultured Acidimicrobiaceae bacterium; assembly: GCA_963830165.1. Classification (GTDB taxonomy): domain Bacteria; phylum Actinomycetota; class Acidimicrobiia; order Acidimicrobiales; family RAAP-2; genus Bog-756. Next base: position 80,950 of record CAWHKZ010000012.1, read on the forward strand.
TACGAACCCCCCACGCCGATGTGGAGGGGGGCACCGAGGGACGCGCCGAGCACCGACGCGAACTGCTCCCACGGCAGCTCCTCGGGCGCGAGGAGGACGCTGCGGCCTTCCCGCGACGTCACCAACGGACGCTTCACGCCCACGCTCCTGGCCGCATGGCTCACGAGGTCGATCGTGTTCTCGCGGTCCGCCGTCGTGTCGACCACCACGGCAAGATGGGGCGCCTCCAGGTCCGAGCCGAGCAGGCCCGCCTCGGGGCTCCCGCTCTCGGGAGCGCGGCCGTCGAGCAGCATCTGCGTGAACTCGCTCAGGCTGGTGGTCCCGTCGCCGACGAGGTCCGCCTGACGCAGGAGTTCAGCCGCCAGGATCGAGGTCGCATGTTCGAGCGCGGACAGCGCCGGCTCCGGAAGCTCGTTGTCGGGATCGAAGATGCTGATCCTCCCGAGCAGCCGGCGGTCCGGGCACGCCGCCGCGGTCCAACTCTGGTGCTGGCGTTCACGGACGCCGTGGGCGGCGCGTGCCTGGTTGCCGACGAGATGGCTCTCGGGGATCTGGTCCATCTCCTCATAGCCGGCGTCGGCCAGTACCTGGCCCAACGGGTCGAGGATGAGCACCGGTCGCCCGGTGCGTCGACAGAGCGCGTTGGCGATGCCGCCCACACCGTGTCCGTGTCCGATCTCGACCAGCAGCTCGCGCTGGCTGGAGATCATCTCCCGAGCGGCCGCCGATGCCGCGGCCGTCGCGTCCTCCGTGGCCGGAATGAGCTCTGACGAATCGCGCATCACGGCGAGCGTGAGTGGGGTCGGGCTCTCCTCGAGGGGGATGAGGCTGAGGTCGATCCGGAAGAATCTGCCTTCCTCGGTCACACCGTCGATCGAAACCCTGAAGTGAGAGTCGAGACATACCCACCGTTCCGGGACCATCAGTCCGGCGAGGAGTTCGGCACCGTCGACGTCCGAGGCGAACAGCGCCGAGAGAGGACGCCCGAGCAGGTCGTCGGGCACGGTGTCGAAGAGCTCGGCGGCGGCGGCGTTGGCCGCCACCAGCGTCCCGTCCGGCTCCATGAGGCACATGGGATCCGGGCTCAGGCTGAAGTACGCCTCGAGGGCGGGGCCGAAGATCACCGCCGACGCCCCGGACGCCGGCAATTCGTCGCCCGGCACGAGGGGTGTTTCCGCTACTTCGGAACTTGGAGTCGCCATGTGGGCCCGCCTAGCTCATTCACACGAAACCGAGTGCGCCGCCGCGCTCCGACAGGATCAGTTCCGTCCGGCTGTGTCCAACGTAATTAACCGCGTCATTCCGCCTGTGTCCAGTGCGGATCGGTGATCGGGGTGATTCCGATTCGTTATGCCACTCAGGATGCTCTTCGGGGCACCCTTCGCGGTTGGGTGAACCCCGGTGCCCGTCGCGCCAGGCGTGCAGGGCCCTCCTGCACGGGTCGGTCACCTGGCGACCCGGTCGCAGGTGGGCAGTTTGTACAACCTCGACCTCGATCTTCGTTCGGTTCGGACGATGACGCGCCGACCGACTTCCGACAGTGTGAGAAGTCGGTGCCGCCTGGCGCTGTATCCAAACGATTCAGGAGAGACGTCTATGTCACGAAATCCGCGGTCATCGGCCGCAACGAAGAGAGGCCGGCTCTCTGTGCTGGCGGGGATCGTAGCGGTTGCGCTGTTGGGTGGCGTGACCGTCGGGGTCGCCGGAGTGCAGTCAGCTGGTGCAACAGCAATCACAGGTCCGAAGATCGAGATCTGCAAGAGCGGCCCCGTCACGGGATCGTTCGCATTCTCGGTCAACGGGAACGAGACACCGGTCTGGGTCAAGGTCGGTACGTGTGTCGGGGTTGCGGTCACCGCGGGCCCGAACACCGTGACCGAACTGGTGGACCCGACCGGCGCGACGATTCTGAACTCGATCCAGGTGACCCCGGCTACGGCTCTGGTCGCCAAGTCGATTCCGAACCGGACCGCACTCGTCAACGTCCCAGCCGTGACCGGCAATGTCGCCATCACCTTCGGGAACATCCCCAACACGGGAGGGTTGAAGATCTGCAAGTTGGCAGCGGCCAACTCGCCCGGTCTCATCGGGGAGTCGTTCGCGTTCACGGAGACGGCGGGCGGCAACGTCGTTGACGCCAGCGCCATCGCCAACGGCGCGTGCAGCCAGTTGACCTCGTACCAGGTCGGTACACAGGTCGCCATCCAGGAGAACGCCACCCCCGGTACCGCGGTGCAGAGCATCAGCGTGTCGGGCGGGACGGGCTCCAACGAGAACCTGGCTGCCGGGACCATCACGGCGACGGTCGGCTCGGGGGTGACCGAGGTGAACTACACCAACTACATCCCCGTGGTCCAGAACCCCGGTTACCTCGAGGTGTGCAAGAACGCCGGCGACGCGTACGTACCGTACGGGCCGTGGTCGTTTGCGATCACCAACGGGGCCGGTGCCACCGTGGGTGACGTGAGTGTGCCCGCCGGCCAGTGCAGTGGCGATGTGTCACTGCCTCCCGGCGACTACACCGTCACCGAGTCGTTCTCGTCCCCCGACTACGTGAGCTCCATCACCGCGGTGCCTTCGGACACCCTGGTGGCGAGCAACGTGGCCAATGGCGAGGGCACCTTCGCGGTGTCGGCGGGCAACACCACGACCGGCTTCTTCACCAACGACACCCAGATGGGCTACGTGAAGGTCTGCAAGACCCTCACCGCTCAGAGCGGTGCCCTGGCCGGTACGAACTTCAACTTCAACGTGAGTGACGATGCAGGCACTCAGGTCGTCACGGTGACCGCACCTCCGGTGGGCCAGACCTACTGCTCCCCGGACTACACGGCACTGCCGCTCGGATCGGTGGCTACCATCACCGAGCAGTCCGTGCCGAACGTGGCCGTGGTGGGCACCAGCGTGACACCGCCGACCGCCGATGCCGGAAGCACCGTCGGGACCGCTGAGGTCACGGTGGGCAACGGCATCAACTCGGCCCTGTTCACCAACGAGGCCCTCGGTTGGGTTGAAGTCTGCAAGCAGGGTGATGCCTCGGTCGGCACCACCTCGTTCAACTTCAGCATCAATGGTGGGGCACAGTTCCCGGTGCAGACCGGTCAGTGCTCGCAGGCCTTCCAGGTGCCGGCTGGTACCGCCACCGTCCAGGAGTACAACACCAACCCAGACTTCTATCTGGCGAACGTGTCGACTGTTGGCGTGACGGACCCGACGGGCTCCCGACTGCTGACGGGTTCCACCACGAACCCGGCAACGGTGACGGTGCCCTTCGGCGGGGTGAACAACGAGACCGTTGTCACCTTCACCAACGACACCAACCAGGCGCAGTTCAAGGTCTGCACGGCGCAGACCTCCACTGACGCCGCTCTGACTGGTGACACCTTCCCCTACACCTGGTCCTACACCGTCAACGGTGTGACCACGACGGGATCGGCCAACCTGGTCGTTCCTGCGACGGGTTCGACGTGCTCGGCAATCAGCGCGTTGATCCCGGTGGTGAACACGGGTGGTGCACCGGTGGTCGTCACAGTGACGGCCGGGGTCCCCCCGGGGATCACCGGAGTGGACCTCTCCAGCTTCGCCCTCGCGGGGATTGGAACGGTCCTGACCGGTCCGGCCACACCGACCGGCTTCCCTGCGACGTACACCTTCTCGGTGGGCGCAGGGATGAACGTGGCCACGTTTACCAATGGGGCTTCCCACTAGGTAGACACAGGACGCCATTCGGCATCCTCGCCCGGTCCCCTGATCGAGGGGGAGGGGAGGGACTCCGGCAAGGAGCTCCTCCCCTCGGGGCGGTAGGCGGAGGGACCCCCGATCGGGGGTCCCTCCGCCGCGTCAGGGGCCCGTTCGGCCGCGGACACGGGGCCCTTCCGGACAGTCGTGCCTGCGGCCGAACGCGTGTTCGGAGCGCCGCTGCACGGCCACAGGTGACGGGGGTGGGCGACCCGTACAACTCGCCGTGCGCTTTTCGTTCAGATCGGACGATGACCTTCCGGCCAATGTCCTTCACGCTGTCGACAAGGTGCTCAATGGGGCGGCGAGCCTGCGAGTGAGGAGACCCATCGAATGTTGCCACGGCGGACGTCACGCGTTACCGGTACGAGCCGATGGGTCTCGGTCTCGTTGGGGACGGTCCTCATGGCCGTGCTCACGCTGGCCATGACCCTCGGGATCAGCTCGGGAATCGACGCGGCGGGGTCGACCCCGCCCGGACTGGGCGCCGCCACGCTCGACATCTGCAAGAACGGCAACGTGACGGGAGCCTTCCTGTTCAGTATCAACGGGGCGACGCCGGTCTCCGTCACCGCCGGCACCTGCCTCCCCGAGACGGTCGAGAACGGGATCAACACGGTGACGGAGCTCGTCGACTCGACGGGCGCGACCGTCCTCAGCGCCATCTCCGTCTCGCCGCCCCAGGACGGCACCGGTTCGGTCGCCACGCGGACGGCGACGGTGAACATCCCCGCGAACGGCACGGCGACGACGACCTTCACCAACATCCCCGTGAGCCATCTGGTGGTGTGCAAGGACGCGTCGGACGACGCGGTGTCGGCCGGCCCCTGGCAGTTCGCCATCACCAACGCCACCACCGGGGCCTCGGTGGCCTCGGCGTCGGTGTCGGTCGGATCGTGCAGTGGTCCCATCCAGCTCCCACCGGCCAACTACAAGGTGACCGAGACGTTCTCCACCCCTGACTACGTGGACTCCATCACCGTGGCCCCGGTCTCCGACCTGGTGGGCTCCCCGTCGCTCGCCACCGGGTCGGTCACCGTCACGGTCGGCTCCGAAGCCACCACCACCGTGACCTTCACCAACGACACCGCCGGGCATCTCTCGGTCTGCAAGGACGCGGTCGGACGCCGCGGTGTCGGCCGGCCCGTGGCAGTTCGCCATCACCAACGCCACCACCGGGGCCACCGTGGCCTCGGCGTCGGTCTCCGTCGGCCAGTGCAGCGGCCTCATCGCGCTCCCGGCCGCCAACTACACCGTGACCGAGGCGTTCGCCGCCCCCGACTACGTGGACTCGATCACCGTGGCACCGGCGTCGGCGCTGGTGGGCTCGCCCTCGCTCACCTCCGGCGCGGTGACCGTCACCGTGTCGGCGGGAGCAACCACGACGGCCACCTTCACCAACGACACCGACGGCAGCCTCGTCATCTGCAAGCTCGCCTCGGACGGCTCGGTGCCGGCGGGTCCGTGGCAGTACACGATCACCAACGCCACCACCGGGGCCAAGGTGGGGTCGGCGTCGGTCCTGGTCGGCAAGTGCAGCGGCTCCATCGAGCTGCCGGCCGCCAACTACACGGTGACCGAGACGTTCGCCGCCCCTGACTACGTGGACTCGATCACCGTGGTCCCGGCGTCGGCCCTGGTGGGCTCGCCGTCACTCGGGACCGGCGCGGTGACCGTCACCGTGTCGGCGGGGGCCACCACGACGGCCACCTTCACCAACGACACCCGGGTCGGCGGTGGCAGCCTGGTGGTCTGCAAGGACGCCTCGGATGCGGCGGTGTCCGCCGGGCCGTGGCAGTTCACCATCACCAACGCCACCACCGGGGCCACCGTGGCCTCGGCGTCGGTCTCCGTCGGCCAGTGCAGCGGCCTCATCGCGCTCCCGGCCGCCAACTACACCGTGACCGAGGCGTTCGCCGCCCCCGACTACGTGGACTCGATCACCGTGGCACCGGCGTCGGCGCTGGTGGGCTCGCCCTCGCTCACCTCCGGCGCGGTGACCGTCACCGTCTCGGCGGGAGCAACCACGACGGCCACCTTCACCAACGACACCGACGGCAGCCTCGTCATCTGCAAGCTCGCCTCGGACGGCTCGGTGCCGGCGGGTCCGTGGCAGTACACGATCACCAACGCCACCACCGGGGCCAAGGTGGGGTCGGCGTCGGTCCTGGTCGGCAAGTGCAGCGGCTCCATCGAGCTGCCGGCCGCCAACTACACGGTGACCGAGACGTTCGCCGCCCCTGACTACGTGGACTCGATCACCGTGGTCCCGGCGTCGGCCCTGGTGGGCTCGCCGTCACTCGGGACCGGCGCGGTGACCGTCGCCGTGTCGGCGGGGGCCACCACCACGGCCACCTTCACCAACGACACCCGGACGGACGGGTGGCTCGAGGTCTGCAAGAAGGCCGGTGACACCTCGGTCGGAACCACCTCGTTCGAGTTCAGCATCGACGGGGGTCCGCAGTTCCCCGTGCAGGCCGGTGAATGCTCGCAGGCGATCGAGGTGCCGGCCGGCACAGCCTCCATCCAGGAGTTCCAGACCGATCCGGACTTCTATCTGGCGAACGTGTCGACGGTGAGCGTCACGGACCCGACGGGGAGCCGGCTGCAGACCTGGAACGCGACGACCGGCGTGGCCACGGTGACCGTGGTCTCGGGCACCGTCGACACCGAGACGGTCGCCACCTTCACCAACGACACCCGTCAGGGTGCGTTCAAGATCTGCACGGGCCAGACGTCGCCGGGGGCCGCGCTCGCCGGGGTCGTCTTCCCCTACCTGTGGACCTACACCGTCAACGGCGTGACGAGCAGCGGGACGGTTGACCTGGCCGTCCAGACGCTGGGCGAGACCTGCTCCGCGATCAGCGCGGACATCCCCGTGGCGAACACCGACGGCACCCCGGTGGACGTCTCGGTCACGGCCGAGGCGCCGTCGGTGCAGTCGGTCGATCTGGCCGGATTCCTCTATCAGGGTGCCGGATCGTTGATCACCCCGCCGAAGACGCCCGGAGCGTTCCCCCAGACGGCGACCTTCTCGCTCGGTGCGGGGATCAACATCGCGAACTTCACCAACGGTGCCACCCATTGAGCGACGGCAACCGGACCGGCGAACCCGATCCCGGGAATCGGGGCACCCCGGGCGGCCGGGGATGCCCCTCGAAGGAGGAGTGATGGCCCGAGCCAGGATCCGGAGGGCGGGTGTCGCCTATGCGTCGCTGCTGCTCCTGGGTGGCGTCGGCGGCATGGCGGCCGGCCTGCGGCGGCCGGTCCGGCGGAAGGGCACGAGGCGACCCGTCACGGTCCCCGAGCCGGCCACGCCCGCCCGCCCGCCGATCGTCCCGGGGGAGGGTGGTCCGGCCGCCGCACGACACCACGCCCGGCCCTCCCGGCCCGGAGGCGCGGGCGCGACCCGGGAGCTGACGGCGACCATTCCCGGCCGAGCGACGGTGACCGCACCGGAGGGCGTGCCCCCTCACCCGGCCGCGGTCGGTGGCGACGTGTCCGTGGTGATCTGCGCCTACACGACCGACCGGTGGGAGCTGCTGTGTGCCGCCGTCGACTCGGTACTCGGGCAGACCTGCCCGCCGCGCGAGCTCTTCGTGTCGATCGACCACAACCGCCTGCTCTACGAGCGGAGTGTGCGCCGGTGGAGCGGCCGACCCCCGGACGGCGGGCCACCGGTCCGCGTGATCGAGAACCGGTACCCGGGCCACCTCGGCGGCGCCCGCACGACCGCGTCGGAACTGGCGTCCGGTGACATCATCGCCTACCTCGACGACGACGCCGCCGCCGAGTCCGACTGGCTCGAGCGCATGGCGGCGCCGTTCGACGACCCGGCGGTGATCGCCGTCGGCGGGCGACCGCTCCCGGTGTTCGCCACGACGCGGCCACGGTGGCTCCCTCCGGAGTGCGACTGGACGTTCGGATGCGCCTACGTCGGCCTGCCGACGACCACGGCGCCCATCCTCCACGTCATCGGAGCGGCCATGGCGGCCCGACGGTCGGACCTGGCGGCGATCGGCTACTTCCACTCCGACAACCACGACGACATGGACATGTGTCACCGCCTGCTGCACCGTTCGCCCCGGAGCACGATCCTGTTCGAACCGAGCGCGGTCGTCCGCCACCACGTCCCTCCCGACCGGGTGACCTGGAGCTACTTCTGGCGACGCTGCTTCTCGGTCAACCGGGGGAAGGTCGGGGCCTTCCACCAGATGGGCGACGCCCGCAACCTGGCGGCCGAGCGCCAGTTCGCCCGACGTGCCCTCACCGACGGTATGCGGAAGGGGGGCCGCGACCTGATGCAGGGCGACGCCGCCGGCGCCGCCCGCGCCGCAGTGCTGCTGATCGCGCTGGGCCTGGCCGGAGCGGGGTATGCCGTCGGTTGGGCCGGCTCGGTCGTGTCCGCGCCCGGTGGCGGCCGTGGCGTCGGCGGTGACGGCGGACCGGACGGACCCGGGCCTATTTGACCAGCTTGGTGCAGAGTCCCTCCAGGGACCCGACGGTCTGCAGGCAGGCGACGGCGGCGCTCAGGGACCCCGAGACCACGGCGACCTGGCCCTGCAGGTGCCGGATCTGCTGCGACTGCGTCGTGACCCTCTGGTCGAGCGAGTCGATGCGGTCGTTCATGGAGATGAACAGCACCGCGACGACCACGAGCACCACAACCACCGAGGTCACCACGGCCGCGATGCGCCGCCTCGGACGCGTGGGGTACTCGCCCTCGTACTCCTCGAACGGCACCGCTGCGGCCTGACGTTGTACGAACTCGTCCGTATCGGTCTCTCTCATGGGGCCTCCACCGTGATGGGCGTGTCGGTCGGATCGACGAGGAGTGCCTGCGCCAAGGCGTACCGCGACCATCGGAGACGCAGGCGCGGTCGGCCTGACGTCTCCTACTGATGGCTCCCCGCCGCGAAATTGCCCGTAGTATAGCGATTGCCGTACGTCCGACGACGGGGAGATGCCTGTCGGACCTGTACGGGTCGGTTCGTGTTCGATCACGACGGCGGGGAGTCACCGCGGCGAGAGACGGTTGGCGATTGAGCACACAGTCGACGCAAGACGTCCTAGTTGGGCAACCGTCGGAGGCGACGACGGACCGCGGCCGCCCCCGGCGGTACGCCGGATACCCGGACGTGGCCGGGTCGGCCGTCCCCGTCGTCCTGGCGGCCGCCGGCGTGGCCTCGTGGGGATTGTCACTCGGCTCCATCCATCCCTACCGGGCGGGGGCCCTCGGTCTCCTGCCCCAGTTGTCGTTCCTCTGGTGGCTGGGCCTGTTCCTCGTCGCCGGTGCCGTCGTGTGGGAGTTACGGCGGGCCGCTCCGCGCTCGGCCGGCGATGGTGATCGCCCTGGGGGCGCTCGCCCTCGTGCTGCACGGGACCCTCCCGGCCACCGAGGCCGTGCCCCGGTTCTCGACCGCCTACGACGTCGCCGGGTTCAGCGAGTACCTGGGTCGAACCGGGCGGGCCCTGCCGCGGCTCGACGTCAGGATGTCCTGGCCGGCCATGTTCGCGGCCGCGGGCATGGCCGCCCGGGCCATGGGAGTGAACACGCTGTGGTTCCTCCGCTGGTGCCCGCTCGTGCTGAACCTCGCCTACCTCCTTCCCGTCAAGGCGATCGCCAACACCTGCCTCCGTACGTCCCGTGCCCAGTGGGCGGTCCTCGGCATCTTCCTGGCGTCCGACTGGATCGAGCAGGACTACTTCTCGCCACAGGGCCTCAACCTGTTCCTGTTCCTGGTGGCCGTCGCCATCGTCATCAAGGTGTTCAGCGCCGGCGGGTTCCCACCGCGCCTCGTGGCCTCGTTCCTCGACTCGCGGCCGTGGGCCGCGGTCAAGCGGCTGGCCCTCCGGATGGGCAAGCTGCCCTACGGCGCGGTGGCCGGCGAGGGACCCGGCCCCGAGACCACGCCACGCCACCGCCTGGCCATGCTCACCGTGCTCCTCGTCGTCGTCGGCGCGTCAGCCGTGTCCCACCAGGTCACGCCGGCCGCTCTCTGTCTGGTCTTCTTCGGGTTGGCCGTCACCGGCCGGACGGGGCTCCGTGCCCTCTGGCTCCTGACGGCCTGTCTCGTGTGGGCGTGGCTCTCGTGGGAGGGCCATGCCTACTGGTCGGACCACCTGGCCAAGGTGTTCGGCTCGGCCGGCCAGGTCGGGTCGACCCTCAACGCGACGGTCACCGCACGCCTGCAACGATCGACACCGGAACGTGAGCTCGTCCAGGGGGCGCGGATCGTGGCGGCGGCCGTCACCTGGCTCGGGGCCCTGGGGGGATTCGTGGCGCTGTGGCGTCGGGGACGCACGCTCTGGACGATGGTGATCGTGGCGGTGTTCCCGGTGGCCGTGGCCGGGGCCGTGAGCTACGGCGGGGAGATCGCACTCCGGGTGCTGCTCTTCAGCCTGGCACCGGCGGCGGTCCTGGCCGCCAGCCTGATCGACCACCGCGTGCTCAGCCGTGCGTCGGTGACGATGTGCCTGGCCATCGCCGTGGCCCTCCTCGTGCTGTTTCCGCTGGTCCGGTTCGGGAACGAGTCGTTCGAGGCGATCTCCCCCGACGACCTGGCCGCGGCGGCATGGATCCATGCTCATGTGGCCCCCGGGGCGGACATCTACGTCGTCAACCGCGACGAGCCGCTCGGGTACACCGATGTGGCGGCCTACCGGCTCGTCGAAGCCGGGGGGTTGATCACGCTGCGGGGGTCACAGCTGACCGGACACCTGCCGGTCACCCACGTCCCCACCTACGTGTACCTGACCCGGAGCGAGGACAACTACGGGGTGGACTTCCTCGGCTACCGGAGCGGGTGGATGTCGGACTTCATCGACCAGCTCCTGAAGACGGGCGACGCCCACGTCGTCTTCCGCAACTCGACGGCGGTCGTCCTGCGCATCGAGAAGAGCCCTCCGGCGAAGCACCCGCGACCCGACCGGTTCCCGCACGCCAAGTCGCACACGCCGGCGACGGCACCCAAGCCGGCGCCCGCACCGAAGCCTGCTCCGGTCCGCCGGCCGAAGCCCACCACGACCACCCGGCCGAAGCCCACCCCGACGACGTGCCCGAAGCCCACCCCGACGACCCGGCCGAACACCACCACGACCACCCGGCCGAAGCCGCCACCGTCGACCACGACCACTTCGACGACCTCGACCACCACACCGCCGACCTCCACCACCACGACCACAGGGAGCGGACCGTGAACCACCGGCAACGACAGGTCAAACTCGGAGCGGACGGCATCGCCGTGGTGCTGTGCGCGGTGGGGGCGGTCCTGGCCCTGGCCGACGTCGGCACGCCGATCCGGTCGGGCCTGATCGCCACCGCCCTGGTCGTCGGTACCGGATGGGCGGCGACCAACTGGCTGGATCTCACCGAGTTCGCCTTCGCGGCGAGCGTGTCGCTGGCCGCCGGGCTCTCGGCCCTCTTCTTCTTTGCCCTGTTCTTCGTCGAGATCGGCTGGTGGCATCCGGTGGGGAGTGCGGGCGCGTTGCTCGTCGCGGCGGCGGCGGGCAACGCCCTCGCCCTCGCCCGCGACTCGGCGGAGTGGCGGACGGTCCGATGAAGCCGTTCGTCGCCAATGCCGCCGTCGGCATCCTCTCGGTGTCGATCGTCCTGGCGCTGATCGTCGCCCACGAGGTGCTCGCCGCCGTCGCCGGTGCCGACGACCGCTTCGTGGTGGCCCGCCGCCGCCTCAGCGCGGCGACGGCCGTGTTCGCCCTCCTCCTGGCCGCCCTGATCGCCGCCCGCTTCTACTACCTGCGCAGCTGACCGATGGAGCCCACCGCTGCCTGCCGACGACGCCCACCGCGCCAGCGCGACGACGTCCTGACGAGAGGACCACGCAGAACATGAGACGCCCGATGTCAGCCCCGGCGCTCCGTCGATCGGCGCTGCCCGCCGTGATCTGCGCCCTGTCGGTCCTGGGCCTGGCCGCCTGCGGGACGTCGCCCTCGTCGACGAGGTCGACCACGACGACCAGGCCCAGGGCGACGACGTCGACCCTCCCGAAGACATCGACGACGGTCCCGGCCCAGACGGCCGTACTGCTCTACTTCGCCCGCGGGACCGCTCTCGGGGTGGCCGACCGTTCGATCAGTTCGAGCGCCGACCCCCGCGACGCCGCGCTTCAGGCGCTCCTGGCCGGACCGACACCGACCGAGGCCGCGGCCGGACTCGACACGTGGATCCCGGCGGGGACGACCGTGCGCGGACTGCAGGTCCGTGGAGGGGTGGCGACCGTCAACCTGAGCCCGCAGTTCGCGGCGCCGGGGCCACCGGCGGACCTGTCCGCCCGCCTGGCCCAGGTCGTGTACACGCTGACCGCCTACCCGAACGTGACCGCGGTGACCGTGCTCGTGGCCAAGGCGCCGATCAGCACGTTCGCCGGGATCGACACGAGCGGCCCGGTCGGGCGCAGTCAGGTCACGGCCGCCCTTCCCGGGGTCCTGCTCGAGGACCCGGCGGTGGGAAGCACGGTGTCGGGCTCGCTCCGGATCTCGGGTGTCACGTCGATCGACGGGACCTACGACGTCCAGCTGGTGGACGCCTCCGGTCGCCTGCTGGCCAGCGTCACCAACACCGCGGTGACGGGCGCCACCTTCTCCCAGACGATCCCGTTCAGCCGCCCCTACGTGGGCACCGGGACCGTCCGGGTCTTCGCACGGCCGGCGAGCCCCTCCCAACCCGTGGAGGAGACCCAGTTCACCGTCGCGGTGACGTCCTGAGGTGCCGCCCGGCCCGGCCCTCCGCGGCGGGACCGGTTCACGAGGGCCCGGTTCACGAAGGGACGAGCAGGTCCTGGAAGGGACGCAGCCGTGCGGCGATGTCGGCCGTGGTCGACGACCGGGTGTGGAAGACGAGCACGTCACCCGAACGCGAGCGCAGGCGCACGATGGTCCCGCCGGCCGGGTGGCCGCCCGGGACCGCCCGGCCGGCGCCCCCGGGTGTCGACGGATCGGGGTCGGCGGCGACCTCCATGTCCTCCACCGTCTCCCACGGCAGCACCGCCAGCTTGCGCCACCCCCGCAGCGTGACCCCGCCGGGTCCGACGTCCAGCACCTTGGTCACCCGGGTGCGGGGGACGGTGACGGTGCCCCACGTCCCCCCCGGGCACGTCACGCCGGCGACCGACGCCATCCGAGCCCATCCGAGGTCGTGGAACCGGCGGGCGTCCCGCCACCACTGACCGTCCCCGACCGAGGCGGTCACCTCCGCGGCGAGGTCGAGTGCGGTCATCCTCCGGTCGATGGCGGCCTGGACCCGTCTGGCCCGGGCCCGGACGACGAACGCGCCGCGGAACTCGTCCGTGCCCCGGTCGTGCACGGTCACCCGGCACCGGTGCCGGGTGACCGGGACCACGTCGATGCGCGACCGCAGCAGGCCGCACCGGACGCCGAGCTGCGGGTGGCGGAACACCACGCACCATTCGGAGTCGGTGAGCAGCAACCTGGCCTCCGACGCCGGGACCGGACAGGCGGGAAGGCTGGCGCGGAAGCTCACCACGACGAAGGACACGGTCCGGGTCACGTCGGTCTCAGCCGGCCTCTTGGGTCGAGGTCGACAGGATCGACCACGTCGCGCCGTCGCGGCGGGGCACCGACAGATTGCCGGTGGCGGTCCTCCGGGCGCCCCGCTTGCGCTCGATGTGGATGGTGCGGAGTACCCGCAGTCCGTCCGAGAAGGCGTTGAGGTTGCTCTTTCCGAACACCCGTCGGCTCTCGAAGCTGGGCACCTCGAAGACCCGGAGCCCGGCCTTGGCGATGCGGACGTTGATCAGGGTCTCCACCTCGAAGCCGTCGCCCCACCGCATCTGCGTCGGGTCGGTGTCGGCTCGTGCCGAGGCGTCGAGGCCGATCGCCCCGAGGCAGTCACGACGGAAGGCGTTGTACCCGTAGCACAGGTCGGTGTACCGGGTGCCGTAGAGCAGGTTGACGATCTTGCTGAGCCAGTAGTTCCCCGCCTGACGGAGGCGGCTGATGTCGCTGCTGCCGGCGCCGGGCATGAACCGCGATCCTTTGGCGAAGTCGGCGCCGTGGGTGAGGGCGGCGACGAAGCGGGGGATCTCCTCCGGATCGGTGGAGCCGTCCGCATCGAGCATCACGAGGAAGTCGCCGGTGGCGGCCGCGAATCCACAGGCGAGGGCGTTCCCCTTGCCCTGCCGGGACTGCTCGATGACGATGATGCCCGGACACCAGGCACGGGCCACGGCGACGGTGTCGTCCGTCGACTGCCCGTCGACCAGGATGACCTCGTGGAGGCCGGCCGGGAGCGCGCTGAGCACCGAAGGAAGGTTGCGCGCCTCGTTCTTCGCCGGGATGACCAGGCTCACGGTCGGCTCGGGGCGCCGGACCTGGACGTGCCGCTTCGGGTGGTCCCCGACGAGCGAGGGCGTTCGCGGCCCGTGTCCCGTCCGTGTGCTCCGGAACGCATGCGAGCCCGTGAGTCCCATGTCCGACACCCTCCGCCTGGTTACCCGCCGTGGGGACCCGGACTTCGCGACCCCACCATCGGTCAGTTGCCGGACGCCCGGATGGGCCGGCGAAGGTGCCCGATCACCCCGTTCCGCCTCCGCCGATCCGTACCCGTTCCGTCCCTTCCGATGCGACATTGTCCCACGGAACAGTTGGACCCGACATGACAAATATTGACGATTTATCCCGTGCGGATCCGGGACCATGGTGCCGTTGGAGTTCCCTGTATCAGCTTCCGTCCTTTCTCGAGATGGCAATGGGCAATCGGACCTACCGTCATTGTGCAAATGGGACAACGCCGGTATGCCGATTGTGCACGGATGCGGCCCGGACCGGCCGTCGGAGGATCCCGGTGGCGATCCCGGACACCCGACGGAGTCCGCAACGACTCCGTGGAGCCACAGCATGCACACGCGGTGAACTCGTTCCACCGCCTCGCGACACGGCGGCGCCACCGGCGATCCGGGGCTCCGGGGCGGCCCGGATGGGCCGCGAGCGGGTCGCTCGACCGCGGCGGTCGCGGTCGGCGAGGCGCCGGGAACATCCGCGGCACGGGTGTTACCTTTCCCTTGGGTAGTGGTGCCGTGGCGGAGCCTCCCGCTCACCGGGAGTCGGCGTAGCGCACGAGTCCGTCGGAGCGAAAGGCGTACAGCTGAGCATGCGAGCCCGAATCGTGGTGCTGGTCGCCATCGCCCTGGTGGTGGCTGCGGCGCTGGTGGTGTCGCTGACCGGGTCCTCCATCCGGGCGGCTACCAGCACGACGACGTCCCAGGCGCACGCGACCGCGCCGTCCTCGACGCCGGCTCCGGTGGTTCCGGCGACACCGCCGGGCTACCTGGCCACGCGTGGGACCCGCATCGAGGACTCGTCGGGAGCGGTGGTGCAGCTCGACGGGTTCAACGTCACCGGCATGGAGAGCACCAACCCGTCCGGCAGTGACGTGCCGGGAGTCTGCAACGACGGATGGAGGCCACTGACCTCCGTCGAGGTGGCCCAGATCGCCGGGTACGGGTTCAACTCCGTGCGCCTGCCGGTGGCGTGGGGCAATCTCGAACCGTCGCCACCGACCGTGGGCGCGGGCGGGGTGCTGGTGCACCACTGGAACATGCCGTACCTGGCCGCGCTGGACGACGAGGTCGCCCTGCTCGGTACCGCGCACCTCCGGGTGATCCTCGACATGCACCAGTCGAACTGGAGCCCCGCCTTCACCGCCCCGGCGACGGCCAAGAAGCCGGGCTGTCCGGGTTCGGGCATGCCCGTCTGGCTCGATCCGGGCGCGGCGGACGAGACGGCCCAGACCGCGGCGTGCGACTTCTACGCGGGCCAGACCGAACCGGGTGTCCCGGGATCGGCGTGGGGGGACTTCGCGGCCGCGGAGGCGTTCCTCGACGGCCACTACGCGGGCGATCCCGCCGTCGTGGCCCAGGACATCGTGAACGAGCCCAACTGCGGCCGGGCCTCGGCCGACCTCACCGGGTTCTACGCCTACGTCGCACCCCTGGTCCACCGGTCCAATCCGGACCTCCTGCTCATGCTCGAGGACGAGGACGATCCGGGATCCTTCCGCCTCACCCAGCTGCCACCGGTCCCGAACCTGGTCCTGTCGGTCCACCTGCACGAGGACTACTGGAGCACGCCCTCCGCCACCCAGTCCGCGTCGCCCCTGTCGGGCCAGGAGGCACTGGCGGCCGACCTCCAGCGGGCCACCCAGTGGAACGTCCCCCTGTATGTCGGCGAGTTCTACGCCTTCGACGCGACCCAGAACCAGGACGGTGACCATGAGCCCGACCAGGACTGGGTGGGCGACACCGCCGCCTTCCTCGACTTCGCCGACCAGCACGACATCAGCTGGTCGTACTGGGCGTGGATCCAGAAGTCCGACCCGGAGGTCCAACCCGAGGTGACCGCGGCCGTCCTGGCGGCGCTGCACCACGGCTAGTCGCTTCGGCAGGTTCAGGACCCCGCCGCCCTCACCCGGCGGCGATCCCCACGATCGGCTCGTCGAGCGTCGTCCCGCTCAGCGAGCCGAGGAACCCGGCGTCGCCGAAGGCGAAGACCCCGCCGTCGGCGGCCGCCTCCCAGTAGCCTCGGCCGTCGGACGTCGACGCCATGCCGACGACGGGCCGGTCGAGCGCCACCCCCCCCTCCGAGCCGAGGAACCCGGCGTCGCCGAAGGCGAACACGCCACCGTCGGCGGCGACCTCCCAGTAGCCCCGGCCGTCGGGCGTCGACGCCATGCCCACGATCGGCTGGTCGAGCGGCGTCCCGCTCAGCGAGCCGAAGTACCCGGCGTCGCCGAAGGCGAACACGCCGCCGTCGGCGGCGACCTCCCAGTAGCCCCTGCCGTCGGGAGTGGCCGCCATGCCCACGATCGGCTGCTCGAGGCGCTTGCCGGCCGTCGAGCCGAAGGACCCGGCGTCACCGAACGGGAAGATCCTCCCGTCGGCACCGACCTCCCAGTAGCCGTCGGCGTCCGACGTCCGGGCCAACCCGACGATCGGGTGGTCGAGGTGGGTCCCGCCCGTCGAGCCGAAGAACCCGGCGTCCCCGAAGGTGAACACCCCGCCGTCGGAGGCCACCTCCCAGTAGCCCGCGCCGTCAGGCGTCGTCGCCAACCCCACCACCGGCTGGTCGAGGTGCACCCCGCCCATCGAGCCGAAGAAGGCGGCGTCGCCGAAGGCGAAGACCCCGCCGTCGGAGGCGGTCATGGTGTAGCCCCCGATCCGCCCCGGCGGCGGGGTCGACCCTCCCCCCGTGACCACGATGGCCAGTGCGGCCGTGGTCGACGTCGAGCCGGCGTCCCTGGCGGTCACCGTGAACGGAGACGTGCCCGGTGCGACCGGGGTGCCGGTGATGGCGCCGGTCGACGCATCGAGGTCGAGGCCGGCAGGCAGGGCACCGGGTGCCACCGACCACACATAGGGCGCGGTACCGCCCACCGCCCCGAGCACGGCCGAGTAGGCCCGTCCCACCGTTCCACCCGGGAGCGCGGTGGTGGTGATGGCGAGTCGGGACGGGGCGACGGTGATGGAGAGGTTCGACGTGCCCTGACGGGCCGGCGAGGAGGAATCGGTCACCGAGACGGTGCACGGGTAGGTCCCGACGGCGGTCGGCGTGCCGGTGACGTCTCCCGTGGACGCGCCCAGCTGGAGGCCGGGCGGGAGCGCGCCCGACGCCACCGACCACGAGTAGGGCGAGGCGCCGCCTGCGGCCGAGAGCGTGGTCGAGTAGGCCACGCCGAGGGTGGCACCCGGGAGGGTGCCCGGCGTGACGGTCAGCGGCGGCAGCTCCACCACGAGTGCGCCGACCTGGCCGGTGCCGATCCCGGAGGCGAAGCAGCTGTCCGTCGACGGACAGCTGACCCCGGACAGGCCCTCGTCGCCCGACGGCACCGTCTGGCTGGTCCAGGTCGCCCCGCCGTCGGTGGTGGCCAGGATCGTCCCGGTCAGCGACGTGAAGTTGGATCCGACGGCGAAGCACTCCGTCGCCGTCGGACAGGAGATGCCCGACAGGTCCTGCGCCACCGGCGGGACGGTCTGACCGGTCCAGGTCGCGCCCCCGTCGGTGGTGGCGAGCACGACACCGGTGAGCGTGGAGAAGTCCATCCCGACCGCGAAGCAGTCACCGGTGGAAGGGCAGGTGATGCCGGAGAGGCTGACCGTCGAGGAGGCGAGCGGACTGCTCGTCCAGGTGGCCCCGTCGGTGGTCGAGAGGATCACCGCCGTACCGGACGCGCTGCCCACGGCGAAGCACTCGGTGGCCGAGGCGCAGGCGATCCCGGTGAGGACGGTGACGCCCGGGGGCACCGCCTGGGCACTCCACGTCGTGCCGTCGGTGGTCGAGAGGATCGCCCCGGATCCCGACGCGGTACCCACCGCGAAACAGTCGGTCGCCGAGGTGCAGGCGACCCCGCTGAGGTCGGTGACCGCCGGTGGCACCGTCTGGGTCGTCCAGGACGACCCGTCACTGGTGGAGATGACCACACCGCCGGTCCCGCTCCCAACGGCCACGCAGTCGCCGGTGGCCGGACAGGCGACACCGGTCAGCGCCGTGACACCCGGCGGCGGCGACGGCTGGGTCCAGGACGTTCCCCCGTCGGCAGTGGCGGCCAGGAAGCCGCCGTCGGACCCGTCGCCGACGGCGACGCACTGGGCCGTCGAGGAGCAGGCGATGCCGGCGAGGCCCTGGGTTCCCGGCGGTACCGTCTGGGCGGTCCAGGTCGACCCTCCACCCACGTTGACGAGGACCACTCCGGCATCGGAGGAGCCGTTCTCGCCGACGGCGACGCACTGGGCGGTCGGGCAGGCGATGCCGTAGAGGAAGTTGCTTCCCGCGGGCACGCCCTGCTGTGTCCACGTCGTACCGTCCGCCGTGCTCAGGACCGCCGCCGTTCCACTGCCGAAGCCGACCGCGTCGCAGTCGAGGTTCGAGGTGCAGGCCACGCCGTCGAGGTTCCCGACATACGGGGGAAGCGTCTCGCCGTTCCAGGTCGTGCCGTCGGTCGTGGCCAGGAGGACCCCGCCGGCCGATCCGGTCCCGACCGCATAGCAGTCGCCGTCCGAAGGACAGGCCACGCCGGTGAGCGTGAAGCTCCACCCCGACGGCACGGTCTGACTGGTCCACGTCGTCCCGCCGTCGGTCGTGGCCAGGATGACCGCCGTGCCGGCGCCCGCTCCGACGGCGACGCAGTCGCTGACCGACGGGCACGAGATGCCGAAGAGGCCGCCCACGCCGGATGGCACCGACTGTTCGATCCAGGTCGAGCCGTCGGTCGTGGCGAGGATGGCGCCGGCCCCCGCGGCGACGCACTCAGTGGAACCCGGGCAGGCGATGGCGTCGAGTCCGGCGACCCCCGGCGGGACGGACTGATCGACCCACGACGCACCGCCGTCCGTCGTGGCCAGGATGACGCCCGTGCCGCTACTGGCGGACCCGACGGCGTAGCAGTCCACCGTCGTCTGGCAGGCGACGCCGTAGATGCCGTCGACGCCGGAGGGTGCCGTCTGGGCGGTCCAGGTCGTCCCGCCGTCGGTGGTGGCGAGGATGTCGGCACCACCGGAGGTGTTCGACCCGACGGCGAAGCAGTCGGACGCCGAGGGGCAGGCCACGCCGTCGCCGTGCGGGGTCGCCGGATACGAGGCGCCCACCTGCCAGCCGTCGGGTGCCGCGGGCACCGTGGAGCCCGCCGGTCCGACGGTGCCCACTTGGAGCGCCGCACCCAGCGCGAGCGCACCGAGCACCGCTCCGGCGGTGAGCCACCCGCGGCGGCGTCGGCCGGGCGCCCGACCCCCGCTCA
>CAWHKZ010000013.1:0-47557 GCA_963830165.1 uncultured Acidimicrobiaceae bacterium
GCTGGTCATGGTCATGGCCGCACGGTCGGTCAACCCCGACGCCCTCGAGGACCCGTCGATCCAGGAACGGCTGGCCCGGGCGTGGACCGACATCGAGCTGGCCCGGCTGCTCACCCTGCGGGCCCTGAGCAAGATCATCAAGGGCGAGAAGAACTGGCCCGAGGTCCCCTTCGCCAAGCTGCAGTGGTCGGAGCTGGCCCAGACCCTGGCCGACCTGGCCGTCGACCTGCTCGGCCCGGTGGGACTGCTGGCCCGCGGCGGACCCGACGCGGTCGACCGGGGCAAGTGGACCCGGCTCTACGCCTTCCAGCGCTACAGCACCATCGGCGGGGGCTCGACCGAGGTGCAGAAGAACATCATCGCCGACCGGGCCATCCGCCTGCCCGGCCAGGCCCGCACCTCCTGAGGCCGGCCGTGCCCGTCGACCCGCGGGCCCCGTGCATCATCGGCGTGGCCCGGCGCACCTGGCGGGAGCGGCCCGCGCCCGAGCCGCTCGAGCTGTGGGAGGAGGTCGCCCGCGCCGCCGCCACCGATGCCGGGGCGCCCGACGCCGTCCGCTCGGTGCAGAGCCTCCAGATCGTCTACTGCCAGTCCTGGGAGTACGACGACCCCTGTGACCGGCTGGCCGCGAGGCTGGGTGCCCACCCCGCCCACCGGGTCTACTCGGGCATCGGGGGATCCGTTCCCGTGCGCCTGGTGGGCGACGCCGCGGCGGCCATGGCCCGGGGGGAGCTCGACCTGGCCCTCGTCGTCGGGGCCGAGGCGCTCGCCACCCGCCGCCACCTGCCCGAGCCGGACTGGTCCCACCCGCCGGCCGAGGCCACGCCGTTCCCGATCACCCTCGACCGCGACGAGGCGGCCAACGGCATCTACCAGGCCTTCCTCACCTTCGCACTGCTCGACACGGCCCGCCGTGCCGGCCTCGGCCGCACCCCGGCCGAACACCGGCGCGAGCTGGGGGACCTGCTCGCCCCCCTGAGCGCCGTGGCGGCGGCCCAGCCCGAGCACGCCTGGTTCCCGGTCGACCACACCCCGGACGAGCTCACCACCCCGACGCCGGGCAACCGCATGGTGGCCACCCCGTACACCAAGCTGACGACGGCGGTCATGGACGTCGACATGGCCGCCGCCGTGCTGGTCGCCACGACGGCCGAGGCCGACCGCCTCGGCGTGCCGGCCGACCGGCGGGTCCACCTGCGCGGCCTGGGGTCGGCCGACGAGCCCCCCGCCATGGCCGCCCGACCCGAGCTCGGGCGCTCGCCGGCCCTGGCCGCCGCGGCGGCCGCCGCGCTCGGCGACGTCGCCGTCGGCGACGTGGCCCACCTCGATCTCTACTCGTGCTTCGCCAGCTCGCTGGCCTTCGCCCGCGACGCCCTCGGCCGCCGCCGGCCGGCAGCCTGACCGTCACCGGCGGACTCCCCTACCACGGGGGCCCGGGCAGCAACTACGGCACCCACGCCCTGGCCGCCATGGCCGAGGTGCTGCGGGCCGATCCCGGCGCGCTGGGCCTCGTCACCGGGATCGGGATGCACATGAGCACCACACCGCCGTCGCTGTGGTCGACCCGGCCCGGTGGCCCGGCGTCGGCGGGCGTCGGCGTCGGCCGCGCCACCCCGCCGTCCACCCCGGTGCCCGTCGCGTCGGGGGGAGGGCCCGGCCGTGGTCGCCACCTTCTCGACCGAGTACGACCGGAGGGCCCCGAGCTCGACGGCGCTCATCTGCGACCTGCCCGACGGCAGCCGCGCCTACGCCCGCATGGAGGACCCCCCGGAGGAGGACGAGGACCTGTGCGGGACCGCCGTCCACCTGACCCCCGGACGCGGCGGCCGGCACGCCGCCACCCGCTGAGGAACACCACCGAACCGAGAGGAGACCCGTGCCCATCCACTACGAGCCCGGTGACGACCACATCGTGAGGATCACCATCGACCGGCCCGAGGCGCGCAACGCCCTCGACATGGAGCACTTCGCCCTGCTCCGCCAGGCCTGGGAGCGCTTCGACGCCGACGGCGACGCCTGGGTGGCGGTGGTCACCGGCGTCGGGCCGGACTTCTGCGTCGGCGCCGACCTCAAGACCTACATCCCCCAGATCACCGCGCTCGCCGCGCAGATGAAGGACGGGGTCACCGAGATCGACGGCTACCGCCTCGACGACGGGGTCAAGGCCGTGCTGCGCAACGTCAAGCTGTACAAGCCGATCGTCGCCGCCGTCAACGGGACCTGCGTGGCCGGCGGCATGGAGATGCTCGGCGGGTGCGACCTGCGGGTGGCCGCCGACACGGCCACCTTCGGCGTGCTCGAGCCCAAGCGGGGCCTGTTCGCCGGTGGGGGCACGACGGTGCGCCTGCCCCGGCAGATCCCCTACCCGGCGGCCATGGAGCTGCTGCTGTGCGCCGACCGGCTGTCGGCCCCCCGGGTGCTCGAGATGGGGCTGCTGAACGAGGTCTGCCCGCCCGACCGCCTGCTCGAGCGGGCCGAGGACTACGCCCGCCGGATCACCGCCAACGGGCCGCTCGCCGTCCGCAAGACGAAGGAGTCGGTGCTGCGGGGGCTCGCCGTCGACATGAAGGAGGCCTACCGGATCGAGTCGGCCATCTCCTCGGAGGTCTTCTCCAGCGAGGACGCCGTCGAGGGGCCCAGGGCCTTCGCCGAGAAGCGGGCGCCGGCAGTGGAAGAACCGGTGAGCCGACCGCCGACGCGCCGACGCGGTGGCCGGGTCGTCCGATGAGGGAGGGAACGTGACCGACACGTTCGCGGGGGCCCGCGTGCTGGTCACCGGCGGCTCCTCGGGCATCGGGGCCGGGCTGGCCGAGGCCTTCGCCGCGGCCGGGGCCACGGTCGGGATCGTCGCCCGCCGCGGGGACCGCCTGGCCGAGGTGCTCGACCGGTGCCGGGCCCACACCCCGGGCTCGACATGTGGGCCGTCGACCTCACCGACCGACGCGCCGTCGACCGGCTGGCCGCCGAGGCGCTCGAGCGGCTGGGCGGGGTCGACATGCTGGTCAACAACGCCGGCATCCCCAAGCGGCGGCACGTGACCGCCCTGGACCCGGCGACCGTCGACGTCGGTCATGGCCATCAACTACCTGTCCCCGGTCCGACTCACCCTGGCCTGCTGCCCCACATGATCGCGCGCGGGTCCGGTCGCATCGTCAACGTCTCCTCGGTGGCCGCGCCCCTGAGCTCGCCGGGCGAGTCGGCCTACGACGCCTCCAAGGCGGCACTCGCCGTGTTCTCCGAGGCGATGGCCGTCGACCTGTGGGAGACCGGGGTCGAAGGTCACCGTCGTCTACCCCGGGGTGGTCGACACCGAGCTGTTCACCCTGCCCGACAACGACCCCTTCACCGGCGACGTCGAGGCGATCCCGGTGGCCGACGCGGTGCGCACCATCATGGACGGCGTCGCCGAGCGGGGCGCTGTCGGTCTACGTCCCCGGGTACTTCGCCGAGTTCGCCGCCCAAAGGCGCAGGACCCGGCCGCCTTCCTGGCCGGCATCGGCCGCCTACGTGAAGGCCCGGGCCGGACAACGGCCGGAGGCGTAGCCGGCCCGGCCGCGACCACGCCCGCCGAGTGCCCGGGGGCGTCAGCCCAGGCGCTCGATCACCGTGGCGTTGGCCTGGCCGCCGCCCTCGCACATGGTCTGGAAGCCGTAGCGGCCGCCGGTGGCCTCCAGACTGGTTGAGGAGGGTGGCGGCCAGCCGGACCCCGCTGGCCCCGAGCGGGTGGCCGATGGCGATGGCCCCGCCGCAGGGGTTGAGCGATCGCCGGATCGACGGGGAAGGCCCGCAGCCACATCAGGGGGATGGCGGCGAAGGCCTCGTTGCACTCGACGGCGTCGAACTGGTCGACGGTCATGCCCGACCGGTCGAGCAGTCGCTGGGTGGCCGGCACCGGGGCCGACAGCACGATGGCGGCGTCGTCGGCGGCCACGGTGGCGTGGGCGAACCGGGCCCGGACGGGCAGCCCGAGGCGCTCGGCCACCGACCGCTCGGCGATGAGCATGGCCGAGGCGCCGTCGGTCATCTGCGACGAGTTGCCGGCCGTGATGTCCGGGGCGGTGTCCGGCTCCCACGATCTGGGCCGGGGGCAGGCCGGCCAGCGACTCCATCGAGCCGTTGCGCCGGATGCCCTCGTCGGTCTCGAGGACGCCCCGGTCGAGCGTCGCCGTCCTCGTCCTTCAGCGGGCACCGGCACGGCCTCGCCGGCGAACCGGCCCTCGTCCCAGGCCGCGGCCGCCCGCCGGTGGCTCTCGAGCGCGTACGCGTCCATGTCCTCGCGGCTGATCCCCCACCGGTCGGCCAGTACCTGGGCCACCCGGAACTGGGCCCACAGCCGGCCGTCGATCTGCTCGAGGAACGACGGCGGGAACGGTCCGGTCCCGCCCCGGGCGTTCGAGGCCAGCGGCACCCGGCTCATCGATCTCGACCCCGCAGGCCACCACCAGGTCGTAGTGCCCGGCCTTCACCCCGGCCGCGGCGAAGTGCATGGCCTGCTGGGAGGAGCCGCACTGGCGGTCGACCGTGGTGGCCGGCACCTGCTGGGGCAGGCCGGCGGCCACCCAGGCGTTGCGGGTCACGTTGGTGCTCTGCTCCCCCACCTGGGTGACGCAGCCGCCGATGACGTCGTCGACCAGTCCGGGGTCGACGCCGGTGCGTCCGACCAGCGAGTGAGGGCGAAGCCCAGGAGGTCGGCCGGGTGCCAGTTGGCCAGCGCGCCCTCCCGCTTGCCCAGCGTCGTGCGGACCACGTCGACGACGACCGCATCGCGCCCGTCGTCACTCATCGGTTCCTCCTCATCGTCCGTCGTCCCCGCTCGGCCCGGCCGCCGCGGTTCCGACCGGCGGTCGGCGGCGTCCCGGTCCGCGCGTCGGGTGCCCCGCCGAGCCAGCCCCGGCCGGACATGCCGGCCGACGGCCGCTCGCCCCGCGAGGCCAGTACCGCTCCACGGCGGCCAGGCGCCCGTCGGCCGGCCCGTCGTAGGCCACCGAGCCGTGCTCGAGGACGACCGCCGTCGCGGCGATCTCGAGGACCCGGTCGACCTGCTGCTCGACGATGAGCAGGGCGGTGCCCGCCGGCGTTGATCCGGCGGAGGCCGTCGTAGACGGCGTCGATCATCACCGGGGCCAGGCCGAGCGAGATCTCGTCGGCCACCAGCAGCCGGGGCGGGGCGACCAGCACCTTGGCCAGCGACAGGATGCGCTGCTCGCCGCCGGAGAGGGTCCCGCCCTGCTGCTTGCGCCGGCTGCCCAGGATCGGGGAACGCCTCGTAGGCCCGCTCCAGGGCGTCGGGCACCTGCTTGCGGCCGAGCCGCTGGCGGAACAGCGACCTTCAGGTTCTCCTCGACGGTGAGGTCGGCGAAGACGCCCCGGCCCTCGGGCACGTGGGCGCACCCCGGCCCGGGCGATCCTGTAGGTCGGCATGCCCGGTGACGTCGGTACCGTCGACCCGGATGCGCCCCGACCGAGCTGGGCAGCAGCCCGGTGACCACGCGGGCGACCGTCGACTTGCCGGCGCCGTTGGAGCCGATGAGGGCGGTGATCCCGCCGGCGGGCACGGCGAAGCTGACGTCGAACAGCGCCCGGTAGGGGCCGTAGGCGGCGCTGACACGTGGTCGACCTCGCAGTGCCGGCCGGGGACGCCTCGCCGCCCGGGGCTGGCCTCCGACCGCGGCGCTCACGCCGTCACCCCGAGGTAGGCGTGGCGCACCGCGGGGTCGGCCATCACCGCGTCGAAGGGACCCTCGGCGATCACGTTGCCGAGGTCCATGACGATGGCCCGGTCGACCACCTCGGCCCACCATGCCGAGGTCGTGCTCGACCAGCAGCAGGGCCAGGCCCCGCTCGCGCTGGAGGGTGCGGAGCACCGTGGCCAGCTCGGCCGTCTCGTGGACGTCGAGACCCGACGAGGGCTCGTCGGCCAGCAGCAGGACCGGCTCGGACACCAGGGCGCGGGCGAGCTCCACCAGGCGGCACGAGCCCAGCCCCAGACTGGCCACCGGGACGTCGGCCCGGTCGGCGATCCCCACCAGCTCGAGGACCTCGGCCACCCGGTCGCGCTCCTCGGTGGTGGCCGAGCCCAGATTGCAGAGGTCCCGCCACAGCCGCCCCTTCCGCCACCGGGCCCGGAAGGCCACCACCAGGTGCTCGCGCACCGTCATGTCCGGGAAGACCTCGATCCGCTGGTAGGTCCGGCTGACCCCCATGCGGGCCCGCCGGTAGGTGGGCAGCCCGAGGAGCTCGGTCCCCTCGAGCTCGACCGTCCCCCGCTCGGGCCGGAGCTGGCCGCAGATGCAGTTGAACAGCGTCGTCTTGCCGGCACCGTTGGGCCCCACGAGCCCGATGCTCTCCCCCGGACCCACCTCCATGGTGACCTCGTTGACGGCGAGGATGCCCCCGAAGACCTTGGTCACCCCGGACACCCGGAGCAGCGGAGCGGTGCCGGTCTCACCCATGGTCGCCCACCGCCGGCTCCACCGTGGCCGCCGCCAGGCTCCCCGGCGCGCCGGCTCCGGACACCGGGGACGCGGCCGGTCCGACACCGGCGTCGGTGTGGAAGATCAGCTGCTGGAAGCGCAGCGTCCACCGGCGTTTCTGGTACTCGAGGATGCCTTCGGGATGGGCCGCGTACGTGAGGGCCCCGAAGGCGAAGAACACGACGACCAGGCTGTTGCCCCCGAGCCTCGCCGGGACGTAGGTCAGGAGCTGCTGGAGGATCACGAAGCCGAAGCCGGCCTGCACGGCCCCCTCGACGGTGCTGGCCCCGGTCGTGACCACGACGACCACGAACACCAGGGAGATCTGGTAGTTGAAGAGTGCGGGACTCACCTGCTGCTGCTGGATCACCTGCATGGTGCCCCCGATGCCGGCCACCAGGCCCGACAGGGCGAAGATCACGACGTGCTGCCAGGTGAGGTTGATGCCGAGGCCGCCGGCCCCGGTCTCGCTGCCCCGCATGGCGCCGAGGAACATCCCGGTGGTGCCCCGCATCACGAGCTTGACGCCGACGATGCAGATCAGCAGCACCACGAGGGCCAGCACGAAGAAGGCGTGCCCGTCGGGGTCGAACACCCCGAGCCCCACCCACGACGGCTTGACCGTCATCGACTGGCCGCTGGCGCTCGAGAACATCTGGGGGAAGACCGTGTTGTCGAAGAACAGCGCGGCGGCGATGGTGAGGAGGGCGAGCCCGAGGCCGCGCAGCCGCACCGAGGCCACCGCCAGCACCACGGCCACGACGGCCCCCACCACGGCGCCCACCAGCCCGCCGACGAAGAAGCTGAGGCCGAGGTGGTTGGCCAGCTGCGCGGCGGTGAAGGCACCGACACCGGCCAGCGTCGCCTGGGCCAGCGACAGCTGGCCGCCCAACCCGGTGATCAGGGTGATCGAGAGGAAGATGGTGGAGAAGACCAGGCCGGCGTTGAAGACGTTCTCCCACGTGGCGGGCAGCCACGTGAGCATGGACACCACGAAGAGAGCCAGCAGCACGTACCAGGCGACGCGGATGAAGCGGTCGAGCTGGGGGGCGCGCAGCGCGGCGATGGTCGGGAGCGTCGGGGGGTCCACCGAGGAGAGCGGGTCCTTGGTGCGGTCGAGCCGGCGCAGGCCGGGCACGAGCAGCAGGGCGGCCACCAGGACGATGAAGGGGAGCGAGGTGAACAGCGCCGAGGACCACACGCTGTCCACGGGCAGGTAGCCCTGCAGCGTGGTGGTGACGACGCCCATCAGGACCCCGACCAGGGCGGCCACGGTCAGCGAGCGCAGCACGGCCCACGCCGCGGCGGCGAAGGCGGCCACCATGAGGGCGGCGTAGTCGCTGAACTGCAGCTGCCCGTAGATGGGGGCGAGGAGGACGCCGGCCAGTCCGGCCATGAACCCCGAGATGGCCCAGGCCACGGCCACCACCCGGCCGGCGTTGACGCCGTCGAGCTCGATCAGCCGGCGGCTCTCGACCGACCCCCGCATCTGCAGTCCGAGGTTGGAGAAGCGCAGGAGGAGGCCGAGGGCGAGGAGGATGACGACGGTCGTGACCGTGGTGGTCACGTAGATCCCGTTGACCGGCGTGCCGGCCACCCGGAAGTAGACGGTGTTCGGGTTGAACAGGATGCTGGGCGGGTTGTACTGGTTGGCGCTGCCGAAGATCACCGCCAGCACGGCCGGGATGCCCACGAACAGGCTGATCCCGGTCACCAGCTTGGCCGTCGTGTTGGTGTTGGCGATCTTCCGGAAGAGGAAGCGGTCGAAGGCGATGCCCACGACCGGGCCGAGCACGACGACGGAGAGCACGAAGGCCAGCCATACCGGGAGGTGCTGGTTCTGGACCAGGCGGGTGAAGAGGAAGGCCGACAGGTAGGCCTGGGCGCCGTAGGCGAAGTTGAAGACCCCGGTCGCCTGGTAGGTGAGCACGAGGCCCACCGCCACGATGGCGTACGTGCACCCGTAGGGAACTCCGGGGATGGCGAAGCCCAGGAAGTGCTCCACGCCGGGTCGGCCCCTACCTGGTCGGTGCTGCGCTCAGGCCGAAGGTCATGCGCCCGGTGTGCCCGGCGGGGCCGGCTCCACCGCCGGATTCCTGGCGTCCCCGTTCACGCAGACGAAGACCTGTTTGCCCGAGCCGAGGACGGAGACGAACTGGGTGCCCTGGACCTGGATGAATGCGCTGCAGGTCGGGAGGGTGTTGGCGGTGTGGGCCGTGGTCCAGTTCACCGGGGCCGACAGCCCACCGCCGTTGAAGTCGGTGATCTTGTTGGTCTGGGCGACGACGTTGGCCTGGGTCAGGTCGCTGCCCGCCGCCTGGATGCCGGCGGCCAGCAGTGCGGCCGACTGCCAGCCCTGGAAGGCCACCGCGTTGTACGTGAACCCGGGCTCGTACTTGTTCATCGTGGCGATGTACTGCTGCATGCCGGAGTAGGTGTCGCCGTACCTGGCCGTGTCGGCGGCCTGGAAGGGGACGCTGCCCGCGTTGTTGAGGTAGACCCCCTGCATCAGGCTGCTGTACTGGTTGAGCAGTGCCTGGTCGTAGCCGTTGAGCCACAGCTGCTTGATCTTGAGCCCGTACTGCTGGATGTCGCGGGCGAGCGTGATGTTGTCCGAGGCCTGCATGCAGGAGACGACCAGGTCCGAGCCGGCCTGCTGCATGCGCTGGACGTCCGAGGCGTAGCTCCCGCCCAGCTGGGCGCCGACGTCGACGTAGTCGATGTTGTAGCCGGCGGCCTTGAGCATCGTGGCGTACGCGTTGCAGGCGTCGTAGGAGGAGGCGATGGCCGGGTCATAGCTGATGAAGGCCACCGCCTTGGAACCCGTCGCCTTGATGAAGTGCCCCATGGTCGGGATGGCGGACGAGTAGATCTGGGTGGAGCCGCCCACGGCGAACAGGTTCGGGTACGTCTCCCAGTTGGCGCTCACGTTGTAGCCGTAGGTCGGCGTGCCGGTGGAGACGAAGTAGCCCGGGGTGAACCAGGCCGACGCCACACCGACGGCGAACACGTGGTCCTGGTCGATGGCGGTGTGGACCTGCTGGGTGAACTGGGTGGGCGAGCCGCCGTCGTCGAGGTCGGCGGTCAGCTCGATCTTGCGCCCGTTGATGCCACCCTGCGAGTCGAGCAGGTCGAAGTAGGCCTGCATCCCGGGGGCGATCCCGTCGAAGTAGCCGGCCAGTGAGCCGGTCTTGGTCGAGATCGCACCCACGTCGATCTGGGTGGAGGTCACACCTGGGCTGCCCGAACCCGAGCCGCCCGTCGTCGTCGCCGTCGCGGCCGCCGTGGTCGTGGTCGTGGCGGTCGATGCTGACGACGAGCACCCCGCCGTGACCGCGGCCACCACTGCCAACGACGCTACGGGCACCACCCAATTCCCCCGGTGACCACGCATCAGTTCGTCCTCCTCGCGCCGCACCCGCCGCATCGGACCAGGACGGGATCGTCCTCCCCCCCGATGAACGGCAAGTCAGTTGGCCTGTTCGTGTGGACAGGACACTAGCCATACCACTGGTGTGGAGACTAGCCACGTCACCGGCCCGGTACTGGACATCCCGTGGACCACCTCACGGGCGGTCCCCGCATCGGGTGTCATCCCGAGAGGATCACGTCGAGCGCCAGTCCGGCCCCGGCCAGGTCGCGCGCTGCGTTGTCCTCGACGTAGCGGAGACCCTGGACGTTGAAGAGCGTCACCGATGCGGCCGTGCGCCGGGAAGGGGCCCCAGTGCCACGTCCCGCGGTGGAGCACCACCGGGACCAGCGGCTCGAGGAGGAAGGCCCGGGCCCGGTCGACGTCCGCGCCGGAGGTCATCTCGACATCGGCCGGGGCCACCACCACCACCGACGGCGAGTCGAGCGCCATCAGCACCTGGGTGTGGGTGACGTGGCGGTACAGCACCTCGCACCGGAGTCCGCCGGGCACGCCGGGCACCTCGTCGCGTCGGTGACTGATCCGGTTCACGTGGACGTCGTCCCAGAGCGAACTCCAGACGCCGGGAGCCGTCCCGCGGGTCGGTGTCGTCGACCGGCAGCCAACCGAAGGGCGCCCACGGCCGTCGTCGGCCGGGAGCGGCCTTCGGTACTATCTGACGCCACGGCGTCGTGACCCGCGCGCGGCACCCATGACCAGCAAAGGAGACCACACACCATGGACGTTCGCAACATCGAAGACGTCGCCCCGATCGTCGAGCACAACGGCACCGTGCCGGTGTGGTGGATGGTCAACTCCCGGGAGATGAAGGAGCATGACCGACGGGGGATTCCTCGAGCTCGTCAACGAGTTCGAGGTGGCCGGCGGCGGCTACGTCTATCCCCACTCCCACCCCACCCACGAGTTCTATTACGTGCTCCGGGGACGGGGCACATGACCATCGGCGACGAGGACCGGATCATCGCCCAGGGCGACCTGGTCCACATCCCGCCGGACGTGGTCCACAGCCTGCGGCCGGTCTCGGACAACGCCTCGATCCACTGCTTCTGCTTCGCCATCGGCGTCAAGGGCGCCGGGCCGATCGACTACACCAACCACTGAGGTCCCCGGGGCACCCCGGGTGTAGGTCAGGTGCCGTTGCCGTACGAGACGACATCGCCCTCCGGCCAGACGATGCCGCCGCGCCGGTGCGCGACCCACCCCGGCGCTAGCCGGGGTCGCCGTCCGAATCGATCGAGCGACGGCGTCGAGGCCGAGCAGCTCCACCGTCGTGGACCCGGCCCGCAGGGCCTCGAAGTAGCCCCGTTCGGCCGCCTCCCGGGCGCGCCCGGCGGCGATCACGTCATCGAGCGCCGCGCCCGGCACCACCACCACCCCGTCGACGTCGCCGACCACCCAGTCGCCGGGCGCCACCGTGACCCCGGCCACCTCCGTGGTCACCCCGGCCGTACCCCGTGCGTGCTTCGTGGCGCCGGCCAGCACGATCCCATGGCAGAAGACCGGGAACCCGAGGCGCTCGAGGGCGTCCACGTCCCGCACCCCGCCGTCGATGACCAGGCCGGCGAGGTGGCGCGCCTGGGCCGCCGTGGTCAGCACCTCACCCCAGTAGCCGCGGTCGTGGACGTCCCCCACGTCGACCACGAGGACCGAGCCGGCGGCCGCCCGGGTCACGGCGACGTGGACGGCGAGATTGTCACCCGGCGTGCAGCCCACCGGGTAGGCGGGGGCGGCGAGCCTGGCGCCGCGCCACGCCGGCCGGATCCGCGGCGGGAGCCGGCGGGCCCCCGACTCCCCCAACGTGGCCGCTCCCAGCCCGGCCAGTGCATCGGCTGTCTGCTGCTCCATGCTCACTCCTGTCACCTCTTCCGGGCCGGTCACCGACCCGTCATCGTCCACGGGACCGCCACCGCCGGCGCGGACCCTCCACGTCGCGGGTCAGTCCCGGACCGCCACGACCACCTCGATCTCGACCGCCCCGCCCCTCGGGAGCGCGGCCACCCCCACGGCGGACCGCGTGTGCCGGCCGGCGTCGCCGAAGACGTCGTGGAGCACCCGGCTCGCCCCGTCGACCACGCTCGGCTGTTGGTGGAAGTCGGGCGTCGAGGCGACGTACCCGGTGACGGTCAGCACCCGCTCGATCCGGTCGAGCGACCCGAGCGCCACCTCCAGCACGGCCAGCGCGTTGAGCGCGCACACGGCGGCGGCGGCGGCCCCCTCCTCGACGGTCACCGACTCACCCAACCGGCCACAGCAGGTCAGGGCGCCGTCGATCCGCGGCAGCTGTCCCGATGTCCGGGCCTGACCACCGTGGACGACCACGGCATCGAGGGGGTCGTGGGGCGGATGGGGGCCGTGCAGGCGGAGGCCGAGCTCGGCCAGGCGGGCCCGGACGCGGCCCGCCGGGGCGTTCTCCACTGAGCGGGTAATGGTTCGGGACCTCCTGGGACGGGCCGGGGCGATGCCGGAACCACCTGCGGACCGGTCGGCCGGGCCGATGCTACCGCTCGCCCGCGCCGCCGCCCGGGCCCGATGCGTCGACCGGGTGGTGCGGTCGCCCCGACCTCTCGGGCGGCGACGGCCTACAGTGACGCCGTGCGCACGCTCGACCACCCGACGGACGGACGGGTCATCCCGCACCGGCCGCGGTCCGGGACCCGGTAGACCGTGACGCCGGGCGGACTCCAGGACACCGTCCGACCTGACGTCGGAGGGTCGGACACCGGGACCCACGTCGCCCGGGCGACGACCCGCCGGTAGCGGGCCGGAGGACGACGGTGGCCCAACTCCCCCCCGAGCAGCTCCACGCCATGGCCGAGGCCTTCGGTGACGAGACGGCCTACCGCGTCGTCGGCGGCCGGTCGATGACGTTCGCCGAGTGGGACACGTCGGCCAGCCGTGCCGCCCGGGGTCTCCTCGAGCTGGGGGTCGGCCCGGGTGACCGGGTGGCCATCCACCTCGAGGCGCCCAACGCGCTGCGGTGGATGGTGGCCTACGCCGGCATCCACCGGGTGGGGGGCGTGGCCGTGCCGCTCAACCCTCAGCTCACCCGGCCCGAGGTCGAGCGCATGCTGGAGCACTGCGGGGCGGTCGTGGCGCTGGTGGAGGAGTCGCTCGCCGACCGGCACCCCGACGGCGCGACCACGGTCGTCACCGTGGCGGCCGCCGACTCGGGGTCGGGCAGCGGATGGGACGAGCTGCTCGACCACGACCCCGCCTACCTCCAGGTCCCCCGGGACCGGGGCGACCTGGCCGACATCCTCTACACGTCGGGGACGACCGGCCACCCGAAGGCGGTGGCCGTCCGCCACGACAACTCCTCGTTGGTCCCGTTCCGCACGCCCCAGTGGAGCGGCGGCGGATGGCTCCACGCCAGCCCCCCGTACACCTTCGCCGGCCTCGCCTTCGTCTACACCCCCATGAAGCTCGGCCTCGGTGGCATCTACCTCCCCCGCTTCGACGCCGGCACGTGGCTCGAGACGGTGGAGTCGGACCGGCCCGGCTTCGTCTTCCTCGTCCCCGCCATGGCCACCCTCCTCCTCGAGCACCCCCGCTTCGCCACCGCCGACCTCGACTCGGTGGTGCAGTGCACGGTGGGGAGCGCCCCACTCGCCCCCCAGGTGCTGGAGCGGCTCCAGGAGAAGATGCCCGACGCCCTGGTGTCCAACAACTACGGCATGACCGAGGCCGGGTCCGTGTACTGCCTCATGCCGCCGGGCGAGGCCGTCAAGCGGCCCGGTTCGGTGGGCAAGCCCCTGGCCCCGGCCGAGATCGTCTGCGTGGACGACGACGGCGCACCGGTCGTGGCCGACGAGATCGGCCACGTGCGCATGCGCATCCCCGGTCGGCCCCGCGAGTACTACGGCGACGCCGAGGCGACGGCCCGGACCTGGGTCGACGGCTGGCTGGTCACCGGTGACCTCGGCAAGCTCGACGCCGACGGCTACCTCTACATCGTGGGCCGGTCGAAGGACGTCATCATCCGCGGGGGCAACAACATCCACCCCACCGACGTCGAGCACGCCATCGCCACCCATCCGGCGGTGCACGAGGTGTCCGTGCTCGGTGTCCCCCATCCGGTGCTGGGCGAGGACGTGGTCGCCTTCGTGGCCCTCCGTGCCGGCGCGACGGCCGACGTCGACGAGCTGCGGGAGCACACGCTGGGACTGCTCGCCCGCTACAAGGTGCCCCGGCGGTGGTACGTCGTCGACGAACTGCCCCGCAACGCCACCGGCAAGGTGGTGAAGGACCGCCTGCGGGAACAGCTCCCCCCGGCCGACGACAGGGCGCCCCTGTAGCCTCTCGCCCATGACCGCCGAACGAGACGTCGTCCGCATCGGGATCGTGGGGGCCGGCAACATCGCGTCGATGAACGTGGCCGGGTATCTGGACGACCCGCGCTGCTCCGTCGTCGCCGTGTGCGACCCCCGGGAGGGACGGGCCGCCGAGGCGGCGGCCGAGTGGGGGGTGCCCACGGCGTACACCGCGCTCGACGACCTCCTCGCCGATCCCGACGTGGACGCCGTCGAGATCCTCACCCCCACCAACCTGCACCACGCCCACGTGCTGGCCGCGCTGGCCGCCGGCAAGCACGTGTCGTGCCAGAAGCCGCTGGCCAACTCCGTGACCGAGGCGCGGGAGATGGCCCGGGCGGCCGACGAGGCCGGGCTGATCCTGCGGGTGAGCGAGTGCTTCCGCCACTACCCGCCCCTCGAACTGGCCCGGCGGCTCATCGACGAGGGGGCCATCGGCAAGCCCACCCACCTGCGCTGCCGGACCGTCGTCGGCCAGACCGAGTCCGCCTTCCAGGCCGGCCTCGACATGGACGGCTACCGGTGGCGGATGACCAGCGAGAGTCCGGGCGGGCACCTCTTCGACGACATGATCCACAAGTACGCCGTCGCCCTCTGGCTCCTCGACCAGGACATCGTGTCCGTGCAGGCCATCGTGCGGCGCCGCGACTACTACTTCGAGCCCTGCGCAGCCATCTTCGAGTACGAGGACCCGGAGGTGCTCGGCTCCATGGAGGTGTCCTACGCGCCCGACATGTGGCTGCGCAGCGCGTACTACGGCGCCGACGAGTTCTTCGAGATCCAGGGGGACAAGGGCAACCTGTGGGTGACCCGCTGCACCGGCCAGATGCTGGACCTGCCCGCCGTCGTGCTCTACGACGGGACCAAGGGGAGCCAGACCACCACCACGTTCCCCCACGTCGACGACGACTGGGCCACCGGGTTCCGGCGGGCCGCCACGCACTTCGTCGACGCCCTGGTCGACGGGGTCCCGGCCGAGATGAGCTCGGAGGACGCCATCAAGGCCCTGCAGCTGTGCTTCGCCGTGTACGAGGCCGGCAACACCCGGGCGCCGGTCGATCCCCGGACCATCGACGACCTGGTCGTGCCCGACGGGTGGCCGAAGCCGTGAAGGTCACCCGCACGCTCCACCACAGCGTCAACGTCCAGGGTGACCTCGACGCGACCGTCGCCTTCTACGCCGGCCTCCTGGAGCTCCCGAGCGACGAGCGGCCCGAGATCCCCGGTGTCGGGGGCCACTGGTTCGCCGCCGGCAACGCCCAGCTCCACCTGGTGGACGCCGACCCCGGTCCCCCGGGCATCCAGCCCACCGGGCCACACGTCTGCTTCGCCGTGGACGACCTCGGCGGCGCGGTCGCCGAGCTCGAGGCCGCCGACATCCCCTACACCCGCGGCGCCCAGGGGACGACCGCGCAGATCTGGTTCACCGATCCGGCCGGCAACACCGTGGAGATCCAGCAGGACCCCGACGTGGTCCGCGGGACCTGAACCCGTCCGGACCGGCGGGCCGGCTCAGGGGATGCCGCCGTCCACCCGCAGCACCGCCCCGGTCGTGTAGCTCGAGGCGTCCGAGGCGAAGTACAGGGCACTGCCCACGATCTCGTCGGGCTGCCCGCCCCGGCCGAGGGCGTGCCGCTTGCGCACCTCGGCGTCGAACGCCTCGAGGTCCCAGTCCTTGGTGACGTCGGTGAAGAAGGGCCCGGCCATGATGCAGTTGACCCGCACGGTCGGCCCCCAGGCGTGGGCGAAGCCGACGGTCAGGGCGTTGAGCCCGGCCTTGGCCGCGTCGTAGGGCAGCATGAACGGCGCCGGACGGATGGACCCGGTGCTCGACACGTTGACGACCGACCCCCCGCCCGCGGCCGCCATCCGGGGACCGACCAGGGCGGTCAGCCGGAAGGGGCCCTTCAGGTTGATGCCGACCACCTTGTCCCACATTGCTTCGGTGACCTCGGTGAGGTCGCCATACAGAAGGGACATGCCGGCGTTGTTGACCAGCACGTCCACGTGGCCGAAGCGGTCGTAGGCGGCCTCGACGAGGCCGTCCATCTCGTCCCAGTGGCTCATGTTGACGGCCACGGCGAGCGCGTGGCGCCCCAGGGCCTCGATCTCGGCGGCGGTCTCCCGGCAGGCGTCGAGCTTGCGACTGGCCACGACCACGTCGGCCCCCGCCCCGGCCAGCCCGAGGGCCATGGCCCGACCGAGGCCGCGGCTTCCCCCGGTCACCAGAGCCACCTTCCCGCTCAGGTCGAACCGCTCGGAGGTCGTCGGCACTGGGTCCCCTTTCCGGCCCGCCATCGTCGGCGGCGGACCCGGCAGGCGTCACCGTAGCCGGGAGGTGGTCACGGGAGAGGAGTGCCGGACGGGAATTCGCCACACGACGTACACCGTACGAACCGGTACGCCGTACGCCATGAGCCGGAATCGCCGACCGAAGTCCTTCCGTCCGACCCCTCAGTGACCGGGCTCGGGGTCCCGGGGAAGGCCGAGGATCCGCTCGGCGATGACGTTGCGCTGGACCTCGCTGGTCCCGCCGGCGATGGTGAGGCACCGGGTGGCGAGCACTCCGTTCGCCCACCGCGCCGACCGGCCCTCGAGCGTCGCCCCCTCCGCCCCCAGCAGCGAGAGCCCCATCAGCTGCACGCGCTGCTCGTGCTCGGCCCCGAGCAGCTTGCGCAGGCTCGCCCCGGGCCCGGGGTCGGCGCCGGCCAGGGCCAGCAGGGTCGACCGGTGGCCCATCAGCCGGAGCGACTGGGCCTCGGCCAGGAGCGCACCGAGCGCCGAGGCCGTCTCGGGCTGGACCACGCTGCCGTCGCGGTGGGCGAGCCGGAGCACCGACTCGACGCCGGTGCCGAAGGTCGCCCCCGACGAGATCGACACCCGCTCGTTGGCCAGGGTCAGTCGGGCCATCCCCCAGCCGCGGTCGACCTCGCCGATGACGCAGTCGTCGGGCACGAAGACCTCGTCGAGGAAGACCTCGTTGAACAGGGCCGCGCCGGTGAGCTCGCGTAACGGACGGACGTCGATCCCGGGGCTGCGCATGTCCACGACGAAGTACGTGATGCCCTCGTGCTTGGGGGCCTCGGGGTCGGTGCGGGCCAGGCAGATGCCCCAGTCGGCGACATGGGCCATCGACGTCCACACCTTCTGGCCGGTGAGCGTCCAGCCGCCCTCGGTGCGGACGGCCCGGGTGGCCAGGCTGGCCAGGTCGGAACCGGCTCCCGGCTCGCTGAACAGCTGGCACCAGGCCACGTCCCCCAGCAGTGTCGGCCGCACCCACCGGTCCTGCTGCTCGGCGGTGCCGGCCGAGATGATGACGGGCAGCGCCCAGGCGCCGACGCCGAGGTGGGGCCGGGACAGGCCGGCGGCGGCCATCACCTCGTCGATGACGACCTGCTCCACGGCCCCGGCGTCCCGCCCCCACGGCGCCGGCCAGTGCGGGACGGCCAGGCCGGCGTCGACCATCCGGGCCCGCCGGTCACCCGCAGCCGCCACCTCGACGGCGGCGACCACCGGTTCGAGCTCGGCCCGCCACCGGTCAGCCTCTTCGGGGAGGTCGGTGGCGAGGTCGCGCCGGGCCCCGTCCGCGGCCGTCGCCGCGACCGCCCGCCGGTACCGGTCGGGACCGCCCAGCAGCTGCCGCTCGGCGAGGGCCCGCTTGAGGTGGAGGTGGAGGTCGTGCTCCCAGGTGAACCCGATGCCCCCGAGGACCTGCAGGCACTCCTGGGCCGACCGTACGTACCCGTCGGCACACAGCGCTCCGGCGGTGGCCGCGGCCAGCTCCGCCTCGTCGACCGCTCCCGCCTCCACGGCCAGGGCCGCGTCCCAGGCCACGGCCGTCATCTGTTCCACCCGCACGGCCATGTCGGCCAGCCGGTGCTTGACGGCCTGGAACTGGCCGATGGGCCGGCCGAACTGCACCCGCACCTTGGCGTACTCCGTCGCCGTCTCGAGGCACCAGCGGGCCCCGCCGACGTGCTCGGCCGCCAGGAGGGCCACGACCACCCGCCGGACCTTCCCACCGTCGACGCCCCGCAGCTGGCGCGACACCGGGACGACGACCCCCTCGACCGCCACCTCGGCCACCCGCCGCGTGGGGTCGAGGCTGGCCAGCGGTCCGACCCGGGCCCCGCCGGGGCCGACCTCGAGCACGCACCACACCTCCGCGCCGTCCGGGCCCCGGGCCGGCGCCAGCACCACGGCGGCGGTCTGGGCTCCGAGGACCGGCCGCAGGGTGCCCGACACCACGAGGCCGCCGTCTGGCCCGGGCACCGCGTCGAGCACCCCCGAGTCGAAGGCCACGGCACCCACGGTCGTCCCGTCGGCCAGGCCGGGCACCAGTTCGGCGGCCGCCTCCGGATGGAGACCCTCGGCCAGCAGGGCCGCCGTTGCCGCCGTGGGCACGAAGGGGCCGGGGACGGCCGACCACCCCGTCTCCTCGAGCAGGACGGCGAGCTCCAGGAGCCCGAAGCCCTGCCCCCCGAGCTCCTCGGGAAGGTGGATGCCGAGCCATCCCTGTCCGGCCATGCCCGCCCACACCGGCAGCAGCGACTCGACGTCGGCGTCGAGCACGGACCGGGGGACCTCGGGCGGGCAGTGGGCGTCCAGCCACCGTCGGACCGAGAGGCGCTGGGCCTCGTGCTCGTCGGACAGCGCGATCGGCATCCGGCTACCCGTTCTCCCCGGGAGTCCCGTACCCCTGCTCCCCGGGAGTCCCGTACCCCTGCTCCCCGGGAGTCCCGTACCCCTGCTCCCCGGGAGTCCCCTCCCCCTGTTGACCGGAGGTCGCGTCCCCCTGTTGACCGGAGGTCGCGTCCCCCTGTTGACCGGAAGTCCCGTCCCCCTGTTGACCGGAAGTCCCGTACCCCTCCGACGAGACCGAGATGGCCCGGGTCGGGCACCCCTCGGCGGCCACCACGATCCGGTCGACCGCGTCGCCCGGGGGGTCGAGGACCACCGAGACCGCGTCGTCGCCGAGGACGAAGGTCGCCGGGGCCCAGAACACGCAGTTGCCGGAGCCCACGCACCGGTCGCGGTCGACCGAGACGCGCAGGTGTCGGGGACCGTCGCTCACGTTCTCCCCCGGTGCCGGCCCCGCTCGGGTCCACTCCCCACGACCATGGGGGTGCAGACTAGTGCGGAGGGTCCCCGACGACCCCCGCCCCGGTCGGCGTGCCGGGGGCGACGCGGCCGGACCGACGGAGGTACGCATTCCCATGGCCATGGACCCACCCACCTCCAGGCACCCGCTGGACCCGCTCGACGCGACCGAGATCCTGGTGGCCGTGGCCGCCGTGCGGGCGACCGGCCGGCTCCCCGACACCGCGCTGTTCGCCACGGTCACCCTGGACGAGCCCGACCGCGGGCAGCTGGCCGACTTCGCCTCGGGCGCGGCCGTGCCCCGGCGCGCGAACGTCGTCGTCGTCCCCCGGCCCGATGCCAGCGTGGTCGAGGCGACGGTGGCGCTCCCCGACGGCGAGGTGGTCGGGTGGGTGGAGCGCGACGGCGTGCGGCCGGCGCTGCTGTTCGACGACTCCTACCGCTCCATTCTGGCCGTCAAGGCCGACCCTCGGTGGTTGAAGGCCATGGCCGAGCGGGGCATCACCGACCCCGAGTCCGTCCAGATCGACCCGTGGCCCACCGGCCACTTCGACGACCCCGACGAGGAGGGGCGGCGCATCACCCGGTGCCTCTCGTACTACCGGGAGGACCCCGAGGACAACGGCTACGCCCGGCCCGTCGAGGGGGTCCTGGCCACGGTGGACGCCGCCCGCGGCGAGGTCCTGGAGGTGGTCGACCTCGGCGTCGTCCCCCTGCCCCCGGGGCGGGGCACCTACCGGTCTGGCGACAACGGCCCCGACCGGGACGACCTCCGCCCGCTCGAGATCGTCCAGCCCGAGGGCGTGAGCTTCACCCTCGAGGGGCACCGGCTGAGCTGGCAGCGCTGGTCGATGCGCCTGTCCATGCACCCGCTCGAGGGGCTGGTCCTCCACGCGGTGGGCTACGACGACCGCGGCACCACGCGGCCGGTGCTCCACCGGGCCTCCATCTCCGAGATGGTCGTCCCCTACGGCGACCCGGGGCCCATGCACGGTTGGAAGAACGCCTTCGACGTGGGCGAGTGGGGCCTCGGGCGGATGGCCAACTCCCTCACCCTCGGGTGCGACTGCCTCGGCGAGATCACGTACCTCGACGCCACCTTCGCCAGCGAGCACGGCCGCGTCCACGTCGTCGAGAACGCCATCTGCATCCACGAGGAGGACTACGGCATCCTCTGGAAGCACCACGACATGAACACGGGGCACAGCGAGGTCCGCCGGTCGCGGCGCCTCGTCGTCTCCTCCATCGCCACCGTGGGCAACTACGAGTACGGCTTCTACTGGTACTTCTACCTCGACGGCTCCCTCCAGCTGGAGGTCAAGCTCACCGGCATCATGTCCACCCAGGCGCTCGCCCCCGGGGAGGCGACACCGTGGGCCGCACCGGTGGCCCCGGGGCTGGCCGCCCCGTTCCACCAGCACCTGTTCTGCGCCCGGCTCGACCTCACCGTCGACGGCCCGGTCAACGAGGTCCACGAGGTGTCCTTCGCGCCGGCGCCCGAGGGGCCGGACAACCCGATGGGCAACGCCATCCTCCAGCAGGTGACCCGGCTCGACACCGAGCAGGCCGCCCGCCGGGACGTCGACCCCGCCTCGAGCCGCCACTGGCGGTTCGTGAACCCGTCCAGCCGCAACGCGCTCGGCCGCCCGGTGGCCTACAAGCTGCTGGCCGGGGCCACGCCCACCATGCTGGCCCAGCCGGACTCGAGCGTCGGCCGGCGGGCCGGGTTCGCCCGTCACAATCTCTGGGTCACGCCGTACACGCCGGGACAGGAGCGCGCCGCAGGCGACTACCCCAACCAGCACGCCGGGGGGGACGGCCTCCCGGCGTGGACGGCGGCCGACCGCCCGCTGGTCGGCACCCCGATCGTGGCGTGGCACACCTTCGGCGTCACCCACGCCCCCCGTCCCGAGGACTGGCCGGTCATGCCCGTCGAGTACTGCGGGTTCCACCTGGTCCCGGTCGGCTTCTTCGACGCCAACCCGGCCCTCGACGTGCCCCCGCCGCCCGGCCCCTGCCACTGACCGCCTCGCTGCGGCACCCCCCCGGGTGCGGGGCGCCCCGGACGGCGCCGGTTACCATGACCGCCATGTCCGAACCCGAGACCCTGCTCTACGACGAGTCCGACGGCGTGGCCTGGGTCACGCTCAACCGCCCGGCCGCGCTCAACTCCTTCGATACGGTGATGCAGCGCGAGCTGCGCGAGCTGTGGGCCGCGCTCCGGGTCAACGACGACGTCCGCTGCATCGTCCTCACCGGCAGCGGCGACAAGGCGTTCTGCACCGGGCTCGACCGGGCCGGCATCGGGTCGTCGGAGGACCTGCCCCCCGGCAAGCTCGCCGGCTACAACACTCCCTGGGACTTCGAGGACCCGGGCCGCAGCGTGTGCCCGAAGACGAACCAGCTGTGGAAGCCGATCATCGCCGCCGTCAACGGCATGGCCTGCGGGGGCGCGTTCTACATCCTCGGTGAGGTCGACTTCATCATCGCCGCCGACCACGCCACCTTCTTCGACCCGCACGTCACCTACGGGATGCCCGCCGCCTTCGAGCCCATCTTCCTGCTGCACAAGATGCCGTTCCAGGAGGTCATGCGCATGTCGCTGCTGGGCGCCCACGAGCGCATGTCGGCCGAACGGGCCCGCGAGGTCGGCCTGGTCACCGAAGTGGTGCCGGGCGCCGAACTGGCCGAGCGGGCGCGGTGGGCGGCGGACGCCATCGCCGAGCAGCCGGCCCTGGCCGTCCAGGGCACGCTGCGGGCCCTGTGGATGGGCCTCGAGGTCTCCCGCCGCCAGGCGCTCGACCACGCCTTCCTGTTCACCAACATCGGCACCGACCAGGCCTCGCTCGACGAGGGGCAGGCCCGCTTCACCTCGGGCAAGCGGATCGAGTGGCGGCTGCGCTGAGGCGGTCCCACCCGACCGGACCGGGCGGCGGCTAGGAGGACCGGGACCGCTCGGCGGCCCACCCCCGCAGGGTGGTGCGGTCGGGCTTGCCCACCCCGAGGACCGGGACCTCGTCCAGGTGGAAGACGAACTCGGGAGTCTTGAACCGGGCCACCCCCTGGTCGGCGAACCACGCGCGGCAGAACGCCACGTCGAGGCCGGGGGCACCCACCACGAAGGCGGCCACCCGCTCCCCCAGGCGCTCGTCGGGACAGCCCACGACCACCGCCTGGCGGACGTCGGGATGCAGTTCGAGCACCCGCTCGACCTCGGCCGAGGCGATGTTCTCGCCACCGCGGATGATCAGCTCCTTCAGCCGGCCGACGATGGTCAGCCACCCGTCACCGGTGAGGGTGCCGAGGTCACCGGTGGCGAACCAGCCGCGGCGCACGGCGTCACGGGTCTGGGCCTCGTGCCCGTACCCGATGAACAGCTCCGGCCCCCGCACCAGGACCTCGCCCCGTGCCCCCGGGGCCAGCGCCCGGGTCGTGCCCGGCTCGGCCACCAGGATCTCGGCCTCGCCCACCGAGTGGCCGTCGGTGTCCCGGGCCTGATCCGGCGTGTCCCGCCAGCTGCTGGTGGTCACGGTCGGCGCCTCGGTCGAGCCGTAGGTGCGCTTGACCATCGCCCCCAGTCCCTGGCGGGCGGCGTCGACGAACTCCGGGGTGACCCCCATCGAGCCGCAGGACACGAGTCGCAGGCGCTCGACCTGGGGCCGGTACCCGGGCACCTCCATCATGCCGACGAACAGGGTGGGCGGCCCGATCATGAAGCTGGCCCCGTGTGCCCCGGCCAGGCGCACCCCCCGCCCGGCGTCCCACTTCTCCATCAGCACCACCGCCATGCCCGCATGCCCCGGCACCAGCACCGAGTTGAGCAGGCCGGACACGTGGGCCAGCGGCGACGGCATGA
Organism: uncultured Acidimicrobiaceae bacterium; assembly: GCA_963830165.1. Classification (GTDB taxonomy): domain Bacteria; phylum Actinomycetota; class Acidimicrobiia; order Acidimicrobiales; family RAAP-2; genus Bog-756. The sequence goes on from CAWHKZ010000013.1 coordinate 23,170, forward strand.
GGGCCACGTCGTCCGCCGTCAGCCCGTGGGCCGACACCATGGTGGCCGCCTTGTAGGCCAGTCCCCGGTGGGAGTGCAGCACCGCCTTGGGGTTCCCGGTCGAGCCCGAGGTGAACAGCACCACGGCGACGTCCGAACCCCGGGGGCGGACCCGGGTCGGCGGCCCGGACAGCAGCCACTCGAAGCGGGGGTCGCCGGTCCGGACCCCGATGGCGTCCACCAGGCCGGCCAGCGGCAGTCCGGGGGCGGCCAGGGTCACCGTCGGCGCGAGGTCCTCCATCATCCGGGTCACCTCGCTGGCCCCCACCTGGTGGTGGATGGGCGCGGCCACCGCACCGCTCCGCCAGCAGGCGTGGAACAGCACGACGGCCTCCCACCAGTTCGGGGTCTGCCAGGCCACCACGTCGCCGCGGCGCACGCCGAGCGCCCGCAGCCCGCCGGCCGCCCGGGACGCCGTCTCGTCCAGGGTGCGGTGGTCGAGGGTCACGTCGCCGTCCACCACGGCCGGGGCCGCCGTGGCCCGGGGCGACGCCAGCAGCCCGTCGAGGCCGGGCACGTCCCAGGCCCCGCCGGACCGGCCGTAGCGCGGGGCACCGGGCTGGCGGTAGGTGGTGGCGAGTCGCACGCTCAAGGCCGCATCCCGACGGCGCCTCAGGCGTGCCCGGGCACGGCCACCGTACGGGTGTCCGTGCCCGACCGGAGCACCGTGCCGGGCAGGGCGCCGGTCAACGTGTCGTGGGCGACGACCTCGGTCCCGTTGACCAGCACGTGCTCCATGCCCGTGGCCCCGGCGTAGAGCCGGCTGGCCCCACCGGGCAGGTCGTCCCGGGTGCGCATCGGCTCGGGTCCGACCCGCTCGGGGTCGAACACCACGAGGTCGGCCCGGTACCCCTCGGCCACCCGGCCCCGGTCGACGACCCCGTAGAGCCGGGCCGGCGCGTCGGTGAGCAGGCGCACGGCCTCCTCCCAGGTGACCAGTCCGCGCCGGCGCACCCCCTCGGCCAACAGGGTGGTGGAGTACACGGCTCCGCACATGGTGTCCAGGTGGGCTCCGGCGTCCGACCCGCCGACGAGGGCCCGGGGATCCGACCAGGTGCGGGCCCGGGCCGCCCAGTCCTCGTCGGTCGTGGGGATGGGCACGGCGAAACCGGTGCGCAGGCGGTCGGCCACCAGCACCTGGCAGATGGCGTCCCAGGCGCTCGTCCCGCGCTGCGCGGCCACGTCGGCCACGCTCCTGCCCTCGAGTCCGCGGTTCTCGGGGGCCCGCGTCTCGGCGATGACGAGGCGGCCCCAGTCGGCCAGGTAGCGGAGGATGCCGGCCTCGTCCGACTGGGCCCGGTCGTCGAGCGCCCGGCGGGCGGCGGGGTCGGACAGCACGGCGACGCGGTCCGCGACCGGACGGGCGAAGAACTCCCCCCAACCCGGGAGCCCGTCGAGGATGGCCCCGTGCTCGAACGAGAGGCGCAGGTCCATGGTGTGGGGCAGGGTCAGGGCGACGACGCGCCCGCCCGCCGCCTCGGCCGCCGTGGACGCCGCCAGCTGGGACGCCGTCCCCTCGGGGTTCGCCCCCGTGGCGGCCAGGACGTTCCAGTTGACCGGACGACCGGACAGCAGTGACATCCGGGTCAGCAGCTCGACCTCGTCCGCGCTGAACCCGTTGAGGCAGCCGGGGACGATCATCTCCACGGTGGTCCCGGGGTGGTCGGCCACCACCGCGGCCAGGCGCTCGAGCTCGGCCCGGGAGGCCGACCGCGAGGGCACCGGCCGGCCGTCGCCGTCGTGGTGGGTGTGGGCCTGCGAGGTCGAGAAGCCCATCGCCCCTTCGGCGAGGGCCGCATGGAGCGCGGCCTCCATGGCGACGAGCTGTGCCTCGGTCGCCTCCCCGCCCACGGCGTCCTCGCCCATGACGACCCGTCGCAGGGTGGAGTGGCCGACCAGGAACCCGGCGTTGACCCCGATCGCCCCGTCGAACCGGCCGAGCCACTCGCCGAAGCCGGTCCAGGTCCAGTCCAGGCCGGCCCGCAGTGCGGCGAGCGGCATCCCCTCGACCTTGGCCATCATCCGGGCCAGGTAGTCGGCGTGCTCGGGCCCGGCCGGGGCCAGCGAGAACCCGCAGTTGCCGCCGAACACCGTCGTCACCCCGTGGAGGGGCGACGGACTGGCCGTCGGATCCCACGCCAGCTGGGCGTCGTAGTGGGTGTGGAGGTCGATGAACCCCGGGGCCACCACGCACCCGGTCGCGTCGATCACCCGGGTGGACGACTCGGTCACCTCGCCGAGCGCCACCACCCGTCCGTCGTCGATCCCGACGTCGGCGTGCCGGGCCGGGTCACCGGTCCCGTCGACGACCAGCCCACCACGGACGATCAGGTCGATCATCGCATCCCCTCTCTCACCACGTCCCCCTCCGCGCCGGTCCGTCACGGTGGCCAATTCCCATCTGACCTCTGTCGCCCGGCGCACCCGACGCTAGCCTCGCCCCATGGCCAGCACCCTGCTCCCGGACCCCGCGCCCCGGTCGATCCGTGCCCCGGTGATCTCGGTGGACGACCACCTCGTCGAGCCACCGGATCTGTTCGACGGTCGCCTGCCCGCGGCCCTGGCCGACCGGGCCCCCCGGATCCTGGAGCGCGCCGACGGCGACGAGTACTGGCTGTTCGAGGGGCGGGAGTACCCCAACGTGGGCCTCAACGCCGTGGTCGGGCGACCCCGCGAGGAGTGGAGCATGGAGCCGGCCCGCTTCGACCAGATGCGACCCGGGTGCTTCGACATCGACGCCCGCGTGGCGGACATGGACATCGCCGGCATCTGGGCCTCGCTCTGCTTCCCCTCGCTGGTGGCCGGCTTCTGCGGGGCGGTCTTCAGCTCGGCCGCGGACAAGGAGCTCGGGCTGGCGTGCACCCGGGCCTGGAACCGCTGGCATCTCGAGGTGTGGGCCGGAACCCACCCGGACCGCATCATCCCCCTGCAGCTCCCGTGGCTCGACGACGTCGCCGCGGCCGCAGCCGAGGTACGGGCCAACGCCGAGCTCGGGTTCCGGGCCGTCAGCTTCCCCGAGTTCCCGGCCCAGCTCGGGCTCCCGTCGATCTTCACCGATCACTGGGACCCCTTCTTCGACGCGTGCCAGGAGACCGGCACCGTGGTCTGCCTCCACACCGGGGCATCGGCGTGGGCCCCACTGCCGTCGCCCGGGCCCCCCTTCGAGCTGCTGCCGACCGTGTTCCCGGTCAACGCCCTGCTCGCCGCGGCCGAATGGGTGTGGTCGGGGGTCCCGGTGCGCTTCCCCGGCCTGCGGATCTCACTGTCCGAGGGCGGGATCGGCTGGGTGCCGATGCTCATGGACCGGGTCGACTACGTGCTCGACCACTCCGCTTCGGGCACCGAGAGCGCCACCTGGACCTCGGAGCTGCGCCCGAGCGAGGTGCTCGGACGGAGCTTCTGGTTCTGCACCATCGACGACCCCTCGATGGTGCCCGTGTTGGACCGGATCGGCGTCGACCACGTCATGGTCGAGTGCGACTACCCACACGCCGACTCCACCTGGCCCGACACCCAGGCCGTCCTGACGTCGTGCTTCGGCGGCCTGCCCGACGCCACGTTGCGGAAGGTGGCCGGGGGCAACGCCGCCTCGCTCTTCGACCACCCGCTCCCCGACGTCGACGACTGGCGGTCCCCCCGCTAGGCCCCTGGCCAGCACCGACGTGACGAAGCGTCATACACTCTGGAGAGGTCCAGGTTCCGGGGGGAGAGCGGGCGTCCCCCCGAGCCGTCCCGACGCCGACGCCCGCGAGGAGCTTCCATGGATACCGCCCCACCGCTACCGGCCGACGAGTCGGCAGAGGCAGAGGACCAGGACCCCTTCGCGGCCATGGACCCCGAGATGGCCGCCCACCCGCAGCCGATGTTCAAGATGCTGCCGCGACTCGATGCCGGTGATGCCGGTCGACCACGGCGTCGTGGTCAGCCGCAAGGTCGACGTGGACGTGGTCCTGCGGGACCCGGTGACGTACTCCTCCAACGTCGACGCCGTCGACCTGAGCAACCACCGCCCGATGATCCCCCTGCAGATCGACCCGCCCGAGCACAAGAAGTTCCGCAAGCTGCTCGACCCCATCTTCGCCCCACGCGAGGTGGGCAAGCTGGAGGAGTCGCTCACCGCCGCCGTCGACGAGCTGATCGACGGCTTCATCGACCGGGGCGAGGTCGACTTCTCCAAGGAGTTCTCGACCCTCTTCCCCACGCGGGTGTTCCTCGGCCTGCTCGGGCTCCCCGTCGAGGAGCTGCCCACGTTCCTCACCATGAAGGACGGGATCATCCGGCCCCACATGGTGATCGGCAGCCGGTTCGGCAGCGCGGAGACCAAGGCCTACCAGCAGGCCACGGCCGACTCGATCTACGCCTACTTCGACCGGGTCCTCGACCGAGCGCGAGGTCGAGCGCCAGGACGACCTGTTGAGCCGCTTCCTCGACGCCACCGTGGAGGGCGAGCGCCTCACCCGCGAGGACATCCTCGACATCTGCTTCCTGTTCCTCATCGCCGGGCTCGACACGGTGACCGCCACGCTGGACTGCATCTTCGGCTACCTGGTGGCCCATCCCGACCAGCGGCAGGCCATCGTCGAGGACCCGTCGATCATCCCGGCGGCCATCGAGGAGCTCCTGCGGTGGGAGACGCCGGTGATGGGCGTGGTGCGCATCGCCACCCAGGACACCGAGCTCAGCGGGTGCCCGATCAGCCAGGGTCAGAGCGTCATGATCATGCTCGGCTCGGTCAACACCGACGAGCAGGACCTGCCCGACGCCGACGTCGTCCGCTTCGACCGCGAGGTCAACCGGCACGTGGCCTTCGGCGGTGGCGTCCACCGCTGCCTCGGCTCCCACCTTGCCCGCCTCGAGCTGCGGGTGGCCATGCGCCAGTGGCACCGGCGGATCAGCGACTACCGCCTGCCCGAGGGGCACACGCTCGTCTACACGCCGTCGATCCGCTCGATCGACCACTTCCCGATGGAGTTCACCAGGGCCGGGTGAGCCCGGGGGCGACCCCGCCGTCCCACCCCGGGGGTCGGCCACCGCTCACAGGACGGCGCCCGACTCCTTGTGGGCGATGATGGCGTCCCAGTCGAGTCCGAGGCCGAGCAGGATCTCGTCGGTGTGCTCGCCGTGCCCCGGAGCGGCCCGCAACTCGTCGGCCTGCTCGTCCATCTGGACCGGGTTGGCCACCAGGTCGTACTGCTGCCCGTCCTCGCGGTGGACCCGGGCCAGGTAGCCGTTGGCCTGGACCTGGGGGTCGTCGACCAGCTCGCTGGCCTGCTGCACCGGTGCCCACGCCCCGCTGAGGTCGGCCAGGAGCTCCTTCCACTCCGCGTACGGACGCCCGGCGAACAGTTCGTCGAAGATGGCGATGCACTCCTCGCGGTTGGCGAACCGGCTGGCCCCGTCGGCGAACCGGGGGTCCTCGATCAGATCGGTCCGGCCCACCAGGGTGCAGAACTCGGACCAGTAGCGGTCGGACTGGAGCATCATCAGGGTGATGAACCGGTCGTCGCTCGTCCGGTAGCTGCCCACCAGCGGGTTGGGCGACGCGCTGCGCCCGAACTTGGGCATGGGGTCGCCGCCGTAGAGGCCCGAGGCCACGATGTCCGGCGACAGCTGCCACATGGCCAGGCCCAACAGGGAGACGTCGACGATCGGGGCCTCACCGGTGGTGGCCCGTTGCAGGAGGGCCGCGGCGATGCCCCCGGCGATGGCCATGCCGCCGGCCAGGTCGCCGAAGGCCGGCCGGCCCCCGATCGGGTGGCTGGCGTCGGCGGGCATGAGGGCACTGCCGACCGCCCCCCGTCCCCAGTAGACCGAGCCGTCGTAGCCCGGCTTGTCCCGGTCGTCGCCGTGGGCGCCCTGACCGGTGCCCCGGGCGTAGACGATGTCGGGATTGACGGCCCGGATGTGGTCGACGTCGATGCGGAGGCGCTGGCGCACCGAGGGGAGGAAGCTGGTGAGGAACACGTCCGAGGTCTCGACCAGCCGGTACAGGAGGTCCCGCCCGGCGTCGGTGCTGATGTCGAGGCCGATCGACCGCTTGCCCCGGTTGGGCTGCTCCATGATGTAGTTCACGGCGTTCGGACCTCCCGGGATGAGGCCCATCGCCACCAGGCCGCGCTGGGGGTCACCGGTCTCGGGGTGTTCGACCTTGATCACGTCGGCACCCCAGTCGGCCAGGACGGCCCCGGCGGCGGGGACGAACGTCCAGGCGGCCACTTCGAGGACCCGGACTCCGGACAGTGCGTTCGACATGGGGCATCCTTCTCTTGGATCGGCGGGCCCGCGGAGCCGCGGGCTCGTGGAACGGCGGGACGGACGGCGGCCCGCGGCGGGGACGCCGCGACGCCGGTGGGGTGGTTCAGTCGGCGGTGGCCGACGTGCTGCCCACCTTCAGCAGATCGACGGCGAGCGTGCCCGACCTGGTGGCGCCGGCCCGGACCTTGGACTGGATCGAGATGTCGTGTCCGACGGCCCGGGCCCGCAGTGCGCCCACCGTGCAGTTCTCCTTGCCACCCAGGAGGGTGAACGGGTCGTAGTGGAAGTGCCGCATGGCGTTCAGGTGGGTGACCCGGTCGAGGTCGCGGTCGGACATGCCGGCCAGGTTGGCCGACAGGATCTCGGGGGCGGTCGGCCACGTGGAGTCGGAGTGGGGGTAGTCGCACTCCCACATCACGTTGTCCATATCGAGGAACTCGCGGCTGGCCACACCGAACTTGTCGTCGATGAAGCAGGTCAGCACGTGCTGGTTGAAGACCTCGCTCGGCAACTGGTCGCCGAAGTCCTGACCGGTCCAGACGTGGTGGCGGTCGTAGTTGTAGTCGACCCGCTCGAGGAAGTACGGGATCCAGCCGATCCCGCCCTCGGACAGCGCCACCTTGAGATCGGGGAAGGTCCGCAGCACCGGCGACCACACCAGATCGGTGGCGGCCTGGACGATGTTCATGGGCTGGAGGGTGATGAGGCAGTCCATCGGGGCGTCGTCCGACGTGATGACCAGTGCCGACGAGGAGCCGATGTGCATGCAGACCACCACCTCCTCCTCGCTGCAGGCCTCCCACACCGGATTCCAGTGGTCCGAGTGGATGGAGGGCCAGCCCAGCTTCGACGGGTTCTCCGAGAAGGTCACGGCGTGGGCCCCCTTGGCCGCCGTGCGGCGGATCTCGGCGGCCATCACCTCGGGGTCCCAGATCGCCGGGATCGGGCAGGGCATGAACCGCCCCGGGTAGGTCCCGCACCACTCGTCGATGTGCCAGTCGTTGTAGGCCCGCACCATGGCGAGGGCCACGTCCTTGTCCTCGGTGCGGGCGAAGAGCTGACCGCAGAACTGGGGGAACGAGGGGAAGCAGAGCGAGCCGAGCACGCCGTTGGCATCCATGTCCTTGACCCGCTCGTGGATGTCGTAGCAGCCGGGCCGGAGCTGGTCGAAGGAGGTGGGCTCGAGCCCGTACTCCTCCCTCGGGCGCCCGGCCACCGCGTTGAGCGCGACGTTCGGCAGGAGCTGGCCCTCGTAGAGCCAGGAGTTGGTGCCGTCCTCGTTGGTGACGAACTTCGGGGCGAGGTCGGCGTACTTGGCCGGCAGGCGGTCGTCGAACATCCCGGGAGGTTCGACCACGTGGTCGTCGACGCTGACCATCACCATCTCGTTGATGTCCATCTGGCACTCCCCCAACCCCGGGGACAGCGCCCCGCTCGGTCCGATTCTGGCAGACAACGCCGGACCTTTCCTGCCGTCCGCCGGTCGTCAGGCCCGGTGGACCACCCGGCCCCCGACCACCGTCGCCACCACGTGACGCCCGTCCAGTTCCTCCAGCGCCTGTTCGACGGGGCAGTCGAGCGCCACGAGGTCGGCCCGGGCACCCTCTGCCACCGCCCGTGGCGGTCCCCCGGGCGACCCCGGATCCGAGAGGAACAGCTCCAGGGCCCGGCGCGGGGTGAGGCGCTCGTCCGGTCCGAGGACCGCCCCCGCACGGGTCCGCCTCGTCACCGCCGTGCGCATGGCCAGCCAGGGGTCGTCGGGGCCGAAGGGGGCGTCGGTGCCGCCACCCACGCCGACACCGGCGGCCTCGAGCGAGGCGCACCGGTAGAGGTGGGGCAGGTCGTCGGCCTCGACCTCGGCCAGGTACCGGTCGCCCCGGTCGTGGAGGAACCCGGGCTGGGTCACCACGGCCACCCCGAGGGCAGCCAGCCGGCCCACCAGCTCCGGGGGCAGCACGCTGCCGTGCTCCATCCGGTCGCCCGGCCCCGCCCCGGCCTCCTCCCAGGCGGCGACGGCCAGCACGGCGGCGATCCGGCTCGCACAGTGGAGGGCCGCGGCCCGTCCGTGGCGGTGCGCCTCGGCGAGGACGGCGGCCAACCCGTCGACGGTCGGGTAGGAGACGTCGCCGACCATGACCTTGACCGGGCCGAGCGTCACCCCGTCCGGCGCCCGGGCCCCGGCGAGAGCCAGGCCGCCGGTCGCCACCACCCGTTGGAGCAGAGCACCCGACGCCACGGCGGTGGCCAGCACCTCCAGATCGGACTCCCGGGTGACCGGGGTGGCGTCGGTGACCCCGGTCACCCCGAAGGAGGCGAGGCGACGGCTCACGGCGCCGAGGTCCGGGGGGCCGGTGGCGGGCACGCGGGCGCCGAGCCAACCGTCGGCGTCCACCAGCCGCCCCGTGGCCACCCCGTCCTCCCGCTCCGCACCGGGCGGCGGGTCGCCGTCGAGGCCGACCAGCGCGCAGGCCGCCGAGTTGAGGACCCACAGGTGGCCGGTGCGGTCCTGGACCCGGACGGGGCGGTCCGGCACCATCCGGTCGAGGGACCACCGGTCGAGCCGCCCCCCGGTCGACTCGTCGTGGCCGACGGCCCGGATCCAGGGACCGGCGGGGCCGGCCGGCGCGGCGGCGTCGGCCAGCCGCGCGGCGACGTCCCGGGGCGAGCCCACCTGGTCCGGCCCGAGGTCGACCGAGGCCCGGTGGGCGGCCAGGGCCATCAGGTGGAGGTGGTGGTCGTGCAGGCCGGGGAGGACGGCGACCGCACCCGTGACGACCTCCTCGTCCGGGCGCGGGACCAGGTCGGTCCCGACGGCCGTGACCCGGTCACCGGCGCAGCGGACGTCGGCCCGGCCCGTGCCCCGGGCCACGTCCCGCACCAGCACGCCGGTCACGCCAGGCCGCCGGCGACGTCGGCCATGGAGGCGGTCACCACCGCCCGTCGACCGGAGGCCAGGACCCCGAGGACGGCCGCGGCACCGGCCAGGCCGGTCGCCGGGTCGGCCACGGCGTCACCGCAGAAGCACGGGCCCTCGTCGTCCCAGACCACGAGGCCGCCCGCCGCGGCCGCGTCGTCGCCGAACGCCACCCGGTCCGCCGAACCTGCGGCGTCGCCGTAGCCGGTGACGGCCAGCCACACGCCGGGGCCGCCGGCCTCCACCAGGGTCGCCGGGTCGAGGCCCAGCTGAGCCAGGGCCCGGGGTCGGGCCGAGGTGACGACCACGTCGGCCCGGTGTACCAGGTCGGCGACGGCCCGCCGCCCGGCGGGCACCGTGAGGTCGAGGGCGAGCGGCACCTTCCCCCCGTTGAGCGACCGGAAGAAGGCCGGCGGCCCCGAACGGGCACCGTCGGGCCGGGAGGTGGACTCGACTTTGACCACCTGGGCGCCGGCGGCCAGGAGCAGGGAGGCGGCCAGGGGACCGGCCCACAGGGCGGACAGGTCGACCACGGTCAGCGAGCGCCGGCGGACCGCCGGGTCGGCGGGGCCGAGGTCCCGGACGGTGACCCCGGTGACCGTGCCCTCCGGAGCGGGCGGGTCGTCGCCGGTCCCGGCCCGCTCCCCCACACCGGCCACGGCCATGCCCACCAGCACGGCCCGGGATACCAGCTCGCCACCGGCTCGCCCGGCCACGGCGGCGGTCACCAGGTCCCACCGTCCGGGCCCGATCGGTCGCGGCCGCTCGAGCCAGGCGGCGGTCAGGCCCCAGTCCTCGGGCCGGGGCAGGCTCACCGCCACCCAGCCGTCGGCGGCCTCCAGCAGCCGGCACGCGCCGCCGCAGCTGACGGCCCCGTGGCGGGTCAGGCCGGCCAGCTCGGCCCGTTCGCACACCACCGCCACCGGGTCGACCACCACCGGGCGACCGAGCTCCCCGGATCCTCGGGCGATGGCCGCGGCCATCCGGGAGAGTCCGGGCAGCAGGCGGGGCGGGAGCGCCGGGGCGGGTCCGTCGGGGCGTCCGCTGAGGGTGGCCAGCCGTGTGCCTGGAGCCGTCCCGGCTTCGGGCCCCGCCCTCACCTCACACCTCCACGTCGCTCATGGCTGACGAACATTACCCTCGGGGGGATGGAAACCGACCTCGTCCCGGGCGCCGAGTTCGCCCGGGCCCTGGCCATGGACGAGGCCCACGACCGCTACGCCCATCCGGACCACCCGCTGGTGGTGGTCGGCACCGCGGGGTTCCCGGGACCGCCCGACGCGGCGGTGCTCGACCGCCTGGCCACCCTGCCCGCCGTGGTCATGGCGGTGGCCGACGACCCCGGACCGCCGCCGGTGTGGGCCGACCTGGTCGTCGGCCGTGACGCGGCCGGGGCTGCGGCCCGGCGCGAGGTGATCCGCACGGCCACCGCGCAGCCACTGGCCACCGTCACGCTCGCCGTGCTGCTCCGCACCGGGGGGAGCCGGTCCGTGGCCGACGGCCTGGTGGCCGAGTCCACCGCCTACGGCCTCCTCCAGGGAGGACCCGAGTTCGCCCGGTGGCGCGCCGGGCGACCCGCCCGCACACCCGCCGCGGGACCCGGGCCGGCCGTCCTCGTCGAGCGCCACGCCAGGGAGCTGTGCATCACCCTCGACCGGCCGCACCGGCGCAACGCCCTCGACTCGACGATGCGCGACGGGCTGGTCGAGGCGCTCCGCATCGCCGTGGTGGACCCGTCGGTCACCTCGGTGCAGCTGCGCGGGTCCGGGCCGTCGTTCTGCAGCGGCGGCGACCTCGACGAGTTCGGCTCCCGCAGCGACCCGCCGTCGGCCCACCTGCTCCGCCTCGCCCGCAGCCCGGCCCGGGTCATGGCCGAGGTGGCCGACCGGGTCGTCGCGCACCTGCACGGCGACGCCGTCGGGTCGGGCATCGAGCTGGCCGCCTTCGCCCGCCGGGTCGTCGCCGACCCCGACACCCGGATCGCGCTGCCCGAGGTCCGCCTCGGGCTCATCCCGGGGGCGGGCGGCACGGTCAGCATCCCCCGCCGCATCGGACGCCACCGCACCCTCTTCCTGGCCCTGGCCACGGAGTCGGTCGACGCCGCCACCGCACTCGACTGGGGTCTGGTCGACGCGGTCGTGCCGCAGGGTGAGCCCGCCGTCGGCCGGTGACCCGCGACGGCGCGACTCAGCCGCCCATCGGTTCGATGACCTCGGCCCCGAACGCCTCGAGGGTGGCCACCGGGGCGAAGTCGGCGAACCACACGTAGAACCGGTCGACCCCGCGTCGGTGCAGGGGGGCGAACGCCGCCGACCAGCTCCTCGCCCCCGCCGGCCAGCAGGCCGCCGGGCATCCCCCCGAACCGCCGCGTGGCGAGGGCCAGGCTCGCCTCCCGGTCGCCCCCGGCGGGGACGAAGGCCACCAGGTGCTGGGTCGAGACCCGGGCCGTCCCGGACGACGGCCGCAGCTCGTCGAGCCGGTCCAGCCCGTAGATCGGCACGTTCCACCAGTCGGCGTGGTCCCGGACGATCCCGAGGGTGCGGGGCCCGGTCCCGCCGACGACCACCGGGATCGACCCGAGCGGCGTCGGCTGCTGCCCGGTGCAGTCGACGTCGAAGTACGTCCCGTGATGCACGACCGGGCCGCCGCCCCACAGGGCCCGCACCACGGTGAGGCTCTCCTCCAGGCGGGCCACCCGGGCCGGGGGGCCGTCGCCGGTCACCCCGTACGCCACCAGCTCGTCGGCCACCGAGCCCCACCCGAGGGCCAGCTCGAACCGCCCGCCCGACGCGTGGTCGAGGGTCACGGCCTGGCGGGCCAGGACGGCGGGGTGGCGGAAGGCGTCGCACAGCACGAGGTGGCTGACGACCAGCTCGGTCGTCCGGGCGGCCACCCAGGTGGCCAGCGTCATCGCCTCGTACATGGGCGAGCCCTCGGCCCCCGGCGGCGCCAGGTGGTCCATGAAGGCGATGCCGCGGAACCCGCTCCGCTCGGCGGCCCGTGCCCGTTCGCAGACGGCCTCCACGTCCATCCGCATCTGGGGGAGGTAGAGGAAGAATTCCGGACGGCCCATCGGTCACCCCGTTCCGGGAGTGCGTTCCCCGTGCGGGATACGCTCGCCGGATGATAACCATCGCCTCCCTGGCCGACGTCACCTCGCTGGTGGGCACGCACCTCGGGTACAGCGACTACCTCGAGATCACCCAGGAGCGGGTCGACCAGTTCGCCGAGGCCACCGGGGACCACCAGTGGATCCACGTCGACGTGGAGCGGGCGACCCAGGGGCCGTTCGGCGGGCCCATCGCCCACGGGTACCTCACCCTGTCGCTCGGCCCGCTGCTCCTCCACGACCTCGTGTCGTGGCAGAACATCCGCATGGGCGTCAACTACGGACTGGGCAAGGTGCGCTTCCCGAGCCCGGTGCCGGTCGGCGCCCGGCTGCGTCTCGGGGCCACCCTGGTCGAGGCCGACGATCTCGGCGGCGGCGGGGTCCAGGCCCGGCTCGAGCTGGTGTTCGAGACCGAGGGCTCGACCAAGCCGTCGTGCGTGGCCGAACTGCTGCTCCGCTACTACTTCGAGGAGTGACGGGCCGGGTCGGCCTCCGTCACATGACCCCTTCGCCGGCCTCCACGAGCGAGCGGAGGCCGGCGGCCAGCGCCGTCCGGTGGTGGGCGGCGTCGCCGTAGTCGAGCTGGGAGAACTGGGCCCGCTTGATGAACAGGTGGAGATCGTGCTCCCAGGTGAAGCCGATGCCGCCGTGGACCTGGAGGCCCGAGGACATCACCCGCTTGGAGGCGTCCGCACCCCAGACCTTGGCCGTGGACGCCGCCAGCTCCCATCCGGGTTCGACGGTCGGCGGCCGCCCAGGCCGCGTACCAGGTGGACGACCGCATCCCCTCCACGTCGACCAGCATGTCCGCGCAGCGGTGCTTGACGGCCTGGAAGCTGCCGATGGGCACGCCGAACTGGATCCGGTCCTTGGCGTACTGGGTGGCCATCTCGAGCACCCGCCCGGCACCGCCGAGCAGCTCGGCGGACGTGGCCAGCGCTCCGAGCGCGCCCAGCCGGGCCGACGCCCCGGGGCCCCCGATCCGGACGGCGGGGGTGGCGTCGAGGTCGACCCAGGACAGGCTGCGGGTCAGGTCCATGGCCGGCTGCGCCGGCGGCCGTCCCGTCGCCCCGAGGTCAACCAGGTGGACGCCGTCGGGCACCACGACCACCAGCACGTCGGCGGCGCTCGCCCCCTCGACGGGGCCCAGCCGACCGGTCAGCCCGGCACCGTCGCCACCGGTCACCACGCCGGGACGCGCCGTCCAGGCCACGGCCCCGAGGGCCGACCCCGACAGCAGGCGCTCGCGCAGCCGGTCGTGGCCGGACCGCCCGGACAGGGCGGCGAGCGTCACCAGCTGCGGGGCGAGCGGTACCGGGGCCACGTGGCGGCCCACCTCCTCGAGCAGCACCGCGGCCTCCACCCAACCGAGCCCGAGCCCGCCCTCGTCCGCGGCGACGGCGACGGCGCACCACCCCTGCTCGGCCATGGCCGACCACAGCTTCCCGTCGTAGGGATCCCCCGACGCCAGGTGGGCGCGCACCTGCGTCGATCCGGCATGGTCGTCGAGCAGGTGTCGGGCCGCATCCTGGAGTTCCTGCTGGTCAGCAGACAAGTCGAAGTCCATCGCTCGCATAGTATGACGCCGATGCCTGTGAGCGAGTGGGCCCCGTGGACCTGAGCCCGGCCCCGGCGGAGGAGAGCCTCCGGGCCGACGTCCGCTCCTGGCTCCGCGAGCACCTTCCCTGGGAGTACGGCAAGGGGCTGCCGCCCCGCTTCGACGACCTCGCCGAGGAGGTGGCCTTCGGTCGCCGCTGGCAGGCGTCGCTGGCCGCCGACCGCTGGGTCGGGGTCACGTGGCCCGAGACCTACGGCGGACGCGGCGCCGGCCCGACCGAGCACTTCATCGTCCAGGAGGAGCTGGCCCGCGCCCGGGCCCCGGAGATGGTGGGTCGGATCGGCATCAACCTGGCCGGCCCGACCCTGCTGGCCCACGGCACCGAGGAGCAGCGGGCCCGGTGGCTGCCCGGCATCCTCACCGCCGACGCGCTCTGGTGCCAGCTGTTCAGCGAGCCCGGGGCCGGCAGCGACCTGGCCGGCGTGTCGACCCGGGCCACCCCCGTCGACGGCGGCTGGGTGCTCGACGGGCAGAAGGTGTGGACCTCCTACGCCCAGTTCGCCGACTGGGGCGTCTGCCTGGCCCGCACCGACCCCGACGCCCCCAAGCACCGGGGCATCTCCTACCTCGTGGTCGACATGCACGCGCCCGGGGTCGAGGTCCGGCCCCTGGTCCAGCTGACCGGCGAGGCCGAGTTCAACGAGGTCTTCCTGTCCGGGGTGTTCGTGCCGGCGGACCGGCTGATCGGCCCCGAGCACGAGGGCTGGCGGGTGGCCAACTCGACCCTCTCCCACGAGCGGGGCACCAACCCGCGCCAGCTGGTCATCCACATGCAGCTCCTGGAGGAGCTGCTCCGCCTGGCCGCGTCCACCGGCGGCGCTCGACGACGTGCGGACGCGCCAGCGCCTGGCCCAGGCCTTCGTCGAGGTCCGGATCTTCCAGCTGCACAACCTCCGCAGCATCAGCCGGCTGTCCAAGGGCCGGGACCCGGGCCCCGAGGGCAGTGCCCTCAAGCTCTACTGGAGCGAGATGAGCAAGCGGTTCCACGACACGGCCATGGCCGTCCTGGGCGACGCCGCCCCGCTCGGCAAGGGCGCCGACCACAATCCCGGCGGGGGCGAAGTGGCAGCGCTCCTGGCTCTACTACCAGGCGTCCTCGGTATGGGCGGGGACCAACGAGATCCAGCGCACCATCATCGGCGAGCGGGTCCTCGCTGCCTGCCCCGGCGACGGCCACCGCACCAGAGACCAGACGAGCCTGAAGTACCCGTGACCGACCGGGACAAGGTGGTCCTCTACAGCACCCGTGGCCACGTGGCCACCATCACCATGAACCGGCCGGAGGTGGCCAACGCCCAGGACACCGCCCTGATCGACGGCATCGACCACGCCCTGGACCGGGCCGACGCCGACGACGAGGTGCGCGTCGTGATCCTGGCCGGCAACGGCAAGCACTTCTCCTCCGGTCACGACCTGAAGGCCCTGCTGGGCGACGCGAGCGCCGACGAGTGGCGCAGGATGCGCGACACGCCCGAGGGGAAGCTCCGCCACGAGCAGGTGATGTACGTCGACCGGTGCAGGCGGATCTACAACTTCCGCAAGCCGACCATCGCCGCCGTGCAGGGGGCGTGCGTGGCCGCCGGCCTGATGCTCGCCTGCATGTGCGACCTCATCGTGGCCGCCGACGACGCCACCTTCCAGAACCCGGTGCTGCGCATGACCGGCGCCGGCGTGGAACTGCTGGTCGAGCCGTGGGAGCTCGGCATCCGCAAGGCCAAGGAGTTCCTGCTCACCGGGGACAAGCTCGACGCCCAGGAGGCGTGGCGCCTGGGCCTGGTCAACCGCGTGGTGCCCCGGGCCGAGCTCACCGAGCGGGTCGAGGAGCTGGCCGACCGGGTGGCCCTGGTCCCGCCGGCCACCGCCCAGGTGGTCAAGGACTCCCTCAACCAGACGGCCACCTTCATGGGCAAGGACGCGTCGTGGAAGTACCACTTCATGGCCCACCACTGGATGCACAACTCGGAGACGGCCACCTCGGCACTGCGGGCCCGCCAGGAGAAGGGGTCGATGTCCGAGGTCTTCGCCGAGCACCGTGACTGACGGGGCCGCCCGGGTCGGCGACGACCGGCCGCCGCTGGCCGGCGTGCGGGTGATCGACGTCGGCACCCGGATCAGTGCGCCGTTCTGCGCCGGCCTGCTCGGCGACCTGGGCGCCGACGTCGTCAAGGTCGAGGACCCCCGTGGTGGCGACTTCATGCGCACCATCGGGCCCTTCGCCCCCACCGACGACGACGGGCCGGGCTACTCGATGTGGTGGGCGGTCGAGGGTCGGGGCCGCCGGGGGGTCACCCTGGACCTGCGCCGACCCGACGGTCAGGACCTGTTCCGGCGCCTGGCGGCCACGGCCGACGTGGTGTGCGAGAACTTCCGGCCCGGGGCCATGGAGCGGTGGGGCATCGGCCCCGACGACTGCGACCCCCGCCTGGTGTGGGCCCGCATCAGCGTGTTCGGCCAGGACGGCCCGAGCGCCGGACGGACCGGGCTCGACCGGATGGGCATCGCCTACGGGGGCCTGCTCCACCTGACCGGCTACCCCGACCGGCCCCCGGTACGCCCCGGGCTGTCGGTCTCGGACTACCTGACCGGCACCTTCGCCGCCTCGGCGGTGGCCGCCGCCCTCTACCGGCGCGACGGACCCGACGGCACCGGGCGCGGCGGCGTGGTGGACGCCTCCCTGACCGAGTCGGTCCTGCGCATCCTGGAGTGGACGATCGCCGCCCAGGACCGGCTGGGGATCACCCGCGGCCGCGAGGGCAACCGGATGGCCAACTCGGCCCCGCTCGACAACTACCCGACGTCGGACGGCACCTACGTCTGCGTGGTGGCCGGCTCGGACACCAACTTCCGCCGGCTGTGCGCGGCCATGGGCCGGCCCGGGCTGGCCGACGACCCCGAGTGGGCCACGCTGGCCCAACGGGCCGCCCGGTCCGACGAGATCAACGACCTGGTGGCCGCGTGGACGTCGGGCCTCACGGCGGCCGAGATCGAGGCGGCGTGCATCGCCCACGAGGTCCCGGTGGCCACCGCCTACACGGCCGCCGACATCCTGGCCGATCCTCACGTGGCGGCCCGTGGCGACCTGGTCACCGTGGACGATCCGGTGGCCGGTCCGCACCGCCAGCAGGCTCCGGTCCCCCGGCTCGACGGGCGGGTACCCGTCGCCCCCCGGCCCGCCCCGCTGCTGGGCCAGCACAACGACGAGGTGTGGCGGGACCTGGTGGGACTGTCGGCGGACGAGCTCGAAGGGTACCGGGCCGACGGCGTCGTCTGACTCCCCCTCCGCCGCCCCGCGTCACGTCGCCGTGCTCGCCCCGCTCCCCCTGGAGCTCGACGCGGTCGTCGACCGCCTTCGGGCTGGCGCCCTCCGGCGACGACGCGTGGACCGGACGGGTCGGAACCTCGGTGGTGACGGCGGTCCGGGCCGGCATGGGTCCCGAGGCGGCGGCGGCGGCCACGGCCCGGCTGCTCGACGGTCGGTCGGCGGCGGATGCGCCCGTCGACCACGTCATGGTGGTCGGCATCTGCGGCGGGCTCGACCCCGGCATCGAGGTGGGCACGGTGCTCCACCCCGAGCTGGTCGTGGACCACGCCACCGGCGCCGTCCACCGGCACGCACCCGCCACCGGAGCGGAGCGGACGGGCACGTTGGTGACCACGGCCGAGGTGCACTTCGACGACGAGCTCAGCCGGCGCCTGCTCGCCGAGGGCGGGCTCGGGGTGGACATGGAGTCGGCCGCCGTGGTGCGGGTCTGCGAGGAACGGGGTCGACCGTGGTCCGTCCACCGCGCCGTCAGCGACCGGTGGGTGGACGGCCTGCTCGACCCTCGGGTGGTGGCCCTGAGCGCGACGGACGGCTCGATCGACCTCGACGGCCTCGCCCGCCTGCTCGCCGACGAGCCCGAGCTCGTCCCCCGGCTCGAGCGGTTGGCCGACGACAGCGTCCTGGCCGCCCGGCGGGCGGCCGAGGACGCGGCCGGTGCCTGCCTCGCCCTCGACGCATCCCGGAGCGGTTGACCCCGGGTCGGCCATCCGGGTGCCACCGTCGCCCGGGTGGTGCTCAGTCCCCGGCGGAACCCGACGAGCCGATGAAGTCGGGGGGGCGCCGCTCCTTGAACGCCGCCATGCCCTCGGCCATCTCCGGCGACACGGTGCCCAGGGCCTGGAAGTGGGCCTCGCGGTCGAGCGACACCGGCAGGGTGGTCTCGAAGCTGGCGTTGAGCAGCTGCTTGGACAGCCCGAGTGACCGGGTCGGGCCCTGGGCCAGGCGGACGGCCAGCTCGTCGCCGGCGGTCGCCAGCTCGTCCACCGAGTCGAGGCACCGGTAGGCGAGGCCGGAGGCCACGGCGTCGGCGCCCACCACCTCCTCGCCGAGCAGGACCATCGCCTTGGCCCGGGGCAGCCCGACCAGACGGGGGAGCAGGTAGGCCCCGCCGGCGTCGACCACCAGCCCCCACCGGGCGAACGACCAGATGAACCGGGTGGCCGGCTGGACGAGCACGAAGTCACAGGCCAGGGCCAGGTGGGCCCCGGGGCCGACGGCGGTGCCGTTGACGGCGGCCACGGTCGGCTTGTCCAGCTCCCACAGCTCCCGGATGAAGGTCTGGACGCCGATGCGCAGCGCCTCGCTCGTGGACCGGGGGTCGAAACCCGCCCCGCCGGCCCGGCTGACGGTGGAGGCCCGCAGGTCCATGCCCGAGCAGAACGAGTCCCCGGTGCCGGCCACGAGGAGGGCCCGCACCCCGGCATCGGCCCGGGCCGAGCGCACGGCGGCCACCAGGTCGTCGCGCATCTCGACGGTCAGGGCGTTGCGGGCCTCGGGCCGGTCCAGCGTGATGCGTCCGACCCGGTCCTCGCCGACCTCGTAGTTGATCATCGCCGGATGCTATCCGGCGGTGTCCGCTAGCTTCCTGCCCATGTCCGACAAGGTCTGCTCCCTCGATGACGCGGTCGCCCACGTCCGCGCCGGCGACGCCGTCCACGTCGTCACCAACCACACCCGTTGGACGGCCGGGGCGCGCCACCTGGTGCGGGCCTGGTGGGGCAGGGACCCCGGTTTCACCCTGGTCATGCTCAGCCTGTCGAGCCTCGGCGCCCTGTTCTTCCGGGGCGGACTCGTCTCCAAGGTGGTCACCGGCTACTCGGGCGACGTCTTCCCCAACTTCTCCCCCAACCCGTGGTTCGCCTCCGCCTACCTCGACGGCTCGGTCGAGGTCGAGCACTGGTCGTTCCTGACCTTCCTCCAGCGCCTGGAGGCCGCGGCCCGGGGCCTGCCGGCCGTCACCACCGCCTCGCTGGCCGGCTCGTCGATGGCCGACAACCCCGGCTACGCACGGGTGACCACGCCCTTCGGCGAGGTGGGGATGCTCGAGGCCTACGCCCCCGACATCACCCTGCTCCACGCGCCCGTGGCCGACCGGCAGGGCAACCTGGCCTTCAACGCCCCCGGCCTCGAGGGCGTCTGGGGGGCGCTGGCCGCCAAGCGGGGGGTCGTCGCCACCGTCGACCGGGTGGTCGACGACATCCGTCCCTGGTCCCATCTGGTGCGCGTGCCCGGGCACCGGGTGCTGGCCGTGGCCGAGACCCCGATGGGGGCCCATCCGGGGGGTCTCTTCGCCCGGGACACCCCCGTCGACCCCTACGGCGAGGACCTCGAGTTCTGGGCCGAGGCCCGCGCCGCCAGCCACGGCGACGACTTCGACGAATGGATCGAGCGCTGGGTCCTCGAGCCGCCCGACCAGGAGCGGTACCTCGAGCGCCTGGGCCCGGCACGCGTCGACCGCCTGCGCCGCCGGGCGGAGCCGGACTCGTGGCGCGACGACGAGGCGGCCCATCCGCCGGACCTCGACGCCCCGGTGGTGGCCTGGGAGGCCGCCGCCGTCCACGGGGCCCGCTACCTCGCCGGGCGGGTCACCGCCCTCGGGGCCGACGCCGTGCTGGCCGGGGCCGGTGTGGCCAACCTGGCCGCCTGGCTCGCCGTCGAGCTGGCCCGCGACGACGGCTCCGACGTGGTGCTGACCGCCGAGCTCGGGCTGTGGGGCTACGAGCCGACACCCGCCGACCCGTTCGTCTTCAACCACCGGAGCTTCCCGACGGCCACCATGCTGGGCGACGCCGACCAGGTGCTGGGGACGCTGGTCAGCGGTCCGGGGACCACGCTGCTCGGCTGCCTGGGCGCCGCCCAGATCGACCGCCGCGGCAACATCAACTCGACGATCGTGCCGGGCACGGTCTTCCTGGTCGGATCCGGCGGCGGTAACGACGTGGCCTCGAGCGCCGACGAGGTCGTGGTCATGACCACGCTCACCTCCCGGCGCCTGGTCGGAGAGGTCCCCTACGTGACCTCGGTGGGCGACCGGGTACGCGCTCTCGTGACCGATCTCGCACTGTTCGAGAAGGACGGGACCGGCGAGCTGACCCTGACCGCCGTCGCCTCGGGTGCGGGCACCGTGGCCGAACGGGTCGAGGCCGTGCGGGCCCGGTGCCCCTGGGACCTGACCGTGGCCGAGGAGGTCGGCGAGCTCGCGCCGCCGGAGCCCGCGCTGGTCGGACGGCTCCGCCGCTGGGACCCCGAGGGCCGCTTCCTCCGCCCGGGGGCCTGAGCGCGACCGGGGCGCCGGCCCGGGAGCTGCCTCAGTCGACCAGCGGCTCCATCCAGCCGGGCGACACCGAGGTGCGACCGGCCACCACCGCACCGCCTACGTAGTTGCGCTGCGCCTCCACCGTTCCCGCCCCGAAGCACAGGCCGCGGATGTCCCGGTAGGCCCGCTCCACCGGGTACTCGTGGCTGTACCCGTAGCCGCCGTGGATCTGCATGGCCTCGTCGCAGACGAACTTGGCGGCGAGGTTGGCGGCGACCTTGGCCATGGCCGTCTCCAACGGCGGAGGCGTGCCCCCGGGTCCGGCCAGGTGGACGGCCCGGGTCAGCAGCAGGCGGGCGCCCTCCAGCTGGACGGCCATGTCGGCCGCCTTCCAGCGCAGGCCCTGGAGGTCGCTGATGGGCCGGCCGTCGACCTCGCGGTCGTGCATGTAGCGCACCGCGTGCTCGAGCGCGCCCTGGGCCGCGCCGACGCACATGGCGGCGTTCCCGCACCGCTCGTGGTTGAGGTGGCCGAGCAGCACCTTGAAGGCCTCGGTGGTGCCGGGGACACCGGCCACGAGGATGTCCTCCTCGGCGACGGCGACGCCGTCGAAGGCCACCTCGGCCTCGGTCGCCGCGTGGATGCCCATGCCGTGGTGGCGGCCGGTGACGGCCACGCCGTCGCGGTCCATGGGGACGATCACCGCGCCGATGCCCTTGGCACCCTCGCCGCCGGGCCAGCGGCACCAGACCAGGATGCCCTGGGCCACGTCGCCCAGGGTCGAGTAGTTCTTGTAGCCGTTGAGGCGGAACCGGCCCGGGCCGTCGTCCACCAGGGCGCTGCGCATGTTCTGGACGGCCGACCCGGCATCGGGCTCGGTGATGCCGATGCTGACGATGGCCTCGCCGTCGGCCACCCGGGGCAGCCACCGGTCCTTCAGCGCGTCGCCGCCGAGGTGCTCGATGCCCCGCGCGGGGCCGTTGAAGGCCAGCTGGCAGCAGATGGCCGTCGACACGTCGTGCCGGGCGATCTCCTCGAGCACGATGGCCGCCTCCACGTCGCCGAGGCCCAGGCCACCCCACTGCTCGCCGATGGTCACCCGGAACAGGTCGGCCTTGGCCAGGGCGGCGATCGCCTCGCTCGGGAGCTCACCGGTCAGGTCGGCGTCGCGGGCCAGGGGCGCCACCGCCCGCCGCCCCACCTCGCGGGCCAGCTGCCGCAGTGCGGTCTGGTCCTCGGTCTCGGCGTACGGGTCCGAACCCCTGGCACTCGACATCGCTCCCCATCCTCTCCACCGGCCGCTCCTGCGAGGATACGACAGCCGGGTGCCGCCCCCACGGGGCAGCGGGGACGCACGTCCGGGCGCCGATCAGGAGGTGCCCGTCAGCGGTGCACCGAGCCGAGGTAGGCGGCGTCGCCGAAGGCGAAGACGCCCCCGTCGGCGGCCACCTCCCAGTAGCCCCCGCCATCGGGCGTGGCCGCCAGGCCCACGATGGGCGCGTCGAGGTGGGAGCCGCCCATCGAGCCGTGGAACGAGGCGTCGCCGAAGGCGAAGACGCCCCCGTCGGCGGCCACCTCCCAGTAGCCCCCGCCATCGGGCGTGGCCGCCAGGCCCACGATGGGCGCGTCGAGGTGGGAGCCGCCCATCGAGCCGTGGAACGAGGCGTCGCCGAAGGCGAAGACGCCCCCGTCGGCGGCCACCTCCCAGTAGCCGCCGCCGTCGGGGGTGGCCGCCAGGCCCACGATGGGCGCGTCGAGGTGGGAGCCGCCCATCGAGCCGTGGAACGAGGCGTCGCCGAAGGCGAAGACGCCGCCGTCGGCGGCCACCTCCCAGTAGCCGCCGCCGTCGGGCGTGGCCGCCAGGCCCACGATGGGCGCGTCGAGGTGGGTG
Organism: uncultured Acidimicrobiaceae bacterium; assembly: GCA_963830165.1. Lineage (GTDB taxonomy): Bacteria > Actinomycetota > Acidimicrobiia > Acidimicrobiales > RAAP-2 > Bog-756. Next base: position 45,574 of record CAWHKZ010000013.1, read on the forward strand.
CCGCCCATCGAGCCGTGGAACGAGGCGTCGCCGAAGGCGAAGACGCCGCCGTCGGCGGCCACCTCCCAGTAGCCGCCGCCGTCGGGCGTGGCCGCCAGGCCCACGATGGGCGCGTCGAGGTGGGTGCCGCCCATCGAGCCGTGGAACGAGGCGTCGCCGAAGGCGAAGACGCCGCCGGAAGCCGAACCCTCCCAGTAGCCACCGCCGCCGGGGATGTCCGACAGTCCCACGACGGCGTCCGTCGGGGCCAGGGCCGGGGAGCCGGTGGCGCTCCGGACCGTCACGGTCAGGGTGGCGGTGGCCGTCTCGACGAAGGTGTAGTCCGGTGACGATCCCCCGGCGCAGGCGATGACGTAGGTCCCCGCCGCCGTGTGCGGCCCGGCCACCGAGCAGGTCGGCCGGGCCGGGAGCGAGGCCAACGTGTCGCCGTTGCGGAACCCGGTGACGCCGTAGGTGAAGGTCGGGTCGGCCTGGCCGAAGGTGATGGTCTGGGCCTCGGGCGTCACCGTCAGGACCGCGGAGGTGATCGACTCCGTCCCGGGCATGGCGGTGATGTCGTAGTCGGGATCGGCGGCGCCGACACAGCTCGTCACGTAGGTGCCGACAGGCGACGAGCCGGTGGCCGCCGTGGTGCACGTCGGCGGGGTGGCCGGGGCCGCATCGCCGTTGACCAGGCCGGTGTAGGCCGGGGTGACGGTCGGCACCGGGCTGCCGTAGACGACGGTCGGGCTCGACGCCGTCACGGTCAGGGGGGCCGGGCCGACGGTCTCGGTTCCGGGCATGGCGGTGATGTCGTAGTCGGGATCGGCGGCGCCGACACAGCTCGTCACGTAGGTGCCGACCGGCGACGCGCCGGTGGCCGCCGTGGTGCACGTCGGCGGGGTGGCCGGGGCCGCATCGCCGTTGACCAGGCCGGTGTAGGCCGGGGTGACGGTCGGCACCGGGCTGCCGTAGACGACGGTCGGGCTCGACGCCGTCACGGTCAGGGGGGCCGGGCCGACGGTCTCGGTTCCGGGCATGGCGGTGATGTCGTAGTCGGGATCGGCGGCGCCGACACAGCTCGTCACGTAGGTGCCCACCGGCGACGCGCCGGTGGCCGCCGTGGTGCACGTCGGCGGGGTGGCCGGGGCCGCATCGCCGTTGACCAGGCCGGTGTAGGCCGGGGTGACGGTCGGCACCGGGCTGCCGTAGACGACGGTCGGGCTCGACGCCGTCACGGTCAGGGGCACGGCGGTGATCGACTGGGAGCCGGCGACGTAGCTGATCGTGTAGTCGGGATCCGACGCGCCGTGGCAGGAAGTCGGATAGAGACCGACCCTCGAGGTGGCCGAGGCGGTGGTCGTGCAGGTGGGCGGCGTGGCCGGAGCCTCATCGCCGTTGACCAGGCCGGTGTAGGCCGGGGTGACGGTCGGCACCGGGCTGCCGTAGGGGACGCTCGGGCTCGACGCCGTCACCGTCAACCCGGCGGCGGTGATCGACTCGGAGCCGGCGACGTAGCTGATCGTGTAGTCCGGGTCGACGGCACCGCTGCAGGTGGTGGCGTAGGTGCCCACCCCCGAGCTGGCGAGCGCCGTGGTCGTGCACGTGGGCGCGGTGGCCGGTGCCGCATCGCCGTTGACCAGGCCGGTGTAGGCCGGGGTGACGGTCGGCACCGGGCTGCCGTAGACCACGCCCGGGCTCGACGCCGTCACCGTCAGCGGCGCGGCGTCCACCGTCTGGCCGCCGGCCAGCGCCCCCGACGAGGCGCGGTACCCGCCGGCGGGGACGTACGTGGCGGTGATCGCGTGGGTGGCCACGTGGAGCGACGACAGCGGGAGCGTCGCCACCCCGTCCACCAACGCCACGGGCGCGCCCTGGGCGACCCCGTCGACGTCGAACTGCACGGACCCGGTGGCGTCGGCCGGCGACACGGTGGCCGTCAGCTGCGTGGCCTGCCCGTAGGTCGAAGGGTCGGCTGACGACGCCACCGTGGTGGTGGTCAGAG